>NZ_JACYVF010000008.1:0-271698 GCF_014842165.1 Rhizobium sp. CFBP 13644
GGTCCGGTCGGGGGCTGATCGGTGGTGCCAGTGTCGCATTTCTAACGGGCCAGCGGCGTCGCAGCTCTAACCAGCTTTGACATTGTAGTAGCGGTATTGGCGGTATAATTGTGTGCTCTGTGCTGCCGCAGACCTGATGTCACTCTACTCCCCGGTCCATTGACGCCACAGCGATTGAAGATCGTATCGAGTGTATCTGACTCTTAATAGCGCACCCTCGCCTCGAGGCGTAGTATGGACGTTCGCGGAACGGGGCAAGAGAACTTGCCCCGACGCCACTTATCTCTCGTCATTGATGGAATTGACGAATTCAGACAGATCTTGATTGAATTGGGTCGCTTCTTCCAGAAACGGTGCATGGCCGGAGTCCGGATAGATCTTGGACTGGACGCCTCGATTAAGCGCCTTGGCGCGCGCAATGCTCGGCTCTGGCTTTACCAGATTGTCCTTGCCGCCATATAGCAACAGTACCGGCACTTTGGCCTTTGGCAGTCCCTCAGCGACGGAAACCGTCATTGATGGCACGGTTTTTGTCATGACCCAGGATGCCATTGCGGCATTGGACAGGAGACGCTCGAACGTTGCTGAATCTGGCTGGATTTCAAAGCACAGAGCGAGGAATGTTCGCACGGTATCAAGGTGCGTCTTCAAATCCTCGGAAGCCAAGCCCTCATAGACCTCGGAATGAGGAGTAATTAGAGCCGCGCTGAGTTCGATGACGCCGTCAACATAGATGATGCCGCCAATTTTCGCGTCGCCGTAGGCAGCGAGGTAGTTCGATATCACCACGCCTCCCAGAGACCACCCGACGACCACAGGCTCTGTGGCGTCGCTGGCCTTCAGTACCGCTGCAAGATCATCAGCCCAGCGGCGTCCGTCTTTATAGAATTCCGCACTATCCGGCTTTTCAGACAGCCCGTGGCCACGCAGGTCGTAGGTGATTAGCCGATATTGCTGCAATGCCGGACTGCGTGTTTGCTCCTCCCAGTTGAGGCGGCTACCGAGGAGACCATGAATGAAGACGATCGGCCTGCCGTCAGGATTTCCGGCCTCCTGAACGGCGATGGCCACCCCATCGGAGGACTCGACGGTGTAGTTTTTGCCGTCTGCCTTTGCAGCAGAAGCGAAACCAACGATGAGAATGGAGACAGTCAATGTTCGTACCATTCCGATTAAGTACTTCAATGTCATCAGACAAAAATCCTTGCTGGTGTTGCCGGAGCCTATGATTAGGAGGATGGGCCGAGGCTCCGAAATTCGATTTTCAGCAGCCCGGACGATATTTCCTCGCTTATCTGTATTGATCACTAAAGGTTATCCGCTTGATTATTTGTGTCAAGTCGTCTTTAGTGATCACTATGGATAAGATTATGCGAAAGCGACGTAGTGGCCCACGGACCTTTGATAGAGACAAGGCCATTGAAACGGCCATGCATCTCTTCTGGCGCCACGGCTATGAAGGGGTGTCGCTGAGCGATCTGACGTCGGCGATTGGCATCGCACCACCCAGCCTCTATGCCGCATTTGGAAGCAAGGCAGGGCTTTATAGGGAGGCGCTGGACCGATATTTCGGTATGCCAGGTGCTCTTACCGATCTTGGTGAAGCGTCGGAATTGCCACAGGCCGTGGAGACCATGCTGCGCAAGGCTATTCAGGCCGTGACATCCGCTGAGGGAGAAAAAGGCTGCATGGTGTCCAGCGGAATGGTCCAGGTTTCCCCAGACCATTCAGAGCTTGCTTTGGAACTGACCAAACGACGCAACGATATGCGCGAAACGATCAAGCGTGCCATTTTGCGATGGCTTGATGAGGATCGCGCTGATGCCCTCGCCCGTTATCTCGCAACCGTGCTGCAAGGGCTTTCCGTTCAAGCCAAAGACGGCGCGACACGCGAGGAGCTAGAACTGGTCGTCACACAGGTTGTCGAGGGAATACGAGCGACGACATCGCTTCAGGGGCGTTGAAATTTGCCGTTTTCCACTCACCTGAAATCCCGCCAAATCCCTGCATTGATTATCCGCCGCAAATAGCGCTTGGGAATTGCGACCCACCCTTCTAAAAGCGATTCAAACACTGAGCTTGAGAAGAGAACCATGCCGCAGATTTACGTTGATGCCGACGCCTGCCCTGTGAAAGCGGAGATTTTGAAGGTTGCGGAACGGCACGGGCTGGAAGTGACTTTCGTTGCCAATTCTGGTTTGCGCCCTTCCCGCGACCCCCTGGTCAAGAACGTCATTGTTTCAAGCTCATTCGATGCGGCCGATGACTGGATTGCCGAACGTGCCGGCGAAGACGATATCGTTGTGACGGCAGATGTGCCTTTGGCTGGGCGTTGCGTCGCCAGTGGTGCGCAGGTGACCGGACCGACCGGCCGGATTTTCGACAAGACAAACATCGGCATGGCAACAGCGATGCGTGATCTCGGCGCGCATTTGCGCGAAACGGGTGAAAGCAAGGGTTATAACGCGGCATTTTCACCGCGCGACCGGTCACAATTTCTGGAGACACTTGACCGCCTTTGCCGTCGTGCCAAAAAAGGCAATGCCTAGGAACACGATCATGAAAACCACTCAGCCGCCGGTCCATAATTTCCAGCGTCACCGCTCATTCATCATTGCGATTTTGCTGAGTGCGCTCGTGCTGATCGGCGCGCTGATTATCAGACCATCTCTGGCGGTCGAAGGTGCTGTGATCGTCTTCTTCCTGACCTATCTCGTTGGCTTGCTGTTCCGGCTTCCACGTCTCACCGCAGCCCATTTGAAGGCGCATGCCGATAGCGATGATTTGCCAACATTCGTGATTATTGCGATCGCGTGTCTTGCCGTCGGAGTTGCGGTCGTATCGCTTTTCAGTGCGCTCAATCAAACGAGTGGCGAAACGATCTGGTCGCTGTCACTCGCAATTCTCTCAGTCGTTTTCGGCTGGCTGACCATCCATACAATGACCGCGATGCATTACGCCCATGTGTTCTGGCGTCCGGCAAAGGTTGGTGGCAAGCAGCAAATGCGCGGCGGGATGGAGTTTCCTGAGACGAAAGAACCCGGAATTTACGAATTTCTCTATTTCTCAATCGTCATTGGCATGACAGCGCAAACATCGGATGTGACGATCACGACGACATCCATGCGAAAGCTTGTGCTTGTGCACTCCATCGTGTCGTTCTTCTTCAACACCGTGCTGGTGGCAGCGGCTGTCAATGCCGCAGTTTCGCTGGCCGGCTGATCGCTCCAGTCAACACAGGAATCCCAATGAAAATCATTTCTCAGAATACCGCATTCGGCGGCATGCAGGGCGTCTTTTCCCATGACTCAGACGTCAATCAATGCGAGATGACCTTTGCCGTCTATGTTCCGCCAAAAGCCATTCACGAGCCCTGCCCCGTTGTCTGGTATCTTTCCGGATTGACCTGCACCCATGCCAACGTGATGGACAAGGGTGAATATCGACGCATGGCGTCAGAGCTTGGCCTGATTATTGTATGCCCGGACACGAGCCCACGCGGCAACGACGTCGCAGATGAGCTGACCAACTGGCAGATGGGCAAGGGCGCGGGCTTTTATCTGGATGCGACCGAGGCGCCGTGGGCGGCACATTATCAGATGTACAGCTATGTAACGCAGGAGCTCCCTGCCCTTATTGCTGAACAATTCCGAGTCGACATGAACCGCCAAGGCATTTTCGGGCATTCGATGGGCGGACATGGCGCCATGACCATAGCGCTAAAAAACCCGGAGCGTTTCAAAAGCTGCTCGGCTTTCGCCCCCATTGTGGCACCTTCATCGGCTGACTGGTCAGCGCCCGCATTTGAAAAATATCTCGGAAAAGACCAGGCTGCGTGGCGCCAATACGATGCGTGCGCATTGGTGGAAGACGGCGCACGATTCCCGGGGTTCCTGATCGATCAAGGCAAAGCGGACAACTTCCTGGAGACAGGTCTTCGGCCATGGCTTTTTGAAGAGGTAATCGAAGGCACGGATATCGATCTGACGCTGCGCATGCATGAACGCTACGACCACTCCTACTATTTCATCTCAACATTCATGGATGATCATTTGAAGTGGCACGCCGAGCGGCTCGGCTGATCACGCTAGCGGCCTGGGAACAGGGCTGTGGTGACCGATGAGGGATTATCGAGGCGGAACTCGGTAATCACCCTCTCGGCAATTCCACTGGCAAGTTCACGCTGGATTGTTGATCTGTCGAGGCCGAGAATGGTCGCGGTGAATGTGGTCTCCGCGACCACTTCGCCCGTCTGCACGGCGGCGGCGCGTACCAGAACGCGTGCCGACGCCCTCTCCCCAAACATCAACGATGTGTTGGTGACCTTTAAAAGCCGG
The DNA here is from genome assembly GCF_014842165.1 of Rhizobium sp. CFBP 13644. Lineage (NCBI taxonomy): Bacteria > Pseudomonadati > Pseudomonadota > Alphaproteobacteria > Hyphomicrobiales > Rhizobiaceae > Rhizobium > Rhizobium sp. CFBP 13644. Next base: position 4,338 of record NZ_JACYVF010000008.1, read on the forward strand.
ATCGTCAGCACCACGCGTGGCCGGGTTTTATCCCGCGTTGTTGCTTGTATGGCGCTTGAAATCTCGTAGTGGATTGTCTGCATCAAATCGGCGGAGACTTCGGGTCTCGCCGCAACAAAAGCGCCCCGTACATCATAAAGCAAGCGATCGGCGTCTCTCGTCTCGGTCTCAAGTCTGAAAGACATGAGTGCGAGCGATGCCAGAACAAGTATGCAAAGACGCTTTAGCGAGTGATGCATGATAGACGCCTCCCCCAACGTCAGGCTCGGCATCCATCATCATCATTTACGGTTAGAAAACCGTTAAAGCGTAACCGGTGCTCTGCCCCCACATTGCGCGCCGTCGCCTGATTTGTGATCAACGCTCCATGGATGAAGAACGGGAGTTTCTCACAACCTGCAAGATCCGATGTAAGGTTCACCGACATTGGCCTGATGTGGTCAAGGCACGGATAGTTTCGGAGAGCTTGAGGCCCGGCACGACAGTCAATGAAGTTGCGCAGCGCTATGGATTACGAGCCAACAGACTTTCCACCTGGCGGACGATGGCATGGCAGGGCAAGCCGATCCTGCCAGCACAGGAAGGATGCGGTAGAGGTCGCGGCAATGGTTGTCGAGCCGCCGTCGCCTGAGCCACTTAAGGTCAAGGCCGCTCCGGGCTCGCTTATCTGACCGCCACACTCACCGCCATCGTCAACGGCGACAAGCAGAGTTGCATCGATGATGCTTTTACCGTGGAATTGGAACAAAGCAGGCAGAGTTTAGCGGCCTTTTTGATTCGAAGGGCCGAACCTATCTGCTCTCCGCATCTCAATGACGGGGTCATGAGGCCGAACAGTTATGGTGCGCTCGCTCCGGTAAGTCCTGCCGAGATCAGAAACAATTTCAATTTCGCAGGCGACCTTGGCTGGAGCAACGATGGAAACCTTGATGGTTGCATTCGCGAGCCACACCTGCGGCATCGAATTTGCTTCCATCATTCGCAGAACAGCGCCTCGATAATGCTTTTCTGACGCAGCGATGACGCGACTTTCAGGACCCTCAGTCACGTCCATGAGCTTGAGCTGAAGTTGGCCTTCGCCCCGACGTTCGAGTAGCACAACGTACTGGCCCAAGGACCAGTAACCATCGTGATCGTTGTGCCGGCTAACAAACGTTCCGAGGATGTCGTGGCAAATCCCATTAAACTGGTTTCTTCTGGCCATCTGACATATGACTCTTTTGCCGAGAAAAGAGGGTATAGGAATATTTCCGATAGCAATGGCCCTGGCTCAAGACAATGTGGGGCTGAAACATCGGCTACGTTAAAGCGTCACTTGAGATCGGAACGTGCCGCCCGCAAGACGTCCACGGCGGCGCGCATGTCCACAAGGCGCTTGGCAGTGCGGATCTGGGCATCTTCGTCTTCGCCCCATTGCTCCGCCGTCCAGTTTTCATCCAGATGCGCCAGCGACCAGATATCATCCAGATCGCGCACTTCTTCGGCCAGGGCGACAGCAAGAATGGCCGAGCCGGTCAGCGACGTCATGGTGTGGAGCGCGGCCAGTTCGATTGGCGTATCGTATTTTCTCAGGGTCACGGCAAAGGCAGCGATTGCCTCGCGGGGCTGTTCCTGATGGATGACGCCTTCGACCAGAATGAAACGTGCGCCCAGCGTATTGGCCGCCCAGTCGAGAATGGGATCCCATTGATCGGATTGGCGCTCGACCAATTCCTGCGGCTCGCCTGCCCGATAGCAGAGAAGATCGCTAGAGGAAAAACGCAGGATATCCTCGAACACGGCCTGAGGATCGCTGGCGATACCGTCAATGGCGGTGTTGACGTGGCGCGAAACGGGCATGATCGTTGGATCGACAACCTCGGTCTGAGCATCCCATTCGTCTCGCAGCAACTGCGCCAGGGCACGGGTTGGCACCGAAAGCGGGCTTTTGGCAGGCGTACGCATGGTCTTGCCGTCCAGAAGAACGGTGAAAGCACCCTCCTCTGTTTCACCCACGTTCACATTCTTATAGAAGCGCTTTGGCAGCGGCTTCTGCATCTGGATTTGGGAACGGCGAATGGGGTCGGGATGGCTCAGGCCTTCCGTGAGATCATTCAACAGATCACGCATGATACGTCCTTCTCAGCCCGGAATGTGACCGGGAATTTCACTGGCATGCTCGACGATTGCATCGGCGCCCGCTTTCCATAAATCAGCCACCGAGGCATAACCCCAAGCGACACCTACAGCCTTCGCACCTGCCGCCTTGGCCATCTGCATATCGTAAATCGCATCGCCAATAACAATGGTATCCGCCGGAACGATGCCGGTCTGGCTGCAGCATTCCGTAACCATGGCCGGGTGCGGCTTGGATGGGCAATCATCGGCAGTTCGCGACACGATGAAATGTGGACGGAAACCGTGGGTATCCATAATGAGGTCAAGACCGCGCCGGGATTTGCCGGTTACCGCCCCCATCAACAGTTCGTCGCGCTTTGCCAGCGTTTCGATCATGGCGGTGATACCGTCAAACAGCGGCTCCTGAAAACCAGCTTCTGCGCGGGTTTCGCCGTAGATAGATTTATAGTGCGCCGTCATCGCTATCGCTTCATCATCCACATGCGGCTTTCCCTGCATGCGGGCAATGGCGATATCGAGCGTCAGGCCGATGATCGATTTGGTCAGCGACATCTCCGGCCGGTCATGGCCGAAATGAACGAAGGTGCGGGCCATGACCTCATGGATCAGGCCAGCGCTGTCCACCAGCGTTCCGTCGCAATCGAAAAGGACAAGTTTCATTCGTCGTCTCTGTCGCCATCGGCAACGTCAAGACCCAGCAGGTTCCAGGTCTGCACCATGTGCGGAGGTAGAGGTGCCGTTACGCGCAGGCGACCGCCTGATGGATGTGGAATGTCGATACGGCGCGCATGCAGATGCAACCGCTTCTGAACACCACCGGGGAAATCCCAGTTGGTATCTTCGATGAAGTATTTAGGGTCGCCGATAATCGGGTGGCCCATGTGCAGCGCGTGAACACGCAGCTGGTGGGTGCGGCCCGTGTAAGGCTCCATCTCCAGCCATGCAAGGTTTTGCGCAGCTGTATCGATAACGCGGTAATAGGAAACGGCGTGGTCGGCACCCTCTTCACCATGCTTGGCAATGCGCATGCGGTCGCCATCCGGCGTCTGCTCCTTGACCAGCCACGTCGATAGCTTGTCCTGATGCTTGCGCGGCACGCCCTTGACCAAAGACCAATAGGTCTTCTTGGTGTCGCGTTCACGGAAGGCGGCGGTAAGTTTCTGGGCGGCACCTCTGGTGCGAGCAACGACTAGAACGCCCGATGTATCGCGGTCGATGCGGTGGACGAGGCGCGGTTTTTCGCCCTTGGAGCTCGTCCATGCTTCCAGCAGTCCATCCATATGGCGATTGATGCCAGAGCCGCCCTGCACGGCAATGCCAGCGGGCTTGTTGAAGACAAAGACCTTGTCATCTTCATGCAGCAGCATGCGCTTCAAAAGATCGACATCGTCGGAGTTCTTCAGGTCGGTCGAGCTGATCGGCCCGCCCTTGACCTTTGCATCGACATCCAGCGGCGGCACGCGCACCATCTGGCCAGCTTCGACGCGCGCATCCGTCTTTACACGACCGCCATCCACGCGAACCTGTCCGGAGCGCATCAGCTTTTGAAGCGGCCCGAAGCCGAGGCCGGGATAATGGATCTTGAACCAGCGATCGAGCCGCATGCCGGACTCTTCGGCTTCAACCTTGATGTGCTCGATACCTGCCATGGTAATTCCAGTCTTTCTTTTCTCAACTCCGCATCGTCTCTGTGCGGTATTTTCCGTTGCCTTTAGAACAAAGCGCGGCCTAAGGCCAGCCCGGCGAAGACTGCTGCGAAAGAAACGACAAGACTACCGCCAAGATAAAGGGCCGAAAGCCCTAAATCGCCGCGCTCAAACAGCGCCACGGCATCCAGCGTGAAGGACGACCAGGTTGTGAAGCCGCCCAGAATGCCCGTTACCAGAAACAGGCGCATTTCTGCGGAGGCATCAAAACGGCGCGCAATCGTTTCGACCATCAGCCCGATGAGGAAAGCGCCGACGACGTTGACTGTCAACGTACCCCAGGGAAAGTTCGGTCCCGCCAGTCTCACGCTCCAGACGGAAACGAGATACCGCGCCACCGAGCCGAGCGCGCCACCCAGCGCCACAAGGAAGATATTCAGCATGGGGTCACTCCATTCGATATGCTTTTTGTCTACGACAAAGTGAGGACAAGTGAAATTCCTGAGTGCACGTATCCATTGGTAAAAATTGCATTTTTGAGACCGTTAAAAATTCGATAAAATTGAACGGTTGGATTTAATCGAGAAGAAATTCGCTTGAGATATCTTGGTTCAATTCTGGATCAAGAAGGTGATCGCATGGCGCAGGTTTTAACAGTTTCAGCGACCACCGCAGGCTATGTGGCGGACAGCTTGAAGTCCACGCAGCGTGCCTCCAGAAAAGCAGAGATCGAGCAGGCTGGCCGCGAGCTTGCGCGCAGAACCGGCCAAGTCGAAGACAGTCTTGTCAGCGCCATGTCTGCGGTCGTCAAGGAACCCGCGCTCTCACTTGAATTCCTGACCGCCGGACGACACCAGAACCCTCAGGCCACTCTGGAAGAGGTGATCGAGGCCTACGAAGAAAACAAGACGGCGTCGGACTGATCTGCGCAGATTGTCGCCCGGCGTTCAGTCTGGTGTCAGCATAGCGGTGAAAGTGCTTCTTATAACAAGGAGCCACCGGATGAAAATGCCTTCCAGATACACACTCGCCGCAGCCGTTCTGTTCATGGCAGCACCAGCTTTCGCGGCGAATACCATCAAAGTGACTGAAAGCGGTGAAGGCGGGCAGCCGATGACGCTCGTGCTCGATCAATCAACCGTCAAAGCGGGCAGCACCACATTCAACGTCCACAATGATGCCGTGTCTGAAGAACATGAGATGGTTCTTATCAAACTAAAGACGCCCGATGAGACGATCCCGGTTGATCCTGCAAAAGACCGTATCGACGAAAAGAAGCTGAAAAGCCTGGGCGAAGTGGCGGATTTGAAACCCGGCAAACACGGAACGCTGAAAGCGAACCTCACGCCCGGCAGCTACCTTCTGTTCTGCAATATCAAGGGCCACTACTCGGCTGGAATGCAGGCCAGATTGACGGTCACGAAATAGGCAACCGCCTTCCATTCGAAAACCGCCGGGACGATAACCGCCCCGGCGATCCTGTTTCCATTAGTTGTGATTGTGGGAATGGCCTTCACCGTTGGCCGCTCCGACCTGAATCATGATGTCGACTTTGCCAGCCTTTTCAAATGTCAGCGTCGCCGGCACCATGTCGCCCTCCGCAAATGGCTTCTTCACATTGAAAAACATGAAATGCAGGCCGCCTGGGCTCAGCTCCACGGTCTTGCCCGCGGGAACGGCGATGCCGTCACCCAGCTTGCGCATCTTCATCACGTTATCGACCATTGCCATCTCGTGAATTTCAGAGCGGCCAGCAAGTGGAGATTCCACCGCAACCAGCCGATCATCAGATGACCCGTCATTCTTGATGGTGACGAAGCCACCGCCGACAGGCTGGCCCGGCAGCATTGCCTTCGCCGCAGCACCGGAGAGCTCCAGATTGCCAACCTTCATGACATCAGAAGCATGGTGGCTGGCAGCGCCATGGTCATGACCACCGGCGTGCCCGCTGTCCTTCTTTGCCGAGACCTTAATTGTTGGTGCCGGGTGGTCCAGCGAATGTGGGTCCTGACCGGCTTTGGCAATCTCGTCCCATTTCGCAGTGGCAGTCGCTCCGCAAAGCTGCGTCACCTTGAAAGGCAGGTCCACATTGGCATCGATGCCGGAAACTTTTCCGCGCACGTTGAAGGTGTCATAAAAAGCGTCCGGCAGATTGCCACCCTTCCAGCGAATTTCAACAGGGCCGCTTTTCATCTCCGTGCCATGATTATCATAAGCCTTCTGATAGTCGCCTGAGATGATCTCCAATTCCCATCCAGCCTTGGGCTGCGGCTTGGCCGCGATAAATCCCTCTGGCAAAACCATGCGGACTTCAGTCGTAGCAAGCCCGCCTTCGCAGCCATGCGGAACCTGAAGCGCTGCGACAATTGTGCTTTCCTGCTCAGCCACGGGATTGACGAAGCTGGCATGCGCGAATGCGTGAACGCTGGAGGCCGACGCCATCAAGGTAGCCAAAGCTGCGATTTTAACAATATTCATTTCATATTCCTCTCGACTGCGGCCCTAGGCATCAGCAGTCGTCTCTGCCGCTCGATCGCGGCTGCCATAATGATTTCGTTCAAATAGGATTTAAAGAAATGCCGGGGGCGCACGGGCTTTGGGACGTTGCCTGTGCACATCATGCGCCACGGCCTGATACGGAACCGGCGCATTTTCGAGCGACGCAATGTCCGCCCTCGCCCAGGATGTCGTATCCGGCGTCGGCAGCAGGATGGAAGCGGCCAGAAGGCATGCTTCGCAAAGAGGCCAACTCATGCCGGGGTGGTCAGCCTTGCCCTTCGCGTGCGACTCAACATCGCTATGTGCAGCGCAGATTTCTGCAAAACTGCCATCCGGCAAGCGGTAGGCTTCGTCGAGTGCCATAACCGGAGCTGCAATCGCTACCACCGGCTTGTGCGCAAAACCGAGCGACAGCATGACGACGGCGCAAAGCATGCGCAAAAGTCTTTCAGCCGTGGTTGCTCGCTTGTTCATTGCACTCCCCATGCCACGAAGCGATATCCCGGTTTTTGCGGTAAATCAAAGTCCAATTTGAAGCAGGTGGAACTCCGGGCTTGATACAAGGGTTTTTCGTTTTGTCTGGAAACATCCGAGGAGACCGTGCCATGCCCGCAAAATCCAAAGCTCAGCAGAAGGCTGCTGGCGCCGCACTTGCTTCAAAACGCGGCGAAATACCAGATTCCCGTTTACAAGGCGCTTCAAAAAACATGGCTAAGTCCATGACTGAAAAAGAACTTGAAGAACTCGCAACCACCGAGCGCAAGTCCCTGCCTGAGAAGAAAGAGAAGTAGTTTCGGCTGAAGCAAGATGGCGAGCGCCATCAAAAGACGTTCCGGCGCAATGGCGCAGGCTGAACAAAAAACTGTTTGACTGCGTCATTTGGTCCTTGCCAATAAACCGGCTTAGCGGATAATGAGCTTCTATCCCGCTGGGAGACACCGCATTCGTGCGGGGCCGAAGGAGCAACCGCCCCGGAAACTCTCAGGCAAAAGGACCAGCGGAACAGGACGGAACTCTGGAGAGAAGCCACCTGCAAAGGACGGCTCGCCGAAGGGATAACAATCTCAGGCGACAAGGACAGAGGGGGCTCTTGAACCCGGCGCTTTAAAGAGTGCCATGACATGAGCCCGCGCGACATCGCGTAACCCTGGAGGCGTCCTTGGCCGAAACAGCCGAGTTACAAGTCACCCCGCTTCATTCCCTTCACCTGTCGCTTGGCGCACGCATGGTGCCATTTGCCGGTTACGAAATGCCGGTGCAGTACGCTGCCGGCGTCATGAAAGAGCATCTGCACACCCGCGCCGCTGCTGGCCTGTTTGATGTGTCCCACATGGGCCAGGTCCTTATAAAGGCCAAGTCCGGCAAGGTGGAAGATGCAGCGCTTGCTCTGGAAACGCTGGTTCCCGTTGACATTCTCGGTCTGAAGGAAGGCCGCCAGCGTTACGGCTTCTTTACCGATGAGAATGGCGGCATTCTGGATGATCTCATGATCACCAACCGTGGCGACCATCTTTTCGTGGTGGTCAATGCTGCTTGTAAAGATGCGGATCTGGCGCATATGCAGGCGTACTTGTCCGGCGCCTGCGATATCATCCTGCTTAACGACCGCGCTCTGATCGCCCTTCAGGGACCGCGCGCCGAAGCGGTTCTGGCCGAGCTCTGGGCTGGCGTGTCCGGCATGAAGTTCATGGATGTGCGCGAGGTCCCGCTGCTGGACGTGCAGTGCATCGTGTCACGGTCGGGCTATTCCGGCGAAGACGGGTTTGAAATCTCGATCCCGGCCGACAAAGCGGAGGCAATTGCCAAGGCGCTGCTGGAACATCCAGATTGCGAGCCTATTGGTCTTGGTGCGCGTGACAGCCTGCGCCTTGAAGCTGGCCTGTGCCTCTACGGCAATGACATAGACACCACGACCTCTCCAATCGAAGCATCGCTCGAATGGGCAATCCAGAAAGCGCGCCGCACAGGCGGAGATCGCCAAGGCGGTTTTCCCGGTGAGAAACGCATTCTGGGTGAATTGACCAATGGCACTGGGCGCCGCCGCGTTGGCCTCAAGCCAGAAGGCAAGGCGCCTGTGCGCGGCCATGCAAAGCTGTTTGCAGATGCAGATGGCAGCCAGGAAATAGGGGAAGTCACCTCTGGCGGGTTTGGCCCGACAGTCGAGAGCCCCGTTGCCATGGGTTATGTGCCCAAAGAGTTCGCAACGCCCGGCACGGCGATTTTTGCAGAAGTTCGCGGCAAGTACCTGCCCCTCACCGTTGCCGCCCTGCCCTTTATTACTCCCACTTACAAACGCTAATTTCCGGAGAAACCAATGCTGAAATTTACTCAAGAGCACGAGTGGCTGAAGATCGAAGGCGATGTCGCCACTGTTGGCATCACCACCCACGCTGCAGAACAGCTGGGCGATCTGGTGTTTGTTGAACTGCCGGAAGTGGGCGCAACCTTTGCAAAGGATGGCGATGCCGCAACCGTTGAAAGCGTGAAAGCAGCATCCGACGTCTATTGTCCGCTGGATGGTGAGATCACTGAGATCAATCAGGCCATCGTTGATGACCCGTCGCTCGTCAACTCCGACCCACAGGGCGCTGGCTGGTTCTTCAAACTCAAGCTTTCCAACACGTCTGACGTTGATGCGTTGCTGGATGAAGCTGCCTATAAGGAGCTTATTGCCTGATGACGACCCCAACAGAATTCCATTTTACCGACTACCAGCCCTATGACTTTGCCAATCGGCGTCATATCGGCCCGTCGCCGTCGGAAATGGCGGATATGCTCAAGGTCATCGGCTATAACAGCCTAGATGCCCTTATCGACGCAACAGTGCCTTCATCCATCCGCCAGGAGGCTCCACTCGCCTGGGGGCCTGCTCTGACGGAGCGTGAAGCACTGGACCGCCTTCGCGAAACCGCGAACAAGAACAAGGTTCTGACCTCGCTGATTGGTCAGGGCTACTACGGCACCATCACGCCGCCGGTCATCCAGCGCAATATTCTGGAAAATCCGGCCTGGTACACAGCCTATACGCCTTACCAGCCCGAAATTTCGCAAGGCCGCCTTGAAGCCTTGCTGAATTTCCAGACGATGATTTCCGATTTGACCGGGCTTGATGTCGCAAATGCCTCGCTTCTGGATGAAGCCACTGCTGCAGCCGAAGCCATGGCCATGTGCCAGCGCGTTGCGAAGTCAAAAGCAACGTCCTTCTTCGTGGATGCCAACTGCCACCCGCAGACCATTGCACTGATCGAAACCCGCGCCGCCCCGCTCGGCTGGAACGTCATCGTTGGCAATCCCTTCACGGATCTCGATCCGGTCGACGTCTTCGGCGCCATCTTCCAGTATCCCGGCACGCATGGTCATGTCAGCGATTTCTCCGGGCTGATTTCCCGCCTGCACCAGACGGGCGCCATTGCAACCGTTGCGGCCGACCTTCTGGCCCTGACATTGCTTAAATCTCCTGGAGAGATGGGTGCAGACATTGCAATCGGCACCTCGCAGCGCTTCGGCGTGCCTGTTGGTTACGGTGGTCCACACGCTGCCTATATGGCGGTGAAGGATACGCACAAGCGTTCCATGCCGGGTCGCCTCGTCGGCGTATCCGTCGACGCTCGTGGCAACCGCGCCTACCGCCTCTCGCTGCAGACCCGCGAACAACATATCCGCCGCGAGAAGGCGACGTCCAACATCTGCACCGCGCAGGTGCTGCTCGCCGTCATGGCGTCCATGTACGGCGTCTTCCATGGCCCACAGGGCCTGAAGGCGATTGCCCAGCAGACCCACCAGAAGGCCGTCCTTATGGCCAAGGGTCTGGAAAAGCTTGGCTACACCATTGAGCCTGAAACCTTCTTCGACACCATCACTGTCGATGTCGGCCACTTGCAGGCCCTTATCCTGCGGGCAGCGGTTGCCGAAGGCGTCAACCTGCGCAAGGTCGGCTCGACAAAGATCGGCATGAGCCTGGATGAGCGCACGCGCCCTGCCACGCTGGAAGCCGTCTGGCGTGCATTCGGTGGCAACTTCTCCATCTCGGATTTCGAGCCGGATTATCGCCTTCCGAAAGATCTGCTGCGTACCAGCCAGTACATGACGCATCCGATCTTCCACATGAACCGCGCCGAAAGCGAGATGACCCGCTATATCCGCCGCCTTTCGGACCGCGATCTGGCGCTCGACCGTTCGATGATACCGCTCGGCTCCTGCACCATGAAGCTGAACGCGACAGCCGAAATGCTGCCGATCACATGGCCGGAATTTTCGGATATCCACCCCTTCGTGCCAGCCGATCAGGCTCTTGGCTACAGAGAGATGATCGATGATCTCTCCACCAAGCTTTGCCAGGTGACGGGTTATGATGCGTTCTCCATGCAGCCCAATTCCGGCGCGCAGGGCGAATATGCGGGCCTTCTGACCATCCGCAACTACCACCTCGCAAACGGCGATGCCCACCGCGATGTGTGCCTCATTCCAACCTCTGCCCATGGCACCAACCCTGCCTCCGCGCAGATGGTCGGCATGCGTGTCGTACCGGTCAAGGTGCGTGAAAACGGCGACATCGATATTGATGATTTCCGTGCAAAAGCAGAGCAGTATGCGGATAACCTCTCGTGCTGCATGATCACGTACCCATCGACCCACGGCGTGTTTGAAGAGACCGTTCGCGAGATCTGCGATATCACCCACACGCATGGTGGCCAGGTCTATCTGGATGGCGCCAACATGAACGCCATGGTCGGCCTTTCCCGCCCGGGCGATATTGGCTCAGACGTATCGCACCTCAACCTGCACAAGACCTTCTGCATTCCACATGGTGGCGGCGGTCCTGGCATGGGTCCAATTGGCGTCAAAGCACATCTGGCACCTCACCTGCCCGGCCATCCCGCAAGCGATGGACGCTCAGGTGCCGTTTCGGCTGCTCCGTTCGGTTCACCTTCCATCCTACCGATTTCCTGGAGCTACTGCCTCATGATGGGTGGTGAAGGTTTGACGCAGGCAACGAAGGTCGCGATCCTCAATGCAAACTATATCGCGGCACGGCTGAAGGGCGCTTACGACGTGCTCTACAAGTCAGAAGCCGGTCGCGTTGCGCATGAGTGCATCATCGACACCCGTCCGCTCGCCGATAGCTGCGGTGTGACTGTTGACGATGTTGCCAAGCGTCTCATCGATTGCGGCTTCCACGCACCGACCATGAGCTGGCCGGTTGCTGGCACGCTGATGATCGAGCCGACCGAGTCCGAACCCAAGGCTGAACTCGACCGTTTCTGCGACGCGATGCTGGCCATCCGTCAGGAAGCCCGGGATATCGAGGAAGGTCGCTCGGACAAGACCAACAACCCGCTCAAGAACGCACCTCATACGGTGGAAGATCTCGTTGGAAACTGGGATCGCCCATATTCCCGCGAGCAGGCCTGCTACCCGCCGGGCGCGTTCCGTGTGGACAAATACTGGTCGCCGGTCAATCGCGTCGATAACGTCTATGGCGACCGAAACCTCGTCTGCACATGCCCGCCCATGAGCGAATACGCCGAGGCGGCTGAGTAAGGCTCAAACGATAAAAGGCTCGGATCGCTCCGGGCCTTTTCTTTGTTATATGCACATGTCGCTATCGCGTCAGCCTGATATCGGCAGTCACAACGGTTGGCCCATTGGCTCCATCCTTGTCAGTGGTGCGCAGGCGCAGGCCATTATTGCCAACCTTGGTGATGGTCATGCCCGCGACCTTGTCACCGTTGATCACACGCTTCCAGGTGATCGAGAGATTGATGGAATTGCCGCTGCGGCTACCGGAAAGTGCTGATGGGATGCCGGATGGGCCGACATAGTTGCCGCCATACCGGGTACCAGTGGCGCGAATATCCGCTGAAATCGCACGGCGCACCACGACCAGACCGCGACATGTGCCGTTCATCTGCAGGGATGGCCCCGATGTAGTCGAATCGAATGTGCAGTTGACGTTGATCGGTCTGGAGCCGATCTTGGTTGTGACAGTGCCTGTACCCTTCCAGCTTCCTTTCAGCGTAGACAGAAACTGAGCCTCTTGGGCCATGACGGGTGGTGCCAGGAGAGCGGTCGAGAGTGCTATGGTGGAAATCAGCCTGCGGATCATGCGCATCTTCCTTCTGTGTGTGGAGACCGAACGCTCTGCAAATCCTATTGTTCCGTCATCATATCGTAATGGAGCAGCAGCAACCTAAATTGATGTCGCGCGTTTCACGCCAGCTTTCCCTATCCATCTGGAGTTCCCCCAATGTCATTGCTTTCGACCGAACGCGGCGTCACCGCTGGCGGAACGCCCAATACCGGCCTGTCTGATCGCTCGATTTTCGCACTCGCAGCCCTCAATTTCTTTCTTGCAGATGCACGTGACGGGCTCGGGCCATTTCTGGACGCCTTTCTGGCAACAAATGGCTGGTCGGCAATGCAGCTTGGCGTGATCGCGACTGTTGGCGGCCTAATTGGTCTTGCGGCGACACCATTGTGCGGCGCGTTGGTTGACGGCTCCACCTGGAAAAGAACGCTGATCGCGATACCTGTCGTTCTCGTCACCATTGGTGCACTGATCACACTGCTCTTTACCAATGAAGCCGTGGTCTGGACGGGGCAGATCATGACAGCTGTCGTCGGCGCGGTTGTCGGTCCCGCGCTCGCTGGCCTGACATTGGGTTTGGTCGGAGAAAAGCTGTTCTCAAGGCAGATTTCCAGAAACGAGTTCTGGAACCACGGCGGAAACTTCATCTCGCTGTTCGCAACCTATTTTGCCGTTACAGCTTTCGGCATCTCCGGCGTCATTGGTCTAATGATCGTAACGGCCCTTGGAACCCTCATCGCCATCTCGGCCATCGACCCAAAAAAGATCGACCACAAGGTGGCCCGTGGGTTGGGAGAGGATAAGGGCAAGCCGGGGCCATCAGGTGTCAAAGTCCTGTTCAAGGAGCGCGGCCTGATTTTCCTGTCGATCATTCTCCTCATTTTCCATTTCGGCAATGCACCGATGGGACGTCTGATCGCGCAAAACTTCGCCATCGAGCTCAACACACCATTCCGCACCACCGCCATCATCACCGGCGTCGCCCAATTGGCGATGATATTCGTGGCCGCAATCACGCCTTGGCTCATCAGACGTTTCGGGCTTTCCGTCGTGTTCGTGATCGCCCTTGCTGCCCTGCCCGTGCGCGGATTGCTGGCTGCCTCGTTCAGTGACTTCTGGGTGATCTATCCGGTTCAGCTTCTGGATGGTATCGGCGCTGGCCTTTTGGGTATCGCAACGCCCATCGCGGTGGAGCGCATATTGAAGGGTACTGGACGGTTCAATGTGGGCCTCGCCAGCGTGATGACTGTGCAAGGCATCGGCGCATCACTAAGCAACGGAGTCGCTGGCTGGCTGACCACACAGGGCGGCTACGCGCTATCTCATCTTGTGGGTGCCGGAATAGCCGCCATCGCGATCGCCCTCTTCTTCGTCTACCGGCATGACATCGCGCCTGCTCAAAAAGGCGACGGTCAGAAATTGACGGCTTGAAACAAAAAAGGAGGCCGTGGCCTCCTTTTCAATTTCCAGTATCTGTGTTCCATCAGCCTACGAAGGCGCGCTCGATAACGAATTCTGCGGGCTTGTTGTTGGCACCTTCGGTCAGCCCAGCTTTTTCAAGCAGCACCTTGGTGTCTTTCAGCATGGCTGCAGAACCGCAGATCATCCCGCGGTCAATGGCGGGGTCCAGCGGCGGCACGCCAAGGTCAGTAAACATCTTGCCGTTTTCGATCAGGTCGGTAATGCGACCCGTGAACGCATAGTCTTCACGAGTGACTGTGGCGTAGTGCTTCAGCTTGTCGCCCACGATTTCGCTTAGGAATTCGTGGTTCTTGATTTCTTCAACAAGGTCGAAGCCATACTGCAATTCGGCAACATCGCGGCAGGTGTGCGTGAGAATGACTTCCTCGAACTTTTCGTAGGTTTCAGGGTCGCGGATGAGGCTTGCAAATGGCGCAATGCCCGTGCCCGTCGAGAACATGTAGAGACGCTTGCCCGGTGTCAGCGCATCCAGAACCAGCGTACCTGTCGGCTTCTTGCGCATCAGCACTGTGTCGCCCGGCTTGATCTGCTGAAGATGGGATGTCAGCGGACCATCGGGAACTTTGATCGAGAAGAACTCCAGTTCCTCGTCCCATGCGGGGCTGGCAATCGAATAGGCGCGGTAGATGGGCTTTTCACCAACCATCAGGCCAATCATGGCAAATTCGCCAGAGCGGAAACGAAAGCCTGCCGGGCGGGTCATGCGGAAACGGAACAGGTGGTCGGTATAATGTTCGACCGACAGAACCGTCTCGGCATACACACCGTCAGGGATTTTCGCAGCAAATTCTTCCGTCTTGGCTGGAGCGTTCATTCTCTATCGATCCATTTTCAAATTGTGAGCGACACTTTCGTGTGGGGCAATATACCATCTGAACCGACTATTGAAGGTACAGGTTTGTTCATTGCAGCCATGCGCGTAGAAATATTGATCAAAGCCCCGCGCTTGGCAATGGCTCAGACCGCCTTGCGGCTGCGCCAGCTATACGCCTCGCCACCTTCGGATTGCTTGGCCGTCGGCTGGTAATAAACGTCGATGGCTGGCAGGCAGTTTTCGGAGAGGCGACGAATGGCCGTCTCGTTCGTCACAGCAAAGCTGGTAAAGCCGGTGCGCAGCATGAGCGGAACCTGGTCAATCAAGACATCGCCCACGGCTCTAAGCTCACCGTCATAACCCAATCTCGAACGCAACAGCGAAGCGTGGCTGAAGCCTCGGCCATCGTTGAATGCAGGAAAGCTCACCGCTACAAGCCCGATGCGGTCAATGAAGGGACGCAGCTTTTCCACGTCATCGGCGGGGCCAATCAGCACGCCAAGACCGACATCATTGCTTTCCTCTGCGCGTGCAATGAAGGCATCGAAACCGAGCACCGCATGCTGGTCACCCTCAGCCTTCACTTCCTCCGTTTCGATGACCCAAGGGTCGTTATCCACGAAACCGCTCTCGTTCCAAATCTTTGTCATGATACGGTTCCTTATGCGGCTGCAGATGCGGTCGGATAGAGTGCTTCCTTGAAAGGCTGCGCTCCGACGCGGCGATAGGCCTGAAGGAAAGTCTCCTCCTTGGACAGGCGCAGACCAAGATAGGTATCGACAACGGTTTCCACCGCGTCAGTCACCTTCTCTGGCTCAAAACCACGCCCGATGATTTCACCAATGGACGAGTTCTCGTCGCCTGACCCACCAAGCGTGATCTGGTAAAGCTCTGCACCCTTCTTCTCCACCCCCAAAAGGCCGATATGGCCGACATGGTGGTGGCCGCAGGCATTGATGCAGCCGGAAATCTTGATTTTCAACTCACCAATTTCGGCCTGACGCTCTGGTGCGCCGAAACGGTTGGAGATTTCCTGAGACACTGGAATAGAGCGCGCATTGGCCAGCGCGCAATAATCCAAGCCGGGACAGGCAATGATATCGGTAATCAACCCGGCATTGGCGGTGCCCAGACCCGCACCCGCAAGCGCCCGATAGACCGGCTCAAGATCAGCCAGCGCCACATGCGGCAGAATAATATTCTGCTCGTGGCTGATACGGATTTCATCCAGCGCATATTCTTCCGCGATATCAGCGACAAGCTCCATCTGCTCGTCGGTCGCGTCGCCCGGAATGCCACCGATGGGCTTCAGCGAAACGGTGACCATGCCGTAATCAGGGTTCTTATGCGGCTGGACATTCTGGTCCACCCAACGGGCGAAATCCGGATCGGCCTTCTTCCACCGAGCAAGGGTCTCCCAACCTTCGGGGCGCGCCTTCAAATCCGGCAAAGCGAAATAGGATGTGATGGCGGCGATATCCGCATCCGGAAGCTTCAGTTCAGTGTTTTTCAGCTGTGCGAACTCGGCTTCCACCTGACGCGACAGCTCTTCGACTCCTGTCTCATGCACCAAAATCTTGATGCGCGCCTTGTACTTGTTGTCGCGACGGCCATGCAGATTGTAAACACGCATGATCGCGGTCGTGTAGGACAGCAGATCTTCCTCAGGCAGGAAATCGTTGATCTTCTTGGCGATCATCGGTGTTCTGCCCTGCCCGCCGCCAACATAGACTGCGAAGCCGATTTTGCCGTCATCATTCTTTTTCAGATGCAGGCCAATGTCGTGCACCTGAATGGCGGCACGGTCGCGCTCTGCTCCGGTCACCGCAATCTTGAACTTACGTGGTAGGAACGAAAACTCAGGATGTACGGACGACCATTGACGCAGGATTTCAGCGTAAGGACGTGGATCGGCCACCTCATCTGCGGCAGCACCGGCAAAATGGTCGGCCGTCACGTTACGAATACAGTTCCCCGATGTCTGAAGGGCGTGCATTTCAACGCTTGAGAGCTCAGCTAGAATATCCGGCGTATCGGCAAGGCGGGGCCAGTTATACTGGATGTTTTGACGCGTGGTGAAGTGGCCGTAACCGCGATCATATTTGCGCGCAATATGGGCAAGCATCCGCATCTGCTTCGCATTCAGCGTTCCATAGGGAATGGCGACGCGCAGCATGTAGGCATGAAGCTGGAGGTAGACGCCGTTCATCAGTCGCAACGGCTTGAAGGCATCCTCGGCCAGTTCGCCGGAAAGGCGTCGTTCTACCTGGTCGCGGAACTGCTCCACGCGGCCCTGGACAAAAGCATGGTCGAACTCGTCGTAACGGTACATGGTATTCCTCAGACTGCGATGAATGCTGCGTCGGCTGCCTTGAAGCCGGTGGCGTAATGAATGGTTGGCCCTGCTGCGCGGATCCGTTCGCGCAGGCGTGTCGGCCAAAGCTGGCCGTTCTCTTCTGTCACGTCGACAATGTTGACATCCACGACCTTGTTGGCCGAAAAATCGCGTTTGCCGATCTGCTCAAGCGAAGCTTCTGCTTCCGCGTGGCGGGCAACAAGTGCGGACTGGAGATCTTCGGTCCACTCACCGTTTGCGTTGAGCCATACCGCAATGCCGTCATCGAGACGGTTGGCCGTCAGAACCTTGTCAACCATTTGCATACTCCTGCTTCAGGTCTGAAGGCGCATCGGCAAAGGCCAGCGCTTCGGACCGTTCGAAATTCGCACCCGCAACGGCATCACCAATGATGACCATGACCGGACCAGTCAGTTCATCGCGGTGTTCCAGTTGCGGCAAATCCTTCAATGTACCGTGCATCAGCCGGCGGTAAGGCCTGCTGGCATTTTCAATGACCGCGACCGTTGTATCGGCATTGAGACCGGCGCTCATCAAACGGGTCGCCACGGATGCCGCCACAGTGCGGCCCATATAAACGGCAATCGTTGCGCCTGAGACGGCCAGTCGAGCCCAATCCGGCAGTATATCCCCGGCCAGATCGTGGCCCGTGGTGAAAATCAGCGATGATGCGATGCCGCGCAGCGTGAGCGGCAGCTCAAAGTCAGCGGCGGCGGCAAAGGCGGAGGTGATGCCCGGCACAATTTCGTAGCCGATACCGGCTTCCCGCAGTGCCGCCATCTCCTCGCCCGCACGACCGTAAACAAGCGGATCTCCAGACTTCAGGCGCACGACCCGCTTGCCCTCTTCGCCAAGCGAAACGAGCAGCTTGTTGATGTCGGACTGAGATTTGGAATGACAGCCCTTACGCTTGCCAACAGACAGGCGCTCGGCATCTCTGCGGCCCATATCCACGATTTCCTGCGGCACCAGCGCGTCGTAAACAATAACGTCGGCCTGCATCAGCACGCGCTGTGCGCGCAATGTCAGCAGGTCTTCAGCACCTGGACCGGCACCTACCAGCCAGACATAACCCTCCGGCCGTTCTGGATTGGCGAGAAGCTGGTGTGCGGCCTTATTGGCTGCGTCCACATCATTCAAAGCCACCGAGTCGGCGACGCTGCCAGTAAAGAAGCGGCGCCAGAAGTTGCGACGCAGTGCGCCCTTCTTGATGTTCTGTTCCGCCGCATCCCGGTACTCGACAGCCAGACGCAGCAAATGCCCGAGCGATGGTGCAAGCATCTGGTCGATCCGCGCGCGGACCATCTGGCCCAGCACAGGCCCTGCCCCCTCGGTACAGATTGCTACGGCAAGAGGCGCACGGGAAACGAGACCCGGCGTATAGAAATCACAATAGCCGGGCTGATCCACTGCATTGGCAGGGATCGCTTTGGCGCGCGCGGCATCCACAATCTCACGGTCGAGCGCTTCTTCGCCCGTTGCCGCGAAAACCAGCACCATGCCGTCCACAAGCTCTGGCGAGAATGGAAGCGGGTGGTGGGAAACCTTGCCTTGGCCGAGCAGTGCCGCGTAGTCATCCTGCGGCGCATCGGCAAAAGCGCGGATATCAGCGCTGGTATTCAGCAGCAGGCGCACCTTGGCATAGGCCTCATCGCCATTTCCAAAAACCGCGACAGGACGCTTGTCCACCTTGAAAAAAGCGGGAAAAGTCGTAAGCCGGTGGTCAGCCCTATCTGAAGCGGTCTTAAGCATGCTCATAATATGTCCGATCCGGCGTCAGGATTGAAGGTACAGAAATTCCCTTGCCATAGTGCAGTAGATTATTATTTCTGGGCAAGCGTTGATTTGGAGGAAAACAAACCGACGCATCGAATGTGTCACGCTGTTGTAATCCCACACATTTCGCGCACCCATCCGTATCTTTTTTCAGCAGATTCGGACCAAAGCGTCCAATCGTTAGGCATCAATCGAACAGGATCACGAACTTGACCAAACACACGATAGCGTCCCGCTTGCTCGATGTCATCGAGAACGACATTCTCCCCCTCACGTCAAAGGGTGTTGCGCTTGGCAACAAGGTGTTTGGTGCAGCGATTCTGCGAAAGTCTGATCTTTCGCTGGTTGTTGCGGAAACCAACAATGAGCTGGAGAACCCGCTGTGGCACGGCGAAGTCCACACGCTGAAACGCTTCCACGAATTGGGAGAAAAGCCTGACACGAAAGACCTCATCTTTCTGTCGACGCACGAACCGTGCACCATGTGTATGTCGGCGATTACCTGGGCGGGCTTTGATAACTTCTACTCCTTTTTCAGCCATGAGGATTCCCGCGATGCCTTCGCCATTCCGCATGACTTGAAAATCCTCAAGGAAGTTTTCGGGCTTGAGCCGGGCGGCTACAGGCGCAGCAACGCGTTCTGGAACTCGTACTTCATTGCCGACCTTGTCGAGTCCGAAGCCGAGCCTCTTCGTTCCCGCCTAAAGGATCAGACAGCCCGTATCAAAGCGGCATACGACGCTCTCTCATCAGACTATCAGTCGTCGAAAGATGACAACAACATTCCCCTGAATTGAAAACCGCAGAAAGCAGTCACATGGAAGCCTCGAAGGATATTTCCCGTCTCATCGAGATCATGGAAGCGTTACGCAATCCCCAGACCGGATGCCCTTGGGACATCGTCCAGACGTTCGAGACCATCAAGCCCTATACGGTCGAGGAAGCCTACGAGGTTGCTGACGCGATTGAGCGTAACGACATGGACGACCTCTGCGAAGAACTGGGCGACCTGTTGTTGCAGGTGGTTTTCCACTCACGTATAGCAGAAGAAATGGGCGCGTTTTCTTTCGGTGATGTCGTCCAAGCGGTCACCACAAAGATGATCCGACGCCATCCCCACGTTTTCGCGGTCTCTGGCGCAGACACGGCGGAATCCGTCAAGATTCAGTGGGATGCCATCAAGAAACAGGAAAAGCAGGAGCGCGCCGAGCGCCGCCTCGCACACGGCATTACCGGTGATTTCAAAGCAGGATTTCTGGGTAGCGTTGCACGCACGCAGCCAGCGCTAACGGAAGCTTTGAAACTTCAAGAGCAAGCCGCACGCGTTGGCTTTGATTGGTCGGAGCCGGAGCCGATCCTCGACAAGATCGAGGAAGAAGTGCGCGAGTTGCGCGAGGCACTCGCGCAAGGAAAGCCGGACAGGGTTGCCGATGAACTGGGCGATCTCATATTCGCCCTCGTCAACATCGGTCGACATGTGAAGGCAGACCCGGAAAACGCGCTGCGCGGCACCAACACAAAGTTCCGTCGCCGCTTTCACCACATAGAGACATCTTTGACGGAAAGCGGAGAAACGCTGGAGGCAGCGACGCTGGAACGTATGGAAGAACTGTGGCAATCGGCAAAAGCTATCGAGCGCACATTATCAAAGTGATGATTGAAGGGATCTCGCGTTTGCGAGGTCCCCCATTTTTCCAGCACCTCAGCGCTGCCAATCATCCTCGGCAGGTTTCTGGCCCTTGCCGGTGCGTCTTTCAAGCTCTTGCCACAGGGCGTCTGAAAGGCGCAGATCAAGCGTCACTGAACCGTCCTCGTTATCCTCACGAGAATCAACGATGGCATTGTCATAGACCCAGGAAAGCTGGTGCAACTGCTCGACGCTCAGCGTGGCGGTCATTGGCAGGAGAACGCCGGACAGGCGACGAGAAATCTCGTCCATCAGGCTATCAACGCCCTCACCCGTGATGGCCGACACGGCGCGAACATTGTTCCGTCCTTCGGCTTTGTGCATGATAGCGTCGTGCGCTTCCGGCTCCAGCCGATCAACCTTGTTCCATACCTCGATGATCCGCTCGTCAGCGACCTTATCATCAATGCCCAGATCATTCAGAATACGCAGCACGTCGCCCGATTGCGCAGCATTGTCAGGGTCTGACATATCACGGATGTGCAGGATAAGGTCTGCCTCCAGCACCTCTTCCAGGGTCGCACGGAAGGCGGCCACAAGATGGGTGGGCAGGTCGGAAATAAATCCAACCGTGTCTGACATGATGACTGTGCGGCCGTGCGGCAGCTTCATGCGGCGCAGTGTCGGGTCCAGCGTGGCAAACAGCATGTCCTCAGCCAGAACCCCTGCACCAGTAATGCGGTTGAACAGCGTGGACTTGCCAGCATTGGTATAACCGACGAGCGCGACGATGGGGTGAGGCACTTTGCGGCGCTTGGCGCGGTGGAGCTGGCGCGTACGCACCACCTGCTCCAACTCGCGCTCCAGCTTGACGATCTTGTCTTGCAGCAAACGGCGGTCGGCCTCGATCTGCGTTTCACCGGGACCGCCCATGAAGCCCGCACCACCGCGCTGACGTTCAAGGTGGGTCCAGCTTCTGACCAGACGACCCTTCTGATAATTCAGATGGGCGAGATCAACCTGCAGCGTTCCTTCTTTTGTGGATGCGCGACGACCAAAAATTTCAAGGATAAGACCGGTGCGATCAATGACCTTAGCGTTCCATTCTTTTTCAAGATTGCGCTGCTGCACCGGCGTCAAAGGATGGTCGATGATAACGAGACCTGCGTCCGTTTCATTTAGAAGCTGCTTGATTTCCTCTATCTTGCCGCTGCCGAACAAGGTTCCAGGCTTCGGCTGATTGACCGGAACGATAAGGCCTTGAGTAATATGGAGATCAATGGCCAGAGCGAGGCCCTTGGCTTCCTCAAGCTTGGCTTCCATGGTGCGAGGGGCAGTTGTTGCCGAGGCTTCTTTCGGCTGCCGTCCCTGTTTCAAAACCGGGATAATCACCACAGCACGCATATCGTCCCGGTGCTTTTCGAGTTCCGGGATGATGGATTCGTTGGATGTGTCGCGTGTTGAAATGAGCCCGCACCTTTTCATTATCTGCCGTAGCGCGACGGAAATGTCCGGCGCATGTCATAGAAAACAACGGTCCCCGGCTAAGGTTCCGTTGTCCATCAACTCATGAGGTGGATGACGATCAGATCGCCTTTGCCGTTACGCGGCACCCTCTTCCGATTCGAACATCTGCATGGGTTGCCCCGGCATGATCGTCGAGATTGCATGCTTGTAGACAAGTTGAGAATGCCCGTCACGACGAAGAAGAACGCAGAAATTGTCGAAGGATGTAACAACACCGGTCAGTTTGACGCCGTTGATCAAGAAAATGGTCAACGAGATCTTTTGCTTGCGAACGGTATTGAGAAACAGATCTTGCAGGTTTTGAGAACGTTCCGCCATGGCGCCGATTCTTTCTTTCTTGCCCGGATGGGAGACCGGGAAATAAACAATCAATAATAGGATCGGTTGAAACTTGTCCCCCGTCAGCCGATCAGCAACTCTGGTATCAAATCACGATCTGTTCCGCAATGTGGAAAAACTCACCCCAATTTCTCGGAAGGTCCTTTTTCCCTTCGAAACCAAAGATATTAGAAATATTGAATTGATACACGGAATAGCTGTTCAACCTCCCGCACTGCGTCTGATGACGCGAAAAGGACGACTCTGTCCTTCGCCTTGATTTTCGTAGATCCATCCGGACGAAGAACTTTCTTGTCGCGGTAGATCACGCCGATTCGCACGCCCTGCGGAAAGTCTATGTCCCGCAACGCCTGCCCCACCAATGGCGAGGTATCCAGTGCCTCGGCTTCAATGATTTCGCCATTGCCCCTTTGCACGGCATAGACAGAGCGGATTCGGCCTTTTCGAACATGCTGCAAGACACGTGAGATCGTCACGGCTCGTGGATTGATGTAGGCGTCCAGCGCGAGCGACTTGGCCACATCATGGAAGGATGGTCCGTTCAACAAGGCAAGGTTGGACTTGCAGCCAAGCTGTTTTGCCATCACGGCACCAAGAATGTTGGTCTGGTCGTTATTGGTCAGCGTGACGATCAGATCCGCATCAGCGATATCGGCCTGATGCAATATCTTCTGGTCCAGCACGGAGCCATTCAAGACAATTGTGGAATTCAGTCTTTCAGAGGCTGCAACAGCGCGCTCCCGATCAGACTCGATGATCTTGACCCGTGTTTTCGGCTGAAGCTGCTCAATGGAGCGCGCAACATACTGGCCGATATTGCCTCCGCCAGCGATCACGATGCGACTGGCTTCCTTTTCTTCGTGACCAAAAAGTCCAAGCGTTCGGCGTGCGTGTTGCTGCTGGCAGATGACATAGGCCAAATCGCCAAACCGGAGCTGCTCTGCCGAGTCGACGGCCTTGAGATGGCCATCCCTGTAAACCCCGACCACGGTTGCGACGAGATCGGGAAAGAGGTGGCTGAGTTGCTGCAGCGGCGTGTTGATAACGGGACAATCTTCCATGCATTCAATCGCCAGCATGAAAACATTATCGTCAGCGAAGCGAACGACATCCGTGGCGCCGGGAAATGCGATGCGCCGCAGGACCATCTTGCCGACCTCGATTTCAGGCGAAATCGTCACGTCGATTGACATGTTCTCACGGCTGAAAAGGTCGCCATATTCGGGCGCGAGGTAATTCTGGTCACGGATACGGGCGACTTTCGTCGGAACATTAAACAGAGCGTGAGCCACTTCGCAGGCCACGATGTTGATTTCATCATGGAGCGTAACGGCGATGATCATGTCGGCTTGGTCGGCGCCCGCCTTGGCCAGCATATCCGGATGAGCGCCATGCCCGACATAGCCGCGAACGTCGAGCGTTTCGGTGATCGCCGCAATCAGTGCCGATGAGGTATCGATAACGGAAACCTCGTTATCTTCCCGCGACAATTGTTCGGCAATGCCGTAGCCCACCTGGCCAGCACCACAAATGATGACTTTCATACGCTCTCTCTGACGGAAATTTGCCGCAACTGCGGATCGTTATACGCCGAGCGATTTCAATTTGCGATGCAGTGCTGAGCGTTCCATGCCAACAAATTCTGCCGTCCGCGAAATATTTCCGCCAAACCGGTTGATCTGCGCCACCAGATAGTCTCGCTCGAACATTTCGCGGGCTTCACGCAGGGGCAACGTCATGATGTGCTGGTCGCCTTGAGCGGCGATTCTCGGCAGCATGTCGCCAATATCGGCGGGCAACATATCGGCAGATATCGGCATGTCATTGCCCTCGGGCCGTGCGAGAATCATCAGGCGTTCGATGTTGTTGCGCAGCTGGCGTATATTGCCCGGCCAGTCATGCGTTTGAAGAACCGCCATAGCGTCATCGCCGATCTTGCGTGGACGGATGCCTGCCTGCTCTGAAATCTGGCGCATAAACATATCGACCAGATACGGAATATCTTCGCGACGCTCAGACAGCGCGGGCACCTTGACCGGAACAACGGCGAGCCGGTGGTACAGGTCCTCGCGGAACAGACCGTCGGCAATCAGCCCTTCCAGATTATGCGCCGTGGAGGAGATGATGCGAACATCGACCTTCACCCGCTTTCCACCGCCAACGCGCTCGAACTGCTGATCGACAAGCACGCGCAGAATCTTGTTCTGCGTTTCGCGCGGCATTTCACCCACTTCATCGAGGTAGAGAACGCCGCGATGGGCCTCTTCCAGTGCGCCGACCTTGCGCGGCTGGCCCGGCAGGCCTTCCGTGCCAAACAATGCGATTTCCATCCGGTCAGGTGTGATGGTCGCGGCGTTCAACGCCACAAATGGTCCGGTTGCCCGCGATGACTTCTTATGAATCATGCGCGCCACCAGCTCCTTCCCGGAACCGGAGGGGCCAAGGATCATGATCCGGCTGTTGGTGGGCGAAACGCGGTCAATGGTCTGGCGCAGCTGCGAAACCGCAAGCGATGCACCGATCAGCTCGACTGCATCGCCGGTGCGCTTTTTCAGTTCCGACACTTCGCGCTTGAGCTTGGAGTTTTCCAGAGCACGCTCAGCAATGAGAATCAGCCGATCTGCCTTGAAGGGCTTCTCGATAAAGTCGAACGCCCCACGTTTGATCGCGTTGACGGCGGTTTCAATATTGCCGTGGCCGGAGATCATCACGACGGGAAGGTCGGGATGGCGGCTCTTGATTTCGTCAAGAAGCGCCAGACCGTCCAGCTTGCTGCCCTGCATCCAGATATCAAGAAAGATCAGCCGAGGCACACGCTCGGAAATGGCTGCCAGCGCGCTGTCGCTGTCAAACGCCATGCGGGTTTCATGACCTTCGTCGGACAGGATGCCTGCAACGATCTCGCGGATGTCAGCCTCATCGTCAACGACCAGAATATCAGACGCCATATGCAATTTCCTTGTCTTTCTCGCTGGCTGCCACATCGACACGCGGCAGCAGCACTCTAATCATGGCGCCATGGCCATGATCGAAATCGGCGGGCGCATCATGCAACTCAAGATGACCACCGTGCTCTTCAATAATTTTCTTGACGATCGCGAGGCCCAGACCTGTGCCCTTGTCGCGCATCGTCATATAGGGCTCAAGAATGCGGTGCCTGTTTTCCACGGGCAAACCACGGCCATTGTCGATCACATCCGCAATGAACCGGTTGTTTTCTTCGTCGTAGGACGCACGCACAAGGATTCTCCCCTCACGCGGCGTATCACTCGTCTCGACCGATTCGATGGCCTCAGCCGCATTCTTGATGAGGTTTCCGAATGCCTGACCGAGCATGCGCGCATCGAACATGCCTTCGAGTTCACGCGCGCCAAGCTCCGTTGCGAACCTCACATGGGCCGCGCCCATTTCCCGCAGGAATGTCGCGTCCTTCAGAATCGTGCGCAAATCTGAAAGCTCTTTCGTAGGCTTTGGCATGCGGGCAAAAGCGGAGAATTCATCCACCATGCGACCGATATCGCCAACCTGTCGAACGATGGTATCCGTACACTGATCAAACACAGCGCGGTCACCCTCGTCAAGGATTTGCTTGCCAAACCGACGCTTGATGCGCTCGGCGGATAGCTGGATCGGCGTCAGCGGGTTCTTGATTTCATGGGCGATGCGGCGCGCGACCTCGGACCATGCGGTGGATCGCTGAGCGATGACCAGGTCGGTGATGTCATCGAGCGTGATGACGTAGGATTCGTGGCCATCGCGTGCGTCTTCGCGGGTCACCTGCACGTTCAATGTGCGTTCCTTGCCGCGCCTGATGATGTTGATCTGCTTGCGGAAATCCATTCGCGCAGAAGCGGTTGCTTCCGTTACGACCTGCTCTATCTCAGGCGCAACCTCAACGAGAGGTGAGCCGACGAGCCTGTCGGATGGCACGGCCAGGAATTCCTCGGCAGACGGATTGGCGATGGTGATGTTGCGATGTTCATCAACCCCGATAACAGCCGCCGTCACACCAGACAGAACAGCCTCGATAAAGCGGCGGCGGTTGTCGATGTCGTCTTTCGCCTCGATGATTTCATCCTGCTGGCTGCGGATTTCCGAAATCATCTTGTTAAACGTGCGCGCCAATCGGCCCACGTCGCCGTCCACAGCACGCACAGGCACCAGAACATGCATATTGCCCATTGCCACACTGTCGGCGGCGCTGATCAACAAGCGGATGGGCCGAACGATTCTGTCGGCAATGGCAATGGCCGTCCAGATGGCGGCAAGCAGAACAATCAGCGCAAAGCCGAGATAGAGGATAGCGAAGGCGATCTGCAATGGCGCCCGGCCGGCTTCCATCGCCTTGTACTCGGCCCGGTTTTCCTCCATCTGCCGCATCGCCGCCATGACCTTGGGGTCCACGGCGCGAACGGTGTAAAGAAAAGTGCCGCCAATGCCTTCCAGCTTGATGATGGCACCGACAAGATTGGTAACGCCGGGCGGAATGAGGGTTGGCTGGCCAGCAGCAGCCTTTTCCAGCGCATCCTGCGGAATGGCAGGTAGCGGCCTTTCCGTCTTGATGTCAGCCTGCACGACGGCATCGCCATCTTCCTGAACCAGAAAAGCACCCAGGAAGCCGCGGCCCTTGGCTTGACGCGTCATAAGCTCAACAAAGCCGGTACGATCGAGATAGAACAGCGCGCGGTTCCGGTCCAGATCGGTGGCCATGGACAGGGTTTGGCCCTGAAGATAGCCAGCATTTTCAAGCATATAGGCTTGAGCAATATTGCTGGACGAATCCACGATGGACTGCGTGCGCAGCGCAAACCAACGATCCAGACCGACATTGAGGGTGATACTGGCGAACACCGCAACGAGAATGGCAGGCGTAATCGCGACAATGGAAAACAACCCAACGATACGAACGTGGAGCCGTGCTGCTGCGCGGCCCCTGCGCCGCGCCTTCACCAACCGGCCAATTTCGCGACCGATCAGATACATCAAGCCCAGCACCAGCAGAGAGTTGATGACGACGGAGGCGATAACGACGTTTGTGGTGGGTGCGATAGGGGTGAGACCCAGCAGCACGAACAGCGTGAGTGTGGCGCAGACCAGCGCAACGCCTGCCAGCACCAGACCCGGCAAGGCAAAAGACATTCTTCGGTCAGCGATCACTATGTCTGCCGACGCACGGTCGGAAACCTTATCTGGGACAGGTTTGCGCATCGAACATTTTCCTATGCCGCGTAATGCAGCACCATAATCTTGAAAAAGACCGCTGGACGCTGCGAAGCGACACCTGCGGTCCCGTGATTTTCAAGCAACACAATGTGGCGAAAATGCAACGACTGATGACTCTTGTCAACCGTTCAAGCAGTTCGTGAACTACGGTAAACAGATACGCCCAGCTCACGAATCTTCTTACGCAGGGTATTTCGGTTCAACCCCAGCAAGTCAGCAGCCTTGATCTGGTTGCCACGTGTGGCGGTTAGCGCCGCGAGTATGAGCGGATACTCCATCTCGCGTAATACGCGATCATAAAGCCCTGCTGGCGGCAGGTTTTCGCCGAAACCGGAGAAGTAATCGCGCATGTTTTCTTCAACGGCCTGAGAGATCGTCAGCGATCCATTGCGGACAGCAGTGCGATCAATCGGGCTGTCAGGAACGTCAGACTGAAGCTCCTGATCGATGATTTCGCGTGTGATAACTTCCTGTGGATAGAGCGCCATCAGGCGGCGAATGAGGTTCTCCAATTCACGCACATTGCCCGGCCAGGCATAGGCTTTCATCAGTTCCAGTGCTTCCGTCTCGAAGCGCTTGCCTTCCAAGCCCTCCTTCTCACCCGTCTGGATGAAATGGCGAACGAGGTCTGGAATGTCCTCCGCACGGTCGCGCAGAGGCGGCAACCGCAGAGGAACGACGTTGAGGCGATAATAAAGGTCCTCTCGGAACAGGCCCTGATTGATCGAGGTTTTCAAATCCTTGTTGGTTGCGGCAACGATGCGCACATCCGTGCGGATCGGCGTACGTCCCCCAACCGTGGTATATTCGCCCTGCTGAAGTACGCGCAGCAGACGGGTCTGGGCATCCATCGGCATGTCGCCGATTTCATCCAGAAACAACGTGCCGCCTTCAGCCTGCTCAAACCGGCCGGTGGAGCGGTTCTGCGCGCCAGTAAACGCGCCCTTCTCATGCCCGAACAGCTCTGATTCGATCAGGTCTCGCGGAATAGCGGCCATGTTGATGGCGACGAACGGGCCGTTGCGGCGTTTGCCATAATCATGCAGCGCACGGGCAACGAGTTCCTTACCCGTGCCGGATTCGCCTGTGATCATCAGCGTCAGGTCGGTCTGCATCAGGCGCGCAAGCACGCGGTAGATTTCCTGCATTGCAGCGGATCTGCCAACCAGCGGCATGCCGTCCTGCATGTCATCATCCAGCTTCGCAGGCTTGCGCTTGGGCTCGGACAATGCCCGACCGATGATCGCGATCAGTTCGGTCAGATCGAAGGGCTTGGGCAGATAGTCGTAAGCACCTTTTTCAGAGGCCTTGATGGCCGTCATGAAGGTGTTCTGCGCGCTCATGACCAGCACCGGCAAATCTGGCCGAGCCTTTTTGATACGCGGCAAAAGGTCGAATGCGTTCTCATCCGGCATCACCACATCGGTCACGACCAAATCGCCCTCGCCCGCTGCCACCCAGCGCCACAGCGTCGCCGCGTTGGAGGTAATGCGGACATCATACCCGGCACGGCTGAGAGCCTGATTGAGAACGGTACGGATGGCCGCATCATCATCGGCCACGAGAATCGTTGCTGTCATCGATTTAGTCCTGTCGGGTTCGGCAAAATGTCGTCAGCCGCCACTTCGGGGGAAACGGGCATCAAAACGCGGAATGTGGTGCGGTGATTCTGGCTGTCGCATTCAACAATGCCGCCATGGGCACCGATGAGTTTTGCAACGAGCGCAAGGCCCAGACCGGAACCGTTGGTCTTGGTGGTAATAAACGGGTCAAAAAGATGCGGCACAAGGTCTGCCGGAACGCCGGGACCATTGTCGTGCACGCAGAACTCCAGCGGCAGTGAAATTCGCTCACGACTGCCTGCCACCGAGAGACGAATACCTGGGCGGTAGGCCGTCGTCAGGATGATCTCGCCATCCTGCTGATTGCCAACCGCCTCGGCAGCATTTTTGACCAGATTGAGAAAGACCTGCACCAATTGGTCGCGGTTGGCATAAACGGGCGGCAGGGATGGATCGTAGTTTTCGCTGATCTTGACGTTGCGGGCGAAGCCAGCCTTCGCCACAGCCTTCACGTGGTCCAGCACCGAGTGAATGTTGATCGGCATGCGATCGACCGGGCGCTCATCGGAGAATATCTCCATCCGATCAACCAGCGAGACGATGCGATCCGTCTCATCGCAGATCAACCGCGTCAGCGAGCGGTCTTCGTCAGGTACCGACGTTTCCAGCAACTGCGCGGCACCGCGAATGCCGGAGAGTGGGTTTTTGATTTCATGGGCTAACATGGATGCCAGGCCAGTAACGGAGCGAGCCGCAGCGCGATGCGTCAACTGGCGATCAATCTTGTCCGCCATGGAGCGTTCCTGAAACACCACGACGACCGAACCGGGCTCACTAACAACAGGTGCCACATAGAGGTCAACGACCTTGTCCTGCCCAAGACGCGGCGATGACAGGTCAACCCGATATTCATTGACCGGCGCACGCCGCTCCCGCACCTGATCAATCAGGGCCAAAAGCGGACTGCCAAAGGGAATGAAGGTGGAAATGCGGTAACGCGCCAGATGCGTGGCGCTTGCCCCAAAAAAGGCCTCCGCCTCCCAGTTTGCAAAGGCGATGAAGCCTTCGCCATCCACGAGAATGACGGGGTTCTGCACGGCGTTGAGAACAGCCATGGCAAGCGCGTTTGC
This sequence comes from Rhizobium sp. CFBP 13644, assembly GCF_014842165.1. Classification (NCBI taxonomy): domain Bacteria; kingdom Pseudomonadati; phylum Pseudomonadota; class Alphaproteobacteria; order Hyphomicrobiales; family Rhizobiaceae; genus Rhizobium; species Rhizobium sp. CFBP 13644. The sequence continues at coordinate 34,525 of NZ_JACYVF010000008.1, forward strand.
TCCGCCGCCGGGAGGTGCGGTATCTACGCTCATGCGGCTTTCCTCGCGGCGGAAATTTCCGCACCCTGCTGCAGGGCGGAGCGCAGAAGCTCCGTCACCTGCGCGCTGTTTTTAGATGTCATGATAGAAACCTTGTCATCTGTCTTCATGTCTGGCGCAAACCGATCCAGATACCATCCGAGATGTTTGCGCGCGTGACGAAGTCCGGCCTCGATACCGTAAAATTCCAGCATCAATTCGTAATGTTCGACTGCGATGTCGGCGATCTCTTCAACCTTTGGCGGCACATGGCCCGCAAGAACCGCCGGCAGCCAGGGCTGACCCTGAGCCCCTCGCCCGACCATGACAGCATCCGCGCCCGAACGGCGCAGAATTTCGCTGGCGTCGGCAGAGGTTTCCACGTCACCATTGGCAATCAGCGGTACGGATATGACATCGCGAACTGCCTTGATCGCATCCCAATTGGCTTTTCCCTCATAGAACTGCATGCGTGTGCGGCCGTGAATGGTGATGAGCTTCACGCCAGCGGCTTCAGCACGTGCAGCAATCTCCGGCGCATTGATGGAATCATCGTCCCAGCCCAGCCGCATCTTCAAGGTTACCGGCACGTTGACAGCCTTCACCGTCGCTTCAATGAGGCTCAAGGCGTGGTCCGGCTCACGCATCAATGCGGAACCGGAATAGCCGCCCGTCACCTTCTTTGCCGGGCAACCCATATTGATATCGATGATGCCGGCACCGTTATCGGCAGATATTTTCGCCGCTTCAGCCATCCAGTGTGCCTCGCGCCCCGCAAGCTGCACCATATGCGGAACCATGCCCGCATTTTTCAGCCTCGCCCATGATTCGCCTCTGTTTGCGACGAGTTCACGGCTGGCTACCATCTCCGTCACCACCAGACCCGCGCCGAACCGCCAGGCAAGCTTGCGGAACGGCAGGTCGGTTACGCCAGACATGGGTGCAAGCACCGCGCGGTTGCGTACCGTCACGGCATCAATCTGAAATGGGTCTGCCAGCGTTGGAATGGGCAAATGGTCAACTTTCATGCATTTCTAAAATTTGCATTATTTTTAGACAGTGTTTGCGCGGTTGCCAAGCACTTTTGCACGGATTCTCATTTGTTTTTTTCGTGCGTTGTTTTGAGACAGAGCAAACAAGAATTTGCGAAATCACAGGTTTTCGATGCGTGCATCATGTCCGGCATTCTGACTGGCCATTCGTTTTCTAAAACGCTAGACAACCCCGTGTAAACCTTTGAAGAGATGCATAAATGACATGGGTTCAATGCAGGGAAGTGCAATGACAACAGCAATCGTCATCGTTGCGGCGGGACGCGGCGAACGCGCTGGCTCTCCGCAAGAAGGTCCGAAACAGTACCGCCTCATTGGCGGAAAGCCTGTCATCGAGCACACACTGGAGCGTTTTCTTGGCTGGGAACATGCAGCCAAGATCGTGGTCGTGACCCACGCAGACGACGCCTCGCTTTTCGAGCCCATTGCCAGAAGGCTCAATGCGGGAAGCCGACTCGCCACGGTAACGGGCGGCGCGACGCGTCAGCAATCGGTTCTTGCAGGCCTCGAAGCACTGGACGGGCTTGGCATTACCCACGTCATGATCCATGACGCCGTTCGCCCCTTCATTGATGCGCCCTTGCTGCAAAGGATCACCGAAGCACTTTCGGCAGGCGCCAGAGCGGTTTTGCCAGCGGTGCCGGTGGCTGATACGTTAAAGCGTGGCCATGACGGTTTTGTTGGCGAGACGGTGTCTCGCAGCAACCTATATGCCGCGCAAACGCCGCAGTCCTTTCACTACCCCTCCATATTGGTGGCACACCAGGCCGCTGCCGCATCTGGACGGCTTGACTTTACCGACGATGCGGCGATTGCCGAATGGGCTGGCATTGCCGTTCAATTGGTTGAAGGCCTCGTCGATAATGTTAAACTCACGCTGAAACGGGATATTACCATGGCAGATGAAAAGCTTGGCGCTGCGTTACCTGATGTGCGCACTGGCAATGGCTACGATGTGCATCAACTCGTGCCCGGCGACGGCGTCACCCTGTGCGGCGTCTTCATTTCGCATGATCAGAAACTGATGGGCCATTCGGATGCCGATGTGGCGCTTCATGCGTTGACGGATGCACTGCTCGCCACCTGTGGTGCGGGTGATATTGGCGACCATTTCCCCCCCTCCGATCCTCAGTGGAAGGGCGCGGCATCACGGATTTTTCTGGAGCATGCGGCGAAAATCGTCCGTGACCATGGCGGCACCATCATGAATGCGGATGTTTCATTGATTGCCGAAGCACCAAAAGTAGGCCCACATCGGCAAGCCATGCGGGAAAATCTTTCCGCTATTCTAGATATCTCGCTCGACCGCTGCTCGGTGAAGGCCACCACAAACGAGACCATTGGTTTCGTTGGCCGACGAGAAGGTATCGCAGCGATCGCAACGGCGACGGTCGTCTATCGGCAGAAGTCGCAATGAGCCTGTTTCCGGCAGACATCGAGACCTTGGCGCAACGCATCGTGCAGGAACTTGCCGCGTCCGGTCATATGGTCTCAACGGCGGAAAGCTGTACCGGCGGATTGATTGCCGGTTTATTGACGCAGATTCCCGGCTCGTCAGCCGTGGTGGACCGTGGTTTCGTGACCTACACTAACGACGCCAAGATGGACATGCTCGGGGTCAGCGCTCCGACGCTGGAGGCATTTGGGGCTGTTTCAAGGGAAACCGCACTACAGATGGCTCATGGTGCGCTTTACCGCTCAAGGGCTGAGTTTTCTGTCGCGGTAACAGGCATCGCGGGTCCGGGCGGTGGATCGGACACCAAGCCCGTCGGTCTTGTGCATCTCGCTGCAAAAGGGCGTTTCGGCCATATGCTTCATCGAGAAATGCGATATGGCGATATCGGGCGTGAGCAGGTTCGTCTCGCCACAGTCAAGACCGCGCTTGAAATGCTCTTAGACCTTCATCAGTCCTTGTAAATCTTGTCGGCGCGCGCTTCGAAAGCTTCCGCGAACATTCGAAATGCGCGGTCGAACATGGAGCCCATGACAGCGCCCAGCAACCGGCTCTTAAACTCGTAATCAATGAAGAAGTAGACCGAGCAGCCGCCATTCTCGCCGGGCTCGAAACGCCAGCGGTTGTCGAGATATTTGAACGGACCATCCAGATATTTCACGTCGATGGCCGATTCCTCGGGCTTCAGCAAAACCTGAGTCGTGAAGGTTTCACGGATGGCTTTATAACCAACCGTCATATCCGCAACCAGCAAGGTCTTGGTGTCTCGCTCCTTGCGCGAGCGAACAGTCAAGCTGTCACAAAGTGGCAGAAATTCCGGGTATTTCTCCACGTCGGCAACGAGATTATACATCCGTTCGGGGGAGTGCTTGACAGGGCGGCGGGTTTCGAATTGCGGCATGAGGGGCAGTTAATGCGCTGCGCTGACAAGATCAAGAAGCTTGCTTGCCTGCGCTCGAGATTTCACCTGAAATATTGGTGTTTTAGGCCCGTACAGCTCAAAATTCCGAGTGAATTTCGGTGCGTGATGTGTCTCGAAGTTCCAGATATAGGTCAGGAACTCACGATTTGGCAGCGGTTCCGGGCAGCCTTCAGCCATATCAGGCCTCACCGTTCCGTAATATTTCACCACACGCAGCGCCACACCCATCAGGCACGTCATGCGCGGCAGGCGCATCCAGATAACGACATCGGTGCGCGGCAACCTGATATCCAGGCTGGATGGATTGGCACCATCCAGCACCCAACGTTCGCGCCTGACAATCTCCTCTAAGATTCGGCGCTGCTCCGCGCTATCGCGTTGCGTCCAGTTGTTTTGCCACCTCACATCGCGGTCTATCGAGACGTATTCACAGTTGAGTCTCGCAGAAAGTGTTTTTGAAAGCGTGGTCTTTCCCGCGCCTGAATTGCCCAGCACCATGATCCGTGACGCGTTGGAAACGAGCCGGGCAGCCTGCTCGATATCATCCAGAAGGTTCATCTTACCCACTCCACGCATGGCTGTTTGCAGAAATTGACTATTGCAAGCTGGCCGTGCTGGGCGTTATTGAACACCACCGATTGCAGCCTTGGGTGCAACCAAACAGCCGAGTGATACGATGGACGACTTTGCAAATATCATCAACCTCCTGGAATCCGCGAAGCAACTTGCATCCATGAACAGCATGCCGATGCTGGCTTACCTCATTGATGTCGCCAAGTGCGAAGCACGAGAGAACAAGCCGGTTCTGCGCAAGCGTAAGCGTGGCGAATCGACGGTAAAGCAGGAAGTTGAAGTCTGAGACGAACGGAGTCCGACCGGTCAGCTTGCGGCCATGTTCGGATTGACATCCAGGAGGACGCTCAATGCCGACAGTATTAGTCGACCTGCGCTCCTATCGTGGTGAGACCCCGGATGAGCGCCATCCCTTCGTGCAGATCGTCCTTCCCCTGTCAGGACATCTGGACATCGACGTCTGCGGACGTCAGCAACGACTAACACCCTTGAAGGGCGCACTTGTTCACAAGGGCACGTCACACACGCAGGTCGCAACGGGCCTGAACCGATCGCTGATCGTTGATGTGCACGAACAGGCCGTTTCTGCGGAGATGCTCGACACGTTCTCATCAAACTCATTTTTCGATATCCAGCCACGAACGAGCAGGCTGACGCATTATATGCACGGCATGCTGCAAAGAGGCGAACAGAACGCAGCGGCCAGCATCGCCTGGGCACCCATTCTGATTGCCAGCCTGACCGATGAAAGCCCGGATGTTCTGTCCCGAGTTTCGCTGCTGAGATCGCTTGTCGAAATAGACCCGTTCATGCCGTGGAGCCTGGAGCGGATGGCCGAACAGACAGAAATCAGCGTCAGCCGCTTGCATGCCATTTTCCGAGAGACGTTCGATGAAACGCCGCATCTTTGGCTGGCCGATATCCGCATGCGCAAAATCTGCGATTACCTCGCAACCACGCTTCTGCCCATTGCAGAAATTGCCGATAAAGCAGGCTTTTCAGACCAGACAGCCCTCACCCGCGCCATGAAAAAAGCCATGGGAACGACGCCCGCCGCCTATCGTCGTGAATTTTCCGAGCCGCCACAGTAGTTTATGTCAAGACAGCCATTCCACACCATGGCAAACAGCGCCATGCAACGGATGGAAATGGCATGAACAAGACGGGACTGGGCGTATTTTACGGAATGATGGCGGGCGCACTCTGGGGCGGAATCTTTCTCGCTCCAAAACTGATCCCCGCCGGCTTCACGCCCTTGCAGCTTTCGACGGCGCGATATCTGACCTATGGACTGCTGGCACTGGTACTCATCGCCCCCAAAATCCGGCGTGTAGCTTCGCGTTTCGGCAAGGCCGAATGGCTCGCTCTGGGTTGGCTTAGCCTCATCGGCAATATCGCCTATTATTTCCTGATCTCAACCGCCGTGCAACTCAGCGGCGTCGCCTTCACATCCATCATCATAGGCTTCATGCCCGTGGCCATTTCCATCATCGGCAGCCGCGACCATGGCGCGGTTTCTCTGAAACGGTTGTGGCCCTCGCTTCTTTTTGGAGCCATCGGCATTTTTGGAATTTCGTGGCAGTCACTGTTTGAAGGTCAGGGCAGTCTCGATCCGACGAAGATCATCGGCCTTATCTGCGCCATCGGCGCGCTCGCATCATGGACCGCTTTTGCTGTTGGAAACGCCCGCTGGCTCACACGCCTTCATGATGTCAGCGCCGATGAGTGGAACCTCATGACGGGCGTGGTCACTGGTGGTCTGGCGCTGGTTGTTGCGGTGCCCGCATTCGCCTTCAGCCAAAACGTCCACAGCAATGCCGATTGGTTCCAATTCGCATCCATAGCGGTTGGTCTCGGCATCTCGGCCTCGATCTTAGGAAATGCGTTCTGGAACCGCATGAGCCGTCTGCTGCCGCTGACGATGGTTGGTCAGATGATCCTGTTTGAAACGCTGTTTGCGCTTCTGTACGGCTTCATGTGGGAACAGCGCGGACCGACCGTTATCGAAGCCGCAGCTATCGTCTCAGTCGTGCTCAGCGTGCTGCTGTGCATGCAGGCGCACCGGCCAGCGAAGGCGGGCTGAGGATTACTCAGCCGCTGCCAGAAGCTTTCGCTCACGGTTTGCGCGCAGGCGCTCAAAGTCATCACCCGCATGGTGCGATGAACGGGTAAGCGGGCTGGAGGCCACCATCAGAAAGCCCTTGGTGTAAGCAATCGTTTCGTAGGACTTGAACTCTTCCGGCGTCACGTAGGCTTCCACTTTGTGGTGCTTTCTGGTCGGCTGCAGGTACTGGCCGATGGTCAGAAAGTCGACATCGGCAGTGCGAAGGTCATCCATCAGTTGGAGCACTTCGTTGCGCTCTTCACCCAGGCCAACCATGATGCCGGATTTGGTGAACATTGTCGGATCCAGTTCCTTCACCCGCTGCAACAGGCGCACGGAGTGGAAGTAACGCGCACCGGGACGAACCGTCAGATAGTTGCCTGGAACTGTTTCCATATTGTGATTGAAAACGTCCGGCTTGGCGGCGACGACCCGCTCCAGCGCACCGGGCTTCTTCAAAAAGTCTGGCGTGAGGATCTCAATCGTCGTGCCGGGCGATGCGGCGCGAATGGCCCAGATCACCTTCTCGAAATGCTCCGCTCCACCATCGGCCAGATCATCTCTGTCTACAGAGGTGATGACCACGTGGTTGAGGCCCATCTGCTTGACGGCCTTGGCAACGTTTTCCGGTTCCAGCATATCAAGCGCATTTGGCTTGCCAGTGGAGACATTGCAAAAGGCGCAGGCGCGTGTGCAGATCTCGCCCATGATCATGAAGGTGGCGTGCTTCTTGTCCCAGCATTCGCCGATATTCGGACAGCCCGCTTCCTCGCACACGGTGACAAGCTTGTGCGAACGCACCAACTCGCGTGTCTCGTGATAACCCTTCGAGGTCGGCGCCTTGACGCGAATCCACTCGGGCTTGCGCATCACCTCGGTGTCGGGACGATGCGCCTTTTCCGGGTGGCGAACACGCTTGTCGTCCTGCGATGTCCTGTCGAGAATAGTGACCATAGAAACCTGCTTCCACCGTACCAATACGGTCTAACGCCTTACGAGCTTGGCGAGAAATAACAGAAGGCTCGCGCCCAGGAAAGATGTGACGAAATAGCCTAGACGGCTGTCCTGCACGAAAACATCGAATGTTCGTAGCACTGCGACCGCAACAACCGAGCCAACGATGCCGAGAACGATATTCATGAAAATGCCAAAGCGCATATCCATCAGCTTACCCGCGAGCCAACCCGCCAGTCCGCCGATGATGATTGCTGCTATCCAGCCCACACTTTCCATCTTCAAACTCCGTCAATCGCATTTCAACGACATATGGTGTACCCGGCTTTGCTAGGCAATGCCGGGTAACGGGCAGATGTTATGCGTTCAGCACACGTCCATAGGCGTCCAGCACGCTTTCTTTCATCATTTCGGAAAGCGTCGGATGCGGGAAGATGGTGTGCATCAGTTCTTCTTCGGTCGTCTCAAGGTTCATGGCGACCACGAAGCCCTGAATGAGCTCGGTCACTTCAGCGCCAACCATATGCGCACCGATCAGCTCGCCCGTCTTCTTGTCGAAGATTGTCTTGACCATGCCCTGATCTTCACCCAGCGCAATCGCCTTGCCATTCGCGGCGAAGGAATAGCGACCGACGCGGATTTCGCGGCCCTGTTCCTTTGCCTTGGCTTCCGTCAGGCCAACAGAGGCGACCTGAGGGTTGCAATAGGTGCAGCCAGGGATTTTCAGCCTGTCCATCGAATGTACGTTGGGCAGACCGGCGATCTTTTCAATGCAGATCACGCCTTCATGCTCTGCCTTGTGGGCAAGCATCGGCGGACCGGCGACATCGCCAATGGCATAGAGACCGGGAACGTTGGTCTTGCCGTAGCCATCGATGACCACGCAGCCGCGATCCGTCTTGACGCCAAGCGCCTCCAGACCCAGGTTTTCGATATTGCCCTGAACGCCGACAGCTGAAATCAGGCGATCTGCGGTGATCGTCTGAACCTTGCCATCCTTGGTTTCGATATGGGCCGTGATCGAGTCAGCGCCCTTCTCAACCTTGGAAACCTTGGCTTCGGTGATGATCTTGAGGCCGCGCTTTTCAAGCTGCTTGCGGGCGAAGGCGGAGATCTCCACATCTTCGACCGGCATGATGTTGGCCATCAATTCCACAACGGTCACATCGACGCCCATGGAACGATAGAACGACGCGAATTCGATGCCGATGGCGCCCGAACCCATGACGACGATGGACTTTGGCAGGAAATCCGGCTTCATCGCCTCAAAATAGGTCCAGATCAGCTTGCCATCCGGCTCGATGCCGGGCAGCGCACGCGGACGCGCACCCGTCGCAACGATGATGTGCTTTGCCGTATAGGTGCCCTCACCCAGCACGCCTTTGGGAACAGGGTTCTGTGGCTGAACGATTGGCTTGAAAATTTTGCCGACGACGATTTCGTTCGGCTTGGTCAGCTTTGCCTCACCCCAGATGACGTCGATCTTGTTTTTCTTCATCAGGTAAGCCACGCCGCCATTGAGGCGCGCAGAAACGCCACGCGAACGGGCGACGACTTCCTTCACGTCCGGCGTGATGGTGCCTTCCAGTTTCAGGCCATAATTCTTGGCATGGTGAGCATTATCAAGCACTTCGGCGGAACGTAGCAGTGCCTTGGTGGGAATGCAGCCCCAGTTCAGGCATATGCCGCCCAGGTGTTCGCGCTCGACAATCGCAGTCTTGAGGCCAAGCTGTGCCGCACGGATGGCCGTGACGTAACCGCCCGGACCCGAACCGATGATGATTACGTCATAAGACTGAGCCATGTCTGTTTCCTGTCTTCGCTTCTTGAGGGCGAAACATGGTCGCCGCCTCAAACAATTTCTTTTAAAGTCCAAGCATCATGCGAACCACGGGCTCGAGGCCTCGTCCGATTGCACGCGTATTTTCTGCATCCAGATGGACGCCATCGACCGGCGTCGTCACAGCAACGGATGCCGCATCAAAGAAGCCGCAGCCCTTTTCATCCGCCAGATCCCGGTACAGCGAACCCATCATCTGCGATTGCTCGATGGCGTTTGCGAACATCGCCGCAAACACTTCATTGCCTGTTTCGCAAATATGGGGCGCGGAAACGAGCAGTATTTCGGGCTGTTCATAACCAAATGGCCAGGCGTGCTGGCGAACCAGTGTCACAAGGCGCTCAACGCCCTTCACCGCGCCAACGGCAGACCCCGGGCCGATGCCCCGCTTCAGATCATTGGTGCCGAGCATGATGATGACGAGATCGACAGGGCAATGGCTGTGCAGAAGCGTCGGCAAAACCCGTGCGCCATTGCGGTCGCAGTCGGAAAGATGGTCGTCATAGGCCGTCGTTCTGCCGTTCAGCCCTTCGGCGATGACATTGACACCAGCGCCCAGCGCCTTTTGCAGGACACTTGGCCAACGATCTTCATAGTCATGACGACCGAGATTTTCGGCATCATATCCCCATGTCAGACTGTCGCCATAGCAGAGAACGTTCTTCGTCACGTCGGCCTCCCGAATGGAGCGAGCCGAAAACCTGATCGGTTCTCGGCTCCGCGATTTTTAGACCAGCATACCCATTGGGTTTTCGATGTAGCGCTTGAAGGCAGATGCGAGTTCTGCACCCAGCGCACCATCGATGACGCGGTGGTCGAAGGCAAAGGTTGCCGTCATCACCGTACCAACTTCGATCTTGCCGCCACGAACAACCGGCTTCTCGACACCAGCGCCGATAGACACGATCGATGCCTGTGGCAGATTGACGATGGACGTGAAGGACGAGACGCCGAACATGCCGAGGTTGGACACGGATGTCGTGCCGCCCTGGTATTCATCCGGCTTCAGCTTCTTGTCACGCGCACGCTTGGCAAGATCCTTGACCTCGTTGGAGATGGCAGACAGGGTCTTTGTCTCGGCCTTGCGAACGATTGGCGTAATCAGACCATCAGGGATCGACACGGCAACGCCAACATCGGCATGCTTGTGCAGAACACGCGCAGTGGATGTCCACGAAGCATTCGCCATCGGCACATCACGCAGCGCAAGCGCCATTGCCTTGATGATGAAGTCGTTGACGGAAAGCTTGAAGGCCGGAACCTCGCCCTTTTCGGTCTTCTTCACCGGTGCGGACGCATTGATCTCGGCGCGCAGCTTCAGCATCGCATCGAGTTCGCATTCCATCGAGACCGTGTAGGAAGGTACGGTCTGCGTGGATTCCGTGAGGCGCGAGGCGATTGTCTTGCGCATGCCATCGTGTGGCAGAAGCTCGTAAGAGCCTTCCGCAAACAGCTTGAGCACGCTTTCGTCCGACGCACCCTTGGCAGGCGCAGGAGCCGCAGTGCCGGCTGATGGTGCAGCAGCAGGAGCCGCCTTTGCGCCGCCAGAAGCTGCCGCCTTTTCAACGTCTGTCTTCACGATACGGCCATGCGGGCCGGAACCGGAAACTGCAGAAAGATCAAGACCGGCATCCTTCGCAAGGCGACGGGCAAGAGGCGAAGCGAAGATACGCTCGCCGCTTTTCGAAACTGCTGCTGGTGTGGAAGGCGCAGGACCCTGGTCAGCAACAGGCTTTTCAGCCTTGGCAGGTGCTGCTTCAGCCTTCACGTCCGCAGGTGCATCAGCCTTGGCAGCTTCAGCCTTCGGTGCTTCGGCTTTCGCCTCTGCCTTCGCAGGTGCGGAACCGCCGCCCTTGGCAGCATCGGCCACGTCTTCACCTTCGGCGGCGAGAATGGCGATCACGGCATTGACCTTGACCGCTTCGGAACCGGCGGGAACGACGAGCTTGGCAACAATGCCTTCATCCACGGCTTCCACTTCCATGGTCGCCTTGTCTGTTTCGATCTCGGCAATCACGTCGCCAGGACCGACTTTGTCGCCTTCCTTGACGAGCCACTTCGTCAGATTGCCCTCTTCCATCGTCGGAGACAGGGCAGGCATTGTGATGTTGATAGGCATGACTAGCCCTCCCCCCAAACGAGATTATACTGTTCCAACTCTTCGGGATGTTCCGCGAGCCGGCTGATCTGCGATGGCTCGATTTCGATATATCCCGCCACGTCGTTCAGCCATTCACTGACGGCACCGATGACGCCGATGTTCTCACGCGGAACGCCGACAACAACATCGCCTTCGCCGTCATTGACCACAGCCCAGAAGATAACCCGCTCGAATTGCGGGGCATCTTTGGAACCGAGAACGCGGTGCCAGTTTTCAGTTGCCGGGAGGATTTGTTTGATTTTACTCACACTCTCCCCCTTCACTTGTAGCAGACGGTTTTGACCGCCTCGATAACTTCGTCAACGTTCGGCAGAGCAAGCTTTTCAAGGTTCGCAGCGTAAGGCATCGGAACGTCCTTGCCAGCAATCGTCAGGATCGGCGCGTCGAGATAATCGAATGCGGCGCGCATGACCTGGTTAGCGATGAAGTCACCGACCGATGACTGCGGGAAGCCTTCTTCCACCGTCACCAGGCGACCGGTCTTCTTCACCGATTCGATGACCGTTGGCAGATCCATCGGACGGATTGTACGCAGATCGATGAGTTCGACATCGATACCGAGCTTTTCCAGTTCCGCGATAGCCTTGATGGCGTAGGTCATGCCGATACCGAAGGAAACGATGGTAACGTCCTTGCCCTTGCGGTGAATGCGCGCCTTGCCGATTGGCAGCACGAAATCATCCAGCTTCGGTACTTCGAAGCTCTGACCGTAAAGAATTTCGTTTTCCAAGAAGACGACAGGGTTCGGATCGCGGATCGCAGCCTTGAGCAGACCTTTGGCATCAGCAGCCGAATACGGCATGACCACCTTGAGGCCCGGAATATGGCTGTACCATGCGGCGTAGCACTGCGAGTGCTGTGCGCCAACGCGGGCAGCAGCGCCGGACGGACCACGAAACACCATCGGCGCACCCATCTGACCGCCAGACATGTAGAGCGTCTTGGCAGCAGAGTTGACGATCTGGTCAATGGCCTGCATGGCGAAGTTGAATGTCATGAATTCAACGATCGGGCGCAGACCTGTCATCGCAGCGCCGACGCCGATACCGGCAAAACCGTGCTCGGTGATCGGCGTATCGATGACGCGCTTGGAGCCGAATTCCTGAAGCAAGCCCTGAGTGATCTTGTAGGCACCCTGGTATTCGGCAACCTCTTCACCCATGATGAAGACGTTCTCGTCGGAGCGCATTTCTTCCGCCATCGCATCGCGCAGTGCTTCACGCACTGTCTGCGTTACGAATTCGGTGCCCTCTGGAATGTCAGGGTCGGCAGCAACTTCGATCTTCGGTGCGGCAGGAACCTTGGCTGCTTCCTTGGCAGCAGAAGGCTCTTCCGTCGCTTCGCGGGTCTTTCCGCCAGCAGCGTCAGAACCGGAATTGGAAGCCTCGGCCTTTGGCTCTTCCTTCTTCGGCGCTGAAGACGCGGACATATCGTCTGCGCTTTCGCCATCCTGAAGCAGCACGGCAATCGCGGTGTTGACCTTGACGCCTTCGGTGCCAGCCTCGATCAGCAGCTTGCCGATCGTGCCTTCATCCACGGCTTCGACTTCCATCGTTGCCTTGTCTGTTTCGATTTCAGCGATAGCGTCGCCAGCAACAACCTTGTCACCCTCTTTCTTCAGCCACTTGGAAAGCGTGCCTTCCTCCATGGTTGGGGAAAGGGCGGGCATGAGAATCTCTATAGGCATGATGTCTCCCTTCCCAAATCAGAGCAGAATATCGGTGTAGAGCTCGGATACATCCGGCTCCGGATCGTTCTGGGCGAACTCCGCGCTGTCGGCAACGATGTCACGAACATCCTTGTCGATTGCCTTGAGTTCATCCTCAGACGCCCAGCCCTTTTCAAGGAGACGGGCCTTGACCTGCTCGATTGGGTCATGTTCCGCGCGCATTTTCTGCACTTCGTCTTTGGAACGGTATTTTGCCGGGTCGGACATGGAGTGACCACGGTAACGATAGGTCAGCATTTCAAGAATGATCGGACCCTTGCCGGAGCGGCAATGTTCCAGAGCTTCGTCCGCAGCAGCCTTGACGGCGCGAACATCCATGCCATCGACCTGCATGCCCGGAATACCAAAGCCAACACCGCGAAGCGAGTAGTTGGACTGTGCGGTTGCGCGCGCAGTCGATGTACCCATGGCGTAATGGTTGTTTTCGACGATATAAATGATTGGGAGCTTCCAGAGAGCAGCCATGTTGAAGCTCTCATAGACCTGGCCCTGGTTGGCCGCGCCATCGCCGAAATAGGCGACGGAAACACTATCATTGCCGCGATACTTGTTCGCAAAGGCAAGACCGGTTCCGAGAGAAACCTGGGCACCCACGATGCCGTGTCCGCCGTAGAAATGCTTTTCCTTGGAGAACATGTGCATCGAGCCGCCCTTGCCTTTCGACAAGCCACCGCTGCGTCCGGTCAATTCGGCCATAACGCCGCGCGCGCTCATGCCAGCTGCCAGCATGTGGCCGTGGTCACGATAGGCGGTGATAACCTGATCACCTTCCTTCTGCGACATGTTCATGCCCACAACGACAGCTTCCTGCCCGATGTAGAGGTGACAGAAGCCGCCGATGAAGCCCATGCCATAAAGCTGGCCGGCCTTTTCCTCGAATCGACGGATCAACAGCATCTCGCGATACGCGTGGAGCTCTTCATCTTTGCCGAACTCCGGCGTGTTCTGGCCGGTAAATTCCTTAGCGGCTGTCTTTGCCGTGGTCTTGCGGCCGGATACGGTCGCGTTTTTTCGCGGCGCCATACATCCCTCCCTGAGTTGCCATTTAGAATGGTTGGATCGGTGCGCACCATATGCAAGAAAACGCGAAGCAGCAATGGCATAAACGCATGGCTCGTATTCGCCCTAAGTGACTGCGAATAAATTAAAAAATGAGATTAACTGAAATTCGGTTAATCAAAAATATGTGTTCATAATGACGATTTCGTCGGCGCGTGACATGTTCAGCTGATAGCGAGAGATCTCATCGATCATGTCGCGCTCGAGCGAGCCATCACTCATCAGCTCGACCTGCCGCTCCAGCGCCGTGCGAGCCTTGGTAAGCTTCGCAAGCTCTGCAGAACGGGCGACGCGCTGCTTCTCCAGCTGCTCCGCAGCCTTCAGCCCGAAATCACCATGGATGGAATGATACCCGAAATAGGAGAGAAACGCGACCGTGATTGCCGGAACGACAAGACGGCCAAAACGTCTTTTCTTGTGATGCTTGGTCCACATACTCTGAAACAGCCTTCAAACGCGTTACTGAAGGCATCATAGCGACATATGCTTAACCATCCGTTGACCGTAACGATACTACCGCTGCAGCGCACAAAAAAGCCCTGCGTTAACAGGGCTTCTTATTATGTCACGTGGATATCGAAATCAGCCGCGCAGAATCGAGCGACCTGCGTAAGCAGCCTGTGGGCCGAGCATTTCTTCGATACGGATCAACTGGTTGTACTTGGCCAGACGGTCTGAGCGCGAAAGCGAACCTGTCTTGATCTGTCCGCAGTTGGTGGCAACCGAAAGATCGGCAATCGTGGAGTCTTCTGTTTCACCAGAGCGGTGAGACATGACAGCCGTGTAGCCAGCCTTGTGTGCAGTTTCGACAGCGTCGAGCGTTTCTGTGAGCGAGCCGATCTGGTTGACCTTGACGAGGATCGAATTGGCGACGCCCATCTTGATGCCGTCACGAAGGCGTGCAGAGTTGGTCACGAACAGATCGTCGCCAACCAGCTGAACCTTCTTGCCGATCTTGTCTGTAAGGTACTTCCAGCCGTCCCAATCGTCTTCAGCCATGCCGTCTTCGATGGAGATGATCGGATACTTACCGGCCAGCTCGGCGAGATAGTCCGCCATGGCTTCAGGCTCGAGCGTGCGGCCTTCGCCTTCCATCACGTATTTGCCGTTCTTGAAGAATTCCGTCGAGGCGCAATCGAGAGCCAGCGCCACGTCTTCGCCTGGCTTGTAACCAGCCTTTTCAACGGACTTCATGATGAAATCGAGTGCTTCCGGTGCGCTCTTCAGGCCCGGCGCAAAGCCGCCTTCATCGCCCACATTGGTGTTGAAACCCTGCGCAGACAGTTCCTTCTTCAGAACGTGGAAGATTTCAGCACCGATACGCACCGCGTCACGGATATTTTCCGCGCCGACTGGCATGATCATGAATTCCTGAAAGTCGATTGGGTTATCGGCATGCGCGCCACCGTTGATGATGTTCATCATTGGAACTGGCAACAGATGCGCGTTAGGGCCACCAACGTAACGATAGAGTGGCAGGCCCGTGGTTTCAGCAGCAGCCTTAGCAACAGCCAGCGAAACGCCGAGAATGGCATTGGCACCGAGGCGCGACTTGTTCGGAGTACCGTCGAGTTCGATCAGCGTCTGGTCGACATGGATCTGGCTCTCGGCATCGAAACCGCCCAGCGCATCGAAGATTTCCGTGTTGACCGCTTCGACGGCCTTCTCGACGCCCTTACCGAGGTAACGCTTGCCGCCATCGCGCAGCTCTACAGCTTCATGCGCGCCAGTGGATGCGCCCGATGGAACCGCTGCGCGGCCGAAAGAGCCGTCTTCAAGATAGACATCTACCTCAACGGTCGGGTTGCCGCGGCTGTCGAGAATTTCGCGTGCGATAATGTCGGTAATGGCTGTCATGATCTCTCCCTTAGGATTGGAACAGTGTTTTCAGGTGCATGTCTTAAAGCGCATGAGGGAACCTGTGAAGAAGTTTCAGATTCCGGCTTGCGATAAAAACACGTCGCCAGAGCGGTGAGTCGTTTGGTGGTCGTCTTCCGCTGTAGCCGATGCGGAAGAAATTACAATGACAAGCCCCGTCCTGCGCGATGGTTTCCATCGACGCCTCTCGGCGCCGAACTATCAGGTGGACTTGGTGATATTGTCGAAAGCCAGAAGTTTTTCGAGAAGCTTAGGCATATCTTTCAGGTGAACCATGTTGGGGCCATCGGATGGCGCATTATCAGGGTCCTCATGCGTCTCTATGAAAAGACCGGCAACACCAACGGCGACCGCCGCACGCGCCAATGTTTCCACGAACTCGCGTTGACCACCCGTCGAGCCACCCTGCCCGCCCGGCTGCTGAACCGAATGGGTCGCATCGAATATAACGGGCGCACCGAGCGATGCCATGATTGGCAAAGACCGCATGTCGGATACCAATGTATTGTAACCGAAAGACGCGCCGCGTTCGCAGAGCAGGACATTGGGGTTGCCGCTGTCATTCAGCTTGGCCAGCACGTTTTTCATGTCCCAGGGTGCCAGAAACTGGCCCTTCTTCACATTGATGACGCGGCCGGTCTTGGCAGCAGCGACTAGTAGGTCCGTCTGACGGCTGAGGAATGCCGGAATCTGCAGAATATCTATGACGGGCGCAACAATGACGCACTGCTCTTCGGTGTGAATGTCCGAAAGGACTGGAAATCCGAACTGCGCCTTCAATTCTGCGAAAACTTCAAGCGCCTTGTCGATGCCAATGCCGCGCTGGCCCGAAAGCGAGGTGCGATTGGCCTTGTCGTAGGATGATTTGTAAACCAGACCGATTCCCAGCTTGCCGCAGAGTTCGGCCAGCGTTTCGGCAATCATGAAAGCATGGTCGCGGCTTTCCATCTGACACGGACCGGCAATCAGGGAAAATCGTTCGGTGTTCGAGAAAGAGACCGCTCCAGCACCCTCGCCGGCAATGACCTTCAGATTGTTCGTCGCACTCATGGTTTTCCCTTGGAACAAATGAAACAGTGCACGGGCATCGCGCCCGATCTTAGCAACGCATGTAGCAGTAAGCCGACAGCGAGTCACGGTATAGGAACCGTATTCGGCGGGATTGTGGGCATCGCTGAAACTCGTTTGTACTTTCACTGAGTTTTAAGGGATTGCAGAACACATATGGAACAGATAGTGTTCGTTCTGTATTTGTTTCCCGAATCTCCGCCTCGAATCGTCAAGGGTCTCTTCATGCTCACGCGCAAACAGCAGGAACTGCTTCTATTCATTCATGAGAGAATGAAAGAGTCCGGCGTGCCACCATCTTTCGATGAAATGAAGGATGCACTCGAGCTTGCCTCAAAGTCAGGCATCCATCGGTTGATCACAGCCTTGGAGGAGCGTGGTTTCATTCGCCGGCTACCGAACAGAGCGCGTGCGCTTGAGGTTATCAAGCTTCCCGAATCATATTCGCCCCCAGAAAAGCCACAGCGCGGCTTCACGCCAAGCGTTATTGAAGGCAGTCTCGGCAAAACAGCAGCTGTTGAGCAACGGCCTCAGCCATCGTCTTCCAACAGCAGAAATTCCGAATCAGTCAGTGTACCGGTCATGGGACGCATTGCAGCGGGCGTGCCAATCTCCGCCATTCAGAACAACACTCATGATGTGGTCGTGCCGATGGATATGCTGGGTGCGGGTGAGCATTACGCGCTTGAGGTTAAAGGCGATTCGATGATCGAAGCCGGTATATTTGACGGCGATACCGTCATTATCAAGGATACCAGCACCGCAAATCCCGGTGATATCATCGTGGCTCTGGTGGACGAAGAGGAGGCAACGCTTAAGCGCTTCCGTCGCAACGGCGCGTCTATCGCACTTGAAGCTGCGAACCCTGCTTATGAAACCCGCATATTTGGACCCGACAGGGTCAAGATTCAGGGAAAGCTAGTTGGTCTGATCAGGCGTTATCACTGACCAGCCTGACAGGCTCTTGCCTCGCTTTTCAGGCGCAGTCTTAACTCTGTTGACGCTCGCGGGACCTCAAGTCACAGCGCGGTGATAGAATTGGTTAGCCGGGTATCGACTCCATTACGATTGTGTGATTTTGAGTGAATTTTCCGTTATGTCGGCAGATACTTATGGCATGGAAATGCGCCGTTGCGTTTGAAGGCGGTGCTTGTGACCCGGCATTGATCGCCACGTTGGTGACGGCCATCAAATAATTTGAATGATGCCATCGCTGTGGATGGCTTTATGCAAGAAATTCTCTCGTTTACTGATAGTTTTCTCTTTTTGATCGCTGCCTTCTGGAGCGCCGCCCATGTATCAACTTTTCATCGCCAACAAGAATTACTCGTCTTGGTCGCTGCGCATCTGGGTGCTGATGCGCACGCTCGGAATTGGATTTTCCGAGCGATTCATGCGTTTCGATGACAAGGACCATGCGTTTTCGGAGTTTTCACCGACATCGAAAGTTCCCTGCCTGGTGGATGTTGATCTGACAGTATGGGAATCGCTAGCCATCACCGAATATCTTGCGGAAAAGCATGATGGCGTATGGGCAGCGGATGCAAAGGCGCGGGCCTGGTCTCGCTCTGCCGCTGCGGAAATGCATGCCGGCTTTTCGACATTGCGCAACAACCATCCGATGAGCGTTGGTCTTCGGATACGGCCGTCATCCATATCGGACGCATTGCAGAGAGATATTTCCCGGATCGACGTCTTGTGGCAGCAGGGGCTAAAAGCCCACGGCGGTCCATTCCTCGCGGGTGCTGAGTTCACAGCCGTTGATGCCTTTTTCTGCCCGGTTGCGTTTCGGTTTCAGACCTACGGAACGGCGCTGTCTCCAGCATCGAAGCACTATATGGATCACCTCCTCTCCCTACCGGCAATGCAGGAATGGGAACAGGCGGCCCTTCTCGAACCGTGGCGCGACGATGCGCATGAGGCTGAGGCGCGGGATGTGGGGGAATGGCTTGCGGATTTGCGCGCAGTCCCGACGTGACGAGCAGTGGCGCGCGCACTACGGACGGACTGCGAGCAGGTTTTCGATATGGGCCGGAATTTCTGTGTTGAAGCTTTTGTCGCGCCAGTCGTAATGACGGTGCGCCGTCCATGGCCGATTGTCGCTCAGCATGGCAGCCCTTACGGTCACGACCGGCTTTGTTGCATCGCCCAGCCATAGTTCCATGGAACCAGTGCGGCGCAAGGTTTCCTGGGTGATGAGAATGGCGCCGGAACGGCATGTGGTGAACGGAACGCTGCGTGTCGTGACGACAATATTGGCGATATCGCAGGCCAATCCCGCGAATGCACTGTCGAGCACCACCGCAACACTCACGCCGCTTTTGGATTTCGATACGCACCAACTGTTCTTTCGACAGGTGAATCCATCTGCGTTCTGGAGCGCGCGCAGCATTTCCTCTCGTTCTTTCGCTTTGGCTTGCTCCGTCAGCGTTGCGCGGCGTCCGGTTTGCGCATCATCCAGATTTTCTTCGTCACCATCCAGTGACTTTTCTTTATCAATCACGTCTGCTGGAATGTGGCGCTCCGGCAGGGGCAGCGCCCTCGCCCACTGGTCATAGATAAAGCCCGACGCCCGCTGTTTTGTGGTTGCGACCGCATCTTGCGACAAGAGCGCCACGAGCGACCCATCCTCGTAAATCAAAAGGTCCGGCTTGCTGCGCCATTGCTCCGCGCCCAGCAGTAAAAAACCCGCAACAACAAAGGGTAGACCAATCAATGCAAGCCGAGTACGTAAAAGAGCGAGCAGTAGAAAACCCGTCGTCGACACAGCGAGAAACCAGCTGTTTTGGCGCCCGATCGTCACATCCCCGCCCCAGCCTGAGACCGTATTCGCGATGTCGATGACCATTGCCATTCCATGCCCCATCACCTTGATGAACGGAGCATCAAGCCCGAACGGCATGAGAAGCATGCCCATCAGCGCAAACGGCATGACAATGAGCGACATGATTGGCATCGCTGCCAGATTTGCTGCCAGCCCGTATGTTGTGATGCGGTGAAAATGTTCAATGGAGTAGATCGCGGTTGAAAGACCGCCAATGAGTGATGTCACGATTACACCACCAATGATGGTTGCGCATTTAGAAGCTGCGCTGAGCCACCACGGCGGATGCGCGATAACAGGGCGCTCGCGTTCTCCTATCCACCGGCTCCAGGCCTCGAAGCCCGACACGAGAGCAAGCGTCGCTGCAAATGACATCTGGAAGCTCGGCCCCATCACCTCGTTGGGAGACAAGACGATGATGACGATGGCCGAAAGCGCAACATTTCGAACGCTGATCGATGGCCGGTCGACCAGAACCGCGACCAGCATGATGGACATCATTAGCCAGGCCCGTTCCGCAGAGACGGCAAAGCCGGAAATAAGATAGTAGCAGAATGTCATGAGAAGTGCCGCAAAAGCGGATATTTTCTTGACGGGCCATCGTTGAGAAAAGCCGGGAAAGAAGCTGAATACGGTTCGCATGCCAACAAAGAAAATACCGGCCGCGAGCGCCATGTTCAGCCCGGAAATCGCGACGATATGCGCGAGGCCCGAAATGCGCAAAGCCTCCATCGTTTCGCCTGATATGGCACGTCTCTCATCGGTGACAATCGATGCAGCAAAAGCTCCGGCATCACCGCCGATCAGGTCGCGAATGCGGTTGGCTATGTTGCTTCTCAGCGCATAAAGCCACCGATCCGCCGCCCCTGCCCACGTGCCGCCTTGCGCCTCACCTGCCGGATCCGTCCACACTCGCGGCGCGCCATAAAAGAATCCGGTTGCACCAATGCCACTGAAATAGGAGCCAAAGGCGAAATCGTTCAGCCCCGGTAGAGCCGGACCGGAAGGCGGTGACAGACGTGACTTGCCGGTAATCGACGCACCAATCGCGACCGCCTCATGCCGGCTGCGAGCGACAAGCGAGACCTTTCGCGGCGCGCGCGCAAGCTGCGGGGCTGATGTCTGCTTCAGCGCAACGACATATCGCCAGTTCCCCCTTGCATCCAGTTCACGGCGCTCCACCGTTCCGGCAATCTCGGTCGTAACCGGGGTATCGAGAATGATCGTACCCGCCCGCCGAGACTGCCCATCAGCCAGCACCATGCCCAGCACCACAAGCGCCCCAGCCTTCAAAGCCATGGAAATGGGGCCATTCCTATAAAATAGCGCGCAAACGATGATGATGGCAAATGCGGCGAGCGAAAACAGAAGCCCTTTCGGCGGCGTGGTCGGCAGGCTGAACCAGAGGGCGGCCCCCGCAGCAATCAACACCGGAATGAAGAGAAATTCGTGGCGATGATTTGCCTCTTCAGCAAGGCATATATTTAACCGGCGCCTAAGCCGCGCCATCTCACCTAGACGTAAGTCCGATTGCGCGTTTTTTGCAAGCGCGTTACCACTTGAGGTATGCAGGGGCGACAGCAAGTCATCGAGTTCTCCATGCGGAATGAATCTCGTCTGGGTCTCGCTAAAGTAATATTTTTCGTTCTGCGTATTCAAAGCCCGGCGCCCCCTGCCGTAGCCTTTCAGTTTGCAACCCTCAAAGTATTATTGCAACCATTTGCTGAGTTAAGGAAGCATTGACCTAGAATGAAACACTCTGCCTCGGAATCGCACCATTTTGGGATATTGGCGTGTCGCAATGCACAATTTGCCGGTTGGATAGCTTGGCATCATGACTAGGATCATATAGCTAATCGGTAACGCTTAACAGGCTGATGCGTTATCCCGCATCGCCCGCATATATCGGAGGTATGGTATGACGGAATCAAGCGCTAAAGTGACCCTCGGCGATAGCACGGTCGATCTTCCTGTTCGGGAAGGCACGATCGGACCCAAGGTCGTAGATATCGGAACGCTTTACAAGAACACCGGCACCTTCACGTACGACCCCGGCTTTACGTCGACGGCCTCTTGCGAATCCAAGATCACTTACATCGATGGTGACGAAGGCGTTCTGCTTCACCGCGGCTACCCTATCGAGCAACTGGCCGAACAGGGTGACTTCCTCGAAACCTGCTATCTGCTGCTTTACGGTGAACTGCCAACAACGGCACAGAAGAAGGACTTCGATACCCGGGTTACGCGCCACACCATGGTGCATGAGCAGATGAGCCGCTTCTTCACCGGCTACCGCCGCGACGCCCACCCAATGGCTGTCATGTGCGGCACGGTCGGCGCTCTCTCGGCCTTCTATCACGACTCCACTGACATCACCGATCCGCACCAGCGCATGGTCGCATCGCTGCGCATGATCGCAAAGATGCCGACAATTGCTGCGATGGCCTATAAATACCACATCGGCCAGCCCTTCGTTTATCCGAAGAATGATCTGGATTACGCGTCCAACTTCCTCAACATGTGCTTTGCCGTACCGTGCGAAGACTACAAGGTTGACCCAGTTTTGGCACGTGCCATGGACCGTATCTTCATCCTGCATGCCGACCATGAGCAGAACGCTTCGACCTCGACCGTGCGTCTCGCCGGCTCGTCCGGTGCAAACCCGTTTGCGTGTATCGCTGCCGGTATCGCTTGCCTCTGGGGCCCTGCCCATGGCGGCGCGAATGAAGCTGCGCTCAACATGCTCAACGAAATCGGTTCGGTTGATCGCATTCCGGAGTTCATTGCCCGCGCCAAGGACAAGAACGATCCATTCCGCCTGATGGGCTTTGGCCACCGCGTTTACAAGAACTACGATCCGCGCGCCAAGATCATGCAGAAGACGATGTACGAAGTGCTGGAAGCCACCGGCAATTCGGATGATCCGATCATGCAGGTCGCGCTCGAACTGGAAAAGATCGCTCTGTCCGATCCTTATTTCGTCGAGAAGAAGCTCTACCCGAACGTCGATTTCTACTCCGGCATCACGCTGAAGGCACTCGGCTTCCCCACGACCATGTTCACCGTTCTCTTCGCGCTCGCCCGCACCGTCGGCTGGATCGCACAGTGGAACGAAATGATCGAAGATCCGCAGCAGCGCATCGGTCGCCCTCGCCAGCTCTACACCGGCGAAGCAAAGCGGGACTACCTGCCAGTTTCCAAGCGCTAAGCGCGAAAGCAACGAAACAAGAAAAAAGCCGGGTCAATACCCGGCTTTTTTTTATTGCGTCACTAACGTCTGAATCGACGCCACCCCAGCGCGTCAATGAGCCGTCACACCCAGAAATTGCTTCAACTCCGCTGTCTTAGGCGCTGAGAACACCTCTTCCGGCGGGCCGATTTCGTGGACTTTTCCCTCGTGCATGAAGACAACGCGGGAGCAGACATCGCGGGCGAACTTCATTTCGTGCGTGACCATCACCAGCGTCATGCCTTCCGCCGCCAGCTCCCGCACCACGGCCAGAACCTCAGCGACCAGTTCCGGGTCAAGGGCCGATGTAATCTCATCGCAGAGCAGTGCTGTCGGCTGCATGGCGAGTGCGCGGGCAATGGCGACTCGTTGCTGCTGGCCGCCAGAAAGTTCATCGGGATAGGCATCGAACTTATGGGCAAGGCCCACACGCTCCAGCATCTTTCGCGCCAAGGCTTCCGCATCAGGCCTCGGCGTTTTCTTGACAACAGTTTGAGACAGCATGACGTTTTCCCCAACGTTGAGATGCGGGAAAAGGTTGAACTGCTGAAAGATCATGCCGACTTTCAACCGCAACGCTTTCAGATGAAGCTCATCGTCGATGAACTGGGCACCTGCGACCGAAATTGCACCAGATGAGATGGTCTCAAGACCATTGATGCAGCGCAGCAAAGTTGATTTTCCAGAGCCGCTCTTGCCGATAATGGCGATCACCTCGCCCGGCTCGATATCGAGGTTGATGCCTTTCAACACCTCGTTGCTGCCAAAGCTCTTGCGGACTTCAGTGATTTCGATGAGCGACATTAAGCTTCCTTTCGAGAATCTGGCTGCTCTTCGAGAGTGGCCAGCACAGCGCGAAATAAATAAGGGCAACGAGGCCATAAACGGTGAATGGCTGGAAGGTGGCGTTGGTAAGAATTGTACCGGCCTTTGAGAGCTCCACGAAGCCGATGATCGACGTTACCGCCGTTCCCTTGATGACCTGAACGGCAAAGCCGACGGTAGGCGGAATGGCGACCCGCAGGGCCTGAGGCAGAATGACGTAGCGCATCTGCTGGAAGCGCCCCATGCCAAGGCTTGCGGATGCTTCCCACTGGCCTTTCGCAACGGCTTCAACGCAGCCGCGCCATATTTCCGTCAAAAAAGCTGCCGCCCACAGAATGATCGTTAATCCGGCGGCAAGCCAAGCAGGAACATCGATGCCCACAAGCCCAAGCCCGAAAAAGGCAATGAAAAGCTGCATCAAAAGCGGTGTGCCCTGAAATAGCTCGACATAATATTTGGAGAAGACACGCAGTGATTTTTTCTTGGAAATGCGCATGAACAGCAAAACAAGGCCAACCATCGCCCCGCCAATGAACGAAACCAGAGAAAGCAGCACCGTCCAGCGGGCGGCCAGAAGCAGGTTTCTCAATATGTCCCAGGTGGAAAACTCAATCATCTGACGCTCCTTCTGGGAAATATGAAGCCGCCAAGCACAAGCAATATCTGTCGCAACAAAATCGCAAGCCCGAGATAGATGACGGTCGAAACCATATAGGCTTCAAAAGCGCGGAATGTGCGCGACTGGATGAAGTTGGCCGCAAAGGTCAGGTCCTCGGCTGCAATCTGCGACACGACGGAGGAACCCAGCATGACGATGACCACCTGAGACGAAAGAGCGGGCCAGATGCGCTGCAGCGATGGCACCAGCACGACATGACGGAACGTTTCGAATCGCGTCATGGCAAGGCTTGCGCCCGCCTCGAACTGCCCCTTGGGGGTAGCCTGAATGCCAGCGCGAATGATTTCGCAACTATAGGCACCGAGATTGATGACCATGGCAATATTGGCGGCGGTCAGTTCCATCAGCTGCAAACCGAGGGATGGCAGACCGAAAAAGATGAAAAAGAGCTGGATCAGAAACGGCGTGTTGCGGATCAGTTCAACGTAAAGCGCAACGGGCGGGCGCAGCCACCGCGGCCCGAGCGCGCGGACCCAGGCGCAGATAATACCAAGAGTGATTCCCAGGATACCACCAATCGCAATCAGCTGAAGAGTGATGAGCACTCCCTTCACGATCGCAGGATAATATTCGAGAAGCCACCCGAATTCGAAGGTGTAATTCACGATGGGTCCTTTCGGATAAAGACGGGACACGCACCCCGGATCATCACGGGGTGCGCATTCTCAATGATCTTAAATATCCTTCGGCAGATCCGTCTTCAGCCACTTCTGTGCAATGGCGTTCAGGCTGCCATCGGATTTCGCAGCAGCGATGATGGCATCGACCTTTTCACGCAATGCGGGCTGGTCCTTGTTCAGACCGATGTAACAAGGCGAGTTCTTGATGAGGAATTTCAGCTCCGGGCGCTTTGGCGGGTTCTTTTCGAGAATGGCGGCCGCAACGACGTTGCCGGTGGCAACGGTTTCAACCTGGC
Organism: Rhizobium sp. CFBP 13644; assembly: GCF_014842165.1. Lineage (NCBI taxonomy): Bacteria > Pseudomonadati > Pseudomonadota > Alphaproteobacteria > Hyphomicrobiales > Rhizobiaceae > Rhizobium > Rhizobium sp. CFBP 13644. The sequence continues at coordinate 59,809 of NZ_JACYVF010000008.1, forward strand.
CTGACAGGAATGCCGAGATCGTGCCGTTATTGTCCTCATAACGCTTGATGGTGGCGTCTGCTGGCGCGATTTTCGTAAGCTCCAGGTCTTCCACCGCGCCGCGTGTGACGCCAATCGTCTTGCCTGCGAGATCTTCTGCCTTTTCGATTTTGACCGCATCAGGCGCGAAAACACCGTTGAAGAACGGCGCATAGGCCACGGAGAAATCAATCACCTTCTCACGCTCTGCATTCTTGCCGAGGCTCGAAATCACCAGATCGACCTTGTTGGTCTGGAGGTAGGGCACGCGGTTTGCGCTGGTTACGGGCACAAGCTCGGTCTTTACGCCCAGCTTTTCGGCAATCAGATTGGCAACATCGATGTCATAGCCACGCGGGGCCATGTCGACGCCCACGCTGCCAAATGGCGGAAAGTCTTGCGGAACGGCAACGCGGATCGCACCGCGAGACGAAATGTCGCTCAAGGTATCGGCAAAGACGGGTGCTGCAAAGCTGGAGGTGGCTGCAATGGCAATAGTGGCGAGAAATATGCGTCTGCTGAACATTTCAAATTCTCCTATGAGTTGGCAATATGAAGGGGTGGTAGGGATAGTGAACTGCGCAGGTCCCGGAGCGGGTCTCGCTGGCGCGTGAGGTCCAGCCCGGTCTCGACCTCATCCAGATGCGTGACGGCAAGCTCTGCTGCGCGCACGAAATCGCCCGCATCCATCGCCTCAAATATGCGGCAGTGCCCTTCATGGGATTGGGCAGCATGGAAGTCGGATTGATAAAGCATCGAAATGAGGATTGTGCGTGCGGTCAGGTCCCGCAGAAGATCGATGATAATGTCGTTGCCGGCAATCTCGGCGATGCGGATGTGAAAATCGCCCATCAGGCATGTCAGGCGCTGACGATCAGCCACGGCCAGCGCTTCCCGCTCTTCATCTAGATGATCAAGAAGGACCTGGCGCCCGGCGGGAGAAAGGGTCGTCATGGTGCGCAGCAGGCCAAACTCGATAACGCGCCGCGCCTGATAAACCATCACCGCCTGTTCGGCCGATGGTTCCACCACGAACCAGCCGCGACGGGGGCTGACCTCGACGACACCGCGTGTGACGAGCCGCATCATGACTTCCCGGATCTTGGTGCGGGAAACGCCATATATTTCCGCAAGCTGCGATTCGCCCAGCCGTGTGCCGGGGCGTATGCGTGCAGACAGGATGCCAGAAAAGATGGCCTGTTCTATCGCACTCTGATCTGTCTCGCCTGTATGTCTGTCTTGCATACAAGATCAGAAAGCAAGGTGCGTGCCATTCTGTGCGGACTTTGCAAAACGGCCTTCGCGATGGCACTTAAATGTGCGCCGATGACCAATGATGATTTTTTAGACAGCGATATTTCGCATCACGGCCAAATATTGGGCGGATCAAGCCGTGATCGCAGCGCCCGACTTTTGGCGGTAAACTGAGAGCAATATCTCTGCCCCCACCTCACCCGGCGGACGCTCTGTGTGCAGACGCTCACGCACCAGCGCAAAACCTTCCAGCATCGCTTGCCTTTGCAGCGTATCGGCGGAAAGACGCTCGGCCCAGCGCAACATGGAGCCTGCGCGCACAACCTCGTTTATATATTCTGGCACCACCGCGTAATCGGCAATCAGGTTTGGCAGTGCGCCAGTCCAAGTTTTTATGCGCCTGCTCAACATGGTGAAGATCCAGTCCGTTTTGTAAACGGAAACAACCGGAACATTGGCAAGCGCAAGCTCCAGAATGACCGTACCGGATGCTGCAACCGCCGCATCGGCCTGCGCAAAAGCATTCCACTTGAATGCCGAATCGACTCCGATTTCGGGTCGGATATGATCTGGCCAGGATGCGGCAAGTTCACGTATCCGCGCTTCCTGTCTCGAAACCGTGGGAAGCACGAATCGTGTCGGCCCGTTGCGCTCCACAAATGCAGCCGCAGCACCTTGAAACGGCTCCATCAGTCGCGTGATTTCCGTTGAGCGTGAGCCGGGCAGCAAAAGAATGGTTCTCGGCTCCCCATCCTTTGGCAGCGCCCGTTCGGCTCGCCTTTCACGAACAGCCAGCAGGTCAGCGTCCACACTTAAGCGGTGACCAACAAAGCTTGTGGGCGGGCCACCCAATCGCCGCATGGTTTCCGGCTCGAATGGCAGCAGCGCCAGAACGTGATCGACATAATCAAGCATCGCCGGCGCGCGCTTTTCCTTCCAGGCCCAAACGCTGGGGCACACGTAATTGACCACAGGCAGGTTCGGAATGGCTTTGCGAACGCGGCGCGCCACGCGGTGCGTAAAGTCCGGGCTATCAATAATCAGCAGCACATCTGGCTTGGTTGCAATTATCGCGTTTGCCGTTTCTTTTATTCTCGCAATCAGCTGCGGCAGTTTTTTCAGAACCTGCGTGAAGCCCATGATCGACAGTTCGGAATAATCGAAAAGCGATGTCAGACCTTCGCCGGTCAGGCCATCCCCGCCAACGCCAACCAGTTCAACCTTGCCCGGATACTGCACCTTCAAGGCGCGAACCAGATCGGCGCCCAAGAGATCGCCAGAGACTTCACCGGCAATGACGGCGAGTTTCAGAACTGTGTCACTCACATCATCTCTCCCGCAAGGCCTGTATCGATACCACAGACAAACAGCCCGGCTTCATCGGCCGCAGCCAACATCGCTTCGCGATCCAGCACGAATGCCCTGCCCGCCTCGACTGCAATGCCGGCAAGCCCCGCCTTAGCGGCATTGTGCACGGTCGATGGACCTATCGTGGGCAGGTCAGCCCTGATATCCTGCTGCGGCTTGCACAGCTTGACCAGCACACCTTTTCGACGGCTCGAAATACGCCCTTCGGCACGCAATGTAGCGACCCGGGCCAACATGCCATCGGTGCCTTCGACGCCTTCAAGCGCAACCAGACGACCACCGACGCAGACCGCACCCTGCCCTACATCGAGCGCGCCGAGCGCGAGTGCCGCCTTCGCCGCTTTGGCGATATCCCGCCGGTCCTCATCGCTTGGATCGATTTTTCCCAAAGAGCCCGTTGTGGCAAGCAGACCGGGTGCGATGTTATGGGCACCGATGACACGCGCACCCTGCGCCTCAATCAGCCCGATCACCATTTGCAGCACCGTATCATCTCCGCCCGACAGAAGCGTGCGGATGATGGACGGCATTTTTGCAATCATTTTGAAATTGGGGCGAATTTCCCGCCATTCGGGCCGGTGAGACACCGCACCAGACAGCACAACGCGATCAATACCATGGCTTGCCAAGAGCTTGCCAAGGCTCGACACATCACCGACGCTGATGCATGCGTTTTCAAACGCCGACCAATCGAGATCAGCCTGGTTTTGCAGGCGGATGATGAAGGGCGTCTCGCCTGCGTCGAGTGCTGCTTGCGCCACATAAAAGGGCAGAAAGCCGCTGCCTGCAATGATCGCCAGACGCCCCGCATCCTGTGGCACGCGCTATTTTCCCCGGTTGGGCGACGAAATGGCCCGCTCATTGGCAGCCGCGATGAAATCGATGACTTCCAGCGCCTGCGGGCAATCGAGATACTCTTCACGAATGGCGGCAGCATTGGCGCGCACATTGCCTTCGCTTTCGAATATCTGCTTGTAGGCACGGCGAACCTTGTGAATTTCAGCGCGCTCGATGCCTGCGCGGGTCATCCCGACAATGTTCAGACCACCCAGAATGCCCGGATTACCATTCAGCATGCCATAGGGAATAACATCATAGCTGACCGCAGAGAGGCCACCCACGAAGGCCTGACGGCCAACGCGCGTAAACTGGTGCACGGCAGAGCCGCCACCCAGAATGGCGCGGTCCTCAATCGTCACATGGCCAGCCAGCATGACGTTATTGGACAGGATGATGTTGTTCCCCAAACGGCAGTCATGGGCCACATGCGCATAGGCGAGAAACAGGTTGTTGTTGCCGACAACTGTCGTTCCACCATGCTCTACCGTGCCGGTGTTCATTGTAACACCTTCACGGATCGTGCAATTTTCACCTATGACGAGCGTTGTATCAACCGCGCTGTGATGGGCACTCTGCGAATCGCCGCCGATCACGGCAGATGGCCAGATCTTTGTGCCTTTGCCCACAGTCGTGCAGCCCAGCACAACGACGTGGCTGAGCAATTGCACGTCATCATGCAACGTCACCTTAGGGCCAACATGACAAAACGGACCAATGACGACGTTTTGACCGATCACAGCTCCGTCTTCAATGAATGAAGAGGGGTGAACCTTGGCCGAAGCCGCGATCTTGCTCATTGCTGACCCTCGGGGATCATCATCGCGCCGATATCCGCCTCAGCCACCAGAACGCCATCAACCTTGGCGTCGCAATGGAATTTCCAGACATTGCCGCGCTGGCGCTGCTTCACAACGTAAATCTCCAGGCGGTCGCCCGGCACGACAGGCTTGCGGAAGCGCGCATTGTCGATCGTCATGAAGTAAACGAGATGGCCGCCATCACCCTGCCTGCGGGCGCAGATGGCTCCGGCTGTCTGCGCCATGGCTTCAACAATCAGCACGCCAGGCATGATGGGACGATCTGGAAAATGGCCGGTGAAATGCGGCTCATTGACCGTAACATTCTTGATGCCGGTCGCGGAGCTATCACCATCAATGTCGATGATCTTGTCGATCAGCAAAAAGGGATAACGATGTGGCAGCAGCTTCATCACTTCAAGGATGTCAGCCGCGCCAAGCACCGTCTTCGTCTCTTCAGACATTCTTCTCTCCTGTCTTCTTGTCTCGCTCCTCGGCGCGCGCAAGCAGTTCTGCCATGTCGCGCAGGAAATGTTTCAGAGGCCGCGCTGGCACGCCGCCGTATTTTGCTCCAGCCGGCACATCGGCAACAACGCCGCTCATCGCAGCAATCTGCGCGCCATCTCCAATGGAAATGTGTCCGTTGATGCCGCTGGCACCGCCGATCATCACGCCATCGCCAATCCGCGTGCTGCCGGCAATACCGACTTTGCTGACGATACCGCAATGGCGGCCAATGCGAACGTTGTGGCCGATCTGGACCTGATTGTCGATTTTCGTGCCTTCACCAATGATGGTGTCATCCATCGTACCGCGATCGACCGTGGTGTTTGCGCCGATCTCGACATGATCCTGAATGATCACACGCCCGATCTGAACGATCTTCAGCATGCCACGTGGACCAGGGGCGTAACCAAAGCCATCCTGCCCGATGCGTGCGCCGTTGTGGATGATGACGCCATTGCCTATCAGTGACGACAGAATGCTCGCGCCACCGGCAATCGTGCAATCGCGTCCGATCTGCACTTCCTCGCCAATAATCGCGCCGGGGCCAATCCGTGTGCCGGAGCCAATATTCGCGTTGGAACCGATGACGGCATAGGCCTCGACAATCACACCGGCTTCAAGTTTGGCTGACGGATGGATATGCGCGAGAGCCGAAATTTCTTCGTCCTGCCCACTAACAGCCGATGGCTTCATGGCTGAGGGATGCAGCAAGGCGCCAGCCTGCGCAAATACCGTATGCGGATGCTTGGTAATCAGAGCCGGAATATGGGCTGGCACAAGATATTGCAGCGCAGGATCACAGATGATCGCCGCAGCGTCACAGGTCTCGATATCCTCACGGTTCTTCCGAGACAGGATGTAGCACAGCTGATCAGACTTGGCCCTGTAAACGGGTGCTATGGAACGCACCATACGATCAGTCGCCGTTTCATCAGACAGTTCCGCCCCAAGACGGTCAGCGATATCTTTCAATCGCATGCCTTCGTGGGGCGGAAAAAAAGCATTATATTCCATCAACCGAACACTCCAGAACGTTCAAACTTGCAGTTCTGGACTGCCGATATCAGAAAGTGTTGGACATGCCAAACCGGAAGTTCTGAACTTCGTCGTAGTCTTCCTTCATGAACGGTACTGCGTAGTCTACGCGCAGAGGACCGAATGGCGAAGCCCACATGACGCCGATACCGGCAGACGCACGGATCGAGCTGTCGTCTTGGACAGTCTCACCACCGGAAACGTTGACCTTGTTACCGTACAGAGTACCAGCATCCACGAAGCCAGCAACACGAAGACCGAAGTCTTCAGGAATGCCCGGCATAGGCGCAGTGACTTCAGCAGAAGCCGCGAAATATGTCGTGCCCCCGATGGAGTCGCCGTTGATACGAGGACCGATGCCGTCGTTCTCGAAGCCACGGATCACACGTCCACCGATCTTGAACTGGTCGAAGACGAGGAGATTGTCACCCGTTGGTGCAACATACCCAGCCTGACCTGTGATCGAGCCGATGATGTCATACTCATCGGAAAGCGTGTGGTAGTAGCGAGCCTTGGCGTAGATCTTGTAGTATTCGGAGTCGCCACCGAGACCGGCAAATTCATTCGTCAGCGCACCCTGCCAGCCATCGCGTGGCATGTTGCGGTCATCGAGAGAATTGTAAGCCAGCGTGTTGGAGATGATGGACTGCGTCCAGTCACCACCGGCGATCAAATCACGGTAAGGCGAAGCAAGATTACCGGGAGTATCCCAGTCACCCTGGCCATCATAATTGATCTGCTTGTAGGTGTACTTGAACGTCGTCGCCAGATTTTCTGTAATCGGCGCAGTTACGCGAAGCGCAAAGCCCTGCTCGTCATAGTCATAATAATCTTCGCTCGAGCTCTGGCTCTTGAAGAGGTCGAAACCTGCTGCAAGGCGGTAGCCCAAGAAATATGGCTCTGTGAAGGACAGGTTGTAGCTACGCGCATCATCCTGACCGGCGCCAGCAGCAATACGAATGTACTGGCCGCGACCGAGGAAGTTCTTTTCTTCGATGGAAGCTTCGAGAAGCGCGCCATCGTTCTGCGAGTAACCAGCACCGATACCGAACGAACCGGTTGCCTGATCTTCAACATCCACAACAATCACGACGCGGTCAGGCGCGCTGCCCTGCGAAGTGCCGATATTAACCTTGGAGAAGTAGCCAAGAGCTTCAAGACGACGCTTGGCGGCAGAGATGATCGTCTGGTTGAACGCATCGCCTTCGCTGATATCGAATTCGCGGCGGATCACGTAGTCACGTGTACGCGTGTTGCCACGGATCTCGATACGCTCAACGTAAGCGCGCTCGCCCTGGTCTACGATATAGGTCACACCAATAGTGTTGCCAGCCATATCACGGTCGCCACGCGGGGTGACGCGAGCGAATGGATAGCCTTCAGCGGAAACGCGCTTGGAAATGGCTTCCATGCTCTGCTGAACTTCCTTGGCGCTGTAACCGGAACCAGCCTTGGTTTCGACCAGACCCTGCAACTGCGAACCATCAACACCAGGAACGGTGGATTCAACAGCCACATTACCAAATGCGTAACGCTGACCTTCATCCACATTGATGGTGATGGTGTATTCGTTGGTGGCTTCGTCCAGCACGGCGTCAGAAGACGTCACGCGGAAGTCGGCATAGCCACGGTTGTAGTAGAACTGGCGCAGCGCTTCTTCGTCAGCGCGCAGCTTGTCCTCGTTGTAGACATCCTTACGCGTCAGGAACGACAGCATGTTGGATTTCTTGGTGTTCAGAACAGCAGCAAGGCGACCATCGCTGTAGGCGTTGTTACCAACGAAATCGATGCGCGCAATCTTTGTGCGCTCACCTTCGTTGATCACAAAAGCGAGGTTCACGCGGCCCTGGCCGACGTTCACGACCTGCGTCGTAACCTGAATGTCGCTACGACCAATCGCGGCGTATGCATCCTTGATGCGAGCGATATCGGCAGTTACCAGCGTCTGATCGTATGGGCCGAGAGACTGCGTCTGAACGATGCCCTGAAGCTTGTCGTCCTTGATCTTCCGGTTGCCGTTGAACACGACCTGGTTGACGAGATTGTTTTCGCTCACCGTAACAACGAGAGTCTTGCCAGAAACGCTCATGCTGACGTTGGAGAAGTATCCCGTCGCATAAAGGCGCTTGACCGATTCATCGATGTCAGCGTTGGAAAAGTTCTGACCGGGAGCGATCGTGATGTTGGAGCGCACAGCGTCTGCACCGGCGCGTTCAGCACCGCGAACATCAACCTTGCTGATGACAGCCGCATTGGCAACACCAGCGGAGACAACAACTCCGAGAGCCGCAACCGAAGAAACACCAGCAGACAGCGCAACCGCCGACACCGCGTTCAAAAATCTTGAACCAGCCTTCATTTTCAATTCTTACCTTTTCCCGTTGTCCCTCAGCGGGCGGAACCCGACTCCGGCCATCTGTCGTCGTTTTTACCTGCTTTTCCTCTACAAGCAAGCCCGACCGTTAATTTCTGTTTACTTCGCGTGCGACCGTGGCTCAATCGCCACTTTCGCATGAAAACAAGGTAAACGACCCCTTAAAATACAGCCTAAAAAGCCCAATTTAGCCGATCAAGCTGCTGATATCATTCCAAGTCGCAAATACCATCAGACTGAAGATCATCGCAAGACCAATCCTGAATGCGACCTCTTGCGCGCCGGAGCCGAGCGGCTTTCCCCGCACCGCCTCAATTGCGTAGAACACCAGATGCCCCCCGTCCAGAACCGGCACAGGCATGAGGTTCAACAGGCCGATCGACACCGAAAGCAGCGCTGCAAGCTGGATGACAGCCGCAAAGCCAAGCGATGCCATCTGGCCCGAAGCCTGAGCGACCCGCACAGGCCCTCCGAGCTGGTCGGCATTCATGCGCCCCGTCACCAGATTGCCGATATAGGCAAAGGTTCCGGTGACAACGTGGCCCGTCTCACGCACACCTTCAACCAGCGCCTCCCCTGGGGAAAAGCTGATATGCCTGAAGTTTCCGCGGGTTTGATCGGTCACGATACCGATGATCCCCAATTCCATCTTGTTACCGAACTGGTCTGTCGTCTCGGTCCGCGTGGGGACCATGCCTAAGTCCATCTGCTGCCCATTGCGCTCCACCGTTACCGTAATCGGCGTGGCTGGCCGGACGGCAACGTAGCGACGAACGTCTTCGAAAGTTCTGACATTTTCGCCGTCGATTGCAACTAGCCTGTCACCCGGTAGAACACCTGCAACTTGCGCGGCGCTGTTTTCCCGCACTTCAGAAACGATCGGATCTGAAATCATCCGCCCGTAAATTGCAAAAAGTGCCGCAAAAATAAGGATTGCCAGAAGGAAGTTCGCGATTGGCCCTGCAGCGACCGTCGCTGCTCTTTTCCACAGCTTTGCGCCGCCAAGTGTCTGTGAACGCTCTTCCAGCGTCAAACCTGCAAGAGAATCGCTGTCTGGCTTGCTGGCGACGTCTTCGTCACCGAAGAACTTGACGTAGCCACCCAAGGGCACTGCCGAGATCTTCCAGCGGGTGCCGCGGCTATCGGTGAAGCCGATCAGTTCCGGTCCGAAACCGATGGAAAAAGCTGTGGATCGTATGCCGCACCAGCGCCCAACCAGATAATGTCCCATTTCATGAACAAAAACGAGCAGGGAAAGGACGAGAATGAACGGCACCATGTACCCGGTCAAAAAACCAACCGTCGCCGTCACCATTTCCATATGTGTCTAGCCTTTCGCTAATGCCGCTCTACGCTTGTCAGAACCCCGGAAGAATTCCGCTGCCCGAACCTGGCACATCACCTGTTATCGCCGCATGAACGACAGCAATGAGGAATACGGTAAAACAGGCGAAAACAAGACCGTCAACCCGGTCCAGAAACCCGCCATGTCCGGGAATGAGATTGCTGGAATCCTTGACCTTGAAACGTCGTTTGATGAAGGATTCGAAGAGATCGCCGATCTGGCTGAAAACGGATAGTAACAGCGCAAGGCCAATGATGCCCATGCCGATGCGACCGTGATCAATATAGGCCACCGCCGAGCCCGCAGCGACGCCGGAAACCGTGCCGCCAATGGCGCCCGACCACGTCTTTCCCGGCGATATGGCCGGCGCAAGCTTTGGACCACCGATGGCACGGCCAACAAAGTAGGCCAGGATATCTGTAGCCCAGACGATGGCGAAGACGAAGACCATGGCTGCAAAGCCCGTCAGCTCGTCACCGCGAATTGCCGCCAGGGAAATGCCACTGAGACCGGCATAGACGATGCCGCCCACCAGCCACCAGTTGCGACCGCGCAAGACCGGGAAGAGCGCTGCGGTCAGCGCGAAACCTGATAGGAGCGGCAGATCGAGCGAAGACTCGCCGAAAATCGTATTGCCAGCCATGACCGCTACCGAAAACCAGCCCCAGGCATAGCCCGTCGGGTTTGTATCGGAGAGCTTGGTGATCGTGCTCCACTCGAAATAGAGCAATAGCGCCAGGACCCCGGCGACAAGGCGGAACATCATTCCGCCGTACCAGGTGGCTGTGAGTATGACGGCAGCGAGCACGATGCCGGAGATAAGCCTTAGCCTCAGTTCCCGGCTCATCAGGCACCCGCCAGAGCTACTTGGCTCGAAAGGCCGCCAAACCTGCGATCACGCGTCATATACTGGTCAATCGCAGAGACAAACGTCTTGCGGTCAAAGTCCGGCCAGTACTCAGGAATGAAGAGAAATTCAGCGTAAGCCGCCTGCCACAACATGAAGTTGGAGAGCCGCTCTTCGCCGCTGGTGCGGATAATGAGATCGGGGTCCGGCATTCCGGCAGTATCGAGGCGCGAAGAAATGGCGTCAGCATTGATCGCAGATGGGCTCAACACGCCTGCCGCAACATCTGCTGCCAGCGATGCCGCCGCGCGGGCTATTTCATCGCGCGAACCGTAATTGAAGGCGATGACCAGCGTCAGTGCGGTGTTGGCGGCCGTCATCTGCTCGGCTTCGATCAACAGGCTGCGGATGTCATCCTTCAAACTCTGCCGGTCTCCAATGATACGAACCCGCACATTTTCCTTGTGCAGATCCGCCAGATCGCGGCGAATGAAGGCTTTGAGAAGCCCTAAGAGATCGCTCACCTCGGATTCTGGTCTGCGCCAGTTTTCCGAGGAAAATGCGAAAAGCGTCAGATATTTCAGGCCGCATTCACCCGCGGCCCGCACCGTTTCGCGCACGGCTTCGACGCCACGTCTATGGCCCATGATGCGCGGAAGCCCACGCTGCTTAGCCCAACGCCCGTTACCATCCATGATGATGGCAACATGCTCGGGTAGTGAGGAACGGCTAGTGTCCGACATCTCGATCCAGTTTAAGCAGCGTGGCGTTGACAGGGAAATATGCTGTTGGTCTGCGACCAACTATACCTGCATGATTTCTCTTTCTTTCTCAGCAAGCAAGCGATCAATATCCGAAATTGTGTCATCCGTCATCTTCTGAACCTTGTCAGACTTTGCACGGCTTTCATCCTGGCCGATGTCACCATCCTTTTCAGCCTTTTTCAGGCCGTCCATACCATCGCGCCGGACGTGGCGAATAGCAACCTTGGCCTTCTCCGCGTAGTCATGCGCGACCTTCACGAGAGACTTGCGGCGCTCTTCGTTCAGCTCTGGAAGAGGAATACGCAGGTTCTGGCCATCAACGATCGGGTTCAGACCAAGATTGGATTCGCGGATGGCGCGATCAACCGCGCCAACCATCGATTTGTCCCAGATGTTCACGCCCAGCATGCGCGCTTCCGGCACGGTAATGTTTGCGACCTGCGAAAGCGGCACACGGGAGCCGTAGGCATCAACCGTGACCGGATCGAGAATGTTGGCAGAAGCGCGGCCGGTTCTCAGCGATGCAATGTCGCTCTTGAATGCATTGATCGCACCGTCCATGCGGCGCTTGATATCGTTGAGGTCAACATCACTCATTTTCATACTCCATCAGTTCTTGGCGCTCGCGGCCTTATGTATAGCGTGGAATCAGCGCCGGGTGTTACTTGTCGTGTACGATGGTCTTCCGACCGCCACCCGTCAATATTTGCGCGAAACCGCCCTTTTCGTGGATCGAGAAGACGATGATCGGGATGTGGTTTTCCCGCGCCAGTGCAACGGCTGCTACGTCCATGACGGCAAGTCCCTTGGCAAGAACTTCCGAATGCGTCAACTCCTCGAAGCGCGTTGCCGTCGGGTCCTTCTTCGGGTCGGCAGAATAGATGCCGTCAACCTGAGTGCCCTTGAAGATCGCTTCAGCACCCATTTCAGCAGCACGCAAGGCAGCTGCCGAATCCGTGGTGAAGAACGGGTTGCCGGTGCCACCGGCGAAAATCACGACGCGACCTTGCGCCATGTGAGAAAGCGTCGCGCGCTGAGAGAAGCTCTCGCAGATTTCCGGCATGGCGATGGCAGAAAGCACGACGGTGTCGATATCGAGCTTGCGCAGTGATGTCGCGAGCGCCAGGGCGTTGATGATGGTTGCGAGCATACCCATGTGGTCGCCCGTCACTCGGTCTCCACCCTTGGATGCAACGGCCACGCCGCGGAAGATATTACCGCCGCCAACAACAACACCCACCTCGACACCCATGGCTCTCGCCTCGGCAATATCGGATGCGATGCGGTCTGCAACTGCAACATCAATGCCGAAACCCTGATCGCCCATGAGGGCTTCGCCCGACGCCTTGAGAAGAACACGTTTATAAAGCGGCTTGGAAGACATCATGACTCCTTGAGGAATGGATGCGTGATCTTGCAGCAATGGCTGTCGAGACATAGCAACATGCGAAACTTGAAAAACAGCAGCGCACGGCGAATCTGGATGATTGCCACCCGCTGCAGGATATAACCGCAACGCCGATACACGAAGGGCACCGCGTTGTCACGCGATGCCCCATAGTTTTCCCGTATTTGGGTAAATAGATCAGCCCTTGGCGACAGCAGCAACTTCAGCTGCGAAGTCGCTTTCTTCCTTTTCGACGCCATCGCCCAGCAACAGGCGAGCCATGCCGACAACTTCGATCTTCGCGCCAGCTTCCTTTTCAGCTTCCTTGACAGCGTCACCAACGGTGATGTCAGGGTTGATGACGAATGCCTGCGACAGAAGAGCGACTTCTTCGAAGAACTTGCGCATGCGGCCGTCAACCATCTTTTCGATGATGGCTTCTGGCTTACCGGATTCGCGAGCCTGCTCGATGAAGACATTGCGTTCACGCTCGGCAACAGCCGCGTCAACTTCTTCCGAACGGATAGCAAGCGGGTTGGTCGCAGCAATGTGCATTGCGATCTGGCGGCCGATGGATGTCAGAACGGCCTTGTCGCCTTCGGACTTCAGCGCAACCAGAACGCCCAGCTTGCCGATGCCGTCGCCAGCTGCGTTGTGAACGTAAGTCGCAACAACGCCATGCTCGACTTCGAGCATCGCCGAGCGGCGCAGCGTCATGTTCTCACCGATGGTCGCAATCGCGTCCTTGATGGTGTCTGCAACAGACTTGCCGGTTGCCGGGTAGGTTGCTGCAGCAACGGCATCAACAGAACCGTTTGTCGTCAGAGCAACGGATGCAATGCCGCGAACGATGTCCTGGAACGCGTCGTTACGTGCAACGAAGTCGGTTTCGGAGTTGATTTCAACGACAACAGCCTTGTGGCCGGCAGATGCGATACCAACGAGACCTTCAGCAGCCGTACGGCCAGACTTCTTGTCAGCCTTGGCGATACCCTTGGCGCGCAGCCAGTCGATTGCGGCTTCCATGTCGCCACCGGTCTCGGACAGCGCCTTTTTGCAATCCATCATGCCTGCGCCAGACTTCTCGCGCAGTTCCTTTACCATTGCGGCTGTGATTTCGCTCATTGTGTGCCTCTTGTCGGTTCGTCGGTCACGGCACGAATGCGGCCAGACCTCAATCGGATTTTGGGAACGAATGTACCCGGAACTGTGACAGCCTGATGAAGAGGCCATCACGAAACGTCAAAATTCACGCCCTGCCAAGCAAACGGCGTGATGGAAACGAACAAGGCCGCCGAACTTTTCTAGTCCAGAACGGCCTTGTCTCGTCTCATGGAGAAGGCGGCACATAAGCGCCGCCTGTAGCCTTATCAGGCAGTCGTATCAGCAGCAGGAGCAGCTTCTTCGAGCGCTGGCTCGACTGGAGCTTCTTCCATCGCGCCGAGGTCACGACCGGAAGAACCCTGCTGACGTGCAATACCGTCGATGGCTGCACGAGCAATCAGATCGCAATAGAGCGAGATGGCGCGCGAAGCATCGTCGTTACCGGGGATTGGGAAGTCGATCTGGTCTGGATCGCAGTTGCTGTCGATGATGGCGACGACTGGAATGCCCAGACGCTTTGCTTCTTCGATAGCAATCTTTTCCTTGTTGGTGTCAACAATGAACATCAGGTCAGGGACGCCGCCCATATCGCGGATACCGCCGAGAGCCTTTTCAAGCTTTTCGCGTTCGCGCTCGAGGTTCAGGCGCTCTTTCTTGGAATAGCCAGATGCGTCGGAGTTGAGGATTTCGTCGACCTTGCGCAGACGTGCGATCGAGTTCGAAATCGTCTTCCAGTTTGTCATCATGCCGCCGAGCCAACGCGAGTTGACGTAGTACTGAGCAGAACGCTTTGCACTGTCGGCGATGATTTCAGAAGCCTGACGCTTCGTGCCAACGAACAGAACGCGGCCGCCACGGGCAACCGTGTCAGACACGACCTGAAGGGCGCGCGACAGCAAAGGAACTGTCTGTGCCAGGTCGATGATGTGGATGTTGCTGCGGTCGCCGAAGATGTACGGCTTCATCTTTGGGTTCCAGCGATGTGTCTGGTGACCAAAGTGAACGCCAGCTTCCAGAAGCTGACGCATAGAGAAATCGGGCAATGCCATGCCTAGTTATCCTTTTCCGGTTTAACCCCCGCGAAGCAAACAGCGCCAGCAAACTGGCACCACCGGGCGGAATGATCCGGATTTCTCCCGGAACATCCCAAGCTTCGCGTGTGGAATGGTGTGCCGCATACAGACTGTTTCAACAAAACGCAAGTCAATATGCGAAAATAGCCGCTATGATCAGCGAAGTGGCTGCTTTTCACAGCTTTCAGGTGGAAGAATATCAAGCTTCGCCAGTTTGCCCGTCAGCACGAAGTCACCGTAATCCATGGTCAGATCGCGCGTGATTCCATTTTCATAGAGCTTGAACGAGATGCGGTAGATAGGAAGCGAATCGGTGGCTGATTTGTCGTTGTAATAGGCAATCGTCACCGGCCAGAACGAGGTCTTGGCGAAATCACCCGCCTTGCCAGCATCCGGGTCCGCATCACCGGGCGTTTGCTGCTTGCCAACCAGGGTCGAGGTGATGAGGCTCTGGTCGCCGTCATCAGAACCATCGAATACGCGGGATTCGAAAATGCGCTTGCCGAGCTTCGCGTTCTCGATGACCTGCACCATGTGCTCGGTCGGAAACTCACCAGCATCCAAGTCGATCGTTCGCGCATCTGGCTTGACGAGGTCGATTTTCATCGCCCCGTCCTTGTCTGCTGCAGAACCCGTCACTTCCTTGTCCAGCTTTTCATCAGTGAATGACTTGGTCGCGAAGGTGAATTTCTGCGAAGCCACGTCTTCGAAGGTTGTGGTCTGCTGGTCCGTCATGCGCACCGCATCGCCGGTATTGATCTGCGTGACGAAGCGAAAATCGGTCTTGTAACCTTTGCAGGACGAGCCGGTGAACTCATACACCATGCGGCCAGTCATGCCCTCGATACCGGAGCGATCCGACGCATCCTTCAATTCCAGGTCATAGACGGCGCGGTGAGAGATCAGGTTGGGAACGGAGGCAGGCACAGCACTTGCAACACCGGGCATCACCAAAAGGGTGCCGCAGCCAAGTGCGATGGCAAGGTTCCTGACAAACATTCAATATCTCCTGTTGGACTCACTGCTCATATTGTACAAGCAATCGCCCGGCTTCTGGACATCATGATCTGTCTGCCGGATTTTTGAAAGATTTACAACAAAAGCGGAGACGAAAATGTCGGATGCCATCGAAGCTCGCCTGAAGGAACTTGGCTACACCCTGCCCGCCGCTGCAACGCCCGTTGCAAACTACGTGCCTTATATGCTCACCGGCAATCTGCTCCATATTTCAGGTCAATTGCCGATGGGATCCGGCAAGATTGCGGTCACGGGCCATCTTGGCCGCGACGTGGATGTTGCGACCGCGCAGCGCGCAGCCGAACTCTGCGCCGTCAACATTCTGGCCCAAGTCAAAGCCGCGCTCAACGGCGACCTGTCGAAGGTCCGCCGCATTGTAAAGCTGAACGGGTTCGTCGCATCCGCGCCAGAATTTACCGAGCAGCATCTTGTGATCAATGGCGCATCGAACCTCATCGCCAATGCTCTGGGCGAGGCTGGAAAACATGCACGCGCCGCAGTCGGCGTGGCGTCCCTGCCCTTCAATGCCGCAGTCGAAATCGACGCCATCGTGGAAATTGACGTATGACGCTGAAACTTTCCTGGCTCACCGCCAATCCAGTCGCTCATCGTGGCTACCATGATCAGAACAAAACCGTCTGGGAAAACACTCTGACGGCGTTCTCACGCGCAATCGACGCGGGTTTCGCCATTGAATGCGATTTGCAGCTGGCCTCGGACAGCGTTCCGGTCGTCTTCCACGATGACGAGATGAGCCGCCTGACCGGCATCAAGGGTGATGCGCGGGAGCGCACGTCTGGCGAACTCGGCATGTTGTCCGTCGGGCAGACCAAAGACCGGGTGCCGACGCTCAAGCAGTTGTTGAAGCTCTGCAGCGGCAGGGTCCCACTGGTTCTGGAACTCAAGGGCCGTGCGGGGGACAATGTCGATATCGGCTTTGCCGAAGCGGTTCTCGAAGAGCTTGAAGGCTACGAAGGTCATGTCGCGCTGATGAGCTTCGATCGTCACCTGCTGAAAGACCTCAAGGCTGCCGGTTCGCCATGGCCACTCGGCCTGACGGCAGAGGGCGCAAAGCCTGAAGACTTCTTCAAGCACGATGAAGCCATGCAAATCGGCCTTGATTTCATCTCTTATGCCTGGTCACATCTTCCCAACAGCTTCATCGAGGCGCAAAGAAAACTCGGGATTCCCGTGATTACCTGGACGGTGCGGGATGAAACCGGTCGCGCGAATACCTATAAATATGCGGACCAGATGACGTTTGAAGGTTTCGACCCAAGAGAAGGCGTTACAGCCAGCGCATGAGCGATGAATATTCCATTCGCGTAGAACAGTCCTTCAAGGACATTGCCCCGGAAAGCTGGAACATGCTTTCCGGGACTTCAAAACTAACGCGAACAGATGACTACAACCCTTTTATATCCCACGCTTTCCTCTCTTCCATGGAGGAGTCTGGTTCGGCCACCGCCAAGACCGGATGGCGGGGCCACCATCTGCTTCTGGAAGATGGCGAAGGGCAACTGAAAGGTGCGATCCCGGCATATCTGAAAAGCCATAGCCAGGGCGAATATGTGTTCGACCATGGATGGGCGGATGCGCTGGAGCGGGCGGGCGGCAATTATTATCCCAAGCTGCAATGCTCGGTTCCCTTCACCCCGACAACCGGACCACGGCTTCTCACAACTGGTATCGACGATGCTGCTTTCCGGCAGGTTCTGGCCTCCGGTTTACGGCAGGTGACGGAAGCGATCGAAGTCTCCTCGGCGCACGTAACATTTGCCCCTGATGACGACATGGATGCGCTGGTGCAAGAAGGCTTTCTTCCCCGCACCGACCAGCAGTTTCATTTCATCAACAATGGCTTCCGCGACCACGCAGATTTTCTTGATGCGCTCTCTTCTCGCAAGCGCAAGGGCCTCAAGAAGGAGCGCCGCGCCGCTCTCGAAAATGGCATAGAGATTGACTGGCTGACGGGCAGCGATCTGACCGAAGACATCTGGGACCAGTTCTACGCCTTCTACAGGGATACGGGCAGCCGCAAATGGGGGCGTCCTTACCTCACCCGCGAATTCTATTCCCTGATCGGCCAGCGCATGCCGGAGGATATTCTTCTGGTCATGGCAAAGCGTGAAGGTCGCTATATTGCGGGCGCGATCAACTTCATCGGTGGACAGGCGCTTTACGGCCGCCATTGGGGTTGCATCGAGGACCACCCGTTCCTCCACTTCGAGGTCTGCTACCATCAAGCCATAGATTTCGCGCTGGCGCGTGGCCTAGCCCGTGTCGAGGCTGGCGCGCAGGGCGAGCATAAGCTTGCGCGGGGTTACACACCGGTCACCACCCGTTCTGCGCACTTCATAACCCACCCAGGTCTTCGCCGTGCCATTGCCGATTATCTTGAGCGCGAGCGAAACGAGGTGGAGCAGATCGGGGACTATCTTGACGAGCACAGCCCTTTCCGCAAGGGCGAGCGCCCCGAAACCGACGATTAATTGCCTGAGGAGAGATTTGATGACATCCACCTATGACACCAACAACATTTTCGCCAAGATCCTGCGCGGAGAAATCCCTTGCGCAAAGGTTTACGAAGACGACCACACGCTGGCTTTCATGGATGTGATGCCACAGGCGCCGGGCCATTTGCTCGTCATTCCCAAATCAGGCTCCCGCAACATTCTGGACGCTGACCCTGCGGTTTTGGCCAAAACCATCGCCATCGTCCAAAAACTCGCCATCGCCGCCAAGCAGGCTTTCGATGCGGACGGTGTGTACATCGCCCAGTTCAACGAACCAGCCGCGGGCCAGACGGTGTTCCACCTGCACTTCCACGTCATACCCCGCAACGAGGCAGAGCCCATGAAGCCGCATAGCGGCGCGATGGCGGATGGGGAGATCCTGAGGGAGCATGCGGAGCGTATCAAGGCGGCACTGGCCTGATTTACTTAATGGCTGGCGGTGCGGTTACCTCAGGATGCCTCCCCGGCCCATCAGGCTGCGCCAGTCGGGCGACCAGCTTACCGCCGAGCAGGTATACAACCGCGAACATAGCAATCCCACCCACGACATCGCTCAAATGGTGTCCTCCATGAACAAGAATGGCGGGCACCATCATCGCATTAAGGCAGAGCGCGAACGGGAAAACCCATCTGAAACGTGCCAGAAAAACCACGGACATACATGCCATAACCGTATGAAAAGAGGGAAATCCGATCAGGCCCAGCACGTTGGCTGGCGAGATATAAGTCGGACCTTCACGGCTCAGACGTAAAAGCTCCTCGCCATATTGCGGTGTCACGCCAAGCTCGATCCTAGACAGCAAATCGGGCGACAGCACGAAAAGCGTAGAAGGACCAAAGGTCGGAAAGGCGAACCAGATCGCGATGCAGCCCGCTACGCCCAAAACTCCTGTAAGCAGGAAGTGCCACAGGGCATCCGCCTTTCCCGAGAAGCCCAGCAGAAGAACGACGAATGCAAGCTGTGGCAGAGAACTGAAATAAACATAATAAAGCGTCCGGGAGAACGCGGGCCATTCGGCCACAAATGCAACGGCTTCTGGCCATTTATATCCGAATAACGAATCCACATTTGCCAGCAGCACATCTCCAGGCGCAGCCGTGATTGGCAGCAGCATATAGTTGAAGACAGATGCGACGAGCGTAAAAATGATGAACAGGCCAGAGGCGATGAGCGCGAGCGCGATCCGCTCTTCACCCCGATGGATACGATAATACTGGCCACCAGCAATCATTGCCAAGGCAGCAAAGGCTGGCAGGGCATAACCCAGCCAATCGACCGCTATTCCTCTCACGTTGATCAATGTGAGGTCAGCAAGTGCTATGATGACAATGACAAAAGCGAAGAAACGTTCGGCTGGCAAAAATCGCATGGGCATCTCCATTGCGACAGACCCTAAACGAGATGCCTCAAATTCGCGTAAATGCTTGTTCTAGCGGAAACCAAGAGCCAGCAGACCAGCGGCGAGAACAAGCAGTGGCACGACCACACCAACAATCACTCTCTGGCGCGCAAGGAGAAAGACGAGGAAGCCTATCGCCGCCGCCCCAATGCGCAACCAAAGTGCTGTCTGCTCCAGAACACCTGTCGGAAAGACGATCAGCTTTGCGGTGACGGCCATGACGAGCGCGGTTGCCACGGCTCTGACCCAGTTCAGGACCTCAGATCCCTCTTTCAGGCGGTTTCCAGCGAGAACACCGAGCCAGCGCCAAAGGTCTGTCGCAATCCAGCCTGCAATCGCGATGAAGAGATAGGGTGCCCACCATGCATCGGTCATCATGGCTCTCCCTCCACTGAACTAGGCTCTATTTTGCGGCGAAACCAGAAGCGATCAATCAGGTAAGCCAGCGTTCCACCACCGATACCGGCGTAGAGAATGTCGAATTCCGGTTCGATGACAGCAAATAGCGGACCGCCGATCACGCCGATGACGAAGGCCACCTTGACAACGCTGTGCCTAGCTGATGCCCAGATCGAGGAAATGAAATAGACCGGCGTCAGGAAAAACAACACGCCAGCCACCAGCGGCGGAAACGCTGCAACGACGCCATAGCAGACGGCGACGATGGCGGCATTCACCAGCGTGAGCGTCATGCCGAAGCCGATAAACCAAGCCACACGCGCGGGCCTTGGCACCTTGCTGAGGTTCTGCGTGGCATAGACCCATGCCGTGATGGCAACGAAGTGCGAGAGAAAAAGCAGGATCCAGGTCGGCGTCTTTGCAGTGCGCATTTCCGGAACGATGGACGCCACCATCGGCATCATGCGGATGGATGACAGTGTGACGACCAGAAAGCATGTCGCTAACCCCGCCCCGCTCGTCATCGCGCCAATAAGGATCATCTTGGCGGGCAAGGCCCAAATGACCAATGTCATGAAAACCGCTTCTTCGCGCGGAACGCCCGATTCCAGTGCAAACGCACTGAACCCCACGAAGGAGATCATGAGAATGAGCGAGGGCAGGGAAAAAATCCCCTTCATGCCTCTGAAAAACCAGAGGTAAGCGGGGCCTGCATCGCGTTCTAGATCCATGTCATTATCCGGTATCGGCAAAAATAAAGTGCCGGGCAAGAAGCCCGGCACTGGTCTGTATCATTGAACGCGGCGCAATTGAACGCAGCTTACTTCTTTTTAGGCACCTTCGGCACTGTGTTTGCCTTGCGGCGGGGAGCGACCTCCTCGGCCGTCTTGTCCGTCGCCGCAGCCACGACCTCTGCTTCCGGCTCAGGCTTTGCCACCTTCGCCTTGGCCTTGGATTTGCCGGGCGATTTTGCCGCCTTCAGCTCAGCTTCAGGCTTGGGCTTTACCGGCGCTGTCTCCGGCAAAACATTCAGCTTGAGACCATCCGTGCCGTCTTCATTCTTATCCACGAACACGCTGACGACGCCGCCCTTCTTGAGCTTACCGAACAGAATCTCATTGGCGAGCGGCTTCTTGATGTGCTCCTGAATGACGCGACCCAGCGGACGCGCACCCATTTTCTCGTCGTAGCCCTTTTCGGAAAGCCAGGCGATGGCGTCCTCGTGCAGGTCGAAGGTGACATTGCGTTCGGACAATTGGGTTTCCAACTGCATGACGAACTTCTGCACAACCTTGTGGATGACCGCAGTCGGAAGCGGCGAGAAAGGAATGATCGCATCCAGACGGTTGCGGAATTCCGGCGTGAACAGGCGGTTGAGCGCCTCTTCATCTTCACCTGTGCGCTTGGAAGAACCGAAACCAATGGCCGACTTGGCCATTTCGGATGCGCCCGCATTGGTCGTCATGATCAGAATGACATTGCGGAAGTCGATCTTCTTGCCGTTATGGTCTGTCAGCGAGCCATGGTCCATCACCTGCAACAGAATGTTGTAAATGTCTGGATGGGCCTTTTCGATTTCGTCGAGCAGAACCACAGAGTGCGGATGCTGATCCACACCATCCGTCAAAAGCCCACCCTGGTCGAAGCCAACATAGCCGGGAGGTGCACCCAGAAGACGCGAAACCGTATGCCGCTCCATATATTCTGACATATCGAAGCGCAGCATTTCAACGCCCAGCGAGGCAGCCAGTTGCTTGGCAACTTCCGTCTTGCCCACACCGGTCGGGCCGGAGAAGACGTAGGAGCCAATGGGCTTGTTCGGTTCGCGAAGACCCGCACGTGCAAGCTTGATGGCGGTAGACAGCGCTTCAATCGCGATATCCTGACCATAGACAACGGAACGCAGCTCTTTCTCAAGGTTGGCGAGAACCATCTCGTCATCCTTGGAAACGGTCTTGGCCGGAATGCGAGCCATGGTGGCGATCGTAACCTCGATCTCCTTTTCGGTGATCAGCTTGCGACGCTTGGATGGCGGCAACAGCATCTGGGCGGCACCGGTTTCGTCGATGACGTCGATCGCCTTGTCCGGCAGCTTGCGGTCAGAAATATAACGGGCCGAAAGCTCAACCGCCGCCTTGATGGCTTCGTTGGAATAACGCAGGTGGTGGTAGCTCTCGAAATAGGGCTTCAAGCCCTTCATGATTTCGATTGCATCTTCAATGGATGGCTCGTTGACGTCGATCTTCTGGAAACGACGTACCAACGCGCGGTCCTTCTCGAAGAACTGGCGATATTCCTTGTAGGTGGTCGAACCGATGCAACGGATTGCACCCGAAGACAAAGCAGGCTTGAGCAGGTTGGAAGCATCCATGGCCCCGCCAGATGTCGCGCCAGCACCGATCACGGTATGAATTTCATCGATGAAAAGCACCGCACCTGGATATTCTTCCAGCTCTTTGACGACCTGCTTCAAACGCTCTTCAAAGTCACCGCGATAACGGGTGCCTGCCAGAAGCGTGCCCATATCGAGGGAGAAGATCGTGTCGTTCTTCAACGCCTCTGGAACCTTACCTTCCACGATGCGCTTGGCCAGACCTTCGGCAATCGCCGTCTTGCCAACGCCGGGATCACCAACATAAAGCGGATTGTTCTTGGAACGACGGCACAGGATCTGGATCGTCCGGTTCACCTCGGCATGGCGACCGATCAGCGGATCAATCTTGCCGTTGCGGGCCTTGTCGTTCAGGTTGACGCAATAGGCTTTCAGCGCATCCGGCTGCTTCTTGGGCGCCGCATTGTCGTCGTCAGAACTGCTGCGTGGCGGCTTGGATTCGCTCTCGCTCTCCTCGGAACCGCGTGGCGTGCGGGTCTGGGATGTGCCGGGACGCTTGCCGATGCCGTGAGAAATGAAGTTCACGGCGTCATAGCGCGTCATTTCCTGCTCTTGCAGGAAGTAAGCGGCGTGGCTTTCGCGCTCGGCAAAGATCGCCACCAGCACATTGGCACCAGTGACTTCTTCACGACCGGATGATTGAACATGAATCACGGCGCGCTGGATCACACGTTGGAAGCCAGAAGTCGGCTTTGAATCCTCATCGTAACCCGTCACAAGGTTGGACAATTCATTGTCGACATAATCGACAACTGTCTTTTTAAGCGCGTCGAGATCAACGTTGCATGCACCCATCACGGCTGCCGCATCCGCGTCTTCTATCAGCGCCAGCAAAAGGTGCTCCAGCGTCGCATATTCGTGGTGGCGGTCGTTAGCAAAGGTCAGTGCCTGATGCAGCGCCTTCTCTAGACTTGGGGAAAAAGTTGGCACGTTGCGATCCTCATTTCTTTTCCATGACGCACTGAAGCGGGTGCTGGTGCTGTCGGGCGAAATCCATGACCTGACTTACTTTTGTCTCTGCGACCTCATATGTAAACACCCCGCATTCGCCGACACCGTGCTGGTGTACATGCAACATGATGCGGGTTGCCCCTTCCCTGTCCTTCTGGAAAAAACGCTCCAGAATATGAATGACAAACTCCATGGGAGTATAATCGTCGTTCAGTAAAAGAACACGGTACAGATTGGGCTTTTTTGTCTTAGGCTTCGTGCGGGTGATAACGGATGTGCCGCGGTTGGGACCGCCATCTTCCCCTTCACCATCACCTTGCATGTAGATCGACTTCTCGATCATTTTTTATCATTCTCCAGATCAAACACGCTCCACTCCTTATTGGGGCGCGCCAGAATTTCGCTGACCTCTATTTAGGTCGTTACAACGTGATTTTAAGCCCCTTGCGCCGCACTGCAATCAATAATCCGTTCCCGCGATGAAACAGTGCACCGAAACGCGGCTGCCTGTTAAAAATAGTGCCTCACGATGCCAGCCGCCGTCTCAACGTCAACGCAACGGCATGCTCAACCGTCGCCACCTCCATTTTCTTGCATATGGAATCAACAAGATAATTGATCGTGCGGCTCGATAATTCCATATGCGCTGAAATTGTCTCGAAGCTTTCTCCATCTGATGCGAGGCCGAGAATCTCTCGCTCGAGGCTTGTCAACGGCGCCTTCTTTTCCGTTCGCGCGTTTCCGATCACCGTCAGGCGGGCGTGAAGCTGGAACATTAAAACACTCAGGCTTTCCAGCTCATCGACATCCAGCGGTGGCCTGGCGCCTGCAAAACCGATGATCCGTGGCGCTCCGAACATGCCCAAGGCCGGAAAGTCTGCCCCCATGGAGAGGTCGAAACCGCGAAATGATTTCAACATGGCCGGTGGGGCGCAGCCCATGGCTTCCAACTCGTCGAGCTGCCACTGAAACGGCCCAAGCGTATCAGGCGAATGCGTGAAAAGATGGGACGCAAAATCTGTCAGCCCCTCATCCAGCTTGTAGACGATGGAAGATGCGATATTGAAGGGAAAGAGGGAGGAGATTGGCTCTTCTGCCACCAGACGCGACATATCGAGGACGTAGTAGCAACGGAACCCGAAGAGAGCCTGAATTTCGGCCAGCGTGTCTCCGACCTCGTCCAGCGTCTTGTTATTCTGCAGCTGTATCAGCAGGTCATCGTAAATTTTGTGCCTCCAAATGGCGAAAGTGGAGACGCAAGGCTTCGATAGGCCAGCTTGTCAACGCACGATCTCCAAATACCCGGAAATCAGGGTATTTGAAGTCCCGTGACCTGTCAATTTTCACTATCGAGCATTTCACGCACGGCAACGGCAAGCTGCTTCAAGGAGAACGGCTTTGGAAGAAAACCGAATTTTGCGTCGGCGGGCAAGTTTCTGGCGAAGGCGTCTTCCGCGTATCCAGAAACGAAAATGAATTTCATGTCCGGGTATGTCTTGCGAAGCTCACGCAACAGCGTCGGTCCATCCATTTCGGGCATGACAACGTCCGAAACGACAATATCGACCTTGCCTTCCAGCTCTTCCAGCACCTCAAGCGCCTCGGTGCCAGAGCCTGCCTCATGCACGGTGTAGCCCCGCGTTTCCAGCATGCGCTTGCCACCACGGCGCACCGCTTCCTCGTCCTCGACTAGCAGCACGACAGCGGACTTGCCCGTCAGATCAAGCAGCTCTGCCTTTGCCACATCCTTTGCGGCAGCGGCATCTGCGATTGTGCGCGCAGCGATCTCTTCTTCGGTCTGATGCACCACTTCGATAATGTGACGCGGCAGGAAGATGCGGAAGGCCGTGCCTTTGCCCACTTCCGAATCCGGATAGATATAGCCGCCCGATTGCTTGACGATGCCATAGACCATCGAAAGACCAAGCCCGGTCCCCTTGCCCACTTCCTTGGTGGTGAAGAAGGGCTCGAAAATCTTGTCCATGATCTCGGGCGGAATACCGGTGCCGGTATCGGCCACTTCGATCATAACGAGATCTTCCTGCGGCAGATCTGCACGTCCAAGCGCGATAACCTGATCTGCAGCCATATTGCGAGTAATGATCTTGATCTTTCCGCCCTGCGGCATCGCATCGCGCGCATTGACGCAAAGGTTGATAAGCACCTGCTCGAACTGCGAAAGATCGGTTTTAACCGGCCAGAGGTCACGACCGTAATCCACCTCGAGCTTGACATTCGTGCCGGAAATCAACCGGTCAACCAGCATCCTGAGATCACCAATGACATCGGTCAGGTTCAGCACGGCCGGGCGCATCGTCTGCTTGCGGGAAAAGGCCAGCAACTGCCGCACGAGAACCGCTGCGCGGTTGGCATTGCGCTTGATTTCCATGAGGTCTGCAAAACTTGCATCCGCCGGGCGCGCCTGAAGCAGCAAATGGTCGGACGATAGCAGAATGGCTGTGAGAACGTTGTTGAAGTCGTGCGCGATGCCGCCAGCCAGGGTGCCGACCGCATTCATCTTCTGCGTCTGCGCCATCTGCGTCTCAAGCGCCTTCTGCTCGGTCACTTCGATGGCGTAAACAATGGCAACCTCTTCCGGCGCTTCGTCATCCTGATCCAGCACAGCGTGAACATAGAAGCGGAAATGCCGCGTCTCGTCGGTCGGGTGGCGCGAGTCGAAAGGCGCAATGTCGCCCTGACCATCCTTGGCGGCTTCGATCGCCTCCAGCAATTTCGGCTTGTCAATTTCCAGCAGCACGGCATCCAGAACGATGCCGTTGTCGATATCGTCGCGCCCGACAATGCCCGAGAAAAGTTTGAGGAACGGCGCATTGGTGCGCAAAATGCGACCTTCGCCATCCAGAGAGGCAATCGCCATCGGCGTGTTGTTGAAGAACCGGGTAAATCGCATGGCGGACGCCGATTCGGCATCTTCCTTACCCTTGGAACGCATCAGCACAATGGTGCGGCTTTCGCCCGGCGCACCATCGCGGGTGGCGGTTACCTGATGCACCAGCCGCGCTGGCATGCTCTGGCCGTTGACCCGGCGCATGTCCAGATCCAGCATCTCCGTGCGGTTCGTGCCCGCCTGCGGATGAACGGATTCGATGAGCGCCATGCCTTCACCAGCGACGATATCGGATACCGTCAGCGATCCAGGTGAGAACTGCGCCAGATCAATTCCGAGCCATTGCGAGAGCGTGGCATTCAGATAGACGATCTCACCCTTCTTGCCCGCAGAAAAGAAGCCAGCCGGAGCATGGTCGAGATAGTCGATGGCATTCTGCAATTCGCGGAAAAACCGCTCCTGATCTTCGCGTTCGGTGGTGATATCGGCAATCTGAAACACGTGCAGAGTATTGTCGCTGGTGTCCTTCAGCAGACGCGCTTTCAGACGATACCAGTGCGGACCGGCCTGGGATTTCGTCTCGCTCAATGGCCTGAGCAGCCGGAACTCCTCATAGCCATTTTTCTCATCGCGCAGGCCGTTGATGAGGCGGTAAAGCGCCTCGGTCGATTCCCTGTCTTTTGAAAGCAGCGTTTCAAGGCTCTGAATGTCGGTTGCCCGCGTCGCGCCGGTCATCTGGCAATAGGTCGCATTGGCATAGACCAGGCGACCCTTGATATCGGTGATCAGCGTTCCATCCGGATGGGACGAAAGGAAGCGGCGCGCCATACCATCTGACTGCGATTGCGGCATGACTTCGATGAAGCCAATGGCCGATGACACCAGAAAGAAGATGCCCAGCATTGCTAGAATGCCAAGAATGCCGAGGACAACCTCATTTTCCAGCGAGTCCTTGAAATAGACAAAACCTACGGCAGCAGCCACAAGCACAAGTGCCAGCAACAGAATGCGCAACAGGGTGCCTGATCGGGCGCGCCTGTCCACCAACGGAAAGTCATTGTCGCTGGCTTGGCTGACCTTGGTCATTGAGGCTCTAACCCTTGCAGTTTTGCCGATCCCTGCGCATTCGGGCACAAATGCCCCGAACGGAATCGTCTTTGTCTATCCCTTGTAGCAATTCGCTCAAATGTCAAAAAGCTCCAAGCCCCCATAAACCTTTGTCAATACACAGCGAATGCAACATTTTTCATGCGATATCGAGGCTCGCGTGGCACCTTTGCCACGTCGAAGCGTTGTGGACGGTTGAAATGCTCAGCAATTTGGCTAAGTCCAACGCATAAAAACTTGTACTCAACGGAAAAAAATCGTCTTTTCGCACCAAATAGCTTGATGACTTCAGGTGCGACATTCATTTGACCGACAAAAGACCAAAGGGATTGGCTCCATGATGGACGAATTTATCGGCGCATATGGCAACAACCTCATCGTTGCTGTCGTTGGCGTCGGCGCGGCACTTCTGGCCTTAGCAATCATCTTGTGGATCATTCGCCGGCGTGGCGGATCTTCCCCCTTCATTCGCGGCGGCAAAAATCGCCAACCACGCCTGCAGGTTCTGGATGCAACCGCCGTCGATGCGCGCCGCAGGCTCGTTCTCGTTCGCCGGGACAATGTCGAACATCTTGTCATGATCGGCGGCCCGACAGATATCGTGATTGAGAGCGGCATTGGTGCCATTCCCTTCATGAAGGATGTGCAAGAGCCGCAGAATGCAATGCTTGAAACCACGGCTCCCGAAAAGGCAATTGCAGCCGAACGGACAAGAGCACTGGCGCCAAGCACCGAGACAGAGATGCGCACGCCTGTGCCAGCGGCACCGAGAGCAGTCGCACCTCAGCCTGAGCAAAGACCGGCACGCGCTCCCTCGCCTGCACCACAGCCAGCACCGCCTGTCGCTGCGCGGCCAACACCTGCGCCCGTCGCACCATCAGCACCAGCGCCAGCACCAAGGCCCGCTCCCTCTCAAGCGCCTGCGGCCAGCATCCCTGCCCCAGCCCAGCCCGCACCAAGACCAGCGCCACCAGCAGCACAACCCGTTCCAGACGTTTCAAACGCGCCGAGAAGTTTTGCCAGAGAACCCGCGTCTGCGCCGCTCACAGCAGCGGTAGTGCCTGCGATGATACCGGCAGCTGCGGCAGCCGAACCCGTTGCGAGGCGAGAACCGCCCGCCCCTGCAGTGCAGGAGCCGCCAGTTATCCAAGCGCCTGCACCAGCGCCTTCAATAGAGCCGGAGCCTGCCTTCACCGCCCCGGTCATCGATCAAAACAGTGCTGTCGATTTCCTTGAGGCTGCAAGGGAGCGCGTGCTGCCGACATACCGCGCCGAGGCACCCATCACCGCCACGGCAAGCCCGGCCAAACCAGCGCCGCTCGCACCGGATGAAAACGGCGCTGTTTTCGGCGATCAACTGACCAGTAATTTCGAAAGCTTCCTTGAGGCGGAAATTGCCCGCAACAATGCCGCTGGTGCGCCTGCCGTAACCCTTGAGCAACTTGGTGGAAAGATTGAGCCGGAACGCGTTGCGCCTGCAAATACGAGCAGTCCCACGGACGAGAATGTCCAGAAGGAAATGGCCCGCATCTTCGGTGAAATGTCCGTCACGCGCGACAAATGAAGTGACGCAACCCGCATGGCCCCTCAAACGGGCCATGCGGGCAACGTCAACTCTGCCAACCTGCCCTCGCCCAAATCCAGTTTTTCCGTCATTCCGGTTGCAACGGCGTTCAGACTCAGATGAAGGTCACTTTCAGAACAAATGGTGATCGAATGACCTCGACAATCACAAATTCAAACGCTCTGAAGGGCATGCTGATCATGGCCGGCTGCATGATCGTGCTGCCGATCATGGACGCGATTGCCAAATATATGGCGGTCAGCGAAGGCATGTCTCCTGCGCAGGTCACCTTCTATCGGTTCTTCTTTCAGCTCGTCTGCACACTTCCATTGCTGATGATCATGTCGCCAAAGGCGTTGCTGGCGGCCAAACGCCCGTGGCTGAACCTGTTGCGCGGCGTGCTGCATGCGGCGGCCAGCCTCTGCTTCTTTGCGGCGGTCAAATACATGCCACTGGCGGATGTCTTCGCCATCTATTTCGTCGAGCCGTTTCTGCTCACCATGATGTCCGCGCTCTTTCTGGGCGAAAGGGTCGGCTGGATGCGCTGGTCGGCCATTGCCGTCGGCTTCATCGGCGCGATGATCGTCATACAGCCCAGCTTCGAACTCTTCGGCTGGACCTCGCTTTTGCCGGTTGCCTGCGCGTTTCTGTTCACGCTCTATCTGTTTCTCAACCGTGCGATGGGAGATGCGGACAGCCCGCTCGTCATGCAGACCATGTCTGGCATTGCCGGGACCGTGTTCATGGCCGTGGCCTTGCTGATCGGCCACGGGCTAGGCGATGTGAATTTCGAAATGTCCCTGCCCGACTGGGGCCATGGCCTCGTTCTGCTTGTGCTACTCGGTTCCATATCCGGCTACATGCACCTTCTTGTCGTCAAGGCCTTTCGGCTGGCGCCCGTGTCCCTGCTCGCCCCGTTTCAGTATTTCGAAATCATTTCCGCAACCGTGCTGGGCTACGTGCTGTTTTCCGATTTCCCAACGGCATCGAAATGGCTCGGCATTGTCATCATCGTTGCATCAGGCCTTTTCATCATCTGGCGAGAGCGCCGCGCCGCAAACCGCACCATCGTTGCGGTTTCAGAAGTTTGACGAAAATCGACACCTACCCTTGTTCCTGCCGCTGAGGTCGGGCAAAAGTCTTTTCGAATTTACAAAGCAATCATGGAGACGCAAATGGACGTTCGCGCCGCAGTCGCTGTTCAGGCAGGCAAGCCACTGGAAATCATGACGGTTCAGCTCGAAGGACCACGCGCTGGCGAAGTGCTGATCGAGGTCAAGGCGACCGGCATCTGCCACACGGATGATTTTACGCTCTCAGGCGCAGACCCGGAAGGCCTGTTTCCAGCCATTCTCGGCCATGAGGGTGCGGGTATCGTCGTTGACGTAGGCCCGGGTGTGACGTCGCTGAAGAAGGGCGATCACGTCATTCCGCTTTACACGCCGGAGTGCCGTGAATGCTATTCCTGTCTCAGCCGTAAAACGAACCTCTGCACATCCATCCGCGCCACGCAGGGCCAGGGCCTGATGCCAGATGGCACCAGCCGCTTTTCCATCGGCAAGGACAAGATCTTCCACTACATGGGCTGCTCGACCTTCGCCAACTTCACGGTTCTGCCGGAAATTGCGCTGGCCAAGGTCAATCACGACGCGCCTTTCGACAAGATTTGCTACATCGGCTGTGGCGTGACCACAGGCATCGGTGCCGTCATCAACACGGCCAAGGTCGAGATCGGCTCGACGGCCATCGTCTTCGGTCTCGGCGGCATTGGCCTCAACGTGCTTCAGGGCCTGCGTCTTGCCGGTGCCGACATGATTATCGGCGTCGATATCAACAATGACCGCAAGGCCTGGGGTGAAAAATTCGGAATGACGCACTTCGTCAATCCAAAGGAAGTCGGCGACGACATCGTGCCCTATCTCGTCAATCTGACCAAACGCAATGGCGACACAATCGGCGGCGCGGATTATACATTCGATTGCACCGGCAACACCAAGGTCATGCGTCAGGCGCTGGAATCATCGCATCGCGGCTGGGGCAAGTCGGTCGTCATCGGCGTGGCCGGTGCGGGACAGGAAATTTCCACTCGTCCCTTCCAGCTGGTCACAGGCCGCAACTGGATGGGCACCGCCTTCGGTGGCGCCCGTGGCCGCACCGACGTGCCGAAGATTGTCGAGTGGTACATGGACGGCAAGATCCAGATCGACCCGATGATCACCCACACCATGCCGCTCGAAGACATCAACAAGGGCTTCGACATGATGCATTCGGGCGAAAGCATCCGTGGCGTTGTCGTTTATTGAGTGATTGATCAATCAACCAAAATTGTCCTTCGGTGCCATGCGCCGGAGGATGCTGCTATTGGGAAATGCCGTTCCTGTTTTGCCGAAAAGACGAGAGGAGCAAGGCAACCTCAACGTCATCCTCGGGCTTGTCCCGAGGATCTGACCACGTTCAATGTTGGGGTTCGTTAGATCCTCGGGACAAGCCCGAGGATGACGTTCACGGTGCATGTCGTGCCATCGGTCTAGCCAAACAGCTCTACCCCAGCCGCCTGTCACCCGTCGCGAATTTCGCCTTTAGCAGGCACTCCTCATATTCCGCTTCAGCCACCGAATCGAACACGATCCCGCCGCCGACGTTGAAGGTGGCAGCGCCATCCTCAAACAGCGTGATGGTGCGGATCGACACCGAAAACCGCATATCTCCATCGGGTGACATCATGCCGATTGCGCCGCAATAGGCGTTGCGGGGACCGATCTCCAGATCGTGCAGAATTTCCATCGCCCGCATTTTCGGCGCACCCGTTATCGAGCCGCAGGGGAAGAGTGCGGCGAAAATATCCGTGACCGTCATGTCAGGCAAAAGCTTTCCCCGCACATGGCTCACCATCTGGTGCACGGTGGGATAGGTTTCGATGTGGAACAGCTTGGGCACTTCCAGTGTGCCGACCTCGATGATGCGGGATATATCATTGCGCAGGAGATCCACGATCATGCGGTTTTCGGCCTGTGTCTTCTCATCCTCCAGCATGGTCGCGATCAATGCGGCGTCATCTTCAGGTGATGCGCCACGCTTGACTGTTCCCTTCATGGGATGCGTCTCGATCCAACCATCTTTCACGGAGAAGAACAGCTCTGGTGAACGTGAGAGGATCACGGGGCCACCGAAATCGAGAAGCGCGCCGTATTTGACCGGTTGCCTTGATATCAGCGACCAGAACGCGGTCAGTGGATCGCCCGACCAGCGTGCATTGATCGGCATGGTCAGGTTGGCCTGATAGCAGTCACCCTGCCGCAGATGCTGGTGCAGCTTGGCAAATTGCGCACTGTATTCGTCAAGCGTCCATCCGGGCTTGATATCGCCTAGAAAGTCATCCGCATTCATGAGAGACGGTGGCGGCGAGATATCACTGGAGGGTGACGTGAACACGCCAAAGCACAGCAGCGGCACATCCCGCTTCACCTGCGCAAGCGGTGCCAATTTGGGTTCGAAAAGATACCCGGCTTCGTAGGACATGTAACCGGCAAGGTATTTGCCACTGGCACGCGCGGCCTGCATCCGCTCCAGCGCCGGAAAGAAGTCCTCCGCCTCATTTGCCACGACAAGCTCGTCCGGCTCGGTAAACAGCGTTACCGTGCCGGTCTTGTCATCGCGAAACAGAACATAGGGCGAAGTCAGCAAATCCATTCGATCCCGCCATAAATGACATCATAGGCGATCGATATCGCCTTTCGCCCACATTTCAATGGTCTCGGCGTAGAAATCCGCAAAGCGGCCTTCTTCGATGGATTTGCGGATGCCCTGCATCAGTTCCTGATAATAGGCCAGATTGTGCCAAGAGAGCAGCATGCCGCCCAGCGCTTCGTTGGAGCGCGAGAGATGGTGCAGATAGGCACGGGAGTAATCGCGCGATGCCGGGCAGTTGGACTGTTCGTCCAACGGCCGCATGTCTTCCGCATGGCGGGCGTTGCGAAGGTTGACGCGGCCACGGCGGGTGAAGGCCAGACCATGGCGACCTGAGCGTGTCGGCATGACGCAGTCGAACATATCGATGCCACGCGCTACGGATTTCAGGAGGTCATCCGGTGTTCCCACGCCCATCAGGTAGCGTGGCTTTTCGCTCGGCAAGGCCGGAACGGTAATGTCGAGCATGCCCAGCATCACCGCTTGCGGCTCACCCACAGCAAGGCCACCAACAGCGTAGCCCTTCAGATCAAGCTGCTTCAAGGCTTCAGCCGAGCGGATACGCAGATCCGGCTGGTCGCCACCCTGCACGATGCCGAACATGGCCTTGCCCGGCTGTTCGCCGAACGCAACACGGCAACGCTCTGCCCAGCGCAGCGACATTTCCATCGCCCGCTCGATTTCCTTACGCTCTGCTGGCAGTGCGACGCATTCGTCCAACTGCATCTGGATATCAGAACCCAGCAGCCCCTGGATCTCGATCGAGCGTTCCGGCGACATGTGGTGATAGGAGCCATCGATATGGCTCTTGAACGTTACGCCCTTCTCATCCAGCTTGCGCAGCCCAGACAGCGACATGACCTGAAACCCGCCGCTATCGGTGAGGATCGGGTGCGGCCAGCGGATCAGCTCATGCAGGCCGCCCAGTCGCGCCACGCGCTCCGCACCGGGCCGCAGCATCAGATGGTAGGTGTTGCCCAAAATGACATCAGCACCCAGATCGCGCACCTGATCCAGATACATGGCCTTGACGGTGCCGACTGTGCCAACCGGCATGAAGGCCGGGGTGCGGATGACGCCGCGTGGCATGGCAACTTCGCCAAGGCGCGCGCCGCCGCTGGTTGCTTTGAGGGTGAAGGTAAAGTTCTCTTGCATCAGTTCTTCCGGAAAAGCAGGCTGGAATCGCCATAGGAATAGAAACGGTAGCCGGTCGAAATCGCGTGGTCATAGGCCTTGCGCATCGTCTCCAGCCCGCAGAATGCCGAGACCAGCATGAACAGCGTGGACTTCGGCAGGTGAAAATTCGTCATCAGAATATCGACCGCTTTGAAGCGATATCCCGGCGTAATGAAAATGCCAGTCGCGCCAGACCAAGGGTTGATCTGGCCGTCATCGCTCGCCGCACTCTCGATCAGGCGCAGCGAGGTGGTACCAACGCAGATGATGCGCCCGCCCCGCTCCTTGACGGCATTCAGCTTCGCAGCAGTCTCTTCGGATACATAGCCGATTTCAAGGTGCATCTTGTGCTCCTCAGTGTCATCAGCCTTGACCGGCAAAAATGTGCCTGCGCCCACATGCAGCGTCACGAAATGGCGTTCCACCCCTGCCTGATCGAGCTTTTCGAAAAGCTCGGGCGTGAAATGCAGGCCTGCGGTGGGTGCCGCAACAGCACCTTTTTCGCGAGCATAGATGGTCTGGTAATCCGTCTGGTCCTGTGCGTCTTCAGGGCGCTTGGCCGCTATATAGGGCGGAAGCGGAATATGGCCGACAGATGCGATGGCTTCGTCAAGGGCGGGGCCTGAGAGATCGAAAAGCAGGGTGATTTCGCCCTCTTCGCCTTTCTCCTCAACCGTCGCTTCCAAGAACGCCAGACCGCAGGCATTGTCGCGCTCGTAACCGAACCGGATGCGATCATTCTGCTTGATGCGCTTGCCCGGCCGCGCAAAAGCCTTCCAGCGGCTGGCATCCACGCGCATATGCAGCGTGGCGGAAACAGCCGTTTCCGGCGCACCTTCGCGCAGCCGCACACCTTCCAGCTGGGCGGGAATCACCCGCGTATCGTTAAACACCAGCGCATCGCCGGGTTTAAGAAAGCCGGGAAGATCGAAAACCTGATGGTCCGTCATGCGGTCCACATTCGGATCGACCACAAGCAAACGCGCACTGTCACGCGGATTGGCCGGGCGCAGCGCAATATTCTCATCTGGAAGGTCGAAGTCGAAAAGGTCTACACGCATGATGGGCTCTAGGGCAAAACCCGCCTTCACGCTGGGCTAAGGCAAGTAGAGGTTTGCGGTCATGCGCTGAGCTTCCCTCCGTCATCCTCGGGCTTGACCCGAGGATCTAACGAACCCCAACATCAAACGTGGGTAGATCCTCGGGTCAAGCCCGAGGATGACGAAGGAGAAGTCAGTGCATAACAAACATAATTAACCCGCCCCGCAGTTGCCTGCGAGGCGGGTGACAAGTCTTTATCCTACGCTTAAGCGGCAGAAGCAAGACGGATGGAAACGATCGAATCGGGATCCTTCACAGGCTCGCCGCGCTTGATCTTGTCGATGGCTTCCATGCCTTCAATGACCTGGCCCCAGACAGTGTACTGCTTGTTCAGCCATGGGCTGTCTGTAAAGCAGATGAAGAACTGCGAGTTGGCAGAGTTCGGGCTCTGCGAACGGGCCATGGAGCATGTGCCGCGAACGTGCGGAATGGCCGAAAATTCAGCCTGCAGGTCAGGCTTTTCAGAGCCGCCCATGCCAGCGCGTGCCGGGTTGAAGCTCTCGGAGCCCTTCTTGCCGAACTTCACGTCGCCGGTCTGCGCCATGAAATCGGTGATGACGCGGTGGAAAACAACACCGTCATAAGCCTGCTCGGACACCAGTTCCTTGATGCGTGCAACGTGGCCCGGTGCCACTTCTGGCATAAGCTGGATCACGACCTTGCCAGTCGTTGTTTCCATGATGAGGGTGTTTTCGGGATCTTTGATCTCGGCCATGATGTCTCTCCTATTTTGGGCGTCTTCGCCCGGTTTTATTTCTTGCCGACGGTAACTTTGACCATGCGGTCAGGATCGGAAACTTCGCCGTTACCGCCTTTGCCCTTCTTGATCTTGTCGACAAATTCCATGCCGGATACGACCTGGCCGACAACGGTGTATTGTCCGTTCAGGAACGAACCCTGATCGAACATGATGAAGAACTGCGAGTTGGCAGAGTTGGGGCTCTGCGAGCGGGCCATGCCGACCGTGCCGCGCTCAAACGGTGTCTTGGAAAACTCGGCGGGAAGGTCCGGAAGGTCCGAGCCGCCTGTTCCTGCGCGCTGGGCATCGAAGGATTTGGCCATATTGCCGTATTGCACATCACCCGTCTGGGCCATGAAGCCTGGAATGACGCGGTGGAACGCAACATTGTCATAGGCACCCTTTTCAGCCAGCGCCTTGATCTGCGCAACGTGCTTTGGTGCGACTTCGGGCGCGAGCTGGATGACGACGGGGCCGTCTTTCAGCTGGATAGTCAGAAATTCAGCAGCAGAAGCGAATGTGCTGGCAGCAACGGCGCTGACAAAAAGTGCGCCGGCAAAGGCAAAACGAAGCAGTTTCATTGGAATTGGCTCCAGAATAATGGCTGAACTAGCGTTTCAGCTTGCTGTTAAGGGCTTCAAGCACAGCTTTCGGCACGAAGGACTCTACACGACCGCCCATTGTTGCGATCTGACGAACCAATGTGGCGGTAATGGGCCGGGATGCCGTTGCCGCAGGCAGAAAGATGGTCTGAACATCCGGCGCCATCTGGCTGTTCATGCCAGCCATCTGCATTTCATAGTCGAGATCAGAACCATCGCGCAGGCCGCGCACCAGTAGTGTTGCGCCGTGTTCACGAGCGGCATCCACGACCAGATTGGAAAAAGAGACGACCCGCAGGCGCGTGCCCGCTTCCGGCAAAACATCGTTCATCGAACGACGAATAAGGTCTGCCCGTTCTTCAAAGCTGAACATAGGCGACTTGCCGGGGTGAATGCCGATAGCAACAATAACCTCTGACGCAACGTTCAACGCCTGGATCAATATATCCAGATGTCCGTTGGTCATCGGATCAAATGATCCGGGGTAAAAGGCAATCGTCATATCGCTCCCGATACTTAACGTTGGTTGTGCCGCCTTTTGTCATGGAAGGCCGGTCTTCGCAAGACCGTAAGCTTGTCTCAGCGGCCAAACAGCGGAGTGAACATCACATGAATACCCCGTTCAGCGCGGCTTCAAAGCCAATGTCTATAAAGGTCTCATCGAATGGCGAACGGGCAGTTGCCCTCACGGAGACGGAAATGCTGGTGTTCATGATGATGCTGACAATCGCAACATCTTTTGCTGTCGAATACGTTTTCATGGATTGACGCAAACTGCCGATTTTCTGAACGGCAGATGAACGAAGCATTCAACAACGCTTCAGAGGCGCAATGCTAATCGATTTTTAACAATAACGCGGAACCGGATCAGAGATTGCGCGTTGAAATCGCAGGTAAGGAACAAGCACATGTTTTCCAAAGAAAAACAGTCTACTTCGGCTAAAATTGGCGTCATCAGCACAGCCTGGACCATGCTGGTTATCGCTATGGTCGCTGTCATGTTCAGCCTTCACAGCGAAAAGTCGGCTCAGAACGGCCCGGACTTTCCACAGCTCACATCCCGCACTCAATATATGAACTACTATTGATCGAGCGGGAGTAATCATCCACTTTTCTGGAGATTCTCCATGTTTACTTTCTTGACTTTGCTTGCAGCCCTCATCAGCGCCATGTTCGTAGCCTCTGTTATGACAGCCGTGATCGAGTCCAAGAAAGAAGACGAGCAGTTCAAAAAAATGATCAAGCGCAGCAAATCGTTTTAAGGCCGTCGAGCCTCGAAATATCCGCTTCATCAACAAAACCGCCTGACCCGAGGCGGTTTTTTTGTGCCTGCATAGGTGGTTGCACCTGTTTAGGGCGCGCAATTGCTCCCACTCACGCCTTCGTTTGCGCTTGCGCCATTTTCAGCGGTATTTAG
Organism: Rhizobium sp. CFBP 13644; assembly: GCF_014842165.1. Lineage (NCBI taxonomy): Bacteria > Pseudomonadati > Pseudomonadota > Alphaproteobacteria > Hyphomicrobiales > Rhizobiaceae > Rhizobium > Rhizobium sp. CFBP 13644. The sequence continues at coordinate 97,438 of NZ_JACYVF010000008.1, forward strand.
CCTTCAATTTCAAAGTGGATTGATTTAAGGAAGCCCCATAGACCCGGCGTAACGGGCGAATATTGTGAGGTTTGCATAACGATGCTCGATTCCCTGAGAAATGCTTCTCGTACCCTGGCGGCGAAGATCCTTCTTCTCCTCCTCGTTCTTTCCTTCGGCGTGTGGGGCGTTTCCGCATCTCTGGTGTCTCCTAACTCGCATTCTGTCGTGACAGTTGGCGACCAGGCGGTCACGCAGAACGAGTTTCGTTTTGCCTATCAGCGCCAGCTCGCAGATGTGGGCCGCCAGTTCGGCACGCGCCTGACGACGGAACAGGCCAAGGCGTTCGGAATCGACCGTCAGGTGTTCAGCCAGCTATCCGCAGGTGCTGCACTTGACCAGCTTGCATCGGACATGAACCTCGGGCTTTCCGAAGATCGCCTTGCCACGCTGATCGCGGAAGATCCTGCCTTCAAGGCACCGGGCGGCCAGTTTGACCGCGCTCTGTTTAGCCAGCGCCTGCGTGGTGCAGGCTTCAACGAAGACGACTACGTCGAAGAACGCAGCAAGGTTGCCGTGCGCGGCCAGATCGTCGATGCCATTTCGGATGGTTTCACAGCGCCTAAGGTGTTGGTCGATGCGCTAAAGCAGTATCGCGATGAACAGCGCTCGATTGACTACGTGCTGCTTTCCAACGCCAATATCGATCCGGTTAAGGCACCGGGCGACGACGTTCTTGCTCCATGGTTTGAAAAGAACAAGGCACAGTATCGCGCTCCGGAATATCGCAAGTTCACCTATGTGAAGCTTGAGCCTTCCGACATTGCAGACCAGGCAGCGATTACCGACCAGCAGATCGCCGACTTCTACAACGCGCACAAAGACAATTTCCGCACAGCCGGTCGCCGCACCATCGAGCAGCTGACCTTTACCGACAAGGAAATGGCCGAAGCCGCTGCGACGCAGATTCGCGTTGGCACGACGACCTACGATCAGGTGGTGAAGGATCAGGGCAAGCGTCCTGAGGACGTAACCCTTGGCGAGTTCACGAAAGACACCGTGCCGGATCAATCCGTCGCCGAGGCAGCTTTTGCCATCCAGAAGGATGGCGGCGTTTCGCCTGTGGTCGATGGCGCATTTGGCCCAGTTATCCTACGCGTCACAGGCATCAAGAATGAAAGCATGAAGACGCTGGATGAGGCGAAGGAAGAAATTCGCACCAACCTTGCCACGACAAATGCTGCCGAAGAGCTGAACAATGTTCATGACCGCTACGAAGATCTGCGTGGCGGCGGTTCTTCGCTGAGCGATGCGGCAACGCAGCTCAAGCTGAAGCCCGTTACCGTCAACACAATCGATGAAAAGGGCGAAGACGAGAAGGGCGCTGCCGTGGAAGGTCTGCCGACCCCTGCCCTCATCGCCGAAGTGTTCAAGGCCGAGCAGGGTGCAGATGCACCAGCCGTCAATATCGGTCGTGATGGCTACGTGTGGTTCGATCTTCAGCAGGTTACACCACCGCGTGACCGCACCTTGAGTGAAGTCAAGGAGCAGGTTGTTGCCGACTGGACTGCCGAGCAGCAGCGCACAGCGCTTGCGGCAAAGGCAGACGAGCTGAAGGCGCGCGCTGAAAAGGGCGAAACGCTTGCAGCAATTGCCGGCGAGATGGGCCTTTCCGTTGAAAACAAGATGGGCCTTCGCCGCACAAGTGAAGATGCGGTTCTCGGCCAGCAGGCAGTGGCTGCCGTCTTCGCAGGCGCAAATGGCCTCGTCGGCACTGCGCCAGATACTGAAGGTTCCAGCCGCATCCTGTTCAAGGTGACCGAAGTCAACACCAGCACCTCGACAGACGCGCTTGCAGACAGCGATCAGCAGGTGACAGCCATGGCCAGTGCCGCTGGCGACGACATGCTCGACCAGATGGTCAATCGCCTGCAGAATGATTATGGTGTGACCATCAATCAGGCTGCGGCAGATCAGGCTATGACGGCTGCTTATTAAAACTGGACTTCAGGGGGCGTGACATGGCTGATTTAAAGCCGCTGATTGCGAAGGTTGCCAATGGCGAAAGCCTCAACCGGGAAGAGGCACGTCAGGCTTTTGACGTGCTGATGTCCGGCGAGGCAACGCCATCGCAAATCGGCGCCTTTCTCATGGCCTTGCGGGTGCGCGGCGAAACGGTTGATGAAATCGTCGGTGCGGTTTCCTCCATGCGTGCGCGCATGCTGCCTGTCAAGGCACCCGCCGATGCCATGGATATCGTCGGCACGGGTGGCGATGGTCTCGGCACCTACAACATCTCCACACTGGCCTCCATCATTGTGGCGGGTGCAGGTGTGCCAGTCGCCAAGCATGGCAACCGTGCTTTGAGCTCAAAGTCCGGCACTGCCGATGCCCTCTCGGTGCTCGGCGTGAAGCTGGATATTGAGCCGGAATTGATCACCCGCTGCGTCACAGAGGCGGGGCTTGGCTTCATGTTCGCACAGCGTCACCATTCCTCCATGCGCCATGTGAACCCCAGCCGCGTCGAGCTTGGCACCCGCACAATCTTCAACCTGCTCGGCCCGCTCTCCAATCCGGCAGGCGCAAAAAAGCAGTTACTTGGCGTGTTTGCTCCGCGCTGGCTTGTACCCTTGGCCGAAGTGCTGCGTGACCTTGGCTCAGAATCGGTCTGGGTCGTGCATGGCGATGGCCTGGACGAAATCACCACGACAGGCACCACCCATGTCGCGGCGCTGGAAAACGGCAAGATCAGAACATTCGATCTGACACCTGCCGATTTCGGAGTTGAACCCGCCAGCATCGATGACCTCAAGGGTGGCGATGGCGTTGCCAATGCGGCCGCGCTGCGCGAAGTTCTGGCTGGTCACAAAAATGCCTATCGAGACGTATCTCTTTGTAACGCGGCAGCCTCTCTGGTCGTTTCCGGCAAGGCCGGAACGCTGGCGGAAGGCATGAAAATCGCGAGCGCATCCCTGGACGAAGGCAAAGCTGCGGCTGCGCTGGACAGGCTGATTGCCGTTTCGAACGAGGAATAGGGCAAAGCCATGAGCGACATTCTGAAGAAGATCGAAGCCTATAAGCGCGAGGAAATTGCAGCGGCAAAGGCCCGGGTTTCACTTGATGATCTCAAGGCTATGGCTGCTGACCAGACGCCACCGCGCGGGTTCTACAATGCGTTGAAGCGCAAGCAGGCCGACGGTGCCTTCGGTCTTATTGCCGAGATCAAGAAGGCCAGCCCGTCCAAAGGTCTCATCCGCCCGGATTTCGATCCGCCTTCGCTGGCGCAAGCCTATGAATCTGGCGGTGCGGCCTGCCTCTCCGTACTGACGGATACGCCGAGCTTCCAGGGCGCGCCGGAGTTTCTGACAGCCGCTCGCAACGCCTGTTCCCTGCCCGCGCTTCGCAAGGATTTCATGTTCGAGACCTATCAGGTGTATGAAGCCCGCGCCTGGGGTTCCGATTGCATCCTCCTCATCATGGCATCTCTTTCCGATGATGAAGCAAAGCGTCTTGAAGACGAAGCCTTCTCGCTTGGCATGGATGTGCTGGTGGAAGTGCATGACGAAGAAGAGACCGAGCGGGCGCTCAAGCTCGCCTCTCCGCTGCTCGGCGTCAACAATCGTAACCTGCGCACTTTCGAGGTCAGCCTTGATGTCAGCGAGCGTCTGGCATCCATGGTGTCGGCGGATAAATTGCTGGTCGGTGAAAGCGGCATCTTCACATACGAAGACTGCAAGCGCCTTCAGACATCAGGCATCACCACATTCCTTGTGGGTGAAAGCCTAATGCGCAAGACCGATGTGACGGCCGCTACCCGCACGCTGCTGAATGGCGAAAATGCGATGGCTGCTGAATGAGTGACGACGTGAAGCTGACCCATATCGGTGCCTCCGGCGAGGCCCATATGGTTGATGTCGGCGAAAAGGCCGAGACCACCCGCGTTGCCGTTGCCGAAGGTTTCGTGAAAATGAAGCCGGAAACGCTTGATCTCATCCGCGAAGGTAACGCCAAAAAGGGCGATGTCATCGGCACAGCACGTCTGGCTGGCATTATGGCCGCCAAGCAGACATCGAACCTCATTCCTCTCTGCCACCCGCTGCTGCTGACTAAAATCCTTGTCGATATTACCGAGGATGACGCCCTGCCCGGCTTGCGTGTCGAGGCGACCGTCAAGCTATCCGGCAAGACGGGCGTTGAGATGGAAGCGCTGACCGCCGTATCTGTCGCGTGCCTCACCATCTACGATATGGCAAAGGCCGCTGATAAGGGCATGGAAATCGGCTCCATCCGCCTTCTGGAAAAGACTGGCGGAAAATCCGGTCACTACAAGGCGTAAGACGTTCTGCGACCTGCATCGCGCTCATACAAGAGGACACACCCCATGAAACCTCTCTTGCCCGTTGCGGAAGCTCAAAGCCGATTGCTGGCTGCAGCGACCCCCATCACATCAGTGGAAACCGTGCCGCTTGAGAGCGCAGACCAGCGCGTGCTTGCGCATGATCTGCAAGCCCGCCTTACCCAGCCGCCGTTCCACGCCTCTGCCATGGATGGCTATGCACTGAGGGCCGTCGATGCCCCACAGATCGGCTCTGTGCTGACAGTCATTGGTGAGGCCGCCGCAGGACACGCCTTTGCGGGTCGTGTGAGCGAAGGCGAGGCCGTGCGCATTTTCACCGGTGCGCCATTGCCGGAAGGCGCCGACGCCGTTCTCATTCAGGAAGATGCCGAGGTGCTTGACGCGGGTCAAATCCGCACCGGCTTCCAAGTCACCGAAGGGAGACATATCCGTCCCCGCGGTCAGGATTTTGCCGAGGGAGAAACGGTCCTCAAGGCCGGAACGGAACTAACCTTCACCGATATCACCCTCGCCGCTGCCATGAACCATGCGGCGCTGCCGGTGTTTCGCAAACCGGTCGTGGCCATTCTCGCCACCGGCGATGAACTCGTGCCGCCCGGCGGCACGCCCAATCCGGCGCAAATCATCGCCTCCAACACATTCGGCGTCGCCGCATTAGCGCGGAAGGCCGGTGCAGACATTCTCGATCTCGGCATCGTGGTCGATGACGAAGCGCTCATCCGCGCAGCCATCGACAAGGCCATAGCCGCCAAAGCCGACGTGCTGGTCACGCTCGGCGGCGCTTCGGTTGGAGATCATGATCTCGTTCAAGCAGCACTCAAAGCGCAGGGCATGGCACTGGATTTCTGGCGCATCGCCATGCGCCCGGGCAAACCGCTGATGGTCGGCTCAATCGGTGACATGCAGGTGCTCGGCCTCCCCGGCAACCCCGTCGCAAGCCTCGTCTGCAGCCTCCTGTTTCTGGAACCCCTCATCCAAAAACTCAGCCACCGCAAGCCCACCTCCCGCGAGACTTCCGCTCAAACCGCCACGACGCTAAAAGCCAACGACCAGCGCCAAGACTATCTGCGCGCCCGCATCATCGGCCACGAGAACGGCAACCCCATCGTCGAAACCTTCACCAAGCAGGATTCTTCGATGATGAAGATCATGGCCGAGGCGGATTGCCTGATTGTGCGTGCGCCATTTGCTGAGGAGTTGCAGGCTGGTGGCGAGTGTGTGGTGGTGAGGCTGAGGTAGGCTGACAGTTTCTGTAGCGCGCCAAAAATACCGATTCTGCTTGGCCCTAAGGCGTAGTTGAAACCGCTGCAGAGACAGTCTTGCGGTCAGCTATCACGTACCAAGCTACGGCTGTCAGCACGACCGCCCCGCCGGCCAGAACAGGAAGCGAGATATACTCCTTGTAGAACAGCAGGACCCAAAGAGGGCCGAGCACGACATCAAGCATCGAGAGCAGACCAGCTTCCCCGGAGCCGACGCGACGAGAGCCTAGGAGCAGGAGAATATAGCCGACACCTGTGGTCAAGACTCCGTAAAAAGCGCAGGCGATAAGCTGTGTTGGCTCAGGAAGTGAAAACTGCATGAAGGGCAGAGCAACACATAAACATAAGATAGCCGCACAGACCGTCATCAGCGTGGAATCCATACTGGGAAAACGCTTCGCGATTACGATCTGCGTCGCGCAACCCGCGGTCATGAGAAACGCCGCAAGGATTCCAATGAAATCGGTTGCCGAAACCGCAGCACCAGCCGAAATCGCTACTCCGATGAAAGCGACGCAACCTGCGATGACGAAGCGGTGCGTTACCTGATCTCGCAACCACACGAAGGCGATACCTGTCGCGACGAAGGGCAGAGTGGCATAGACCGTCATGACATTGGCGACGGTCGTCCATTGCAGTGACGCAATATAGCTTATCGCCGTGAAGGCTGACACAACGCACGCCACAACACCTGGCAGTCCAAAGGTCTTCGCCGGATGCCGCTTGGTGGTCCTCTGTCTAACAAGCAGGAAGGCGCCGAGCGTGATTGCCGCAAAGCCCGAGCGCCAGGCAACCATGGACCATACATCCATAGCCGCCATACGCACGAAAAGACCGGCAGTGCTCCACATAACCGCTGAGGCAATGACCATGTAGATGCCATTAAGACGATCGCGTGCCGGGTTCATGTCCAACTCGCTCCCCCAAGCAAGACCTGCAGATACTCGATGGTATAGACGATCGGCTTAGTCGAGGATGGTGACTGCACGACGCGCGGATGTCGTATTGCGAAGGGAAAGCGCCAAATTCTGGCAGGTGTTTAAGATTGCCCGACCTACACGATCAGAGGTTCGCTTGTATCGCATTTCCGCTACGGCAGCATTCTATTCCGGCTGAAACTTTCGCCCGGGACGATTAGCGGCCTCGACGGAATGACTGACGTGATTCCTTTGCAGAATCCGAAAAACCAGGCGGCTTGGTTTTCACCCAAGTCACGAATGTCTCCACCGCAGGATCTTGCAAAATCGCTTCGATCGTAGAAAACTTCTTGGCGAGTTGGGCATCGGTAAAGATCGAATGTATCTGGTCGTGGCAGATACGGTGCAGGGAAACGGTTTTCTTGCCACCCTTGCTCTTGGGAACGAGATGATGCTCGTCTCTCTGATCCTCCGGGATGACGCGCTCGCACATCGGGCAGACTACCGGCTCAGGCGCAGGCTCGTCCCATGAAACGAACTCATCTCTATTCTTGCGGGCCACTGCTCGATCCTTACTCGTGTAGACCCCGTATGCTGTAACCGAGGATAGGTGCTAGTTTCAAAACTTGGATGCCAATAGCACGAAACCATCAAAACCATCTATGGCTTCCTTTGGCGCAAACCGTACTTCAATACAAAAGGGCCGCATCACTGCGGCCCTTTGCGTTTCACTTAATTGATTGGCCGGCGCAGTGTCGCGCCCTAGCCGTTAGGTTCGCGTGAGCGCTTAAAACTCTTCCCACGTGTCCTGTGCTACTGCGGCAGACGATGCGCCGCCGCCGAAGGCGCTGGCGATTTTGCGGCCGAGGGCACGGGCTGGTGATGCTGCGGGTCTTGAGTGGTTGGAAGCGACCTTTGGTGCCGGGGCAGCTGGAACGCTGCGGCTTGCGCCTTCGCTATTTCCAACGTTGAAGCGCGACAGCAACTGGTTGAGAGATGCGGCTTCCTTCGCAAGGCTGTGGCTGGCCGCTGTCGACTGCTCGACCATGGCCGCGTTCTGCTGCGTGCCCTGATCCATCGTGTTAACGGCAGTGTTGATTTCCTGAAGTCCAACAGACTGTTCACGCGACGATTCGACAATCGCCGTGATGTGGCGGTTGATTTCCTGAACCTCGGTGACAATCACCTCAAGCGCACGACCGGTTTCGCCAACAAGGTTGACGCCAGAACGGACATGCTCGCCAGATGTGGTGATCAGCGCCTTGATTTCCTTGGCGGCCTTGGCAGAACGCTGGGCGAGTTCACGCACTTCCTGCGCAACAACGGCAAAGCCCTTGCCTGCTTCACCCGCACGCGCGGCTTCGACACCGGCGTTTAGGGCCAGAAGGTTGGTCTGGAACGCGATCTCATCGATAACGCTGATGATGTTGGTGATTTCACCAGAGGAGCGTTCGATCTCATTCATGGCTGTCACGGCCTGACGAACGACGTCGCCGGACTTTTCCGCGCCCTGACGGGCCTTTGAAACGAGGTGACCGACTTCTTCTGCGCGGTTGCTGCTATCTTTCACCGTCGTGGTGATTTCTTCCAGCGCGGCAGCTGTTTGTTCAACGGAGGCTGCCTGCTGTTCGGTGCGCTTGGAAAGATCATCGGCGGCGGAGCGGATTTCGTTTGCACCGGCGTCGATTCCACGAGCGTTCTGTCCAACAGCACGCAGAGCGTCGTTCAGATTGCCGACGGAGCTGTTGAAGTTGGCGCGAAGCGTATCGAGATGCGCAGCGAATGGCGTTTCGATGCGATAGGCAACATCGCCGTCCGCCAGGCGGTTGAGTGCCTTGGCCAGATTATCAACAGCAAACTGCGTTTCTTCAGCATCCTTGGCCTTCTGCGCTTCATTGGCTGCACGTTCTTTTTCAGACATGCTGCGGTTTGCTGCGGCTTCGGTTTCAAGGCGAATGGTCTCAAGCGCATTGGTGCGGAACACTGCAACAGCCTGCGCCATTTGTCCGACTTCGTCTTTGCGATCCTGCCCATCAACCGACGCATCTGTCTGGCCATTGGCCAGCGTTATCATGCGCTTGGACAGGCTCGCAATTGGCGTGGTAATGCCCTTGGCAGCAACCACAAGCGAAGCAATAATGCCGAGCGCGAATGTCAGACCGACAATCGTCAGCGACCAAAAGATCGTAGAGTCCGTCTGATGGGACAGTGCATCACTTCTGCCTGCAACATCCTTCATAACCTTATCGAGGAACTTGGCTGCATCTGCTGCCAGCGGCACGATCAACAAATCTGCTTTCGCCAGAGCGGCCTTGGCAGCATCATCCTGATCGTTTGCGCCAAGCTTGACAGCCTCGTCGGTCAAGGCAATCACCTCTTTCGACTTGGAAATAAAGGCGTCGAGAGCCGGCTTTTCAGCTGGCAGAAGTTTAGCCGTCGTTTCCAACCGATCAAAGAGCTTGGCTTTGGCATCCGCATAAAGCGCTACTGCTGTCTTCATGCCGGGAGCGTCACGATCGTAAACCAGAGTTTGATAGGCACTGTATGCCGTTGCAGCAAGATTTCTGTTCGCCCGAGCCATTGCTGTCACGCCGGCAGTATCGTTGGAAATGAAATCCGTGTAGCTGTTATCAGCGCTCTTGAAGCTGTTTGACATAAACGCCGTCGCGCTCAATCCCACAACACAAAGCGGAAGTACGAGAGCGAGGATCTTCGTGCGTATGCTCGCATTTTTAAGAAATGACATGTTTTTGGGGAACCCTGTTGATCGCCAAACGCGTAGCAGCACGCAAGAAGACGCTCACTGAGCAAAGCCAGTGCCACTACGGAGAAATCGGCATTTTGATGATTGATGACAACCATCGCTCGCGATCATCGCGGCTCGGTAAACTTGTCTGGTTAATGCGTAAACGTCTTCCATTTAAATACTATTAAAATTTGGGGGGTATTCGAACCAGTTCTTCGCAGCACCTGAACTGCGCCAACAGAACGATTAATACTGTTGGTCATTTCGCGCATCTAATGGCAAAATGTCTCGAATGAATTCAATAAAAAAGGCCGCATCACTGCGGCCTTCTGCATTTTGATCTCAGCACTGATGCCTCAAACCAACCGGCTGCGCTCCACCGCAGCTTCAATGAAGCTAGCGAAGAGAGGGTGCGGGTCCAATGGGCGGCTCTTGAGCTCGGGGTGGTACTGCACGCCGATGAACCATGGGTGGTCAGGGTATTCCACCGTTTCAGGCAGAACGCCATCCGGGGACATGCCGGAGAAGACGAGGCCGCAGTTTTCGAGGCGGTCCTTGTAATCAACGTTCACTTCATAGCGGTGGCGGTGGCGTTCGGAAATATCCGTGGAGCCGTAGATGTCGGCAATCCGCGTGTCTTTCTTGAGCTTAGCCTTGTAAGCGCCAAGACGCATCGTGCCGCCAAGATCGCCAGCAGCATTGCGCTTTTCAAGCTCGTTGCCCTTCACCCACTCGGTCATCAGGCCAACGACAGGTTCCTGTGTGGTGCCGAACTCGGTAGACGAGGCGTTCGCGATGCCAGCGAGATTGCGGGCCGCTTCCACGACTGCCATCTGCATGCCGAAGCAAATGCCGAAATAAGGAACCTGACGCTCGCGGGCAAACTGTGCTGCGCGAATCTTGCCTTCAGAGCCGCGTTCACCGAAACCGCCAGGAACGAGAATGGCATCAACCTTTTCCAGGTAGGGCGCCGGATCTTCTTTTTCGAAGACCTCAGACTCGATCCATTCCAGCTTGACCTTCACGCGGTTGGCAAAGCCACCGTGATGCAGCGCCTCGATAAGAGACTTATACGCATCCTTGAGGCCGGTATATTTGCCGACGATGGCGATCGTAACCTCGCCTTCCGGCGTGTGGATACGGTTGCAAACCTCTTCCCACTGCTCAAGGCGTGGCTTCGGCGCAGGCTCAATGCCAAACGCAGCCAGAACCTCGTTGTCGAGGCCTTCCTTGTGGTAAGCAATCGGAACGTCATAGATGTTGGCCACATCCAGAGCCTGGATGACGGCGGAAGGACGCACGTTGCAGAACAGCGAAAGCTTGCGGCGTTCGGCTTCGGGAATTTCCCGGTCGGCACGTACCAGCAGAATATCCGGGTGAATACCCAGGGCCTGCAATTCCTTGACCGAATGCTGTGTCGGCTTTGTCTTCAACTCGCCGGCTGCCGGAATGTAAGGCATCAGCGTCAGATGCACGAAGATGGCCGTGCCGCGTGGCAGGTCGTTCTTGGCCTGACGGATCGCTTCCATGAACGGCATGGCTTCGATATCGCCCACCGTGCCGCCGATTTCGCAGATGACGAAGTCGTATTCCTCGTTGCCTTCAGTCACGAAATTCTTGATTTCGTTGGTAACGTGCGGAATGACCTGCACCGTCGCGCCGAGATAATCGCCGCGCCGTTCCTTGTCGATGATGTTTTTGTAGATCCGACCCGTGGTGATGTTATCGGTCTTGGTAGCCGAGCGCCCAGTGAAGCGTTCGTAGTGACCAAGATCAAGGTCAGTCTCCGCGCCGTCATCGGTCACGAACACCTCACCGTGCTGAGTGGGGCTCATGGTGCCGGGATCGACATTGAGATAGGGGTCAAGTTTGCGAAGCCGCACCCGGTAACCACGGGATTGCAACAACGCTCCGAGTGCTGCGGCCGCAATGCCCTTACCAAGTGAGGAGACCACGCCGCCTGTGATGAATACATATCGCGCCATGGGATTTACCGCTTACCTTTAAAAGAGTGATTCCGCCAGTCCAAATTTCTGAAAGCCTGCATTCACCTGTTGATGAAGGGCAGAGCCTGGCCGGAATATGAACAAAAGAAAACCGGCAGGCTTTTGGCCTGCCGGAGCGTTATGCATCAACCGGGTTTACTGACCGGTTGGAACTGCGTTCGGATTTGCCGGAGCGGGCGTAGCCGGTGCCGGAGCGGCAGGCGTTGCCGGTGCAGCGGCACCATTCGTGGAGGATGGAACGCCGTTTTGCGCAGGCGCTGCAGGAGTGGACGACGAAGGCCCAAGCGTATCCAGAATGCCGTTACCCTGGCCTTGCGTGGCCGGAATACGATCCAGAATATCTGTTGGACGCGATTCGTAGCGTGTGAGAAGGCCCAGGCCGAGCGATGTTGCGAAGAACAAAGCCGCAAGAATGGCCGTTGCGCGTGTCAGGGCATTTGCAGTGCCGCGTGCGGACATAAAGCCCGAGCCGCCGCCAATACCAAGACCACCGCCCTCGGACCGCTGGATCAGGACCACGCCGACAAGCGCCAGCACGATCATGAGATGAATAACAATCAGTACGTTCTGCATGACAATCCATTCCATGCCCCGTTTGGAGCACAATGAAGAAGTTTGCGGCTCTTTACATGAGGCGAAAGCGTATTCCAACCCCCTGAGAGACGAAAGACGATATCAAGCCGTCAATTGCTCATATGCGGCATAGATGGAGAGGAAATCGGATGCTTTCAAGCTGGCGCCGCCAATCAGCGCGCCATCCACATTTTCGACGCCCATCAGCTCCAGCGCATTGTTTGGCTTGACCGAGCCGCCATAGAGGATTCGCATGCCCTGCCCTTCCTCACCGAAACGCTTGACCAGCTCGTCACGCATGAAGGCGTGAGCCTCGCGCACATCCTGCGTGGTGGGCGTGAGACCGGTGCCGATGGCCCAGACGGGCTCATAGGCAATCACGGTGTTTTCAGCCACGGCCTCATCCGGCACGGAGCCAGCAAGCTGGCGCTTGAGCACATCCAGCGTCTGGCCGGACTTGCGTTCATCCGCCGTCTCACCAATGCAGATGATCGCAACCAGATCGGCCGCATAGGCAGCCGTCGCTTTGATCCGCACCAGATGGTCTGTTTCCGCATGGTCCGTGCGGCGCTCTGAATGGCCAACGATCACATGCGTGCCGAAGCAATCGGCAATCATTTCGGCGGAAATATCGCCCGTATGGGCCCCTGACGGGTTTTGATGGCAATCCTGCGCGCCGATGAGAAGCGGGCTGTCATCGCACAATGCTGTCGCCACATAGAGCAGCGTCGACGGCGGGCAGATCAACGCATCCACCTTCTCGAAAAGCGGACCTTTGACACCCTCAGCGATCGCCTTGATCTGATCGAGCGAATCGCGTGTTCCGTTCATCTTCCAGTTTCCAGCGACGAGCGGGCGAACATCAGGGGTCATATGCGATCCATTCCTTCTAGCTAAAAAAGCACTCAATTAAAGCGAGCGCCTGTTCGTGGCCTCTTCCTCTTTCTCTTAAAGGCTCAGCCCAGGATTTGGTACAAAAAAGAACGTTATTGGTTCACAACCTTGGTTAAATTCTCGGCAACCTGCACGTATTTCAGAGTGCAAGGCGCGAATTCTGCTCAATGCGCAACCAAAAAGTTCAGAGCGGCGCGCCAGTCCGTCATGCGCACGGGTGTGCCGTGCGTTCCAGTCTGGTAAAGCGTGAAACGCACGGGCTGTCCGGCCTTCAGCAGCGTGCGGAACATGGCTGCCTGCTGCTCTGCCGAATAGACGGTATCTGCACTGCCATGCGTGAACCACACCGGCTTTTTCGCCTTGGCAAAAGCGCTCTTGGGAAAGTCAGGATCGACCGCGCCACCTAGGATTGCCATGCCTTTCAAATTCGCGACGGCCCGCGCATCGCGGCTGATGCCGTAACACAGGAAGCTGCCCATGGAGGCGCAGGCGAGAATGACCGGACGCCCGCCGGACTTCGCTTTTGCGTCGGCAATCAGTGCCGCCATGTCATCGACGCCGTTCTGGTCGAAGCTGCGCGCGCTCGGCGCGTAATAGGTGCCGCCATTGGCGATTGCGAGGTTTTTCAGCCGGTTGAAATTTCCGCCGAAGCTGTAGTCATTCATTCCCAACCGCCGGTCTCCACCACGACCATGGATGAATATTACCGTGAACGCCTGGCCGGATGCAGGGCCAACACGGCCAACATCAAGCGCCCTGCCCTCGACGGAAATCGTTTCCAGCGTCTGGAACTTCTTCGGCGCAAGGTCGACATATTGGCGTTTGACGCGGCGTTCCGGCGTCTCATCGCGGCCGTTGATATCGCGCATTTCCTGATAATCGATGACCTGCGACGCACCACCATCACCAGTGGAAAGCACCGTCTGGGCCGAGAAAAGCTCATCCTTGAAGGGTTTCAGTGGCCCGCCAGACGTTTGCGCCGAGGCTGGCACGATGGCCACAGAGAGGAAAATAAGAGTACAAAAGGTGAAAATAGCTGTGGACATGCCTTGAGGAACCCATTCAATTCGGCCACAACACTTGCCATCCGGGCGTGCGCGGCGCAATCCTCGGATACGCGAAAACCGATCATCCGTGCTTGAGCAGCAAGTATGCGTTGCCGTTTGTGGCAGATCATAAGCCTGCTCGCATGGCCAAATTCTGATTGAACTGGGCACAATGGACGATAGCAACGATCTTTTTTCAAGCCAACCTGTAGCCACGCCACCAGAGCCTAAAGAGGCCGTGGCCAAGCCTGCGCCTGCCGTAAAGGCAGTTGCGAGCACGCCGAAGCCTGCCACTGTGACCACGTCTTCCGAACAGGAATATGGCGCGTCCTCCATTCGCGTTCTCGAAGGTCTGGAACCGGTACGCATGCGGCCCGGCATGTATATTGGCGGCACGGACGAAAAAGCGCTTCACCATCTATTTGCCGAAGTCATCGACAACTCGATGGACGAGGCCGTTGCTGGCCACGCCAATTTCATCGAGGTCCATCTCGATACCGAAGGCTTCCTGACGGTCAGCGACAATGGTCGCGGTATTCCGGTGGAAAACCATCCACAAGTTCCGGGCAAGTCCACGCTCGAAGTTATCATGACCAAGCTGCATGCGGGCGGCAAGTTCGATGGCAAGGCTTATGAAACATCCGGCGGTCTGCACGGCGTCGGCGTATCCGTGGTCAATGCATTGTCGGACCTTCTCGAAGTGGAAGTCGCCAGAAACCGCAAGCTTTATCGCCAGCGTTTTTCTCGCGGCATTCCCATGGGTGGCCTGGAAGAGCTGGGCGATGTTCACAATCGTCGTGGCACGCGCGTTCGCTTTCACCCCGATCCGCAGATTTTTGGTGACCACGCGAAGTTTGAACCGGCGCGGATTTTCCGCATGGCGCGCTCCAAGGCCTATCTGTTCGGCGGCGTGGAAATTCGCTGGAGCTGCGACCCCGGCATGGTGCCACCGGATGGTGACATTCCGGAAAAGGCCGTTTTCCACTTCCCCGGCGGGTTGAAGGATTATCTGGCGGCTACGCTTGGAAAGGACTTCACCGTCACCCGCGAAATCTTCGCTGGCAAGACGGAAAAGACCGGTGGCCACGGTGCTATGGAATGGGCTGTTACCTGGTATGGTGGCGATGCCCAGTTGCATTCCTATTGCAACACCATCCCAACACCTGAAGGCGGCACCCACGAGGCTGGCTTACGCATTGCTCTGACCAAGGGCCTGAAGAACTACGCTGAGTTGACGCAGAACAAGCGGGCCCGCGAAATCACGACCGATGACGTGATGATTTCGGCTGTCGGCATGCTGTCTGTCTTCATTCGCGAGCCCGAATTCGTGGGCCAGACAAAGGACAAGCTAGCAACGGTTGAAGCGCAGCGCATCGTTGAAAACGCGCTTCGCGATCCCTTCGACCACTATCTGGCTGGCAACCCTAATGAAGCGGCAAAGCTTCTGGACTGGGTTATCGAGCGTTGCGAAGAGCGTCTGCGCCGCCGCAAGGAAAAGGAAGTCAACCGCAAGACCGCCGTTCGCAAGCTGCGTCTGCCCGGCAAGCTCGCGGATTGCTCGCAGAACACTGCTGAGGGCGCCGAACTGTTCATCGTCGAGGGTGATTCGGCTGGTGGATCGGCCAAACAGGCGCGCAACCGCGCCAACCAGGCCATTCTTCCCCTTCGCGGAAAGATCCTCAACGTTGGCAATGCCAGCCGCGAGAAGCTATCTGCCAACCAGCAGATTGCCGATCTCATTCAGGCGCTGGGCTGTGGCACGCGCACCAAATATCGAGACGAAGATCTGCGCTATGAACGCATCGTCATCATGACGGATGCTGACGTGGACGGCGCGCATATCTGCTCGCTGCTCATCACCTTTTTCTATCAGGAGATGCCTGAGCTCATTCGCGGCAGCCACCTCTATCTTGCCGTTCCGCCGCTCTACGTCATCCGGCAGGGTGCCAAGACTGTCTATGCCCGCGATGATGCCCACCGAGCAGAGCTGATGGAAACAGTGTTCAAGGGCAAGAAGGTCGAGATCGGTCGCTTCAAAGGCCTCGGCGAAATGATGCCCGCGCAGCTTAAGGAAACCACCATGGACCCGTCCAAGCGCACACTGCTGCGGGTGGAAATCGATGATGTGGACTTTGAGGGAACCCGCGAAGCCGTTGATAATCTCATGGGTTCAAAGCCCGAGGCGCGTTTCCGTTTCATTCAGGATCGCTCGGCATTTGCGGAAAATCTCGATATCTGACGAGGCCGGTTTCGGGCGGATTTGATTTTTTGCCATTTCCGGCTGGAAATCGTGCGCTCCCGTGTTATCTAAGAACAAACGAAGCAGCGGCCTTGAACCGCATGTGAAAGGATATGGCCATGAGCGGCATTCACGAAATGATCGACGGAGAAGTGAAGAGCAACGATATCGTGCTTTTCATGAAGGGTACCCCACAGTTTCCACAGTGTGGTTTCTCCGGTCAGGTCGTTCAGGTTCTTGATTACCTCGGCGTGCAGTACAAGAGCGTCAACGTGCTTGCCGATGCAGATCTGCGCCAGGGTATCAAGGATTACTCCAATTGGCCCACCATCCCTCAGCTCTATATCAAGGGCGAGTTTCTCGGCGGTTGTGACATCATCAGAGAGATGTTCCAGTCCGGCGAACTGCAGGACCATCTTCAGGAACAGGGTATCAGCGTCCGCGGCGCGGCATGATTCCGGCCGGTGCAGACCGGCCCCCCTACTTTTAAAAACCTGTCTAGGCGTTGCCCCAAGCAACGCCTTTGCCGTTCTATTGGGACAAATTCTGTGACAAATCCTTCACAATCAGATCCGGCGCGCACCATATCCATGGGGCGTACGGAATTCATCGCGCTGGCAGCGGCGTTGATGGCGCTCAATGCGCTGGCAATCGACATCATGTTGCCGGGCTTGCAGGAAATCGGCGCTTCGCTTGGCGTCGATAATGAAAATCACCGTCAATATGTCATCTCGGCCTATCTGATAGGCTTTGGTATTTCGCAGCTCTTCTACGGCCCGCTCGCTGACCGTTTCGGTCGCCGCACGCCCATGTTGGTCGGCCTGGCGATCTACATCATCTCGTCCATCGCCGTCATTTTCGTGCCGTCCTTTGCAGGCCTTCTCGTGCTGCGCTTCATTCAGGGCATCGGCTCTGCTGCAACGCGCGTCATCACCATTTCCATCGTTCGCGATATCTATGGCGGACGCCAGATGGCGGAAGTCATGTCGCTCATCATGATGGTGTTCATGGTCGTGCCCGTCATCGCGCCCGGGACCGGACAGATCGTTCTGTTCTTCGGTGATTGGCACCTGATCTTCGGCTTCATGGCGGGCATTGCCGCCATCGTGACCCTGTGGATGTATCTTCGCTTGCCGGAAACCCTGCATGCTGAAGATGTGCGTCCGCTCACCGTCGCCTCTGTCTTGCAGGGCTTCAAGATTGTGCTGACCAACCGGATAGCGCTTTGCTACACCATCGCCAGCACGATTATCTTCGGTGCACTCTTCGGCTTCATCAACTCGGCGGAGCAGGTCTATAAGGGCATTTATGGACTGGGGCCTTGGTTTGCTGCCGCCTTTGCGGGCGTCGCACTCTTCATGGCGTTGTCCTCGTTCCTCAACTCCAAGCTCGTTGGCCGTTTTGGCATGCGTAAGCTGTCGCATGGATCGTTGATCGGTTTCATTGTCATCACTTTCGTGTGGCTCTTGGCACAGATGTACGGGCCACAGCCCATGCCATTCGTGCTGTTCATCGTCATGTTTGCGCTTGCCATGTTCCAGTTCGGCCTCATCGGCTCTAACTTCAACTCGCTTGCCATGGAACCGCTTGGCCACGTCGCTGGCACGGCCTCATCGGTCATCGGCTTCATGAGCACCATCGGCGGCTCGCTGATCGGTGCGGTCATCGGCCAGGCCTATAACGGCACGGCATTGCCCATGGTGGCTGGCTTCTTCATCGTGTCGGTCGTGGGGCTGTTGTTCGTACTGCTCGGCGAAAAGGGCGTCCTGTTCCAGCCGCAGAACAAACCCACGCATTGAACATGCGAATACAGAAAAGGCGCGGATGGTAACATCCGCGCCTTTTTCGTTTGTACGGCAGAGCCTTGGCTCAGACCGTGAAAATCTTCTCGCGCAGCAATTCCCAGGTCTCCTCATTCGCCGTCAGCAAAAGCCCGCCATCGACATGGTGCGGCAGGTAAGGCGAACCATCAAGACGTGCTGCGTAAGCGCCGGATTCCTGCGAAATCAGGGTGCCAGCAAGGTGGTCCCAAGGCATCAACTTGTTGTACATCAGGAAGTGCATGTGGCCGCCGCAGAAAATGCGGTACTCATGGGCTGCGCAGCGATAGCTTGTGAACAGGCGCACATCGGCCAGATTGTTCAGCAGCCGGCGGCGCACTTCACCTTCAAAATAGCCGGTGTTGGCGATGCCCACCATTTGTGAAAGCTCTGGCGGTGGCACGACGCTCATCTGGGTTTGTGAGCCATCGGCGCTGCACATCCATGCGCCAGAACCCTTCTCGGCAATCACCCAGTCGTTGCCCATGGGATCGTAGATCAGGCCGGCAACCGTCTCGCCCTTGGAAATGACGCTCAGCATGACGCCGAAAAGCGGCAGACCCGCTGCGAAATTGAAGGTGCCATCGATGGGATCGACAACCACGGCCAGATCCGCCTGACCCAGCTTGTTCAGCAGGGACGGATCGGCAGCAACCGCTTCTTCACCCACAAACAACGCATCCGGCATAAACTCGGCAACGCGCGCGCGGATCAGGCGTTCGGCAGCCTCATCGGCCTCCGTCACAAGGTCGATGGCCTCAGTCTTGATCCGCACATCGCCCTCGCCCAGATTGCGAAACCTTGGCAGAATTTCCACTGCCGCCGCCTCTTGCAGGGCGTTGGCAAGAGATGCGATGTCGAGTTCCACGGTCATGGGTCGTTCCTTCCTCAAGGCATGTCGCACCAGTTGACGACATGCGTTACAACTGGTCTCAAATCATAGGCCGACGATTTCGCGCCGCAGCATCTTCCAGCTTTCCTTGTCAGGGGCAGACAGGATACCGCCTGCCAGATCTCCGGGACGATAGGGCGTGCCATCGAATTTGGCAGTATATCCGCCCGCTTCCTGGTGGGTCAGCACACCGGCCAAATGATCCCAGGGCATCAGCTTTTCATGACCTATGAAGTGTATCTTGCCGCTGGCAACAAGCCAGTATTCGTGGGCCGAGCAATTCAGCGAAAGCGCCATCTTGGCCTTCGTCATGTTGGCAGCGATAACCGGGCGACGCTCCTCGACGCTATGCCCCCACGAAAACACGCCGACCATCTGCGAGAGCTCGACCGGCTTGGCGACATCAAGTTTGGCCTCAGCGCCGTTCTTGCGGATCAACCTTGCGCCAGCGCCTTTCACGGAGACGACCGTATCACCCATCACAGGATCATGGATGATGCCTGCAACGGTCTCACCCTTGATGGTCACGGCCAGCAACGTTCCGAAGGCTGGCAGGCCAGAGGCGTAATTGAACGTGCCGTCGATGGGGTCGATCACGAAGGCCAAGGGAGCATCGACCAGAGCGGGCACAACCGAGCGGTCAGCATCATAGGCCTCTTCACCGACAATATGGGCCGTTGGAAAACGCTCCAGCAGCGCGGCGGTGATGCGTTTTTCCGCCAGAAGATCGGCTTCAGTGACGAGATCGATGACCGAGGTCTTTTCCGAAACATCGGAGGCACTGAGGTTGCGAAAGCGCGGCATTATCTCAGTTACGCCAGCATCGGCAACAATGGAAACAAGGTAATAGAGATCGGAATCAGAAATGGTCATGAAGGGCTTCTTTTAAGGATGAAATGCTGTGCTCACGTAAGCTCCAAGCGTGACGGCTCCGTGACAGCAAGGCCCGCAAAATCAAAAAGCTTCGGGTCAAGCAGATGCGACGGATTGACGTGGGCCATGGCGCGCAACATCACATCCTTGCGGCCAGGCATGCGGCGCTCGATATCCGCCAGCATGTCCTTCATCGCATTTCGCTGCAAACCATCCTGTGAACCACACAGATCACAGGGAATAATCGGGAACTCCATGGCTGCGGCAAATTTCGCCATATCGTCTTCGGCGCAATAGGCCAGCGGACGCAGCACCATCAGGTTGCCTTCGTCGTTCATTAGCTTGGCCGGCATGGCCGCCAACCGTCCGCCGTGAAAGAGGTTCATGAAAAATGTTTCGAGAATATCTTCGCGATGGTGGCCCAGAAGCAGCGCATCACAGCCTTCTTCGCGCGCAATACGGTAGAGATTACCGCGGCGCAGGCGCGAACAGAGCGAGCAATAGGTGCCGCCAGCAGGCACTTTTTCCTTCACGATGGAATAGGTGTCGCGGTATTCGATGCGGTGCTGCATGCCGATCTTGGTCAGATATTCCGGCAATATGTGCTTGGGAAAGTTTGGCTGACCCTGATCGAGATTGCAGGCAATCAGCTCCACCGGCAGCAGGCCACGCCATTTCAAATCCAGCAGCAGCGCCAGTAGACCATAGCTGTCCTTGCCGCCTGACAAGCCCACCAGCCAGCGCTTCTGACCCTTCAGCATATCGAAATCATCGAAGGCCTGGCGCACATTGCGCAGCAGGCGCTTGCGCAGCTTGTTGAACGATACGGATTGCGGCACATGCGCAAACAGCGAATGAGCACCACTCTGCTCATCAAGCTCGACGCCCTCTGGCATGTCATCGATTTCTGCGGCAATGGTCATGGCAATCTCGCTTGGTCCTGAACGTTTGAAGCGTCCCGGCCTCAGGCAATGCCCGCATATGAGCGGAAGATCAAGCCCCGAATACGGACCAGCCCATTTCGTTGGCCAGCATTTCAAGTGCTGCAGAACCCAGTGCGGAGTTGCCGACCTCGTTCAGCCCCGGAGACCAGACGGCGATGGATGCCTTGCCGGGTGCGACCACCAGAATACCGCCGCCAACACCGCTCTTGCCCGGCAGGCCGACATGATAGGCAAAGTCACCAGACCCATCATAGTGTCCGCAGGTCAGCATCAGCGCGTTGATGCGTCGCGCCCGCTTGTCCGATACTACCGAATGGCCCGTAACCGGGTTGCGGCCATGATTGGCAAGAAACAGCCCTGCCCGCGCCAACTGAACGCAATTCATGGAAATGGCGCATTGGTGGAAATAAACGCCCAGCGTATGTTCTACCGGGTGGTGAAGATTGCCGAAGCTGCGCATGAAATTGGCGAGCGCCAGATTTCTGAAGCCCGTTGTCTGTTCAGATTTTGCGACTGAGTTATCGATCGAAATCGTATCGTCATTGGCCAGATACTGAATGAAGCGCAGCAACTCGCCAATGGCCTCGCGCGGCTGGTGACCTGCCAGCACCATGTCGGTGATGACGATAGCGCCAGCATTGACGAAGGGATTGCGCGGAATGCCCGCCTCGCGCTCCAACTGAACGATGGAGTTGAATGAGGACCCTGATGGTTCCCGCCCCACCCGCTTCCACACACTTTCCCCGGCTTTGCCCAGCGCAAGCGTCAGCATGAAGACCTTGGAAATACTCTGAATCGAAAAAGGAACCCGGGCGTCCCCGGCCACATAGGTTTCGCCATCGACAGTGGTCACGGCAATGCCAAATTGCTTGGGGTCAACCTTGGCCAGCTGCGGGATATAATCAGCAACCTTGCCCTCACCCAGACGGGTTTGCATGTGCTTGCAAATGGAATCGAGTACCGTCTGAATGTCCCGCATGGCCCCTGCCTTTTGATAATAAAAAAGCGCCCGTCAAGGCGCTTTCTGTTTTTGCTCGCTCGCTATCAGATGGATGACGAGCGCGTCTTGGTCGTCGCGTCAAAGGCCTTCATGACGTAGCTGTCGCGGTCATAGACGTCGTCGAAATACTGCACGTGGCCGTCCTTGTCTGGCCATGCCGTGAAGTAGGCAACATAGACGGGGATCTTGCCCGGCACCTGCACGGCGCGGTTCTGGCCTGCGGCAATCTGCTTGTCGACGTCGTTGATGCTCGTGCCCAGAACGGCAGCGGCCATGCGGCGCGGATCGACAAGACGAATGCAGCCGTGGCTGAGAGCCCGCATATCGCGGCTGAAGAAGCTCTTGGCTGGCGTGTCGTGCATGTAAATGGCGTGGGAGTTCGGGAACAGGATCTTCAGGTCACCCAGCGCATTGTCGCTGCTCGGCGGCTGGCGAACCGAGATCGCGTTGGTCGAACCGTACCAGTCAACGCTGGACGAAGACACGGTGCGGCCGTTGACGGAGACTTCATAGCCCTGACGATCCAGATAGGATGGATCACGACGCAGCTTTGGCAGCATTTCATTGACGATGATGGACTGCGGAACGCCCCAGTAAGGGTTAAATTCAACGGTCTGAATCTCATCCTGGAAGAAGTAGGTCTGGTTGGCCTTGGAGCCAATGACCACCTTCATGCCGAAATCTTCCTTACCTTCATTATGGTAGTAAGCCATGAATGCGGGCTGGTTGATGAACACGAAGCGGTCACCCAGATCTGCTGGCAGCCAGCGCACCTGTTCCATCGCCACTTCAAGCTTAGCGATCTTGGCTTCGTTGCTGTCACCGGTCATGGCGCGCACGGTTGCGCGGCCAATCACGCCATCGGCCTTTAAGCCATTTTCAGCCTGGAACGACTTCACCAGATCGACCAGATCAGGCGTGTATTCGGGCGTCTGCTGATAGCCAGCCAATGTCATGGCGTGCTCGGTCTTCAACCCGGCAGATGAGCGGTGCTCGATGGCCTTGACGACCATCGCCATCTCGGCGTTGTTTTCACCCGGCTTCAGAACGAGGTCTGTGGGAACCGCGATCTTGCTGGTGCTATCACGGTCCTCATTGCGCAGCTTCACGAGCTCCGCCTTAAGGGACTGGTATTCGACATTGGAAGGCTCGCGGCTGCGAAGATAAGCGCCGACATCAGGGCTCATGCTGGCAAGCTTCAGCACCGGTGCGAGATTGACCGTCTTACGCTTGAAATCATGGTAGCCAGACAGTTTGTTGGGATCGACGCGGCCACGCGCCGTGTCCTGCACATAGGTCAGAACCTTGACGGACAATGCCAGTTCAAACTGCATCATCGCAGGCGGAATATTCTGCTCGTCGGTCAGGGCAACATTCTGGACCTGCGCCTGCGGCTCTGCGGAAATGCTGGCGGTCACATCCTGCGATGGTGCGGAAACGGCATAGTCGGCAGGGTTGAGACCGCTGTCACCGACTGTTTCAAAGAATGCGAGGACGGCGCTTGCGCGTTCGCTGATGTCGCCGTTCGAGACCCAGATGGGCGCACCACCGGCATTGTAATAGGCTTCCACAGCCTTGGCGATTTCAGGCGTTGCGGAAACTTTGACACCGGCAAGACCAGACGAAAACTTCGAGCTGTCGATGACGCGCGTGCTGTCTGCCTTGTAGGTATAATAGCGAGGGCCGGCCACGCGTGGCAGCGGCTCTGGGTCCACATCACGGGTGGCAGCGATGCCTGGCTGGGTCACACCCGGAAGACTGCGCTCCTGACGCTCACGTTCACGCTCAACCTTGCCCGGTCCACCACGCAGAAGATCCATGAGAGTGACGGCACTGGCGGTGCTTGGCACGCCAGCCGAAACGGAAAGACCGAGAGCCAAAATCCATGCTGCCGATATTTTTCCTGATGTGATTTTCAATGTAATCCTCGCCGCGTCCCGCGCCATCATTCATCGATGCGCATATGAGAAGTATGTGTCTGTCTAGCTGATTGGTCTTCCTTTGGGAAGAAACGGAAGAAGGCCAATCCTTTATCAGACATGGGTTTCCAGCCCGACAAAAATCGTGCTGGCGTGGGCTCCACGTTTGGCCAGAATAGTTAAATTTCTCTTTAGTTTCTTATCATTGAGCAAACAAGTTTTCGTCACGCGGGTGCACATTGAGCGTCATTTCCGTGCCTCCAGTAACGTGACCCAAATGCCACGCTGCCGGACTTTCGGAACCAAGCCATGCGCGGCATCAAATCCGTGGCGAAATATGGTGTCCGGCTGCTGCGACAGGCTTTCCATGATTGCGCTATCCCTTTATATGTCGGCCCGCGCGCAAAGCCTTAAGCGAAAAGCTGGCTTGCCGGAGGATACACAGGAGAGGCAGGACTGATGACAGCCACACGCACTGAAACCGACACATTTGGCCCGATCGATGTTGCAAGCGACCGTTACTGGGGCGCCCAGGCACAGCGTTCGCTTGGAAACTTCAAGATCGGCTGGGAAAAGCAACCCGCATCGGTCGTACGTGCGCTCGGCATCGTCAAGCAGGCCGCTGCCCGCACAAACATGGCACTGGCCGGTCTCGATGCGAAGATTGGCGACACCATCATCCAGGCCGCACAAGAGGTCATCGATGGCAAGCTCAACGATCACTTCCCGCTCGTAGTGTGGCAGACCGGTTCCGGCACGCAATCCAACATGAATGCCAACGAAGTCATTTCCAACCGGGCGATTGAAATGCTCGGTGGCGAGATGGGCACCAAGAAGCCCGTTCACCCGAATGACCACGTCAATATGAGCCAGTCGTCCAACGACACATACCCAACGGCCATGCACATTGCCTGCGCCGAGCAGATGGTTCACCACCTGCTGCCAAGCCTCAAGCACCTGCATGCGAGCCTGGATGCCAAGGCAAAGGGCTTTGCCCACATCATCAAGATTGGCCGCACCCACACTCAGGACGCAACACCACTCACGCTCGGCCAGGAATTTTCCGGCTATGCAGCGCAGGTCGCTTCCGCCATCAAGCGCATCGAACTCACTCTGTCGGGTCTTTATGAACTGGCACAGGGCGGCACCGCCGTCGGTACGGGTCTGAACGCGCCCGTCGGCTTTGCAGAACAGGTTGCCGAAGAGATCGCAAAGATCACCGGCCTTCCTTTCGTAACAGCCCCCAACAAGTTCGAAGCGCTGGCTGCCCACGACGCGATGGTCTTTGCCCATGGCGCCATCAATGCCGCGGCGGCCGCACTGTTCAAGATTGCCAACGACATCCGCTTCCTCGGTTCCGGCCCACGCGCCGGTCTTGGTGAACTGGCATTGCCTGAAAACGAACCCGGCTCATCCATTATGCCGGGCAAGGTCAATCCGACCCAATCGGAAGCTCTGACCCAGGTCTGCGCACACATCTTCGGAAATCAGGCGGCGATCACATTCGCAGGCAGCCAGGGCCATTTCGAACTCAACGTCTACAACCCAATGATGGCCTATAACTTCCTGCAGTCGGTACAACTTCTGGGCGATGCAGCAGTGTCCTTCACTGATAACTGCGTTGTTGGCATTGAAGCCCGTGAAGACAACATCAAAAAGGGCGTCGAAAACTCGCTCATGCTGGTCACAGCCCTCAATGGCAAGCTGGGATATGACGCCTGCGCCAAAATCGCCAAGACCGCGCACAAGAACGGCACGACGCTCCGCGAAGAAGCGGTCGGCGGTGGGTATCTCACCAATGAAGAGTTCGATCAGTATGTTCGTCCGGAAAACATGATCGGCCCTAAATAACATAAGACTATGGAGGCGGCCCTCATGAACCGCCTCCATTTTTTTCGATAATTTTGACGATTGTTAAGACAACAAAAAAATTTTGGCCCTATAAGAAATTACCACTATAATTTTGGCTGCATGGTGATATTGGGTGCTACCCACGATTTTGTTAGGCGAATCTAATTATTTAAAAACAAGGCCTTACAGAGCCGTGGACATATTGGAATATTCGTATTTTCGACAAATACCGATTTTCGTTAATTGAGATTTCCATTAGAACTTTATGATGATCGCGGATTACAGACGCACATATTGCCGGGAGTGACTTGATGAAGATGCCGTCGACGTCCAAGGGATTGGATATATCCGCGCAGATTCTGTTTGCCATGCGCAATATGGGCGTTGTTCCCATTCCGCGCAATTACAGCCTGTTCTACGAAGCCTATATCGGCTCCAATCCGGATTTGACCAAGGATCTCGCTGCGCTGGGTAATAATGCGACGCAGGAAGATCTGGACGAACTCGGTTCGCGCTATTTCGATCATAACCAGGGGCAATTGCTGGAATCGGCCCGTGCAAAGCTGGCGACGGAACTCAGCCGCGTGCTCGGTGTTCTTCAACACGAGCAGACGAACCTTGAGAATTACAACCGCATTCTGGATGAAACCCGTGCCGGTATTGCGGATAAGAACCACGCAAGTACCCATCTTCTGCGCACCGCTGTCGCCATGCTTGTCGAGGCGACTGGAAACAAGATGGCGGAAAACGAGACGACATCTAAAAGCGTGGATCGCCACGCCGAGGAAATGCAGCAGGTTCGCCTTGAGCTTGATGAATACAAGCGCATCGCCAACACCGATTCTCTGACACGGCTTTCCAACCGCCGCGCTTTCGATGAAAAGCTGGCCTCCATGTATGACAGCACCATCGGCCTGCAATTTTCCGGTCTTGTGTTGGTGGATGTCGATAATTTCAAACGTATCAACGATACGTTCGGTCATCCCGTGGGAGACAAGATCCTCGCCAGCGTCGCCTCGGTCATCCGTGCCTGCGTGCGCAAGGATATCTTTGTTGCCCGTAGTGGCGGTGAAGAATTTGCCATCATTCTCGAAGGCAGCAGCCAGGAAGAAATCAACGTGATGTGCGAACGTATCAGAACAACGCTTGAGAAAACCCCGTTCCGCCACTCGAAATCCGGGATCGACTACGGTCAGGTCACAATATCTCTGGGCTACACGATGGCATCGCAGGCGCAAAATCCCGGCGAGTTCTATGCGAACGCCGATATCGCGCTTTATCAGGCCAAGGAAACAGGACGGAACCGCACCGTGCTTTTCCAGGACGGCATGCAGAAAAATTATGGCGGCAAGAGCTGGCTTATCTACAAGTAGAAAACCGCACCACAGCGGTTTCTCACTCACTCACCACATGGTTTTCTCAGCGATTTTCGGCCACTCGCGATCATAGGTTTCCTGATCGAAATCCGCTTTTGCATCTTTAACCAGTGCGCCCGGTGTGGGTAAGGACGCGGGATCAAGGAAATTGTCCGGGTTCCACAGTTCTGAGCGCAGCAATGCGCGCGCGCACTGAAAATAGACCTCACCGATCGTGAAAACAACGACCGTTCGCGGGTGCTTGCCATCCATCTCAAAGCTCTGAAGCAATTCGGGGTCGATTGACACCTCGGCAGTTCCGTTCACACGCATCGTTGTGTTGGAACCGGGAACCAGAAACAGAAGGGCGACGCGAGGATCGCGCACGATGTTGGTCAGCGAGTCGATACGCTTGTTGCCATGCCAATCCGGCAGCATCAACGTCTTGTCATCCACGACCCTGATAATGCCGCCCTTGTCACCACGCGGTGAGCAATCCAGGCCCTCTGGCCCCACGGTTGCCAGCGCCATAAATGGCGATGCTTCGATCATCCGCCTGTAGCCCGGCGTCAACGCCTTGGTGACCTTGGTGTAGGAGGTTTCCTTCACCTCGCCATAGATGGCTCTCAGTTCTTCGACGGAACGGATGATTGTCATGATGTCCTCTCCCTGCCTCGCATAGCGCGTCAGCCTTGCTCCTGCGCCTCTTCCCGGGCCTCTCGTTCTGCGCGCTCGCGGGCCGTGCGGGCAGCCACCAGGTCGGCTGGCTGAGAATTGCCGCGCACCAGCGAGCGCCCGGCATAGATACCGCCAACGACCTCGAGCGCGAACCGCTCCTTGTCGACATCGCGGAATTCTTCCACCAACCGCTCGGCAAGATCGGTTTCCTCACCAATAGCGGTCAGCACCTTTCCACTGAAATCCAGAGCCGACTCATAGGTCTCGCGGATCTGATAATCGACACCCGCCTTCAACAGATCCAGCGCATGGCCTCGATCATAGGCGCGCGCCAGCACCGGCACCAAGGGAAATTCGTGCTTCACAATTTCGGCGATCCGAACGGCAGCGTCCTTGTCGTCCACGCAGATCAGCACGGCCCTAGCCGACCCTGCCCCTGCCGCATGCAGAATTTCGGACCGTGATCCGTCGCCATAATAGACCTTGAAGCCGAAACCGGCAGCGTCGCGCACGAAGTCCGCATCCTTATCGATGAGCGACAGCGTGTATCCACGCGCCAGTAGCGGCTGGCTGACAATCTGGCCGAACCGGCCAAAACCGATCATGAGAATGCTGCCCTCGACATTCTCTGGCAGATCAAGATCGCCGGTATCGGGAACATGCTTGGGCATGATGCGATCATGAGCAATCACCATCAGCGGCGTCAGGATCATCGAAATGATGATGGTCGCCGTCAGCACCGCATTGGCTTCAGCGTCGAGTATTCCAGCCGCAACGGCTGCCGAATAAAGCACGAAGGCAAATTCGCCACCCTGCGCCATCAGCACGGCCCGCTCTATGCTTTCGCGCTGGCACGTTCCCAGCATCCGCGCCACGCAGTAAATCAACAGCGCCTTGATGAGCATGTAGGCAATCACGCTCATCACGACCAGTTGCCAGTTGGCGGCAATCACAGTCAGATCGATCGCCATGCCGACGCCGAGGAAAAACAGGCCGAGAAGAATGCCGCGGAAGGGTTCGATATCGGCTTCCAGCTGGTGCCGGAACGAGGATTCAGACAGCAGCACGCCCGCCAGAAACGCGCCCATCGCCATGGAAAGCCCGCTGACCTGCATCAAAAGTGCCGAACCGAGAACCACCAGCAAGGCCGCCGCCGTCATCACTTCCCGCGCGCCGGATGCCGCCAGCAGCCGGAAGAACGGGTTGAGCAGATAGCGACCAGCGACGACAAGCGCCACGACGGCGGCCAGCGCGATACCAATGGAGGTCATCCGCTCCGTCAGCGTCACGGCTTCGCCACCCGCACCCAAAAACGCGACAAGCACCAGAAGCGGCACGATGGCCAGATCTTCAAACAGAAGAATAGCGATGATGCGCTGGCCTTTCAGCGTCGACATGCTGTTGCGCTCCTGCAGCATCTGCATGACGATAGCAGTCGATGTCAGCACAAAGCCGGTGCCAGCGACAAAGGATGGAATAAGCGAGAAGCCGAGCGCAAGGCCCACCATCGTCAGGCCTGCCATGCAGGTCAGCACCTGAAAGGCACCTAGCCCGAAAATATCCTTGCGCATGGACCACAGCCGCGATGGCTGCATTTCCAGCCCAATGATGAAGAGAAACATCACCACGCCAAGTTCGGCTATATGGATGATGGCTTGTGAATCGGAAAAAGCGCCGAACCCGAACGGACCTATGACGAGACCGGCGGCGAGATAGCCGAGGACCGAACCGAGACCTATTCGTTTGAAGATAGGGGCCGCAATAACCCCCGCCGCCAACAGGACGACCACTTGCGCCAGATCGTTTGCATTTCCCTCGACTGCCAAGTGTCACCCCTGTCCCTGCATGAATTCGTTTATGTCTGCTAGCGGAGTTTAGGCTCCCTGCTCAAGCCTTTTTCCTTCAGCTCCTGCTCATATTCAGCGAACAGTGTGTCACCCGTCTGCCCAAGCTCCAGCAGATATCTCCAGGTGAAAATTCCGCTATCATGACCGTCATCGAACGCGATGCGCACGGCATAATTGCCCGTGGCGACAACGGCGCGGATGCCAACGTTGCGCTTGCCCGGAACGGTAACCTTCTGTCCCGGGCCATGGCCCTGAACCTCAGCTGACGGCGAAAGCACCCGCAGCATTTCGGCGGGCAGATCATGAGAGGCGCCATTGTCGAATGTCACGACGAGATGTCGCTTGTCTTTCGAGACGCGCAGTTCCGTGGGCCAGGGATCACTCATTTTTCATTTCCGCAACATGATAATATACTGCACACTTATGACCTTGCCGCTCTGCGGGCAAGACACTACATGAAGGCCCAAGCCTCGCCCGCCTCCCAAAGAATGCACTGGAGACCTCAGTTTGAACAGCTTTCTCGGTTCGCTGCCCCACGCGAATTCCCTGACGGAAAGCACGGCACCGATGGTCGATCCCTTCGGTCGCGCCGTCACCTACCTGCGTGTGTCGGTTACGGATCGCTGCGATTTTCGCTGCACTTACTGCATGTCCGAACACATGACCTTTCTGCCCAAGAAGGATCTTTTGACGCTGGAAGAGCTGAACCGGCTCTGTTCCGCCTTCATTTCCAAGGGTGTGCGCAAGATCAGGCTCACAGGCGGCGAACCGCTTGTGCGCAAGAACATCATGCATCTCGTCCGTGACCTCGGTCGCCATGTGCAGGCAGGTACGCTGGACGAATTGACGCTGACGACCAACGGGTCGCAACTGGCAACCCATGCAACAGAACTGTTCGATTGCGGTGTTCGCCGCATCAACGTGTCGCTGGATACGCTCGATCCCGAAAAATTCCGGCAGATCACCCGCTGGGGTGATTTCTCAAGGGTCATGAGCGGTATCGATGCCGCCCTGGCTGCGGGTATCAAGATCAAGCTCAACGCCGTGGCGCTGAAGGATTTCAACGAGCATGAAATTCCTCACCTCATGCAGTTCGCCCATGAGCGCGGCATGGATCTGACCGTCATCGAAACCATGCCGATGGGCGAAATCGAGGAAGACCGCACGGATCGCTATTTGCCGCTGTCGCAGGTGCGCGCATCGCTGGAAGAGCATTTCACGCTCGACGATATCGGCTACCAGACCGGCGGTCCGGCGCGTTATGTCCGCGTCAAGGAAACCGGCGGTCGCCTTGGCTTCATCACGCCGATGACGCATAATTTCTGCGAAAGCTGCAATCGCGTCCGCCTCACCTGCACCGGCACGCTCTACATGTGCCTTGGCCAGGATGATGCTGCAGATCTGCGCACGGCGCTGCGAGCTTCCGATGACAACGCACTTCTGTCACAGGCCATCGATGATGCCATTCTGCGCAAGCCGAAGGGGCATGATTTCATCATCGACCGCACGCACAAGCGCCCCTCTGTTGCCCGCCACATGAGTGTGACCGGCGGCTAATGGCATTTTCGGAATCCAGGCCCGTCTGACGCGAAGCTTTATTCCGTCTTCCAATATAATTCGATTGAATTCGCCTCGGCAGCATGCCACGCATTCAATGTAAGAGGAGTGGGCGGAGTCGTACGATGTGCCAGGCACCATCACGGACACCGTTGTATCTGGGAATGTGAATAAAATGGCACTGACGGACAATACGCGCGGCGCGTTGCTCATGACGCTCGCGATGGCTTGCTTCACCATAAATGACGCCTTCACCAAATCCGTCACGCCCTACATCAACACAGGCCAGATCCTTTTCGTGCGTGGCATCATCACATGCGTGCTGGTCTATGTCATTGCCCGCCAGATGGGTGCGCTGCGACCGATCAAAATGATGCTGCGGCCCATCATCGTCGCTCGCTGCCTGTGCGAGGTTGCGGCATCCATTCTTTACCTCAGCGCGCTGGCGGTCATGGGGTTTGCCAATGTGGCGGCCATCATGCAATCGCTCCCACTGGCGGTTACACTGGGTGCCGCCATCTTCCTGCGCGAACCCGTTGGCTGGCGGCGCTGGAGCGCAATTCTGGTCGGCTTTGCCGGCGTGCTCATCATTCTTCGGCCCGGCCCAGATGGCTTCACCACGGCAGCTTTGCTGGTCGTTGGCGCCGTTTTCGTTACAGCCGGGCGCGATCTGCTCACACGGCGCATGTATACCGATGTCCCGTCCATGACGATTACAATGACCACCGCCTTCGTCAACACGCTGTTTGGCGCAGCCCTGGTCCTGCCGTTTGGCGGCTGGCAGCCGATGGACGGCTATATCTGGTCGCACCTCTTCGCCTCTGCCGTTCTCGTTGTCATCGGCTATCAGGCTGTCATTCTGTCCATGCGCCGGGGCGAAATCGCCTTCGTGGCGCCGTTCCGCTACACCAGCATGATCTGGGCCTTCTCCATAGGCTTTTTCGTGTTTGGAGAGGAATTGAACGCCTTTATCCTTGTTGGCACGGCCATCATCGTTGCCTCTGGGCTTTACACGTTCTATCGCGAAAGCAGGCGCAAACAGCCCCCCATTGCTAAAACCTCTACGAGAATACCATGAGTGCGGTCGTCTTTCTAAAGCGGTCGACGCCGCCGCATATTGCGACGCTCGTTCTGATCTCAGGCGTTGCGGCGCTGAGCATGAACATCTTCCTGCCCTCGCTTGCGGCCATGGCGGTTTATTTCGAGACCGATTACGCCGTCATGCAGTTCGCAGTCTCGGGCTATCTGGCAACCACAGCTATTCTGCAACTCGTCATCGGCCCATTGTCGGATCTGTTCGGGCGTCGTCCGGTCATGCTTGTTGCCCTTGCGGTCATGGTCATCGCCACCCTCATCTGCGCGTTTGCCCCCAATGTTACTGTCTTCATGATCGGGCGCATGCTGCAAGCGGTCGTGGCATCAGGCTTCGTACTGGCGCGCGCCGTTGTGCGGGATATGGTTCCGGCAGATCAGGCGGCGTCGATGATTGGTTACGTCACCATGGGCATGTCCGTCGTTCCCATGGTCGGCCCCACCATCGGCGGTTTCCTCAATGAATTCGCGTCCTGGCATGCTAGTTTCATACTGCTCGCCTTTTGCGGCGCGGCGATCTTCACCCTGGTCTTTTTCGACCTGGGCGAAACGAACACACAGAAATCATCAAGCTTTTCCGCCCAGTTCAATGCCTGGCCGCAATTGCTGCGCTCCAGCCGCTTCTGGGGCTACGCGCTAACGTCTACATTCTCGTCAGGCCTGTTCTTCTCCTTTCTGGGTGGCGCGCCCTTCGTTGGCAATGTGCTTTACGGCCTGTCACCGGCAGTGCTCGGCATGCAATTCTTCTTCATGGCGGGCGGCTACATGTTCGGTAACTTCCTGTCCGGGCGCTATGCGCAGCGCATCGGTATCTCGCGCATGATGCTGGCAGGAAACGCCATTGCAGCAGCCGGCATTTTCGTTGCGCTGGTGCTGTCCTATCTGGGGCTGAACAGCCATTACGAATTCTTTCTTCCGCTTGCCCTGATCGGCCTCGGCAATGGCGTGACATTGCCCAGCGCCAATGCTGGCATGGTCAATGTCCAACCGCATCTGGCCGGTTCGGCATCCGGCCTTGGCGGTGCCTTGACCATTGGCGGCGGGGCGGGCCTTGCTGTTCTAGCGTCATCGCTGCTTTCAAAGGAAGCAGGCACCACGCCGTTATTGCTGGTCATGACGGTGAACGCGCTTCTTGCGCTGGCAGCAAGTGCCTATACAGGCATGCAGGAGAACCGCCATATACGAGGCATGAAATGAACCAAACAAATATGCTGCCTGGCCTCATCCTGGCCGGTGGACTATCGCGCCGCATGGGCACAAACAAGGCGCTCAGCCACCTCGGCGAAAAGCCGCTTCTGTCGCACGTGATCGATAGAGTAACACCGCAGGTGTCACAGCTTGTGCTGAACGCGCCGGAAAACTGGGCTCTCGCCTTCGCGCTTCCGCTGGTGCCAGATACCAAGTCCGGTCACGCCGGACCACTGGCCGGTATTCTGGCGGGCATGCGCCATTTTGCGGCTCACGCGCCTCAGGCCACCCACTTTCTGACTGTGCCTGCCGATAGCCCGTTCTTTCCGGCGGATCTTTCGACGCAACTCACGCAGCACGTTACAGGTGAGGATGCCATCGTCATCGCCGCGTCCAGCGGCCATGTTCATCCAGTCTTCGGTCTGTGGCCGGTCTCGATTGCTGACGATCTTGAGCTATGGCTTGATAATGACAACAATCGCCGTATCCGCAGCTATATCGCGCGGCACGTCACGCTTGGCGTAGCATTTCCCCCGGTAGAGAGCGCAACGGCCTCCATTGACCCGTTCTACAACATCAACACGCCGGATGAACTCGCAACCGCCGAGACATTTCTGAGGAGCCTGTCTGAATGACTCCAAAGGTATTTGGCATTTCCGGCTGGAAAAACTCCGGCAAGACCGGCCTTGCCGTTCGCATCGTGACCGAGCTGACTGCCCGTGGCTATCGTGTCTCCACCATCAAGCACGCGCATCATGATTTTGATATCGACAAGGTCGGTGCCGATAGCTGGCGGCACAGGCAGGCTGGCGCACATGAAGTTACCATCGTCTCAGGCACACGCTTTGCCATCATGCACGAATTGCGGGGCGGGCCGGAGCCGTCATTCGAGGAAATCCTCGCCCGCATCGCCCCTTGCGATCTGGTCTTGATCGAAGGTTACAAATACGAGCCCATTCCCAAGATCGAGGCACGCAGGCGGGACGCCGCAAAGACCGAGCCGCTTGCACCCAACGATGCAAATATCATCGCCATCGCCGCTGACCACCCCGTGCCCGACACCACGCTGCCGGTCTTTGATCTCGACGACACGGCAACCATTGCCGACTTCATCGAGCGCACGGTCGGCCTATTGAGACCTAAGCTGAACCAACCCTGAAATGCGAAAAAGCCGGGCACAAGCCCGGCTTTTCCTATCCTTGAGACGCAATACCTGATCAAGGAAAAAGGATGATCCTATTCAAGGAAAGAGGATGGGTTCACAGGTGTCGCGTCCTTGCGGACTTCGAAGTGGACCTGTGGACGCTTGGCGCTGCCCGTCATGCCTGAAGTGGCAACGGTCTGGCCGCGCTGAACCTTCTGACCACGCTGGACCTCAAGGTTCGCCGCATTGCCGTAAACCGTGACACGACCGTCGTCGTGGCGGATCAGAACCGTGTTGCCCAGCTGCTTCAGGCCGTTGCCGGAATAGATGACGACACCGTTTTCAGCAGCCTTGATCGGCGTACCCTCTGGCACGGAGATGTTGATGCCGTCATTGCGGCTGCCATCGACGTTTTCACCGAAACCGGAGATCACAGCACCGCGCACTGGCCAACGATATTTGCCGATGCCTGTAGACTCAGGCGCAAGTGACGCCATGTCGGACTTCTTCTCAACATCGCTGACGCTCGCATCTGCGGCGGCTGGTGCCTTTGGTGCCTCGACCTTGGCCGCAGCAACTGGGGCTTCGACCGGCTTGGAAGCGGCTGGCGCCTGTGGCTGAACCGATGCCGTCTTGATGCCGTCAGTGCCTGCACCCGGAATTTTCAGGGTCTGGCCGATCCGCACATTGCCATCGGTGATGCCGTTTGCAGCTTTCAGGTCTGCAACCGAAACGCCGTTAGCGCGAGCAATCTTTGCAAGGCTATCGCCCGACTGGACCTTGTAGCCACCCGTTGGCGGAAGCGGCTTGCCGCCGGGAGGCGTCAGCTTTCCGGCTTCGGCCGAAGCCTTGTCACGGGCGGCATTCTGGCTTGGCAGCACAGCGACGTTCTGCTCTGGTCCGCGTGTTGGCGCAGGGCCGTTATTGTCCTTGCTCAGATCAATATTGCCCGATGCAGCACGTGCGGCGTTACGAGACTGACCGAACTTCGGAATGACAACGGACTGGCCAGGTGTCGCAGCAGAGGCGCTCGAAAGGCCGTTTGCCTGCAGCAGAGCCTTCTCAGGCACGCCGTAACGCTTGGAAAGCGTCGCAATCGTTTCGCCGGACTTCAGCGTTACCGAAGACGCACCATCGGTGTGCCAGCCAGTATCGGCAGCCTTGACGGAACCGGTGGAGAGCGTGTCTGCGGTGTTGGAATTGACACGTGCCGACGCCATGGAAGGCGCGGCTGTGGATTTGCCCGTTGGCATTGGCTGCGCCATGGCTTCGCTGCGGTTTGCCGGTTCGCGACGTGTCGCAGGCGATGGAGCCGCAAGCTCCTGACGCTGGACAGATGCCGAAGACGAGGCCGCACGCGCCGACGAAGGCTGGACAGAGCCATAACCACCGTTGGAAGCCGGATAAGCCTGATTCATTCCAGAATTCTGGGCCATATTCTGGTTGCCGTAGCCGCCCTGCGGCGCGGAAGACGCGTATCCGCCACCGCCCATGTCGTTCTGCGGAACAGGCGCTGGCACATTACCGCTGCGAGATGGAATGGATGCCGTGGTCATCTGATCCGGGCCGCTGGAAAACAGGCCGCCAAATCGCGTGGCGTCCGAACTACAACCCGTTGCGACGCTTGCCAGCAATGCCGCTGCGAACATCTTTGCGATTGATTTTCCGATTTTGGGCGAATTACTCATACGCATGACTCGATCTACACTGACGCCAACCGCCGCATCGGGATCGATCCGGCTGAACTACACTTTGCAAGGCCCCTCTCCCGTCTCGGGAAAACCATGCGTCGATGGAGATGATTAAAGCGTGTTAGTGTTACCACGCCGTTAAAACGGCATAGGCTTTTGATAATTTTTGACAATTCGATAACCATGCGCCCAACGCAAAGCCTTGTTTGGCAGGGGGTTCCCGCACAAAGCAGCGCACATGCAATATTTTGAATAAAATCAATCCTGCACGCCACCCGCACCCCGGCGCGCGGCGCGGTGTCCCGATATGTTACAAATATCGGGCGATATGCGGCTCTATCGGCAGATAGGGAGTCTCGAACATTTCTTCGCGCTCGAATCGGCTGCCTGTCTTGGAAAAACGGGTCATGACGCAGCGCCCGTCTTCCATGGTGATGGGTACAATCATCATGCCACCCGAGACAATCTGCTCGGTAAAGAAGCGCGGCAGGGTGGGAAATGCTGCCGTTGAAATGATCCGGTCGAAAGTGCCCTCACCGACCAGCCCATTCGTGCCATCCGCGTGGCGAATCACGACATTGCGAATGCCGAGGTCATCCATCCGGTTGTGCGCCATGTCCACCAGCGTCTTGTAGCGGTCGATGGAAACCACACGCTCTGCCCGCTTGCCCAGAACAGCGGTCATGAAACCGCTGCCGGTGCCGATTTCCAGCACACGCTGGCCGGGCTTGACCTGAAGGCGGTGAACCAGCTTCACGGCCATATCCGCGCTTTCCATGAAGGCACCGCAATCGATGGGAATGGTTCGGCTAGAATAGGCGTCAGCTGCAAATTGCGCAGGCACAAATTGCGAACGCGGCGTCTGTTCCACAGCGGTCAGGAGGTCGATGTCGGAAATCCCTTCGGCCCGCAGCCGCAGAACGAGGGCGGCAAAGCCCTCTTTTTCCACCATGGCGGATTTCAACCGTCCACTCCCAGGCCCAATGCCTTCGCGACGCGATCCTTCACCGTGTAATCGGTCAGATCGAGCTTGAGCGGCGTAACCGAAATCCTGTCCGCCTTAACCGCATGGATATCGGTGCCATCGAGGAAGGTGCCCAGCCGCTCACCGAAACGCAGCCAGTAATAGGGCATGCCGCGACCATCCTGCCGCTGCTCCACCGTCATGCCGAAATCCAGCTTGCCCTGCCCCGTCACGCTTACGCCCTGCACATCATCAGGTGCGCAATTGGGGAAGTTGAGATTGAGGAAGGTTTCGTTCGGCAGCTCGACATTCATCAGCTTGCGAATCAGATCCGGTGCATAGGTCTCGGCTACTTCCCACGGAACGACCCGTTCCGCGTGACCGGTATAGGCATAGGCCTGGCTCAGCGCAAAGGAACGCACACCTTGCAGCGTGCCTTCAATAGCGCCGGCAATGGTGCCGGAATAGGTCACGTCGTCAGCCATGTTGGCACCGGAGTTGACGCCAGACAGGATCAGATCAGGCTTGCCCGGCAGCACTTCGCGCACGCCCATGATGACGCAATCGGTCGGCGTGCCACGCAGCGCAAAATGCTTGTCGGAAATCTTGCGCAGTCGCAGCGGCTCAGACAGCGTCAGCGAATGCGCAAGCCCGCTCTGGTCCGTCTCCGGCGCAACGATCCAGACATCGTCAGAGATCGTGCGGGCGATGCGTTCAAGCACCGCCAACCCTTCGGCATGAATGCCGTCGTCATTCGTAAGCAAAATCCGCATGATTGTCCTCCCAGGCTTATCAAGCAGCCTTTTCGATGCGCGTCAGGCCGCCCATGTAAGGCAGCAGCACGTCCGGAATTGTGACCGAACCATCTTCATTCAGATAGTTTTCCAGAACGGCGATAAGGCAGCGACCGACTGCCGTGCCGGAACCGTTGAGCGTGTGGACGAACTTCGTCGCCTTCTCGCCCTTGCCCCGGTAACGCGCATCCATGCGACGGCCCTGAAAATCGCCGCAGACGGAGCAGGAAGAGATTTCACGGTACGTATCCTGACCCGGCAGCCACACTTCCAGATCGTAGGTCTTGCGCGCACCAAAGCCCATATCGCCGGTGCACAGCGTCATCGTGCGGAAATGCAGGCCGAGGCGCTTCAGCACTTCTTCAGCACAGGCCGTCATCCGCTCATGCTCTTCTACCGCGCTTTCCGCATCGGTGATGGACACGAGTTCGCACTTCCAGAACTGATGCTGGCGCAGCATCCCGCGTGTGTCACGACCAGCCGAACCGGCTTCCGAGCGGAAGGAAGGTGTCAGCGCCGTGAAGCGCAACGGCAGCTTCTCAGCGTCGAGAATTTCACCGGCAACGAGGTTCGTCAGCGTCACCTCGGCAGTCGGGATCAGCCAGCGGCCATCGGTCGTACGGAACAGATCTTCGGCAAATTTCGGCAATTGGCCCGTGCCGTACATTGCCTCATCGCGCACCATCAGTGGCGAGGACACTTCCGTATAGCCATGCTCCGACGTGTGCAGGTCAATCATGAATTGCCCAAGCGCGCGCTCCAGTCGAGCGATCTGGCTTGTCAGCACCGTGAAGCGCGAACCGGAAAGCTTGGCGGCGCGGTCGAAATCCATGTAGCCGAGCGCTTCACCGATTTCGTAATGTTCCTTGGCAGGATGGTTCCAGCCGGGCTTTTCGCCAACCACACGGGCAACGATGTTGTCGTGCTCGTCCTTGCCCATGGGAACATCATCAAATGGAATGTTGGGAATGCGCGACAGGGCGTCATTGAGTTCTGCCGAAACCTGACGGTCCTCTTCTTCCAGCCGTGGCATGCTATCCTTGATGTCAGCCACTTCGGCCTTCAGCTTATCTGCAAGCTCGGTATTCTTCTGCGCCATCGCAGCACCGATTTCCTTGGAGGCAAGGTTGCGGCGGGACTGCATGTCTTGCAGGGTCTGGATCACGGAGCGGCGCTTTTCATCCAGCGCAATCAGCATGGCGGACTGCGGCTCTGCATTGCGGCGAGCAAGCCCGGCATCGAAAGCTTCAGGGTTTTCGCGTATCCATTTAATGTCGTGCATCGTGGTTCCAGACCGTAATTTACATCATGTTTTGAAAAACAAAACGCCGGGACACATGGCCCGGCGTCTGAAGAAGATACTGACGAATACCGTCAGTCGTCACTGGAATTTTCAAGCTCACGGCCTGCATTTTCCTCAGCGCGCTTCTTCTCCACGAGTCGTGCCAAATGTATGGAAATCTCGTAGAGAATGATTGCGGGCAACGCAAGACCGATCTGGGACATCGGGTCCGGCGGCGTCAGCACCGCCGCCACCACGAAGGCGGCAACAATGGCGAACTTGCGCTTTTCGCGCAGCCACTGGCTCGTCAGCAGCCCTACACGGGCCAGAAGTGTGGTCACCACAGGCAGCTGGAACACCAGACCAAAGGACAGCACCAGCGTCATGATGAGGCTGAGATATTCCGACACCTTCGGCATCAGCGAAATCGCGACTTCACCATCTTCCGGCAGTTGCTGCATGGCAAGGAAGAACCACATGACCATGGGCGTGAAGAAGAAATAGACCAGCGCACCGCCCAGAAGAAACAGAAGCGGTGAAGCAATGAGGAACGGCAGGAAAGCCGCACGCTCATTCTTGTAAAGGCCCGGTGCCACGAACTTGTAAAGCTGCGACGCGATGACCGGAAAGGAAATCACCAGCGCGCCAAACATGGCGACCTTGATCTGTGTGAAGAAGAATTCCTGCGGCGCAGTGTAGATCAGCGACGACTTGGCAACGTCGAGCCCGGCCCAGATCACCGCCCATTTATAGGGAATGACCAGCAGGTTGAAGAGGTGCTTGGCAACGGCGAAACAGCCAATGAAGGCGACGAAGAATGCGCCGAGCGACCAGATCAGCCGCGTGCGCAGCTCCATGAGATGTTCGATAAGCGGCTGCGGCTTATCATCGGTATCGGCAGTCATGCTTCACCCTTTTTGGCCTTGGCCTTCTTCACTGGTTTCGCAGCGGATGCCCCGGCACCTGATGGTTCGACCATCGATTTTGCCAGCTCGACCATGGGCGCTGCAGCTTCCACTGCCGCTTTCGCAGCTTTTGCCGTGCTGGGCTTGGGCGCATCCTTGCTCAAGGCGACACTACCCGGCTCGGCGGCACTTGCACGCTTGCGGGCAGGCTTTGCCGCCTCGTCTTTTGTAGAAACGATCTTCGCTGCGCGCTTGGGCTTTGCTGCGACCTTTTCGGCCTCGATTTCCTGCACGGATTTCTCGGCACGCTTGCGAGGGGCTTTGGGCTTTTCGCCTGGCTCGACTGCTGGCGTGGTCACAACAGGTGTTGCATTCATTGCCGTGACAGGTGACGCAGCGACGGTTGCTGGCGTTGCCGCTGCAGCAGCCACAGCTGTCGGCGTTGTCATCGGCGGTGGCCCGTCAGGCAGCTTCATTTCAGGAGCAGCAAGATCGACAGCCGGTGCACCCTCAGGCGCACTCGTCGCTGTGGACGATGTCGTCACTCCATTCAGGTCGTTGCGAAGATCGTTGCTCAGTTGGCGAAGCGGATTCATCGCATCGCGAATGGAATTTGTCGGGTTGAGATTGCGCACGTCCGAAATCGTCTGGCGCACGTCGTCCATATCGGCCTCTTTCAAGGCCTCATCGAACTGAGAGCGAAAGTCGCCCGCCATTTTGCGCAAACCAGCCATGGTCTTGCCAAAGGCGCGGATCATGGGCGGCAAGTCCTTGGGACCGACGACGACGATCAAGACGACCGCAATCACCAGCAGCTCGCTCCAGCCGATATCCAACATCATAAAGCTCCTGACATGCGCAGTGTCACGGCGCAGCGTTCAACGCCGCGCCGTAAAATCATTTACTTGAGCTCGTCAGCCTTATGGTCGACAGTCTTGGCGTGAACGGTCGTCTGCTCTGGCGCGGTATCGCGGTCAGCAGGGCGCGGCGTGCCGTCTTCGTCGGCCATGCCCTTCTTGAAGCTCTTGATGCCTTTTGCGACATCGCCCATCAATTCGGGAATCTTGCCACGGCCAAACAGGACAAGCACGATCACCAGAACGATCAGCCAGTGCCACACACTAAAAGAACCCATAACGCAAACTCCCTGAATTTTGCTTTGCACCGATGTAAGACGTTTGCGGAGGTTTTTCAAACACCAAAATGGCGATTCAACAAACGATAAGACACTATAAATCCAGCAATTGCCAAATGCTGGCAACTCTTTGTGATGTAGCCGGCAACGAAACTTCGATCATCTCTCCGGCTCGTCGCCACTGGGCGAGAGCAGACCGAGCTCTTCAAGGTCCAGCTGCGTGATGGGATCTTCATCCTCGGTCAGTTCATCGCTCATGGATGGCAACGGAATACCGAAGTTGGACGGAATGCGGCCAGAAAGCAGCCCTGCCCCCTTCAGCTCGTCCAGCCCCGGCAAATCGCGCAATTCTTCCAGCCCGAAATGGTCGAGAAACTCAATGGTCGTACCCATCGTAACGGGTCTTCCCGGCGTCCTTCTGCGTCCGCGAAAGCGCACCCACCCGGCTTCCATCAACACATCGAGTGTTCCCCGTGAGGTCTGAACGCCCCGGATTTCCTCGATTTCCGCCCGCGTCACCGGCTGGTGATAGGCGATGATGGCCAGCACTTCCAGTGCAGCGCGCGAGAGCTTTTTCGGCTCTTTCTCATCGGTTCGTATCACGAATGATAGATCGCCAGCCGTTCGGAACGCCCAGTTTCCACCAACCTGAATGAGATTGACGCCGCGCTCGCCATAATGACCCTTCAGCTTTGCCATCAGCATGGCGACATCGATTCCCTTGGACACACGCTCGGCAATGAAGGCTTCGGAGACCGGTTGCGCTGAGGCGAAGACGAGAGCTTCGGCAATGCGCTCGGCCTCTTTCATCTGCCGCTCGGTCACGCTCGCGCCGCTCGCCTGCTCTTGGCTCGATGGGGCCTCGTCATCGAGGTCCAGTTCATTTGACATCATCTGTCCTTTCCCGGCCAGACCCCTTGCGCATGAAGATAGGCTGGAAGGCTCCGTCCTGCCGGATTTCCAGTGAACCTTCACGCACCAGCTCCAGCGATGCGGCAAAGGCGCTCGCCATCGCCGTTGCCCGCATTGCGGGGTCGGCAACATATTGCAGCAAATAGCCATCCAGCTCCGTCCACTCGGCAATATCGCCCAG
The DNA here is from genome assembly GCF_014842165.1 of Rhizobium sp. CFBP 13644. Lineage (NCBI taxonomy): Bacteria > Pseudomonadati > Pseudomonadota > Alphaproteobacteria > Hyphomicrobiales > Rhizobiaceae > Rhizobium > Rhizobium sp. CFBP 13644. The sequence continues at coordinate 139,481 of NZ_JACYVF010000008.1, forward strand.
CATGGAGGTCAGCAACTCCCGCGCATCCACCAGCGACCAGACCTGCCGCTTTTCGATGGTGACCTGCGTAATCGCCTGACGCTGTCGCAGGTTTGCATAGGCGCTCAGAAGGTCATACAGGCTTGCCTCAAAGGATGAGCGACTCTTGTGGGGAATATGCTCAGGCGCACCGCGCGCAAACACGTCACGGCCCAGATGGTGGCGGTTGACCAGCCGCTCCGCCGCATCCCGCATGGCTTCCAGCCGCTTCAACCGGAAGGCAAGCGTTGCCGCCATCTCCTCGCCGCTCGGGCCTTCATCCTTGCTCTGCTGGGGAATGAGCAGCTTGGATTTGAGAAATGCAAGCCAGGCCGCCATCACAAGATAGTCGGCTGCAAGCTCGATACGCACCCGGCGTGCTTGCTCCACAAAGACGAGATATTGCTCAGCCAGTGCCAGCACCGAAATGCGCGACAGATCGACTTTCTGTGTGCGGGCGAGGTGCAGCAAAAGATCGAGCGGGCCTTCAAAGCCCGCTACATCGATCATCAAAGCGGATTCACCGGTGGCGCGCTCGGGCTTGATATCCTCCCAGAGCTTTTCCATCGGCACACCGCCGCGAGATTTATCTGCCGCCATTCATTCGTCCACCGGGCCTGATCTTTAAAGCCGCCCGGCCGCGCTGCCTCTCAGGCAACCGCCAGCATGGCGTTGAATTCGTCTCGTAGCGCCGCCTCTTCCGCACCATCAGCAACCGGAAAACCGGCTTCGACAGCGCGCGCGCGCTCCAGAGCTTTGCCGGAAAGAATAGGAACTTCCCTCACGACCTGAAGCATTTCATCCATCACGCCATTGCAATGCAAGACTATATCGCAGCCACCCGCAACAATATTCGCCGCCCGCTCTCCCAACGTGCCTTTCAGCGCATTCATCGAGCTGTCGTCGGAGATCAGAAGCCCATCGAAGCCGATCCGTTTGCGGATAATCTCTTCGATAACGACTGGAGATGTCGTGGCCGGGCGCTCTGAATCAATGGCGGTAAACACCAGATGTGCGCTCATCGCCATCAGCTCTTTGTTCAGGGCGCGGAAGGGTACGAAATCATGCGCGTCCAGCTCGGCCAGCGGCACATCAACCACCGGCAGCTCATGGTGGGAATCGACCATGCCTCGCCCATGGCCGGGCATATGCTTCATGACAGGCAGCATGCCGCCCGCCTTCAGGCCATCCGCCGCCGACTGCCCCATGGCCGATACCAGCGCCGGATCGAACCCATAGGCACGGTTGCCGATAACATTGCTCGCACCTTCAACCGGAACGTCCAGCACAGGCAGGCAATCCACGTTGATGCCAAGCTTCATCAGGTCAAAGGCATGCAGACGCGACATCAGCCATGCAGCTCGCAGGCCCTGGCTGCGGTCTCGTAGATAGATCTCTCCCAGCGACTGTGCATTGGGATAGGATTGCAGGATGGGTGGGCGAATGCGCTGAACGCGCCCGCCTTCCTGATCGATCAACACAGGCGCATTTGGACGCCCGACCGTATCGCGCATGGAGGCAACGAGATCGGCAACCTGCTTGGCGTCGCCAATGTTGCGCCCGAACAGAATAAAGCCCCAGGGACGCTCGGCTTTGTAAAGCGCAATCTCGTCATCCGTCAGTGTCAGGCCGCTACAGCCAAGGATCATAGCTTTTGTGTCGGTCATGGATGTGTCCTGCTTGGAAATCGGTAGGCATGAAAAAGCCGGGAGCGATAACGTCCCGGCTTCAATGTTTGTCACCCCAAATCAGCGTGCGATGAGGCAACTGCCACCGGCAGAGCGGAAGCGTTCGCAAAGTGCTGCGGCTTCATTCTTGTCACCGGCTGGAATGCGGACGCGGTAGAAGGTGCCCTTGCCTGCAATTTCAGCAGCCTTGATATCAACACCACGACCACCAATGACCGAGCCGAACTTGGCCGACAGGCTCTGGTAGGACTTCTGTGCTTCAGCTTGGCTTGGAAGCGAGGCAACCTGCACATAGTAACCACCCGTCGAGGACGTGTTGGTGGCAGGCGTTGGCGCAGCAGCGGTTTCCTGCGCAGGCTGCGAAGCCGGTGCCGGGCGGACATTGCCCTGGCTGGTAACCGTCGCCGTTACATTGGCAGGCTGGGCCGACGGACGCGATGCTGGAAGCGGTGCCGCAGTCTGGGCAGGCTTCGGTGCTGCTGCAACTGTTGTAGCAGCAGGCGTCTGTGGCTGAGCGGGCTGTTCTGGTGAGACAGGAACACGCGATGCTGCAATCACGGTTGGGGCAGCTTCTGCGGCAGCCGTGGCCTTCGGTGCGGCAAGCTCGTCGATCTTGTCAGCTTGCGGTGCTGCCTGTGCAGCGGGAGCTGGTACATCCTGCGCAACAAGCGTGCCGTCAGGCTTGACGATCATCGTGCGAACCTTGCGCGGCGATACGTTGACAGGCGAGCCACCCTGATTTTCTTCAGACCGTGCCTTTTCTTCCGGAGACAGCAAGCGCGGATCTTCCGTCTCACCCACCGGTGTCGAGGCCAGTGCCTCCATGTCTTCGTTTTCGCCCTCAAGCGGCAACTGCTCGGGGATCAGCGTGCGCTGCACGACATCCACGGGCTGCTCGTTGCTGGAAATCAGCGAAGGCTGCTTGGGGTCAGCAGGCGCGGCTCCGGCAACGCGGTCATAAACCGCCTTATCCTGGTTTGGAACAACGCGACCACCCGGATTATCGGGCACGACCTTTGTCGGTTCGCTATCGGCGGAGATGATGACAGGTGCGCCATTCGAGCCTTCGCTCGATGAGCCACCGAACATCAGCGCATAGGTACCACCGCCAACAAGCAACACGCCGATGGCAGCGGCCATTGGCACGAACCAGCGACGGCCAGCGCCGCGCTCTTCATCCTCGTAGCGCACGTTCTGCGCCAGATCTGTCGGCGTCACGCGGTCTGTGTAGGAGCCGGATTTCGCGGCTTCTTCCATGCTGCGGCGGAAATCCTGTTCCAGCGCACGTTCAAACTCATCTACCTCATCCTGCGTTGGCTGAGGCTGACGTGTGGCAGCGGCATTCTTGTGGCGATCAAGCCCGCCAGACATGGCCGGTGCAAAGAGCGCGGCCAGTTCGGTGTCAAGATCAAGATCTTCCTCCTGGCGACGTGGCGCAGGCTTTGGCTCGAAAACGCCAACGGGCAGCTCAGGAACTTCCATCTCGGCGATGGTTTCCGTCTGGTCTTCCGTTTCGCCAATCTGCGATGGGTCGAATGGCAGGCTGTCCAGTGTGGCTGGCGGTGCGGTTACGACAGGCGCAACTGGACGCGGCGGCTCCACGCGTGCAACTGGCGCGGCAGCGACTGGTGCAGCGGCAACAGGCTTTGGCTGAACGGGTGCTGGCGCGGGAGGCGCAGGGCGGGCTGCAACAACCGGCTCTGCAGGTGGAGCTACGGCCACATCGATGTTTGCAATCTCGGAAAGGTCGATATCAAAATCGAAATCATCGAGCGCCAGTTCGAAGTCATCGTCCTTGAACTCTTCGAATGCGGGTTCGGACTTCGCTGTCGCCGCCGGTGCTGCCACAGGCTGAACAGGTGCCGTCACGAAGGCAGGCTCTTCCCGTCTGGCAACAGGTGCTGGCTGCGGCGCTACGGGCTGCGCTGCGACAGGTGCAGCGACGATTGGCGGCGCGACAGAAACCACAGGCTCAATGCGCGCTGCAGGCTCTGCAACGCGGGCGTCCCTCGTACCGATTTCGTATTTTGCAACGTCGAAGATCAGCTCATCCATTGCGGACAGCTTCTGTCCGGCAGGCAATACAGGCTCAACCTGGCTGACCGGCGCTACAACCGGCTGCACGAATTGCGCCGCTACAGCTGCTGGCTCTTCAGCCTTAGGCGCAACGGGTGCTGCGCGTGGCGCACCGAAATTGGCCAACGGCAGACGAAGGCTGGAATAATCCAGCGAAGAACGACGGGCGATGGATGGGGATGCCTGAACGGGTGCTGCGACGGATGAGTCTTCAGCAACGGAAAGCTCCAGCTCGCTGGCCAGATCAATGGACGTCTCGCCAGAAGTTTCAGCCATCAGCTGCCAGTTCGGCTGGTTCGCAACCGATGCGTCAAGCTGCGACTGCGCTGGAAGGTCATAGGCCGGTTCTGCGTAAACAGGCTCAGCGACTGGCGCAGCATAATAGGCTTGCTCGACCTGCGGCGCTGGCGCGACATAGGCGGCTGGCTCAACATGCTGAGGTGCCTGCTCGATGACGTCCTGATAAACCGGCTGCGGCGCTGGCGTCTGGCGGTGCGCAACATCAAACAGTGCTGCTACCTGCTCAGGGTCATCGCTGAACTCATCACGCAGGTCGGAAGCGGCAGTTGGCTGAGCTCCATGCTCGGCAACCAGAAACTCTTCCGTTTCGGCTGGTGCATAGTGCTCCACAGCTGCAGGCGCTGGCGGGGCCATTTCTGGCTCCTTGCGGGCAAACACGGATTCGACGCGCTGCAGGAATTCGTTGGCAGGAACCGACGCACGGGTGTCGTTTGCCGCATCCAGCGCTACGGGCTCGTAGCGTGGCGAATCATATATCGCGAATTCGCGAAGCAGTTCGTCTTCGAGATTGAATTCAGGCTCCCTGCGTTGCGCCGGATGCTGCGCAGCCGGGGAAGCAACATGGGATGGGCGATCCTCTTGACCAACCAAACGGGCCAATTGCGCCAAGGGATCGTTGTCAGCGAACTCGTCTGCCCGGTTATCCCGGTTATACGCGACATTTTTTTCGACCATTACGTGTTCCACCATCTACGCATCACAGCACTTGCCAGCGTATTGTGAGCAAATAATGGTGAGATGTTATCGCATTTCGTCAGGTGCGTCCGCTCCTAAAAGCGTCAGTCCCGACCGCAGTACGTTTGCGACAGCATTCACCAGCCCTAATCTGGCAACGCTCAATTCTCGGTTTTTATCGTTAACAAAACGTAATTCTGGCTGATCTTTACCTTTATTCCAGTGTCCATGGAAGGAACTGGCCAGATCATACAGGTAAAAAGCCAGGCGGTGCGGCTCGTGATTAAGCGCCGCAGATTCGATCAGACGAGGGTATTCTGCCAGTTTAGCAATGAGCTGCAACTCATTGATATCACTAATCAAAGACGCACCATCAACCAACGTTGCCGTAGCAACATCTAGGTTCGGAAACGCCTCTTTTGCCTGCCTGAAAACAGACATGCAGCGGGCATGCGCATACTGCACATAAAATACCGGATTATCTTTGGATTGCTCCGTTACCTTGGCAAAATCGAAGTCCAGAGGCTCGGAATTCTTCCGATAGAGCATCATGAATCGCACAGGGTCGCGTCCAACCTCGTCCACGACATCGCGCAATGTCACGAAATCGCCGGAGCGTTTCGACATCTTGACCGGCTCGCCATCACGGAAAAGTTTGACCATCTGGCACAGAAGAACCGTCAGCTTGGACTTGCCTTCGGAGACAGCCCGCGCAACCGCTTCCAGACGCTTGACGTAGCCGCCATGGTCGGCACCCAGAACATAGATCATCTCGCCAAAGCCGCGATCATACTTGTCCTTGAAATAGGCAACGTCAGCGGCAAAATAGGTGTAGGAACCGTCGGACTTGATCAGCGCGCGGTCCATGTCATCGCCCACTTCGGTGGAGCGGAACAGGGTCTGTTCGCGGTCTTCCCAATCGTCCGGCAACTCACCCTTCGGTGGCGGCAGGGTTCCCTTGTAAACATGGCCCTTGAAGGTCAGATCGTTGATGGCAGACTGGATTGGTCCGCCATTAGCCGCATGCAGCGTGCGCTCCGAATAGAACAGGTCATGCTTCACGTTCAGCGCAGCCAGATCCTCGCGAATCATCACCATCATCGCGTCGATGGCACGGTCCTTGATAACAGGCAGCCACTGGTCTTCCGGCATGGCGCGAAGCTTGGGGCCAAACTCCTGCGCAAGCGATTCACCAAGCGGCACAAGGTAATCACCGGGATAGAGGCCCGGCGGGATAGCACCCACATCTTCGCCCAGCGCTTCGCGGTAACGCAGGAAAACGGAGCGGCCCAGCACATCGATCTGCGAACCGGCATCGTTGATGTAATATTCCTTGGTCACGCCATATCCGGCAAACGCCAGAATATTGGCCAGCGTATCACCCACCACAGCGCCACGGCAGTGGCCCACATGCATGGGCCCGGTCGGGTTGGCAGAAACATATTCAACGTTGATGCTCTTGCCTGCACCAACAGTCGAGCGGCCATAATTGTCGCCCTGCCCGATCATGCCCGCCAGCAGACGCTGCCAGTAGGCCACGGAAACACGGATATTGATGAAGCCGGGACCGGCAACATTGACGCTATCAATGTCCTCATCCTGCTCAAGTGCCGGAACGATCAGCTCTGCCAGCGCGCGGGGATTGGTGCCCAGCGGCTTTGCCAGCACCATGGCGGCGTTGGTCGCGACATCACCATGGCTTGGATCGCGCGGCGATTCCACGGTGATTCGGCCGAAATCGACAGCATCGCGGTTGGCTTTGACGAGGTCGATCGTCTCAAGCGCGTTTTTGATTCTGGTATCGAAATCGGCGAAAAGGTTCATGATAATATACCTGCGCGAAGGCTGTCTCTTGAGGTCCCGGCATTGAAAAACCGGTTCTGCGGTGCCGCTGCCTATCGTAAATCGGGTGTGTGGTCAAACAGGCGCTGGTGGGCTTTCAGTGCATAACTGTCGGTCATACCGGCCAGATAATCCCCCACATGCCGGGCTTTTGCCCCCACGCTCATGCCGGAGATGACATCCACCCAATGGTGGCTCTGCATTTCTGCGGGCACTTCCATGTAGCGGTGAAACAGGTCTGTCACAATTTGTGTGGCACCTGCCCGGATGCGCATGATGTCGGCATGGCGATATATATGCTTAAACAGCAGCTTCTTGATCAGCCTGTCGGTTTCGGCCATCTCAGGCGAAAACGCAGCCACCGTGAAACTGGCACCCCTGATATCGGCGGCGGAAGTTGGCTTCAGCTTCAATAGGTTTTGCTGCGCAACGCCGATCACGTCCTCCACCATGCGGGTAATCTGGCGGCGCATGATTTCATGGGCGAAGCGGTCATCTTCGAGATTCGGATATTTGCCGCGAACTTCCGCCATGAGCGACGCCAGAAAAGGCACCTCCTCCAGCATGTCGAAGGTCAGATAACCTGCCCGCAAGCCGTCATCGATGTCGTGGGTGTTGTAAGCGATATCATCAGCAATGGCCGCGACCTGCGCTTCAAGGCTGGCGAATGTGCCGATTTCCAGATCCTGCAGTTCACAATATTCCAGAATGGGCAAGGCGACCGGGCCGTGGCTGCCATTGGCGTTTTCACCCGCCAGCGGGCCGTTGTGCTTTACCAGCCCTTCCAGCGTTTCCCATGTCAGGTTGATGCCGTCATATTCGGCGTAGCGACGCTCAAGCTTGGTGACGATGCGCAGCGACTGGGCATTGTGGTCAAAGCCGCCATAGGGCTTCAGCATCTCGTCCAGCGCGTCCTCGCCGGTGTGGCCAAAGGGTGTGTGGCCAAAATCGTGAACCAGCGCCACGCCTTCCGCCAGGTCCTCATCCAGCTTCAGGGCGCGAGCCAGCGCGCGGGCAATCTGCGCCACTTCCACCGTGTGCGTCAGTCGCGTGCGGTAATGGTCGCCATCGGGGCTGATAAACACCTGTGTCTTGTGCTTGAGGCGTCTGAAGGCGGTTGTGTGAACGATGCGGTCGCGGTCACGCTGAAACTCGGAGCGCGTCAGGCTGGATGTCTCGGGAAACAGACGTCCACGCGTCGTCCATGGGTCGGTGGCATAAACCGCCCGCTCTCCGCTTCCGAAACCCAGTGCACGCTGATCGATTATCATTCGCTCTCCTGCTGAACGTTATCAGGCGGTCTTGCCATTGACCTTTGCCTTTACCCTTCATACCTATCTCGAAGGTTGCCGCAAAGCGTCATCGCCGCGCAACACGGCTATAGACCGTTAATTTGACTGGTTTATAATCGCTCTACAGAAAAACACCGCTCTCCGGTTCTTGACCCCGGTTGGAGAAACCACATGACAACACAGATTACACTCTCAGAATCCGCTGCAAAGCGAATCGCCCAGATCGTCTCTTCCGAAGAGGGCAAGCAATCCCTGCGCGTCTCCGTCGAAGGCGGCGGCTGCTCGGGCTTCTCCTACAAGTTCGACCTTGATGGCGCGCCGACCGACGACGACCTCGTGATTTCCCGAGACAATGCCAAAGTGCTGATCGACAGCATGTCGGTCGTTTACATGGAAGGCTCGGAGATCGATTTTGTCGATAACCTCCTCGGCCAGTCCTTCCAGATCAAGAACCCCAACGCAGTGGCCAGCTGCGGCTGCGGCACCAGCTTTTCGGTCTGATCGGCTCCGCTTATACCCTGTTGAAACTGTGAAAACGGGTGGCATTCGCGTGGCTATGGTTTAAATACAAACCGTAGCGAAAATGGAATGTCCGATGAAGATTGCCACCTGGAACATCAACGGCGTCAAGGCGCGCATCGAAAACCTTTGCCAATGGCTGAAGGATTCGAGCCCTGACATTGCCTGCCTTCAGGAAATCAAATCCGTCGATGAGAACTTTCCCCGCCTCGAAATAGAGGCGCTTGGCTACCATGTGGAAACACACGGCCAGAAGGGCTTCAACGGCGTTGCCCTGCTTTCCAAGATGATGCCGGATGAAATCCATCGCGGCTTGCCCGGCGATGATGCGGATGAACAGGCGCGTTTCATCGAAGGCGTCTTTTCCGTGAAGGGAGGCGTTATCCGCGTTTGCTCGCTGTATCTGCCAAACGGCAACCCGCCCGATGATCCGGTAAAATACCCTTACAAGCTGGCATGGATGGAGCGCCTGCGCCTTCACGCCAAGGACCGTCTTCTTCTCGAAGAACCGCTCATTCTGGCGGGTGATTACAACGTCATCCCGGAACCGTTCGATTGCTATGATCCACGCGCCTGGGAAGGCGATGCGCTGTTCCTGCCAAAGACCCGGGCCGCATTCCGGCAGTTGGAAAATCTCGGCCTTGTCGATGCCACCCGCACTACCACCGATGAGGCGGGCCTTTATACGTTCTGGGATTATCAGGCTGGCGCATGGCCCAAGAACAACGGCATCCGCATCGATCACCTCATGCTGTCATCGCAGGCAGCCGATAGACTTCAGTCCGTCTCTATTGAAAAGCACGTCCGCGCCTGGGAAAAGCCCTCTGACCACGTGCCGGTCTGCGGCTATTTTGATTTCGCAGCACCCTGATCGCGTTGTTACGCGATATAAGCTCTGCCATCACAACAAATATGACGCGCAAACAATTTGACCGCCCGAAGGCGGCCAAATGTTGAATGTTATCCGGCTTCGTTCACACGAAGCAGCGCGGTGCGCAGGCTTGCCACCTGCATATCAAGCTCGGCCTTTCGCTCGCGGTCCGCAGCAACGACTTCCGGGTCGGCATTTGCCACGAACTTCTCGTTCGACAGCTTCTTGTCGATCCGCTCCAGCTCAGCTTCCGCCTTGCCGATAGCCTTGTCGAGACGCGCCTTTTCAGCCGCGACATCGATGAGATTGCCGAGCGGAATGCACACGGTCGCCTCACCCAGCACCAACTGAGCAGAACCCTTCGGAGCCACATCTGCGGCCCGAATCTCGTCTGCACGTGCCAGTCTGCGGATCGCCGCCGAATGGCGGTCGAGGCGTGCTTCCGTTGTCGGGTTTGCGGCAACGATCACCAGCGGTGCTGTGGCACCCGGTGGCACGTTCATCTCAGCGCGGGTCGAGCGAATGCCGGAAACCAGATCGACCAGCCAGTTGATTTCAGCCGCCGCCGCATCATCGCGGAACTGTGGTGCGGGCCAATCCGTGTGGCACAAAAGGTCCGCACGGCTTTCGCCCTCACCTGCCGAATGCGCCCAAAGCTCTTCCGTCATGAACGGCATGAACGGGTGCAGCAGCTTGTAGATTTCTTCCAGCACATAGGCCACGCAAGCCTGCGCTTCTCTCTTGGCGTCTTCGTCGTCGCCACTGAACACAGGCTTCAGCAGTTCCAGATACCAATCGCAGACCTGATTCCACACGAAGCGATAGAGCGAGCTTGCCGCATCGTTGAAGCGGTAGTTCTCGATAAAGCCGGTGACTTCCTTTGCCGTATTGGCAAGCTCGGTCAAAATCCAGCGGTTGATCGTCTGCGTCGTCGCTTCAGGAATGAAATGCGGGTCGCGCTTCACGCCATTCATTTCGGCAAAGCGTGTCGCATTCCACAGCTTGGTACCGAAGTTGCGGTAACCGGCGATACGTGCCGGGTCCAGCTTCACGTCGCGGCCCTGCGCTGCCATCACGGCTAGCGTAAAGCGCAGCGCATCCGCGCCGTACTCGTCGATCAGGTCCAGCGGGTCGATGACGTTGCCCTTGGACTTCGACATCTTCTGGCCGTTCTTGTCACGAACCAGCGCGTGGACATAGACCGTGTTGAACGGCTCAACGGCGTTCCCCGCATCGTCCTTCATGAAGTGCAGGCCCATCATCATCATCCGGGCAACCCAGAAGAAGATGATGTCGAAGCCCGTGACGAGCACGTTGGTCGGGTAATAGCGCGCAACTTCCGGCGTCTTTTCCGGCCAGCCCAGCGTGGAGAATGGCCACAGCGCAGAGGAGAACCATGTATCGAGAACGTCTTCGTCGCGGGTCAGAATCTCACCCGGCTTGAAGTTTTCAAGCTTTTCCTCAACCCATGCCTTCCACGGTCCCTCATGGGACAGATAGTGCTGGATTGCCGCCTGCAGCGCGTCTTCTTCGGTCTTTTCAACAAAGACCTGACCATCCGGGCCGTACCATGCGGGAATCTGGTGTCCCCACCAGAGCTGGCGGGAAACGCACCACGGCTGGATGTTTTCCATCCATTCGTAATAGGTCTTGTCCCAGTTTTTCGGCACGAAATTGGTGCGGCCTTCGCGCACGCTCTCAATCGCGGGCTTTGCCAGCGTCTTGGCGTCCACATACCACTGTTCCGTCAGGCGCGGCTCGATAGGCACGCCGCCACGGTCGCCATGCGGTACCATGTGCTTGTGCGGCTCAATCTTGTCGAGAAGACCGGCTTCTTCAAAGATTTCCACGATGATCTTGCGCGCGGCAAAACGGTCCTGCCCTTCCAGACGGTCCCATGCGCCATGCAGCGCGGCGGGATGATCCAGCCCTTCGAGGAAGTCCTCGTTTTCCTTGATGCAAATCGTGCCATCGATATTCATGATGTTAATGGCGCGAAGACCCGTGCGCTTGCCGACCTCAAAGTCGTTGAAGTCATGCGCAGGCGTAATCTTCACCGCACCGGTTCCAGCGGTCGGATCGGCATAATCATCCGCAACAATCGGGATCTTGCGCCCGACGATCGGCAGAATGACATGCTTGCCAACGATACCCTTGTACCGCTCGTCTTCCGGGTTCACGGCAATGCCGGTATCACCCAGCATCGTCTCAGGCCGGGTGGTCGCAACGACGATATAATCGCGGGTCTCGAATTCGGTCGGCTTGCCCTCTTCATCGAAAGCAACCGGGAATTCGTAGGTCACGCCCTTTTCAAGCGGATAGCGGAAGTGCCAGAGATTGCCCTTGATCTCCTGCGGCTCGACTTCCAGATCGGAAATCGCCGTCAACAGCTTGGGGTCCCAGTTCACAAGGCGCTTGTCCTTGTAGATCAGGCCCTGCTTGTAGAGCGTAACGAAGACTTCCAGAACAGCCTCAGAAAGCCCCTCGTCCATGGTGAACCGCTCACGCGACCAGTCGCAGGATGCGCCCAGACGCTTCAGCTGGTTGAAGATCAACCCGCCCGATTCTTCCTTCCACTCCCAGATCTTTTCGACGAAAGCCTCACGGCCCATCTCGCGACGGCCAGGAAGCTTGTTTTCCATCAGCTTGCGCTCGACAACCATCTGCGTGGCAATGCCGGCATGGTCCATGCCCGGCTGCCACAGCACGTCCTTGCCGCGCATGCGCTCGAAGCGGACCATGATGTCCTGAAGCGTGTTGTTCAGCGCATGCCCCATGTGGAGCGAGCCGGTCACATTCGGTGGCGGGATGACAATCGTGAACGACTGCGCGCCGGGCTTTGCATTAGCACCAGCGCGAAAAGCGTTTGCATCATCCCAAGCCTTGGCGATCTTGGGTTCTACGGATGCGGAATCGTAGGTCTTCTCGAGCATTTACGGACCTGAATTTTAGAGTTCCAGAGCATGTTGCGCAAAACAATGGAGCAGTTTTGCGGTCATCACACGCGACACTTCAAACAAACTACAGCACTTCACGAATCTGACAAAACGTAACGCACCATAGGGATGAATTTTTAAATAAGGATGGGGGGTCGAGAGTCAACAGCATCTGCACATTTCAACGGCAAAGCGCTGCAAACAAAAAAGCCGCCCCATGGTGATGGAGCGGCCTGATCAGGTCTCAAATATCGCTTAACGACGCGGGCCGCGGGCCACGCGCTCGATCTCTTCGCGCACCAACCGCTCCACCAGCGTGGGAAGGTTGTCTTCGAGCCATTCCTGCAACATAGGGCGCAACATGTCCTGCGCCATCTCTTCGATGGTTGGGCGCTCCACGCCGTCGAAAAGCTCGGCAAGCTCACCGAAGGACTGCGCGATCTGCGCACCAGCGGCTTCCGAAATCAGCTTCAGCGACAGGCGATCTTCGCTCTGAGGCTTTTCTGGCGCAATGCTGACAGGCGGCTGGGCAACGATCTGCGGCATGGGTGCAGAAGGCTGTTCCGGCTCCACGGCGCCGCGAAGCTCCATGGTTTCCCACACGGGCAAAGGCATCTGCGGTGCCGGGGCTGGCGCTTCCGCTACGGGCGGCGTGTAGGCTGGCACCGCCTGTGGCTGCGGGCGTGCCTGTGCGGCATTCAGCAAGGGGCGCATGTCCGTCGGGCGCGGGGCTGGTGCAGGACGCTCCTGCTGGAAATAGGATTGGGCAACGGGCGCTGGCTGGGAGGCCGCAGCGGCTTCAGCCGCGCGCTGCTGGGCGGCAACGCCCTGCGGGCCGAGCGCCGCATTGCGGTCTGCCGCTGCACGCACGCGGGCGGCAACATCAGCCAGAGACATGGTCTTTTCACCGGAATCAGCCATGGCCATATCGACCCGCTCGATCATGCTCGGCTCATGCTGCTGGCGCGCGCCATAGCCCTGATTGGCCGCAGGCGGCACATGGGCAGGCGGGCTGGCAGGTTCTGCAGCATAGGCCGAATCCGCGTCTTCATATTCGTCATAGGCAGGAGCCAGAGGCGCAGATAGAGCATCAGCCGAGGCGGGCTCGTTGCTTTCGATTATCCGGCGAATGGATGCCAGAATTTCTTCCATCGATGGTTCGCGCGCGACGCTGGACTGAGCCATTGTTCATCCTCGATTGTCATATTCACACCGGAAGATGGTCAGCTTCCGAATCACCCACACTGTATGACACCGTGAAGAAGAAATGAATCCATCAGGCCCTCTCAAGCTGCTCACTGCACAGCTTTATTTCGATGGAATGGGCAATCAAACAAAAATGCCGGACCCTGCGGCCCGGCATTTCATGACGTTTGATGTAGCGTGACTGATCAGAAAACGAATTCGCGTGCCTTTGCAAAGCCCGGAACCGGCTTCACCGAGGCATTGAAGAATGCGGTGGACGATGTGCCCTTGCCGTCACGACGATAAACCATTGCCTTGGCCGAATTGCCGTAACCAACCACGGCAACCAGACGTCCGCCATCACCCAGCTGCTCGAGAAGTGCTGCAGGCACCTCTTCCACAGAACCGCTGATGAAGATGACATCGTAAGGCGCATCCGCTGCATGGCCGCGCGCAAGCTCGCCCTTCACCGTCGAAACATTGTCATAACCCAGTGCAGAAAGCGTCGCGGTCGCGCTGGCGCTCAACTCTTCATCCTGCTCCAGCGAGATGACGGAGCCTGCCAGCTGCGACAGAATAGCTGCCACATAGCCACGGCCACCGCCAATTTCCAGCACCAAATCATCCTTGGTGATGGCTGCCAGTTGCAGCATCTTGGCCAGAGGCGATGCCTTCATGATATAACGAGCCGCCTGCCCGTCCTTTGCTGGACAGATCTGGAGATCTTCGTCTGCATAGGCGATCTTCTTCACGTCGGCAGGAACGAACTCTTCCCGCGGCACGGCCAGAAATGCCTTCAGTACAGAATGCGAGGTCACGTCTGTCGTGCGCAACTGGCTGTCGACCATTTTGCCGCGTGCGTTTTCGAAGTCCATCATGTCGTTTCGCCTCAATACAAGCTCGAGAGCAGCCTTAAATTCTGACTGCGGTTGCCTACCGTCTTAATTGCCCGCGCGAATGCTTTCAAGCGCCAGCATACACCCGAACCGTTAAAAACACGGCTTGCCGCCCGGCCTTGCAATTTTGCACCCCTTCCCAGCTGACCTTCCCGTGCGAACTGCCCATTCAGGAACTTTTTACCTGCCTAACCATTCTTGCAGTGAGAGACGACACAAAACATTGGAGGCCACCATGCTCGGCACAATTCTCGTTATCCTGCTTATCCTCTTCCTCATCGGCGCCCTTCCAAACTGGGGCTTCCACAATTACGGATACGGTTTGTCAGGCGGCTTGGGCCTCGTCCTGGTGATTGTGCTGATCCTCGTCCTCCTCGGCCGGATCTGACACAGACAAGAAAGCCGCGTCTCCCAAATGGTGGCGACGCGGTTTTCCACAAAACTCCTGCCTTTTTTCAATCCTACCCTATTGCGCGGAAAATGGATTCGTTCTAAATCCCCGCCATGCTTGAGCAATCAGGCGCGTGAGGCCTCGTGGCGGAGTGGTGACGCAGAGGACTGCAAATCCTCGTACCCCGGTTCAATTCCGGGCGAGGCCTCCAAAATATCATCCCAATCTTCAAGACAATTTGTCCACAAGCCCTTTTGCAGTCAGGGTTTGTCTGTCACAAATCTCTTGAATCCAGCCTCGCGCAATCCTGGGTTACGCTTCCGCGCCTAAGTTGCATTTTTGCCATGGCGCTTTTTTGGCGTTGGGTTATTGAATCCCCATTGAAACGGGGGAATCGATTCATGAAAAAGACATTTACAGCCATTCTTTTTACCCTTGCTGCCTCAACAGCAATTGCTGCCGACTCCGCAACCGAAATGCCGGGCGCGGCTAAGGTTAAAGATGCAGCGGCTTTTTCGTGGACTGGCTTCACCGTTGGCGTTCAGGGCGGCTATAGCCGGAACAGCCAGGACAGTACCATTGGTGGGCTTGCGGGCCTTGCGACTGACTTTAACGGCCCGGTCGGCGGCGCATTTGCGGGTTTCAACTATCAGTTCGACAATAATCTGGTGCTCGGCATCGAGGCAGACCTAGAGAAGAACCGGAGCGACAAGACATCGTATCTTCTTCTGGCAGCCACCAATATCAACTATGGCCTGGATTGGCAGGGCTCCGTGCGCGGCCGCATCGGTTACGCGGCAGACCGGGCGTTGTTTTACGGCACGGCTGGCTGGGCGGTCGGAAGCGCCTATGCGTCGGTCGCCGGCGGGGAAGAAGAACAAGAGAACTTTACTGGCTACACCTTTGGGGCTGGTCTCGATTACGCATTTACGGACCGGGTCTTTGGCCATTTTGAATACCGCTACACCGACTTCGGTAACAACTCTTTCGTTTTCCCCGCCCTTGGCGGTGCCAAACTGGACGCTGAAATAGACCAGCAGGCCTTGCGCATCGGCCTCGGCATCAAGTTCTAGAATATTCCGCGTTCAAGGCTTTCGCCATGCAGGCTGAGCGCGATACTGGCTGGAATCACAAAGTTCCCACGCAGCGGAACATCGGCAATGCCAGCCAGTTTACTCGCCATTGGCAATTGCGTATTCAAGCGTATGCCAGTGTTATCGGGAGAAACCCATGAAACTATCCGCTGTTACTCTATGCGCAGGCCTGGCATTCGGTCTTGCCGGGTGCACGACACCCATTACGTCCTACAGCGTCGACCCAATTCCCGGCAGCATTACCTATAAGGGTCAGCCACGCTCCAAACTGACGAAGTCGCCCATCGGCAGCACATTCACTCACAACTTTCGCCGCTTCGATGACCGAGTGATTGAAACCTACCAGATCCAGCCAGACCGCTCGCTGAAGATCATCGATCGACGTATCATTCGCGACTGGTCGTTCTTTGGTCGTGACGACTAGGCGCGATTGCCCATTGATGTGGGCGGCATAAGCTTCTAAACGCTGTTTCCAACCGTGAAATCACAGGAAACATCATGCAGACGCCTTGGAAAAAGCCGGTTCTCGTCGCGTTGGAAGAACCCGGCGTTTACGTCAGTATCGAGTCCACCCAAGCCGCCTCATGGGCGCTGATCGAAGACTGGCCAGCTGAAGATGGCGAGATGCTGGATCGTGCGCTTCTGGTGTTCGCGGCTGTTGATGCTGGGAAGAAAAAGCCTGAGGATGCCCGTGAGGCCTTCGTGAAGGCGGCGATCGAGGCCGGGCTTGACGTAAAGTCATAATGACGCAGTGGGATTTTCCCGCTTAAGGTCACAGCCTTTCCTAGATAAGATGTGACCAAAATCAAAAAGACCGAGGCGTCCCTTTCCATGAAGAAATTTGTTTTTATCCTTCTCGTCGCATGCCTCGTTCTCAGCATTGTCGGACACTGGGTCTTCTCGCTGGCTGTCATGTAAAATCGTGACGCGCGGCTGATGGACATAATTTCCGCATAATTCACAGCCCCGTCATGGAACTCCGTTAACGATTGCACGTTCTTGTTCCACGAACGATGGAGAGAAAGCGATGCGCGACGGTCTTAACAGTCTGCTTGAAGTTTCACTACTTGGTTTTGTCGTTATTACTTGCCTTATGATGGTTGATCCCATTCTGTAAGCGCATTTAATTCTCAAATTTAGCGACGCTACGCAGTATAGCGATAACAAAATGCGGCCTCTGGGCCGCATTTTGTTTTTGAGATTTAAGCCTTTCCATTGGGCGGCCTTTTCCACACATCTTATTCCATTCGGCTTATTGCATTCGCTGGCAGGGGCGTTAGGCTCACCTCGGTTTCAATCGCCATTCCCCCATAAAGAGCACCCTCATGTCCGCACCCTCCCCCGCTTCCAAAGTCGTATCTGCAGCCATGCTCGCCATCGGAGATGAACTCCTGTCCGGGCGCACGAAAGACAAGAATATCGGCCATCTCGCAGATGTGCTGATAATGGCGGGTATCGATCTCAAGGAAGTGCGCATTGTCGCGGATGAAGAAGCCGACATCGTCGAAGCGCTGAACGCCCTGCGTGCACGCTATAATTATGTGTTCACCTCGGGCGGTATCGGCCCAACGCATGATGATATCACCGCAGATGCGGTCTCGGTCGCTTTCGGCCTGCCATGCGAGCATGACGCCGATGCGATGCGTCTGCTGGGTGATATGTACCGCGTCAGAGAACTGGAATTTACCGATGCCCGCAAGCGCATGGCGCGCATGCCGCGTGGCGCGAAACACATTGCCAATCCGGTTTCCACAGCGCCCGGCTTCATTGTGGAGAATGTCTATGTCATGGCGGGCGTGCCGCATATTTTCCAGGCCATGCTGGATAACGTTCTCCCAACATTGAGCACGGGAGCGAAAATCCTCTCGAATGCTGTCCATTCTCCGTTTGCGGAAGGCGATATTGGAACACCCCTTTCCGGCATCCAGAAGGCGCATCCGGAAACGAGCATTGGCTCCTATCCGAAATATGATGGCCAGCGGTTCTCTACCGAAATCGTCGTGCGCGCGCGAGATGCAGCGGCACTCGACGCTGCCGTTCAGGACGTGACCGCGATGATCGAAGAGATCGCCCGCGAAAAGGCCGCAAAGTCGGCGTAAAACACTCAGTAACGCATGAATTTGATCGCGATCAAGGCCATCAAGCCGATCTGACTGGATGATGAGGCCTGACACAACCTTTGTGCTGGCACTGGGATAATCCCGCTTATCACGATGAGGAGACAGGTCATGGGTTATAAGACGATACTGGCAGTCATGGACACTGCAGAAAATGCGCATGGGCTGGGGGACTTCGTAGCGACGCTCGCCCAGACTTATGCGTCCCACGTCATCGGTCTTCATATGGAAACTGCCGAGACGGCTCCTCTGGTAGCACCCATGGAGTTCCCCGATCCGGTGACCATTCAGGCCATGCAGGAAGTCGCTCATCAGGAAACCACTGAGGTCGAAGCAATCTTCAAGGCGAAGATGGCGGCGGAACAGATATCCAGCGAATGGCGCACCGGCATGTCATCGGTCGGATACGGGTCCAGTGCCGCAATCCAAAGCGCGCGCTGCGCCGATCTTGTGATCGCCCGGCAGTCCACGGAGTCCTCGATCTCCGACAGCCGCTTGGATCTCGATAATTTTCTTTACGAGACTGGTCGCCCCATTCTGCTCGTGCCGCATGTTCTGCGCTCGCCCAAATCTGTCCGGCGGGTGATGATTGCATGGAATGGCTCCCGCGAGGCCACCCGCGCCACATTCGATGCGATGCCTTTCCTGCTTGCCGCTGAAAGTGTCGAGATATTCTCCGTCGGCGCCGAAGACAGTGACACGCAGTCAGCCGAACTGGCCGGTTCCGAGATCGCCGCAACGCTTGCTCGCCATGGCATCAATGTCGTGATCACATCAGAGCAAACCGCCCACGGGCTTTCACCAGAGAAAGCCATCGAGCAACGCCTGTCAAATAACAGCATCGACCTGCTGGTCATGGGTGCCTATGGTCACTCGCGCTGGTGGGAAATGCTGTTTGGCGGCGTCACCCGCTCCCTGCTCGGCAAGATGACTGCGTTGACCTTGATGTCGCGCTAGTTAGCAGTCGAAGCAAATTGGACAACGAAAAAGGGGCGGTCAATGACCGCCCCTTTTTGCATTCCGTATGATGTCAGCTGATCAATGCAGGATCTGGCTCAGGAACAAACGTGTGCGCTCGTGCTGCGGGTTGTCGAAGAATTCGGCAGGCGAGTTCTGTTCGACAATCTGGCCCTGATCCATGAAGATCACACGGTTGGCGACCTGACGCGCAAAGCCCATTTCGTGGGTCACGCAGATCATGGTCATGCCATCTTCGGCGAGACCAACCATCGTATCCAGAACTTCTTTCACCATTTCAGGGTCGAGAGCAGACGTCGGCTCATCGAACAGCATGATCTTAGGCTTCATGCAGAGCGAGCGGGCAATGGCCACACGCTGCTGCTGACCACCGGAAAGCTGACCGGGATATTTGTGGGCCTGCTCAGGAATCTTGACGCGCTTCAGGTAGTGCATCGCAATTTCTTCGGCTTCCTTCTTGGGTGTCTTGCGAACCCAGATTGGAGCCAGCGTGCAGTTTTCCAAGATTGTCAGATGCGGGAAGAGGTTGAAGTGCTGGAACACCATGCCAACTTCGCGGCGCACTTCATCGATCTTTTTCAGATCGTTGGTCAGTTCGATGCCATCAACCTGGATGGTTCCCGACTGGTGCTCTTCCAACCGGTTGATGCAGCGGATCATCGTGGATTTGCCAGATCCGGACGGACCGGCAACAACGATGCGCTCGCCCTTCATGACCTTGAGGTTGACGTCACGCAGAACGTGAAAATCGCCATACCACTTGTTCATGCCGGTGATTTCAATCGCGACATCAGTCGATGAAACGGCGAGTTTTTGTGCTTGGGCTTCTGCCATGATTTTTCCCCTTATTTCTTATGCCCGGTGTCGAGGTGCCGTTCCATGAACAGCGAGTAGCGCGACATGCCGAAGCAGAATATCCAGAATATGAACCCGGCGAAGATGTAACCGGTCACAGGTGTTACGGGTGTCGCCCAGTTCGCATCCGACTGGTTGAGATTGACGATACCCAGAAGGTCGAACATGCCAATGATCGACACAAGAGAGGTATCCTTGAACAGGCCGATGAAGGTGTTGACGATGCCGGGAATGACGAGCTTCAACGCCTGCGGCAGAACGATCAAACGTGTCTTCTGCCAATAGTTCAGACCCAGAGAATCCGCACCTTCAGACTGTCCCTTCGGGATCGCCTGCAAGCCACCGCGAATGACTTCCGCCATATAGGCCGAGGCAAACAGCGAGACACCCACGAGCGCGCGCAGGAACTTGTCAAAGGTCCAGCCATCGGGAAGGAACAACGGCAACATGATGCTGGCGAAGAACAGCACGGTAATCAGCGGAATGCCTCTGATCACCTCGATGAAGGTCACACAGAGCGTCTTGATGACCGGCATGTTAGAGCGCCGTCCAAGAGCCAGAATGATGCCGAAAGGCAGCGAGACGGTGATGCCGAAGAAGGAAAGGATCAACGTCACCATCAACCCGCCCCACAGCTGTGTTTCCACAACCGGCAGACCGAAATAGCCACCCACCAGCAGGAAGAAGGACACGAACGGCAGGACGATGAACAGCAGAAGCGCGTTCAGCGCCTTGTGCGGTGCCTTCGGAATCAGCATCGGGATCAGCAGAACCGTGAAGCTCGCCAGAACCAGAAGCGGTCTCCAGCGCTCTTCCAATGGATAGCGCCCGAACATAAACTGCTCGAACTTGGCGTTGACGAAAGCCCAGCATGCGCCGGACTGCCCATCAGGCAAAGCGCCGCCCTGGGCAACGGTCAGGCAGGCCGTGCGGTCAGCACCTGTCCAAGTCGCGTCGATGAACAGCCAGTTCACCATCGGCGGGATGATATAGACCAGAAGCGCGATTGCCAGCACGGTCAGGATCGAGTCCTTGGGCGTGGCAAACAGCCGAGTGCGAAGCCAATGTATGGCACCAACCTGGCTGGAGGGCGCAGGCTCGGCAGCGGCCATGTTGGCACGAACGTAAGAGGTGGTTGTTGTTGTCATTGCTTATCTCTCCACCAGCGCCATCTTCGCGTTGAACCAGTTCATGACCAGCGCGGTTGTCAGCGACAATGAAAGGTAGACCACCAGCCAGATTGCGACGACTTCGACAGCCTGTCCGGTCTGGTTGAGGATGGTGCCACCCACGGAAACCAGATCAGAAAAGCCGACAGCGACGGCAAGCGAGGAGTTCTTGGTCAGGTTCAGAAACTGGCTCGTCAGCGGCGGAATGATGATCCGCATGGCTTGGGGAACGACGATGAGGCGTGTTGTCGTGCTGGAGCGCAAGCCCAGCGCGTCAGCCGCTTCCGTCTGTCCCTTCGGCACAGCCTTGATGCCGCCACGGACGATTTCCGCGATAAAGGATGCGGTATAGAACGACAGAGCAAGATAGAGCGACAGGAATTCCGGTGCGATGACCGATCCACCCGAGAGGTTGAAGCGTCCGGCAACGGGGTAATCGAAAGTCAGCGGTGAGCCGAGCGCCAGAAATGTCACAAGCGGCAGGCCGATGATGATGGCTGTGCCCACAAGGCCAGTGCGGAACGGTTGGCCCGTTCTCATCTGGCGGGCCTTTGCCCAGCGATAGACGAAATAGGTGATGACGATGCCGACCAGAAACGCCAGCGGAATCAACCAGCTACCATCGCCCCAGACCTGCTTGGGATAGAAGAAGCCACGGTTGTTCAGAACGGTACCAAGCGGCAGTTGCAGCGAGTCGCGCGCCTGCGGCAGAATGGTTATAACGCCCTTGTACCAGAAGAAAATGACGAGCAGCGGCGGAATGTTGCGGAAGAGTTCCACATAGGCCTGCGCCAGCTTCGAGATCAGAAAGTTGCGAGACAGGCGCGCAATACCGACGATGAAACCAATGATCGACGCGGTAATGATGCCGAGGATAGCAACCTGAAGCGTGTTGAGAATACCAACGATCAACGCACGTCCGAACGTGTTGTCGTTGTTGTACTCGATCAGCGACTGGCCGATATCGAAACCAGCTCTGCCCTCGAGAAAGCCGAAGCCTGAAGAAATGTTGGAACGCTGAAGATTATGAACTGTGTTGGATGCAACCATCCACACGAACAGCGCCAGAAGAACAACAGTAATGATTTGATAAAAAATTGCCCGCACACGCGGATCATTGATCATGGACGTCGCGCTGTTTGCGCTCGACGGTTGCGATTGGAGCGCATTGCCTGCCATCGGCACCTTTCCCTCTCTTTGCTCTTTTCGAGCTTATTGTGTGCCGGGAGGCAGAGCGTGGCCCTGCCTCCCGAAAATGCCGTTTTAAAGGATATTAACGGATTGGCGGTGCGTACTGCAGGCCGCCCTTGCTCCACAATGCATTCAGACCGCGCTCGATCTTCAGCGGAGAACCGGCACCAACGTTGCGATCAAACACTTCGCCGTAGTTACCGACCTGCTTGATGATGTTGTATGCCCATTCGTTGGTGAGGCCGAAATCGGTACCAATCTTGGTGCCTTCCTCGGTGCCGAGCAGACGCTTGATGTCTGGGTTGGCAGCAGTCTTCTGCTCATCAACGTTCTTGGAGGTGATGCCAAGTTCTTCAGCGTTGACCATGGCGTAGTGAGCAAAGCTTACAACGTCAAACCACTGGTCGTCGCCCTGGCGAACGGCAGGTCCAAGCGGCTCCTTGGAGATGATTTCAGGCAGAACGACGTTTTCGTCCGGTGTCTTCATCTTCAAACGGATGGCATAGAGACCGGACTGGTCGGTCGTGTAAACGTCGCAACGGCCGCTGTCGTAAGCAGAAGTCGCGTCGGATTCCTTTTCAAATACAACAGGGTTGTACTGTAGGTTGTTGGTCTTGAAGTAGTCAGCGAGGTTGAGTTCGGTCGTTGTGCCCTGCTGAACGCAGACGGCAGCGCCGGAAAGCTCGAGAGCAGACTTAACGTTCAGCGCCTTCTTCACAACAAAGCCCTGGCCGTCATAATAGTTGACGGTACGGAAGTTGAAGCCGAGTGATGTATCGCGGCTGGCTGTCCATGTGGTGTTACGTGTCAGAACATCGACTTCACCGGACTGAAGCGCAGGGAAGCGGTCCTTGGATGTGAGGGGAACGAACTTTGCCTTCTTTGCATCGCCGAAAACGGCAGAGGCGATCGCGCGGCAATAGTCAACGTCGATACCAGACCATTCGCCCTTGTCGTCCGGGTTAGAGAATCCTGGAATGCCAGAGCTCACGCCACAGGTTACAAAGCCCTTTGCCTTGACGTCTGCGAGCGTGGCGGCAGATGCAGCCGATGCAGCTCCGAGAACTGCTGCGCCAATGGCGGCTGACAGAATTGCCTTTTTCATTTTTTTCCCAACCTTTGTTTCTTAATTCGTCACAGAAGAAAGCCGTAATCTTGTCGTCTACGGTCAGCTCCCCGCCTCACCTCCCGGTGCGCGCACCTATCACAATCGTAATCGCAGTCAGGGTCAAGTCTCACCCCGAATAATTGTGTCCAAAAAACGGATTTTTTAAAATACCGTCCGTTTTATGGGCATATGACTATAAAATGCGCTAAAACAGATTAAATTCTGCTCATGCTGTCAGGCAGGTAGACTGAATTTTTGCGTGCGTCACACCTAATACGCGCTTTAGCGGTTCATGCTGCTGCCCATATGAGGAAGAGTATAGGCGGGCTGAAAATATCCTCAAACAATTGTGCCTGATGTAACGAAGTCTTGACCAAGGCAGGCTTTGCGTCTCATTTTCCCACGACACATCATTGAGAGACAATTCAGCATGAAATTCAAAGACGGATTCCTCGACGCCGCCGGCATCAACACGCGGCTTGCTCATCTCGGCAGTGATCCGGCCAGCAACCACGGCTTCGTCAATCCGCCTATCGTGCGCGGCTCGACTGTGCTGTTTCCAGATGCACAGACGCTCGTTTCCGAAGATCAGGCCTATACCTATGGCACGCACGGCACCCCCACCACCGATGCGCTGTGTGACATGATCAACGCGCTTGAGGGTTCGGCGGGCACCATTCTTCTGTCATCCGGCCTTGCTGCCGTCACAGTGCCGTTCCTAGCCTATCTCTCGGCTGGCGACCATGCGCTCATCGTTGATTCCGTCTATTTCCCCACCCGCCGCTTCTGTAACACCATGCTCAAGCAGTTCGGTGTCGAGGTGGAATATTATGATCCCGCTATCGGTGCCGGGATCGAAGCACTCATCCGGCCCAATACACGGCTTCTTCATCTGGAAGCCCCCGGCTCCAACACATTCGAGATGCAGGATGTGGCGCTGATGGCATCCATCGCCCACCGTCATGATTGCGTCGTCACCATGGACAATACCTGGTCCACGCCACTGTATTTCAAGCCGCTGGAGCACGGCGTCGATGTATCGATCCATGCAGCCACGAAATATCCCGCTGGCCATTCCGATGTGCTGATGGGCTTTGTGTCTGCCAATGAGAAGCATTGGAAAAAGCTGCATGATATCAACCGCGATATGGGTCTCTGCGTCACGTCAGATGATGCCTATCAGGTTCTGCGCGGCATGCGCACCATGGGCATGCGGCTGGAGCATCACCAGAAAAGCGCGCTGGAGATTGCCAACTGGCTGGAAGCGCGGGATGACGTCTTGCAGGTGCTGCACCCTGCTTTGCCAAGCTTCCCAACCCATGACCTCTGGAAGCGGGACTTCAAAGGCTCCAGCGGCGTCTTCTCCTTCGTCCTGAAGGCTGAAGCAGACCGCTTTACCGAGACATCGCACGCCTTCCTCAACGCCTTGTCGATCTTCGGCATCGGCTTTTCCTGGGGCGGTTACGAATCGCTGGCAGTGCCCGTTTCCGTGCGGGATCGCACCGTGGCGAAAGGCCCGAGCGATGGCCCGCTCATTCGCCTGCAGATCGGCCTTGAAGATGTTGCTGATCTGAAGCGGGATCTGGAAGCCGGATTTGCGGCGGCGGCGGCTTAAAGCCCTTCGGCCTTATACCCATAGAGCCAATCAAAGTCCGCCAGAAACGCTTCTGGCGGCCTGATCGATAGCATCAGGTCGCGGCCCAGCCGCATCGGCCCGCGTGCGTGGTAGGCAAACTTATTGAGCGCCGCCCGCTTGCGTGCCTTCGCAATTCGGGGAACGCGATGCGATTCGAACTGAGCCAGCGCCTCGCCAAGATTGTCGTTGCGGGTAACGAATGTCGCAAGCTCGAATGCGTCCTCGATGGCCATGGCCGCACCTTGAGCAGCGAATGGCATCATGGCATGGGCCGCATCGCCAATCAGCACCGTGTCCCGGCCGTTCTGCCACCTGCCCTCTCCGGCCTGAAACAATGGCCAGAATGTTGGCTTTGAAACAGCTTGCAGAACATGTCCAAAGGCCGGATGCCAGTTGCGAAACTGGTTCAGCAACAATGCATGCTGCTTGCCCTGCGCCTCTGCCTTCCACGTGTCGCCGGGGTTGGCACCGGTCGCGATGGCAACGATGTTGAAGCCACCGGTTTCAGCCAGCGGATAGGCCACCAGATGCGCCGATGGCCCGAGAAACGCCGTAACGCTGCGCTTTTGCAGAAAATCAGGCACCTGATCAGCGGCAATGGTGAAACGCCAGGCGATATTACCGGAAAATGTCGCGGCGGGACTTCCCGCAATGGCGTAACGGGCGCTGGACCAGACCCCATCGCTGCCAACGATCAGGTCATGTTCATGCAAGGTCATTTCGGTCAGGATGGCCGCATTGACCGCATCCACCTGTTTCCCCAGATGCAGACGGCAGAGCGGGTTTTGCCGCACCGCTGCCAGAAGGGCGTTTTGCAAGGTCGCCCTGTGCATAACGCCATAAGGCGCACCCCATCTCTGACGCGCAACCTGTCGCATTGGCAGTGAAACGAGTTGCTTGAGGGAATGCCCGGACGCAAGGTTAACCGCGTCGGGCTCCAGCCATTGCTGTTCAATCTGCGGCAGCACATCCAGCGCGCTCAATATGCGGCTGGCGTTGGGCGAGATTTGCAGGCCCGCGCCAACCTCTTCAAGCCGCTCGGCCCGCTCGATGATATCGCAACGGATGCCGTGTCTGGCAAAGGCAAGGGCCGCAGTCAGACCGGCAATACCGGCACCGACAATCGCCACAGATTTTACGGGCATGAAAAGCGCCAGTCTGAAAGGAAGTTAGGCGGCCTTCACGTGAAAGACGCAGCCGGGAGGGTTTGTCTGCGTGGCTTTGACCGCCGGATTATAGCGATAAAGCGTCGAGCAATAGGAACAGACCTTCTCATTGTCATCACCCATATCGATGAAGATATGCGGATGATCGAACGGCACGGATGCGCCCGTGCACATGAATTCCTTGACGCCGATTTCGATCATGCGATGTCCGCCGTCGTTCTGGAAGTGGGGAATGGTATGCCCGGCCATAATCGTCTCCAAATGCGATTTCATCATTGAGCAGAAGCTCAGCTTTTGCGGATATGTAACCTCAAATGCTTTTGACCTCCACAGAAATCATCGCGCAATATGTTCAACGCATCGATTTCCTGACATATGCTGCGCAAAAAAAGGATGTGCTTGATGAATCTCAATGTGCCGCAATATTTGTCGTTCACCCGCGATGGTCTGCAACTGGCCTATTTCGATGAGGGCGATCCATCAGGCGTCCCCGTTCTGCTCATCCATGGCTTTGCCTCCAGCGCATCGGTCAACTGGGTGCATCCCGGCTGGCTGAAGACGCTGGGCGATGCCGGATACCGCGTTATTGCGCTGGATAATCGCGGCCATGGCGCAAGCGACAAGCCACATGATTCCGACGCCTACTATCCCGCGACCATGGCAGAAGACGCCATCGGCCTGCTTGATCATTTGGGCATTTCCCAAGCCCATATCATGGGCTACTCCATGGGTGCGCGCATTTCCGCGTTTCTCGCCATGGCCCATCCGGAGCGCGTGCTTTCGCTGGTGTTCGGTGGGCTGGGCATTGGCATGGTGGATGGCGTCGGTGATTGGGACCCGATTGCGGATGCCCTTCGCGCCCAATCGCTCGATGTCGTGACCCATGAGCGTGGCCGCATGTTTCGTGCTTTCGCCGACCAGACAAAAAGCGACCGCATTGCCCTTGCCGCCTGTATCGAAACCTCTCGCGTTCTCGTCACCCGCGAGGAAGCGGCAAAGATCGACATTCCGACGCTGATCGCCGTTGGCACCAAGGATGATATTGCCGGTTCAGGCCAGGAACTTGCTGATCTGATGCCGCATGCGAAAGCCATCGACATCCCCGGGCGCGACCACATGCTGGCGGTTGGCGACCGCGTGTTCAAGGGTGCCGTTCTGGAATTTTATCGCGAGATCGACGCTTGCGCGTGATCAAGACAATCATTTCCAAAACTCTGTCAGAAAAACTGATGCTTTCGCGTCTTTAACCGCGTTGGTAAATCACCATTTCTAGGCAACAGTTTTTTCTGTATAAGAACGGCACGAAATCGAGGGAGACCAGTTATGGTCGCACGCACAGAGGCACGCCAGCAGGAGCACCTTTCCGTGGTTGATCCCATCTGGGGAAGTCTACAAAACGAAGCACGTGCGGCAGCAGCGCAGGATCCGCTGCTCTCGGCCTTTTTCTACTCCACAATTTTGAACCACCATTCCCTTGAAGCCTGCGTCACCTATCGCATTTGCGAGTTGCTGGACCACCGGGATATGCAGGCCGTTCTGCTGCGCCAGACATTTGAGGAAATGCTGGAAGACTGGCCGGAATGGGGCTCCATTCTGCGCGTGGATATTCAGGCGGTTTATGACCGCGACCCCGCCTGCACCCGTTTTCTGGAGCCTGTGCTTTACTTTAAGGGCTTTCAGGCCATTCAGACGCACCGGCTGGCGCATTGGCTGTGGCAGAAGGGACGCCGCGATTTTGCGCTCTATCTGCAAAGCCGTGCCTCCAGCGTGTTCCAGACCGATATCAACCCTGCGGCCCGGATCGGCAAGGGCATGTTCCTCGATCATGCCACTGGCCTCGTCGTCGGTGAAACCGCTGTCATTGGCGACAATGTCTCCATTCTGCATGGAGTCACCCTTGGTGGCACCGGCAAGGAAGGTGCAGACCGCCACCCCAAGATCAGCAGCGGCGTTCTGATTGGTGCGGGGGCGAAAATCCTCGGCAATATCGAAATCGGCGCATGCTCGCGCATTGCCGCAGGCTCCGTGGTTCTCAAGCCAGTGCCGCCCAATGCAACCGTTGCCGGTGTGCCTGCACGTGTGGTTGGCGAAGCCGGATGCAGCGAGCCATCGCGCATCATGGATCAGATCGTCGGGGCGGATATCTAGGCTTTCGGAGCTGTGCGTTTTTACAGCTCCACTTTACTTTCGCCTTTAAGCCATGCCAAAAGCGGCGCAACGTGAACCGCACAGGAGAACAGTGGTGAAAGCCGAAGAAATCAAAAAGCTCGACGCCTATTTCAAGCGTACCTTCAATGAAAACATGGTTGTGAAGGCCCGCCCACGCAAGGACGATTCGGCCGAAGTTTATGCTGGCGAAGAATTCCTTGGCGTCGTCTATATCGATGACGAAGACGGCGACCGCTCTTACAATTTCTCCATGGCCATCCTCGACGTCGATCTGTAATCGCCACAAGGCGATGCCCTTATCACCATGCGGTGATATCCAGTTTTCAAGCCGCCCGCGACGAGATGTCTGCGGGCGGTTTTGTTTTTGGAATGGGCTGCAAATATTTTGCAAAAACCGCGGAACCAGTTTCTGGATTGTCCGTTATTCCCACGTCCCCCGATGAGGCGTGGGGTTACAATGTGGGAACGCCCCCTGTACCCCGATGTAATCCCACGCTTCCCCCTTTCCCATTTAATTACGACAATGTTTTACGCCGCATCATCCTGGTGTTGCGGGAGTTTTCCACAGCCTTGCTGCATGCTGGAACAAAAAATGTCATCGAAATGCAAAAAAATGAAAATAGGCGCTTGCGGAGAATCCAGTGCCTGACTATAAGGGCGCCACACAAGGTATGCGCCCTTCGTCTATCGGTTAGGACGTCAGATTTTCATTCTGAAAAGAGGGGTTCGACTCCCCTAGGGCGTACCACTTCCCCAATGATTTCATCGTAATAGAAGCGTCAGTTAAAGCTGTTTGTAATGGCTTCCTGCTGAAGACTTTGTCTGCGTCGTGCGCTGTTTAAGGCGCGAGGGCGGCGTCCAGCACGCGCAGCTGCACCCTCTTCTGTCCCTGCCATTGATCTGCCCCCAGCGTACCAGCCACATGGATCTGGCGTCCCCGGGCGTTCATCAGCATTTGGCCAAGAGGTGCGTCTGCGGCACGGAATGCGATGCCATCCAGCCGAGAGCCATCCATGGCCTCAAGCGTGATTTTGACGTGGGACGTACCGACAACGCGCACGTCACGCAGCCGATGAGCGGGCACGGCGAAGATGGGTTGCGAGTGGCCGGAGCCAAAAGGGCCTGCCTGCTCCATCTGCTCTACCAGTTCCAACGTGGCGCCGGATGCGCCGATAGCCCCATCGATCTTCAGCACACTGTTCTCGACCAATTGAAACACGGTCTTTTGCGCCGCTTCTTCGAAGAAGGTTCTCAGGCGACCCAGATTGGCGCGCTCCACCGTCAAACCTGCCGCCATCGCGTGACCGCCACCCTTGACCAGCAGACCGGCATCCACAGCGTTGCGCACCATCTTCCCCATATCAAAGCCATTGATGGAGCGCCCTGAGCCTGTGCCCTTGCCCTGCGAGTCAAAAGCGATGGCAAAGGCCGGGCGGCGGAAGCGGTCTTTCAGGCGGGAGGCCAGCAGGCCGACGATTCCGGGGTGCCAGTTTTCCCGCGCCGTGACAATCACGCCCGCGCCGGTGCCGTCGCCATATTCATAGAGAGCCTCGGCCTCCGCTTCGGCCAGCATGGCGGCTTCCATGGCCTGGCGTTCGCGGTTCAGCTCATCCAGCTTTGCCGCGATAATTTCGGCTTGCGATTCGTCATCCAGCGTCAGCAGACGGCTGCCCAGCGCCGCATCGCCAATGCGGCCACCGGCATTGATGCGCGGGCCGACCAGAAAGCCGAAGTGGTAGGGCGTGACCGGCCCACCAAGGCCTGCCTTCTTGAAAAGTGCGGCAAGGCCAGCATTCTTCATGTGGCGCGCGGCGATCAGGCCTTTCACCACATAGGCGCGGTTCAGGCCCTTAAGCGGCACCACATCGCACACGGTGGCAAGCGCCACGATATCCAGCAACGAAAGAAGATCGAGCGTGTAGGCCCGGCTATCGCGCACGTCCTTCAAGACGCGCAGCGTGGCGACCAACACCAGAAACACAACGCCTGCCGCGCAGAGATGCCCCTGCCCGGAAAGGTCGTCCTCGCGGTTCGGATTGACCAGCGCCACGGCTGGCGGCAACTCAGTGCCAACCTGGTGGTGATCGATAACGACGACATCGGTCTTGGCGTCACGCGCAGCGGCGAGGGACTCGTGGCTTGTGGAGCCACAGTCGACCGTAATGATGAGTGAGTTGCCATTGGCGGCAAGCTGCTGCATGGCGGCGGGGTTTGGGCCGTAACCTTCGAAAATACGATCAGGAATGTAGATTTCCGGCTCCAGCCCAAAATGGTGCAGGAAGCGGAACATCAGCGCGGATGAAGAGGCTCCGTCCACGTCATAATCTCCGAAGATCGCAACCTTTTCCTGTCGCTTGATGGCGGTGGCAATGCGTGTTGCCGCCTTTTCGCAATCCGTCAGCGTCAGCGGGTCTGGCATGAGGGAGCGGATGGTGGGGTCCAGAAAGGCCAGCGCATCATCAACGCCGACACCACGGCCCGCCAGCACACGGGCGACCAGCTCGGGAATGGCGTGAACTTGCGACATGGCCAGAGCACGGTTCTGCCCGGCCTGATCCAGCCGCGACATCCACTTCTGCTCCGTTGCCGACCGATCCACCCCGAGAAAGGCTCTCGGCACAGCATCGACCGGTTCATTCATTGCCATTCGTCAGCTACCCATCCAGCCAGATTGTTCTGACCAAGGGGCTAAAGGCCGAACCGGGCTTTTTCAAGCACAAATCTCTTGTCTGCGCGGCTTACCACATGGGCAAGAAGATGAAGGCGGCAAAAGCTGCTGAAATCGCGGCAACCAGGCACGGCAAGCGCCAGTCGCGCCCCTGCCCGTCCATCTCGAATTCCAGACTACGGAGATTGTCGTTTGCCCCCGCCTTACGCGATCTATGATCGGGATCCGGGCGAACGGAATTGTCTTCCTTGAACAATATTGATGATTTCACGGCCACGCCTCCCAACGTTTTGTGAACATCCCGCATATTAGCACCACAGAGCGCCTTTGTACAAAGATTCGATTGTCAAAGATCCGCTAAACACACGTCAGCATTTGCGTGGCCCCTGGCGTCGACACGTCTTAGGACAGCAGCCGAGCCGTGAATGGTCCCGGCTGCGCCCCAAATCGTCATCCTCAAGCCCCTGCCGCCGCTCCAACCGTGAATGGTTGAGGTGGCGACCGAAGCCTGCCATCCTGGCAGCATCAGGCCTTGCCCGCACGTTCCGGGCAAAATAAATGCTTCCAGCTCCCCTGCCCGCAATGTCTCGCGATACACTGCCGTCAGGGACGCGGATGGATTTTAGGCATGGGTGTTAGGGACATTGAGAAAAGAATTTTATTTTTTTGAGCAGACGGGGAAATGGCGAGCGAAGCAAGGCTTCGCTTATAGCCTTTCCCCGTTCTTGATCCGGTAGGTCGGCGTGTACATCGTTACCAGCTCTTCCGCAGCAGTGGGGTGAACCGCCATTGTCGCGTCGAAGTCGTCCTTGGTGCAACCGGCCTTCAGCGTGATGCCCAGAAGCTGCGCCATTTCGCCCGCATCATGCCCGAGGATGTGGGCACCGACGACCTTGCGGTCTGCCGCATTGACAATGAGCTTCATGATCATCTTTTCAGACCGGCCGGAAAGGGTCGCTTTCATGGGGCGGAACTGGGCACGGTACACCTCTATTTCCTCAAACTTGGCAGAGGCTTCTTCCTCTGAAATTCCCACGGTGCCAATTTCCGGCTGGGAGAAAACGGCGGTCGCAATGAGGTGGTGGTCAGGCTTGGTGGGGTTGTTCTTGAACTCGGTTTCGATGAAGCACATGGCTTCGTGGATCGCCACAGGCGTCAGCTGTACCCGGTCAGTGACATCACCAAGCGCGAAGATGCTGGGGACATTGGTGCGCGAATAATCATCGACGATAATGGCCCCTCGCTCGTTGACCGCAACACCAGCATTTTCGAGACCGAGGCCATTTGTGTTTGGATCACGACCAAGGGCCAGCATGACCTGACCAACGGCCAATGTGTGGCCTTGCTTGGTGCGGGCAATCAAACCACCGGCTTCATCCTTGCTGACTTCCTGGATAATGTCTTCCAGAATGATGCGGATGCCTTTCTCGACCATGGCCGCATGCAGGCCCGCACGCATGTCATTATCGAAGCGCGAGAGGATTTCCTTGCCACGATAGATCAGAGTGGTTTCGACACCAAGGCCATGGAAGATATTGGCGAACTCCACCGCGATGTAACCACCACCGGCAATCAGAATGGACTTGGGCAACTCATCCAGATCAAACGCCTCATTGGAGGAAATCGTCAACTCGTGGCCGGGCAGCGAGGCATGCGGGTTCGGCGTTCCACCAACGGCAATCACGATACGCTCCGCCGTAACCGTGTGGCCAGTTTTCGTCAGCTTGACGGTGTGTGCATCAACGAGCTCGGCGCGGCTGTCGAAAATTTCGGCCTTGGCGTTCTCAAGACCCTTTCGATAGAGGCCTTCCAGGCGCGTGATTTCCTTGTCCTTGGCCGCAATCAGCTTTTTCCAGTCGAACGAGCTTTCGCCGACAGTCCAGCCAAAGCCCTCGGCATCTTCAAAATGTTCTCGGAATTGCGAGGCATAAACGAACAGCTTCTTCGGCACGCAACCACGGATGACGCATGTTCCGCCGTAGCGGTACTCTTCCGCAATACCGACTCGTTTGCCGAGGGACGCAGCCACACGGGCGCTGCGCACGCCGCCGGAACCACCGCCAATAACGAAGAGATCATAATCGTAAGATGTCATGCCAGAGCCTCTGATGGGAAGGACGACCTTGGTCATCCCCGATACAGTCATATAGGTGGCGCATGACATAAATGAAAAGCCCGGAGTTTAATCCGGGCTTTGAAATATTCTCAAACCTGTTTGAAAAAGATCAGGGCTTTGGCTTGGCAGCTGGTGCCGCTGGTGCCGGCGCAGCGGTTGCGCCTGGTGCGCCACCAACATTGGCACCATTGGCAGGAAGCGGCTGAAGATCAGCGCCAGCAACCTTCTGAAGTTCTGCCATGCTGGACGTGTTGAGATCGCGGTTGATACCAGCTGCCCAGATGTCAGCGGCCTTCATCAATTCGCGTGTGGCAATAGGGCCGTCTTTCAGCAACTTCTTGCCAGCTTCACTGCCGTAGAAAGTCGAGATCGCTTTCAGCTCATCGAGCGAGAATGCGCGCGCGTAAGTCAAAGCTGCTTCGCGCTCCAGATCGGCACGACGCGATGCGAGTTCAAGCGCCTTGGCGTCTACGGTCGCGGTAATCGCGTCTTCAACATTTGGCGAAGCCTGAATGAGCTCAGACTTCAGGCGTTCTGCAAGGCCCGGAAGAATATCGTCAAACCGGTCTGTTACGCCCAGCGTGCTGATTGCCTGCTTTGCAGCAGCAATATGCGCTTCGGAAATTTCCTGCGCACGAACGGCGGTGCCGAACACGATGCCGGAAATGAAGATCGAAGCAGCGGCAGCTTTGCCCAGTCCCGCAAGGTTGATCATGAAATCTCTCGCTCCTGTTATAGTTTCGCCTGCATTACGCGGGCGCCATCCGGCCCGGCGATAATGGCAAGCGATGCCAGATTAATGAAAAGTCCGTGCTCGACAACACCCGGTATGGCGTTCAGCTCGCGTGCCAGTGCTTCTGCATCAGGAATACGGCCAAAAGATGCGTCGAAAATGAGGTGGCCACCGTCTGTTGTGAAGGGGCCATCCTCCAGCGAACGCAGCTTCAAATCGCCTGTCAGGCCGAGTTTTGAAGCCACATTCTCAATAGCTATGCAGGTCGCAACCTGCCCGAAAATATTGATCTCGATAGGCAGTGGAAAAGCGCCAAGCGTCTCCACGACCTTTGTCTGATCGGCAATCACGATCATGCGAGATGAAGATGCCGCAACGATTTTTTCGCGCAGCAAGGCACCGCCACCGCCCTTGATGAGTCGCAGGCCGTGGTCGACCTCGTCGGCACCATCAATGGTCAGATCCAGTTCTGGAAGCTCGTCCAGCGATTTCAAGGGAACGCCCAGCTCCACACACAGACGTGCGGTGCGTTCGGATGTTGGAACGCCTTGAACTTTCAGGCCGTTGGACACTTTTTCGGCCAGAAGCCTCACGAATTCTTCTGCCGTGGAACCCGTTCCAATCCCAAGACGCATACCGTCTTCGACGTAGGACAACGCCGCTTCTGCGGCCTTGATCTTCATTTGGCGGGCATCCATGCGGCTGCAAACTCCATGTCGTGGATCGATAAACGTGGAGACCCTGCCACAGGATACCCACGCTGGCGTGCTGTTTACACGGGTCGAATAACAAACGAAAGCCCTTGCAAGGGATACGCGCAACGATTCAAAGGTTTCATTGCAAAACGCAAGAACGATGCTTAGCCTTGGTCGAACGACACACCGCACACCAAGAGGCATGCCTTGACTTCCACTCTCGTGATATTCGATCTCGACGGAACACTTGTCGAAACCGCCCCCGACCTCATCGACAGCCTGAATTATGCGATTGCCGCCGCCGGTCTAGCGCCAACAACCTATGATGACCTCAAGCACCTCGTTGGTCATGGCGCGCGCGTCATGATCAAGCGGGCTTTTGCGCTGCGCGACAGGGAACTGCCCGACAACGAGCTGGAGCCGCTCTATGAGCGCTTTCTCTCCCACTATCTCGAACAGATGCCTGGTCAGAGCGTTCCTTACCCCGGCATTGTCGATGCACTCGAAAGGCTGAAAGACGCAGGCTTTACCCTTGCCGTTTGCACCAACAAGACTACCGCGCTTGCTATACCGCTTCTGGAGAAACTGGGCCTTAGCCACTATTTCGCAGCCACGACCTGCGGCGATACGTTTGAATGGCGCAAGCCGGATGCGCGCCACATTCTGGGTACGATCGAAAAAGCTGGCGGAGAACTCGCACGCAGCGTGATGGTGGGCGACAGCCTGAACGACATCGCTTCGGCCAAGAACGCCCAGATACCATCGGTCGGCGTCACATTTGGTTACACGGATGTGCCAATGGCTGAGCTTGGACCTGACGTGGTCATTGACAGCTATGGCGAACTTGATGCGGCGCTGATCGAGCGGCTGATCAAACAGCGGGCAGCAGCAACAGTCTAAGGTGCAGGCCACCTCGCCCGTCATCCCGCATTCTGCGAGGTGACGGCACTTCCCCAAAACCGCGCATAAAAAAAGCCGCCTCGAAAGGCGGCTTTTCCAATGGATGCTACACGCAGATTAACGCGAGTAGAATTCGACCACAAGGTGTGGTTCCATGACGACGGCGTAAGGAACGTCAGCAAGAGCAGGAACGCGAACGAATGTCGCAACCATCTTGTTGTGATCAACTTCAACGTAGTCAGGAACGTCGCGCTCTGCGAGAGCAACAGCTTCCAGAACCGTTACCAGCTGCTTGGACTTCTGGCGAACTTCGATAACGTCGCCTGGCTTGCAGCGGTAAGAACCGATGTTGACGCGAACGCCGTTAACCGTGACGTGGCCATGGTTTACGAACTGGCGAGCAGCAAAAACAGTCGGAACGAACTTTGCGCGGTATACGATCGCGTCCAGACGGGACTCGAGCAGACCGATCAGGTTCTCGGATGTGTCACCCTTGCGACGGTTAGCTTCGTCGTAAGTTGCACGGAACTGCTTTTCACGGACTTCACCGTAGTAGCCCTTCAGCTTCTGCTTGGCGCGCAGCTGCGTGCCGAAGTCGCTCATCTTGCCCTTGCGGCGCTGGCCGTGCTGGCCTGGGCCGTATTCGCGGCGGTTTACTGGAGACTTAGGACGACCCCAGATATTTTCGCCCATGCGGCGGTCAATTTTATACTTAGACGATTCGCGCTTGCTCATCGTATTTCCTTTCAGAATGTTACACCGGTTTGTTGCCAAACCGGATCAAGGAAACACGCCCTCCTCTGAGGTCCCGTTTTAGGACCTCTGACAGATTTCTCACATTTGCGAATGGAGAAGCCACGGGACATGTCGGTGATGTCGATTGCCGAACGACAACTTTCGAGCTGCAAGGCAATCAACAGATAACACCGAGCATTGCTGCCCGGTGTTGTGCGGCTTCTATGGTTCCTTCATAAATATGTCAATGAGAAAAAAGTTTGACACCCCTCTTGAAACAGGATTTCGCCACATTATTTCTCGTCCGTGATCAGGACTCGGGCCCCTCTGGCGTATTACCGGACAATACGCGATGTCGAGTCTCTTGAGGGTGGGGCCACGTCTAAATATTGCTCACGCGTCCCCATCTGAAAAGCCAACCTCGTCCGGCCAAAGGTTGACTGATGGAATTTCTCTTCGCTGATTTTCTCGGCACCCCCACCTGGATGTGGGCTGTCTTTATTTCTCTCGTATTAGGTCTTCTCGCCCTTGATTTGGGCGTGTTGCACAAAAACTCCAAGGAAATCGGCATTCGCGAAAGCATGCTGATGTCCACCTTCTATATCGGTATCGGCTTGGCCTTCGGCGGCTGGATTTGGTATCAATCCGGCCAGCAACTGGCTTTGGAATATGTGACAGGCTTTGTCGTCGAGAAAAGCCTGGCGATGGACAACATCTTCATCATCGCCATGATCTTCTCCTATTTTGCCATCCCTCGCCAATATCAGCACCGCGTGCTGCTCTGGGGTATTCTGGGCGTGATCGTTCTGCGCGGTATCATGATTGCCGCTGGTGCAGCCATCGTCGAGAACTTCCACTGGGTGCTTTATATCTTCGCGGCGTTTCTGGTCTTTACCGGCCTCAAGATGCTGTTCTCGTCAGATCATGATGCGAATGATATCGGCAACAACAAGATCCTGAAGTTCCTGCGCAAGCACCTGCCGGTCACCAACGCGCTGCACGGTGAAAAATTCATCGTAAAGGAAGTCGACGAAAAGACGGGCAAGCTGAAGACGTTTGTAACGCCGCTGTTCCTCGCGCTGATCATGGTCGAAATTGCCGACCTTATCTTCGCGGTCGACTCGATCCCAGCGATCTTCGCGATCACCACCGACCCGTTCATCGTTTACACATCGAACATCTTCGCGATCCTTGGCCTTCGCGCTCTCTACTTCGCGCTGGCTGCCCTCATCCACCGCTTTGCGTATCTGAAATATGCGTTGGCTGCGGTTCTGGTCTTCGTCGGTTCCAAGATCTTCGTGGCTGACATGCTCGGCATTGCCAAGATCCCGCCGACAGTATCGCTCGGTGTGACAGTCGCGATCCTTGCGACCGGCATCATCGGCTCGCTGTGGGCGACCCGCAATGAAACGAAAGCTGTAGAATAATGACAGATGTGGAGGCGGCGAAAGCCGCCTTCATAGTTTACTCTGCTGCCAACTTTGAAGTTTCATCAGCCGCATCCGCATCTCCGGGTGCGGTTTTTGCGTCGAGGTCAGGGAACGCAACGATGCGCTTGCCGGAGAAATCCGCGTGCACGACAACCAGTTCCTTCTCCTCGAAATAGCCGAGCAGCATGCGGGCACGACGCGCGGAATGCGTGCCATAGGCGCGCGCGATGCGGGCATCTGAAGGACATGGCTCTTCGTTCAGAGCTGCCTTGACCAACAACAGGAAAACACCCTGCAAATCGTCTGACACGCTCTTGGAGAGTGCGAGCGCCCTCTGCCAGTCCTCGCTTGCCGCCATCTCCGCATCCACGCCGGAGCGGGTGATGGCCACCTGACGGCGGAACTCGGAAAGCGCCATGGGGGTGCCAGGAATGCGCCGCATGCGGGCGCGCACCAGAAACTCCTGATAGAGAACCGCATCGGTGCGATAGGCCGATTGCGGATCGTCCATGATTTCCGATAGCACGGCAGAAATCTTATCTTCGCGCTCTTCTGGCGACATTTCAGGCTGGCTGCTGCGCTGTGTCGGCTGCTGCGGCTCCGGGCCCCCAATGGCTGGCGTGGAACGAGCAAGCTCGGCCAGAATATCAGTCGTTGGGCGCGGTGCCGGCGGGGTCCGGCGCACCGGCGCGCGGGTGAATTCCTCCGGGTCAGGCGTGAAGATCAGGTCTTCCACATCCTGCGGTGAGTCGGGCAGCGGCATGAGCTTCGGCGACGACGATCGTGCCGAGGTTTCCACTGCACCAATGATGATCGGCAGAGGGCGACGCGACAGCGCCGGTCCGAGCGCCACGAAATTCCCGCGTTGCAGATCGCGGAACATTTCCGCCTGACGGCGGTCCATGCCCAGCAGATCGGCTGCACGCGCCATATCGATATCGAGGAACGTGCGGCCCATCAGGAAGTTGGATGCTTCGGCTGCGACGTTCTTGGCAAGCTTTGCCAAACGCTGCGTGGCAATAACGCCGGCCAGGCCACGTTTACGGCCACGGCACATCAGGTTCGTCATAGCACCGAGCGACATTTTGCGGGCGTCTTCCGTCACCTCACCAGCAACGGAGGGGGCAAACATCTGCGCCTCATCCACCACGACAAGGACGGGATACCAGAACTCGCGGTCTGCATCGAAAAGTCCGTTCAGGAAGGCAGCGGCGGCGCGCATCTGCTGCTCGACATCCAAGCCTTCCAGCGTCAGAACGCAGGACACCCGGTGCTGGCGAATACGGTTCGCAATGCCGGAAAGTTCGCCTTCCGTGCGCTCACCATCAACCACCACATGGCCGAACTTATCGGCCAGCGTAACGAAATCGCCTTCGGGATCGATGATGACCTGTTGCACCCAGGGAGCGGATTGCTCCAGCAAACGGCGGAGCAGATGGGATTTCCCTGAGCCGGAGTTGCCCTGCACCAGCAAGCGTGTGGCGAGCAATTCCTCAATATCGAGCTTGGCTGACTGCCCGCCCGATAGCGTTCCCATGTCGATACCGACCTGCAATTTGACAATTCCCTGCACTGCGAAAGGATGACGTGCCGACGATGCGCCGCGCGAACCTTCTCTTTACCAAATATTTCGACAAATGCGCCCGCGCATCGCGACAATGCACAGGGAATATCGCAAACGCCTTATCAGCCGCGCCCCAATGAAATGCGGCGTCCGAACACATTGAGCGCAAGTCCTGCGACCACGAGCGCGCTGCCAATGATCTCCAGCAGCGTGATCTCCTCATCGAAAGCATAATACGCACCGATAAAGCCGACAATTGGCACCAGCAGTGAAAATGGCGCGACAGTTCCAGCTGGATAACGAAGCAGAAGAAAGCTCCATATCCCTGCCCCGACGATTGTTGCACCATAAGCCATATAAACAACGACAAGAACCGTCATGAGATTTGCCGTTGCCAGACCCACTGCTATGGCCTGCGGACCTTCCAGAACAAGAGAAAGGGCTATTAGTGGCAGCACCGGCACAAGGCTGGTCCAGGCCACGAAGGAGATCGCGTTGACCCTGCCCACCTTGCGATTGACGATATTGCCAATTGCCCAGCTGAAGGCCGCGCCGACGCACATTAAAAGCGGCACCATGGCGCTGATGTTCAGCCGCTCAAGACCAATGACGGCCAGACCGCTGAACGCAACAAGTGCTCCCGCCACATGGGATTTCAAAGGAATTTCACCCAGCAGGGTTACAGCCAGCGCCATGGTGAAAAAGGCTTGCGACTGCATGACCAGCGAAGCCAACCCCGCAGGCAGGCCCCATTTAATGGCGGTGTATAAAAGCCCGAACTGCGCGCAGCCCATGACCATGCCGTAGACCACCATATGCTGCCACGGCACTTTGGGGCGCGGCAGAAAGAAGATGAGCGGGACAGCGGCGAAAAAGTACCGCAACGCCGTCAGAAACAAGGGCGGCATATTCATGACGCCGACCTTGATGACAACGAAGTTGAAGCCCCACAAAAACACAGTGATGAGGGCGAGAAATATGTGCGGCACTGCCATGTGAATTCCAATCGGTGCCGCAGGAAATCGCGGCGCTCTTAACCGACGGCCCGTTTCCAACCCATGGTCAACACACCAGCCCCGATCAACAGGCTGCCGCCCGTACGGTTGACGATACGTTGGACATTTGGCTTGCGAATGGAGTTGCGGGCCGCACTTGCCAGCAATCCATAAAGAGCCGCGTTGCAGGTGGCAAGCACAAGGAATGTAACCTCAAAGATCATGACCTGTGGCCAGAAGGGCAAAGATGGCGTGAGAAACTGCGGCAGGAACGCCACGAAAAAGATGATGCTCTTGGGATTGAGCGCCGTGACGACATAGGTATGCAGGAATATCTTGAGCGGACGTTCCCTGCCCTTTGTCTGCTCTTCCCCTGCGCCCTCGCCGCTCACCGGCGCCCGCCAGATCTTGATACCAAGATAGATGAGATAGGCGGCCCCCACCCATTTGAGGCCCGTAAACAGCGCGGCGGATGTCGCAAGCAGCGCACCCAGCCCCAGCATCGACGCCGTCATCGCCGTAAAATCCCCCAGCGCCACGCCAGCAACGGTGGCAGAACTCGCCTTCCGCCCATGGCCCAGCGCATAGGAAATGACCAGCAGGATTGTTGGTCCGGGAATGGCAAGCATAATGGCAGATGCGGCAACAAAGGCCAGCCAGTTCTCAATCGGCATAATCATGTCTCCCTTAGCGATGATAACGGAAAGCAAGCCACCAAGCTGAAACAAGATCAAGGAAAATTGCGATAACGGGAAGCTCAAGCTTGCCCATCGCGCAGCGCGAGCGCCATCAGGACGTCGTCATAATAGGTCTGCCCGACTTTGCGCGCACGTGGCTCGTATCCATATTGCTCGAAACCTAGCTTCCTATAGAGCCCGCATGCACCAACATTCGATGCCTCCACGACGAGATTGACCTGTTCAACAATTGGCCGTGCATAGTCCAGAACGTGTTGAACAAGCGCTGCACCGACGCCCAATCCGCGCATTTCCGGCCGCACATACATCCCGACAATCAACCCTTTGTGCCTGAGTTTCGCAGCTGCGGAGAGATGCAGACCCACAGTGCCAACCATGACATTCGTATCAGATCGTCGAGCACCAAAAATATCGTGTTGTTCAAGGCGCTGTGCGAAGTCTTCGAGGGATAGCAGGCACTCTTCTTCGAAGGATGAGCCAAAGGATTCCGGATGGGCGGCCAGACACTCCAGCCGAAGGGAACGATAGTCTCCAGCGTCAGGGCCGGACAGCTTGTTTATTGTAACTTGCATCAGCATTCTCAATTCTGTCGTTTAATTTGAAAACCTTCTCGGCAGCATTGCCGCCGAGAAGGTGGCCATCTCAAAAGCGCGGGGCCCAGGGGGGTATCAGTGGCGGCGCTTGCCGTTCTTTGATAACCGGCAGGCCGATGTCACGCCGCATGTGATCGGACAAATGCGAAACGTGAGCCCGGGTCTGGTGACGCTTCCATGCAACGACGAGCATCGCTCTTAATGTTACCCAGACGCCAAAATGGCTGAACAGCTCATCAACAGCGGTCGAAGCATCAGTTACACGTATAGATTGTTCATTGGACATAAGAATCCGTCCCGGTGCGTTTCAGCAACCAGGCCCTTTCGTGATGGGAAAAATGCGCAAAGGGAATCGGACGTGCAAAAATGCGACGACACGATGAGTTTGCGGTTGTTAGGTGTTGGAATGCCCAGAGGCAGAGAAAGGCCGCGTCAGCAGACCTTTATCGGAAAGATACCAAGGTAATTTCGGTAAGAACCGGCATCATCCGACGTGCTACGCCAGCGAGGCGATGGTTCGTAAATGTAGTCATATAACGCCTCCTGAGTTTGAGTTGCGAGCTTGTAATTTTTGCCACAGCTTTTTTCACAAGGCAACAGCCTCAATCGAAAATTGCAACCGAAATCAAAATTGAAGCAAATATGCAACAGTTACCGTTGCGGGGCGGCGACCTTCAGACCAAAGCCCTGCATTAGGCGTCGCGTTGTAAAGTCGGGTCGGCCGGATGTGAAAATCGCAAAGTCGAAGCCTTCGGGATGCTCAGCACCCTGCACCATTTCGACTTTTCGCCGCGCCTGTCGCGCGATGGCTTCGGCGGGATCAAGCCAGTCCACCGGCCATGGCGCCAGCTTGCGGAAGACATTGGCCATGAATGGATAATGGGTGCAGGCCAGCACAACAATATCCGTGCGCGCGCCCTTCTCCTCAACGAAGCAAGGCGATATTTCCGCTAGAACTGCATCATCCGAAACAGGCTCTCCGCGTATCCACGCTTCCGCCATGCGGGCGAGGTTTTCAGACCCAACCAACCGCACATGGCATTGAGAAGCGAAAGACTGGATGAGATCACGCGTATAGGCACGTTTCACTGTGCCGGGCGTGGCCAGAACCGAAACGAGGCCAGAACGCGTGCGCTCTGCCGCCGGCTTGATGGCGGGAACTGTGCCGACAAACGTCATATCGGGAAATTTTGCGCGAAGAGCAGCACTTGCAAGCGTAAACGCCGTATTGCAGGCAACAATGCAGATTTCCGGTTGGTGGGTCTCGATCAGCCAGCCAAACAGTGAAAGCAGCCGCTCAGTCAGCGCACCCTCTTCCCACCCGCCATAGGGAAAACCGGCATCATCAGCAACATAGATGAAGCCGCGCTCCGGCATCAGAACTCTTGCCTCGCGCAAGACGGTCAAGCCGCCAATGCCGCTATCCAGAACGAGCACCGGCTTTGACCCTGGCGGCATGGGATCACGCGTCGTCGGCGCCATCTTCCCTCACGCTTTCCTCGGCATAGGGGCCATTGCTGCCCCTCGGCGTCTGGCGTCCATATTTGTCGAATGTGCCGAAGACGCCGCGCAAAACGTTGATTTCCTGCGAAGAGAGCGCACGGCGAGACAAGACCGCCCGCAGATTTTCAATCATGCGCTGCTTCTTGCCTTCGGGGCGGAAATATCCGCGGGCATCCAGCGCTTCTTCCATCTGCTCGAACAGCCCGTAAAGCTGCTCCTTTGTCGCCTGCTGCTGCTCCAGAGGCTCAAACAGAGTCTGGCTCAGATCCTCCATGCTGGACTTCATCCACTCATAGGACATGAGCAGAACGGCCTGCGCGATGTTCAGCGAGGCAAAGGCTGGATTGACTGGAAACGTCACGATCTCATCGGCCAGCGCCACCTCTTCATTGGTCAGGCCCCAACGCTCACGACCAAACAGAATGCCGGTCTTCTCGCCGGATCTGAATTTCAAGCGCAGAGTTTCCGCCGCAACAACGGGGGCACGCACCGGCTTAAAACCATAACGCTCCCGCGCTGTCGTCGCATAGGTGAATTGCAGATCGGCAGTCGCCTCTTCGATCGTATCGAAAACCCGCGTGTTATCGATGACATGGTCGGCTTTCGAGGCGGCAGAGCGAGCCTTCTCATTCGGCCAGCCATCTCTCG
Source organism: Rhizobium sp. CFBP 13644 (assembly GCF_014842165.1). Lineage (NCBI taxonomy): Bacteria > Pseudomonadati > Pseudomonadota > Alphaproteobacteria > Hyphomicrobiales > Rhizobiaceae > Rhizobium > Rhizobium sp. CFBP 13644. Next base: position 182,931 of record NZ_JACYVF010000008.1, read on the forward strand.
GATTGACCAACCGCAACTCGGCCAGACCAAAATTGGCCATGGCGCGTGCCACCATGCCGATGTTTTCACCCAGCTGGGGTTCGACAAGAATGATCGCCGGACCCTCTGCCAGAAGCTCAAGCTCGCTGTTTGTACCTGCCATAGTCGCCTTCCAATATTTTGGCGTTTCACTGGCACAGATTTAAGGACAAATCAAAGGCACGAGCCGGGAAATGCGGCTTATTCACCCTTGATGATATTTGTCATTTCCTGAACGAGGGAATCACGGCCATCGTCGCCCACGCGGTGAATATCGCTGATCACTGGCTTACCGTCTTCCTCGATCACATCGAAATCGACCTGATCGACGCTCGCCTTCATCTCGGCCTCATCCATGCAGGCCCACAGCTTGAACTTGACGTTCACGCTGGTCATGCCATCCTTGGCGGGCACGGGCGTGATGGCAACATCCTGCAACGGGCAGCCATCCTGCGAGTTGGTGACGACGTCGTAACCGAACGGGTCTCCCTTCTCGCCGCTCTCGACTTCGGAAGCGGGCTTCTTCGACGCTTCGCGGTATTGTGCCGCAAATGCCTTGCTGAACAGCGTGCTCAGCAGGTCTTCATCGAATATGTATTTCCAGTCTTGCGCTTCGCCCGACCAGTTCTTCACGGTAATATCCATCACCTTTTTCACAGGTTCTGTCGGGTCTGCGGCAATGGCGTGGGTGGAAAAGAGAATGGCAGCAGTGGTAAGCAGAAATTTCCGCATGATGATGTCCTGGAGCAAGGCTTACCCGACGTAAGCGAATCGGCAGACTCTAAATCGCCCGCGACTTTTAGCAACGCGTTTTGGTTGTCTCACACCCAAAAAAGGCATGCATATGGCTTTGCCTTCGACGCTCGCAATGCTATAGCGCCACGGGATATTTTTTGAATATCGCGCCCTCCCGGCGCATCATTCTCGAAGGTGAGGAATTTATGACAAAGATCAAGGTAGCCAATCCGGTCGTCGATCTAGACGGCGACGAAATGACCCGTATCATCTGGCAGCTCATCAAGGACAAGCTGATCCTGCCGTACCTCGATCTCGACATCGAATACTACGATCTTTCGGTTGAAAACCGCGATGCTACCAACGACCAGGTAACGATTGATGCTGCTCACGCCATCAAGAAGCACGGCGTAGGCATCAAGTGCGCAACGATCACGCCAGACGAAGATCGCGTCAAGGAATTCAACCTCAAGCAGATGTGGAAGAGCCCGAACGGCACGATCCGCAACATCCTGGGCGGCGTTATTTTCCGCGAGCCTATCATCTGCAAGAACGTGCCGCGCCTCGTTCCCGGATGGACAAAGCCAATCGTTGTTGGCCGTCACGCTTTCGGCGACCAGTACAAGGCAACCGATTTCAAATTCCCCGGCAAGGGCAAGCTGACGATCAAGTTCGTTGGTGAAGACGGCCAGGTTATTGAAAAAGACGTTTTCGATGCGCCAAGCGCTGGCGTGGCCATGGCCATGTACAACCTGGATGAGTCGATCCGCGAATTCGCCCGCGCTTCCATGAACTACGGCCTGATGCGCAAGTGGCCTGTTTACCTGTCCACGAAGAACACCATCCTCAAGGCCTATGACGGTCGCTTCAAGGATATCTTCGAAGAAATCTATCAGGCTGAATTCAAGGCGAAGTTCGACGAAGTCGGCATCACCTATGAGCACCGCCTCATCGATGACATGGTCGCATCCGCGCTCAAGTGGTCCGGCGGTTATGTCTGGGCGTGCAAGAACTACGACGGCGACGTTCAGTCCGACACGGTTGCCCAGGGCTTCGGCTCTCTCGGCCTCATGACCTCGGTTCTTCTGTCGCCGGATGGCCGTACGGTTGAAGCAGAAGCTGCGCACGGCACAGTGACCCGTCACTACCGCCAGCACCAGAAGGGTCAGGAAACATCGACCAACTCCATCGCGTCGATCTTCGCCTGGAGCCGTGGTCTCGCTCACCGCGCCAAGCTGGATGACAATGCCGAACTGGCAAAGTTCGCAGCAACGCTTGAAACCGTTTGCGTAGACACCGTCGAAGCCGGTTACATGACTAAGGATCTGGCGCTGCTCATCGGCCCAGATCAGCCTTGGCTTTCAACAACGGCTTTCCTCGACAAGGTCGACGAAAACCTCAAGCTGGCCATGGCTGCCTAATTGGCCTTGCACAGACACTGACACTGAGAACCCGGCCACTGCGCCGGGTTTTCTTTTGAGTTAGAAAGATGCCAAGCCGCATCAACGTCAAATAGGGAGAAGACACAATGAGCGACCTCACACTCTATACCAACCCCATGTCTCGCGGGCGCATCGTGCGCTGGATGCTGGAAGAAGTTGGCGCGACCTACAACACCGAATATCTGGATTATGCAGGCGCGATGAAATCGGAAGCCTACAAGGCCATCAACCCGATGGGCAAAGTTCCGGCCATCAAGCATGGAAACACAGTGATTACCGAAACTGCGGCGATCTGCGCCTATCTCGCAGATGCATTTCCGCAGGCAAACCTTGCTCCGCCTATTGCAGAACGCGGCACATATTATCGCTGGTTTTTCTATGCGGCAGGTCCGCTGGAAATGTCTGTGACCACGAAAGCCATGGGTTTTGAGATTGGGCCAGACAAGCAGCGTATGGCGGGTTGCGGTGCCTATAGCGATGTTATGGATACAATCGAAAAGGCGCTTGAAGCCAACCGCTATATTGCAGGTGATAAGTTCACCGCCGCCGACGTCTATATCGGCTCACAACTTAGCTGGGGGATGCAATTCGGGACGATCGAGAAACGTCAGCGCTTCGTGGATTATACCGCCAATCTGAAAGAGCGTGAAGCCTACAAGCGAGCAACGCAGATGGATGACGATGCACTGAAGGCACAGCAAGCGGCTGGCTGAACCGCCGACATTTAAAGAGAAATGGGGGAGCTAAGACGCAAGTCTTACCTCCCTTCCTCACCCTCGGGCTTGTCCCGAGGGTCTAACCACATTCGATCTTGCCACTCGTTTCCGAGGTGTCAGAGAACCACTTTACTCAGCCAGCCAGAGACGCTGATACAGCTTCAATCGCCGCATCTGCCTTGTCACCATCCGGGCCACCGGCCTGAGCCATGTCTGGACGACCGCCGCCGCCCTTGCCGCCGAGTGCAGCGGAGGCTGTGCGAACGAGGTCAACCGCGCTGAGGCGCGCTGTCAGGTCTTCGGTCACGGCTGCGACAGCGCTGGCCTTGCCGTCTTCGGAGACGGCAATCAGCAGGACGACGCCGGAGCCGAGACCAGACTTGGCTTCGTCAGCAAGGCTCTTCAGATCCTTCGCATCAATGCCGGACAGGGTCTTGGCCAGGAACTTGACGCCACCGATATCCTTCACGTCACCAGCAGAGCCTTCAGAGGAGCCGCCACCCATTGCGAGCTTGCGACGGGCGTCATTCAGCTCACGCTCCATCTTCTTACGCTCATCGACAAGGCTTTCAACGCGCGCCAGCAATTCGGAAGGCTGAACCTTCAATGATGAGGCCAGAGCCTTCACACGCTCATCCTGCTCGGCAAGATAAGCCAGAGCGCCAGGACCGGTGACCGCTTCGATGCGGCGCACACCTGCACCCACTGCGCTTTCGCCCAGCACGCGCACCAAACCGATCTGGCCGGTCGCGGAGACGTGCGTGCCACCGCAAAGCTCAACGGAATATGGGCGATTGGCCTTGGCACCATGGATGCCGGTGCCCATGGATACAACGCGCACTTCATCACCGTACTTCTCACCAAACAGCGCCATAGCGCCTTCGGCAATGGCATCGTCAACGCTCATCAGGCGCGTCACGACAGGCGAGTTCTGCAGAATGATTTCATTGGCCATGTCTTCGACAATCTTCAACTCTTCAGCCGACATGGGCTTGGGATGAGAGACGTCGAAACGCAGGCGTTCTGGCGCAACCAGCGAGCCCTTCTGAGCCACATGGGTGCCAAGAACCTCGCGCAAAGCTTCGTGCAAAAGGTGCGTGGCCGAATGGTTGGCGCGCAGGCGCGACCGTCTGTCGTGATCGACAGTCAGTTGCACTTCATCACCAACCTTGATCCCGCCCTTGGAAACGGAACCGATATGCGCAAACAGGCCCTCGCCTTTCTTGTGCGTATCAGACACGGAAAACGCGCCATCGTCGGACGAGATGATGCCGGTATCGCCCATCTGGCCGCCGGACTCACCGTAGAACGGTGTCTGGTTGACGACGATCTGAACGGTCTCACCCTCGGCAGCACTTTCCACCGACTTGCCATCCTTGACGATGGCCAGGACGACACCTTCTGCGGTCTCGGTGTCGTAACCGAGGAACTCGGTCGCGCCATGCTTTTCCTTGAGCTCGAACCAGACGGTTTCGGTCGCCTTGTCGCCGGAGCCCGTCCAGTGCGAACGTGCCTCAGCCTTCTGGCGCTCCATAGCGCCGGTAAAGCCTGATACATCCACGCCGATTTCACGCGCGCGCAGCGCATCCTGTGTCAAATCAAGCGGGAAGCCATAGGTGTCATAGAGCTTGAAGGCCGTTTCGCCGTCCAGCATATCGCCCTTATTCAAGGTTGACGTTGCATCGGACAGCAGCGAGAGGCCGCGCTCCAGCGTCTTGCGGAACCGGGTTTCTTCCAGCTTCAGCGTTTCGGAAATCAGCGCCTCGGCGCGAACCAACTCAGGATAGGCGCGGCCCATCTGCTGAACGAGCGCGGGCAGCAGCTTCCAGATCAACGGCTCGCGTGAGCCAAGCAATTCGGCATGGCGCATGGCGCGACGCATGATGCGGCGCAGCACATAGCCGCGACCTTCATTCGATGGCAGGACGCCATCGGCAATCAGGAAGGCCGTCGAGCGAAGGTGATCAGCAATGATGCGGTGGCTGGCGCGGTTATCGCCTTCCGCCGGAACGCCCGTGGCCTCGACGGATGCGGCAATTAGAGCCTTGAACAGATCCGTATCGTAATTGTCGTGCTTGCCCTGAAGAAGCGCGGAAATGCGCTCAAGGCCCATGCCGGTGTCGATGGACGGACGCGGCAGGCTGATGCGCTCTTCCTTCGTGACCTGCTCATACTGCATGAAGACGAGATTCCAGATCTCAATGAAGCGATCGCCATCTTCATCTGCAGAACCGGGAGGGCCACCCCAGATATGATCGCCATGGTCATAGAAGATTTCCGAGCAGGGACCGCAAGGACCGGTATCACCCATCGCCCAGAAATTGTCGCTCGTGGGAATGCGGATGATGCGATCATCGGAGAAACCGGCAATCTTCTTCCAGAGATCAAAGGCTTCGTCGTCGGTATGGTAGACAGTCACCAGCAGGCGGTTCTTGTCGATCCCGAATTCCTTGGTGATCAGGTTCCAGGCGTGGGTAATCGCCTCTTCCTTGAAATAGTCACCGAAGGAGAAATTGCCGAGCATTTCAAAGAAGGTGTGATGGCGGGCGGTGTAGCCGACATTATCCAGATCGTTATGCTTGCCACCGGCGCGAACGCATTTCTGCGAGGATGCCGCCGTAGAATAGGGACGGCTTTCCAATCCGGTAAAGACGTTCTTGAACTGAACCATGCCCGCATTGGTAAACATCAATGTCGGATCATTGCGCGGCACAAGCGGGCTGGATGGCACGATCTCGTGACCGTTCTTCTTGAAGTAGTCGAGGAAGGTCGACCGGATTTCATTTACACCGCTCATCAGAAGTCCTTCATTTCCACGCGATCCCGCGGCCATAGCATAAAAAACACTGGCTTTTATCGTCCGCCACACTGCCTGTCCAGCCAAACAGGGCACGGACACAGCACAAATAAAGGCCGCGCGACACAATCGCACGACCTTTGATCTTCAAATACCAGAATATTGCCGAAATTTATGTCCGACAAAGCGCATCACGCGTCGGGATCAACTCCATCCGCATCCGCCTCAGGTCCACCGTTCTGGAGGAACTTTTCAGCGATGAGACCAGCATTCTGGCGCAACGCCAGTTCGATCTCTTCCGCCACGGCGGGGTTTTCCTTGAGGAAGGTCTTTGCGTTTTCACGCCCCTGCCCCAAACGCTGGCTCTTGTAGGAGAACCATGCACCCGCCTTTTCGACCAGACCAGCCTTCACACCGAGATCGACAAGCTCGCCCGTCTTGGATACGCCTTCGCCATACATGATGTCGAATTCGACCTGCTTGAAGGGAGGTGCCATCTTGTTCTTGACGACCTTAACGCGGGTCTGGTTGCCCACAACCTCTTCACGGTCCTTGACGGCGCCGATACGACGAATGTCGAGACGCACGGATGCGTAGAACTTCAAAGCATTACCGCCAGTGGTCACCTCAGGCGAACCGTAGGAAATGCCGATCTTCATGCGGATCTGGTTGATGAAGATAACCATGGTCTTCGACTTCGAAATCGAGGCGGTCAGCTTGCGCAACGCCTGGCTCATCAAACGAGCCTGAAGACCGGGAAGGCTATCGCCCATTTCGCCTTCAATTTCCGCACGCGGCGTCAGCGCAGCAACGGAGTCGATGACAAGCACGTCGACCGCGCCGGAACGCACCAGCGTATCGGTAATTTCAAGCGCCTGCTCACCCGTATCGGGCTGCGAAATCAGCAAGTTGTGGAGATCGACACCGAGCTTGCGGGCATAGACCGGATCGAGCGCATGCTCGGCATCCACAAAGGCGCAAATTCCGCCCTTTTTCTGCGCTTCTGCAATTGTCTGCAAAGCGAGCGTCGTCTTACCCGAGCTTTCAGGTCCGTAAATCTCGATGATACGGCCCTTGGGCAGACCACCAATACCGAGCGCCACATCAAGGCTGAGCGAACCTGTGGAAACGGTCTCGACCTCGACGATACTTTCATTGGAACCGAGCTTCATAATCGATCCCTTACCGAACGAACGTTCGATCTGGGAAAGCGCCGCCTCCAGTGCCTTGCTTTTATCCACTGCTTTGTCCTCTACAAGACGCAAAGAATTTTGTGCCATCTGGAAACCACCTTTAGGTTATTGAAGCCGCACAGGCAATGAAGCTCTCGATGGCCGTTTTGTACTTTATTTGTTCTCATCCCGCAATGGGGCATCATCATATTGAAATCAAATATGGATAAGTCCTTTGTTCTACATTTGTTTTTGTTTTCAAGCTGTGGAAAAACATTACCTTGCATCGGAGTTTCAAGGGCTTTCAAAAACCGAATCGATACGCATTTGACGGCTGACATGGGGAAAAACGGCAGTGAATAAATTACTCGTTCTCGGCGGCGCACATATTGACCGTCGAGGGATGATCCAGACGGAAACCGTGGTCGGAGCAAGCAATCCCGGCGGATGGATGGAGGAGGCTGGCGGCGGCGGTTTCAATGCAGCCCGCAACCTGTCGCGTCTCGGCTTCCAGGTTAGGATCATCGCGCCGCGGGGTGGCGATGCGAATGGTGAAACGGTGGCAGCGGCGGCAAGAGACGCTGGCGTCGAAGATACGCCGTTCACATTCCTCGATCGCAGCACCCCCAGCTACACAGCCATCCTTGAACGCGATGGAAATCTTGTCATCGCCATCGCAGATATGGAGCTCTACACGCTTTTCACCCCGCGACGCCTACGGGTGCGGGCCGTGCGCGAGGCCATCATGGCAAGCGATGCGATTCTTTGCGATGCCAACCTGCCGGAAGCCACTCTGCTGGCATTGAGCGTTGCTGCGCGCGTCTGCGAGAAGCCAATTGCGGCCATCGCCATATCGCCTGCGAAAGTTGGGAAGCTTAAACCCGCTTTGGCCGATATCGACATTGTCTTTATGAACGAGGCAGAGGCGCGGGCATTGACCGGCGCTGATGTGGACGATGTGCGAGAATGGCCGGAACTTTTGAAATCGCTCGGCCTTCGCGGCGGCGTCATCACCAGCGGTGCGCGGCACGTCGTGGGTTTCAACGAAAGGGAAACGGCCATTCTGCACCCGCCCCTTATTACCTCGGTACGAGATGTCACCGGTGCGGGAGATGCGATGGCCTCGGGTTATCTAGCTGCCATCAGGCAGGGGCACCCACCATCACAGGCGCTGCGCTGGGGTGCTGCGGCTGCGGCCATCACCGTGCAATCCCCTAGCGCAACTGCCCCGGAATTAAATCAGAACACGCTCGATGCTATGCTGGCCCTTGTGCCACCGGCTGAAATGGTATGAACAGACCGCTGAAATAGATCGGAAGAACCAATGACAAAATCCATTCCCCCGCTTTTGCCTATCGCTTATTCGACTGAGGTAGCCGCCGCCAAACAGCGCGGCGCGCCGATTGTCGCCCTCGAATCAACCATCATCACCCACGGCATGCCTTATCCCGGCAATATCCAGATGGCTGAAAGCGTGGAACAGATCATCCGCGATCAGGGCGCCATTCCGGCAACCATCGCTGTCATTCACGGCACTCTGCATATCGGGCTTGAAAAAGAAGAGCTCGAAGCGCTCGCAAAGACCACGGATGCGATGAAAGTATCGCGTGCCGATATCGCTTTCGCCATCGCCGAGCGTCGCACAGGCGCAACGACTGTTGCCGCCACCATGATTGCCGCTGAACACGCAGGCATCAAGGTCTTCGCAACCGGCGGCATTGGCGGCGTACATCGCGGTGCCGAGACAAGCTTCGATATCTCCGCTGACCTGACCGAACTGGCACGAACCGGCGTTATCGTTGTTTGCGCGGGCGCCAAGGCAATCCTCGACATTCCAAAGACGCTTGAGGTGTTGGAAACGAATGGCGTTCCTGTCGTGACTTTCGGATCGACGGAGTTTCCGGCATTCTGGTCGAGGGCGTCTGGCCTTAAAAGCCCGCTCTCGCTGAACAGTCCCGCTGCAATCGCCAATTTCCAGACAACGCGCGAACAGCTTGGCATCGATGGTGGCACGCTGGTTGCGAACCCCGTGCCGGAAGAGGACGAAATTTCCCGCGAGGAGATGGAGATCTACATCACCCGCGCCCTTTCCCACGCAGAGGAAGACGAGATCGCTGGAAAGTCCGTTACGCCTTATCTGCTTTCGAAAATTTTCGAGATCACCGAAGGCCGCAGCCTGGACACCAATATTGCACTGGTGCGCAACAATGCCCGTCTGGCCGCAGAGATCGCCGTCGCACTTATCTGAGCGCTTGGCGATTAAGAAAGCCCGTCGCATTTGCTCAACACTGACCCCGCAGGAGAATAAATTTTGCGGGGTCGTCTTATCTGCATGCAACGTTTGAATGAGCGATTCGTTTTCTGGAAGGCGAATTTCGCGTCAGAGTTATGCAGCTGCGAACAAACATATGGTTGTATTCGCGGTGGATGCGGGTGCAAATAGTGTAATTTTTTTACTTCATGATAAATTCATAATTTGCAATAAGCCAGGAATACTAGCGCTTTCGATATAAATTATATTTATCGAATATTTATCTCCACTGCACATAGCGAGTTCTGTGTCTTTTTTACTACATACGCGCGACGCGACGCTGATTATGCCGATACGTATCAAAGCGAGTGGAGACGCATATGTTCAGAAGTTTTATTTTTACAACCACGACGATTGCTGTGGTCTGGGGCAGCAGCGCTATCGCGGCTGATGCCGTTAATGAAGTTCCATCTGCGCCGACAGCTGTTGAAACCTCTGAGTTCTCGTGGGCTGGCGGTTATGCAGGTATCCATGGCGGCTATGGCTGGATGGAAGGCACTCTTTCACAGGGCGGCTTGACGGAAGATGGTGATTTTAATGGCGGACGCGTTGGCGGTTTTGGCGGCTGGAATTTTGACGTTGGGCACAACTTCATTCTCGGCGTTGAAGCCGATGTCAGTTACGACTGGAATGACGTCGATTTTACAAGCACCAACAAAGTCGGAACAGACGTTTCTGGCTCTGTCCGCGGACGCGCAGGTTATGCTGTAGATCACGCCCTGTTCTTTGTATCCAGCGGTTTCACCGCAACGAAGGGATATTGGGAAAACGTAATTGCAGACCAAAAAGAAACCTTTAAGGGCTGGACTGTTGGTGCCGGTGTCGATTTTGCGCTGACCAAAAACATCTTTACGCGCGTCGAATATCGCTACAATGACTACGGCGACACTGATTTTCGCATATCCAGCTCGCCACTCAACTTCGACACGAAGCAGCACGCTGTGAACATCGGCCTTGCCGTGAAGTTCTAATCGCAGTTCTGGCGGGCGAGTTTAGCGCGCCCCAATTTAAAAAGCCCCCGAAAGTTGAGATCAACTTTCGGGGGCTTAATTTGTCGGGACAATCCCGATTTATTCAGGCGTGCGTCACCTCACTTCTGAGCGACAGGCTTCACCAGCGACGTGATGCGACGGATCGTTACGCGGCGGTTTTCCTGAGAAGCGCCGAGCGTCTGGACCTTGAGGAAGCGTTCGCCGTAACCCTGTGTTGCGAAGTTTTCCGGCGGGATGCCGTAGACGTCGGTCAGCACATTGGCAACGGAGGCGGCGCGCTCATCAGACAGAACGAGGTTGCTTTGGTCATCGCCCACAGCATCCGTATGACCTTCAATCAGGAAGGTCTCGGCGGGGTTCTTTTCAAGCACCTTGTTCATGGCATCCGCCACCTTGCGCAATGACTGCGCCTGGCTCATCGGAATTTCGGCACTGCCTGTTGCGAAGGTGATGGTATCCAGATCGATACGGCGCACCTTGTCGCGGATACGGGCAGAGTAACGCACTTCATCCATGGAATAGACGCGCTCTACAGGCTCTACCGGTGGCTGCTCGAGGAAACGATAGTAGTCGCGGTCCGGCTCGCTTGATGTATCGATGATGTAGTCCTGCACCGGAATACGCAGGCGCATTGGTGGAAGATCCAGACCCGGGTCACGATACACATATTCGCGGTCTGGCTGGTCTACGAGCTCGGGCGCATAGAACAGCACATATTCACGACCACGGTCATCGATGCGCGAACGCTGGACGACATCGCCGTAACGGTTGCGGATCGTCACGACCTGACTTCCATCCCGACGCTCGACAGTTTCACGAACGCGACCTTCGGACAGGCGCTCGTAATATGGCTTGGCGCCATCACGAACGAAGCGGTCATTATCATCGCCGCGCACAACGACTCGGTCGCCATACTGCAGGAACACACGGTCGCCCATGTCGGGATCACGGCCACCACGTGGCATGTCGCGCGGCTGCCATTCACGCACGCCTTCGGGACGGTCATATTCCGGACGACGTTCTACGCGCTCACCCTGCATGGAGGTGATGGCCTGAATGACGATCTGTGCCGCATTGCTGTCACCACGACGGGACTGTGCTTCCGCGTCAGATGTCGGGACCTTGAAGTCACGAACGGCCTCACGCTCCTGACGACGCTGATCGCGTGACTGCTGGTTGCCAGAGCGTTCGGCTTCCTTGTCGCTATCCAGAACGGCTGCGCCCTTGTCGATAGGGAGAATAACCGTGTCGGCAGACTTCGAAGGATCCTTGGCAACGGCGCGAGCCTTGTCCAGCTCCTGCTTGGTCGATGGAGCGGCTTCCTGCTGAGGCGTCGCAATCTGTGCAGGAACAGGCTCACCGGCAGGTGCCTGACCGGTGGTCTGGCCATCCTGTGGTGCAGCTGGTGCTACAGGGATCGCGGGCTGCTCACCGCTCTGGGCACGCGGTGGGCGTTGCTGCTCAGATGGCTGCTGACCTGGGGCCGGGTTCGGCTGTTCACTCGGAGCAGGCGCTCTGCCGGGTGTCGGCGGCTCCTTTGGCACAGGTGCGGCCTTTGCATCAGGCTCTGGTGCGGCAGGCTTCTTGCCTGGGGTTGCAGATTCGGGTGTCGCCTCACCGGCGGCTGGCGCTTCCGCCTTCGGCGCGCGTGGACGCTCGCCTTCAGCTGCTGGCTGCTGATCGGCTTTCGGGCGACGAGGACGCTCCTGCTGCTGTTCTGCTCCTGCCTCAGCTGGGGCTGCATCGGCTGGCGCGGCTGCATCAGGCTTTGCATCACGACGAGGACGCTCGGGCTTTGCTTCACCTTCGGCAGCGGGCTGCTGGTCTGGCTTGGCACGGCGAGGACGTTCCTGCTGCTGCTCTGGTGCAGCCTGTTCGGCTGGGGCATCTGGCTTGGCTTCGCGGCGTGGGCGCTGTGGCTCGGCACCGGCTTCTGGCGCGGCTTCGCGGCGAGGACGTGGTGGAGCGGCCTCGGCTGCCGGCTCAGGTGGCGCTTCACGCTTGGGCGCGGCTTCGCGCTTTGGTTCAGCTTCGCGCTTGGGTTCGGCTTCAGGCGCAGCCTCGCGGCGCGGCGCTTCTTCCTTTGGCTGCTCAGCCTTGGGCTGCTCTGGCTCGGCCTCTTTCGCTGGTGCACGCTTTTTCGGCAGCTCTTCAGCTGGTGGTTCCGCCTGCGCCATCAACACACCCGTAACTGTGGCAGGTTCGACCTGACGGGATGTATAGTGTGCAGCGCTTTCGCCAGCAAAAGATGCCGCCATTGCGGGATCAATCGCTATTGCGAAAGACATCAGGGGAAAAACCACCCCGGTCAGCAGCTTGTTCTTCTTGAGCATTATAGTTCCTCACCTAGTGATGGTCTTGTAGCGCGTGTATTGCAGCTTGCTAAAAACAGGCTGCACATGCAGGCGCTGAACAACGCCTGAACTTCAGGCTTGTTCCCATCATGGCGAAGGCGGGCTGTACCGGAAATGAACAGATTTAGGCCATTTCGTGAACTGAATGTGGCGTATCTCGCAATGCAAAACGATTAGGGTTGCATTTTAGATGAAGGGATAAGACTATCCGCCAAGCGCAGATTGCACTTGATACCTTCAACCAATTGCGCGAAACATTTACCGTCCAGAAAAAATAACAAGCTGGACGGAAGACACGCCGAAAGAGAGGATCGCAATGCGTATTTCCACCCGTCTGCTCGCTGCTGCATCGATTGCCGCGATGTCGCTTTTCTCCGGTGCCGCCATGGCGCAGGACAAGCTGGTCATCGGCACGGAAGGCGCCTACCCCCCATTCAACGTTCTGGAAGCAGACGGCACGCTGACCGGTTTCGATATCGACATCGCCAAGGCGCTGTGTGTTGAAATGAAGACCGAGTGCACTTTCGTGACCAACGACTGGGATGGAATCATCCCTGCTCTGCAGGCCAAGAAGTTCGACGCGATTGTCGCGTCCATGTCGATCACGCCTGAGCGTCTGGAAAAGGTGGACTTCTCCAAGAAGTACTACAACACACCACCAGCCATTGCCGTGCCAAAGGACAGCACGATCAAATCTCCGGCAGACCTGAAGGGCAAGACGATTGGCGCACAGGGTTCCACCACCCATGCCAACTACGCCGAAAAGCACCTTGCTGATTCCGAGCTGAAACTTTACCCGACCGCTGACGAGTACAAGCTCGACATCACCAACGGTCGTATCGATGGCGTCATCGACGACATCGTTGTGCTGTCGCAGTGGGTCAAGTCTGACGCAGGCGCATGCTGCAAAATTCTGACCGCAATGCCTGTTGATGAAGTCATCAACGGTCAGGGCGCTGGCATTGCGGTGCGCAAGGGCGACAAGGCGCTGGCAGACAAGCTGACGGCAGCCATTGCAGCCATCCGCGCAAATGGCGAATACAAGAAGATCAACGATAAGTATTTTGATTTCGACGTTTACGGCCAGTAAGCGATTGTTCTGTTGAAATATGATGGCGGAAGGCTTGCCCTTCCGCCATTTTTGTTTGAGAACAGAAACATAAAACAATACGAAACAAGCGGCGAAGACCGTAGGGGAAATTGGCATGAGCGGAGCATTTTCCGCCATAGGTTCCTTCTGGACCTATCTCACGTATCTCTTCGATCCATTCTGCGGCCCGGCTGGCATTTTCTCCCTCTTCGGCAATGGCACACTTGTGGCCTGTGGGGACGCAGGCTGGGGCGATGAAATCGCTTTCGGCGTCAAGATCACCATCTCCGTGGCAATAGCCACCTTGCCGATTGGCCTCATCCTTGGCTTCCTGATCGCTCTGGCGGCGCAATCGCAGGAAAAGTCTCTGCGGCTCGCTGCCGGCATCTACACGACGATCTTTCGCGGCTTGCCGGAACTGCTGACGCTGTTCATCGTCTATTACGGCATTCAGATGTTGTTGCAGTCGGCGGGTGGTTACCTCGGCTTTACAGGACCAATCGAAATCAACGCCTTTGTCGCTGGCATGATTGCATTGTCGGTCGTGTTTTCGTCCTACGCTTCTGAAGTTCTGCTGTCGGCCTTCCGTGCCATTCCCAAGGGACAATATGAAGCAGGCGACGCGCTTGGCCTTTCGCGCAGCCGCACAATGGTGCTGATCATCATTCCGCAGCTCATTCGCATCGCGCTGCCGGGAATGACGAATTTGTGGATGATCCTGCTGAAAGACACGTCCTATGTGTCGATCATTGGCCTCTCGGATATTGTACGCCAGACTGGCATCGCAGCACGTGTCAGCAAAGAGGCTTTCTTCTTCTATGGCATCGCCTGTCTTCTGTACCTCATCCTTGCATTGATTTCGTCGCTGGGGCTTGGCTATATTGACCGCTGGTCGCGTCGCTCGGAGGCAAGCCGATGAGCCATGCGCAAGAACTGATTCCTGCCCGCCCCGCCCCGCCCGCCGTGGCAAGAACCCTGTCGGCCTCAAAGGTGCTGGGCTATGGCGTCATTGGTCTGTGGCTGCTGCTGGGCCTTGCCCTGCTGTCCTTCATGATATCAGGCTGGAGCCTCGACAAGTTCACCCGCTATGGCCCGCGCTATATCGATGGCCTGATCACCACGATCACGCTGGTCGGAACGTCCATCATTCTCGGTGCCATGCTGTCGCTGCCGCTTGCATTTGCTCGCATGTCGAAAAACCGTATCATCGGCACGCTGGCCTATGTCTATGTCTACGTGTTTCGCAGCACGCCTCTGCTGGCGCAGCTGTTCCTCATCTATTACGGCCTTGGCAGTTTCCGCCCGGAACTCGAAAGCGTTCACCTGTGGTGGTTCTTCCGTGAGGCGTGGTATTGCGGCCTTCTGTCGCTCACGCTGAACACGGCAGCCTATCAGGCCGAAATCCTACGTGGCGCAATTATCAGCGTTCCCAAGGGCCAGCATGAAGGCGCAGCCTCACTCGGCATTTCAAAGGCCGTGACATTCTGGAAAATCACTCTTCCGCAGGCGCTGATCGTGGCGCTGCGGCCCTATGGCAACGAGATCATTCTTATGATCAAGGGGTCAGCCGTGGTCTCAATCGTGACCGTCTTCGACCTGATGGGCCAGACCCGCTACGCCTTCTCAAGGACATTCGATTACCAGACTTATCTGTGGGCCGCGATCTTCTATCTGACCATCGTTGAAATCCTGCGCAACACATGGGCTCGGATCGAGAAGCGCCTCACACGGCATCTCATCCGGTAGAAGACTGGCAGCACTCCATCAGAACGAATGCTAACAGGCTGATAAATATAAATATTTTGTGACAAAGGGATCTTTCAGCAAGGTTCGGTTAAGGATCTCGTGTTCCCATGGTTATCGGTATCGAAGGCGATATCGGCGACCATTGAGAACGGGAGCAGCCAGCATGAACAAAGATATGGAAATGATGCTGAAGGGCTACGGCCTGACCACTGCTGAAATACTCTACAGAATGCCCGACCATCCAGTCGTTCTGCAAACCTACCTCTGGCAGAACTATGATCTTGCGCCTGACTTTCCCGAAATGCACGGCTTCCTAAAATTCTGGAAGGAGAAACTGGACGGTCCGCTGCACTCGGTTCGCTATACTCACCGCCAGCTTATTTCGGCGCAGGAGTGGCGGTCGCTGAAGGGCGAGTTCATTCTTCACTGACAAAACAAGGATTGCGCCATCCGGCTTTGCGGCTTAAGCAGACTCCGAATTTTAAGCAAAGTCCGGATGCGCGCCATGACAAACAACCAGAAGATCGACGAAGAAGCTCTTGCAGAGGCGTATAATCGCGCTCTTTCCCTGGAAAAAGCCGGCGATATCGACGCCGCCGTCAAGGCTTATGAAGAGGTTCTGGCGATTGACCCGGAAGACCATGGCGGTGCCGCCGTTCGCATCGCCTCCATGGGTCGCGGCGAAACGCCGCCCAAGGCACCCGACGCTTATGTCGAAACGCTGTTTGACCAGCAGGCTGAGGCTTTCGAGGACATTCTGGTTGATCAGTTGGGATATGCGGTGCCAATGGTCGTTCGCCAGCGCCTGCAAACTCTGGAACTGGGACCCTTCAAGCGCATGCTCGATCTGGGTTGCGGCACAGGCCTGACGGGCGAAGCGCTGCGCGATATGGCCACCGATATTACCGGCATGGATCTTTCCGAAAACATGGTCGAAATCGCCCATGAAAAGGATATCTATGAGACGCTGTACGTGGCCGAAGTCGAGGATTTTCTGGAAGACAATGACGACGATGCCTTTGACCTGATCACAGCGACGGACGTCCTGCCCTATCTCGGCGCGCTGGAGCCACTCTTCTTTGGCGCAGCGGAGAACATGGTCGAAGGTGGTTTGTTCGTCTTCTCGTCCGAAACCCTGCCTTCAGAAACCATGGCCGGTCGCCCTTACATGGTCGGTCCGCACCAACGTTTCGCGCATTCCGAAACCTATATCCGCGAGCGCCTGGCTGCCACCGGCTTTGACATTGTCGAGGTCACAGACATCAATGTTCGCATGCAGGACGGCCACCCAACACCGGGTCATCTTGTCATCGCGAAATACAAGGGTTGAAGCATGGGCGCCTCGCGCGCCCAAACCCTTCGAGCGTTTCCTTAGCGGGAAACGCTCTGACAACAGTGATCAGGAATCATCGCCGGATTTCGCGTTGTCGAGTTGCATGTAATCCAACGGCAGTTCAGTCGTGTATTTGATCTGCTCCATGGCAAAGACAGACGACACGTCACGAATCTCGATCTTGGCAATCATGCGCTTGTAGAACGCATCATAGGCCGCAATGTCAGGCACAACGACCCGTAGCAGGTAATCAACATCACCGCTCATGCGGTAGAATTCCACAACCTCGGGAAACTCGGAAACGACTTCCGAAAAGCGCTTCAACCACTCGATGGAGTGAGAGGCGGTGCGGATCGAAACGAAAACCGTGACCTTGGTGTTGACTTTACCTGCGTCGAGGATGGCAACGCGGCGACGGATGACACCGTCCTCTTCCATCTTCTGGATGCGGCGCCAGCATGGCGTGGTGGAAAGTCCGACCTTTTTTGCAAGGTCAGCGACAGCCAGCGTGGAATCTTCCTGCAAAATCCGTAGTATTTTTCGGTCGAGACGGTCCAATTTTCGCTCCTCCAGAATATTTTCCTCTGTTTATACGAAATCACAGATAAAAAAAGAAATTTGTTTCACCGGAGCAGCCTTTCCACAGACTGACGAAGCACCGGCAACAACTCCGTAGTGAACCATGGATTCTTCTTCAGCCACGCCGTGTTGCGCCAGCTGGGATGCGGCAGAGGTATGATAGGCGTATGCTGATTGGTGTGGAAAGAGCTGCGCCAGTTTTGAACCGTCTCCGTCATTGTCTTCATGCGGCGCGAGCCCAGATGCCAAGCTTGCGCATATTGGCCGACAGCCAGAACCAGCTGAATTTGCGGCATGGCTTTCATGACCTCCTCACGCCAGAACGGCGCACATTCGCGTCGTGGCGGCAGGTCGCTGCCCTTGGCGTCATAGCCCGGAAAACAGAAGCCCATGGGCACGATTGCGAACCTGTCCGCATCATAAAACGTTTCCCGGTCCACACCCAGCCATTCGCGCAGCCGGTTGCCGGACGCATCGTCGAAAGGCAGCCCGCTTTCATGAACCCGCAGGCCCGGCGCTTGTCCCGCGATAAGCACTTTTGCTTTGCTGGAAATTACCGCAACGGGCCTTGGCTCGTGCGGCAGGCGGTCTGCCTCTCCCTTCAGAGGGGCATCGCGACAGGTACGACATTGCGCAATCCGTAACCGTAAGGCCTCCAAGCTCTCCTCATCCTTCATGTTGCCATCACCAACCCAGAACATGGCGCAGAAGTGCGAGCACACCGGCAAGCGGCACATCCATATCGGCAGCCTTGCGTTCTTTGCGCCAGTCTGCGGGCATCTCGAACGTGCCGGACCAGATGCCGAGCCCCTTGTTCTGAGCAAGGGTCTGCTCACGCGAAAACAGGAAGTATTCCGTTGTCACCGCATAACCGGCAGCCACGATTTCTCCCGCCAGATCGCGTTCGCCGATATGACACCGGACAAGCAGGCGCTTGTATCGGTCCCGGCTGCTACCCTCACAATCCAAATCTCCGCTTTGCAGCAAGGTTTGAACATATGTCTTGGCCTGCCTGCCACAAGGCCAGTCATTTCCTTCGCGACTGCAAGTCTGACTCAGCTCTGGCGCATCAATCCCCATCAGGCGAAACCGCTCGCCATCCCGGGCGATTGTGTCACCATCCACCACGCTGAAGTAACCGGAAAAAGTCTGTTGATGAATGCCATCCACCCGTGCTGCAACAAGCGTTCCTGCTACCAGCAGCAGAGACGCGATGATGCCATCCTTCAACCAGCGGCTGATCTTGCCTGACTTTCGTCTCATGTACGAACAAACCCTTTTGAGAAATGGCAAACAAAACCTTTCGGCGCAGCATCTTCTTAAGAATTTGCGTTTAAGCTGCAAGCCTTTAGATCATTTGCGTTGTGTCCATGAGTAAGAGCACTAGCAACACCGCTGACAAGAACATCGTCGATCGCTCCCGCACGCGCCGTAACAAGGCGGTGTTCGAGACGGTCAAGGCGACGCGTGAGCGGCTGCAATATGGACCGGTGAGCACCAACGGCTTCGAGCGTGATCTGCTGCAAATGCACATTGTCGAGACGTTGCAGGGCGCAACGATCATGCCTCTGTTCATTATTCTCACAACAGGTGTCGGCATCTATATCAGCCGCGATCCACAGATCATTGGTTGGGCCGTTATCGCATTGACCGTGCATGCGATGACGCTGCTATTTGCCAAGCGAGCATCAAAACAGGAGATCAGCGCTTCCAACCTCTCCGCATGGCAGAACATTTTCCTTGCAGCACAGATCGTCATGGGTCTGGTCTGGGTCCTGTTCACCATCCAGCACATTGAAAGCAAAGATCCATCGCTGGTCATGTTCTACAAGGGCGGCACTCTGTTGATTGCCCTGACGATCACGGCAAGCTCCAACAACCTGCTCCGGCGGGCGATGGTGATGACGTTTTTGCCTGTGGTGGTGGCCCTCAGCGTCACGGCCATATTGTCACGCAGTCCGATGGAAATCGGCCTTGCGCTGATGTTCTCTCTGGCCATGCTGTTTTGCCACCATGTGACGAAACGGATCTACCAGTCCAGCATCAAGCTCTTGACCTTCCAGTCAGAAAAGGACGACCTGATTGCAGAGCTGGAAGTCGCCAAATCCATGTCCGATGAGGCAAGACGCCGAGCCGAGGAAGCCAATATGGCCAAATCTCGTTTTCTGGCCTCCATGTCTCACGAATTGCGCACACCGCTGAACGCCATTCTCGGCTTTTCCGAAGTCATGGCGGAAGAGGTGCTCGGGCCGCTGAACAACCCGCTCTACAAGGAATATTCCGGCGATATTCACCGCTCCGGCCAGCATCTTCTTGATCTCATCAATGAGATTCTCGACCTCTCCCGCATCGAGGCCGGACGTTACGATCTGCATGAGGAAGCCATTGCCCTTCTGGAAATCGCCGATGATTGCGTGGGCATGATCCAGCTTCGTGCACGTGCCAAGAACATCCGCATTGTTCAGCAGTTTGAAACGACCCTGCCCCATGTCTGGGCGGATGAAAAATCGATCCGTCAGGTCATCCTCAACCTCCTGTCGAATGCCGTGAAGTTCACGCCTCAGGGAGGTGAAGTTACCATCAAGGCGGGTTGGACGGCGGGTGGTGGGCAATATGTTTCGATAAGGGATAATGGCCCCGGCATTCCTGAAGAAGAAATTCCGGTGGTTCTATCGGCCTTTGGTCAGGGTTCCATTGCCATCAAGAGCGCCGAGCAAGGCACCGGGCTTGGCTTGCCCATCGTTCAGGCCATTCTGGCAAAGCATGATGGACAGTTCGTGCTGAGATCGCGTCTGCGCGAAGGCACAGAAGTCATTGCCATCCTGCCCGCCAAGCGGGTGCTTCAAAGCATTCCGGCTGTCGAAGATGTGCAGTTCGTGGAGCCGCGCCGGCGCTCGTTTGCTTAAAGCAGAACGATGGAACCGAAGATGGTGCTGACCAGCGAGTAGAGCACGAATCCACCATTGGCCAGCAGCAGACAGAACACGGCGAAGGAACCGAGGTCCTTTGCATTGCGGGCCGCAGAGGAAAATTCCGGCGATACCCGGTCAACGATTTCCTCGATAGCCGTGTTCAGTGCTTCCACCGAAAACAGAAGAAGCATCAGCACCGAAAATATCAGATAGTGCACCAGCGGAGCGCCGATGACGCCCATCAGTGCCAGCCCCGCGCCGAAGGCCAATACCTCGTGCCGGAACGCCGCTTCCTTCCAAAGACGCAACAGGCCTTGAGCCGAGTAACGCGTCGCTGCAATCAGATGTCTGAAGCCGGTCTCCTTGCGAAAGACCGGTTCGGATGGCGGTAAGGCGTCGAGCTTATCCATGGCGCTCTCAGCGGTCTGTGCGGGTCGTTACACCCGCTGCGGCAAAGGTCGCCATGCCGGAATGGCAGGCAGCAGCCGCTTTGACGATACCGGCTGCCAGTGCGGCACCGGTGCCCTCGCCTAGACGCATGCCCAACGCCAGAAGCGGTGTCTTGCCAAGCTTTTCCACCGCGGCCAGATGACCCGGCTCACCGGACACGTGGCCGATGAGGCAATGGTCAAGCGCTGCAGGGTTGGCAGCCTTGAGCAAAGCGGCAGCAGCGGTTGCGACATAACCATCGATCAGAACGGGAATTTTCTCGACACGAGCAGCGAGAATGGCTCCCGCCATGGCCGCGATTTCACGCCCGCCCAATCGACGCATGATCTCAAGCGGATCAGACAGATGATCCTTGTGGAATTCGACGGCAGCCTTCACCGCAGCAATCTTGCGCGCCATGATATCGCCTTCCGAACCGGTGCCGGGGCCGGTCCACTCTTCCGCCGTACCACCGTAAAGCGCCAGGTTGATCGCAGCTGCAATCGTGGTGTTGCCAATGCCCATCTCGCCGATGCACAGAAGATCGGTACCACCAGCAATCGCTTCCATGCCGAATGCCATGGTGGCTGCGCAATCACGTTCGGAAAGTGCGGCTTCCATGGTGATGTCGCCGGTCGGATAATCCAGCGCCAGATCGAAAATCTTCAGCCCGAGATCGTGTGCCACACAGATCTGGTTGATGGCGGCACCACCTGCAGCAAAGTTTTCGACCATCTGCTGCGTGACAGACGACGGATAAGGCGTAACGCCATGGCGGGTAACGCCGTGGTTTCCAGCAAAAATCGCCACCAGCGGACGGTTGACCGCAGGCGCACGACCGGACCAGGCAGCCAGCCACATGGCGATTTCTTCCAGACGGCCCAGAGAGCCTTCAGGCTTGGTCAGTTGCGCATTGCGCTCCTTGGCTGCGACAAGCGCAAATGTATGTGGGCCCGGCAGGTCGCGCAGCAGCGTGCGAAAATCATCAAACGGCAATCCGCTCATGCTCATGTAACAGGTCTTTCTGTTCACGCCGGACGCTTGTCTTTTCCGGCAAATCGGTCTTTGTAGGCCCTTCTCATAATCGCGGATGCGCAGAGGAACAACCTCAAATACGATATGCCGAGCCTCAACCAAAGGAGAGACGTTTGCAGGCGGGGAATTTTGTGACGGACATGATGCGTTCGCTGAGTTTTCTCAGCCGCATTCCCGTGAACGATATCTTCTTTGAAGATGATAATCGCCCGCTCGGCCAGATGGTGCGAGCCTTCCCCGTGGCCGGATTTCTCATCGCTCTCCCGGCAGCATGCCTTGCCGCTCTACTGGCCTGGGCTGACGTAGACCCGCTTATGTCTGCCATGTTGGTGCTGACCGTTGCGACGATCACCACCGGAGCCTTGCACGAGGATGGCTTTGCTGATTCTGCTGATGGCTTAGGCGGTGGCAGCACGAAAGAGCGCGCCCTGCAAATCATGAAAGACAGCCGCATCGGCTCCTATGGGGCCATCGCGCTTATCGTCTCGTTTCTCCTCAGAGCAACGGCAATCGCCGTTCTCTTTCGCGAACTCTCACCACTGGCAATCGCCGCCTGTCTGGTTGCCAGTGCTTGCTTCAGCCGGGGATTGATGGTCTGGCACTGGCAGACGCTGCCACCGGCGCGCGACGGCGGTCTGGCCGCCATGGCAGGCCAGCCGGGCGAGCGTGAACGCAAGGGCGCAATCATCTGCGGACTGGGAATTGCAGTTCTGCTCTGCCTTCCGATTGTCTCGGCTTATCTTCTGGCCATCGTCATTGCCGCGCTGTTTGGTGTTACGCATGTTTTCAACCGTTTCTGCTACCGCAGGATCGATGGCCACACGGGCGACACCATTGGCGCCACCCAGCAGATCACAGAGATCGTGATGCTGACGGCACTTGCTCTCATCGTGTGAAATACAGATATGGAAATCATGGAATCACCCTGCATCGACATATGTTCTCTCGATTCGCATGACGGCCTTTGCGACGGTTGCCATCGCAGCATTGAAGAGATCATGGCCTGGTCACGCTTAACGGCGCTTGAGCGCCGCACCATCATGGCAAGTCTTCCGCAGCGCGCCATGGATCGCATGCGCCCACCAGTTCAGGAGACAGCGACCGCATGAACCGGCTGACTTTCGTGTTCCTCGTGCTTGGCATTGGTCTGGCACTGCTCATATTCAACCACGAAAGCGGCCAGACCTTTGGCATCAGCAACGAGCAATTCGGTGAGGCCATCTACCTGATACCCATCGCCGCTCTGTTGTCAGTCGGCATTCTGGCAGGCAATCGCGGCCGCTGGGGCACAGTGCTGCGCCAGATGGCCATCTGGCTCGTCATCATTCTCAGCCTCGTTGCCATGTATCTCTATCGCTATGACGCGCAGCGTTTCGGTGAAAGACTGCTCGCAGGGCTGATGCCGGGCCGTGCCGTTGTGGTGACCACGCAGAATGGCGAACAGGAGGTCATCCTCAACAAATCCATGAGCGGACATTTTGAGGCCAATGCACAGGTCAACGGCACTACGGTGCATATGCTGGTGGATACCGGAGCGAGTTCAGTCGTTCTGTCCACAACGGATGCAAAAGCAGTCGGGATAAACATCGATACTCTTGGCTATACGGTCACCGTCATGACAGCCAACGGGCGCACGTCGGCTGCCCCGGTCCGCCTTTCAGAAGTCGCCATTGGCCCGATTGTACGTCGCAACGTCTCGGCACTCGTGGTGCAGGATGGGCAATTGGAGCAGAGCCTGCTGGGCATGACATTCCTCTCCACCCTCGGTTCACTTGAGATGCAGACAGACGAACTGAGGCTGCGGGATCGCTAGCGCCCATCGGGCGGCTACTGGAACTCGAAAATCTGGCGAAACACGCCCGGCGCGATGAGGGAGAGCGGGTTGATCGCCAGACGCGGTGAATCCGTCTGGCCCGTCAGCTTGAAGGTGATCCCCAGCAAACCGCGGTCCCGACCATTGCCGAGGAAGATGCCAATGAAGGGCAATTCTGCAAACAGACGGTTCAGGCCATAGGCAGGCATGAAGGTGCCGGTCATATCCATATTGCCGTTCTGATCCTTCACGATGCCCTGGAAGGTCGCGCCAATCTGTTCGCCGCGTATCACCCCGTTTTCCAGCGCCAGGGTGCCGTTCACATAGACGACCCGGGCAAATCCACGCTGGAATTTCTCAGAGCTGACATCGATGTTGCGACGCACAGCCGTGTTCAGGCTTCGCCCGTCGTCACCTGTCGGCGTCGCGACGATATCCTGAAGTTTCGCTTCATTCAGAACGGCGAAGTTGCGCATGTCGAGTGAGCCACTCCAGTCGTTGCCATTGGCCGTGGTCAAAGCGAGGTTCAGCAGGCCACCGCGCACGCGCGAATAGAGGTTCGTAAAGCGGGCGAAGGAACCGGCATCGCTGCTGGTCAGGTTGATCGTGCCGCCATCACCACGGTTGATGGTTTGGGCAACAAGCGCCTGCCCTCGGCTGGTCACGGCTTTCAGATCAATGGTGCGCAGCTTTCCATCCCGCAGATTGACGTCCGCATTGACGTTGCTCATCACCTCGTCATTGAAGCCGTAAACCTTGTCCAGCTGGGCCTTGATGCTGAAAGCGCCAAAATTGTTATCCGGCTTGTCCGTCGTGCCATTCTTCGCCGATGAGCTTCGCAATCTTGCGATCAGCGGGCGCAGATCAAGAGATTTACCATGGGCGTTGACGGTGTAATTCTTGCGCGATGCCGTGACCGAAACAGCAACATCATCCTGCGGTGAAAGCTGGAAACGGGAGAAATTGGCGGCAGTCAGGCCGGATTTATCGAATTTGAGATCGCCCGAGGCACCGAAACCATCGCCGTTCAGCGAGAAATCATCAACCTTTGTCACACCATCGACGGTTTCCATTACGAAGGATGCGCCGGCGGCAATACCTGCACCCTTTGTCCAGCCAATTCCTGGCAAAACAATCGAAGCATTGGACAGATCGAGTTTGACGTTCTGCCGGCGCGCATCGGACGCATCAAGCTCCAGCAAGGTGGTGCCGCCCAGAATGCTTGTCAGTTCGGGCGCAAGCTTGGCAACCTGCCCCGGCTCAAGCGTTGCCTTGACAAGCATCTGCCGCGCCACGGTGCTGGTCTTGCGTGTAGGCTGGACGATGTCGATATCCACAGGCACATCATCGACACGGGCTTTGCCTTTCAGGCGCAACGCCTCATTGTCGATGGTCATGGGGCCGTTCACAGCGGAAATCTGGCGGCCAAAGAACGGGCGCGTAAGCGATACGCCATCCATGTCCAGCTTGGCATTCCATGTCGGTTGCGGTGGGTTCTGGCTGGTCAGCAGCCCCACCATCAGCTTTGCGTTGGCCTCGATCTGCCCGGCAAAATCCTCCGGCTTGAAGTCGGAATCTCTCAACGCGTTGATCGGCTGGAATGTAGCAAGCTCCGCCACGGCATCCGCAGAGCCGGAGACGTTGAGATCAAGATCAGCCATCAACGGCTTGGCATAGACAGACTTGATCGAGAACTTGCTATTATCCAGAGCAAGCGTGCGGTTGGACGGGAAAAACGACGTTGCCTTGATGATATTGACATTGATGGCCTCGCCCACCAGCTCGAAATGCGCAGACGCATCCCGCAGCGGCGGAATGTCACCCGTTACGTTGAGACGGGTATTGTCGACATCGAATTTGATCTGCAATTCGCTGGCAGACAGTTCCAGCGGGCAACCCGGGCCACACATCCGTCCCTCTGGTATGAAGACGGAGATGGAGCCGTTTCTGACCGTGCCACCAAACAGGTTGGAAACGACCCAGGGACGTGCCTTGCGCGCCATCCAGAAGGGCCACAATTGCTTGACGGCGCTGGCCTCCATCTTGGCAATCTGGCCACCAAAGCTGATTTCGGGCGAACCGTGGCCCAGGAACCGGACCTTGAGTGAGCCCGCCATGTCGCCCAACGCGCTCTTCACATAGAGCCCGGGAATATCGAGGAGATGCGATGACCGGTCAAATGTTCCATCCGCCACAAGGTCAAAGCCGACAGGCGGCTCCCCGCCCGCTTCGGCAAGCGCTGTCGCGCTTTCCAGACGCATCATCAGGTCGTAGCCCTTGGCATTGTCCTTGATTTGGGCGCGAAGCGGAAGAACGGTCTGGCCGAGCGTCAGGTGGGAGTTTTCTACTGCCACAACGCTCTTTTCGAAGTCGTATCGGGCGTTGATGACCCCGCTGGACACCGGTTGCGCATCACCGCCAATGTAGAGCTTGCCATCGCCAATACCTGCGGAGACTGTGAGCGACGGCGCCGCGTCACCCAGCGCACGGTTGCCGATGATGTTCAATCCGGCTTTGACATTGAGGCCCTGATGCATCACCCCCTGGGGATCATGCTGCTCAAGAAGTGGACCGATATCGAAACCATCCAGCCTTGCCGTGAAATTGCCGATCTTGTCGGCCATTCCCTTGGCGGCAAGGGACAAGGTCGCCACCTCGCCGTTGAACGCCACATTGCCGTCCAGCGTATAGCCACCCTCCCCATCAGGCACCAGTGAGAGTTCGCGAAGTATAATGGTGCGAGGCTGGCCGTCATCGCGGGGTGGCAAACGAATGGCGATTTCTGAGAGATCAATCTCTTCTGTGCCGCTTGCCTTGAAGGCCTGAGCGAAGCGATCCAGCTCAACAAATGCCAGATCGAGATAGGCGGGAACATCAGCAACACGAAGCTTGGCGAAGTCGATACCCTGCCCCTTCGGCAAAAGCGCGGTATCCAGCTCCATTCCCGTTGCTTCGAGGCTTTGAACCGAAACGCGGCCCGCCAGCAATGCCAGCGGGTTGAGCGCCATGCCCATGGCGCGGGCACGGCTCAAATGCTGGCCGGTTTCCTTATCAATGATGTCAACATCCTGCGCCACCAGAGCCAGATTGAAGCCGGAGGCAAAGCGCACGGATGTGGAGCCGATTCGTGCATCGTATTTGGAGCCCAGCGCACGCTCGAGCGCCTGCTTGGCTTGTGTCGTCAATGCAGCATCGATGGAACCGGTTTCGACCGAAACGATAATGCCACCAATGGAAATGAAGGCGAGAATGACCAGCGCCCCAAACACCTTCAACAGCGATCGCGTCATGGAACGCGGGCGCGGGCAGTGAACAATAATGGGGTCTTCAACCTGGGCAGAGGGCATCGCATGCAGCGGCTTTATATCGCGCTTGCTGAAGCTGACCTTTTCGCCACGAATTTCCGCCATCCGCCTGTGCTTGCTCCCGGAACTGCCACGACCCTCGATCATTATCAGGGTCTTTTCGGCGTGACGGTCCTACCAATCACACCGTCTGTATCGCCACAAGACTGGACGAAGCACTTATTCGGTATATATCGAACAACGGCCCATTTACTCAACAATCCGGCGAAAGAAAGGTCATATATGACTGATTGGAAAATTGGCGATACAGCACCGGACTTTACCCTGCCCCGAAATGGCTCAGGTGAAGTCACTCTTTCAAGCCTCAGCGACAAGACAGTGGTCCTTTATTTCTACCCCAAGGATGACACGTCGGGCTGCACCGTGCAGGCCATTGATTTCAGCGCAATGGGTGCGGATTTCGAAGCAGCCAACACTGTTGTGATCGGCATCTCCCCCGATTCGGTCAAGAGCCACGATAAATTCGCTGCCAAGCACTCGCTTACCGTTATGCTGGCCTCCGATGAGGAGCGCACGGTGCTGGAAAGCTACGGCGTTTGGAAAGAAAAAAGCATGTATGGCAAAAAATACATGGGCGTGGAGCGCACGACCTATCTGATTTCGCCCGGTGGCGCGATTGCCAAAATTTGGACCAAGGTGAAGGCCAACGGCCATGCACAAGAGGTTCTTGAGGCCGTAAACGCTCAGTAGTTGCTGCCTTGCTGATAAAGTCAAAACTTCGTTAACCTTAACGAATTACTATCCAGCCAAATAGGATGTTGGCTGGAGGATGCGTTTTGACGAGAGCGGGTAAAGACCTGGCATTTGGCAAAAAACGCCAGCAGCACGTCCTTATTCTCGCCAGCGGCGAGAAAGTGCGCCACATCACGATCCGGCCCTGGCTTGCGGCGACTGCTTTATGCGTCGCCGGTCTGCTCAGCATCGGCTATATCGGCTCCACTGCCTACCTCATTCTGCGCGATGATCTCGTCGGCGCGACCATCGCCCGCCAGTCTCGAATGCAGACAGAATATGAAGATCGCATCGCCGCACTCCGCGCCCAAGTGGACCGCGTCACCTCCAAGCAGGTGCTGGATCAGCAAGCCGT
Organism: Rhizobium sp. CFBP 13644; assembly: GCF_014842165.1. Taxonomy (NCBI): domain Bacteria; kingdom Pseudomonadati; phylum Pseudomonadota; class Alphaproteobacteria; order Hyphomicrobiales; family Rhizobiaceae; genus Rhizobium; species Rhizobium sp. CFBP 13644. The sequence continues at coordinate 210,857 of NZ_JACYVF010000008.1, forward strand.
GGAACGCAAGGTAGAGAAGCTCTTGGCGCAACAAAGCGCCCTCACCTCCAGGCATGGCCGCATGAGCGAATTGCTGGAGCGCGCTGAAAAATCCGGTCTTTCCAAACCCGTAATCGAACCCAGCGCCGCCAATGCTTACGCGCCGGATAAGAAGGCGAGCCTCTCGGGCGCTGTCAGAGCCATCGACAGCGCCCTGTCATCTCCATCCACAGGCATGAAGGGCAGCATCGGATACACATCCGGGCACGAAAAACTATCCCAGCGCAACCTGTCGCTGATGATCGCCTCGCTCGACAAGGTCGAGTCCGAACAGTTGAGCCGGATCGCCTCGTTGACATCGGGCGCTGCAAGCAAGGCAGACGCCATGGCCGATATCATCCGCAGAACCGGCATCCGCATCGACGACTCGGTCCCGCAGGACATTGGTGGCCCCTTCGTGGAGCCGGTGAATACGAGTTCTGCAACATTTGAAGAGCAACTCAGCAATCTCGACAGCGCCCTGATCCGCCTTGAAACGGTGCGCGGCGCGGCTGTATCACTGCCCTTCGGTAACCCTGCCCCCGGCCGTGAAATCTCTAGCCGCTTCGGAAACCGCATCGATCCGTTCCTCGGCCGCCTTGCCCTGCATGCGGGTATCGATTTCGTCGCCGAAACGGGTGCGTCGGTTCAGACAACAGGTGCTGGAACGGTGACAAGCGCAGGCTTTTCAGGTGGTTACGGCAACATGGTCGAGGTCGATCATGGCAACGGCATCACAACCCGCTACGGCCACCTCTCGGAAATTCTCGTGAAGGAAGGCGACAAAGTCGCACTTGGCGAGGTCATCGGCAAAGCGGGCAGCACGGGCCGTTCAACTGGCCCGCATGTGCATTATGAGGTGCGTTTGAACGATAACCCCGTCGATCCTGCACGCTTTCTGCTGGCCGGAACTGAACTTAAAACCTATCTGCAATAGATCAAACGGCGCATCACTTATCCGGTTATTGACGCGATTCCAGTCGTCAGGCACACCATAAACGGTGCGGCAACCTGTATTGTTTTGAGATAAATCCCTGTTTCCTTGACTTTCTGGCTAATTCGGCCTATTCCGCCGCTACAGTCTGCGGCGCCGCCGTTATGACAGCTAAGTGTTCTTTTCGAACCAACATGGAAACAGTTTTTCCTTTGACAACATTCTCTGATCTTGGCCTGAGCCAAAAAGTTCTTTCCGCTATTGAAAGTGCCGGCTACACGACACCGACACCTATTCAAGAAGGCGCGATACCGCCAGCGCTGGAACGTCGCGACATCTGCGGCATTGCGCAGACGGGTACGGGCAAGACTGCGTCCTTCGTACTTCCCATGTTGACCCTTCTGGAAAAAGGCCGTGCGCGCGCAAGAATGCCGCGAACCCTTATCCTTGAACCCACCCGCGAACTCGCGGCGCAGGTTGCTGAGAACTTCGAAAAATATGGCAAGAATCACAAGCTCAATGTCGCGCTGCTGATTGGTGGCGTGTCGTTTGATGAGCAGGATCGCAAGCTGGAGCGTGGCGCAGACGTCTTGATCTGCACCCCCGGCCGCCTGCTGGACCATTGCGAACGTGGCAAGCTTTTGATGACCGGCGTCGAGATCCTCGTGATCGACGAAGCCGACCGCATGCTTGATATGGGCTTCATTCCCGATATCGAGCGCATCGCGAAGATGATTCCTTTTACACGCCAGACGCTGTTCTTCTCGGCCACCATGCCACCGGAAATTCAGAAGCTGGCTGACCGCTTCCTGCAAAACCCGGTTCGCATCGAAGTGGCCAAGCCATCCTCGACGGCAAAGACCGTGACGCAGCGCATCGTTGCGACGCATGACAAGGATTATGAGAAGCGCGCCATCCTGCGTGATCTCATCAACGCGCAGACCGACCTCAAGAACGCGATCATCTTCTGCAACCGCAAGAAGGATGTCGCAGACCTGTTCCGCTCGCTGGAACGTCATGGTTTCTCGGTCGGTGCACTGCATGGTGACATGGACCAGAACTCGCGCACAAAGATGCTTGCGGGCTTCAAAGATAACCAGATCACGCTGCTCGTTGCATCAGACGTTGCAGCGCGTGGCCTCGATATCCCCGATGTCAGCCACGTGTTCAACTTCGACGTTCCGATTCACGCGGAAGACTATGTCCACCGCATTGGCCGCACGGGCCGTGCAGGCCGCTCCGGCGCTGCCTTCACGCTCGTCAACCGTCGCGACACCAAATATCTCGACGCTATCGAAAAGCTCATCAACGAGAAGATCGAATGGCTGAACGGTGACCTGACCGCCCTGCCGGAACCCATGGAAAGCTTTGCTTCCGAGCGTCCGCGCCGTGGCAAGGAAAAAGACAAGGAACGCGGTCGTGGCCGTGACAGAAACCGTCGTGATGCTGCTCCACAGGCAGAAGCACCACAGCCGGTTGTCGAAGAAAAGATCATTCAGCCAGCCGCTATCGTAGAAATCGCGGCAAATGGAGGCGACAAGTTGAAGGCAGAACGTAAGCAAGAAAGAGCACCTCGCAATTTCGAGCGCAACCACAACGCAACGCCCCCTGCAAATGATGACAACCGTCGTCGCCACTACCGCGACCACGATGATGGCCCGACACCTGTTGGTTTCGGTGATGACATTCCAGCTTTCATGCTGATCGTCGCAACCGCGAAGGCGTGATTGTGAAGCCCGGCATTAACTTTCCGGGCGTTGGCGCTGGCCTTGTCATCAGGCGCGATGGCAAGGTCCTGCTTTATAAACGGGTCAATCCGCCCGAAGCCGGGCACTGGAACATTGTGGGCGGCAAGGTCGACCACATGGAGCATTCCAGAATTGCCGCAATACGCGAAGCCGAAGAAGAAACTGGCCTGAGCATCGGCGATGCAAGCTTTCTGTGCACCAGCGAGCAGATCATTGCCGCCGATGGGCAACACTGGCTTTCGCTCATCTACATGACAGATGATTTCAAGGGTGAACCCTCGCTGACCGAGCCTGATAAACTGTCAGAGTTTGGATGGTTTGATGTGGACAATCCGCCTCAGCCACTGTCCTTTTTTGCAAGGGATGCGTTTCTCCAATTGCGCAATGCCGGCGAGTGAACGGCTCCGTTAATCCTATATCGCTGAAAATACGCGAAAATTCCTGCCTAACAGTCTTTTTGACGGGCATTTCCTCTTTTGCAAAACGTCCGGTGTCGTTAAACATCGCAGGACAGCAAGAGGAAACCCGCCACGCCATGCACCTAACTCGCCTGCTCGCAATCGCTGCCACTTTCGCCATGGCAGGCACAGCAAGTGCCGCGACCATTGGCGTGGTCGCGCCGCAGAGCGGGCCATATGAGGCGCTTGGCCTGCAAATCCGCCAGGGCGTGAAGATTGCAGCCGCAAAAGCTGGCCTTGATGTCATGGAAATTCACGAGAGCTGCGAAGAAGGAAGCGGGGGCGCAATCGCGGATGGTCTGGTCGCAGCAAAGGTTAGCATTGTCGTTGGCTTCCTGTGCACTGAAACACTGTCGCAGGGACTGCCGACCCTCAAAAACGCAAATATTCCTGCCATCACCCTGTCCAGCCGCGCATCCGGCCTGATGGAAGATACGCTGAAGCGCGGATGGCCGCTATTCCGGCTTTCGCCATCAGAGGCCGATGAAGCGGAAGCCGTGAGCGCAGCTATTTTGCGGGACTGGAAGGGCCATTCCTTGGGTCTCATCGATGACGGCACAATCTATAGCCGTGAACTGGTGGACCGCATCAGGGCCAAGCTCGAAGAATCCGGCCTGAAGCCCACCTTTACCGATACAATTCGCCCATCCCAGGAACAGCAGGTCGCGCTTGTGCGACGCCTGAGCCGCACCGGCATCACCCATGTCTTCATCGGCGCAGAGCGCAACGATGTCGCCATCATCGCCCGCGATGCCACAACTGAGAAATTTCCGCTGACCATCCTCTCGGGCGATACGATGAGGGCTGCCAACAGCCCCGTGCCGATGCCTGCTGGTGTGCTTGCTGTTACGCTTCCCGATTACGCCACGCTACCTTCAGCCGTTGATGCGGTTCAGACGTTGCGCGCAGCCAATGTCGAGCCGGAAGGCTATGCCCTGCCCGCCTTTGCGGTAACGCAGGTGGCGGCAAAGCTGGTCGAGCTATCCGAAGCCCAGAGCAAACCGGCATCCGCGCTGATGATCGGCACACGCTTTGAGACGGCCATCGGCCCCGTTATGTTCAACGAAAGCCATGAGCTTCAGGACAACCCCTACCGCCTGCAACAATGGAACGGCTCGGCCTTTGTTTCCGTGGAGCATACCGAGCGCTGAAAACAATGAAGACCCGCGCAATCATTGCTCTTCATCGGCAATGATAAGGCGCGAAAAACCTTGCTTGAGGAGCTAAGCAGATGTCCCTTCCCGTGCGGATCGCCCCGTCCATCCTTGCGTCCAACTTTGCAAAGCTTGGACAGGAAGTTGCCGATGTAACGGCTGCCGGTGCCGACTGGATTCACCTCGACATCATGGACGGCCACTTCGTGCCGAATATTTCCTTCGGACCAGATGTCATCAAGGCGCTTCGCCCCCACAGCCAGGCCTTCTTCGATTGCCATCTGATGATTGCTCCTGCCGATCCTTATCTCGAAGCTTTCGCCAAGGCCGGTTGCGATGGCATCACTGTGCATGCCGAAGCGGGTGCGCACCTGCATCGCTCGTTGCAAACCATTCGTTCGCTCGGCAAGAAGGTCGGCGTCACGCTCAACCCTGCAACACCGCTCAGCGTTCTGGAAAATGTGCTTGATGATGTCGACCTCATCCTCATCATGAGCGTCAACCCCGGCTTCGGTGGTCAGAAATTCATTCCCGCGATGCTGGACAAGATCCGCGCCGCCAAGTCTCTGATAGGTGACAGGCCGATTGAGCTGGAAGTGGATGGCGGCATCACCATCGATACGGCTGGCAGCGCCATTGCGGCGGGTGCCAATGTTCTGGTTGCCGGTTCTGCCATTTTCAAGGGAGATGGCGTGGAAGATTACCGCAAGATGGTCAGCGCCGTGCGCGCCGCCGCCGAGCAGGGTCGCGCCTAAACCCCAAAAGAGAACGGCGGCCCTCGCACAGCCGCCTATGTTTCGCGTTGCAGACGAATGCGTTGAGATTGCCGGAACACTTTGCTAAACGGGCAGAAATATTCCTTCCTGAGAGAAAGTCATTGCCATGATACCTCGTTATTCAAGACCGGAAATGGTCGCAATCTGGTCGCCGGAAACGAAGTTTCGCATCTGGTTCGAAATCGAGGCGCATGCCTGTGACGCTCTCGCAGAAATTGGCGTTATTCCAAAGGAAGCGGCCAAAACGATCTGGGAAAAGGGCGGCGCGGCTCAGTTCGATGTTGCGCGCATCGATGAGATCGAAGCCGTCACGAAGCATGACGTCATCGCCTTCCTCACTCATCTGGCAGAATTTGTCGGCCCGGACAGCCGCTTCATTCACCAGGGCATGACATCGTCAGACGTTCTCGACACGACCCTGAACATCCAGCTGGTCCGCGCTGCCGACCTTCTGCTGGCTGATATGGACCGGGTTCTAGCCGCGCTGAAAACCCGCGCCTTTGAACACAAGGACACCGTCCGCATCGGCCGCAGCCATGGCATCCATGCAGAGCCAACGACGATGGGCCTGACCTTTGCCCGCTTCTATGCCGAAATGGATCGCAACCGCGCCCGTCTGGTCAATGCCCGCGCTGAAATTGCGACCGGCGCTATCTCCGGCGCTGTCGGTACCTTCGCCAATATCGATCCTTCGGTCGAAGAGCATGTCTGCAAGGCGCTTGGCCTTGCACCGGAGCCGGTCTCGACGCAGGTCATTCCTCGGGATCGTCACGCCATGTTCTTCGCAACGCTCGGCGTCATCGCGTCTTCCATTGAGAACGTCGCGATTGAAATTCGCCACATGCAGCGCACCGAGGTTCTGGAAGCCGAAGAGTTCTTTTCTCCCGGCCAGAAGGGCTCGTCGGCCATGCCGCACAAGCGCAACCCGGTTCTGACAGAAAACCTCACCGGCCTCGCACGTCTGGTCCGCATGTCCGTCGTGCCTGCCATGGAAAACGTGGCACTCTGGCACGAACGCGATATCAGCCACTCCTCGGTTGAACGCGCCATTGGCCCAGACACGACAATCACTCTGGATTTCGCGCTGAACCGTCTGGCTGGCGTTATCGAAAAGCTGGTGATCTACCCGGACAACATGTTGAAGAACATGAACAAGTTCCGTGGCCTCGTTCACTCCCAGCGCGTTCTGCTAGCGCTGACGCAGGCTGGCGTCTCGCGTGAGGATTCCTATCGTCTGGTCCAGCGCAACGCTATGCGCGTATGGGAAGAAGGCAAGGACTTCCTGGAAGAGCTTCTAGCCGACGAAGAAGTCCGGGCCGCTCTGCCGGAAGAGAAAATCCGCGAAAAGTTCGATCTTGGCTACCACACCAAGCACGTCGACACGATTTTCTCCCGCGTCTTCGGCTGATCGACCGATCACGCTGACGAACAATCAAATCAGCCGGCGCGATCCTTCGCGTCGGCTGATTGCGTTTTCAGCTCCTGCACGGCTCAGCATTTTCGCGAAATACACACACCTGCCTGACGCGGTGCCAGAGTGCTTCGTAAAATAACACGCGCGTTGAATTAATTTTACGGGCCTTTACCGCCCCTCTCTTGACGGCGGGCGGTGGCGCTAGCAGATAAGAGGCATGAAAGCATCTGAAGCAGATATCCTCATCGTTCCCGGCTACACCAACTCTGGCCCCGAACACTGGCAAAGCCGCTGGCAGGAAAAGCTGTCCACCGCCCGCCGTGTCGAGCAGGCGGAGTGGACAAAGCCGGTCCGTGAAGACTGGGTCGCAAAGCTCATCGAAGAGGTGAACGCCTGCACGCGCCCCGTCGTGCTGGTTGCCCATTCGCTGGGCGTGCCCACTGTCATGCACGCGCTGCCGCAGATTGCCGGTAAGGTGGCGGGCGCCATGTTCGTGGCACCACCCGATGTGGCAAACCCGGATATCCGCCCCAAGCACCTGATGACCTTCGGTCCCTACCCGCGTGATCCCCTTCCTTTCCCTGCCATTACCATCGCTAGCCAGAACGATCCTTTCGGCAGCTATGAGCATGCGGGCGAGATTTCGAATGCTTGGGGCTCCACGCTCATTGATGCGGGTATGTCTGGCCATATCAATGCGGAATCTGGTCATGGCCCGTGGCCGGAAGGCACGATGGTATTTGCCCAGTTCCTCAGCAAGCTGAAACCACCGGCCAGCTTTAACCTTTAATTTGACTGAATATATCAGCAAATCAAAGAATAGTAGATTAGGCATTAAATATTCACCTATGCGCTATCAACCAGCGCGTAAGTCTGCGACAATAACCTGCAATCGATGCGACCCTTATTGCAGGGCGTCTATAGTGGGAACGGTGGCAGGGTCGCGTGAACCAAGATCTTTTACTGAAAGAAATTCTTGACGCATTGCCTGTTCCCGTTATCCAGCTTTTGCCTGGCGGAAACATTGCATATCTGCAGCCTAATTTTGCCTGCGCCTGCGCAAACCCGACCCACCTTCTGGATCTCATCCATAGGGATGACCAAGCTGCCGCGACTGAAACACTGGCCGATGTTTCAAATAACGGACCTGCAACGTTGGAGGTCCGGCTGAACGACGAGCCGACCAGACAGCGCCATGCACTTCTGTCAATGACCCGCATGCAGGCGAGCGCAGGCGGGATCATTCTCGCCCAGTTCACCGACATCACAGCGCAAAGCCTGCGTGAGCGCGAGATTGCCATGCGGGAAAGCCGCTGGAACAGTGCGCTAGTGGGTTCGCTGTCTGGCGTGTGGGATCAGAACTTCGCGACGGGCGAGATGTATGGTTCTGAAACCTGGCGCTCTATGCGTGGCATGGCACCGGATGATCCCATTGAAGCCAACCTCGAAGAGTGGTTGACCCTCGTCCATCCTGATGACCGCGCTCACACCGTGCACTGCCTCGAAAAGCAGACGGAAGGCGATCCGGCCTATGCTGCTTTTCAGTATCGCGAGCGACACAAGGATGGTCACTGGATCTGGATTGAGTGTCGTGGTGCCTGCATTGAGCGCGACGAAAACGGAAAGGCTCTGCGCATCGTCGGCACAGATACCGATGTCACCGAGCGAAAGGCATCCGAAAGCGATATGGAGCGGATGGCCCGCCACCTGAAACTCGCGCTGGAGGCATCGCAGGTCGGTGTTTTCGAAGTGGATTTCGAGACCGGCGTAACGACATGGGACGACCGTTTGTACGAGATTTTTGGCATCGACAAAAGCATGCCCATCCTCGTCGACGGGCTCTGGGAAAGCCGCGTTCACCCGGATGATCTCAGCCGTGTTCTGGTTAACGTTTCTGACAAAATGGAAAAGCTTGAGCCCTTCACGGAAGAATACCGCGCCATCCTGCCGGACGGTTCACTGCGTTACATCCGCGCGCGCTCCCTGCCCTTCATCGATATTGACGGCAAACGAAAGATGATCGGCGTCAATTGGGATGTCACAACAGATATTGCCCTTCGCAACGAGCTTGAACGCGCCAAGACCCAGACGGAGACGCGCAACCACGAACTGGAGCAGGCCCGGATCAACATCGAGCACAATGCGCTGCATGACTATCTGACCGACCTGCCAAACCGCCGGTATCTGGACGAAGTCCTGACACGGGGCGACCTTTTTACGGATCAAACCGGCCCCGGCCTTGCCATTCTTCACATCGATCTGGATCGCTTCAAGCAGATCAACGATACGCTCGGCCATCGCACCGGCGACGTCATGCTGAAATATGTCGCCAACCTGTTGCGCAAGGCCAGCAAGAAGAAAGAGTTCGTGGCGCGCATCGGTGGCGATGAATTCGTGTTCCTGTCCCCCTTCAACGGTGACACTCGCAAAATCGAGTCGATGGCCAAGCGGTTGATCAAGCAGCTGAAGCAACCCATTCTGCATGAAGGCCATGAATGTCGCATCGGTGCCAGCATTGGCATCGCCTGCGGTATCGGCGCGGATATGGACTACAAGCAGCTGCTGCTCAACGCCGATATCGCGCTTTACAATGCCAAGAAGCGAGGCCGAAATCGCTTCGAATTTTTCTCATCGGATACGCAGGACTGGTTGATCAACACGAAGCGCGTTTCGGATGAGATTCTGACCGCGCTGGAGCGAGATGAGTTCATTCCCTATTACCAGTTTCAGTTCTGCGCACAGACCCTTGATATCACCGGTGTCGAAACGCTGGCGCGCTGGAACCACTCTGCCGAAGGGATCCTGACCCCCGACCGATTTCTCGCTATCGCGGAAGATCTCGATGCTGTGTCCGCAATCGATAGCATCATCCTAAAAAAGGCGCTGGTGGATTTCAGCAAATGGAAGGCGGCGGGCCTTTCCATTCCGAAAGTGTCCGTCAACGTGTCCGCCAGACGGCTCCATGATCCGGCGCTGAGCCAGTCACTCGATGGTCTCAAGATTGAAGCAGGCACGCTGGCATTCGAGCTGCTGGAATCCATCTTTCTGGACGAAAGCGACGACATCACCCTCCACAATCTGAAGAAGCTGCGGGAGCTGGGCATCAATATTGAAATCGATGATTTCGGCACGGGCCATGCCTCCATCATCAGCCTGCTGAAGGTCAGCCCGCACACACTGAAAATCGACCGCGAACTGGTTCGGCTCATTCCCCAATCCAACGAACAGCGGAAATTGCTGGGTTCCATCATTGATATCGGCCGCTCGCTGGGCATCAGAGTTGTGGCTGAGGGCGTGGAAAGCGCCGAGCACATTCATATTCTGCAAGATATGGGTTGCGATGCCCTGCAGGGCTTCGCCCTGTGCCGCCCATTGCCTGCGGAGGCCGTGGCCGATTTCGTGGCGGCGCAGGCGTGGAGAACCGTTCCTTTTCAGACTCAGCGCTCAACAAGGGCCAGCCCCGGCATCGCCCCGTTAAAATGAACTGAGCCCACGGTAGGGCGGAGAAACCTTCGCTCCCCCATGTCTGATTATGCTACGGTTCAACCACAATTTCATCGGCGTTTTGGCCCATAGTGTTTTTACCCTCAGCAAGGCGTTGATTTTCTGATAAATAAAGCTGTTGAAAAGGCTTCATCAGTCGACCACCACCTCGCAGAAGCAGCACTCAAGGGCCACAATTGAAGCGAACGCGGCCCCAGCCTCATTGTGGAATGGCTTCTTTTCCTTTATGGGACCGCTTCAATAGACGAAACAAACGCCACCCATCCGGCGTCAACCAAGAGATTTGTTAATATGAACCGTCGCCGCCGTATTTACGAAGGCAAGGCCAAGATCCTTTATGAAGGTCCAGAGCCGGGAACTCTCATCCAGTTCTTCAAGGACGACGCAACCGCCTTCAACAAGAAAAAGCACGCAGTCATCGACGGCAAGGGTGTTCTGAACAATCGTATTTCAGAGTATCTCTTCACACATCTCAACAAGATCGGCATTCCCACGCACTTCATCCGCCGCCTCAACATGCGCGAGCAGTTGATCAAGGAAGTGGAGATGATCCCGCTTGAGATCGTCGTGCGTAATGTCGCAGCTGGCTCGCTTTCCAAAAGGCTCGGCATCGATGAAGGCGTGGTTCTGCCGCGTTCGATCATCGAGTTCTATTACAAGTCCGATGCGCTTGAAGACCCGATGGTGTCTGAAGAGCATATCACCGCATTCGGCTGGGCAAACCCGGCAGAACTTGATGACATCATGGCGCTTGCCATCCGCGTGAATGACTTCCTGTCGGGTCTTTTCCTCGGCGTCGGCATTCAACTGGTTGATTTCAAGATCGAATGCGGTCGCCTCTACGAAGGCGATATGATGCGCATCATCCTGGCCGACGAGATTTCTCCCGATAGCTGCCGCTTGTGGGATATCGAGACGCAGGAAAAGATGGACAAGGACCGCTTTCGCCGCGATATGGGTGGGCTTCTGGAAGCCTATTCGGAAGTGGCGCGCCGTCTGGGAATTATCAACGAAAACGAACCGCTCCGTGGTACCGGCCCGGTTCTGGTCAAGTGAATTCAGGAGAGCATCAGGTGATCAAGGCACGGGTGACTATTACGCTCAAGAACGGCGTTCTCGATCCGCAGGGTAAGGCAATTGAAGGCGCTCTCGGCAGCCTCGGTTTCGAAGGCGTTGGCCAGGTTCGTCAGGGCAAGGTCTTCGATCTGGAACTGGCCACCAGCGACAAGGCGAAAGCTGAAGCCGACCTGAAGGCGATGTGCGAAAAGCTCCTCGCCAACACGGTGATCGAAAACTACTCTATCGCTATTCTCTGACGCTCAGGAGCCGATCCATGAAATCCGCAGTCGTTCAGCTTCCGGGCCTCAATCGTGACCGTGACATGATCGCGGCCTTGACTCGGATTTCCGGCAAGGCACCAATCACCATCTGGCAGACGGAAACAGACATTCCCGACGTCGATCTGATCGTCATTCCCGGCGGATTTTCCTATGGCGACTATCTGCGCTGCGGAGCGATCGCTGCACGCATGCCCGTCATGCAGGCTATCCGTGAAAAGGCCGAACAGGGCGTCAAGGTTCTCGGCGTCTGCAATGGCTTTCAGATTTTGGTCGAGGCGGGCATGCTTCCGGGCGCGCTCATGCGCAACGCATCGCTGAAATTCGTCTGCCGCGAAGTGAAGCTTGAGGTCGTCAACAACGACACCGAATTCACGCGCACCTATGACAAGGGCCAGATCATCCGCTCGCCCGTTGCCCATCACGATGGCAATTACTTTGTCGAGCCGGAAGAGCTGAAATCCATCGAAGACAAGGGCCAGGTCGTGTTCCGCTATGCGGAAGGCACCAATCCGAATGGTTCGCTCAACGACATCGCCGGCATCATCAATGCCAAGGGCAATGTTTTGGGCATGATGCCTCACCCGGAAAACCTCATCGAAGCCGCCCATGGCGGCAATGATGGGCGCGGTATCTTTGCCTCAGCCCTCGGCGTCATCGCAGCTTAAAAATTAACAAAGCCGGGTTACACCGGCTTTGTTGTATTTCACTGATATGGAATTAAAGCGATGAACCGCCTGCGCCTTCCCCACGCTCTCAATCTTGCGGGCCTCGGCCTTGCAGCCCTTTCTCTGGCCGCTTGCCAGGCGGAAAGAGCACCCGTGGCCGCCGCGTCGGCATCCCGGGCAGCATTGCCGGTCATGGAACGCGTTGCACTGGGCGCCAATGCCTGCTGGTTCAAATCAGGCGACCCGGCTTTCAAGCAGTACCGCCTTGCACCGGAACTCAATTCTTTCTCCGGCCGCCCGCGCATTCTGCTGGTGCCGCGCAACAGCCCGGAATCGCGCCCTATGCTCGTTGTGCAAGCGGAAGGCAATCCAGCCAAGGTTGACGCTTTCGGCCCAGCCATGAACGAACCACACGCCGCACGCATCACCACAGACGTGAAGCGTTGGGTCAATGGCGGTAAAGGCTGCTCCTGAAATAGAAAACCCGCCAGCACCTGACAGAATGGCGCATGGCGGGCTTTTGTAACATGGCAATCGGGCGAGAAATCAAGCCACCATGCGCGCTCTGCCGCGGGCTGCGCCAGCGGCCGCAGATTGTGATGTTCCCAGGCTGAACTGAGCAACGAGATCACGAAGCTTTTCAACCTCCTGCGACAATGCCGATGAGGCTGCGGTGGATTCTTCAACCATCGCCGCATTCTGCTGTGTTGTCTGGTCCATTGAGTTGATGGCTGTATTGACTTCGGAAAGCCCGACAGACTGCTCCTTCGAAGATGTTGCAATCGCATTCATATGCTGATTGATGCCAGCGACCCGGTCGGCGATTTCGTTCAATGCAAGGCCTGTTTCACGCACGAGCTCAACCCCGCTTCCAACTTCCGCCGTTGACGTTTGGATGAGCGCCTTGATCTCCTTGGCCGCATTCGCAGAACGCTGCGCCAGTTCGCGTACTTCCTGCGCAACAACAGCAAAGCCTTTACCTGCTTCACCAGCGCGCGCAGCCTCAACACCGGCATTCAGCGCCAGAAGGTTGGTCTGGAATGCAATTTCATCAATGACGCCGATGATGTTGGAAATCTGCTGCGAGGAATTCTCGATCCGCTGCATCGCCTCTTCCGCCTGGTTCACAACCTTGGAGGACTTGGCAGCGCTATCAGTCGCAGAAGTCGCAGCCCGCTGTGCTTCCATGGTTCTCTGGCTGGAATTGGTGACATTGACGGTTATTTCATCCAGTGCAGCGGCAGTCTGCTCCAGCGAAGCCGCTTGCTGTTCTGTACGGCGTGAAAGATCATTCGCGCCAGAGGCAATTTCCTGTGTGCCATTGCCGATGGCGGAAATGCTGTCTGCAATAGACCGTAATGTATCGCCGAGCTGTTTGACGGACAGATTGAAGTCCTGCCGCAATGCCTCGAATTCTGGCGAGAAGGCTTCGTTCAGCTGGAAGGACAAGTCGCCCGATGCCAGCCGCTTCAAGCCTCCCGCCAAGCCGGATGTCGCCACACGCAAGCGTTCAGCCGCAACAGCTTCCGCTCTTTCCTGAGCTGCCAAACGATCGGTTTCCGCCTGCAAGCGCAACGCCTCAGCTTCCGCCTCCATTCGCTTTTTGGAAATGGCCGCTTCACGGAACACTTCCACCGCTGCCGCCATCGAACCAATTTCATCCTTGCGACCGACCCCGGCGCTGATAACGTCCGTGCGACCCTGCGCAAGTTGAGACATGGATTTCGAAAGCGCGAGGATCGGTGCGCTGATGGTTCGCCGAGAGATATAGAAAATGATGCCTGAGAAGAAGACGGTCAAAACGATGAGCGCCTCCAGCATGCTATTGATATAGACGCTGGTATCGCCGCTCTCTGCGCTGATACTCTCCGCGACCTTTTCAATACTGTCGCCCGCAACTTCCATAGCCGTTTCCAGCTCCGAAAATTGCTTCATGAAATCAGGCAGCACCTGCATGGCAGCGTTGGTGTCTGTTTCAGCCAAGGCCACAAGCTTGGTCGCACTGTCAATATAAGCGCGCAAGGGAGGCTCAACGCTTTTCACGACTTTTTGCGTTTCGGGGTCCGTTGCGAGAGCCTCGTTTGCCGCGATCATTTCTCGGAAAGAAGCTACGTGTTCTGCAAGGTCCTGCTTCACATCCTTCAGGGAAATTCCGGCGGATGGGTTGGAGGTCAGTAGCGACGCGAAAACATCAGACCGAAGCGCATCATGCATCATGTCTGCCTGCATGTGGTTGCGCAGCACCTCCGCTGACGTTGCGATGCGATTGGCATTACCGGTTAGTTCGGAAGCGGACCAAAGTCCAATTCCGGCGGCACTCCCGGCTAAGACAAAAATACCCAGACTGACAACAATAATTTTCTGCTGAATCGATGACATCACAATATCCCCTAGCAACGTCATGACAATATCGCCAATTATTATTAAGTTTTAATAAACTAGATTGCGCACTTCTATCCACCGCCGATTAAAAGTTGAATTTAAAAATCGTCATATACTAATTTACTTAAAGGGAACGAGATGGCCACGAGAAGAGGGATGCCTTGCGGGCCTCCTCCAATGCCTCGTGACGCGTGAGACCGAGGTCTGCCAATTGCTCTTCGGACAATTCGCGGAGGGCCAGTCTACCCGCACGCTTTGCTGCGCTGAGCGCAATCCTCTCGAACAACCGCGCAAAGAACCCCCTTGCAACGGAGACCGACTTAGGGTCAAGCATATCGCCGCTATCCCGAAAGATCCGCTCGCGCTCGTATCCATCGGGATACATTGTATCTATTGTATTGTTATATTGATCCATCTTGAGCATATTGTACCTACCGTTCAAAAAGCGCCTGTGTTTACGTTCTTGAACAGAGATACAATTGACATGAGTATGGATACAATGCATATATTGTCACCATGACAAATTGGACACCCGACCTTTCAAGCGGCACAGGCCCCATTTACATCCGGCTTGCTGATCACATCGAAGCAGCTATCGCGGATGGCACCCTGCCCGCTGGCACGAAATTGCCGCCGCAGCGAAACCTCGCCTTCGATCTCGGGGTGACAATCGGCACCATCAGCCGTGCCTATGCACTCATCCATGAACGCGGGCTTGTCAGTGGCGAAGTTGGCCGCGGCACATATGTAAATGCAAGCACGACACCGAGCCCGGCGGCAGCGCATGAACGCGCAGTCGCATCCTTCGGGGGCACAAGGCCCGCCTCGGAAACGCCCAACAAATTCCGCCTGAACACCACGGCCGCCCCGGATGTTGGCCAAAGTGTTCTTGTCGAAAAGCACATTGCAGAGATTGCCAGAGACTGCTCCTTCGAGATCACAGACTATGCAAGGGCATTTCCGCAAGAATGGGCACAGGCTGGTGTCCGCTGGCTTTCGCAGGGAGACTGGTCGCCTGCGCTGGACAGCATTGTACCCACGCTTGGCGCGCATGCAGCGATCATGAGCGTCATTACCGCCATGACTTCGCCGGGTGACCGGATCGTGTTTGAAACCGCCACCTATTCGCAGATTGCCCGGGCGGCAATTCTTGCCGGTCGGCGCGCAGCGGTGGTGGAATGCGATGAGGAGGGCATCATCCCTGAGGATCTGGAGCGCGTCTGCGCGCAACAGCATCCGAAAATGATTTTCCTGATGCCCACGGGCCAAAACCCGACCTGTGCCACCCTCCCCGAGGATCGCCGTCGCGCCATTTCCGATATCGCCCGCAGGTACAATGTCTGGATCATCGAGGACAATCTGTATGGCGCAACGGTTGCCAGCCAGCCGCCAATGATTGCAGAATTCGCTCCGGATCTGACCTTCGTCATCGGAGGTCTGTCGAAATCGGTCGCCGCTGGTGTTCGCGGTGGCTGGGTCGCATGCCCGCCAAACTTCTCGTCACGCATTCGCATTTCCCACGCCATGATGACCGGCGGCCTGCCCTTTCTGTTGGCTGAACTCTGCGCCCGCATGGTCAACAGCGGCGATGCGCATGACATCAGGCGAGACTGCACAGCAGAAATCAATGCCCGCGTAGCGATTGCCCGCCATGCCTTTGCAGATTTCGAGTTCAACTCGATGCCGGATATTCCCTTCCTCTGGCTCAAAGTACCGGAGCCATGGCTTTCCGGCACTTTCCGCAGCGCCGCCATGAAAGAGGGCATTTTGATTGATGACGAGGATGAGTTCAAAGCCGGACGCTCGGAAAAAGTCTTTCACCGCGTCCGCATCAGCTTCTCGGCACCGAAAACCCGCAACGAGCTGACCGAAGCCTTCGGCATCCTGCGGCAACTGCTGGACAATGGTTCTGCGGGTTATGAGGGTGTGGCCTGAGAGCGCAGACACTGCGAAAAACTGGGGTGAAGGCGGTTTTTGCGGGGGCTTCAGAACATTTTCCTGTCGCGCCTTGCTGTCTCTTGCGGTAAAGAACCGGAAACTCCCGTACCGGCTCGAACCCCGTGAGACCTATGACACTTCCAAATCATATCAAGATCACCCCGGAACTCATTGCATCCCATGGGCTCAAGCCCGATGAATACCAGCGCATTCTGGACCTGATTGGACGCGAGCCAAGCTTTACCGAGCTTGGTATCTTCTCCGCCATGTGGAACGAGCACTGCTCTTACAAATCCTCCAAGAAGTGGCTGAAGACCCTGCCAACCACAGGTCCACGTGTTGTGCAGGGCCCCGGTGAAAACGCTGGCGTCGTGGATATTGATGATGGTGACGTCGTCGTCTTCAAGATGGAGAGCCACAACCACCCATCTTACATCGAGCCCTATCAGGGTGCGGCAACCGGCGTTGGCGGCATTCTGCGTGACGTCTTCACCATGGGCGCTCGCCCCATTGCCGCAATGAACGCTCTGCGCTTCGGCTCCCCTGATCACCCGAAAACCCGCCACCTCGTTGCAGGTGTTGTGGCCGGCGTTGGCGGATACGGCAATTCCTTCGGCGTTCCCACGGTTGGTGGCGAAGTCGAATTCGATGCCCGCTACAACGGCAACATCCTCGTCAATGCCTTTGCGGCTGGCCTTGCAAAGTCCGACGGCATCTTCCTGTCGGAAGCCAAGGGCGTTGGCCTGCCGGTCGTCTATCTCGGCGCAAAGACGGGCCGCGATGGCGTTGGCGGCGCGACCATGGCATCTGCCGAATTTGACGAATCCATCGAGGAAAAGCGCCCGACCGTTCAGGTTGGAGACCCCTTCACTGAAAAGTGCCTGCTGGAAGCCTGCCTTGAGCTGATGAAGACGGGTGCCGTCATCGCCATTCAGGATATGGGTGCCGCTGGCCTCACTTGCTCTGCCGTTGAAATGGGTGCCAAGGGTGACCTCGGCATCGAACTCAACCTCGATCAGGTTCCCGTGCGTGAAGAACGCATGACCGCCTATGAGATGATGCTGTCTGAAAGCCAGGAGCGTATGCTCATGGTTCTGGAACCTTCCAAGGAAGATGTCGCCAAGGCAATCTTCGTTAAATGGGGTCTGGACTTTGCCATCGTCGGCAAGACAACGGATGATCTGCGCTTCCGCGTTCTGCACAATGGCGAAGAAGTCGCCAATCTGCCGATCAAGGAACTGGGCGATGAAGCGCCTGAATATGATCGTCCATGGACACCGGCCAAGGTGCCTGCACCGCTGGCTGAGAACGATGTTCCAGACGCCGATATTGCCGACGCTCTGCTCAAGCTCGTCGGTTCTGCCAACAACTCGTCGCGTCGCTGGGTCTATGAACAGTACGACACGCTGATTCAGGGCAATTCCCTGCAGCTGCCGGGCGGCGATGCCGGTGTCGTGCGCGTCGAAGGCCATGACAAGAAGGCACTTGCCTTCTCATCTGACGTGACGCCACGTTACGTGGAAGCCGACGCTTTCGAGGGCGGCAAGCAGGCCGTTGCAGAATGCTGGCGCAACATCACAGCAACCGGCGCATTGCCGCTGGCTGCGACAGATAACCTCAATTTCGGCAACCCGGAAAAGCCCGAGATCATGAGCCAGTTGGTTCATGCCATCAAGGGCATTGGCGAAGCCTGCCTCGCGCTGGAATTCCCGATCGTTTCCGGCAACGTCTCGCTCTATAACGAGACCAACGGCCAGGCCATTCTTCCCACCCCCACCATCGGTGGCGTTGGCTTGATGGCGGATTGGGGCAAGATGGCCCGCATCCGTTTTGCGGCCAGTGATGAGGTCATCCTTCTAGCCGGTGCGCCTGAGGGACTTGGCTCCCACATCGCACAGTCCGTCTATATGCGCGATATCCATAACCGCATCGATGGCCCTGCCCCGCATGTGGATCTGGCCCATGAAAAGAAGACCGGCGATTTTGTCCGCGCCATCATCACCGATGGCCTGACAAGTGCCGTCCACGATTGCTCATCCGGCGGTCTGGCACTTGCCGTGGCCGAAATGGCGATGGCGTCTGACATCGGCGCGACGGTTGATGCAGTCGAAGGTCACCACCCGGTGCACACATTCTACGGCGAAGATCAGGGTCGTTACGTGTTCACGGTCGCCCAAGCGAACCTTGAAACCGTCTCCGCTCGTGCGGCAGCTGAAGGCGTTTCGCTTGCCGTTATCGGCAAGACGGGCGGCTCAACTGTTAAGCTGGGTAACGCCCGCGCAGTAGCGATTAATGAATTGCGTTCAGCCCATGAATCATGGTTCCCTCAGTTCATGGATGGCGAGTTTCTCGCCGCTGCAGAATAATCGAGGAGAGATAGCATGCCCATGAAGCCCGGCGACATAGAGGACATGATCAAGGCCGGAATTCCCGGAGCAAAAGTCACCATTCGTGATCTCGCCGGTGACGGCGATCACTATGCGGCAGAAGTCGTGGCGGAAGCCTTCAAGGGCAAAACCCGCGTGCAGCAGCACCAGATGGTTTATGACGCGTTGAAAGGCAATATGGGCGGCGTGTTGCATGCCTTGGCACTGCAAACGTCTGCTCCAGAATAACGAATCTGTCGTTTTAAGATCAGGGCCTGCGCGAAAATCTCGCGCGGGCCTTTTTACATTTTGGGCGGCTGCTCGGAGCGCAGATTGGCAAAGGATGCCGCAGGCATCGGCCCCGCCGTTAGCAACGCGAAATCAAAGCCCGAACGGCGGTCAGAACCCAGCACATATTGGCGGTGCATGCGCAGAAAATTGCGCTTGTTCTTCTTATATCGCTCGGCAGAAAGCGAATGCTTGAAGCGGATCGGCACGATCTTCGGCTGGGCCGCATCGCCGTGACCTGTCAGCTTGGCTGTGTGACACTTGTAGAGGTGGATAGGGTCCGTCAGGCACTGAATATCAAACCATGTCACATGCTCATGCCGAGCCATCACGCCGATGCTCTGGCGCAGCCTTGAGGCACTTCTGAGCAGCGCGCACTGAAGCGCCGCTCCACCCAATGTGACGAACGAAACAGCCCGCCAGTCAAACGCGCCCGGCTTCAGCTCCAGCACGCGTCCAGCCACCGCCAGCGCAAGGCTTGCTCCCATGCTGTGGGATACGAACAGCACCTCCTCAGACCCCTGCTCAAGCGCGGCGATCACAGCTTGCGCCTTGGCGTCAATCCAGTCACGCGCCATAGGCTCGTCACGGCCAACAGTCAGGGCAAAGCGCCAGTCCGCAAAGAGATGAAGTGTGTGAAACCGATCCGAAAATGGCATCACACCTTTCGCGAAGAAGAGATAGCCGAGCGGGATGGCGATAAGGCAAAGAAAAACCGAGACGCCCAGCAGCAATGGCAAAGCGGCGATCAACACGGCGGCGATAGCACCGAGTGTAATCAGCAAAAACGGAAACAGGAAGAACAGCCCGAACCGCCACGCATGGCGGAAATAGGCGAGTGCTCCCCCCTCACCGATGATGCCGGCGCCTGCCCTGAACCCAAGCGCAATCTGCTTCCAGATGGACACGGCACGCAGCTGTGAAATCAGGTCATTATGGTCGTGGATCAGGATGGTAGACTGCGTGGCATGGCCATTGTGAAGGGCAGCCACATCCATGCGACTGCCCACCGGCGTCTCGTTGATGCCACTCACCTGATAGTCAACGCCGAACGTCTTGCCCGATTGCGCAGCGCTGCGCTCATAACGACGCTGATGCGCCTGCGCATCCAGCGGGTCAAAGCCGGGAAAATAAAAAACCAATCGCGACGAAACCTTCGTCATCTGTAGCAATCCTAAAAAACGGCAATCCAAAAGGATTGCTTGATACGGGTGGGCGCACCTATATTGAAAATAATAACTTTTTACAGGCGGCACCAAAAAAAGAGGCCCAATTGTCAAAAATCGTCGATCAGCTGATCAGCGGCGTCATCAAGGGCGCGGTGGCGGAAATCCTCAAGAAATCCGGCACCCGCCAGACAAGACGCACAAAGCGCCGCGCAAAGGCCAGCACCTCAATTGCGGGCGGCATCGTCGGCAGCATCCTCAAGGCCGCACTGGGTGAGAAAACCACCCGAAAGCCCAAGACGCGTATCGCCAAAAAGCAGGTCAGCAAACGCCGCACTGCCGCAGCCAGAAGCCGCCAGCGATAGGTGCTTTGCACCTGCTGCTATTAAGCTTTCACATCAACAAAAGCGCGGTACAGATTGATAAAAAAGAAAAAACCCGCCGAAGCGGGTTTCTTTGGTGCGGTCGAGAAGACTCGAACTTCCACGGGTTGCCCCACAGCGACCTCAACGCTGCGCGTCTACCAATTCCGCCACGACCGCATCGTGGTAGATGTCAACTTGCGCCGACGAAGGTGCATGTACCAAAAGCATTTTGGGTGCACAAGAGCGTCATGACAGTTTTTTGAAATTAAAAATCGGCGGCGGCGTCACTATATGAAAGAAGCCCGCAAATGCAGGGCTTGCAGCTCAGAAATCATTCTGCGAGAAGGCTGTGGAAAGGATTTTTTATGCTGACACGTACCGATATCAAGGCGGATATGTTCGCAATTTCCGGCTCAGCGCCCGTTCGCTGGCGAATCTCCGACGGATTTGTCCCCTATCAGGTGGCAATTGATGAGATGGAGCGCGAGGTGGCGGCGATTGCAGCTGGAGAAGCCGACGAGTTGATCTGGCTTCTGGAGCATCCTCCACTCTATACCGCAGGCACCAGCGCCGATTCTGCCGATCTGATCGAGCCGGATCGTTTCCCGGTCTTTGCGACGGGTCGCGGCGGCGAATACACCTATCATGGCCCCGGCCAGCGTGTGGTCTATGTCATGCTGGATCTCAAGCGCCGCAGACAGGATGTGCGCGCCTATGTGGCCGCACTCGAAGATGTCATCATTCGCACCCTGGATAAGATGAATGTGCGGGGCGAGCGCCGCGAAGACCGCGTTGGTGTTTGGGTACGCCGCCCGGAAAAGCCGCTTCTGCCGGATGGAAGCGTGAGCGAAGACAAAATCGCTGCCCTTGGCATTCGCCTGCGCAAATGGGTCAGCTTCCACGGCCTCTCCATTAATGTCGATCCGGATCTGGGACATTTCAGCGGAATCGTGCCCTGCGGAATTTCTCAATATGGCGTCACCAGTCTTGTCGATCTTGGATTGCTGGTTATGATGGGTGACGTCGATGTCATGCTGCGCCAGTCCTTCGAAGAGGTCTTCGGCGCAACCGCAAACGAAGCGGCTCATCAGACACTTTAATATCGAGCCGCAACCTTCTGTATCGATCAACGTTTCTCAATTGCGCAAAGCTGGATCATCATCCCGCTCTCGCTTTCATCGAAAAATCGAAAAAGGATCCATTTCATGTTCACAACATCTGCCTATGCCTGCGATGATGGCTCCTCCCCGCTGAAACTCGCCACAATCAAGCGCCGTGATCCGGGCCCGCGCGATGTGGAAATCGAAATCGAATTCTGTGGCGTTTGCCACTCGGATATCCACACCGCACGCGCAGAATGGGCAGGCTCTCTCTTCCCATGCGTGCCCGGCCACGAAATCGTCGGTCGTGTTGGCCGCGTCGGTTCTGACGTGACCAAGTTCAAGACCGGCGACCGCGTCGGCGTTGGCTGCATTGTCGATAGCTGTCGTGATTGCGCGAGCTGTGCGGAAGGCCTTGAGCAATATTGCGAAAACGGCATGACGGGCACTTACAACTCGCAAGACAAGGCCATGGGCGGCGAAGCACACACACTTGGCGGTTACTCCTCCCACGTCGTCGTGGATGACCGCTACGTGTTGAATATCCCCGAAGGTCTCGACGCAGCAGCAGCAGCCCCGCTGCTATGCGCCGGTATCACCACCTATTCTCCTCTTCGCCACTGGAATGCCGGTCCCGGCACCCGAGTCGGCGTTGTTGGGCTTGGTGGCCTCGGCCATATGGCCGTCAAGATCGCCAGCGCCATGGGTGCAACCGTGGTCATGATCACCACCTCTCCCGGCAAGGCAGATGATGCCAAGAAGCTTGGCGCGCATGAAGTGATCGTTTCCAAGGACGCCGAGCAGATGAAGAAGGCAACATCCAGCCTCGATCTCATCATCGATGCCGTGGCCGCAGATCACAATATCGACTCGTACCTTGCTCTGCTGAAGCGCGATGGTGCCTTGGTGCAGGTCGGCGCGCCTGAGAAGCCGCTGTCGGTCCATGCCTTCAGCCTCATCCCAGGCCGCAAGACCTTCGCTGGCTCCATGATTGGTGGCATCGCCGAAACGCAGGAAATGCTCGATTTCTGCGCTGAAAAGGGCATCACAGCCGAAATTGAAATGATCAACATGGATAAGATCAACGAAGCCTATGAGCGCATGATCAAGAGCGACGTGCGCTACCGTTTCGTCATCGATATGCAAAGCATGCCGAAGCAGGCCGCATAAACAAAACGGCAAAGAGCTAAAAAACGAAAACCCGCCGAAAATATCGGCGGGTTTTTTCATGGCTATATATAAGGAGATAACAGCGCAAAGCGCCTGGCTGGCTAACGCCTGCCACCTCTGCTTATGTCATCGTGATTAAGATAGAAGCCGGTCATCCGTAAAGCTGCTCTCAGGAACCTTGCCGCTGGCAAGTGCCATGATGGCAAGCACCGCATGCTGACGATCCCAGCCCGCACCCTCAGCCTTTTCCAGGAGACCATTGATTGATGGCTCGAGAGCGAATTGGCATTCAGCCTGATAATCCATCGTATCAACCGAAAGCGAAGGAGAATTGATCATAGCGCGCATTAAAGCACTCCATTTTACGTAACACCCGTGACATCAAGGTCACGACATACGTGCATTCACACACTCAGAACGCTGGACATCCCGAGAGACGACCAGCGACACAAGTAAAACGAATCCCCCAGCGGTCCGCAGAGTCTGTCATATGACTGACACTGTCAAGTTATAAGCGAGATTGAAACTGTGGATAGGCCTTCCACGCGGCCCCGCCAGTCGGGCCTAGGTTTTGAAGAGGACACTATAATCGCCCCTCCCGGTCGCGCCGCGGCTTGCGCCTCCAGATCAGCATAGCCATCAGAACCAGAGCGAAAAGGATGAACCACATCAGGGGAAATGCCATGAAAAGTGCTGCATAGCCGCAATTTTCTTCAAAACACGCGCCCAAGCCCCCGGCATCTTCAAACATGGTGACCGAGAACGCAGCGGCCATGCCACTGCCGACGACACCTGCCACCAGAATCAGAATGTTCGTAAAAACTCTCATTGCCGGTATTATGAGGCCAAATGAGACCGCTTTGCGGAGCGTGTCGGGAAAAACCAGAAGTTTTAGAAATTGCTTTGAAACGTGTTGCACACACGCACAGCGTTTAAGAAAATCAATACCTTAAAACGTTGAGAAAGAATGGTGGGTGATGTAGGGCTCGAACCTACGACCCGCTGATTAAGAGTCAGCTGCTCTACCAACTGAGCTAATCACCCGCCGCATCCGCCATTGTCTGGCGGTGTGAGTGGCCGTATAAAGAGGATATTTCGGCTTGTCCAGCGTGGAAATGACATTTTTGCGAAATTAATCTCGGAAAAACATCGACCACGCTGGAAAACCCCGCATTGCCGGGCTTTTTGCCCTGCAACATTTTTTCTGCATTAGCGACGAAACGCTCTCGCAACGGCGATCAAGATACATGCGCCGATGAAGCCTGCGATCAGGTAACCGATCCAGCCGGTCAGAACGATGCCAAAGACGGCAAGAAGTGTGTTGGCGATGATCGCGCCGACGATGCCCAATATGATGTTCATGAAAACACCCATATTGCTCTTCATGAACTGTTCAGCGAGCCAACCAGCTATTCCACCGATGATGATTGCAGCGATCCAACCAATTCCAGCACTTTCCATGATGTTCTCCTTGCTCAAGCACGATATGTGATCGGCAAGGTAATGGTTGAGACTGGAAAGAAGCGCTAATTCTGCGGTAGGTTCTTGATACACCAAATATGCCGACTATTTTGACCGCATGATTTGGCCGACTTTAAAAGGGCACTCTTGATGATGTTTTCGATAAGGCTGGAACGGTGGTTTCCGGCGCTGATGTTGCTGATAGCCACTTCGATAGTGGCATCATCCGCCGCTTTTGCGCAGGCGCCAGCTCAAACAGCCCCAGTGGAACCGCTCCCTATCGTTGAGCAGTCCAAGACCGACCTCGAGAAGTCGAGAGCGACCATGGCGCAGATCAACCAGCAGATCGAGGAAGCCCGCACCGAGGACCCGCGTCTGGTCGACCTGAAAAGCAAAGCGGATGATCTGGCCGGCAATGCAGCCAGCACGGTTGCCAGCCTGCGCAGCAGGCTTGACGAGATCAATGCGCGCATCAATTCCCTTGGCGCGCCACCAAAGGAAGGTCAGCCGCCGGAAGCAAGCGTGGTAACGGATGAGCGAACTCGCCTGAACTCGGAAAAATCCCAGATCAATGCGGTTCTGGGTGAAGCCGAGGCGGTTGCAGGCCACGCAACGCAACTTTCCAACAACATCACCTCGATTCGCCGCTCCCTTTTCGCCGCTACCCTGTTCAAGCGCACGGAAATTTCGCCCTCTGTCCTCAGCGAGGCTGGCCAGGAATTTCTCGGTGAAATTTCAGCCGTAAGCAGCTCGCTCTCAGGCTGGGCAATTTTCGTGTGGAATTACAAGCGCGTGTCCATGTTTGGCGCGGTGTCGCTGTCTGCGGTGGCAGCGTTGCTGTTTCTGGTTGGCGGATACCGCCTGCTGGGCCACAGAATGGAGCGCCGCGCCTTTTCGGGTGAGCCATCCTATCTCCGCCGCCTGTCGGTCGCCTTCTGGTCCACGATGATCCAGTCATCCTCCGTATTCCTGCTGATGGTCACCTCGGCCTTCCTGCTGGACAACTTCGGAGTTCTGAGGCCGGATATTGCGCCCATCGTTTTCGTGGCGATGACGGTTCTTGCCTTCTGCTATTTCGTTTCGCGCCTCACCTACGCAATTTTTGCGCCGAACCATCCCGAATGGCGCTTGCTGCATGTGTCCAATCGCGGCGCGCGTACACTATCTGCCGCCGTACTGTTCATGTCGCTCGTCAATGGTCTCGATTATCTTTTCGGCACTATCAGCGAGACGCTGAACTCGCCTTTGATTCTGACGGTCGCAAAAAGCTTCGTTGCCTCCATCATCATCGGCTCCATTCTTCTGGCCATGTCGTTCCTCAAGCCGATGATCGGCAAGGATGAGGACGCAGAAACCGGTCGTCAGCGCCTTCCCCGCTGGCTTTCAATCCTGCTGGCCATGGGCGGGCTTCTGCTGATCGGTGCCTGCCTGACAGGCTATGTCGGCCTCGCACGCTTCCTGGCCACCCAGATCGTCGCAACCGGCGCCGTTCTCGCAACGGTTTATATCGGCATCCTCTCGGGCAAGGCCATTGCCAAACAGGGTGCCTTTGCCGAAACCCTTGTCGGTCGCCATCTGGGCAGACGCTTCAAACTGGGCCCGGTCGCGCTGGATCAGGCAGGCCTTGCCGCCGGGCTCGGCATTTACGGCATCGCGCTTTCCTTCGGCGTTCCCCTCATCCTGTTTTCATGGGGCTTCCAGCCGGGCGATATCGAAAATTGGGCTTACCGTCTGCTGACGGGCTTCACCATCGGCAACACGTCCATCTCCCTCATCAGCATCTTCAGCGGCATTCTGGTCTTTGCCGTTGGCTATGCCATAACACGGTGGTTCCAGCGTTGGCTGGACCGCAACGTCATGGCTCGCGGACAGGTAGACGCTGGCGTCCGAAACTCGGTTGGCACCGGTATTGGCTATCTCGGCATCGTCTTCGCCGCCATATTCGGCATTTCGTCTGCAGGTCTTGATCTTTCCAGCCTGGCACTTGTGGCCTCCGCCCTGTCTGTCGGTATCGGTTTTGGCTTGCAGAACATCGTTTCGAACTTCGTGTCGGGCCTCATTCTGCTCGTCGAGCGGCCTTTCAAGGTGGGCGACTGGGTGGTCACCGGCACTGTGGAAGGCACCGTCAAGCGCCTGTCGGTTCGCGCTACCGAGATCGAAACCTTCAGAGGCCAGTCGATCATCGTGCCGAACTCGGAATTCATCAATTCCTCAGTCGGAAACTGGACCCACAGAAACCGCATCCAGCGTGCCGAAATCCCTGTCTCTGTGGCCTATGAGACAGACCCGCAGCAGGTCATGGATATTCTGTTGGAACTGGTGAAGAAGCAGACGCCAGTGTTGCGCAATCCTGAACCGCATGTGGAGTTTCTGCGATTCGGCGATTTCTCGCTGGATTTCGAACTGCGCTTCCACCTTTCCGACCTCAATCACGGCCTGACGGTGAAGAACAATCTGCGCATGGAAATCCTCAAGCGTTTCCGCCAGGAGGGAATCACCATTCCCATGCCGCAGCGCAATTTGAACATCCACGTCGAGGGTGAAACAAATCCGCAAATGCTCGCAGCGCTGCTGGCCGAAGAGGGCGAAAAGGCAGTTGTGTCCCATACAGCAGCGGCAGCCGCACCGAAGCAGGACATGCCGAAGGCACTGGACGAGAGCGATGCAGACACCGCGAAAGAGCCCAAGATCGAGGCATCCAAGCCATCTGCGCGCAACAGAGCGGGCTGAAGCACTCTGCGCTTGAAAATCGTCAAAAGGCTCGCCGTCGCGGCGAGCCTTTTGCATGTCGTAATCAGGCGTTTGAGCAACGATGCGACATTGCATAGTCTGGCCCATATTGGTTTGAAAAGGCTCACACATAAGCGGGCCATTATGCCTCAAGGGGAACTTGCATCATGAAGACACATGCGCGGGCGGTGGTAATCGGTGGCGGCGTTGTCGGTGTGTCGACGCTCTATCATCTGGCCAAAAAAGGCTGGGGCGATTCTGTGCTGATTGAGCGCAAGGAGCTAACCTCAGGCTCCACATGGCACGCAGCCGGTCTTCTGCCGCTGTTCAACATGAGCTATTCCGTGGGGCAGATCCACAAATACTCGGTCAAGTTCTATGAGGAGCTTCAGGAAGAAACCGGCATGAATGTCGGCTTTTCCAAGGTCTCCAACATCCGCCTCGCCCGCACCAAGGACCGCTGGGACGAGTACATGTATTATGCGGGCATTGCCGAAACCATCGGCGTCAACGTAAAGATGCTGACGCCTGAAGAGGTCAAGGAAATCTGGCCACTCTGCGAAACGGATGGTCTTCTGGGCGCCATTCAGCATCCTGACGATGGTTATATTCAGCCCGCAGACCTGACGCAGGCGCTGGCCAAGGGCGCACGCGACAAGGGCGCGACCATCTATCGCAACACCACCGTCACCGCGCTGGAACAGCTTGAGAATGGTCACTGGAAGGTGACAACCGACAAGGGCGAAATCATCGCCGAGCACGTCATTTCCTGCACCGGCAACTTTGCCCGCAAGACCGGCGAGATGGTCGGCATCAACATCCCAGTCATCCCGGTTGAGCACCAATATATCGTCACAGAGCCGCACCCGGCCATTCAGGAGCGCCGCAAGCAGGGTCTGCCGGAAATGGGTGTTCTGCGCGAATCCGATAGCGCCTGGTACATGCGCGAAGAAGCCGGCGGCCTCATTCTCGGGCCCTATGAGGTGGGTGCACCCGTCTGTTATGTCGATGGCCCCTCGGACCAGAGCGAATACGAGCTTTTCCAGGAAGAGCTCGACCGCCTCATGCCCCATATCGAAGCCGCCATCGCCCGCGTTCCGGCCTTTGGCGAAGTGGGAATCAAGAAGGTCTATAATGGCGCAATCGCCTACACGCCCGATGGTAACCCCATCGTCGGCCCTGCCCCGGGCTTGAAGAACTTCTGGCTGAACGAAGGTCACTCCTTCGGCATCACCGCTGCCGGTGGCGCAGGCTGGCAACTTGCGGAATGGATCGTAGAAGGCGAACCGACCCTCGACCTCATGGGCGTCGATCCGCGTCGATTCGGCCCTTATGCGACCGAAGGCTACCTCATTGCGAAAAACGAGGAAGCCTACGCCAACGTCTTCACCATGCATTATCCCGATGAAGAGCGCGCCGCCGCCCGTCCGCTCAAGACGACACCGATCTATGATCGCCTGAAAAAGCTCGGCGGTGTCTTTGGCAGCGTCTATGGCTGGGAACGCGCCAACTGGTTCGTGCCGGATGGTTACGCGCTGAAGCCAGAGGAACTCGGCGTCGGTGCCGATGTCATCACCAACCACAACCACGCGCCCGCGCTGGAAGATGGCCGCATCGTTGAAAAATGGTCGTTCCGCCGCTCCAACTATTTCGAGCATGTCGGCAACGAGGTCAAACACGTCAACGAACATGTCGGCGTGCTGGATATGTCTGCTTTCGCCAAGATGGAGGTTTCAGGCCCCGGAGCGCGGCAGTGGCTCGAATCCATCCTCGCCAATGCCATCCCGAAGAAGCGTGGTCGCATCGCGCTGACGCACCTTCTCACCAAGGATGGCGGCGTGAAGGCCGAGTTCACGGTTTATGAGTGGGCGCCCGGCCGGTTCTACCTCGTTTCTGCTGGTGGCCTGGAAAACCACGACCACGATGTGCTGCGCCGCCTCGCACCATCAGATGGCTCCGTCATCCTGCAGCCCATCACCCAGAAATACGGCGTTCTGGCACTGGCTGGCCCCAAGTCGCGCGCGGTCTTGCAAAAGCTCACCCGCACCAGCCTCGACAACAAGGACTTCCCATGGCTCACCGCCAAGGAAATTTCTGTCGGCGTTGCCACTGCCCACGCGCTGCGCGTCAACTTCGTTGGCGAACTCGGCTGGGAGCTGCACCACCCGATCGAGATGCAGGCCTACATCTTCGACCGCCTGATGGAAGCTGGAGCCGAATTCGGGATCAAGCCCTTCGGCATTCGCGCCATGGTCTCCATGTCGCTGGAAAAATCCTACCGCAACATGGGCCGCGAACTCTCGGTTGAATACAATGCCTATACGTCGGGACTCGACCGCTTCATCAAGCCGGAAAAGCAGTTTATCGGCCGCGATGCCGTGGTTGCTGGCAAGGAAAAGGGCTTGGGCTGGATCTTCTCCACGCTCGTCGTCACCGGCAACACCACGGTGGATGCACGCGGATCAGAAGCCATCTACAATGCGGCTGGCGATGTCGTCGGACGCGCGACATCAGGCGGCTTTGGCTGGCGCATCGGCAAATCGCTGGCGCTTGCCATGCTGTCACCTGCCGAAGCGAAGATCGGATCAAAGCTGAAGATCAAGATTCTCGGCGATCTCTATGATGCGGAAGTGGTGGGTGAAAGCCCGTTCGACCCTGACAACGCCGTCTTGAGGGCCTGATAAGGCCGCCCTCACGCTTTGAAAACCTCACCCCGGCCTCGTGCCGGGGTTAGTCTGTTGGGTGACGTCAGGCTCAAGCAACGGCATTGCGCGCATCGCCGCGTGCAGGCCCATCTATATCGTCAATGAAGAATTTGGTCCTGAGCAAGCTCAGCAGATCAATCAGCGTTTCCAGATGAAATATTCTGCGCCAGCGAGATCGCTATGCGCCGGTCATCTTCCGCCGCAACAGAGAACGCCTGTTCCTGCAGGTTCTGGATCCACTTACAGTTGATCGAAGAACACTTGTCCAGCGCAGCCGTCATGAAGGCCAAACCGCGCACGGTCTGACCTTCCTGAAACAGCAGGTTTCCAAAGATTGACATGGCTCCCGCGTGGCCATGCTTGCGTGCCTGGTTCAGCCACTTCTTGGCCTGCTGCGCATCGGCACGTCCGCCCTCGCCCGCCAGAATCATCTGAGCAAGCTCAAACTGAGCTTCGGCAACGCCGAATGTGGAAGCAACCTGGAAGTAGAGCTGGCGCGCCTGCGACAGATCGCTCTTTACAGGGCTGCCGGGAATGCCATGGCGGTAATAATCGGCGAGAGACAGCAACGCGTTGACGAAAAACCCGGTGTCTTCAGAGCCCGGCTCCACGCCCTGGCTCGCAATCTCGCTGTAAATCTTGAATGCCTCGAAGTCATTCTTCGCAACACCATCGCCATAGGCGTACATGTTGGCGAGTGCCCAGCGCGAGCCCGTATGACCCTTTTCCGCCGCGTAGCGATATGCTTCGACGGCGTCGTCCTTTTTGCCGCTCTTGTAAGACTTGAAGCCGAATTTGAACAGGTCAAACGGACCAGATTCCTTGGTAACGCCCGAATTGATATCAAAAGCTGCAGCAGGCATTGCCAGCGCTGCAAGCAACAAACCCGCCCATAGCGGCTTCAAAACATTGATGTCACATTTCAGCATTTAAACGGACTTCTCTCACTCTTCCCGGGGTATAGCGAATACTCACGCAATACTGCAAAGACAATTCACACCAGGCTGCGATTTTCGAACACACTGCGTCTTTCCAGCCGCACTTTTTAAGGTGCTACCGGTCTGCTTCTGCGTCTGTAGGTCGGTCTGTGCACGAAATGAGATATAAGCGCCGTTTCCGGCAATATAACGGCGTTTGGTCGCCGCAATCATGGTCTTCAGCAAGGCAACGAAATCAATTCGTGCGTTTACTTGCTTAGACACTGAATCCACTTTCATTTTCACATTAACCACTTCAGCAGAGCCTGTTTAAAAGCCCGCATATTCTTCCGTTTCCCGCGTCCCTGAAGACAAGCAAGCAACTTGTTTGTGGCGGGAAATGGACAAATAGGACGGCTTTCTGACGCAACGTGAAGGTTGCAGAAATATGTTGCTAAATCGTCACAATATTGCAGGCAGGCAACAAAAAACCCGGCCTTGGAAGGCCGGGTGATTTTGATAGAGTTGGTGAAATTAGAACTTCACCTTCAAGGATGTCGAGACAGCCGTAACGATGTCGTTTCCAAAATCGTAAGCAACATCGTCACCGTATGTAAATCCACCTCGAGACACCGCTCCGGAACTACCGCTTGTCAGCAGACCAACCGCACCGGCGAGGCGGATCTCCACATTCTCATTGACCGCGTAAGAAACGCCAGTGCCAAGTGTCCAGCTGTCGGTCTGTGTGCCAACGCCTGTGCTTGTTCCACGATCCCATGTCAGGCTCAGTGCGCCAGACCATTGATCGTTGAACTTGTGGCCGATGCCGCCAGAAACGGTCCAGCCATCACGATAGAGCAAATCCAGCGATGTTACGCCGCCCGGAGGGCATGGAAGTCCTGTCGATGCGACGGGGCAGAAACCGATGGATTGGATAAGGCTCCAGTTCGTCCACTTGACGGAGCCGAAAGCCAGCCAGTCTGGAGCAATACCGCTTTGAACCTTGAGTTCCAGCGAGTCTGGGGCTTCCGCAGAACCAACGACGCCGAAACGGCGACCAAGGAAGGGGTTGAGCGGGTTGACAGCGCCCGGTATCTGCGTCAGGTCGAGTGTGCCTGAGAGATTGTCATATTTCACTCGGCTGTTGTAGACGAGGCTCGCACGCAGCGCATATTCTGGAATTTCGTAGGCAACACCGGCTCTCCAGCCCGGTGCTTCATCGCTCATCTCAAGACGGCCAACGCCGGTGAAGAGCGTGGCTGCAGGTCCGGTGAGCGGTGCGACGAGGCGGGTCTTGGAACCTTCGATTTCCTGATAGAAGCCACCACCGATGACACGGAACTGTCCCGGACCTACGTCAAATTTGTAGGAGCATGTCAGGCCGTAATTATCGGTGCGAACTTTTGTCTCTATGTTGCTTTGCGCACCCACCCAACCGGCACCCGGCTGCAGATGTGCCCCGAACGGCTGAGAGTAGTCCACAAGGCAGTCAATAGCATCATAACCGCCCTTGATGCCGACATATGGAATGGCATAATTTTCGGAGTCATCGGCATACGTAGTACCCGCGCGCGACCCATCCAATGGATCTGTATCGCGAGCATTTTTGATTTTCCGCTGCGGCATCACATAGGTCACGCCGGAGGAAAAGGTAAACGGCGAAGCGTCAAAAAGCTGGTCTATGTTGTAACCACCTCTGTCCAACCCGCCCGCAAATGCAGGTGACATCGATGTCAAGCCGACGGCAAAGCTCAAAGCACCACTTAGAATGATATGTTGTTTTGCCATGTCTCTCCCCAATCAAGGCAATGCGATGGAAAGACCGTGCAATGCTTTGATAAAAAAGACAATCTGTCGCATGGCAGCCATGCGTTTTTGCAGTGCAAAAATAATTTACGTAAAATGCTGAACAACTCGAAGGCAGGCGAAAATCTCGTAAATTTATTCTCATGTCAGGCTATATTAGCCAATTATATTAGAACAATATGCTTTATATCTTACCAACTGTGACCGTGTGACAACATCCGGGGTTTTCGCGTCTAAGGCCGTATTTCCACGACCTTCGCCTTAGGGTGGCAGCGAATAAACACCCTCTGTTAAATTGCTTAGCCCGTGCAGACAGCATCGCCACACCAACGACATGCGGAAAATGTTTGGCGACATTCCGCTCTCGTGGTACTGCAACGGCACATTCGCCTCCTGAAAATGGCAGGCTATCCATCAAACAAACATATCTGCCACAACGCACGTCGTGCTGCATGGCGGTGCGAGTGCGTTATGCAAGACAAGACCTATTCCCCCATTCACGTCATCGGTGGCGGCCTTGCAGGTTCTGAAGCCGCTTGGCAGATCGCGCAGTCTGGTGTGCCTGTCATCATGCATGAAATGCGCGGCGTGCGTGGCACGGATGCCCATAAGGGCACCGCGCTTGCCGAACTGGTCTGCTCCAATTCATTCCGCTCTGATGATGCGACGGCCAATGCTGTCGGCGTCATCCATGCTGAAATGCGGCTTGCCGGCTCGCTGATCATGTCCTGCGCCGATGAGCACAAGGTGCCAGCCGGCAGCGCGCTTGCGGTGGATCGCGATGGCTTTGCCGACGCTGTCACGGCGAAACTCGAAGCGCATCCGCTGATTACCATCATCCGCGAGGAAATCTCCGGCCTGCCACCGCAGGAATGGGACAACACCATCATTGCCACCGGCCCGCTCACCTCGCCAGCCCTCGCCGCCTCCATTCAGGCGGAAACCGGTGAAGATGCGCTGGCCTTCTTCGATGCCATCGCCCCCATCATTCACCGCGATAGCATCAACATGGATATCTGCTGGTACCAGTCGCGTTACGACAAGGTCGGGCCCGGCGGCAATGGCAAAGACTACATCAACTGCCCGCTGGACGAACAACAGTACCATGCCTTCATTGACGCCCTCATCGCGGGCGATACGGTTGGTTTCAAGGAGTGGGAAGGCACGCCCTATTTCGACGGCTGCCTGCCCATCGAGATCATGGCGGAACGCGGGCGCGAAACGCTGCGCCACGGCCCCATGAAGCCCATGGGCTTGACCAACGCTCACAATCCCACCGTCAAGGCCTACGCCGTCGTCCAGCTACGTCAGGATAATGCGCTCGGCACGCTCTATAATATGGTGGGTTTCCAGACGAAACTGAAATACGGCACGCAGGCCGATATCTTCCGGATGATCCCCGGGCTCGAAAACGCAGAGTTTGCACGTCTCGGTGGCCTCCACCGCAACACCTATATCGATTCGCCGCGCCTGCTGGATCCGTCGCTACGGCTGAAGTCACGCCCATCTGTGCGGTTTGCAGGCCAGATCACCGGCTGCGAAGGTTATGTCGAAAGCGCATCGATTGGCTTGCTGACCGGCCGTTTTGCCAGCGCAGAGCGCAAGGGCGAACCCGTCAGCCTTCCTCCGGCCACAACCGCACTCGGCTCCCTGCTCAGCCACATCACCGGTGGACATCTTTCGAGCGATGAGGAGCCGGGCAAGCGTTCCTTCCAGCCGATGAACATCAACTTCGGACTATTCCCGGAATTGGAGCCAGGTTCGATCGTCAAGCCGGAAGGCGTCAAACGCTTCCGTGGCAAGGACAAGACCATCATGAAGCGTCATTTGATGGCCAGACGCGCCCTCACAGATTGCGCCTCATGGCTCGGCGTCCCCGCGCCGATCTTCGCAGAACCGGAAACGGCATCTGCTCAGGTGGAAACAGGCGGCGACACCTTGGTATCGGATGCTTCAGCGGCCTGATCCGCAGCGGGTTCCGGCTCTGTGGCCGGGACCGCTTCCAGCATGCTTCCCAGCATCCATAGGGAAACTTCCGCGGCCTCCTTCACCGTCTTGAAACGGTAGGCGCCGCTATATTTCGGCTTGTCCAGAAACGACACGACAAACCCATCGCCGGTTTCCAGATGTTCGACCTGAATGCATTCGGGATCGAGCAACATGCAGACATGGTGTTTACCCATGTTGCGCATGAAGCCAGCCTTGTTATCGTGAAGGCGCACGAAAACCGCATTACCATCAGCCGTCATGTGCAGGCTGCGGATGGCTTCGTTCGGAAAGGCGCGAGCAAAATCGAGAATGGCCTGACCCGGATCGTGCAGGTCATCCTCGTCCGGGTTACGCTTCAGGCGCAGGAAATAAAGGCCCAACATGGCCAAAGGAAAGAGGACGATCAGGATTGTAGGGCTCATCGATGTCTCTCCATACGGCTGCTCTCGTCGTCCCGGCTCAGGCGTTCTTCGCAATATCATCACATAGTGGTCAAGCCTTGCGCGAATATGGACTGGGCGGACCTATGGTCAGAAGCGACGGGTGAAAGACGCCTTGGCAAGCTGCCACTGGCGGCGAAACTGCGATGATAGGATATCCTGCGTCAAGAGCCCCGCCCCGGCCCTGCGCGCCCTGGCGATAACACCACCTGACAGCGCAACGGAAATAAAGGCTGGAAAAACCGCCTTAGGGATGGGCGCAAGCCGCGCCTTCTCCAGATGCCCCTGCGCATGAACGCAGAAGATCTCGATGGCAGCGCCAATCCGCGCCTTGTCCTGACCTTCCAGAAACGTCTCGCGGTCAAGCCCGGCAGCAGACAGCATGTCGAGGGGTATAAAGACCTGCCCCCTGCTGGCGTGTAGCGGCATCAGCAACAGCATCCCCGCCATGGCCTGTGCCACGCCGGCGTGACCTGCGGCCTCCGCATTGCCGGCAGCGTCTTCTGGCGAAAGCACGATGCTGGCAAGCTGGATCAGGGCGGATGCCGTTTCCCCGGCATAGCCTTCCAATGCGTTGCGATCGGTGAAAGGATCGTCATAAAGATCGAAAATCCGAGCTTCGATCATGTTAATCAACGTCTGGCGCGGAAGCTTGTGCGTCTCGATAGCATCCAGAAGAGCGGCAGCCACCGGATTGGCAAGGCTCTCGCCGTGGGGCTTGCCTTCCAGCAGATCGCGCCACCATTGCATGCGCACCTCGCCGGGAAGCGGATCACGCACGAGGTCGCGAATGCGGGCTATTTCTGCGTTGAAGGCATAGAGAGCGCAGAGTGCTGCGCGCTTATCCTGAGGTGACAAAAGGCATGCCAGATACCGATCACGATCGGTATCGCGCAACATGCTCATGCACGCGTCCGTATCTGTCATGCGCTCAGCCATTGTATAAAGCTCTTTCAGCCCTCGACGGCGATCAGCGCCGCCGCCACGGCACGCGATTCCGAAAGCATGATGTTGTAAGTCCTTACCGCAGCCCCCGTGCTCATCGGATCGACGGAGATGCCAGCGTCCTTCAAGGCGGCCCGCAACTCTTTGGGTATCATCCGCATCGTATCCCCCATACCAACAAGCAGAAACTCTATCTCGCTGGCCTGGGCAATGATCTGCGAAAAATGCTCGATGCTGAGCTGGCTCGGCTCATTAACGGCCCATCCGTGAATTCCCGAGGGAAGGCACAGAAGCGAACCGCGATGCGACATATCGGCGAAACGAAACCCGCCATTACCGTAGGCGTCTATGGGTGCCCGGCCGGGAAAATGGGCCGGGCGTATTTCGATACCAGCGGCCATCAGACGGCAGGCTTGCCGCCAATGGCATTGGCTTCGGCCTTCGCATCTTCAGGGTCGTTACCACCTGGACGAAGCTTGAAGGCAATCAGAACCGGCGCGGCGATATAGACCGACGAGAAGACGCCGATACCAACACCGAAGAGCATCGCGAAGGTGAAGGATCTGATGACTTCACCACCGAAGAGGTAGAGCGACAGCAGCGCCAGCATCACGGTCAGACCCGTCAGGATGGTGCGCGACAGTGTCTGGTTCAGCGAAACGTCGATAATCATCGATAGCGGCATCTTCTTGTAACGCCGCAGGTTTTCGCGAATACGGTCATAGATGACGACCGTATCGTTGAGCGAGTAACCGATGATCGTCAGAATAGCCGCGATACTGGTCAGGTTGAACTCGATGCCGAGGAACACGAACAGACCGATGGTGAAGACCACGTCATGCACCATCGAGATGATGGCACCGAGCGCAAACTGCCATTCGAAGCGCACCCAGATATAGGCCATGATGGCGACCATGGCGAGCGCGATACCGATGGTGGAGGTGAGCGTCAGATCGCCGGAAACGGCAGGACCAACCACTTCAACGCGGCGGAACTCATACTTGTCCTCAAGCTCGCCACGCACCAGCGTAATCGCAGACTGCTCAGCATTCTCGCCGCCTTCCTGCGCCTGAATGCGGATCAACACATCCTGTGGTGTTCCAAAGCCCTGCGCCTGAACCTCGCCCAGGTTCAACTGGCTGAGACGATCACGGATATCAGCGATATCGGCATCACCCTGCTTGGCCTTCACCTCGACAACCGAGCCGCCCTGGAAATCGATGCCCAGGTTGAGACCCTTGGTTGCGAAACCGCCGACGCAAGCCAGCATAAGCGCGCCGCTCAGGAAGAACACGAAGCGGCGGTAACGCATGAAAGGAACGTCTTTGCCGTCGAAAATCGCAGTGCGAATGCCCTTTGGCAGTGCCTTCGGACGGGTGCGGCGAACCCACACGCCGAACATCCACGCAGTCAGCGTATAGGCGGTAAAGACCGTGGTGACGATACCGACGGCAAGCGTCACGGCAAAGCCCTTGACCGGTCCTGTTCCCATGTAGAACAGAACGCTGGCAACAATCAGCGTCGTGATGTTGGCATCCATTATGGTCGCGAAAGCGCGGGTAAATCCGCTTTCGAGCGATGAAATCAGCGGCTTGCCGCTTCTCACCTCTTCACGAATACGCTCATAGATCAGAACGTTGGAGTCAACGGCCATTCCGATGGTCAGAACGATACCGGCAATACCCGGCAAGGTCAGCGTCGAACCGATGATACTCAACACCGCCAGAAGCATGACAATGTTGACGATGAGGGCGATGTTCGCCAGCAGGCCGAAGAAGCCGTAGAAGATGAACATAAAGATGACGACGGCGGCGGCACCGATGGCGCTGGCCATCAGACCGGCATTGATCGAGTCGCTACCAAGGCTTGGGCCCACGGTGCGCTCTTCAACAACTGTCAGCGTTGCCGGAAGTGCACCGGCACGCAGGAGAACGGCAAGGTCGTTAGCGCCCTCAACCGAGAAGTTACCGGAAATCTGGCCGGAACCGCCAATGATCGGCTCGCGGATAACAGGTGCGGAAATCACCTGATTGTCGAGAATGATAGCGAATGGCTTGCCGACATTCTGCTGCGTGGCCTGCGCAAAACGCTGTGCACCACGGCTGTCGAAGCGGAAGGTAACGACCGGTTCATTGTTCTGCTGGTTAAAGCTGGCCTGCGAATCAACGAGGTTATCGCCGGAAACAAGCGCACGGCGCTCCACCAGATATGGAACCGGTGGGTCATCCTGCGAATAAAGCACTTCAGATGTTGCTGGCGGGCGACCATTCATCGCTTCCTGCACCGGCATGGACGTATCGACCATGCGGAAGGACAGTTTCGCGGTCTGGTTCAACAGCGATTTCAAACGCTGTGGATCTTGCAGACCCGGAACCTGAACGATGATGCGGTCGCTGCCCTGACGCTGGATCAGCGGCTCAGTCGTGCCGACTTCGTCCACGCGGCGGCGAACGACTTCAATGGACTGGGACACCGCAGACGATAGGCGATAAGCGATGCCGTCATCCGTCAGATTAAGGCGCAGAACATTCTCGCCCACATCCGTCATCGTCACTTCGGTGATGGATGTACCAACCAGCGTGCCGGATGAAACCGGCAGAGTCAGGTCACGCAATGCCGTTTTGGCGGCTTCGTACTGGGCAGGATCGGTAATGCGAACCTGCACCTGCTGGCCGTTGCCAGCAAGGCCCGAATAGCGAATATTGGCATCACGCAACTGGGTGCGCACATCACCCACGATGGTCTCGAGACGTTCCTTCACAATGTCGGAACGCTCGATCTTGAGCATGATGTGGGAGCCACCCTGAAGGTCGAGACCGAGAGTTACTTTATTATCCTTGTACCAGTTCGGCATGCCCTCCAATTGCTTGTCGGTAAACAGGTTTGGAGAAGCGATAAACACGCTTATAAGCACGACCAGCCAGATGAAGGCTGTTTTCCAGCGGGAAAAATGAAGCATTGAGGTCTCGGTCAAGTTTGGGTGTCAGAACCCAGGTTGCGGATGCCGCAACCTGCTTGTCATTTACTTTGCGTTGGCAGGAGCTTCGGTCTTGACCGGCTCACCCTTGACGCGGACTTCAGCGATGTAGGTGCGCGATGCGCGAACCTTGACGCCTTCGGCAATTTCGACTTCCAGCTCGTTGTCGTCGATAACCTTGGTTACCTTGCCAACGATGCCGCCGCCCAGAACAACCTGGTCACCACGGCGAATAGCCGTCAGTGTTTCCTGACGCTTCTTCAACTGCGCGCGCTGTGGACGGATCAGGAAGAAGTACCAGACCACCATGAGTGGGGCGAACAGGAAAAGCATTTCAAGGCCGGACCCGAATGCAGATGGTGCGCCTGCCGCATCCTGGGCAAAAGCTTGGCTAATGAACATAAAGAACTCCTCAGATTATTCGGGCGCAGTCTTAGCCACTGGCCGGCTTTTCAAGCCGCCGGAATATAGTTGTGATCGCCCGGAATGCAACAGACACAGGCGATACGCAGTACCGTTTCCACGCCTCATAACCTTTCAAGAAGGTAAACACCATGCTACCCCGCAGAAATTCTAGTGTTATGCCGTCCTCATATGGTGGATTGCGCAACAACAATTATTCGGGAGACGTTGAGATGACGCCGGAAGAAACCAACCTCGCCTTGCTGGCTGAAGTGCGTCGCCTGGCTGCTGCAGTTGAGCGTCTGGCAGGGCCCGCCCCGGCGGTCAATGATTGGTCCAGCGCTGATTGCTTCGTCTGGATACCCGCAAACAGCTGGCTTCAGCCGGTGGCGCGGCCAAACCGCATCGCCCTGCAACTCATTCGCGGCGTAGATCATGTGCGCGATATTCTCCACGAAAACACGTTGCGCTTTGCTCAGGGCTTTGCCGCCAACAATGTGCTGCTGTGGGGCGCACGCGGCATGGGCAAATCATCGCTGGTCAAAGCTGTTCACGAAGATGTCAGGGCCGCGGGCGATGTGTCGCTGAAACTCGTGGAAGTCCACCGCGAAGACATCCACACCCTTCCCGCCTTGATGGACATTCTCAAGCGCGCAGACCATCGCATTATTCTCTTCTGCGATGACCTTTCCTTCGACCATGATGATACGGCTTATAAGTCGCTCAAGGCGGCGCTTGATGGCGGCATTGAAGGCAGGCCTGACAATGTGCTGTTTTACGCAACATCCAACCGCCGCCACCTTCTGCCACGCCACATGATGGAGAATGAGCAGTCCACCGCCATCAATCCGTCTGAAGCGGTTGAGGAAAAAGTCTCCCTTTCGGATCGCTTCGGCCTCTGGCTCGGCTTCCACAAGTGCAGCCAGGACGACTACCTTGCCATGATCGATGGCTATGCCGACCATTTCGATCTGGGGCTGCCGAAAGACACCCTCCACCACGAAGCGCTGGAATGGGCAACGACGCGCGGTGGCCGCTCTGGCCGCGTCGCCTGGCAATATATTCAGGACGCCGCAGGACGGTTGAGAAAGCCACTCAACAGATGATCTTCCAGCCAGTTCAGACTTGGCAGAAACAATCACTATCGCGTCCCATGTAAAAAGAAAGACCGGCACGCAACAGCGCCAATCCATTTCAATTAGTATTTCATACAATACTCAGGAACAAAGAGATCACGACATCGTTCTGAGCAGGCGCGAAACCCGCGCTACGTTACCGGAGAGCGAAATGACTGATCAGACCAGATACGCAACAACAACCGCAGGCGTTCACGCCCCTGTATCCCGCGAACCTATTGCCAATGTTTCCTGGGGCAGCATCTTTGCCGGTGTTGCTATTGCCCTTTCCCTGCACCTTTTGCTGAACCTTCTGGGTCTGGCCATCGGCGCTGGCGTTATCGATCCAGCGCAAAATGACACGCCGACCGCATCATCGCTCTCCATGGGTTCGGTCATCTGGGTCATCGTCAGCGGCATTATTGCAGCGTTCGTCGGCGCCTATGTCGCCAGCCGCCTGTCCGGTCGCGTGGTTCGCTCCACCGGCGCACTTCACGGCCTCACATCCTGGGCGGTCACAACGCTTGTTGTGTTTTACCTGCTCAGCACATCGGTTGGCGCGCTGGTTGGCGGTGCATTCACCGGCGTCACGAGCGTCTTCTCAGGCGCTGGCTCCACGGTTGCAACAGCGGCAACCGCTGCTGCCCCTGCCCTTGCCAACGCAAATGATCCTGTTTCCAGCATCGAACAGAGCATTCGTGAAGCAAGCGGCGGCAATGACCCACAGGCCCTGCGTGACGCAGCTGTCAGCGCCATGCGTGCCGC
Source organism: Rhizobium sp. CFBP 13644 (assembly GCF_014842165.1). Lineage (NCBI taxonomy): Bacteria > Pseudomonadati > Pseudomonadota > Alphaproteobacteria > Hyphomicrobiales > Rhizobiaceae > Rhizobium > Rhizobium sp. CFBP 13644. The sequence continues at coordinate 251,895 of NZ_JACYVF010000008.1, forward strand.
TTTGACTGGTGACCAGTCGCAGGCTGCCGATGCCCGCAACCGTGCAGCCGAAGCGCTTGCACGCGCACAGAACATCCCCGTCGAGCAGGCCCGTACGCAGGTTACCGATTACGAAAACCAGTACAAACAGGCCATGGAACAGGCAAAGAAAACCGCGACTGAAGCCGCACAGGCAACAGCGACAGGTGTTTCTGCCGCATCCTACGTTGCCTTCGGCGCCCTGCTGATTGGCGCAATCGCCGCTCTCTTCGGTGGCAACATCGGCGCTGCACACACGGAACGCCGCCGCGAAACCGTCATCGCATAAGCGATGTAACATCAAAGAACGAGATGCCCGCTTCACCGCGGGCATTTTCTTGTTCACAGATGCGCAATAAAAAATGCCCGCAAACCTGCGGGCATTTCTCATTATGAGCGGATCAATGTCAGAACTTGGGAAATTCCAGCTTGCTGGTGTCATAGCCCAATTCGCCGGCCTTTTTCACCATGCGCGCGAGAAGCGGTTTCGATGGCACGGTGCGCGAATAGATCCAGAGGTTCTTCATCTTGGGGTCGGCACTGATGAACCAGCTGCGATCCGGCGATTGGTAGAGCACCCAGTAATCGAAGGTGATCAACAGCGGGTAGCGAACTTTCAGCTTGGCCTTGGTCGTCTTCGAATCCGTCAGCGTGCCCAGGCCCTCGATGGTCTTGAGCTTGCCCTGCGGAGAACCTTCGCGGCAACCGTCCTGAACCATGATCTGATTGGGCGCCGCACCCTTCTTGTAAATGGTGAAACCGGCTTCGCAGCCATCGGTCAGCCACATCGGCGTCCGGCCGATTTCCAGCCATTTACCCTGATAGTGAGACATGTCTACCTGCGCGACGGACGGTTCCGCCTTCGCCTCAGGCACAAGACCTGCGCCAAGACAGGAAAACGCCACGACGGCGCTTAACGAACTCAACAAACGATTCATGGCTGCGATGCTCCAAGTTGATGGTCGGGAACAACGCCCGGCCATTGCCCAGGTTGCACGTGCATCTCTCACTTTACCGTGGCCGTCATTGCCGGAATGTGGCGATGTTTCTTCCGTCGGGATATTCCGCCGGTCCCTTGATTTCCAGCATGTTGCCGAAGGGGTCGTGTATATAGAAGGAGTGGCCCATTCCGCGTGCGCCGCCATGCATGGCCTCGCGGTCGATCTTCACACCGTGATTTTCCAGGTGCGCGCGCAGTTCCTTGTGCTCAAAGGGTCCGGTGGCAATGCAGATGTGGTCGACATTGCGCCCGCCTGCAACGGGCGGCGCCGCTTTATGCCCGCCCGGATGGGTAATATCCCATAAAACGATGAGAGATGCCCCGCACCAGACCTGCTCCATGCCCAGTGCTGGATAGGAATATCCCGGCCTGCACCCCATAACCTCGTGATAGAAGTGCAAGGCCTTGTCCATGTCATCCACCAGCAGAACGACGTGATCTATGCCGACAAGGGAAAATGGTACGCTCACGGACAGCTCCTCCCGATTCTTCACGGAGCAAGCTTCAGCGAATGGGGCAAACAATCAACCCCGAGAGATGATGGAAAAGTTCATCGGCCACAAAACATACGTGTTTTGATGCGTTGTTTAAGCTATATTCAATCATGTGGGGAGGTAAATACACACAAGTGGTACGCCCTAGGGGAGTCGAACCCCTCTTTACAGAATGAAAATCTGTCGTCCTAACCGATAGACGAAGGGCGCGTACACTTGTCGTGTGGCGCCCTTATAGTCAGAGGTTTTCGATATCGCAAGCGAGAAAATGCGTCTTTTGACAAAAAAATGACAGACCGCGCCAGAAGCCCTGCAAAATAAGGATTTCCTATTCAAAACAGGGGCTTATTTTTTCTGAATAGCGGCATTGATCAGACCGTGAGCGACGGTTCGGGTGAAAATGGCTGCACGACAGGCACAATGATTGCGCACCACAACACCGATTCAAAGGCTGCTTTAGCCCTTGGTGAGACAGAGCGGTTGCGCCATCAAACGGTGCCGATCATCTCAACTATTTTTCACAGAAAGCTGATCCAATCGCCGTTCTCTTTGCGTTTTGACACTTTGACTTGTGCAAACCACTGGCAAACCGGAAAAACATAAGGAAAGCCACGGAATTGCTTCTTTTCGTTGTGTTAGCTTGCGCTGCTATAACGTACCCGTCGCCCGTAACGAGAGAAGGTGAAGAATGCCGACTGAGAAACGACCCTTGATGCCAGCTTTTCGACAATCCCTTATTGCGAAGATTTTCGTCGTTTCGTTTCTAAGCGTTCACGTTCCTCTGATTGCCTTGATCCTCTTTCTGCTGTTCGGACTGGATACGGGCCCCGTGCCGGTTTTCACCCTGATCCTCGTCGCAACCCTTCTGGGCACCGCATTTTGCCTCTATGCGCTCTGGCGCTTCATTCGTCCGCTGCATCATCTGGCGGGCGCGCTGGAGAGATATCCGCAGGATAAAAGCCTGCTGAAGCTGAAATCGGTGGGCAAGGACGAGATTTCCATCGTCACGCAGGCCACCCACTCCATGCTGATCCAGGTCGAGGAACTGACCAAACAGCTCAAGCATCAGGCCACAACGGATTTTCTGACCGGGCTTGCAAACCGGCGCTGGCTGACCGAGCAGGTCCCTGCCATGCAGTCGCAGGCTGACCGTTCCGGCGATCCGCTGTCCATCATTCTGTTCGACCTCGATAACTTCAAGCTCATCAATGATGATTACGGCCATGATGTCGGAGACAAGGTGCTGATGATCGTTGGGGAAATCGTCAAGGATTCGCTGCGGCCATATGATCTGGCCTCCCGCATCGGCGGCGAGGAATTCTGCATCGTCCTGCCTCGCACATCAGGCACGGATGCCGTGGCCATTGCAGAGCGGCTGCGCACCGCCTTTGAATCGTGCCTTCTCGATCCCCTGGCCCGAGGCCGCATCACCTGCAGCTTCGGCGTGGTGGAGGCAGGTCCCGGCGAGCGCCTGCAACAGTTGCTCCGCCGCGCCGATAGCGCGCTTTATCGAGCCAAGGATGCCGGTCGCAACCGCGTCATCGGCACTTTTCTGGGCAGCAATGGCTGAAAGTTCAGGCGGCTTTGAGAGAAAGCGGTTGAAGGCAGATGCGATGTGCTTGCATTTCAGGCTTTCTTCCCGCTATTAGCCAAAGCCATCAACAATTTTGACCAGATGGTAGACGCCCCATGTCCCTTCCCGATAAAGCCTTTCCCGTCTCATGGGATCAATTTCACCGTGATGCCCGCGCTCTGGCCTGGCGTCTTGCCGGTCTGAACCAGGAGTTCAGCGCCATTGTCTGCATCACACGCGGTGGCCTCGTACCGGCCGCCATCATTTCGCGTGAGCTAAACATCCGCCTCATCGATACCGTCTGCATCGCCACGCGCCATGATTATGTCAATCAGGGCGAGACGATGCTGCTCAAGGGCATCTCTCCCGAACTGCTGGAAAAGGGTGGCGAAGGCATTCTCGTCGTCGACGACCTGACCGATACCGGCAAGACCGCCATCGAAGTGCGTGAAATGCTGCCCAAGGCACATTTCGCCTGCGTTTACGCCAAGCCCAAGGGTGTGCCAACAATCGACACCTTCATCACCGAAGTCAGCCAGGATACGTGGATCTATTTCCCCTGGGATCTGGGCTTCACCTATCAGGAACCGATTGCAAAGGGCTCGCGCGGCTAATGCCGCCTCCTCTGCCGATTTTTCCATCAAAGCCGCCTCCGGGCGGCTTTTTTGCGTCTGCTGCGCAGCATTTGCGGCCCGTCAAGACCAAAGTGGGAAGATGTGGAAATCACCCCCCTGTTGCTTGTACACAACACCGAAATTTTGCGCGAAAAAATCAAAAAGTCGCATTCCGCAACGTGAGGAAGGCGGTTCGGATATGGTTAAAATCGATCCAAGTTACTGAATTTTATAATGCCTTTTTCTTTCCCCGTTTTCCACAGGAGCCCCACACAATATCTTGTGGTTAACAAAGCCCTTCAAACTAGGCCTTGACGGAATCACCTCATATCCCGCAATGTAAAGTCATGTTGCGGCGGCAATGGAATCGGGTTTCTCACCACAGGTTCTTTTCAGTTTCAGTTCACGCGTTTGCCTTGCGTTCCTACCACAAGGGGGTGGAGCGCAATCGGCTGTTTGTGAGCGGAAGCCTGTTGCCAAAACAAAATGCGGGATAAGTGGCGACAGCAAACTGTTAATACTATATATAGTATGCTTGCAGCCGAAATCACCACGATGTAGAGGAACGGCATCCAAGGATGAACGTTTCACCTGAGAAGCCATTAACCGGCGGCGCGTACGAGGCGCGACGCTGGAGAGAATTTCTGCGCCCTGGCCAAGGGCGCCCCAAGACGAGGATTAAGACATGCGCATCGAACGCCGCTTCACCAAGCCCGGCCAGTCTCCCTATGCAGAGATTGAATTCCGAAAGGCGGTTAGCGAGATCAAGAACCCGGATGGCTCCATCGTATTCCGTCTGGCGGATATCGACGTTCCTGCGCAGTTCTCCCAGGTTGCGACGGACGTTCTGGCGCAGAAATATTTCCGCAAGGCCGGTGTCCCTGCGCGCTTGAAGAAGGTTGAGGAAAACGACGTTCCTTCCTTCCTCTGGCGCTCTGTTGCCGATGAAAAGGCCATGAAGGATATTCCGGAAGGTGAGCGTTACGGTTCTGAAATCGATGCGCGTCAGGTTTTCGACCGTCTGGCTGGCACATGGGCTTACTGGGGCTGGAAGGGCAAATATTTCTCCTCGGAAGAAGATGCGTCCGCTTTCAAGGATGAGCTGTCTTACATGCTGGCCACCCAGCGCGTTGCGCCAAACTCTCCACAGTGGTTCAACACCGGCCTGCATTGGGCCTATGGCATTGATGGTCCCGGCCAGGGCCACTTCTATGTCGACCCCTTCACCGGCAAGCTGACCAAGTCCAAGTCGTCTTACGAACACCCGCAGCCGCATGCCTGCTTCATCCAGTCCGTTGAAGACGATCTGGTCAATGAAGGCGGCATCATGGATCTTTGGGTGCGTGAAGCGCGCCTGTTCAAATACGGCTCCGGCACCGGCTCCAACTTCTCCTACCTGCGTGGCGAAGGCGAAAAGCTGTCTGGCGGCGGTCGCTCCTCCGGCCTCATGAGCTTCCTCAAGATCGGCGACCGCGCAGCTGGCGCCATCAAGTCCGGCGGCACCACCCGTCGTGCAGCCAAGATGGTCGTGGTTGATGCCGATCACCCAGATATCGAAGCTTACATCGACTGGAAGGTGAACGAAGAGCAGAAGGTTGCTGCCCTCGTGACCGGTTCCAAGATCGTTGCCAAGCACCTCAAGGCCATCATGAAGGCCTGCGTCAATTGCGAAGCGGGCTCTGAAGCCACGCGTGGCGATTGCTTCGACCCTGCGAAGAACCCTGCCCTGAAGCGCGAAATCCGTGCTGCCAAGAAGGACATGGTTCCTGAGAACTACGTCAAGCGCGTCATCCAGTTCGCCCAGCAGGGCTACAAGGAAATCGAATTCAAGACCTACGACACCGATTGGGATTCGGAAGCCTATCTCACGGTTTCGGGCCAGAACTCCAATAACTCCGTGTCCCTGAAGGATGACTTCCTGCGCGCCGTGGAAGATGATGGCGACTGGAACCTCACCGCCCGCAAGGACGGCAAGGTCATGAAGACACTGAAGGCCCGCGCGCTGTGGGAAAAGATTTCCCATGCCGCATGGGCATCGGCTGACCCAGGTCTGCACTTCAACACCACCATGAACGACTGGCACACATCGCCAGCCGCTGGTCCCATCCGCGCATCCAACCCTTGCTCGGAATACATGTTCCTGGATGACACAGCCTGCAACCTTGCATCGCTGAACCTGCTTCAGTTCAAGGACGCCAAGACCAAGAACATCGATATTGCCGATTACGAACACGCTGTTCGTCTGTGGACTGTCGTTCTCGAAGTCTCGGTCATGATGGCGCAGTTCCCATCCAAGGAAATTGCCGAACGCTCTTACGAATACCGCACACTCGGCCTCGGCTATGCCAACATCGGCGGCCTGCTGATGTCCTCGGGCATTCCTTACGATAGCGATGAAGGCCGTGCGATTGCCGGTGCCCTCACCGCCATCATGACAGGCGTTTCCTACGCAACATCTGCTGAAATGGCTGGCGAGCTCGGCCCCTTCCCCGGCTTTGCACCCAACCGCGACAACATGCTGCGCGTCATGCGCAACCATCAGCGCGCAGCCCAAGGTCTGGCCTATGGTTATGAAGGCCTGTCGGTAAACCCTGTTCCGCTCATCCATGCAGATTGCACGGATCAGGACCTTATTACCCACGCCGTTGCCGCATGGGAAAAGGCTCTGGAGCTTGGCGAAAAGAACGGCTACCGCAACGCCCAGACCACCGTTATTGCGCCAACAGGCACGATCGGCCTCGTCATGGATTGCGATACAACCGGTATCGAGCCAGACTTCGCACTGGTGAAGTTCAAGAAGCTGGCCGGTGGCGGCTACTTCAAGATCATCAACCGCGCCGTCCCTGAATCGCTGCGTTCGCTCGGCTATTCGGAAAGCCAGATTGCCGAAATCGAAGCCTACGCTATCGGTCACAGCAATCTCAACCAGGCACCTGCCGTCAACCCATCCACGTTGAAGGCCAAGGGCTTCACCGATGAGAAGATCGAAACGGTCAACGCCGCGCTGAAATCGGCCTTCGACATCAAGTTTGTCTTCAACCAGTGGACACTTGGTGCAGACTTCCTCAAGGAAACACTGAAGGTTTCCGACGAGCAGCTCTCCGACATGAGCTTCAACCTGCTGGAGCATCTCGGCTTTGCCAAGAAGGACATCGAAGCGGCCAACGTGCACGTTTGCGGCGCGATGACGCTGGAAGGCGCACCGTTCCTGAAGGACGAGCATCTGCCTGTCTTCGATTGCGCCAACCCATGCGGCAAGATCGGCAAGCGTTACCTCTCGGTTGAAAGCCACATCCGCATGATGGCGGCAGCGCAGCCCTTCATCTCGGGTGCGATTTCCAAGACCATCAACATGCCAAATGATGCAACGGTGGAAGATTGCGGCGCAGCCTACATGCTGTCCTGGAAGCTGGCGCTGAAGGCCAACGCGCTTTACCGCGATGGTTCCAAGCTGTCTCAGCCTCTCAACGCTTCGCTCGTCGAAGACGACAATGATGAGGATGCGCTGGAAGATCTGATCGCCCAGCCACAGGCAGCTCAGGCCGTCACCATCACCGAAAAGATCATCGAGCGTGTGGTCGAGCGTGTCAGCCGCGAGCGTGAAAAGCTTCCGAACCGCCGTCAGGGTTACACCCAGAAAGCAGCCGTCGGTGGCCACAAGGTTTACCTGCGCACCGGCGAATTCGGAGATGGCCGCATCGGCGAAATCTTCATCGATATGCACAAGGAAGGCGCCGCTTTCCGTGCGATGATGAACAACTTCGCCATCGCCATCTCGCTTGGCCTGCAATATGGCGTGCCACTGGAAGAATATGTGGAGGCCTTCACCTTCACCAAGTTCGAGCCAGCCGGCATGGTCATCGGCAACGATGCGATCAAGAACGCGACATCGATCCTCGACTACGTGTTCCGCGAACTCGCCGTCTCCTACCTTGGCCGTCACGATCTGGCCCATGTGGATACGTCGGACTTCTCGCAGACCGCACTCGGCAAGGGCATTGAAGAAGGCAAGACCAACCTCGTTTCCACCGGCTGGACACGCGGTTACAAGCCAACTCTGGTCTCCAACACCCCCGATCGCGCCTCGTCCGAGCCGAAGGGTTCAGCAACGGCAGCCCCTGCCCGCGCCTCTGGCACGGTCACGCAGATCTCCGGCAACACCGTCCGCAAGGTAGAGCCAACCGTCGCGATCTCCACTTCGGAAGTCGTCGCTTTCAAGCGCGAATATGAAGAGCGTGCCAAGGAAGCAGTCGAAATCGTAGAAGAAGGTCTGGCCACCGAATCCGAACAGGCCGCAACCGCCCTCTTCTCCGACAAGGCAGCAGCAGACGCCGCATCTGCCAAGACGGAAGCGAAAAAGAAGGAAGCCGAACGCCGCATCCGCTCGATTGCTCAAGGGTATACCGGCAACATGTGCGGCGAGTGCCAGAACTTCACCATGGTCCGCAACGGCACCTGCGAAAAGTGCGACACATGCGGCGCGACGAGCGGTTGCAGCTGATTTAAGCCGCGACATGTGTATGTAGGCAGCCATTGATTATGTCGCACAGCCATTAAAATGACGCAGTAAAACCTCGGGCCGGGAAATAGAAAAACCCGGCCCGAACGAAAATAAAAGCACGATTCTCTACATGAAGCGCTAACTCGCGCTTAGGCCATAACCATCGAGAGTTAAGCGATAATGATAAAGCAAATTATCGCCTATTTTAGATGATGACTTGCCTAAATACATGTGGGCTTTGCTCCTACTATTGGAATATAGAGGAAGTATACGATATCAATAGTTAGGCGATACTCGCCTAAAAGCACTCCGAGGAACAAAACGGGATCGAGCTTTGAGCTGGCGGCATTCGATGCTGGATTGAAAGGATAAGTAGCATGAACTACCTGCAATTCGATCTGGGCCAGCAGCGCTCCGGCCAGCTAGTTGAAGTAAGCCTCACTGCGGCAGCGAACGTGAGGTTGATGGATTCCTCAAACTTCAGTTCGTATAAAAATGGGCGGCGGCACCACTTTTATGGGGGGCTCGTCAAGCAGTCCCCTTTCCGTGTCCCCGTGCCGCGCACCGGCCATTGGTATGTTGCGGTGGACATGCAGGGCCTTCGGGGCCAAACTCGTGCATCTGTTCGCATGCTACCTGGCGCACTTCCTGCCGCCCGCGACGCTGCTCTCACATCTGTTCCCTCACTTCTCCGCCCACATGACGAGATCGAAGACGGTATCGTCCGAGACCATGATGTCTTCATCTCCCACGCCTCTGAAGACAAGGACGAGTTCGTCCGCCCCCTCGTCAAAGCACTTGAGGCTTGTGGACTTTCCGTTTGGTACGACGAGTTTACCCTGAAGATCGGTGACAGCCTTCGCCGCAAGATCGACCAGGGCCTTGCAAATAGCCGGTTCGGCATCGTCGTACTATCCGAAGCCTTTTTCAAAAAAGGTTGGACGAACTACGAGTTGGACGGAATCGTCTCTCGTTCAATAAGCGGCGAACAGCAACTCCTTCCGATTTGGCACAAAGTATCCAAGGCGGATGTGATGAAGTTCAGTCCCTCCCTGGTTGACAAGGTTGCAAGAAGCACCGTTACGCACACGCCGGACGAAATCGCGGAAGAGATCGCTGAATTGATCCGATCACAAGATTGAGCGGATAGAGGTGGACACGATGGAGAATCTGGAAGACCAGCAAGCTTCAACAGAACCTGCCGAAAAGGCGAGGCGTCCGGAAAGCGACGCCCGGATTCAGACAGAGACTTTGGAGGCGTACCAGTAAGGCTGCTTTCTGCGTCCCGCGTTGGATGGCAACATATCGATGTCTAAAAAGTCGCACGCCTACGCGATCAGAACCAATCGATTTGCCGCTAGGGAGTTGGGCTGCCGGGCCCGTGAAGTTACATCTAGCTAAGGGCTTCTTCGAAATTGAACTGCACGGCTCCACCTTGCCCTCCAAGTACCCCCATGGAGATAAAAAACAATCACGCACCCTCCGTCTCGAATTCCAAGATGTCGGTGTCCGGAAGCGCATCCTCCGGAAGCTCTTCGTCATTTATAGAGCTTTGCCCACCTATTCGGCGAGTGAATTTGACAATCATCGCGGTAATCTGCGGGTCGCCGAGCTTGTCTTCTGCTGACTTGAGATGTCTCATCGCCTCGTCAAAGTATGTGAGGTTACTGGTTAGCCGGTAATACTCGACCCCTAGCTCTGCATAAGCGGCTAAAACGTTTTTGTTCGCTGCATACCGTTCTGCGCCTACGACCGCCAGTTCGTGGGCTTGCTCCAACATTGCAACCCGGTCTTCGAGCAAGATCCCCGGTGTGTGAATAGCGCGTTCAACCTGATATTTTATTTTGTATCGATGAACCGGGCCGTCCCTACCGAAGTCCTTCTCGAACAGCTTGATCTCGGTCTCCGCTCGTGGAAACTCGTGCATATCTATTAGATTGCGTATGAGGCGGTGTCGCGGCACACGTTCGCCCGGAGCTCTGGAAATCATTTTTGCAAGAAGGTGGTTCTGAATCTTCTTGTCGGCAATCCTAGGTATGCCACTTTCGGTGTTGCAGAGCTCGCGAAGCGACCGCACTTCTATCGCAAACGTCGGCGAGATATTGTCAATGACATCCTCAAAAAGCTGGATCGTCTTGTCCAGATTTCCGAACTTGAATTTTGTTATGATAGCCGCGATAACGGGATGCCGGCACCGCCACCCAAAGATGCCATCACGGACGTGGTAGTCATATTCGCTGACGATGTCTGTCAAACCTTCCAAGGAGGCGGCTACCTGCTGTGCTGGCATTCCTAGCAACCTAATCACGAGTTGACGGTGGACATTTATGCCTGCTGTTTCCATCGCGGCAACATATCGGAAGACATCTTGAAGCGGTCCTGACAAAGAGGCGAAGTCCTGCAGGATGATAGCGTCCAGAGAGTCCGTATTATAGATATTCTTGAGGCATACGAACATGTCTTTAGACGCTCGGACGGTAAGCCGCCGACGTCGCTCAGACCTGTCGAATCCTGCAAAATCGTTACCTGTTAGACGCTTAATTTCTGGCACCCTCTCGACCATGTCGAGCAGCGCGTCGATCTCCTGATCGTTCAGCGTTGAAAGATTGAAGACTTTTCCATGGCGGAACAGGTTCCCGGTCTTTATGCGTGGATGCCAGTGGTTACGCGTCGATGCGAGCAAGATCTTTAGATGAGCATTATCCAAGATTGCTAGACGATCAATCAGTTCGTTGATGTCACTCAGGTGGAGATGTGCATCGTCTACAAAAAGGACGCCAACATCCTTGGTTGCTTTCAGGTTATTGGCGACCTTTTCCCAGAGCCTAGGGTCAAGGGTGTGCTGACCACCATGTTCCCAACATTTCCACCCCTTGTTCCGGCACTCGACCAATATCTGTTTCGCAGCCGTGCTCTTCCCAACTCCGCTGGCGCCCAGGATGGTCGCGATAAGGCTGAAATCAGTTGATAGATACGATCCGATGCGCGCCGAGAGGGTACGCTTAAACGTGAAACCAGTGACTATGTCGCCGTATGTCGCGGGCCAACCCGTATACATCGAAGAAAAGTTTGGAGCGAGGGTTACCGCATGATCCACGTCAATCGTGACTGGAACCAGCGCAGGCGCGACGTCGAGAGGATTTCCGGCCGTGGAGTTTGAAATCGGCCGATCGGGAGCCTTCTTCGCAAGCTCCTTGAAGAAATCATCGATGCTGCCGAATACCACGGTAAGGCCGAACTGCTCGTATAGAGAGGCGCGATCTTCATCACGGGTATAAGATAGAAGCCATACCCTCCCGGTTCCCATCGCTTCCCTATTGAGTCTGGCAGCCCTTATGGCCAACTCTTTCAAATGTGCATCGCCGAGCGAGTGGCCGATGATTACAAGGTCGGCCGAAATGACGTCCGCCTTCATTCGATCATAAAGCTGTTCGCGATAATTTGAAGTTTTGGTGTAATCAGATTCCGTCAAGATAATCCGCGAGTTGTGGCCGTCGCACTCGTCTTTCTCGATGGTGCCGTGCAACTTAAACAAAGTGACATCGGGCTGACCGTGGTCGCTGTTGAAATCGAAGTTGGAGGAGAAAACTTTTGCGCGCTTTTCTCGCTCTGCGTAGGAGAGTTCGATCAACCTGTCGTAGTTAGTAGTGTAGATGCTCTTCCAATCGAAGAGCGGCAGATTTCTCAAGCCACCAGTGGGCTTGAGATCGGAGCATTGTTTTCGAAGGACATCGATGACCTTCCTTCTCGACTGCGATTTATTTTCTGCAAGTTGCGTGATTTCACTTAGTGAGAAGTCGGGAGGTACCCTGAACTCCTGCGCGTAGGCAGATATTAGCTTTGCTACGCTTGGCGCACCGGAAGGTATCGACGACCCGGATCCAAACAAAAGCACGGTACGGCTCGGAGTAATCTCGTGGATCAGGTTTTCAATGGTCTGTGACATGGGCGCCTGCGTTATCAAAAACTTCAGGGAACGTGGATCGACTCATCCTATGATGTCAATCGCCAGTTCGTTTTTTCCGCATAACGTGCACAAGCAATTTCTTACATTTGCATTAGCGGCTGTCGCATCCAACCAAGAAACGCTCCGAGAGGCATTTACGCTGGATAATCCAGCGTAAAGCTCCCCGGTAGACCGAAATGATTTTCAGGCGTTCCTCGACGCCTGAAAGTTCTAAAGGGAACGAATAGGGATCAAATTAAGATGGACGTGCAGGAGACCGATGACATTTCGCCCATAGGTAAGCGCCCCTATCGTGTTCTCTGCATCGACGGCGGTGGTATGAGGGGCGTCTACACGGCAGCGCTTTTGGACAAGCTCTCTAGCTATTACGCTAAGCTTCGCGATGCGGAGGCGCTCGACATAGGCAAGGGCTTCGATCTCATGGCGGGAACAAGTACAGGAGCTATGCTACGGCGTTTTGCCGAATACGCAGAGCGTCGGCCCATTCCTTTAGTGCTTTAATATCATCCGAAATCTCTGAAGGTGGCGGTGGTTCATCATTACGAACGCGAGACGGGTCATGCGCATCGATGATGTCACTGCATTTTTTGAACGCCGCTCGGAACGCTTCCGTATCCGTCTCTAACAGCGCGGTGACCTTCTTCAAATGCTTGGTGTCAATGTAATCCCGATGCCGCATCAGCAAGCCCGCGAAAACGATTTCCTCGAGCGCCCGCTCCCACGTGGCCCGTAGAAAACCGTAGATTCTAACAGCGGAACTGCGATAGCCGGCCTCGTCGTTGGCATCATACAGAGCCTTGCCCGCCCGCTGGTCTTTCTCAAGCCGATCCAAGCGCGACTTGACGCCAGCATGATCCCAGGGCAATCCATCGCCCACAATACCGGTACCTTCAGGGCCCCGTGAGAGGTTTGCAAGTTTAGCGGGCACGCCTTGGCCGCGCGCGCTGTCATTCAGGTCATTTACAAACACAAGGTCGTGGGTGAAAACAATTATCTGACGTTCCTTCGCCTCTTCGACGAGCCTTCGCGCGACCTTCTTGCGCCAGCGGTGGTCTAGCGATGTAACAGGGTCGTCGAAGATGAGAGCAGACTTGTGTGTGGCTGTCGCGAGCTCGGTCAGGAAAGCCGCGAGTGCTACGCAGGTTTGCTCCCCTTCGCTCAGCACCAGATGCACCTTGGTCTTGGGATTTGCGAACAGACGGATTTGGTAGTTTGGTGATCCGTACTGACCACCGGAACGCACGACCTCAACACGGACCTTCTCCGCCGCAAGCCTTACGATCTCTCTCTGAAAGCGGTCACGCATACGGGGAGTGATGATGTCATCGGCAAGGTCGTTGCCAAGTTTCGTAATAGGGGTCGTCGCTGTCTGCCCTAGGCATCTGGCAATGCGCTCTATCTCCACCAGCCGGTAGACCTCTTTTTTAGCGACCTCATTAAGGGCGATAGCTGCTGCACGGTCTTTGAGCTCGTCATGCTCGGCCTGTAAAACTTCGCGGCCTTCGACGTCGGCTGCCGACTCCAACTGACTGGCATAGGCGCGGGTATCGTTTTCAAGCGCCAGCAGCGCTGTTTTTGGAACTGCCGACATCGGCGACAGGGTCATGACTCCGCTGTGACCAATATCTCGCAGACACTGGCGTCTACGCAGATCGGAGGTAGCCATAAAGCGCAGCACGTCGGCGGCCAAATCACCATGTTGGATGGCAATCCGCCTCCGAATATCCGCGATTAGTCGAATATCCGGTTGATGCGTCTCGAACCTCTTCAGTGAGTTCCTAAAGACCTTGTCGGCCGCATCAGCCTGCTTTTCCGTATCATCGCGGATGAAACCCTCGAAGCCACTCAGCCGTACACCGGCCTCGACACCCACCGGCTGATGGCACAGTACACAGTGTTCGCCCTCTACCGCCGGGAATTGCTTTTCGACATGCTTCGAATAGTGCCGCGCCGCCTCCCAGAGCTCCCGCCATACTTCCGCGCCGACGGCTGGAAAAGTGGCACCCTTGAAGACGTCATCCGCGGCGACCGTAGCGGCAACTCGTTTGGTTCTGGCGTCGTCTGCAAGCGATTTCAACGTATTCAGGGCATCATCGGAATAGTATTCCTCAACCTTCGTTAGATAGCGCACGATCTTCGCGATGCCATCGGCGAACTGATGTTGCTCGGCGGCAGCCTCAATTGGATTTTTGGCGAGGTCTTCGGTGAGTTGCCGGAGGCGTGCACTTTCTGCTTCTGTCATGACCGCGAGGATTGCCAGCGGCTGCAGTTTCGTATCGTGCTTCAAGCAGGACATAATACGCCCGACCGATGTGGTTGCCCGCCAAGTTGGCATATCGAAGACTGGATCGCGGAGCGCATTGATCTGAGACTCCTCGGTCTGCAGCAGCAGCTTAATCTGCGTGCAGACGGCCGCGAGGTCGTCGGGAATGTCGAGCCCAAAGGGCCGGAACGCGACCTCTGTCTTGTCCTGGATGTGGACTGCGCCGCATTCGCGGTCGAAAACGCTGACGGCGGAAAGCACTGGATCAGGACTCACGTCGTCCTCCCATCCCAGTACAGGCTGGTGCACGCCGTCTTTAGAGATCATAAAACTAGCGGTGGCTTTGACGCCAATCGTCGAAGAAAACGCGTCGGGCATGATTTCTCCGGCTTTGCGAGCCCTGCAGGCGCGCTTCAACACTCGTCCATACCCCGATTTGCCAGCTCCATTTGGTCCGTAAACAATGGTCAGGCCCTGTTGTTCGAACATTAGGGTCTGGTTCGGAGCCAATTGGTTTACTCCGACGACATCTCCAAAGGAGACCAAGGCGATTGTTGCGCCATTACCGGGGTTAGCCGGCAAGTGTACCGCTTCCAACGCCGCGGCCGTCAGTGAAATGTCGGGCGCGCCGTTCTCTTTCTTGCAGAGGTGCAAAACATCGTTGACGGCGCCAGCATCAAGCGTACCGCCCGTCACAATACGCCGAAGGGCATCACGCTGCCACATGGGCCGCCCTTGCGACCAATCCAGTATCGTTTGAAGCACAGTCTTCGACGGGGCAGCGTGGTTCATGGTGAAAGCTTTATTTTAAGGTGTCCTAAAACAATAACAGTCCGCAACCTATACTAGCGAACGAAATATAGAAGCAATGGGACGTCGGAACTTGTAGTCATCCACATTTATTGAAAGGGATCCTTAAATTCTTAGGTTGTATTTTCTTGAGCTTACCGGAAACGTATCGTCGACGCATTGAAGGATTCAGAATGAACGTGGAATGGACGCAACATCCTGCCGGACACGGTGGATTTCATACGGGCCGCGCGCGTTTTGACAGCGCCAATGTTGTCAACTGGATATACGACTGTGGTGCCCGCAACACGAAGAAGTTCGACAAGGTGCTCAAATCTTGGATATCCAACAATACGTTTCCGGTTGACTGGCTATTCATATCGCATTTTGACACGGACCACGTTAGTGGTTTGGATACGCTGCTGTCAGGAAAAGTTGTGAACAACGTGATGGTACCCTATGTCAACGATGACCAGCTCGCCTTCACCTTGCTACATGAGATCCGCAGAGGCAGACTGCAGCGCAGTTTCGTAGAACTTGTCTCCGACCCCGCACAATTTTTTCTGTCGAGAGGCGTCGGCCGCGTAACGTTTCTAGGAGGCCCCGAGAACTCGGAATCTGGGGAGCCTACAGAAGCGCGCCCTATAAGACCAGTGGGTTGGGAAACCCGCGACTTAACCGCAAAGATGAGGCCGATGCCAACAGCGGTTCCTGCCCCAGCCACAAAATCTGGGTCGGAGAAGAAAACCGATGACAGTGTTGAAATTGTTAATCAAAACGACTGCGAGATTTACGTTTCAAACCAAAACACGGGCCTTCTGTTAAAGCCCTACCGGACAGCGATAAGCACCAGCTCACTCAGAGGTCTTCGTACGGCTCTGTATTCACTGTTGCGCATAAGCAGTCGTGCTGTCGCTTCCCGGCCGGGTTTAGGACGACTTGCGCACGCCATAGCTCTTCACGCGCGCACTCCTTCCGGTCGGAGCGATCTGCAAAAAGTCTTCAAGCTCTTCGTTGGTTCTTCCAATCGTGCCTCGTTATCACTGCTCAGCGTCCCTATTCATTTCGATGAATCAAAGAGGAAACACGGTTATTTTCGCTGGAACCGGGCGTTTGAATATGATACCCCTCATTTCTGGGGGGAATGGCCTCCAGCATGGCTGAATACAGGAGATTCCGAACTCCTCAACAAAGCTGATGTTGACGCCTTTGCAGCGGCTTATTCTGCCCACTTGCCCTCCGTGCATATGTTGGCGCTTCCTCATCATGGCTCAGACTTAAATTCGAATATCACGCTACAAAATCTTTGCCCAAACGCCGCGCTCGTCGTGCATGTGAAGGAGGGGGCTAAAAAACATCCCGGACCCGTCGTAACTGGATTGGCTGGAGGAAGGTTGCTGAAAGTAACCGATGCTCACCGGAGCATCCTGCGTGCGTCCATACACGTCAGTTAACCAAACCTCCCAATGCACTCGACCGCAGATGCCCAGTCTAGCCATCGAAAATACGACAGTAATTTTCGGGTTGGCTGGACCACGGTTTCTCGCGGCACAAGGCAAACTCTCTCAAGATGAACGGAGTGCCGACACGCCAACAGTAACCGCTGTTCTACCCCCACGTTGCCCGCTGTCGACTAACCTGTGAGTTGCCTTGGCTGGCAGACCTTCAGACGCAGACGTTGTCAGAATGAAAAGGCGACTCCTCAACCCGCGGAGCCGCAGTGAAACCCCAGCAGCTTCGAGGATTGTATTCTTTACACGTACTCGCCCATCCGTAGTCCCGCTTTCCTTGACGGTGCGCACGACAAGCCTCCAGTCCACCTCCGGCGTAGGATTTGCTACTGTCACGCTGAAGTTTCCCGAATAATGGTCCTGACTTCTTCCCCTTCAATCATGGCCTTCTCCACCAGTACGTCGGCAATCCTTTCGATGGAGCTTCTGAAACGCGTGACGATTTCCCGGCTGCGCTCCATTTCCCGGCCAAGGACACGCTCGACGCGGGCAGCGACGTCACGGTTGTTTCGTCGGAATCGATCGCGCTGCTCGATGGATTTCAAATTGAAGTAGCCAAGGCCCTCTCCCATTCCAAGCTGGACTTCCATCCTAGTGACGAGGTCGCTTGCCTTGTGCAGGTCACAGCCCTCAGCATCGCCCGCGCCATCGAACGCGGTACCGACGATGACCTCCTCCGCCGCCCTGCCCGCCAGCAGCAAGGCGACGTGGTCAAGACAGCCTTGACGCTCCCTGAGCCGGGCTTCCTCGATCTCGAAATGTGCAAACCCCAAAGGTTGTCCGGCATGGGCTTCCCAAGGTACGGCAACGGTATCCAAGGATCCGACGCCCAGTCGAACTCCGACAACCGCATGTCCCGCCTCGTGAATTGCGATCGTCCTTCGCTCGCCCCCGGTGATCTTCCTCGCTGG
This sequence comes from Rhizobium sp. CFBP 13644, assembly GCF_014842165.1. NCBI lineage: Bacteria > Pseudomonadati > Pseudomonadota > Alphaproteobacteria > Hyphomicrobiales > Rhizobiaceae > Rhizobium > Rhizobium sp. CFBP 13644. Next base: position 269,536 of record NZ_JACYVF010000008.1, read on the forward strand.
TGGCAAAGCCGACATCACATCTGCAAGTGAAACAGCCCTTCCCTCTGCGCGGGCAAGCCGCTTTGCGTCTCGACCGACTGTCTGGAAATGCGCACCGGTTAACCCAAAGGTCGCCGCAGCGATCGCGTCCACCTCGCGGTCCGACAACTGGGCACCGAGATAAGTACGCGAGAGATGCTTTCGCTCATCTGCATCCGGCAGCGGAATACTGATATGCCGGTCAAGCCGCCCCGGCCGCAGGAGAGCGGCGTCAATCGCTTCCGGATAGTTTGTGGCTCCGATGACGACGACGCCTTCGAGCCTATCGTAGCCGTCGATCAACTCGAGTAGGAAGTTGATCACCTGCCGCCAGTAGGTTTCGTGTTGAGTTCCAACAACCTTATCTCTGTTGCCGATCCCGTCGAACTCGTCGACGAACAAGATGCTGGGTTTGTTTGCCTTTCCCTCGTCGAAACTTCGTCGCATCGCTTTCAATGTGTCGTCGAGGTGCCCGGCCGCTTGCCATCGCGCGACGGACGTCGCGACCAAATGTGCACCACACGACCGCGCAAGCGCGCCAGCGAACATCGTCTTCCCGGTTCCCGGCGCTCCACTCAGTAGAAGTCCCCGATCGACATCCGCCCAGGCAAGCTTTCCGTCTTTCCACGCCGTGATGTCTCTTGCCAGAGACAGTCCCCATGTCTTCGCCTCGCCATACCCTACAAGGTTTTCGAGATGTGGCGGCGCTTCCACGACAGGCCGCTGCTTATCTGTCTTAGCTGCGGCAAGTCGCGCTAGAACGTCCGAGGCAGGTCTCCCTGCCCTGAAGGCAGCAAAGACATGTGAAAGAGGATGCTCCAGCATCATCCGCGCATCCGCCGTGTCGATATTCTGGCCCGAAACCTCCTTCGCGGCGGCAGCGATATGGAATGGTCTCACGGCACCGACGTTTACAACACGGTCGGCCGCCAGGTCGATTTCTCTTGGCAACCCATGATCCGAGGGCCAGATGATTAGGATAGAGTGCCCCGATTTCAGTTGGGCGCCGATCAGTTCAATATCAACGCCGCCTTTAGTGCTAAGTTTAGGCGACGAGATTTCAAAGCTGGAAAGGCTCTCACTGGTGCTCGTCAGAATGCTCGCTGCGGCGACATATTCGTCGAGTACGGATCCAGAAGGGATCCGGAGAACAATCACGATCTGGCGTCCGTTCTGATTTCTCTTGAAAGCTCCTCCAAGACGGGCTGCAGATTTGAGAGTGAGCGCATAGACCATTCGCTCAAGCGTAACCGTGCGGCGACGCTTACGGAAGTTTTCCATTCCGACCTCCCTAGCGCTGGAAGCGACGGATGACCGTCTCGGGGTCGATCATCCTCTCGTCGAGATCGAGCGCGATCAATTGATGGAGGGCCATCCAAGAGATGCCTGTCATCGGCTTCACTTCAGTGAAAATATGCAGGCACTCTGCGACAGTAAGCGCGCCGACCTCGTCAAGCGCGGATAGCATTCTGATCCTGTCGTTCAGAGGTGTCCTGGAGTGCGCGTAGCGGAGGAGATCACGAGCGTTTGCAAGCCGAAACCCCGCTTCGATCTCCTGTCGCGGGATGCCCCGATACTGGTAACCGGCTAGAGCAGCACCTTCCTTGATAGCAGGATTTTCCTCGTCCTCGACAGCGTCGAGGAGAAAGGGTTTGCCGTGCTCGTATTTCACAAGAAAGTCCGGAACATGAGAACCGAGCTCAGTTTCGAACTCCAAAGGCAAGCAAAGCCAGGCGACGACAGTCGGATCGACGTCGAGAATGCAGCCCAAATCTCGCGCTGCCCTCGACCGAAACATCGGGTCGCCAGAACAACGGACTGTGCCTTTTGGATAGAAAAGTTTGGAAGAAGCTTCATCAAAAGCGGCACACAGGGCCGCTGCCGTATCAAAATGCGGATGGCTCATCATGAACACCCTCGATTAGATAAACGTTGCCTGCGCCGCTTCGGAGCGGCCTGCCCGTTCAACCTATTCGAGATATGTTCAGCATCTTGATCATGCGGAACAAAATATGAACAAAAATAGGAAAGTCAATAGCCAATCCATTTCTTCGGCATTTCCTATGTAACCGGTGTTCCGCTCCCACGTTGCCCTTCGGCGTTTGATCTGTGATCGAGTTTTCATGGATAAAGAGCGGGAGTTTC
>NZ_JACYVF010000009.1:0-211434 GCF_014842165.1 Rhizobium sp. CFBP 13644
GTGTGATGTTCGTGATCTGGCAAACAGGCGTCAGCGTCACGTTCTGCTGCTGCTGCTGAGGTGCAGCATTGGCGGCTGCGCCATTGCAAACGAACGGAATTCCTGTGGAGCAAACTGGCGTGATGTTCGTGATCTGGCACACTGGCGTCAGCGTCACGTTCTGCTGCTGCTGAGGAGCAGCATATGCGGCTGCGCCGTTGCATACGAACGGAATTCCTGTGGAGCAAACGGGCGTGATGTTCGTGATCTGGCACACTGGCGTCAGCGTCACGTTCTGCTGCTGTTGCTGAGGAGCAGCATATGCGGCTGCGCCGTTGCATACGAACGGAATGCCTGTGGAGCAAACCGGTGTGATGTTTGTGATCTGGCACACGGGTGTCAACGTCACGTTCTGCTGCTGCTGAGGTGCAGCATAGGCGGCTGCGCCATTGCAAACGAACGGAATTCCCGTTGAGCAAACCGGTGTGATGTTAGTGATCTGGCAAACTGGCGTCAGCGTCACATTCTGCTGCTGCTGAGGTGCGGTGGTTGGTAAACCGCAGCCCTGCACGGCAGTCTGGCAACCCATAAGACTTGTTTGCGGGCAATGCCAGTAGGCCGTTGGCCCGACAGGCGTGCCCTGTTCTGCCGCTGGCGGGCAATGCTGAACCGCAGTGTGGCAGCCATAGAGGCTTGTCTGTGGGCAATGCAGGTAGGCCGTTGGGCCTACGACTGTTTGAGCTGCCGGTTGGCAACCCCAATAAGAAGTAAAAGTCATCGATCAATTCCCGAATTCACAGTTGAAGGGGGTTTTGTGACATGTCTGGAAAGTGCAGCCAGCCAAGTGCAACCACCGGTAATTGCCTCGCTTGCCAACAACTCGCCTTTGACGGGAATTTTCCTACTGTACTTTTTTAGGTTGTGCAATTAAAAACTACATTTATTACGAGTATGTAAAAACTGACTGTCGGATCGCGTGTATTAGCATTACAATGAACATCCGCCGGTTTAGGCAATTCCAGTAATCCCCATGGTGTTTTAGGAGACGAAAATCATGACCTCCGATACAACTGAAAATACGGGCGATGGCCCCGATAACCCCAACTCTCCTCCCAGCCGTTTCATCATTTCGCATCGCATGGCGCCGTACAGGGCAGGGCGCGCCCGCCGTTCGGCAAAGAGCAACTTCAGTGAGCGTCTGAGCCGTGCCCTGGGCGGCTCTATGGATATCGTTAGCGATAACGGCATGGAGCGCGAGGATGTGCGCCGGGTTCTCGTCGTCGAGGCAGACGAAGAAGAGTTGCAAGCGAAAATGCGCGACCTTGCGCCGGATACCATTATGGAGCGGGAATTTTTGCGCTGGCCTGCATCCCTGCGGCTTGCGCCCTGGGGTAGCCCTGAAGCTCCGCCTCCACTTTCAGAGCAGATGCCTTCCAACAGCAATGCCTCGGCGGCAACGCCTGTCTTTACCTTCCGCGTCACCTCGGCGGGTTCACCGGTTGCCAATGCCACTGTCGAGTTGAGCTTGCTTGCAGTCCAAGCTGGTGCGCAACCGAGCAGCAGCAGCGTCAGCGCATCAACGGATGCGCAGGGTCTGGCCACCCTGCCATTCGACATGGCGCAGTGGCAGCCGGTAACGGCACAGATATCACCGCGTGGGCGAGTGTGGTCGGGTATGGTGGTTCAACCCGTATCGGGTGGGATGGTTGATCTTGCTCGGCTGCCAACATCCGGGCCGCTGGGTTGGTGGCATCGCCTTGCGGGAATCAACACCTTCGATCCGCAGGCAGGGGCTGGCATTCGTGTTGGCGTTATCGATTCGGGGTTGGGGCCGCACCCCTATCTCGATCACATTGTCGCCGCCGGGGCCTTTATCGATGGTGTTTTTCAGCCCGGACCAGACGCCACGGCAGATGTTCTGGGGCATGGTTCTCATGTGTCAGGCCTTATTGGCGCCCGCCCGCCAGTCGGTGGTGCCGATTTCGCGGGTCTTGCGCCGGGTGCTGATGTTTTCACTGCCCGCGTGTTTGCGCCGAACAAAGGGGCAAACCAGGGCGATATTGCCGCCGCAATCGACGCGATGGTCAATGCTCATGAGGTGGATATCATCAATCTCAGCCTTGGCGGCCAACCTTCCATCATCGAATATGATGCGGTACTGGCTGCCTATGGAAGCGGCACCCTGTGCATTTGCGCCGCTGGCAATAATTTTGGCCAGGCGGTGCTGGCGCCGGCAAGCTATCCCTTGTCTGTTGCCGTCTCGGCTGTGGGTATGCCCGGCACCTTTCCCGCTGGCAACCTTGCCAATTTCACAATGCCATCGCAACTGGATCGATACGGCAAGGGTGGCCTTTTCCTGCCAAGCTACGCCAACATCGGGCGACAGGTTACGGTTACAGCGGCAGGCTCGGCTGTCATATCCACCGTTCCGACCGATGAGTCGGAACCGGCGCCCTATGCAGACATGTCCGGCACCTCCATGGCAACGCCCGTCACTACAGGCGCACTTGCAGTTCTTCTGTCGCGAGATGTGATTTACAAAAACCTGGCAAGAACATCCGCACGCGCCAAATATGCGCGCGCCATTCTGGAGGATGCAGCGCTTTCCATCGATCTGGCGCAGCAATATCAGGGAGATGGCCTCAGCCGCGCTCAATAAGGGCGACACGCAAACACATGCCATCCGACTCGCTCCTGTGTCGGATGGCAGATTCGTGCGATAAGTGTCCCTAAATGGAGGGCGCGATGACCAACCCGGAAAAAATCTACCTGATCACCATCCGCCACAGCGCGCCCCAGCCGGATAACTGGCAGAAAACGCTCTCGCAGACATCAGGCATAACCCTCATTTCCAGCATAGGCCGACACGCGCGCACCAAAGCCACGCCCGAGAACCTGGAATCAGCCCTTGTCGCCCTAGGTCCGAACGCAATGGCGGAAGAGGAATTGCCACGCCATATCTGAAAAGCAGTAAAAGCAGGGACAAATAGCAAATACCATCCGTGCTTGCGGAGTATCTGGATAATATTAAAAATTTTAGGGGTTAATGGTGGGCGATGAGAGACTCGAACTCCCGACATCCTCGGTGTAAACGAGGCGCTCTACCAACTGAGCTAATCGCCCTTCGCGTCTTGCAGATCATGTCCGCCGCGTCGGTGGCCGTGATCTATTAGGATCGGAAAAAAACCGCAAGTGCTTTTGTGAAGTTTTTTGTTTTTTTTTGTTTTTTGTGTGGATAGGCCCCATCTGGACGGCCGTATTTTAGCCCCGAAAAGCCTGCTTCCTAGGGCTTTGAGCCGGATATGCAGATTTTTCCGCTGATTGCCTCTATATGAGGGCAGGGCAGGCTGCGGCGCTTACCTATCTGACGCTGACCACTTTTTGCGCGAATCCATCTTTGCGCCGCATGTCAGAAAGAGCTGAAAGCGCGCAACGATGAACATCATCCGCATAATGTCTTGTCGACCCGTCGATTAGGTCGCAGGGATTCGCTTCCGAAAGCAGATCGGGACGCCTGTGGAAAACTATTGCGGGTCTTTGTAAAAAAAAAGCGTTGAGCGAAAATGCCGGGAAACCGGGCATCTACGGAAGTTTGTGAATGCAAAATGCACAAGCTTATTCTTTTGTCGTGAAACTTGCTTGACACTCAAACACGAACGCCTTAGTTAGCCGCTCAACGAACTGCAGAGGCAAGTTCGTAAGGCGGGTTTCGGCCAGTCTTTTAAGGAATGTGCGGGTGTAGCTCAGTTGGTTAGAGTGCCGGCCTGTCACGCCGGAGGTCGCGGGTTCGAGCCCCGTCACTCGCGCCATTCCTTCCTCGAAGTCTACGGATCTGAAAGATCCTTAAAATGCGCGGGTGTAGCTCAGTTGGTTAGAGTGCCGGCCTGTCACGCCGGAGGTCGCGGGTTCGAGCCCCGTCACTCGCGCCATTTTATTCTCCTCCAGATCCAATCGTAAGACTTCGCAAGGTGCCCAAGGGTATTTTTGCCTTTTGTCAGCTCTGTTAAGAAGCTTCCGCGATGTCGCTTTTTGCTTCGCTTAATGTGCTGACTGCATCCTTTTGTCACATTGCATTTCCCGCCAAATTTCTTGTCAATCAGGCTCAAGTCTGGATGGAATTTTTCGCCATTTTTTTGTTCCATTGTGGACAAAAATTTGCGACGATTGGGTATGGTGCGCAAAACGAATATTGTCTAATCGATTGAAGCGGTTAGCGGTATCTTTAGGGTTTTGTGTGCATATAATGGGGCAAGAGAATTTGGTGTCCAAGTCACGATTGGCTTGAAATGGCACTTAATCTCTTGCAGAGAGAGCGTGGCTGCGATAACCACAGCGGCGTTGCAACATATTTCGGCCCTATGGATTCCACTGACCATAACGGCATGCTCGACGCTCGGTCGGGCAAGGAAGAGACAATGACTGAACTCCTCAGTTCCTACATTCCGATCGCAATCTTCATTGGTATCGCGCTTGTCATCGGTTTGGCGCTGTTGATTGCGCCTTTCGCTGTTGCCTACAAGAACCCCGATCCGGAAAAGCTATCCGCTTTCGAGTGCGGCTTTAATGCGTTTGATGATGCGCGCATGAGGTTCGACATTCGGTTCTATCTGGTGTCGATCCTGTTTATCATCTTCGACCTTGAAGTCGCTTTCCTGTTCCCGTGGGCCGTGTCCTTCGGTGAAATCGGTTGGTTCGGTTTCTGGTCCATGATGGTTTTCCTGGGCGTTCTCACCATCGGCTTTATTTATGAATGGAAGAAGGGGGCACTGGAATGGGCGTAGTTCAAAACGACACGCTTGTCGCACCAAAGCCCAAGGGCATTATCGATCCCGCCACAGGCAAGCCTGTTGGCAGTGATGATGGCTACTTTACTGAAATCAACGACGAGCTGGCCGATAAGGGCTTTCTCGTTACATCCACGGACGAACTCATCACCTGGGCCCGTACCGGCTCCTTGATGTGGATGCAGTTCGGTCTGGCGTGCTGTGCTGTCGAAGGTCTCATGCAGGCTTCCGGTCCGCGTTACGACATGGAGCGCTTTGGCGTGGCTCCGCGCGCTTCGCCGCGCCAGTCTGACGTCATGATCGTAGCCGGTACGCTGACCAACAAGATGGCGCCTGCGCTCCGCAAGGTCTATGACCAGATGCCTGAGCCTCGTTACGTCATTTCGATGGGCTCCTGCGCAAATGGCGGCGGTTATTACCACTACTCCTACTCCGTAGTGCGTGGCTGTGACCGCGTGGTGCCGGTCGATATTTACGTGCCGGGCTGTCCCCCCACGGCAGAAGCGCTGCTTTACGGCGTGCTGCTGCTGCAAAAGAAGATCCGGCGTACCGGTACGATCGAGCGTTAAGGGCAGAGGACAGAGAAGCAATGAGCGAAGCTCTTAATGATCTTGCCGCCTACATCAATGAAGCGCGCGGTTCCCTGCTGGAATCGTCGGCCATTGCCTATGGCGAACTGACGCTGAACACGACGCCGGAGCGCATCATCGCGCTTCTGACATTCCTGCGCGATGACGTGCAGTGCGGTTTTGTGAACATTATCGATATCTGTGGCGTTGACTGGCCGACACGCGAAAAGCGTTTCGACGTTGTCTATCATCTGCTATCGCCGCGCCAGAACTTGCGTGTTCGCGTCAAGCTTCAGGTCGCCGAAGACGAAGCCGTTCCATCGGCAACGTCAGTCTTTATTGGTGCGGAGTGGTTCGAACGCGAAGCCTGGGACATGTATGGCATTCCGTTTGAAGGCCATTCAGACCTGCGCCGCATTCTGACCGATTACGGCTTTGAAGGTCATCCGCTGCGCAAGGATTTTCCGCTCACGGGCTTTGTGGAGGTGCGCTATGACGATGTTCTGAAGCGCGTTCTTTACGAGCCGGTCGAGCTGAAGCAGGAATTTCGCAATTTCGACTTTCTCTCCCCTTGGGAAGGAACAGACTATGTTCTTCCGGGCGATGAAAAGGCAAAGCCATGACAGAGCATAACGTCCGCAATTTTACGATCAACTTCGGCCCGGAACACCCGTCTGCGCACGGTGTGTTGCGTCTCGTTCTTGAACTCGACGGCGAAGTCGTTGAGCGCGTTGATCCGCATATCGGCCTGTTGCATCGCGGCACGGAAAAGCTGATCGAAAGCAAGACCTATCTTCAGGCCCTGCCTTACTTCGACCGGCTTGATTACGTCGCGCCGATGAACCAGGAGCATGCTTTCGCGCTCGCCGTCGAGAAGCTGCTTGGTCTTGAAATCCCGATGCGCGGCCAGTTGATCCGCGTTCTTTTCTCGGAAATCGGCCGTATTCTTTCGCACATCATGAACGTCACGACCCAGGCTATGGACGTTGGCGCCATGACGCCGCCGGTCTGGGGTTTCGAAGAGCGCGAAAAGCTCATGGTATTTTACGAGCGGGCTTCCGGCGCACGTCTCCATGCTGCCTATTTCCGTCCGGGTGGCGTTCACCAGGACCTGCCGCCAGAGCTTGTCGATGATATCGGCAAGTGGTGCGATCCCTTCATCACGTTCCTTGACAATGTCGAGGGTCTGTTGACCGAGAACCGCATCTACAAGCAGCGTAACGTCGATATTGGCGTCGTGTCGCTTGAAGATGCATTTGCATGGGGCTTTACAGGCGTCATGGTTCGCGGCTCAGGCGCTGCATGGGATTTGCGTCGCGCACAGCCTTACGAGTGCTATTCCGATCTCGAATTCGACATTCCTGTGGGCAAGAACGGCGATTGCTATGACCGTTATTTGATCCGCATGCAGGAAATGCGCGAATCGATCAAGATCATGAAGCAGTGCGTTGAGCTTTTGCAGGGCAAGCACCGCGTTGGCGCCGTGTCATCGCTCGATGGCAAGGTTGTTCCGCCAAAGCGTGGCGAGATGAAGCGTTCGATGGAAGCGCTCATCCACCATTTCAAACTCTACACTGAAGGCTATCACGTTCCCGCCGGCGAAGTGTATGCAGCGGTCGAAGCGCCCAAGGGCGAGTTCGGCGTGTATGTCGTCGCGGATGGTTCGAACAAGCCTTACCGCTGCAAGATCCGCGCTCCTGGCTTTGCACATCTGGCAGCCATGGATTACCTTTGCAAAGGTCATCAGCTTGCTGACGTGACAGCTGTTCTCGGCTCTCTGGATATCGTGTTCGGGGAGGTTGACCGCTGATGCGATTGCCGCTGGCCATATCGGCTTTTGTTGCCGCGACGGCACCCGTATTCGCCCAGACGGCGGATGTGGGTGTTTCTTCGCAGGCAGGCGGCGGTTCATCTTCTGTCAAGCAACTTCTGTCACAGGGATACGAGATCAAATCGTCTCTTCCCAATGGCGGAAAATTCATTGTGTTCATGCAAAAAGACAAAACGGCCTATGCCTGCGAATTCGTCACGGTGACGAGATCGCGGTGCGAGTCGTTAAACTGATGGGGCGTGAGGTAGTATGTCCGTTCGTCGACTAGCCGAAGACCAGTTCCAGCCCACCGGGTTCGCGTTTAACGCGGACAATAGCGCGTGGGCGGAAAAAACGATCCAGAAGTATCCTCAGGGACGCCAGCAGTCAGCGGTCATTCCGCTGCTGATGCGCGCTCAGGAGCAGGATGGCTGGGTCACCCGCGCCTGCATCGAGAAGATCGCCGACATGTTGGATATGGCTTATATCCGCGTGCTTGAGGTTGCGACTTTCTATACGCAGTTCCAGCTGAAACCAGTTGGTACCCGTGCGCATATTCAGGTCTGCGGCACAACGCCCTGCATGCTACGCGGCTCTGAAGCGCTGATGGATGTCTGTCGCCACAAGATCCACCATGATCCGCTCACGCCCAATGAAAGCGGTACGCTTTCATGGGAAGAGGTGGAATGTCAGGGTGCGTGCGTCAACGCCCCTATGGTCATCATCTTCAAGGATGCCTATGAGGACCTGACGCCGGAGCGGCTGGAAGAAATCATTGATACATTCGAGGCAGGCAAGGGCGATACCGTCAAGCCAGGTCCGCAGATCGACCGCCATCTGTCCGCTCCGATCGGTGGTCTCACCACCTTGACGGAAGAGACAAAGCCGGATCGTTCCAACCTCGATAAGCCAGCGGAAGCGCCAGCCGCCGACGCCGCAGCGCCAACGCCGCCTTCCAATGCTGCAAAGCCGAAAACCGACGCGCCGGAGACTGATCCGAAGCTCAAGACACCCGTAACGGACCCGAAGGCAGCAGAGGCGAACGTCAAGGCTGTCGAGAAGGAAAACTCCGGCAAGAAGCCGCAGTGAGAGGTCAAGCATGTTAAAAGATCAGGATCGCATCTTTACCAATCTCTACGGCCTCAAGGACACCTCTCTGAAAGGCGTTCTTGCGCGCGGACATTGGGATGGCACCAAGCAGATCATCGAAAAGGGTCGTGACTGGATCATCAACGAAATGAAGGCGTCCGGCCTTCGTGGTCGTGGTGGTGCGGGCTTCCCGACTGGCCTCAAATGGTCCTTCATGCCGAAGGAAAGCGACGGCCGTCCTCACTATCTGGTCGTCAATGCCGACGAATCCGAACCAGGCACCTGCAAGGACCGCGAAATCCTGCGCCACGATCCGCACACGCTGATCGAAGGCTGCGTGATCGCCGGTTTCGCCATGAGTGCGCATACGGCTTATATTTATGTTCGCGGTGAATATATGCGCGAACGCGAAGCGCTTCAGGCCGCAATCGACGAGTGCTACGATGCCGGCCTGCTGGGCAAAAACAACAAGAACGGTTGGGATTTCGATATCTACGTTCACCACGGCGCAGGTGCCTATATCTGCGGCGAGGAAACGGCGCTGCTCGAAAGCCTGGAAGGCAAGAAGGGCCAGCCGCGCCTCAAGCCGCCATTCCCGGCCAATATGGGCCTCTATGGGTGCCCGACGACGGTCAACAATGTCGAGTCCATCGCCGTTGCCCCGACTATCTTACGTCGTGGCGCATCGTGGTTTTCTTCCATAGGCCGCCCGAACAATGTCGGCACGAAACTGTTCATGGTTTCAGGCCATGTCGAGCGTCCTTGCACCTTCGAAGATGCTTTGGGCCTTTCGTTCAAGGAACTGATCGAGCGTCACTGTGGTGGCATTCGTGGCGGATGGGATAATCTTCTCGGCGTCATTCCAGGCGGCGCATCGTGCCCCATCGTTCGCGGTGAGGACATGAAGGATGCCATCATGGATTTCGATGGCATGCGTGAAGTAAAGTCCTCCTTCGGCACGGGTGGCATGATCGTCATGGACAAGTCCACCGACGTCATCAAGGCCATTGCCCGCATCGCGGCGTTCTTCAAGCATGAGAGCTGTGGTCAGTGCACCCCTTGCCGCGAAGGCACGGGCTGGATGTGGCGCGTGCTGGAACGCATGGTCAAGGGCAACGCGCAGAAGCGCGAAATCGACATGCTGTTTGAAGTTACGAAGCAGATCGAAGGCCACACTATCTGTGCGCTTGGCGATGCTGCTGCATGGCCAGTTCAGGCATTGATTCGCAATTTCCGTCCGGAAATCGAAAAGCGGATCGACGAATATACCTACAGGGCCATGGATGACGGCGCTGTGCTTGAGGCTGCCGAGTAACACCGGCCAAAGTAACGCCCGAAGGGTGTTGCGAGAGGCGGGGATCGGGTGTACCGGTCCCTTATATCGTTAAAGCGTCTTGCGGATTTTGAGTCTGCTCGATGTCATCAGGATTTGTTGCGGAACGCATGAGACGGTGCGGGACGGACAGGCAACAGGACGTAAGTAGGACCATGACAAAGCTCAAGGTTGACGGTAAAGAGATCGAAGTCCCAGATCATTTCACGCTGTTGCAGGCGTGTGAGGAGGCTGGTGCCGAAGTTCCTCGCTTTTGTTTCCACGAGCGTTTGTCGGTCGCGGGCAATTGCCGCATGTGTCTCATCGAGGTGAAGGGCGGGCCGCCAAAGCCTGCGGCATCGTGCGCTATGGGCGTGCGCGATATTCGCGGAGGCCCCAATGGCGAACTGCCAGAAGTTTTCACCAACACGCCTATGGTCAAGAAGGCCCGAGAAGGCGTGATGGAATTTCTTCTCATCAACCATCCGCTCGATTGTCCCATCTGCGACCAAGGCGGCGAATGCGACCTTCAGGACCAGGCCATGGCTTTCGGTATTCCTGGCTCGCGTTACTCTGAGAACAAACGCGCTGTTGAGGACAAGTACATCGGGCCGCTCGTCAAAACGGTCATGAACCGCTGCATTCACTGCACGCGCTGCGTTCGTTTCACCACCGAAGTTGCTGGCATCTCTGAACTTGGCCTGATCGGCCGTGGCGAAGATGCCGAAATCACGACGTATCTCGAGCAGGCGATGACGTCGGAGCTTCAGGGTAACGTCGTTGATCTTTGCCCGGTTGGTGCGCTGACATCGAAGCCATTCGCCTTCACCGCGCGTCCATGGGAACTCGGCAAGACCGAAACCATCGACGTGATGGATGCCCTTGGTTCTGCGATCCGCGTGGATACCCGTGGCCGCGAAGTTATGCGCGTCATGCCGCGTGTCAACGAGGCAATCAACGAAGAGTGGATTTCCGACAAGAGCCGCTTCATCTGGGATGGCTTGAAAACGCAGCGTCTCGACAAGCCTTACGTCCGCAAGGATGGCCGCTTGCAGCCAGCCACATGGGGTGAGGCTTTCGGCGCTATCAAGGCTGCTATGGCTTCGACATCGGGCGAAAAGATCGGCGCAATTGCTGGCGACCTGTCGACAGTTGAAGAAATGTTTGCGCTGAAGTCGCTGCTGGCGTCTCTCGGTTCCACAAATGTCGATTGCCGTCAGGATGGCGCAGCGCTTGATCCATCGCTGGGTCGTGCGAGCTATCTGTTCAACGCCACCATCGAAGGCATCGAAAATTCCGACGCTCTTCTCATCATCGGCTCGAACCCACGTTTCGAAGGTGCTGTTCTCAACGCACGCATTCGCAAGCGCTGGCGTCGCGGCGGTTTCCCGATTGGTGTGATCGGCGAAGCTGGCGAATTGCGTTATGATTACGAATATCTCGGCTCTGGAACGGATACTTTGTCTGATCTGGTCAGCGGTGAACATAGCTTCATCGAAAAGCTGAAGGCCGCGAAGAACCCGCTCATCATTGTAGGGCAGGGTGCCTTGTCACGCGAAGATGGCGCGGCTGTTCTGAGCGCTGCAGCAAAGCTCGCCGTTTCCGTAGGCGCTGTATCTGCTGAATGGAACGGCTTCTCTGTTCTTCACACGGCTGCTGCTCGCGTTGGTGGTCTGGACATTGGTTTCGTTCCTGCAGACAAGTCTGCCAACGCAGCGTCCATCGTCGCATCTTCGGAGGTTCTTTTCCTTCTGGGTGCAGATGAGATCGACCTTTCTGCCAAGGCAGCAAAGCTCACCGTTTACATCGGGTCGCATGGTGACGCTGGCGCAATGGCTGCCGATGTCATTCTGCCTGGTGCTGCCTATACCGAAAAATCTGGTATCTGGGTCAACACCGAAGGCCGCGTGCAGATGGGCAATCGCGCCGGGTTTGCGCCGGGTGAAGCCCGTGAAGACTGGGCAATCCTGCGTGCACTTTCCGACGTTCTCGGCCAGAAGCTGACATTCGATTCGCTTTCGGCGCTGCGCGCTCAGCTTTACCTCGCGCATCCGCATATGGCTGATGCCGATGAGATTGCTGTTGCCAACGGGGCTGATCTCGAGGCGCTGGCTACAAAGGCTGGAACTTTGTCCAACGCGGGCTTTGCTTCGCCGGTAAAGGACTTTTATTTGACGAACCCGATTGCGAGAGCGTCTGCTGTCATGGCCGAGTGTTCCGCATTGGCCCGCAACAACTTCAAGGCTGCGGCAGAGTAAGGGTAGGGGATTATGGACTCGTTTTTCTGGAGCTACGTCTGGCCAGCGCTGATTATTGTCGGCCAGTCTCTGCTGCTTCTCGTTTTGCTGTTGGTGTCGATCGCCTTCCTTCTTCTCGCAGACCGTAAGATCTGGGCTGCCGTACAGTTGCGCCGTGGTCCCAACGTTGTTGGTCCTTTCGGTCTCTTCCAGTCGTTCGCCGACCTTTTGAAGTTCATTCTGAAAGAGCCGGTCATCCCATCGGGCGCCAACAAGGCAGTGTTCCTGCTGGCTCCGCTGGTTGCCGTGACGCTGGCGCTTGCGACTTACGCCGTCATCCCGTTTGCGGATGGTTGGGTGATTGCCAATATCAATGTCGGCATTCTCTACATCTTCGCGATCTCGTCGCTCGAAGTCTATGGCATCATCATGGGTGGCTGGGCGTCGAACTCGAAATATCCTTTCCTCGGCGCGCTTCGTTCTGCCGCACAGATGGTGTCCTACGAAGTCTCCATCGGCCTCGTTATTGTCACCGTTCTGCTCTGCGTTGGTTCGTTGAACCTGACAGATATCGTCAACGCTCAGCACACCGGCATCGGCACATCGCTTGGCTTGCCGTCATCCTTCTTGGATTGGCACTGGTTGCCGCTGTTCCCGATGTTCATCATCTTTTTCATCTCGTCGCTGGCGGAAACAAACCGTCCACCGTTCGATTTGCCTGAGGCTGAATCGGAACTTGTCGCCGGTCACATGGTGGAGTATGGCTCCACTCCGTACATGATGTTCATGTTGGGCGAATATGCTGCCATCGTTCTGATGTGCTGCCTGACGACCATCCTCTTCCTGGGTGGCTGGTTGCCGATCGTTGATGTGTGGTTCCTGAACTGGGTGCCGGGTATCATCTGGTTCATCCTGAAGGGCGGCATGGTCTTCTTCATGTTCGGCTTGGTTAAGGCATTCGTCCCACGTTACCGCTATGACCAGTTGATGCGTCTTGGTTGGAAGGTCTTCCTGCCTCTGTCACTCGCCATGGTTATTATTGTTGCATTCGTACTCAAGCTGACGGCGGGGGCATAAGATGTCCGCAGTCCTCGCTTGCAGATTTGGAGGTTGAGATGGCCAGTCTTTCACAAGCCGTCAATTCGCTGTTTCTCAAGGAATTCGTAGGCGCGTTCTTCTTGACGATGCGCCACTTCTTCAAACAGAAGGCAACGGTGAACTATCCATTCGAAAAAGGCCCGGTCAGCCCGCGCTTTCGGGGTGAGCATGCACTTCGTCGTTATCCCAATGGCGAAGAACGCTGCATCGCTTGCAAGCTGTGCGAAGCCATCTGTCCTGCCCAGGCGATAACCATCGAAGCAGGCCCGCGCCGCAACGATGGCACGCGCCGCACGGTTCGTTACGATATCGACATGGTAAAGTGCATTTATTGCGGCTTCTGCCAGGAAGCCTGCCCGGTCGATGCTATCGTTGAAGGGCCGAATTTCGAATTCGCAACCGAGACCCGTGAGGAGCTGTATTTCGACAAGCAGCGGCTTCTTGATAACGGCGACCGTTGGGAACGGGAAATTGCTCGCAATCTTGCTCTGGATGCGCCTTACCGTTAAGGCACATCCTTGTATCGAAGCACTGCTTCGACGTGGGTAAAACAGTCACTGCCTGTCGGTTTTCGCTGACGGGAATAAAACGGGCATACGGCTTTTCGGCCGTGTTTGTCCGGTGAGGACAAAAAGGCACCAACATGGGTCTGCACGCTGTATTCTTTTACATATTCGCCTTCGTCGCAGTTGCGTCAGCGTTTATGGTCATCGCTTCGAAGAACCCCGTTCACTCGGTGTTGTTCCTCATCCTGACATTCTTCAACGCGGCGGCGCTTTTCCTGCTGACGGGTGCAGAATTCCTGGCCATGATCCTGCTGGTCGTTTATGTCGGCGCTGTGGCGGTGCTGTTCCTCTTCGTCGTCATGATGCTGGATGTAGACTTTGCAGAACTTCGCTCTGGCGTTCTGCAATACGCTCCGATCGGTGCGCTGGTCGGGATCATTCTGGCGGCCGAGCTGATCATCGTCGTTGGCGGCAGCGTGCTTAACCCGCAGGCAGCGAAATCCATCACCATGCCAATTCCCAACCCGGCAGAGCGCGCCAATACGGCAGCACTCGGTGACGTGCTCTACACCAACTACGTTTACTTCTTCCAGTTGGCCGGTCTGGTGCTGCTGGTTGCGATGATCGGCGCAATTGTGCTGACACTTCGCCACCGCACAGATATCAAGCGGCAGGATATTGCCACCCAGGTCGGTCGCGATCCCAAGACCGCTGTCACGACAGTCAAGGTCAAGCCGGGTCAGGGCATCTAAGGCGCGAACGGATCCAAGGAAAACATATTATGGAAATCGGTCTTTCCCATTACCTCACGGTCAGCGCGGTCCTCTTCACGATCGGCATCTTCGGTATCTTTCTCAACCGTAAGAATGTCATCGTTATCCTGATGTCGATCGAACTGATCCTTCTTGCGGTCAACCTCAACATGGTCGCGTTCTCGTCCTTCCTGAACGATATTGTTGGCCAGGTTTTTGCGCTGTTCATTCTGACCGTTGCTGCTGCGGAAGCTGCCATTGGTCTTGCAATACTCGTTGTCTTCTATCGCAACCGCGGTTCCATTGCCGTGGAAGACGTCAATATGATGAAGGGCTGATAAGGCTATGATCTACAAAGCTATCGTCTTTCTTCCGCTGATCGGCTTCCTGATCGCTGGCCTTTTCGGCCGCGCTATCGGCGCCAAGGCTTCGGAATATGTCACCACCGGCCTGATGATCGTCGTCGCGATCTTGTCGTGGATCGTCTTCTTCGATGTCGCGCTTCTGAGCCATGAAGCCGGCGAAGTCATCAAGGTCACTGTGCTGCGCTGGATCCAGTCCGGTGGCATAGACGTCGAATGGGCGTTCCGCATCGATACCTTGACGGCTGTGATGTTCGTCGTCGTCAACACCGTGTCGACCCTGGTTCACGTGTACTCCATCGGGTACATGCACCACGATCCGCACCGTCCGCGCTTCTTTGCCTATCTGTCGCTCTTCACCTTCGCCATGCTCATGCTGGTTACATCTGACAATCTGTTGCAGATGTTCTTCGGCTGGGAAGGTGTTGGCCTGGCGTCCTACCTGCTGATCGGCTTCTGGTTCAAGAAGCCTTCTGCTTCGGCTGCGGCCATGAAGGCCTTCATCGTCAACCGCGTCGGTGACTTTGGCTTCATTCTCGGCATTTCCGGTCTTTTTGTGCTGTTCGGTTCGGTGAACTTCGAGACGATCTTTGCTGCTGCAGGCACCTACCTGCCTGCCGATGGCGCTGCCTCTACCGATGTCGTCATCAATCTGTTTGGCATGCAGCTGGACAAGGCCCATGCGTTGACAGGCGTTTGCCTTCTGCTCTTTATGGGCTCGATGGGTAAGTCTGCTCAGTTCCTGCTGCACACTTGGTTACCCGACGCGATGGAAGGCCCGACACCTGTTTCGGCACTCATTCACGCTGCAACAATGGTCACGGCCGGTGTGTTCCTTGTCGCACGCATGTCGCCGATCTTTGAACTGTCGCCAGATGCACTGACCTTCGTTACTCTGATTGGCGCGATCACCGCATTCTTTGCAGCCACCGTCGGCCTTGTTCAGAACGACATCAAGCGCGTCATTGCCTATTCGACCTGTTCGCAGCTCGGTTACATGTTTGTTGCACTCGGGGTCGGCGCCTATGGCGCAGCCGTGTTCCATCTCTTCACGCACGCCTTCTTCAAAGCGTTGCTGTTCCTTTGTGCAGGCTCCGTCATTCACGCGGTGGATGGTGAGCAGGACATGCGTCACATGGGTGGTCTGCGAAAGCACATTCCTATTACCTTCTGGACGATGACAATCGGTACACTGGCGCTGACAGGCGTTGGTATTCCGGGCACCATGTTCGGTTTCGCAGGCTTCTTCTCCAAGGATGTGATCATCGAATCTGCTTATGCATCGCACAATGCAGTTGCAGGCTTCGCCTTCACGCTTCTGGTCATCGCCGCGCTGTTCACGAGCTTCTATTCCTGGCGCCTGGCATTCATGACGTTCTTCGGCAAGCCGCGTGCATCTGCTGATGTCATGCACCATGTGCATGAATCGCCGATGGTTATGCTGATTCCGCTGTTCATTCTGACAGTTGGTGCCATCTTTGCGGGCGTTGCGTTAGAGGGCCACTTCTTCGGGCATGAATATTCGGAATTCTGGAAGGGCGCCCTGTTTACGCTTCCGTCCAATGAGATTCTGGAGGAGTTCCACCACGTGCCTTTGTGGGTCAAGTGGAGCCCGTTCTTCGCCATGGCACTTGGTTTCGTGACGGCCTGGTACATGTATATCAAGTCGCCTGAGACGCCGAAGCGTCTGGCAAAGACCCACCATGGCCTTTACCAGTTCCTGCTCAATAAGTGGTACTTTGACGAACTTTATGATTTCCTCTTTGTTCGTTCCGCGAAAGCGCTCGGTCGCTTCCTGTGGAAAAAGGGCGATGTTGCTGTCATCGACCACTACGGACCCAACGGTATTGCCGCGCGCGTGGCTGATGTGACCAACCGCGTCGTTCGTCTGCAATCCGGCTACCTCTATCATTATGCCTTCGCAATGCTAATCGGCATTGCCGGGCTTGTCACCTGGATGATGCTCGGGAGTGCCCTCTGATGACCGATTGGCCTATTCTTTCAACGGTCACCTTTCTGCCGCTCGTCGGCGTGGTGCTCTTGCTTCTGACAAACGCGAATGGCCCATTCGGTCGCCGTAACGTTCTCAACGTCTCGCTGCTGACGACCGTCTTTACCTTCGTCGTCTCCCTGTTCATCTGGATCGGCTTCGACAATTCGAACCCCGGCTTCCAGATGATTGAGAAGCATGCATGGTTCGGTGATCTCGCTGCCTATCATCTGGGCGTCGATGGCATCTCGATGCTGTTCGTGATCCTGACGACATTTCTGATGCCCTTTTGCATTCTGGCCAGCTGGAATTCGATTGAGAAGCGTATCAAGGAATACATGATCGCCTTCCTGCTTTTGGAAGTCGTGATGATCGGCGTTTTTGTCGCGCTGGATACGGTTCTGTTTTACGTGTTCTTCGAAGCGACTCTGATACCGATGTTCATCATCATCGGCGTCTGGGGCGGCAAGGATCGCGTCTACGCATCCTATAAGTTCTTCCTCTATACGCTTCTCGGCTCGGTTCTGACGATGCTCGCGATCATGGCGATGTACTGGCAGGCTGGCACCACGGATATGACGTTGCTGTTGAAGCACGGCTTTCCGGCTGGCATGCAGACGTGGCTCTGGCTTGCCTGTTTCGCAGCCTTTGCGGTGAAGATGCCGATGTGGCCTGTCCACACCTGGCTTCCGGATGCCCACGTTCAGGCACCGACCGCTGGTTCCGTCATTCTGGCGGGTGTCATGCTGAAGCTTGGCGGTTATGGTTTCATCCGCTTCTCGCTTTCCATGTTCCCGATTGCATCGGATTACTTCGCGCCGTTCGTCTTCACTCTGTCTGTCATCGCCATCATCTACACCTCGCTGGTTGCGATGATGCAGGACGACATCAAGAAGCTGATCGCCTATTCGTCTGTTGCCCATATGGGTTATGTAACGATGGGTATCTTCGCGGCCAATGTTCAGGGCGTGCAGGGTGCCATCTTCCAGATGCTGTCGCATGGTATCGTTTCGGGCGCGTTGTTCCTTTGCGTTGGCGTGGTCTATGACCGGCTCCATACACGCGAGATTTCCGCTTACGGAGGTCTCGTCAACAACATGCCGAAATATGCCGTTGCCTTCATGGTCTTCACCATGGCCAATGTCGGTCTGCCTGGCACATCCGGCTTCGTGGGTGAATTCCTGACGATTATCGGCGTGTTCCGGGCCAATACCTGGGTTGCACTGTTTGCCGCGACTGGTGTTATCCTCTCCGCGTCCTATGCGCTGTGGCTCTACCGCCGCGTTATCTTCGGTGCGCTGGAGAAGGAAAGCCTTAAGGCTATGCTCGACCTTTCTACCCGCGAAAAGCTTATGCTGTATCCGCTGGTGGCGCTGACGATCTTCTTCGGCGTCTACCCGGCACCGGTTTTCGATGCTACGGCAGCGTCGGTGGACCTTTTGATCAATAATTATACGGCCGCATTGCAGGCAGCGCAGAATGTTGCGCTTTCTCTGAACTGACGACAGGACCCGTAGGACATGACCGCTGAAATTCTTTTTGCCAGTCTGCGCATCGCGACGCCCGAGCTGATCCTTGCGGTCGGCGCTCTGGTGCTGCTTATGATTGGGGTCTTCTCCGGGGACAAGTCGACCAACACAGTTACGGGTCTTGCCGTAGCACTTCTGGTCGTCGTTGGTCTGTGGATCATCTTTGCACCTGCCAATGGCGAAGCCTTTGGCGGTGTTTACGTGGCCGATGCCTTCGGCAATTTCATGAAGATCCTGGCACTGATCGGTGCCATTGTCGCCATGATCCTGTCTGTCGGCCATAGCCGGGTCGAGCCTATCGGGCGCTTCGAATTCCCGGTGTTGCTGGTTCTTGCAACGCTCGGCATCCTCCTGATGATTTCGGCCAATAACCTGATCTCGCTCTACATGGCGCTGGAGCTCCAGTCGCTTGCGCTCTACGTCATCTGTGCCATCAACCGCGAAAGCCTGCGCTCCACAGAGGCCGGTCTGAAGTACTTCGTCCTGGGTGCACTGTCTTCCGGTATGTTGCTCTACGGCATGTCGCTGGTCTATGGCTTCACCGGCAATACCGGCTTCAATGAAATTGCGGCCGTTCTCTCGTCTGAGACACGCTCGCTCGGTCTCGTCTTCGGTCTGGTCTTCGTGCTTGCTGGTCTTGCATTCAAGATTTCTGCGGTTCCATTCCACATGTGGACGCCCGATGTTTATGAGGGTGCACCAACGACGGTTACGGCCTTCCTGGCTGCTGCGCCTAAGGTCGGCGCTATGGCTATCCTGGTCCGTATCGTGATTGATGCGTTCCAGCCTGTCTTTGCTGATTGGCAGCAGATCGTCGTTTTCATCTCCATCGCGTCCATGCTGCTCGGTGCCTTCGCGGCTATTGGCCAGCGCAACATCAAACGTCTGATGGCCTATTCCTCCATCAGTCATATGGGTTATGCGCTTGTAGGCCTTGCGGCTGGCAGCGAGGCTGGCGTTGCTGGCGTGCTGCTTTACATGGCCGTCTACATGGGCATGACGCTTGGTACTTTCGCCTGCATTCTTGCCATGCGCCGCAAGGACATTGGCAATGTCGAAGATATCGATGATCTCGCAGGCCTTGCGTCGTCCAACCCGATCATGGCGCTGGTCATGACCATCATGATGTTCTCGCTCGCTGGCATTCCGCCGCTGGCTGGCTTCTTCGGAAAATACTATGTTTTCCTCGCAGCCATCGAGGCGCATCTTTACCCGCTTGCGGTTATTGGCGTCATCGCTTCGGTTGTCGGTGCCTATTACTATCTGCGCATCGTCAAGGTCATGTGGTTTGATGAAGCCAAGGGTGGCTTTGAAAAGGCAGCGATTGAACTGCGTGTCGTTTACGCGCTCTCTGGCCTCTTTGTGCTCGGCTTCATTCTCTTCGGCGGTATGCTGGGCAACGCGGTAAGCGTTGCAGCAAAGACGTTCTTTTGAGCGACACACGCATGAAAACGGGCCGGGTGTCATTGGATGACTTCTGGCACGAGGCGGTGGCGGAAACGTCATCAACCAATATAGAGTGTTTTGCCCGGGCAAGGGCAGGTGATGGCGGCAATCTCTGGGTTACCGCCATCCGGCAGACCGGCGGGCGCGGCCGCCGAGGCAGACCATGGGTGTCAGAGCCCGGCAATCTCTATGCCTCCCTTCTTCTCATTGATGCGGCTCCCATGGAGCATATTGGCTCTCTGCCGCTGGCCTTCGCGCTGGCGGTTTATCGTGCTGTGGGCTCGGTGCTACCAGTTGGGTCTGCACGACTCGAGATTAAATGGCCGAACGACATTCTCATTGGCCGGAAGAAAACCTGCGGCATTTTGATGGAAGCGGAGACATTGCCGGATGGGCGCTCAGCGCTCGTCATTGGCATCGGCATCAATATCGCCCATATGCCCGCAGATCCGGCTTATCCCGTTACGCGCCTTGGTGAACACGGTGCAACATGCGGCCCGGATGAGCTTTTTGCCCATCTTTTCCGTGAGGCGGCGCATATCTTGCAGATGTGGAACCGTGGGCAGGGCGTGGCAGATGTCATGCGCCTGTGGCGTGCTGCGGCCTGTGGCATCGGAGAGCCGATCACAGTCAATTTGCCGGATCGTTCTATCCACGGGCGTTTTGCCGGAATTGATGATAAGGGTTTTCTGCTGCTGGAAGAAGATGGCGGTCCTACCCGCGCCATCGCCGCTGGCGACGTGTTTTTCGGTTGAACTGCACGGTGCGTTAAAGCGCCGAGGTTCGACATTGTAATCTGGAGCATTCCTGCTGCTCGGTAAATGCAGGGCGCCCGCTTGGCCATGCATCGGCCATCTCGGTGTGATTGATGAAAACCGATGCTTATCGCCTCGCTCTCGCACGTCCTTGCACGTGACGTTGCCAGGCATGATTGGACGAACACAGTAATGACGACAAAAGACGAATTCGTATTCTTGCCGCTGGGCGGCGTCGGCGAAATTGGCATGAACCTGGCGCTCTATGGCTACGGCCCGGCGTCCAAGCGTCAATGGATCATGGTGGATTGCGGCGTAACATTCGCAGGGCTTGATCTGCCAGGCATCGATCTCGTATTGCCCGATATCAGCTTTATTGAAGCGCAGCTCGCAAACCTCAAAGCCATCATCATCACGCACGCGCATGAAGACCACTATGGTGCGCTAAACGACCTCTGGCCGAGCCTCAAAGTTCCGGTCTATGCGTCCGGCTTCACCGCGGGCATGCTGGAAGCCAAGCGCAATTACGAGGGAACCCGCGCAGAAATTCCCATCACGCCGTTCAAGGCGGGTGATCGTATCAATGTCGGTCCGTTCGAGATCGAAGCTGTCGGCGTCAACCACTCCATTCCTGAGCCGATGTCGCTCGTCATCCGCACGCCGCTCGGCAATGCCGTGCATACGGGCGACTGGAAGATAGACCACGCGCCATCGCTTGGACCGTTTACCGATGAAGCACGCTTCCGAGCCATCGGTGAAGAAGGCGTTCTGGCCATGATGTGCGATAGCACCAACGCGCTGCGCGATGGTGTCTCTCCTTCCGAAGAGCAGGTCTCCGAAGGCCTGCGTCAGATCATCGAAAATGCCGAAGGCCGCGTCGCGGTCACAACCTTCTCGTCCAATGTCGGGCGCATTCGCTCTATTGCCCAGGCGGCTGAACGTGCGGGCCGTGAAGTGCTGTTGCTCGGTAGTTCGCTGAAGCGAGTGGTCAATGTCTCGCAGGATCTCGGCATCATGGAAGGCATTAAGCCGTTCCTCGCCGAAGATGAATTTGGTTATATTCCGCGCAACAAGGTTGTCATTATCCTGACCGGCTCTCAGGGCGAAGCGCGTGCGGCGCTGGCAAAGCTTTCCCGCGATGAGATGCGCAATGTTGCCTTGGCGGCTGGCGATACGGTGGTGTTTTCATCCCGCGCCATTCCCGGCAATGAAAAGGGTATTCAGGACATCAAGAACGGCCTGATAGAGCAGGGCGTTCACATCATCACGGATAATGAAGCGCTGGTTCACGTGTCCGGCCACCCGCGTCGCAGCGAACTCTTGCAGATGTATGAGTGGGTGAAGCCGCAGATTCTGGTTCCGGTCCATGGTGAAGCCGCGCATCTGGTGGCGCAGAAGGAACTGGCAGAGCAGGCTGGCATCGGGCAGGTTCCGAAGGTCCGCAACGGCAATATTCTGCGCCTTGCGCCCGGTCCAGCCGAGGTGATCGACGATGCGCCGCATGGCCGTATCTTCAAGGATGGCCGTCTGCTGGGCGATTTCGAAGAAATGGGCATTGGCGATCGTCGGAAGCTCTCCTTCGCCGGTCACGTCTCCATCAATGTCCTGCTGGACAGCCGCTATGATTTCCTGGGCGATCCCGATGTCATTCCATTCGGCCTGCCGGAATTCGATGATGAAGGCGAAGCCATGGAAGACACGCTCTATGATGCCGTCCTGGGTGCGGTCGAAAGCATTCCGCGTGCGCGCCGCAAGGATTTGAATATGGTGCAGGAATCGGTGCGCCGCGCTGTTCGCGCCGCTGCCAATCAGGTCTGGGGCAAGAAGCCAATCGTCACGGTGTTCGTCACCAAGGTTTAAGATCGGTTGCAGCTATTTGGAAGGGTAAGCATGCTTGGTCGTATCAACCATATCGCAATTGCCGTGCCGGATCTGGCTGCGGCAGTTTCCACCTATCGTGACACACTGGGTGCTGCGGTTTCGCAGCCCCAGCCTTTGCCGGAACATGGCGTGACGGTCGTGTTCGTAGAGCTTCCCAATACCAAGGTGGAATTGCTGGAACCGTTGGGTGAAAAATCGCCCATTGCGGCGTTTCTCGAAAAGAACCCAGCGGGCGGAATGCACCATATCTGCTATGAAGTGGAAGATATCATCGCCGCGCGCGATCACCTCAAGGCAGAGGGTGCGCGTGTGTTAGGGGATGGAGAGCCGAAGATCGGCGCCCATGGAAAGCCGGTGCTTTTTCTTCACCCGAAGGATTTTTTCGGTACATTGATAGAGCTTGAACAGATCTGAAACCCGAAGCGGGTTTGATCTGCATCGCGAAAAGGCGTCAAACGACGCAGGAGGATGAGTGCATGCAGTGGATTTCGGCCTTTGCCGTCTTTTTCATCGTCTGGTGGACCATCCTGTTCGTGGTCCTGCCAATTGGACTGCGCACACAGTCTGACGATGGCAATGTTGCGCTCGGCACCGTTGCCAGTGCACCGGCCCGCTTCCGGGGCGGGAAGATCGTGCTGCTGACAACGCTGATTTCTCTTGCAGTCTGTGCAATCTGGTACGCGGTCACCTGGTACGTCGGTTTCACCATGGATGACTTGCCACGCATTATCCCGGTTTATGACTGATTTCTGTCATCCCGCTGTCATGTAGAGACGGCATACAGCCTCAGACGGATAAACTGCAAATTGACAATCACAAATTTGCCTTGATTGGTTGTGCCGATTTGCTGCTCCGGCAAAAAAGCAAAAAAAAACAAGGCTTTTCAGCCTTGTTTTTCAGTTTCGCGTGATCTGTAACCGTTACCGGGGCAGCGAATGAACGCGCCTAAGATCTCATCCTCCCAAGACTGACCGCGAAATAGACAAGAATTTAAACTCCCTGCCTCTTTTGTGAGCTGAAACTAGCCCAAACATTAGACCTTGTCATCCGATTTTTTGTAAATTTGTTACAGTCGGCAAAAAAATCCTCCTGGCGCGATATGTCGCATGTACGGGGCAAAATTATTCCTCCTGTGGCCGATCAGAGGCGAAATCTGTCTAAAAGCTGTCGTAAAACTGACACGAATTGGGTTTGTCAGGGGCTTTTGCAAGGCTGAAATTCCGTTTTTTCAACATGTGTGCACGATCTCTTGAAAACGCTGGCAGAACTCGGAGTTTGGTGGCGTCAAGACCTTGGTGTGCGGGTTTCCTTCTGGTTCGGAAACCGCTATGTACGGCGCAAATATCCCGTTATTCCGGCGATTCCCGCGTAAATGCCAGGCTTCGTCACAAAATGGAATCCACCATGCGTCTCAGCCGTTACTTTTTGCCCATCCTCAAGGAAAACCCCAAGGAAGCCGAGATTGTCTCGCACCGCCTTATGTTGCGTGCGGGCATGGTCCGCCAGCAGAGCCAGGGCATCTACTCCTGGCTGCCGCTGGGTAAGCGCGTTTTGGATAAGGTCAACAAGATCGTGCGGGAAGAGCAGGATCGCTCCGGCGCCATCGAGCTTCTGATGCCGACGCTTCAGACGGCAGAGCTGTGGCAGGAGAGCGGTCGCTATGATGATTACGGCAAGGAAATGCTGCGCATCAAGGACCGTCAGGATCGTCAGATGCTTTACGGCCCGACCAATGAAGAGATGATCACTGATATCTTCCGGTCCTATGTGAAGTCTTACAAGACCCTGCCGCTGAACCTCTATCACATTCAGCTCAAGTTCCGCGACGAGGTGCGTCCACGTTTTGGCACGATGCGCTCGCGTGAGTTCCTGATGAAGGATGCCTATTCCTTCGATCTGACCAAGGAAGACGCGATCCATTCTTATAACAAGATGTTCACGGCTTACCTGCGCACCTTCTCTCGTCTTGGCCTGCGCGCCATTCCGATGCGGGCTGATACCGGCCCGATTGGCGGCAATCACAGCCATGAATTCATCATTCTGGCCGATACGGGCGAGTCCGAGGTATTCTGCCACAAGAGCTTTCTGGACCGCGGCATTCCGTCTGATGATACGAATTTTGACGATGTTGATGGCTTGCAGGGCGTCTTCAACGAGTGGACAACTGACTACGCCGCGACATCTGAAATGCATGATGAAGCCGCATTCAACGCCATTCCCGAAGGCGAGCGTCTTTCGGCGCGCGGTATCGAAGTCGGTCACATCTTCTATTTCGGCACGAAATATTCCGAGCCAATGGGTGCGAAAGTGCAGGGGCCAGATGGCAAGGAGCACCTTGTCCACATGGGTTCCTATGGCATTGGCCCTACACGCCTTGTTCCTGCCATCATTGAAGCATCGCATGATGAAAACGGAATCATCTGGCCAGAATCGGTTGCTCCGTTCGATGTCGTCATTATCAACATGAAGGCTGGGGATGCCGCCTGTGATGCAGCCTGTGAGAAGCTGTATTATTCGCTGAGCAACGCCGGCAAGGATGTTCTCTACGACGACACGGACGATCGCGCTGGCCAGAAGTTTGCGACGGCTGACCTCATCGGCGTGCCGATGCAGATCATCGTCGGTCCACGCAGCGTCGCGGCTGGTGAAGTTGAAGTTAAGACCCGCAAGACCGGCGCACGCGAAACCGTGACCGTTGAAGCGGCAATGAACAGGGTACTTGGCTGAGAAGCCAACAAGGAGAAGACATGGCAAAAGCCGAGGCTGATACCGGTGCAGGCCCATCCGCAAAGGACCAAGGCGCCCGGCCATTTTCGGCCTTCGAGCGCATGGTGGCTTGGCGCTACCTGCGCTCGCGCCGCAAGGAAGCGTTTATCTCCGTCATCGCAGGGTTTTCCTTCGTCGGCATCATGCTTGGCGTTGCGACGCTGATCATCGTCATGGCGGTCATGAATGGTTTCCGCACCGAGCTGATTTCACGTATTCTCGGCATCAATGGCCATATGATCGTGCAGCCCATCGACGCGCCGTTGAAGGACTATGACGAACTGACGAAGAAATTCGCCGCTGTTCCTGGCGTCACCATGGCGCTGCCATTGGTGGAAGGCCAGACGCTTGCATCCGGTCGCGGCGGTGCTGGCAGCGGTGCGCTGGTGCGCGGTGTGCGCGTCGAAGACATCGAAAAGATCAAGGAAGTCTCAGGCAACATCAAGGTCGGAGATCTGGTCGGCTTCATGTCAGGGCAGGGCGTCCTCGTCGGCTCCCGCCTTGCATCATCGCTTGGCGTCACAGCTGGCGACCAGATTACCCTGATATCACCAGAAGGTGACGTGACGCCGATGGGCGTCAATCCGCGTGTCAAATCCTATACGATCGCAGGCGTCTTCGAAATCGGAATGTCCGAGTATGATGCCTCGATGATCTATATGCCGCTTTCTGAAACGCAGCTTTATTTCAACGCTGAAGGCATCGTCCAGTCGATCGAACTCTTCGTCACCCACCCGGATAATGTGGATGGAATCAGGCCGTTGGTGGAAACGGCGGCTGGACGGCAGGTCTATATCACCGACTGGAGACAGCGAAACCAGACCTTCTTCTCTGCCCTTCAGGTAGAGCGTAATGTCATGTTCATGATTCTGACGCTCATCGTGCTGGTGGCGGCGCTTAACATCATTTCCGGCCTCATCATGCTGGTGAAGGATAAGGGCAGCGACATCGCTATCCTGCGCACCATGGGTGCCAGCGCCGGCTCCATCATGCGGATTTTCTTCATGACGGGTGCGGCAATCGGTATTGTTGGCACATTCGCGGGCGTCGGCCTTGGCGTGCTCGTCTGTCTTAACGTGGAATCGATCCGGCAGTTCTTCTCCTGGATTTCCGGCACGGTTCTGTTTGATCCGCAGCTTTATTTCCTCAGCCAGCTTCCGGCAGAAATGGAATTCAGCGAGACGATGACCGTGGTCATCATGGCGCTGACACTGTCATTTCTGGCAACGATCTTTCCGGCCTGGCGGGCCTCCAAGCTCGACCCGGTTCAGGCCCTGCGTTACGAATAAGGACCGCATCATACAATGGCACAGAAAACAGCGTTGCGGCTCAAGGGCGTGGAACGGACTTACGGGCAGGGCGAACACAGCCTTTCCATTTTGAAGAATGCTGATCTTGAGCTGAAAAGCGGAGAGATTGTCGCACTCGTCGCGCCATCAGGCACGGGCAAATCCACCTTGCTGCATCTGGCTGGCCTGCTGGAACACCCGGATGCTGGCGAGGTCTCGATCAATGGCAGGCTTTGCGACAATCTCTCAGACGAAGAGCGCACATCCATCCGTCGCAGCGATATCGGCTTCGTCTACCAGTTCCACCATCTCCTGCCGGAATTCACCGCGCTTGAGAACATCATGATGCCGCAGCTCATTTCCGGGCTGCCGCATGCCGAGGCTAAGGAGCGCGCCAGCGCGCTTCTGGATTATATGCGCATCGGCCATCGTGGCGATCACCGCCCATCGGAACTGTCGGGTGGCGAACAGCAGCGCGTGGCAATTGCCCGTGCGGTCGCCAACGCGCCACTTCTGCTTCTGGCCGATGAGCCGACCGGCAACCTTGATCCGGAAACGGCCTCCTATGTGTTCGGTGCCTTGGAGGCGCTGGTCCGCCAGTCCGGTCTTGCAGCCCTCATCGCAACGCACAACCACGAGCTTGCAGGCCGCATGGACCGCCGCGTCACATTGAGCGAAGGCAAGATCGTCGAGTTCTGACGCGTCCCGTTTACTGCCATAATCTACCAAGACCACGACAGGCATATCCTCTGAGAAAGGATGTGCCTGTTGGCGTTTGTGGCGTCGATTTTTTAAGGCCGGCATCTGATCGCTTCGGCTGCGCCTGCGCGCGCGGGGGACGTAGGCTGCGCTCTATCCCAAATTCACCAACGGCGTGCGGGCTCTCGAAGGGGGAACCCGCGAGAGTCGCGATGCGTTCATATTACGAGAGTCGAAAAAGACGTTGACATCAGAACTAAATGGGAACAAAGTTAGAACATAGAGAGTATGGAGAGACAAATGACCGACATCATCCGTGACATTGCTGCATTCGCTTCCATCGCCGTCTTCGTTGCCAGCTTCGGTGTCATCCTCACTTCCATGTGAAGTGTGACTGTCGTTTCCGTCAGAAATGACGTGTAAACCTTGTCCAAGCCTGTAGACTCTGGCCAAGGAAAAGCCGAAAATCCCGTGACTCAGAATGACGGGATTTTACGAGATGGGCGATATTACAGTCACCGGCGCAGACGCTGGAAAAGACATGCAGACGCCCGGCTTCGTGCACTTGCGGGTTCACTCCGCTTACTCCCTGCTCGAGGGAGCCTTGCCCTTGAAAAAGATCATGTCCAAGGCTGTGGGCGATGGTCAGCCTGCCATTGCCATTACCGATACCAACAATCTGTTTGTCGCTCTCGAGTTTTCCGAAAAGGCTCGTGACGAAGGCCTCCAGCCGATCATCGGTTGCCAGATGTCTATCGACCTGCAGGACGCTGGCGATGATAAGCGCGGCAACAATAGTCTCGCAAAATTGCCAGCCATCGTCGTTCTGGCGGCAGATGCAAAAGGCTATGAGCGTCTCGTTGACCTCATCAGCCGTGCCTATCTCGATGGAGAGGACACTGGCCCTTCCGTGTGCATCACGAAAGAATGGTTGGATCAGGGGGATAATTCCGGGCTGATCGTGCTCAGCGGCGCCTCCGGCGGGCCTATCGACATGGCGCTGAGAGAGGGCCATGCGGCTCAGGCCACAAAACGCCTGCTGACACTGAAAGAGCTTTTCGGTGATCGCTTCTATATCGAACTGCAGCGGCAGGGCAATTTTGACCGCGCCCACGAACGGCGCATGGTGGCACTTGCCTATGAGCATGACCTGCCTCTGGTTGCCACCAACGAGGCGTTCTTCCCATCGCGTGCTGATTATGACGCCCATGATGCTCTGATGGCGGTCGCCCATAACGCCATCGTGTCCGATGACACCCGCTTCCGCCTGACGCCCGATCATTATCTCAAAAGCCGCGAAGAAATGATGGCGCTATTTGCCGATCTGCCCGAAGCGCTTGAGAACACCATCGAGATCGCGCAGCGCTGCTCCTATGTGCTGAAAAAGCGCGGGCCGATCCTGCCGCGCTTTACCGGCGCGAGTGATGATCCTGACGAGGCTGATCGTGCAGAAGGTGCGGAGTTGCGCCGTCAGGCCGTCGAGGGTCTTGAGCACAGACTGTCGGCGCTCGGCATGGCGCCGGGCTATACCGAACAGGAATATCGCGACCGGTTGGATTTCGAACTCGGCGTTATCGAGCGTATGAAGTTTCCGGGCTACTTCCTCATCGTTGCCGACTTCATCAAATGGGCCAAGCTTCAGGATATCCCCGTCGGCCCCGGTCGTGGTTCGGGTGCGGGCTCGCTGGTTGCCTATGCGCTGACCATCACGGACGTCGATCCGCTTCGTTTCTCCCTTCTGTTCGAACGCTTCTTGAACCCCGAACGCGTATCCATGCCCGACTTCGATATCGACTTCTGTCAGGATCGCCGCGAAGAAGTCATTCGTTACGTTCAGAAGAAATATGGCCGCGAACAGGTCGCGCAGATCATCACCTTCGGTTCGTTGCAGGCGCGTGCGGCGCTGCGCGATGTCGGGCGCGTGCTGGAAATGCCCTATGGGCAGGTGGACCGCATCTGCAAGCTTGTGCCCAACAATCCGGCCAATCCCACGCCTTTGTCCAAGGCCATCGAGGAAGAGCCGCGCTTTCAGGAAGAGGCGGACAAGGAGCCCGTCGTCGCTCGCCTTCTGGATATCGCCCAGAAGATCGAGGGGCTTTACCGCCACGCCTCCACCCACGCCGCCGGTATCGTCATCGGAGACCGCCCGCTTTCCAAGCTGGTGCCAATGTACCGCGATCCGCGCTCAGACATGCCGGTCACCCAGTTCAACATGAAATGGGTGGAAAGCGCCGGTCTCGTCAAATTCGACTTTCTGGGTCTGAAGACGCTCACCGTTTTGAAGGTCGCGGTGGATTTCGTCGCGCGCAAGGGCATCAAGGTTGATCTGGCCGCCATTCCGCTTGAGGACGAGAAAACCTACGAGATGCTGTCGCGCGGGGAAACCATCGGCGTGTTTCAGGTGGAAAGTGCTGGTATGCGCAAGGCGCTGATCGGCATGCGCCCTGACTGCATCGAGGATATTATTGCGCTGGTGGCGCTGTATCGCCCGGGTCCGATGGAGAATATCCCGGTTTATAACGCCCGCAAGCATGGCGAAGAAGAGATCGAGTCGATCCATCCGACCATCGATTATCTGCTGAAGGAAACCCAGGGCGTTATCGTCTATCAGGAACAGGTGATGCAGATCGCCCAGGTTCTGTCCGGCTATTCGCTGGGTGAAGCCGACCTTCTGCGCCGCGCCATGGGTAAGAAGATCAAGGAGGAGATGGACCAGCAGCGCGAGCGCTTCGTTGAAGGCGCGATGCGCAACGATGTCTCCAAGGCGCAGTCCAACACCATCTTCGATCTCCTGGCGAAGTTCGCCAATTACGGCTTCAACAAGTCCCACGCCGCAGCCTATGCCATCGTTTCCTACCAGACGGCCTATATGAAGGCGCATTATCCGGTCGAGTTTCTGGCGGCATCCATGACGCTGGATATGGCCAATACGGAAAAGGTCAACGACTTCCGTCAGGATGCGGGCCGCATGGGCATCGAGATCGTTGCGCCATCGGTCCAGACATCCCACCGCCGTTTCGAGCCGGGCGAAAACCGCATCTATTATTCGCTGGCTGCGCTGAAGGGCGTGGGTGAAGGCGCGGTCGATCACATCGTTGAGGTACGCGGCGAGACGCCGTTTGCGAGCCTTGAAGATTTCTGCCTGCGCATCGATCCCAAGCAGGTAAACCGCCGCGTTCTGGAAAGCCTCATCAATGCAGGCGCTTTCGATTGTTTCGGCAGGGATCGCGCCGAACTCATCGGCGGGCTGGACCGCATCATTGGTTACGCGCAACTGGCGCAAAGCCGGCGCGTCAGCGGCCAGCACGATATGTTCGGTTCAGGCGGGGCGAGTGGACCGGAAAAACTGGTGCTGCCAGCGTTCCAGCCATGGCTTGCCTCGGAAAAGCTGCTGCGCGAATATCAGGTTCTCGGCTTTTACCTCACAGCGCATCCGTTGGATACGTATCGCGCCATTCTGGATAAGCTGCGCGTGCAAAACATCGCAGACTTTACCGCTTCGGTGAAACAGGGCGCGACTGCCGGTCGCTTGGCTGGCACCGTCACCGGCAAGCAGGAGCGCAAAACCAGAACCGGCAACAAGATGGGTATCATCACCTTCTCGGATGCATCCGGCCAGTATGAGGCCGTGCTGTTTTCCGAAGGTCTGGCCCAGTACCGGGATTTGCTGGAGGTCGGGAAGTCGCTTGTCATCACCGTTCAGGCCGAAGAGCGCCCTGAGGGCATCGGACTGCGCATTCAGACGGCGCAATCGCTGGAAGAACGCTCGGTGCAGATGCAGAAAGCACTGCGGGTTTATCTGCGCGATTCCGGCCCGATGAAGACTCTGGCGCATCACCTCAACCGCGGCGATGGTGCGGTGTATTTCGTGTTGATCAAAGACGACGGGCAGCGCGAGATTGAACTCGAACTGCCCGGAAAGTATCGCATCTCACCTGAGATTGGCGCTGCATTCCGCTCCGCACCCGGCGTCGTGGATGTTGAACTGATCTGACACTTAAAACAGGCGGGTATACGGGTAGGCATAGCCGCCCCGGTCAACAAAGCCCTGGCGCGAAAGGCATGCTCTGACCGCGACAGTGTGATAGGTCGATGTGGTGTATGCCGTCCCGCGTGGCGGTGTGCTGGCTTCCGCTGTGCATTTCATCACGGCGCGATCAAAAATGTCCAATATGATAGGATCGCTCGTCACGTCAGGGCCTGCATAGACCCTGGAGTTCTGCGGCGCTTCCGCCGCCGATACGCAAGCGAGTCCAAGAAGGGCTGCGG
Source organism: Rhizobium sp. CFBP 13644 (assembly GCF_014842165.1). NCBI lineage: Bacteria > Pseudomonadati > Pseudomonadota > Alphaproteobacteria > Hyphomicrobiales > Rhizobiaceae > Rhizobium > Rhizobium sp. CFBP 13644. Next base: position 31,123 of record NZ_JACYVF010000009.1, read on the forward strand.
CGATATATTTGAAGTTCATCTGCTGGCTCTCCACGTTGTCATGTCGAGCCATTGCAACGCCTGCCACTCCACTTCGTTCCCGCAGGGCGTGCAGCCTGTCAGATCGGCCCGTCGCGAGTCAGGGTGATGAAATCCGTGCCCTTGCCAGTCTCTAACCCATGGCTCAGATCCGCAATGGTGATGGAACTGCCGGTCGTAAGGTTAGCCTCAAGTTCTGCGCGGATTGAAACGGGAATTTCGAGACGATCCAGCACCGCCTTAAGTGGGTTCAGCAGGCCGGGCGCATCCGCCACATCTATGCCGAGGCGCCTGCGTGCAGCCGCGGGAAGATGGTTCTCCAATGTCAGTCCGTTCCACTTCGCTTTGTCGCCATCCATATCCACCACCTCGAAGAAGTGAGTGCCCAGCGCAACGTGGGGGTCCTTGATGTGAATGGGTGCCTCAAACAACGGCTGAAAATCCCTGCGCACCATGATCTGCCCATTGGGCGCTGCGTCCGCACCCGCAGACTCATAAAGCGCATCTATGAATTCATCGCTCAAAAGCGGGCCTGTCGTCTTCATGTTCTTCCAGCGTTTGAAGCCATTCACGGCGCTGATCGTCATCTGCCCCGAATAGCCATCCGCCACGCCTGCATCGAAGCCGATAGCGGTCAGAAGACGTTGCACGTCGATGATTTTTTCACGCTCGCCACGGCGGGTGATGAGGACGCGAAGCGGCGAAAGGTTGGTCGGCCTCGATGCTTTGGGTTTCACCGAGCTTGTTGTCTCGTAGACAGCCACCTCAACCAGCTTCAGTGACGCATCGAAGTTTGAAGGGCGCAGCTCCACATCGGACAACATCAGACCTTTGTCCTGCGTGCTGTGCGGTTGGGGAAGGGCAGGGTGCTCGATGGAGCGTGGCACGACATCGGCATCCGATATGATCACATGCACACCGCGCGCCGTCATGCCGAACAGGTTTTTCGCGAATTTGGCTGGCAGGCGAACACAGCCATGGGAAGCGGGATAGTCAGGCACATGCCCCTCATGCAGCGCAATGCCGGACCATGTCAGCCGCTGCATGAACGGCATGGGCGCGGCCGAGTAGATGTTTGATTCGTGATATTTCCGTTTGTCGAGGATCGAGAAGATGCCGCTCGGCGTCTCATGACCGGTCTTGCCGGAAGAGACCTTCGATGTCGCAATCAACGCCCCGCCATCATAGAGAGACAGCGTTTGCTCGCTCTTGGAAATAATGACCTGCAAGCTGCGCGTATCACCCGCCAAGGCCGTCTGCACCAGAAGAGAGGTGGAAAGGAGACATGCTCCGACAAAGGCACGCAACATCATGTGTCACTCCAACGCATTACAAATCATGGCTTTTCGGAAAAGACATGGGGGAGCCTGACAACCGGCCAAACCATGCGCGGCGTCTTGATGCGCAACCATAACGGTCGGAATTTAAGGAAACTTTTAAATAGTCATCACGCCTGCGTGTCGGACGACTATTTTTTGGTGCCGAATGTATAACCTGTTTCAACAGCACCCTTGCCAAACTTGTCGCGCAGCTTGTCCATCGCGGCTTCCGCTGCCGCCCTGCGTCCGGCATTGATATCAACGAGGTCAGGCGGGTCGGCCAAATCTCCCTTGCAGAGGTCGGTTACGCCAATGCCGATCAGGCGGAACTTGGTCCCGTCAGTTTCCTTTTCCAGCAGCGAAATCCCGGTGCGGAATATCCTGTCGGCCAGTTGCGTCGGGTCTTCCAGCCGCTTGTTGCGGGTGCGGGATTTGAAGTCGGACGTCTTCATTTTGAGAACGACCGTATGGCCCGCCACCTCGTTCTTCTTCAGCCGCCACGCCACTTTTTCCGAGAGTGACCTTAAAATGGAAACCAGCTCGTCATGGCGGGATATGTCGTTGAAAAACGTTGTTTCGGCAGAGACACTCTTTGCAGGATCGTTGATGTGCACATCGCGGTCATCAATGCCCCGGGAAAGGCGATACAGGCGCTGTCCCATGGTGCCGTAGCGACGCATCAGGCCGCCTTCATCCATCTGCTGTAGTTGCGAGATTGTGCGGATGCCATCCCCTTCCAGCGTCGCGGCGAAGGCCTTGCCCACACCCCATATCGTCGTCACCGGGCGGGGACCAAGAAACTCCATCGCCTCTTTTTCCCCTATTATTGAAAAGCCCCGCGGCTTTTGCAGGTCGGACGCTACCTTTGCCAGAAACTTGCAATAGGAAAGACCGACGGAGACAGAAATGCCGATCTCCTTCTCCACCCGGCGGGCAAAACCGGCCAACACCCGGGCAGGCGGGTCGTGGTGCAAGCGCTCGGTACCGGAAAGATCGAGGAACGCTTCATCGATGGAAACAGGCTGCACCAGCGGTGTCAAATCCTCCATCATGCTTCGGATCTGTTTTCCGACCCGGCTGTATTTCTCCATGTCTGGCCGCACGACCACGGCCTGCGGGCAGGCCTCCAGCGCCTTGAACATGGGCATTGCAGAACGAACACCATGAATGCGGGCAATGTAGCAGGCCGTGGAAACGACGCCGCGCTTGCCACCGCCTATAATCACCGGCTTGTCTGCGAGTTCGGGGTTGTCGCGCTTTTCCACAGAGGCATAAAAAGCATCGCAATCGATATGGGCGATGGAGAGATCGTAGAGTTCGGCGTGATAGACGAGGCGAGGGCTGCCGCATCGCAGGCAACGTCTTGTACCCACCGGCTGGCCAGCCAGACAGTCACGGCAGAAACCGGGATCGTAGTGCGAAGGTATTGCGGCCATGGCTCGAAACAAAGAGTGAACGTTTCGCACCATAGTATGTTATGGGTATAGTCTCAAGAGATGGAGAGACGCCGCTGGCTCAAAACTCGCCTGATCCCAGGCCCGGTCCGGAGAACTTATGCCACGCCGCCTCAACATCTTCGGGCTTTGTGCCGGTCGCCTCGCAAAACGCCATGAGGTCCGGTTCGTGGCTCATCAGAAAGTCTACGAGGCCCGCCAGAAAACCGGGATCGTTGACGGCCTGTCGCAGCATGTTGGGCTGCAAGCCGGTGAGAGCCAGAAATCGTGCAAGCATATCCGGCTCGCTGGCAAGCCAGCCAAGTATGGCAACCGCCGTTTCATGACTGTCTTTGGGCGCGCGTCCGCTGTTTTTTGTTTCGTGCAACATTTGTTTACTGAAGTTACCTATTTCTCAACCAAATCCCCATAGCGTGCATGCTTCGGGGACAATGGAATCGCTTCTCAGGCACACTATATGTCTACGAACTGGTTTCAAAGTGAAACAAGGACTGATCGCATGCCCAAACAGGTCATGATAGTTGAAGACAATGAGCTGAATATGAAGCTCTTTCGCGACCTGATCGAGGCGTCTGGTTATACAACCATCCAGACCCGCAATGGCATGGAAGCACTTGAACTGGCACGCAAGCACCGGCCTGACCTCATTCTCATGGACATTCAGTTGCCGGAAGTATCCGGGCTGGAAGTGACCAAATGGCTGAAGGAAGACGACGAACTCCACGTCATTCCCGTCATCGCCGTCACGGCCTTCGCCATGAAGGGTGATGAGGAACGCATTCGCCAGGGTGGATGCGAAGCCTATGTTTCAAAACCTATTTCTGTGCCAAAATTTATTGAGACCATCAAAACATATCTGGGCGACGTTTAAGTCGGGGCTAGGCAAATGACTGCGAGAATTCTGGTCGTCGATGACATTCCAACAAACGTAAAGCTTCTTGAAGCGAGGCTTTCAGCGGAATATTTTGACGTCCTGTGTGCAGATAATGGCGCGCGGGCTTTGGCCATCTGCCAGACAGAGCAGGTCGATATTGTCCTTCTGGACATCATGATGCCGGATATGGACGGCTTTGAAGTCTGCGAGCGGCTTAAGGCAAACCCTGTGACGGCGCATATTCCCGTGGTCATGGTCACCGCCCTCGACCAGCCCGCAGATCGCGTGCGCGGTCTGAAAGCCGGTGCCGATGACTTTTTGACAAAGCCCGTCAACGATCTGCAACTGATATCCCGCGTCAAGAGCCTAGTGCGCCTGAAGACGATGAGTGACGAGTTGCGCGCGCGCGTGAAGACCGCTCAAAACATCAATGCTGGTGATCCTATTTCCGAAAGCGCGCAGATCGAAAAGCCAGGCCGCGTCCTGTTGATCGACGAGCGACCAAGCTCGCAGGAGCGCATCATCAAGGCTCTCAAGCCTGTTGCTGAGGTTTTCGCTATCAGCGAACCGGCAGCGGCTCTGTTTGAGGCGGCCGAGAACGACTATGAAATGGTCATCGTCAATTCGAACTTCGAAAATTTCGATCCATTGCGCCTTTGCTCGCAGCTGCGCTCTTTGGAGCGAACAAGATTTCTTCCGCTGCTTCTGGTCACGGAGCAGGGCGACGAGGCCATGATCGTCCGCGGCCTTGAACTGGGTATCAACGACTATATCGTTCGCCCTATTGACCCCAATGAGCTTGTGGCGCGCACGCTGACGCAGATCAAGCGCAAGCGCTTCAACACCAAGCTGCGGGAAAATCTGGACCAGACAATCGAAATGGCCGTGATAGACGCTCTCACAGGGCTCAACAATCGCCGCTACCTCGACAACCACCTCAAGGTGCTGTTCACCCGCGCTGCTGCACGCCAGCGCCCTCTGTCCGTCTGCATCACGGATATAGACCGCTTCAAGGACGTGAATGACACGTACGGGCATGATGCGGGCGACGAGGTTCTAAGGGAATTTGCTTCAAGACTGCGCTCGACCGTTCGTGGCGCGGATCTGGCCTGCCGGTACGGCGGCGAAGAATTCGTCGTGGTCATGCCGGATACGCCTGTTGATATGGCCGCTGCCGTGGCCGAGCGACTGCGCTCGATCATCGAAGGCGCGCCCTTTACGCTGCGTTCAGGCCGCGAGCTGCACATCACAGCATCGCTCGGCATCGCCACCAATGCGCAATCGGTGGAAACCCCTGAGGCGCTGATGCGGCAGGCGGACATGGCGCTCTACGAGGCGAAGACAGCCGGGCGCAACCGTGTCGTCGCTTCTGCCGCCTGAGTGACGTTCAACTCATCACAGAAACAGAAACTTGGTTTCACCTGGTCAGTACCGGGGAAGGGACAAGTTTTGTCTGTCGACAGTATAATTTAACTTCTCTGATTAAGAAGAAGCTGTTTGATTTAACTATTAATAATACTTACTGTGCGTTGTAATGCTTTAATTGGACGGAAATTCCGTATCATCCTGGGATATTTAACCATATCCAGAGACAACACAGCGATTTGATTAATAATCTGTTGATTTAGTTCGAGTGTTACGCGATAGTCCACTCACAAAACAACTATCTGCACTTGTAGACAACTTAAACCGCTGCAATCATGACGATAGATCGGTAATTTGGACATCTGCTTTTCTTCAGGAAAAGCTTATATGCTTCAGTTACCCCATGGTGCTCAGGTCCGCCGCATTCCTGGGTCTTGGGGTTGGTCGACCGGTGATGCTTTGAATGGTTCCTCGTACTGTCATTGCTGTCCCGGTCGACCCACTTTTCTCTCTCATCTCTCACACACACACTCTCTCCCTATAACGCTTGGCTCGTGTCGCGTTTCCGTGTGCGCCCACATCTGGCGGGCGCCCTGAAGTGCTGTGCTGGGCTGTAAAAGGGCAGGCGCGGTGGCCTAAATGCGCGCAACAAAAAACGCGCCTCTGAGGGCGCGTTTTTGGCAGTTCATGGATAGAAGATTACTTGATCTTCGTTTCCTTGAATTCAACGTGCTTGCGTACGACTGGATCGTACTTTGTCTTCGTCATCTTGTCCGTGAATGTACGGCTGTTCTTTGTGGTGACGTAGAAAGTACCGGTGTCGGCCGTCGACAGCAGCTTGATCTTGATTGTTGTAGCTTTCGCCATGGTCGTCCTGCCTTTAACAAATAGTGAGTCCGCGGCCCTGTTGGACCCCGGCTAAATCTGGCGCGAAACTACGGATCGCGCCTGAAAAGTCAAGTCCGATTTGATCCGAAAACCGAACGCGCAATGGAAAGCACCACGTATAGCCCGAAAAACATCGCCAAAGCCCATGCAAAACCGTCTGGTCCGGCAATATCCATGGAGATACCCACCGTCTGCGGCCCGGCAATGGTACCAATGGCGTAACAGAAGATGAAGGCAGCATTGGCGGCCACAAGGTCAGAGCCGGTGAGGCGAGAGCCGAGGTGAGTAAGACCCACCGTATACATGCCCGATACGCACCCTCCCCATAGCAGCAGCATCGATGAGAGCAGCATCCAGTTATCCACCAGCAAAGGCAGCGCAAGCGTGCCTATGACGCCTGTGAGCGCCATGAGGCCCAGCAGGACGCGCCTGTCCTTGATGCGGTCTGAGAGCATGCCAATGGGGATCTGGAACGCCATGTTGCCGATGGCCATGACTGTGAGAAGCAAGGCCGCCTGTGATTCGCTGAAACCTTCGCGAGTCGCATAGACCGGGAAGAGCGAAAGCCCGCCCGCCTGCACAGAGCCGTAGACAAAAGCGGCAGCAGAGGCCATCGGCACCAGCCAGATGTAGCGGACGAAATGGTGATTGGGCTTTTCATCGAGGCTGGGGCTCTCATGGCGTGCGAGATAAATTGGAATCGCCGCCATAAGGATGATGGCCGCCCCTAGAAGGAAAGGGGTGATTCCCTCGCTGCCTATGGCTGAAAACAGCAATGGACCGCCTGCAAAGCCAACGGCCATGCCGGTGGCGTACATGCCCAGCACCAAGCCGCGCCGTTTGGGTGGCGCTGCGGCGTTGATCCAGAATTCAGAGAGGATGAACAGCATGGTGGTTGCGCCGTGAAAGACGATTCGCAGCGGAAACCACATCCAGAACGCTTCTGCGAAATAAAACCCAAGCGCGCTGATGGCAGAAACGACGACGGCCGTCATCATGGTCCGCGCAACACCAAATTCATGCGCCAGCCTGCTGGTCATGGGTGCCGCGATCATGGCTGCAACGCCCGCCATGGCGGTGTTGAGGCCGATCATCGTTGAAGAGATGCCGCGCTTCTCAAGGATGATACTCAAAAGCGGCAGCCCCAGGCCGATGGCGATGCCCACGGCGCTGATGGCGGATATGGCGGCTATGAGTGAGGGCCAGTGAATATCATCGGCGTCACTAGTCGGATGGGACATGTAGACCTTTATAGAAAGCCACGAGTAAACGTGCCGCGACGCTCAAAATATTGTCGCACCGGGCTCTCGAATTGCAATGAAGGATCACCTATCACGAACTTTGTGACATCTTCGAGAACTAAGCGCGTAATGGGCGCCATGTTCACACCGGAATTGTCCTTGATGTCAAGCCATTCGAGATTTTGCAGCTCATCTGAATCTCTGGCCGCTGCCGGGTCTATGCCCACCTCATCCGTAAAACAGCAGAAAAAGCGGGTGTCATATCGCCTGATCCGGCCAGGTGGGGTGATGGCGCGTGCGACGAAGCGGAGGCAAGACAAATCAGGCCCGCCGTTTCCTTGCTCATCGCTTTGAAAACGTAAGCCCGTCTCCTCGTGCAATTCCCGCAGGGCCGCAAGCGCAAGCGCGCGTGCACGCCTCTGCGACACCGTTTTCGACGATGCGCGCATGAGGTTGTCGAGAACGACAGGGTGCAGATCGCCGGCAAAGGGCAGGGTGCTGTCTTCACGGTCGCGCTTACCGCCGGGAAAGACGTAAACGTCTGGCATGAACACATGCGCACTGGAACGCTTTCCCATCAGCACACGTATGATCTGCGTAGACCTATCCATGAGCAGGATCGACGCTGCATCTTTCGGGCGCAGATATGGCGCTTTTTCAGCGGGCTGGTCGAGCGTCACAATGGCCGGGTCCGATCAAAGAGATGAACCATCGATCTGTTCTTTTTGGGGCTCATTATCAAACCCATGCATACGCAAGGCCCACTGCCAGCCAATGACCGCGCCTTTGATCGGCTGGATCGTCAGCAGCGCGACGAGAACCGTGATCGGCACCCAGATCGCGAAGTGAACCCACATAGGCACCAGAAATACCGTATCGGTCATCATGAAGCCACCAACAGCAATGTGGCCGAGAATGGTAATAGAAATATAGGGCGGCAGGTCGTCCGAGCGCTGGTGGTGCATGTCAGCACCGCAAGACGCGCACTCGTCTACCGGCTTTAGCCACGCACGAAACAGATGGCCGTTGCCACAGGCCGGGCAACGGCTCAGCATGCCGCGTTTGATGGAGCGCCCGAGAGGACGAACTTCCGGCGTGCCGCCATACTGCACTGTCTGCGTCTCGATCGTCGTCATGCGCCTCATCCTTGCTTTTGCAGGCCTATCTACGTCTGCGTGGTGGTCTCGTGCCCGGTGTCGGTCCGCCGCTGCGCCGTGTCGTCTTGTGGAACGAGCGTGTCGCTGCCGGCAATTTCTTGCCTTCGCTCAACGCTTCGAACCGCAAGGCACCGGCCAGGGGCACCGCTTCTGCCAGACGCACCTGAATGGTATCGCCCAACTGGTATCCAAGTCCCGACTTTTCACCCGTCAGCGCCTGATGCGCCTCATCATAGATGTAATAGTCCCGACCCAGCGTAGATATAGGAATAAATCCGTCAGCGCCAAACTGTGGAAGCGCGACAAATAGTCCTGCCTTGGTTACGCCACCTACGCGTCCCTCGAATTCCTCGCCCACACGCTCGGAAAGGTGGTGCGCGATCAACCGGTTTACCGTGTCACGCTCGGCTGCCATCGCACGGCGCTCGAAGGTCGAGATTTCCGCAGCGATATCGGCAAGCGTCGCTTCTTCCTGCGGGGTGATTCCACCTTCACCCAGACCCAGCGAACCAACCAGCGCCCGGTGCACGATCAGGTCGGCATACCGGCGGATTGGCGAGGTGAAGTGCGCATACTTCATCAGGTTGAGGCCGAAATGGCCGATATTGTCAGGGCTGTAGATCGCCTGGCTCTGAGAGCGCAGCACCATCTCGTTTACAATGATCTGGTGCGGCGTATCCAGCGCGCGGGCCAGAATGCCGTTGAAGGAATTGGCGCGAACCTGCCCACCCTTGACCAGCGAAAAGCCGATGGTGGTCAGAAACTCGCGCAGCACTTCCTGCTTGGCAATGGTCGGCGCGTCGTGCACGCGGTAGACCAGTGGCTGCTTTTTCAGCTCAAGCGTTTCGGCAGCGCACACATTGGCCTGGATCATCATCTCTTCGATCAGCTTATGCGCGTCGAGACGTTCAGGAACATGCACACGGTCAACCGTGCCGTCCGCTTTCAGAATGATCTTGCGTTCCGGCATATCCAGCTCAAGCGGCTGGCGGCGGTCACGGCCAATCGTCATGATCTCGTAGGCATGCCACAGGGGCCGCAGGATCGGCTCCAGCATCGGGCCGGTCTTGTCGTCGGGGTTGCCGTCGATTGCCGCCTGCGCCTGCTGGTAGGAAAGCTTGGCCGCACTCTTCATCATGATGCGATGGAACGTATGGCTGGCCTTGCGGCCTTCCTTCGAAAACACCATGCGAACCGCGATGGCCGGGCGATCCAGCCCTTCTTTCAGCGAGCAGAGGTCGTTAGAAATCCGCTCCGGCAGCATCGGCACGACGCGGTCGGGGAAGTAGACAGAATTGCCGCGCTTCAAGGCTTCGCGGTCCAGTGCTGAACCAGTGCGGACGTAATAGGATACGTCGGCAATCGCAACGGTCACGATCACGCCGTCAGGATTGTCGGGAGATGGATCAAGCTCGGCATAAACCGCGTCATCGTGGTCTTTTGCGTCAGCCGGGTCGATGGTGATGAGCGGCAGCTTGCGCCAGTCTTCACGGTGCGCCATCGTCGCAGGCTTTGCAGCATCCGCTGCCGCCAGTGCGTCGGATGGGAAAATATGCGGGATGCCGTGGGCATGGATGGCGATCATCGAGATCGCCTTTTCCGATGCGACAGAGCCGACCACCGACAGAACCTTGGCGCGTGGCAGGCCATAACGCCCGCTGTTGCGTGAGGTTTCCACCTCCACCAGATCGCCGTCCTTGGCACCACCAACGCCATCGGGATCGATGACCATTTCTTCGCCGCGTCGCTCGACCGGCATCAGACGGCCACCGCCACCCGGTGTTTCCTTGAACACACCGAGCGAACCGCCCTGACGTCTGTCGATCAGCTTGATGATCCGCGCCGTATAGGCAGGGCCACCCGGCTCTTTCGAGGGGAATATCTTCGCAAGCACCCGGTCGCCCAGACCGCCAACAGGAACCTTGCCCTTGTTGCGGTCGGCAGAGGATTGCCGGATGGTGACGGCAGGAGCAGCACCCTGATCGTCAGGCCATTCGGCAGGCCGGCCAATCAGGCCGCCATCCTTGTCGCGCGTGGTGATATCAAGCACCGTCACCGGCGGCAGACCACCCGGCTTCATCAGGGATTTGCGGCTCTTGTGCACCATGCCATCGGTCTCAAGCTCCTTGAGCAGAGCCTTGAGAATGATGCGCGTTTCACCCTTCAGCCCGAAAGCCTTGGCGATTTCGCGCTTGGAGGCCTGATCGGGATGCTCGGCGATAAATTTCAGCAGCACGTCGCGCGGCGGAACCTCACCATGGATGATGCCCGCAGACTCGAGGACTTTTTTTCCGCGACCGGTACGGCCGAAGCCATCGCCCGCCGAGCCGGATGTCTTACGCGGTGCTTTGCTCAAGATTCTGCCTTCTTCGCTTTTGGAGCAGCCTTTGGTTTGGCTGCTGTTTTCGGCTTTGCAGCCGCTTTTGGTTTCGCTGCCGCCTTCGGCTTGGCCTTGGCTTTCGTCTCGCCATCGGCGCTCTCAGCCTTGGCTGCTTTTTTAGGCGCAGCTGCTTTCTTGGCTTTCACGGGCTTGCCTGTGCTGCCGGTGCCGGTCTTGGCAATGCGCTCGGCAATCAGCACAAGGGCTTCGTCCAGCGTCACAGTGTCGGGAGCCTGCGCCTTGGGAATGGTCGCGTTGACCTTGCCCCAGTTCACATAAGGCCCGTATTTGCCATCCCGGACGGTAATCGCGCCGCCATCGGGGTGGTCGCCCAGTTCCTTCAATGCCGCCGGTGTCGAGGAACGGCCACGTCCGGGCGATGCCTTCTTCTCGGCAATCACGGTCACGGCACGGTTCAGGCCAATGGAGAACACGTCTTCGATGCTTTCCAGATTGGCATAGCCACCATCATGCAAAAGGAACGGTCCATAGCGACCCAAGCCTGCCGAAATCATCTTGCCGGATTCCGGGTGCTGGCCGATGTCACGCGGCAGGTTGATCAGCGCCAGCGCCTTTTCATGGTCGATGTCTTCAGGCTTCCAGCCCTTGGGCAGCGACGACCGCTTGGCTTCCTTGCCATCGCCACGCTGAATGTAAGGTCCGAAACGGCCAGAGCGCAATGTCAGCTCTTCGCCGGTGTGCGGGTCTGCACCCAGCGCCTTCGGCTCATTGAGCGCGGCAGCATCGGCTTCCGCACCGTCAGAGTTCAGTTGGCGCGTGAAGTTGCATTCGGGATAATTGGAACAGCCAACGAAGGCGCCGTATTTGCCGAGCTTCAGCGAAAGGTTGCCCGTTCCGCAAACCTGGCAGATGCGTGGATCGGAACCGTCTTCGCGGGTTGGGAACACCAGCGGTGCCAGAACCTCGTTCAGCGCATCCAGCACATTGGTAACGCGCAATTCCTTGGTGTCTTCGATCTGGGCGTAGAAGTCCTTCCAGAAATCGCGAAGAACCTGCTTCCAGTCCAGCTCACCGGCGGAAATACGGTCGAGCTTTTCCTCCAGATCGGCGGTGAAATCATACTCCACATATTTGGTGAAGAAGCTTTCCAGAAACGCCGTAACCAGCCGCCCGCGAGAATGCGGGATGAGCTTGCGCTTGTCGACAATGATATATTCGCGGTCGCTTAGCGTTTTCAGCGTTGCCGCATAGGTGGAAGGGCGGCCAATGCCGAGCTCTTCCATTTTCTTGATCAGCGATGCTTCCGAATAACGCGGTGGCGGTTCGGTAAAGTGCTGGCTGGCATTGATCTTCTGCTTGGCAAGGTCTTCCCGCGCATTGATCTGCGGCAGACGGCCATCTTCATCACCGTCGTCGCTCTGCTCGCCATCTTCCTTCTGGTCGGTATAGGCGGCGATAAAGCCATCGAAACGAATGACCGAACCCACAGCGCGAAGGCCTGCCTTCTCGCCCTTGTTTTCGGCCAGAATCTCAACCGTCGTGCGCTCGATTTCGGCTGAGGCCATCTGGCTGGCAATGCCGCGCTTCCACACCAGTTCGTACAGACGCAACTGGTCGGCATCTAGGTACTTCTTGACCTGATCGGGCGTGCGGCTGAAATCGGTCGGGCGGATCGCTTCGTGCGCTTCCTGGGCGTTCTTGGCCTTGGTGGAATAGATGCGCGCCTTTTCCGGCACATAACGGGCGCCGAACTGTTCGCCAATGGCGCTGCGGGCAGCATCAATAGCCTCAGGTGCCATCTGCACACCATCGGTACGCATATAGGTGATCAGACCGACGGTCTCGCCGCCAATGTCGATACCTTCATAAAGGCGCTGGGCAACCTGCATGGTGCGCGAGGCTGAAAAGCCCATGCGCGAAGAGGCCGCCTGTTGCAGCGTCGATGTCGTGAAGGGAGGGCCGGGGTTACGCTTGACGGGCTTCGCCTCAACCGTATCCACGGTGTAGGTCGCGCCGTCCAGCAGCGTCTTCAGGCGGTTCGCATCATCGCCGGTCTTGACCGATCTGGCTTGCAGGCGCTTGCCATCGGCAGAGACCAGCTTTGCCTCAAAATCATCGCCACGCGGCGTCTTCAGAAGGGCGGAAATGTTCCAATATTCTTCGGAAACGAAGCGTTCGATTTCCGACTCGCGGTCGCAGACGAGGCGCAGCGATACCGACTGTACGCGGCCAGCCGAGCGCGCACCGGGCAGCTTGCGCCACAGAACCGGGGACAGGTTAAAGCCGACGAGATAATCCAGCGCACGGCGGGCAAGATAGGCATCCACCAAGGGAATATCGATATCGCGCGGATCAGCGACCGCATCCAGAACGGCCTTCTTGGTGATGGCGTTGAACACGACGCGCTTCACCGGCTTGTCGCCAAGCACCTTCTTCTTTTTCAGGAGATCGAGGACGTGCCAGGAAATGGCTTCACCTTCGCGATCCGGGTCGGTTGCGAGAAACAATCCGTCGGATGCCTTCACGGCATCTGAGATTTCCTTCATGCGCTTTTGCGAGGCCGGATCGACCTCCCATGTCATTTCGAAATCCTGATCGGGAAGCACGGAGCCATCTTTGGCGGGAAGATCGCGAACGTGGCCAAACGATGCGAGCACCTTATAGCCGGAGCCGAGATACTTATTGATCGTCTTGGCTTTTGCCGGGGATTCTACGACGACGACGATAGTCATATTTTCTTCTTTCGGAACTTGCCCGTTAACATGCACCACAGCTTTTCAGCCATCAGCGGCGCGACCTTTATTTCGACATGGACAGGTAATGCGCTTCGGTCAAGAGGCAAGCAACGTTTTTCTGCCATTACACCGTTATGCAACCTTGTGGCGACTGGATTGCATATTGCAATTCAGGATAAACAAGTTATGGTTGCCTGCATGGGGTGATGCTCTTTGGAAGACATCGCGTTTTGTCGGGTTGATCGGGGTAAACATGGGTGTGAATGCAGACAATAGCAACAAGGGCAAAGACGCGCAGATACCGCCAAACATTGCTTATATCAGTCAGATGCTTTCAGAGTTGCGGTATGTCGCAAAGGTAGAGGGTGCCGACATGCTGCTTTACCTGATTGAAATGGCTTACATTGAGGCAGAAGACATTAAAACTGGTCGTCGCAAGCTCTCAGTCAGCCATATTGATCGAAACCCGCCCCTGGGAATGCCGATTTAAACGCCCCGCTATATCCAGCTCCAGAAGCACGAGATAAACAGTCGAGGCGGGCAGGCCGGTGTGGCGAATAATGTCATCCGTCTCAACCGGCGAGGGTCCGAGTGCAGATGCGATGATGCTGCGGTCATCGTCACGGGGCGGTGAAATCTCCATATCTTCGGCGCTTTCCTTGGCAATGTGCTGGAATGGCAGGGATGGCTCCATGAGTGGTCGCAGCGCGTTCAGAATGTCCGCCGCCTCCGTCACCAGCATCGCTCCATCCTTGATCAGCCGGTTGGTGCCGTGGCATCGCGCATCCAGTGGTGACCCCGGAACCGCAAAAACCAACCGTCCGAATTCACCGGCCAGTCTCGCGGTAATCAGCGAACCTGAGCGGTCCGCAGCCTCCACAATCAGAACGCCCATGGAAACGCCTGCAATCAGCCGGTTTCGGCGCGGAAAATCTCTGGCGCGCGGCTCCCAGCCAAACGGCATTTCACTGATGCTGGCCCCGCCATTGTCATAGATCTCATCTAGAAGCCGCAGGTTTTCAGGCGGGTAGGGCCTGTTCAGCCCGCCTGCCAGCATGGCGACTGTGCCGGTTGAAAGGCTGGCAGCGTGGGCCGCCGCATCGATGCCGCGAGCAAGGCCCGAGGCAATCGTATAGCCTGCCTGGCCGCATTGGCGCGCCAGCATGGCCGCAAACTTCGAACCATTGATGGAGGAATTGCGTGATCCGACGATGCCGATGGAAGGCCGGACCGCCGTGCGACCTGAGCCCTTCATGGAAATGATCGGCGGTGCGCCATCGATTTCGCGCAGTGCCGGTGGATAATCCGGCTCGCCAATGCCCACGAATCGAGCGCCAAATTGTTCGGCGGCTTCGATCTCCCGTTCAACTTCTGAAACGGAAGCAATGCGCGGGCTGCGCGCCGATCCGCCCCGGCGAGACAGATCGGGCAGGGCGTCCAGCGCCTTTTCCGCGCTGCCGAAGTGGTTGATCAATTCCCGGAACGTCACCGGACCGATATTGTCGCTGCGAATGAGCCGAAGCCAGGCAATGCGTTGTCGGTCGTTAAGCGCGATGCCGCGCTTCGTTTCGCCGTCATGCGGCATGTCTTGCCCCCATCAGGGCAAGACGCTTGCGCCTCAGCCCTTCTTCCCGATCTTGCTTTCCGTCCCCGCCAGCAGCCGCTTGATGTTTTCTCGGTGCATATACCAGGAGATCACACTGAGCAGCGTCACCAGCAGAGCCGTCTTCTCAGGCCCTAATATCCACAATGCAACCGGAATGACAAGCATTGCAACCAGTGCGGAAAGAGATGAGTATTTTGTGATATAGGCGGTAGCGATCCAGATCGCCGCAAAGGCCAGCATCATCAATGGTGCAGCCCCCAGGAGAACGCCGATATAGACGGCAACGCCCTTGCCACCTTTAAAACTCAGCCATACGGGAAACAGATGGCCGAGAAAGGCGAAGAAACCTGCAACCAGTGAGGCCTCGTAACCCCACAGGGCATTGGCGATCAGCACGGCTGCCGTGCCCTTCAGGGCATCCAGCAGCAATGTGGCGGCTGCCAGCTTCTTGTTGCCGGTGCGCAGCACATTGGTCGCACCAATATTGCCGGAGCCGATCTTGCGAACGTCACCCAGACCGGCTGCGCGGGTCAGGATGAGGCCGAATGGGATTGAACCCAGCAGGTACCCCACCAAAGCGGCGAGCGCCAGCAATGCTGGCGCGGTTTCCCAAACAGTCAATGCGGTCATGG
Source organism: Rhizobium sp. CFBP 13644 (assembly GCF_014842165.1). NCBI lineage: Bacteria > Pseudomonadati > Pseudomonadota > Alphaproteobacteria > Hyphomicrobiales > Rhizobiaceae > Rhizobium > Rhizobium sp. CFBP 13644. The sequence goes on from NZ_JACYVF010000009.1 coordinate 46,753, forward strand.
ATGTCCCCTCAGTCCCGTCGAGTCTTTTATTGGTTGGAATAGACCAGCTTGCCTGCAACATAGGTTGCAACGGCGCGGCCGGTAAAGCGTGCATCTTCAAACGGTGTATTCTTGGACCTCGACACGAGATTTTTCTCGGAAACCAGCCATGGCTCATCAAGATCGATCAGCGTGATATCCGCCTTCGCGCCCGGTTTCAGCGTTCCGGCGTCCAGCCCGAAGATCTGCGCGGGGCGGGTGGAAAGCGCATCGATGAGGCGCATCAACGGCACCTGATCGCTGTGATAGAGCCGAAGAGCCGCCGCCAGCATGGTCTCAAGGCCAATGGCACCGCTGGCCGCATCCGAGAATGGCAGGCGCTTGGTGTCCACATCCTGCGGATCATGCGACGAGACGATGATGTCGATGGTGCCATCCTTCAGCGCATCCACCATGAACATGCGGTCGTTTTCAGAACGCAGCGGCGGGGAAAGCTTGAAGAAGGTCCGGTACTCGCCGATATCGTTTTCGTTCAGCGTCAGATGGTTGATGGAAATGCCGCAGGTCGCCTTCACGCCCCGCGATTTTGCGTGGGCCATCGCTTCCGCCGATTCCCGCACGGAAATCTTGGCGGCGTGGTAGTTGGCACGGGTCAGCGCGGCGATGCGCAGATCCCGTTCCAGCGGAATGATTTCGGCTTCTCTGGGAATGCCTGAAAGGCCCAGCCAGCTCGCAAACAGGCCCTCATTCATGTCGCCATGGCCGATATAGGGGTCGCGGGTCTCCAGTGAAATCACCGCGCCCAGTTCTCGCGCATAGGTCATGGCGCGGCGCAGCACGGCGGTATCCGGCATCGCCTTGCGACCATTGGTGAAGGCAACGGCCCCGGCTTCCCGCAGCATGCCGAATTCGGTCATTTCCTCGCCGCGCAGACCCTTTGTCAGCGCCGCTGCCGGATAGATATTGACCAGTGCCTTGTCGCGGGCCTTCTTCTTCACGAATTCCACAAGGGCGATGTCGTCGATGACGGGGTCGGTATCCGGCATCACGATCATGCTGGTCACGCCACCTGCTGCAGCAGCGCGTGAGGCGGATTCGATGGTTTCGCGGTGTTCCGCACCCGGCTCACCCACAAACACGCGGGCATCCACCAGACCCGGCGCTGCAATCACGCCGCGGCAGTCACGGACAACAGCACCCTCGGGTTCACCCTGATTCTGCGCATCCTTGCCTGCGGCCAGAATCGTGCCGTCAGCGCCGATGATGATCGTGCCGACCTCATCCAAATTGCGGGATGGATCGATGATGCGAACATTTTTGAGAACGGTTGCGGCGGTCATACGCGCTCTCCCTGGTTTTGAGACAGAAGAAGGGTTTCCATAACGGCCATGCGCACGGCCACACCCATTTCCACCTGGCTTTCAATCACGCTCTGCGGGCCATCGGCCACTTCAGAGGCAATTTCAACGCCACGGTTCATCGGGCCGGGGTGCATCACCAGCGCGTCTTCCTTGGCCGCTTTCAGCTTTTCGGCATCCAGCCCGTAGTAGTGAAAATACTCACGTACCGAAGGCACGAAGGAACCGGACATACGCTCGCGTTGCAGCCGCAGCATCATCACCACATCGGCGCCAGCAAGGCCTTCCTTCATGTCGTGATACACTTCCACGCTCATCTGGTTGATGCCGGAAGGCAGCAGTGTCGGCGGCGCAACAACCCGCACCCGCGCACCCATCTGGTTCAGCAAAATGATGTTGGAGCGGGCAACACGCGAATGCAGCACATCGCCGCAGATCGCCACCGTCATGCCAGAAAGCGTGCCCTTGGCACGGCGGATGGTCAGCGCATCGAGAAGCGCCTGCGTCGGGTGTTCGTGCTGGCCATCGCCTGCATTGACCACCGAGCATGCCACCTTTTGCGCCAAAAGGGCGGCAGCACCCGCAGAAGAATGGCGCACCACCAGCACGTCTGGCCGCATGGCATTCAGCGTCATGGCCGTGTCGATCAGCGTCTCGCCTTTCTTCACCGATGAATTGCCCACCGACATGTTCATCACGTCAGCGCCGAGGCGTTTGCCAGCCAGCTCGAAGGATGATTGCGTGCGGGTCGAGGCTTCGAAAAACAGGTTGATCTGGGTCAGCCCGCGCAGGGTCGATGTCTTCTTCTCGCGCTGGCGGCTGATTTTCACAGCCTCGTCGGCTTTGTCGAGAAGAGTGGTGATATCCTGATGGGAAAGCCCCTTGATGCCAAGCAGGTGGCGGTGGGGATAATAGACCATGGAATATGTCCTCCGGGTCACAACAGCGCCTGTCCCGGCGCTCTGGCTTTGGTTATCGGGTCTATAAAGACAGGTGGCTTTGTCGGCAAGCATGGGATAAGCCGGGGCAGACCTAATACACGCAATAAAATACGAATCCCGATATAGCCACGCGATGACGAATATGAACCGGACAGAAGAACAGCTCGCCGATTTGAACCAGCCTAGCCTCTGGTCTGGAATCAATGCCTATCGCACAGACCCGCTGATTGTGGATTTGACATCCAGTCTTTCGCGCCCGCTGCGAGATGAATTTGACCAGATCGGCCGCTATGTGACCTCCTCGGAAGCGCAGGAACTGGCCCGCATGGCCAATGTCAGCGCGCCGAAACTGCACACCCACGGCCCACGCGGAGAGCGGCTGGATCAGGTGGAGTTCCACCCCGCCTGGCACGCACTCATGCGCCGCTCCATGTCCTCGGGCCTGCACAGCAGCGCGTGGGAGAATACGCCCGAAACCCGCGGCAACGAGCACAAGGCCCGCGCCACCAAATTCTATCTCACCGCACAGCTGGAAGCAGGGCACCTCTGCCCGCTGACAATGACCCATGCTTCCGTCGCCGCGATGATGTCATCCCCCCGCGTGCAGAAAGAGTGGGCTCCCAAGGTTCTCTCACGCAAATATGATTCGTCGCAGAAGCCTGCCATGCAGAAGACAGCCGTCACCATCGGCATGGGCATGACGGAAAAGCAGGGCGGCACGGATGTGCGCGCCAACCGCACCACGGCAGAGCGCGTGGGTGAGGGCATCTACCGCCTCTCAGGCCACAAATGGTTCCTGTCTGCGCCCATGAGCGATGGTTTCGTCATGCTGGCCCAGATGGGCGATGGCATGGGCTGCTTTCTCGTGCCGCGCTTTCTGGAAGACGGTTCGGCCAATGGCCTGCATTTCCAGCGCCTGAAAGACAAGCTCGGCAACCGCTCCAATGCGTCAGCCGAAGTCGAGTTCACCGATGCGTTCGGCTATCTGCTGGGCGAGCCCGGTGGCGGCATCAGCACCATTCTGGATATGGTCACATTGACCCGGCTTGATTGCGCGCTGGCCTCCTCGGGCATGATGCGCGCATCGCTGGCGGAAGCCGTTCACTATGCCCGTGGGCGCAACGTCTTCGGCAAGGCGCTCGTCGCGCAGCCCATCATGACGCGTGTGCTGGCCGATATGGCGCTGGATGTGGCCGCTTCAACCGCCTTGTCCTTCCGTCTGGCTGCGGCGTTCGATAGTGCTCGGAACAATCCGGCAGAGGCGGCCTATGCCCGTGTGATGACGCCTGTCGTCAAATACTGGTGCTGCAAGATTGCGCCTCCCTTGATTTACGAAGCCATGGAAAGCCTCGGCGGCAACGGTTACATCGAAGACCGCCCCATCGCCCGCCATTATCGCGAAGCGCCCGTCAATGCGATCTGGGAAGGTTCCGGCAACGTCATGGCACTGGATGTGCTGCGTGTTCTCCAGCGCGGTCGCGATCTCTTTGATCTCGTCTTCGAAGTGCTGGAACGCGATCTCGGGCCTTCAGGCAAGAAAACCACCGATGTATTGCGCGCCGCCATTGCGTTGTGCGAACGTGATGAGGGTGCAGCCCGCATGCTGGTGGAACAGTTCGCGCTGGCCGCTGCCGCTGCCGAGCTTTGCCGCATCGGTGCCGGTCGCATTGCCGATGCTTTCCTCGAAACGCGCCTAGCAGGCGGTTTCCGCCACACCTATGGCATGCTGGATAGCCGATTCGATGCGTCCTACATCATCGATCTGCTTTACCCACCGGCAAACTAAAACCCGAGGCGCCGCCGGTTACAGTGTGACCGGCAGCGCTTTGAAAACACAAAAAGGCAGGTGCACGATCAATGTGCACCTGCCTTTTCTCATTCAAGCTGTGTGTATCAGAACTCTTCCCAGCTCTCCTGGGGTTTGAGAGCCGCATTTCCGTTGGTGGCGTAGGAAACAGTCTTCTTCATGGACCGCGCCGGAGCGGGCGCTGAGGAGGGGGCTGGAAGACGGCTTGGTGCGGAGACGGCAGAGCGCTGATCCGCGTTGCGAACGCCAATATTGAACTCTCCGATCAACGCGAACAGACGGGCCGCTTCATTTGCGAGCGTATGGGCGGCTGCGGATGTCTCTTCAACCATTGCCGCATTCTGCTGCGTGCCCTGGTCCATCGTGTTGACGGCGATGTTGATCTCTTTCAAGCCAGTTGCCTGTTCGCGCGAGCTTTCAACGATGGCGTTGACGTTGCCATCGACCTCCACGACCTGCCCCACAATCTCCTGAAGAGCTGCACCGGTGTCACCGACCAGAGACACTCCGCTTTTCACGTGGGCGTTGGAGGCGTTGATCAGCGCCTTGATTTCCTTGGCCGCCTTGGCAGATCGCTGCGCGAGTTCACGCACTTCCTGTGCGACAACGGCAAAGCCCTTGCCGGCTTCGCCAGCGCGTGCCGCCTCAACGCCTGCATTCAGTGCCAGCAGGTTGGTCTGGAAGGCGATTTCATCGATGACGCCGATGATGTTGCCGATCTCGCCAGCCGATTGCTCGATTTTGCCCATGGCCTCGACAGCCTGGCTGACGACCTTTCCGGAATACTCGGCATTTTCCTTGGTCTTGCGCACCAACTGACCGGCATCGTGTGCGCGGTTGCTGGAATCGGAGACAGTCGTGGTGATTTCTTCGAGCGCCGCAGCCGTCTCTTCAACTGATGCCGCCTGGTGCTCGGTCCGTTTGGCCAACTCATTGGAGGCGGTCTGAATCTGGCTCGATGCTGCAGAAATCGCTCCGGCGTTCTCGAGAATTGTCTCCAGCGTTTTGCGCAACTTGGCTGATGTCGAATTAAAGTCAGTCCGCAACCGTTCCAGAGCGGGAAGGAAAGGCACGGCAATCTTCTGCGTCAGGTCGCCTTCGGACATGCTCTGCAGACCGTCGGCCAGTTGCTTCACATTCGCGACACGCTCGCTCACATCGGTCGCGAACTTCACGACCTTGAACACTTTGCCATTCATGTCGAAGATGGGGTTGTAGGAGGCCTGTATATAGACCTTCTTGCCGCCCTTGCCGAGACGCATGAATTCATCTGCCACGAATTCTCCTGATGCCAACTTGGCCCAGAACTGGCGATATTCCGCGCTCTGAGTGTAAGCAGGATCGCAGAAAACAGCGTGTTTCTTGCCTTTGATTTCGGAAAGCTGGTAGCCGAGGGCGTTCAGGAAGTTTTCGTTCGCGTCAATGATCTCGCCATCAGGCGTGAATTCGATGGTGGCCTGTGCGCGGGAAAGCGCATTCAATATGCCTGCGTCTTCCGCCGCTTTTAGCTTGATTGCGGTGATGTCAGTCGCAAATTTCACGACCTTGTAAGGCTTGCCTCCACGAAAAACCGGGTTGTAGGACGCCTGAATCCAGACTTCCTTACCGTCTTTGGCAATACGTTTGAACTGACGGCTTTCGTATTCTCCACGACCGAGCTTGGCCCAAAAGTCGCGATAGTCGGGCGAATTTGCCTCTGTGGGATCGAGAAACAACCTATGGTTCTTCCCAACGATTTCGTGCAATTGATAACCGAGCGCCCGACAGAAATTCTCGTTTGCGGTAACAATTGTACCATCAATCTTGAATTCGATAATTGCCTGAGACTTGCTCATAGCATCAAGAACGGCCTTCGCGTCTGAACCGCCAAAACCCAGCATTCCATTCTCCCACGTCTTATGAACTCGCCGCGTTTCTGATGTCCATCAGACGCTGCAGAGCAAGCCTTGCTTCATTCGATGATTGTTACGTAGATGTGTTTACAAGCTATAAATAATCAGTTGATCGGTGCTTTTATTGCTGATTTTAGCCTTTATTTGCTGAAAAATCAGCTCGTTATTATTTAGCGTGCTAGCAGATACAACGACAGGGCGAATTTATTCTTGAAGCTTTCCGATTCCGACATGTCTGCATGCATCTCGACTTCACGATGATAACCAAAATTCGCGGTGTTTCCATTATCTTGCAATTGTTGGATGCGTGCCAAATCGTCGTTTTTCAGCATTCACCGGCAAGGTAAAACTGCAAGTCTTCACGAGGTGTACGGTGCTTATAAAATGAAAAAAGGCAGGCGTTATGTGAATGTGAAACTGCCTTTTTGACTACAAGCTGCGCGTTTTAGAACTCTTCCCAGCTCTCTTGCTGTTTGAGGGCTGTGTTGCCACTGGTGGCATAGGAAACAGTCTTCTTCACAGGCCGCGCCGGAGCGGCAGATGCCGGGCGCTGAGCCCTGTTGCGGGCACCAATGTTGAACTTTCCGATCAACGCTAGCAGGCGGGCCGCTTCATCCGCCAGTGTATGGGCCGCGGCAGAGGTCTCTTCAACCATTGCAGCATTCTGCTGCGTGCCCTGATCCATATTGTTGACGGCGATATTGATCTCTTTCAGACCCGTCGCCTGTTCTTGAGAGCCTTCGACAATGGCACTGACATTGCCGTCGACCTCCACGACCTGTCCAACAATCTCCTGAAGAGCTGCGCCGGTGTCACCCACCAGAGACACGCCGTTCTTCACATGGTCGTTGGATGCGTTGATCAAAGCCTTGATTTCCTTGGCAGCCCTTGCAGAGCGTTGCGCAAGTTCACGCACTTCCTGGGCGACAACGGCAAAACCTTTGCCAGCCTCGCCAGCGCGTGCGGCCTCAACGCCAGCATTCAGCGCCAGCAGGTTGGTCTGGAAGGCGATTTCATCGATAACACCGATGATGCTGGCAATTTCTCCTGCCGATTGCTCGATCTTGCCCATGGCCTCGACAGCCTGATTGACGACCTTGCCAGAGTATTCGGCATTTTCCTTCGTCTTGCGTACCATCTGCCCGGCTTCGTGAGCGCGGTTGCTGGACTCGGCAACCGTGGTGGTGATCTCCTTAAGCGCCGTCGCCGTCACCTCCACGGATGCCGCCTGCTGCTCCGTTCGTTTTGCCAACGCATTGGAAGCGGTCTGAATCTGCCGGGATGCCGTTGAAATCGCACCAGCGTTTTCAACAACGGTCTCCAGTGTGCTGCGCAGTTTTTCCGAAGTCGAGTTGTAGTCAAGCCGCAGGCGCTCCAGCGCAGGCAGGAAGGGGCTGGTAATCTGCTGTGTCAGGTCGCCTTCGGACAGACCCTTGAGAGCGTTGGCCAACTGATCGACATTATTGACGCGTTCGGTCACATCGGTCGCAAACTTCACGACCTTTAGCACCTTGCCATTCATGTCGAAGATGGGATTGTACGAGGCTTGAATGTGGACTTTATTACCGCCCTTACCCAGACGCGTGAACTCCCCGGCCACGAATTCTCCGGCCGCCAGCTTTTGCCAAAACTGCTTGTACTCCGCGCTCTGGGTGTAGGCAGGCTCGCAAAACATCGCGTGTTTTCGGCCTTTGATTTCCGAGAGCTGGTAGCCGAGGGCATTCAGAAAGTTTTCGTTCGCGTTCAGGATCTCGCCATCGGGCGTAAACTCGATGGTGGCCTGCGCGCGGGAAATGGCACTCATCGTGCCACTGTCTTCAGCACTCCTCAGTTTCTGGGCCGTAATATCAGTCGCAAACTTGATGATCTTGTATGGCTTGCCACCACGAAAAATAGGATTGTAGGAAGCCTGAATCCAGACCTCCTTGCCGTCCTTGGCAATGCGCTTGAACTGGTGGCTTTCGTACTCTCCACGACCAAGCTTGGCCCAGAAGCCGCGATAATCGGGCGAGTCTGCCTCCAGACGGTCGACAAACAGCCTATGGTGTTTCCCGACGATTTCGTGCAAATGGTAACCCAGCACGCGGCAGAAATTTTCGTTTGCCTTAAGAATTGTACCATCGGTCTTGAATTCGATAATCGCCTGAGACTTGCTCATCGCATCAAGCACGGCCTTCGCGTCCGCACCGCCGAAACCCAGCATTCCATTCTCCATGTCTGGTAAAGTCGCATTGTTTCCACGTTCATCAGCTGCTTGGGGAGGCTGCTTGCGTTAGAAACTTATTATCTGATAACCTAACGATAAGACCTGAATCACAGGTAAATTTTTTATACGTCACGCTACGTAAGGTATTGTTTTTATTAGCACAATTAGTCCGAGTGTTTATTGCGCCGCAAAAGTGGCTTGCAACCAAGAGTGCGTGAAAAAGACTATGAAACGAAATGACGAGCTGCACTTAACCTTCTCCGATGCTAGCCCCCCTGCAGAAGTCCACACGGCGAAAAGCTGGCGCGGTGTATCCGTGCAATATTCCCGGCTTCATCTGCCTGCCGAATATGAGTTTCGCTGGGAGGGTGAAAGTCACTATCTGGCGCATCATGATCTGGTACTGCTTGACGGGGAGATGGAAGTTTCCGGCGAACGGCCTGTTGCTGCCACGGACCTTCGGGATCTGATGACTTATGTCCCCATGGGGCAGACCATTGAAGGCTGGGCAAAACCGGTGGATCGCCTGAACGCGTTTACAGTCGTCTGCTTTGATCCCGCAGTCATGGAGGAGGAGTTGCAGGCGGAGTTCGCGCGTGTGGAGCTGCGGGCGAATATTTACTTTCAGGACAGGGAACTTGGTTCAACGATGCGTAAGCTCGGCCAAATCATGGCTGATCACGAACGGCCATCCTCGAAAGTATACTCGGAAACCATTGGGCTTACCGCTGCTCTGGAAATGGTGCGGCTGGGCGCGCAAAACACCGCAAAGGTTGGCGGGTCCGGCCAGCTTGGCAAGACGCAGTGCCGTCTGTTGACGGATTATGTTGAGGCTAATCTCTCATCCGATATCGGCCTTGATGATCTCGCCGCAATCACTGGCTTGACGCGGTTTCACTTCTCTCGTGCCTTCAAGGCCACGTTCGGTGAGCCGCCTTATCAGTTCGTCATCCGCAAGCGGATCGAGCGGGCGCAGTCGATGCTGGCGAAAACGCGGCTATCTATCTCAGAGATCGCCACCGCCTGCGGCTTTGGCAGCGCAAGCCAGCTGGGGCGCTCGTTCCGGGATGTGGTAGGGCAGACCCCGCTCGCATTCCGCCGCAGCGCCTGATGCTTTCAGCCGTTTTCGAGGCAATCTTTCGTCGCAAGCGCCGCTTCTTCAACTCATCCACACATTCCTTCGCCTTCCGGGCTCCTCGCACATTGCCGAGAAATTAACCCTTTGCTAACTCCGTTGGTAACGTCACCACGCGGAGAGTTGCGGGAACATGCTGGCAATCAATGAGACCTCTGGCGAGGCTGTTTCCGAAAAACGCATCCGGGATCGCGCAGCGACCGAAAAATCCATTTTCAATGCCGCAAAAACGCTGCTCGCGGAGGAGGGGTTTCAGGGCTTCGGCATCAATGCCGTGGCGCGCCGCGCGGGCTGCGACAAGCAGCTGATTTATCGGTATTTTGGCGGGCTGGAGGGTCTGGTTGCGGCCATCGGCGAAGACCTGGGTTCCTGGGTCAAGGATCGTATTCCCGAAGATACCGGCGGCATGTTTCTGCTGACTTATGGCGATCTCATGGAAAAGCTGGCGCTCTATTATATTGAGGCGCTGCGCAGCGATCCGCTTGTGTGCAAGATCATTGCCTGGGAGGTTTGCGAAAACTCCCCGCAGGTCACGCAACTGGCCGATGCCCGCGCCAAGGCGTTGGCCAAGTGGCTGGAAAAGATGCGCGGCTCGCTTCAGGCCCCGAAGGGTGTGGATACGGCCACCGTCAACGCCGTCATCTTCGCGGCTATCCAGCATCTTGTCATCTCGTCGGTCACATCAGGACAGTTTGCCGGCGTTGCGCTGAAAACGCCCAAGGATTGGGACAAAATCGGCACAGCCGTGAAACGAATCGTTCGCGGCGTTTACGGTTGAGAGAGCGCATTCAAACTCGCTCGGCATCACGTGCCCTTAAATGGCTGCTCGCGCGTTAATGCCTCAAGCGGAGAGCTTATCCACAGCCCTACGCCGTTTGTTAACCATAAGTCCAACTTCCATTTGCTCGTCTGGAGTGACGGGATCATTGTGTTAAGAAATCATTAACCATGCGCCTGTGGGCGTGTGAAAAGGAACCGCCGTGACCCGATGGATATCCTTGATCGTCATGATGACGTTCTTCGCATTGCTGCCGTTGGACATTGATGTTCCGACGGTGAACCTGTGCCTCATGGCCTGCCTGCGCTGGGCCGTTCTCGCGATTGCGCCCGAACCGGTCTTTTCACGGGAGCAGATGGCATGAAGTGGTTTCTGATTCTCTGGGCTGGTCCCGTTGCGTTTCTGGGTGCCTGGTACGGGCTGTCCTACAACGATATGAGCTTCGGCTTCTTCATGCTCACGCGCCAGTCGCATGATCTTGTGTTCCAGATTTACGGAAACATCCTCGGCATCCCACCGGAAACCATTCCGCCGCTGGTGGCACGCGCCATCGCGATGGATAGCCTCATCGTCATGGCCATCATCGCGTTTCGGAAGAGAAAAGAAATCGCCGCATGGTGGCGTAAGCGTCAGTCTTCGAAGACAACGTCCGCGCGTCCAAGGGCCGAAAGCCTGTCCAGCGCACCTTGAAGAACGAAGCTCGCAGCGGCCGAATCGATCCGCTGCGCCCGTTTGGCCCGCGACACATCCATTTCCAGCAAAGCCCGCTCTGCCGCGACGGTTGAAAGCCGCTCGTCCCAATAGACGAAGGGCAGGGCAGTCTTGTCGCTCATGGCGCGCACGAAAGCCCGCGTTGCCTGAACACGCGGCCCAGCGGAACCATCCATATTGGTGGGCAGGCCGATGATGAAGGCCGCCACCTTTTCCTTCGCCGCAAAGTCCAGCAAAAGCTCTGCATCCTGCGTGAACTTGATGCGCTTCAGCACCGGGCGAGGGGTGGCGAAACGCCGTGAAAGATCCGACATGGCAAGGCCGATGGTCTTGGTGCCCAGGTCCAGCCCCGCAATAGCCTGTCCCGGCTGCAGAAAAGTCGCCAGTTCCTCAATCGTCAACGTCGCCATGGGTCGGTCTCAGCGTTTGCGTACAAATTCGGTGCGCAGCACGAGGCCCTTGATGGCATCGTGACGGCAATCGATCTCTTCAGGATTTTCCGTGAGGCGGATGGACTTTATGACCGTGCCCTGCTTCAACGTCGTGCCCGCACCCTTGACCTTCAAGTCCTTGATCAGGGTAACGGAATCACCATCAACCAAAAGCGTGCCGCTTGCATCGCGAACCTCGTTTGCCTTGGCAGCCTGGGCAGCAACCTCTGATGCAGGACGCCATTCACCTGACGCTTCGTCGTACACATATTCGTCGTCATCGGCTGCCATTTATCACTCCAGAATTTAAGACGGTCCAGTTGTATAGCCCGTCCTATGTCATAATATATCGGTAACACAAAGGAGAACCTCCATGAAACTGACCTGGCTTGGCCATTCCGCATTCCGTCTCGAAACGGGCAAGGCAAAAATCCTCATCGACCCGTTTTTCACCGGAAACCCCAGCTTTGCCGGGCAGGATGCCAAGGACGCCGCCAACGGCATTACCCACATTCTGCTGACCCACGGTCACGGCGACCATGTGGGCGATACGATCCAGCTGGCAAAGGACACCGGCGCAACCGTGCTGGCCAATGCCGATCTGGCCGCATGGCTGGGCTCAAAGGGCGTTTCGAAGCTCGAAATGGGCAATACCGGCGGCACGGTTGGATTTGACGGATTTTCCGTCACCTTCACCAATGCGCTGCATTCATCCGCGCAGATCACAGAAGACGGCGTCAGCCACGCACTGGGCAACGCAAATGGCCTGATGCTGCATTTCGAAGATGGCCCAACCGTCTATCACATGGGTGATACAGATATCTTCTCCGACATGGCGCTGATCCATGAGTTGCATGAGCCCGATATCGGCCTCGTTCCCATTGGTGACCGGTTCACCATGGGCGGCGCGGTCGCGGCACTTGCCTGCCAGCGCTTCTTCAAGTTCCGCAATGTCATCCCCTGCCACTACGGCTCATTCCCGATCGTCGACCAGACGCCTGAGAAATTCATCACAGGCATGGAAGGCTCGGCTGCCCGCGTTGACGCGCCAAGCGTCGGGCAGACGCTGACGTTTTAAAATTAAGCGAGCCCGGTATGCATGGAGCGTATCGGGCTTTATTCGTCTACGTGTTTCAGGCCTTCTGAGCCTCAACGCCGGCAATCTGGACCGGGTCAGATGTTGGGGGGCTGCATATCGTTCAACGCATTCTTCCACTCACCCAGCGCGGCGACGCGGCGTGTATGGCGCGGGTAGCATGAGACGATTTTCAGGAAAAACCCGGCAATGGCGGGTACCATCTTTTCCTGCTCTTCAAAAGCATCGGGGTTCATCTGCTTGTTCAGCTTGGCACTGCCGCAGGCTAGCATCTGAAGGGCTGTGCGCGATGCCGTCATATCCCCGCAAACGAATAGGCCAACACGGTCGCAGGTGAGTTCACGCGCACGCAAATATGCTTGTCCTAGAAACGGAATGAGCAGGCCGGGCAGGCGCAGTAAATTCAGCGCCTTGTCTAGATGGCCCGCGACATGGTGGCCCAACTCGTGGCCGATCACGAATCTCACTTGCTCGTCACTGTCGGCATCGATCAGCGCGGATGTTAGCCAGATGTAACGAGTACGGCCGACAAGCGTCGGAGCCATAGCATTCATCACGCCGGCGGAATTGTATACAAACGCCTGTGGCGTTTCTCGCAGTCCCAGCTTCTTTGCGCTCTCGGCTACCATCTTGTGCACGTGGGGAAATTGTTTTTCACTGATCAACACGTGGTGTCCCATCATGTATGCACTTACCAGTGATTTGAAGATATAGGAGAAAAACCATATAATCAGTGCGTAAAATGCGACCACGAAAAGTGCGGAGGTAACTACCAGCAAGCAAGCGATGACTAGCCAGGCGAACGACCCTATGAGCTTGGTGAGAAGCCCATAAAGCTTCTCCTTGGGATGGCGCACTTTGGATATGTCGAAATTCATTTTTAGGCCCTGTCGAAGCAGCATACTCGAGAACAATCTTGGCCGCTAAAAAAGTTGAATAGCAACTCAGGCACGTCCTGTTGTAAATGACGTATGTATAAATGATGGCCCAAATGGCTCACGCCAAAAACTCGCGCATAAATTAATTGTTCCCGTATAAGGGGAATTTTATTTCTTCACCTGTTTCTGGCAGCGATGATAGTTGCGAACTTCGGGCGCGGTCATTATAGCGGGTAGGAAAATTCTTGACTGGAGTAGAACCATGTCCGTCGATCTTGCCACCGTAAAGCGCGTTGCGCGCCTTGCCCGTATTGCCGTCAGCGAAGACGAAGCCCAGAAGATGCTGGGCGAGTTGAATGGCATTCTCGGTTTCGTGGAGCAGCTTTCGGAAGTGAATGTCGATGGCGTCGAGCCGATGACATCCGTCACGCCCGTTGCCATGAAGAAGCGCACTGACGTGGTGAGCGATGGAGCCAAGGCCGAGGATATCGTCGCAAATGCGCCGAACACGGACCGCAATTTCTTCCTCGTCCCGAAGGTGGTCGAGTAAGCCTATAGCCGGTTTGCTCCCGCCCGTCCGATTGATATAATTCGAAAGCCGTTGCCGATATGACCGACCTGACCAGCCTGACCATTGCCGAAGCCCGCGACAAACTTGGCGCCAAGGAATTCACCTCAGTTGAACTGACGAATGCCTATTTGTCCGCCATCGAAACGGCCAATGAAAAGCTGAACGCATATGTGGCGCTGACGCCCGATATGGCGCGCGACATGGCTAAGGCCTCCGATGACAAGCGTGCTGCTGGCGCGGCTGGCGCATTGGAAGGTATTCCGCTTGGCGTGAAGGACCTTTTTGCCGTTCGTGACGTGCACACGCAGGCCTGCTCGCATGTTCTGGATGGCTTCAAGCCGAAATACGAATCCACCGTCACCCAGAACTTGTGGGATGCCGGTGCCGTCATGCTCGGCAAGCTCAACATGGATGAGTTTGCCATGGGCTCGTCCAACGAAAGCTCCTATTACGGCCCAACCGTCAACCCGTGGCGCGCCAATGGTTCGGATAAGAACCTCGTGCCTGGCGGTTCCTCCGGTGGTTCTGCAGCAGCCGTTGCCGCGCATCTGTGCGCCGGTGCCACTGCCACAGATACCGGCGGCTCCATTCGCCAGCCCGCAGCCTTTACCGGCACTGTCGGCATCAAGCCAACCTATGGCCGCGTTTCGCGCTGGGGCATTGCCGCTTACGCGTCCTCGCTCGATCAGGCTGGCCCCATTGCCCGCGATGTGCGCGATGCCGCCATTCTGCTGAAATCCATGGCGAGCGTTGACGCCAAGGACACGACCTCGGTGGATCTGCCTGTGCCGGATTACGAACAGGCCATCGGTCAGTCGCTGAAGGGCCTCAAGATCGGTATTCCCAAGGAATACCGCGTTGATGGCATGCCGGAAGAAATCGAAAAGCTTTGGGCGCAGGGCATTGCTTGGCTGAAGGATGCCGGTGCAGAGATTGTCGATATCTCGCTGCCGCACACCAAATATGCGTTGCCTGCCTATTATATCGTAGCGCCTGCTGAAGCCTCGTCCAACCTTGCCCGTTATGACGGCGTTCGCTACGGCCTGCGCGTCGATGGCAAGGACATTGCCGACATGTATGAAAAGACCCGCGCCGCAGGTTTCGGCTCGGAAGTCAAACGCCGCATCATGGTCGGCACCTACGTGCTCTCGGCCGGTTATTACGATGCCTATTACCTGAAAGCCCAGAAGGTGCGCACGCTCATCAAGCGCGACTTCGAAACCGTCTTCCATGAAGGCGTCGATGCCGTTCTGGCCCCTATCACCCCATCCTCGGCCTTCGAAATCGGCGACAAGGAACTGGCGGCAGATCCCGTCAAGATGTACCTTCAGGACGTCTTCACCATCACCGTCAACATGGCCGGTCTCCCCGCCATGTCCGTCCCTGCCGGCCTGGACGGCAAAGGCCTCCCCCTCGGCCTCCAGCTCATCGGCAAGCCGTTCGAGGAAGAAACCCTCTTCAAGACGGCCTACGCAATCGAGCAGGCAGCAGGCAAGTTCACCCCTGCGAAGTGGTGGTAAGCGAGCTAAAAATTCGAGCCATGACAGAGGCCGATCGCATTGCGGTCGGCCTTGTTGGTTTTGGTGCCTGGAAATCCAGCAGTGCGTTCGAAGGCGCCTATCTCGATCCTGTTGTCATCGAGCGTGTTAGCGGTGAAGTTGAGACCTTTGCCCTACAGACCCAGTGCGATGTGGCCATTGTTGAAATCGATGGCATACTCGTTGGCTGGGGTGCATGCGAAGGGGACGCCGACTACATTTCCGATATCTGGATCGATCCCGACTTTCAGGGCAGGGGCATCGGACGCGCAATCGTTGACCATTTCCTAGACCAGATGCGCAGCTCTCACATTCCTGTCGCCAAGATCGCGACGCATGCCCAAAACATCAATGCTATCCGGCTCTACGAACGTTGCGGCTTTCATATTGTATGGCGGGGCCCGCAATGGTCTGAGACCATGCAGGTTGAACTGCAGAAAGTGCGGCTGGAGAAGGTGTTTTGAAAGCTACCTAGACTTTCCTCCTGCCTAGAAGGGCATTGTGGGCCGAAAGGTGATGGCAAACTGGACGAATCGCGGCGAACTTGGCCTTTGCAAGCTGGGGTGAAAATGTTTATAAGCGCGCGATTAACAGGGGTAGTTGCTGCCTCCTTTATTTGGTGGCGTCACAGGCGAGAAGAACATGGCACAGAATTGGACACCGAGCAGTTGGAGGCACAAGCCGATCCAGCAGGTTCCCGAATATCCGAATGCGGCGGCAGTTGCTGCGACGGAAGCAACGTTGGCAACCTATCCGCCACTGGTGTTTGCCGGTGAAGCGCGCCGCTTGAAGAAGCAGCTTGCCAGTGTTGCCGAAGGCGAAGCATTCCTGTTGCAGGGTGGCGATTGCGCTGAGAGCTTTCTGGAGCATGGCGCTGATAACATCCGCGACTTCTTCCGTGCGTTTCTGCAAATGGCCGTCGTTCTGACCTATGGCGCGCAGCTTCCTGTCGTGAAGGTTGGCCGCATCGCCGGTCAGTTCGCCAAGCCGCGCTCGTCCAACATGGAGACCCAGGATGGCGTCAACCTGCCGTCCTATCGCGGTGACATCATCAATGGCATCGAGTTCAACGAAGCTTCGCGCGTTCCGAACCCAGAGCGTCAGCTGGACGCTTACCGCCAGTCTGCCGCGACGCTGAACCTTCTGCGTGCCTTTGCCATGGGTGGCTATGCCAACCTTGAAAATGTGCACCAGTGGATGCTCGGTTTCGTCAAGGATAGCCCACAGGCAGATCGTTACCGCAAGCTGGCCAGCCGCATTTCTGAAACAATGGACTTCATGAAGGCCATTGGTATCACGTCTGAAAACCAGCCAAGCCTGCGCGAAACAGATTTCTTCACTAGCCACGAAGCGCTGCTGCTTGGTTATGAAGAAGCGCTGACCCGCATCGATTCGACCTCCGGCGACTGGTATGCAACATCGGGCCACATGCTCTGGATTGGCGACCGTACGCGCCAGCTGGACCATGCCCATGTGGAATATTTCCGCGGCATCAAGAACCCGATTGGTCTGAAGTGCGGCCCGTCCTTGCAGCCGGATAATCTGATCGAGCTGATCGACGCGCTGAACCCTTCCAATGAAGCGGGCCGCCTGACGCTGATCTGCCGTTTCGGTCATGACAAGGTTGCCGAGAGCCTGCCAAAGCTGATCCGCGCCGTCGAAAAAGAAGGCCGGAAGGTCGTCTGGTCCTGCGATCCTATGCATGGCAACACGATCACGCTCAACCATTACAAGACGCGTCCGTTCGAGCGCATTTTGTCTGAGGTCGAGAGCTTCTTCCAGATTCACCGCGCCGAAGGCACGCATCCAGGCGGCATCCATATCGAGATGACCGGCAAGGATGTGACGGAATGCACCGGCGGTGCGCGCACTGTTACGGCAGACTCGCTGTCTGACCGTTACCACACCCATTGCGACCCACGCCTCAACGCCGATCAGGCTCTGGAACTGGCGTTCCTTCTGTCCGAGCGTATGAAAAGTGGTCGGGATGAAAAGCGTCTGGCGGTAGTCAACGGCTGATTTCAGCACGAAAGCTTTTTAAGCTTGAACCGGCCCCCGAATGTTGGAGATCCAGCGTCGGGGGCCGATTTTTTTACGACCCTCAAATGATCAGATCAGGCGCAGGCCCTTGAAGCTGACATGCCCATCCTTGCCGATGATGATATGATCATGCACGGAGATGCCGAGAGGTTTTGCCGTATCGATGATGGTCTTGGTCATATCGATGTCAGCACGGGATGGGGTAGGGTCGCCACTGGGGTGATTGTGAACGAGAATGATAGCGGTGGAGGATAGTTCCAGCGCCCGCCGCACGACCTCGCGGGGATAGACCGGCGTGTGATCCACGGTGCCTTGCCCCTGAACCTCGTCTGCGATCAGCACATTGCGCTTGTCGAGAAACAAAATGCGGAATTGCTCGCGGGCTTCATGCGCCATGACGGCATGGCAATAATCAATGACGGAAGACCATGAGCCGAGCACTTGCTTGTTGCGGATTTCGCTTTTCAGCATGCGCTGGGAAACAGAAGCGATGAGTTTGAGGTCAAGCGCGACAGCCTCACCGACGCCTTTGACCTCCAGCAGCAGCGGTATGGGCGCGCCAAGCACGCCTCCAAAGGTACCAAAGCGGCTAATCAGTGCCTTGGCGATTGGCTTTGTGTCCCGGCGGGGAATGAGGCGAAACAGCAAGAGCTCCAGCAATTCATAGTCGGCAAGCGCCGCATCGCCATGGTCGCGGTATTTCGCGCGAAGTCGCTCGCGATGGCCGAGGTAGTGCGCGGCATCTGCATGAACCGCCGGTGCTGGCTCCACTCTCATTTTTCTCGGTGACTGCCGGGCTTCGGAAAAAAAGCCCCGTTCATCACTGGTTTCGGCAAAGCCGCCGGTTGCGCCGTCTCTGGTCTCGACTATCGTTTTCTGATCAGCGGGGCGTTTTGCCATCGGCATCGTCTCTCTTGCGTTCAGAGCGGGGGCAGGCCGGGGCGATGCAAGCCGCCTGGCGAGAGGGTGAAAATCTCACACCCCGTGGCCGTCACGCCCACCGCGTGTTCATACTGCGCGGAAAGCGAACGGTCGCGCGTAACAGCCGTCCAGCCATCCGACAGCACCTTTACATTTGCTTTGCCCAGATTGATCATCGGTTCGATGGTGAAGATCATGCCTTCGCGCATTTCCGGCCCATCCGTCTCCTTGCCATAGTGCAGAATATTGGGCGTATCGTGGAACAGGCGACCGACGCCATGGCCGCAGAAATCCGTCACGACAGAGCAGCGCTCCGATTCCGCATAGGCCTGAATTGCAGCGCCGATGGCACCTGTGCGGGCACCGGGCCTGACGGCTGCAATGCCGCGCATCAGGCATTCATATGTCACTTCAAGGAGACGTTCGGAAGCGCGCTTGATCTGGCCGACGGGATACATGCGGCTGGAATCGCCGTACCAGCCATCCAGAACATAGGTCACATCGATATTGACGATGTCTCCTTCGCGCAGAGGTTTGTCATCTGGGATACCGTGACAGACCACATGGTTGATGGATGTGCAGACGGATTTTGTATAGCCGCGATAGTTCAGCGTTGCGGGCAGGGCGTTGTTGTCCATGCCGAATTCGAAAACGAAGTGGTCAATGGCGTTCGTTGTGATGCCGGGTTTGACAATAGCGGCCAGTTCATCGAGGCAGCGTGCCGTCAACTGGCTGGCTTTGTGCATGCCTTTGAAGTCTTCGGCATTGTACAACCGGATGACGCCGGTGTTCCGGGATGGGGCCGCTGCTGCGTCGATGTAAGTGACCATGGTTAAGCTTTCTTGTCTTTTAATGCTTTGTTTTATAAAGCAGCTTGGTGCCCGTCGTCTATTGCCACCATCTCATTTGCAATGATTTCCCGCGATGAGATGCTGCATTTTATGGCGTAAGCTTCCACGCCGCGCTGCATGGCCCTCTGAAAAGCGGAGGAATAGACCGGATCGAGATCGCCACAGATGCGCAAGCGGTCGCAATCTCCGCGCTGGATGAGGTAGAGCATGACTGCGCGATAGCCCGCCTGTGCCGCATCGCCCAGTTCTTCAAGGTGTTTTGCACCACGCTTGGTGGCGGTATCTGGAAATTCTGCAAGGCCCTGCTGGCGCATGAAATGAACGTTCTTCACTTCCACATAAGCGTCCGGCCTGCCCGGCGCTGACAGCAGAAAATCTATTCGCGAGTTGATGCCGTATTTTTGCTCGCGCCTGAAGGTTGAATAGCCGGCTAATGATGGGATTCGGTTCTCACTTATGGCTTCTTCTGCCAGCTTGTTTGGCATGCCTGTGTTGATGCCGACGATTGTGCCATCCGCTTCCACCAGTTCCAGACAGTGCCTGTATTTGCGGGTCGGGCTGTCATGTTGCGACAGCCACACGCGAGAACCCAGCGCTGTCAAACCGCGCATGGAACCGGTGTTGGGGCAGGAGCCGGTAATCGGGGTGCCGTCTTCCAGCACGGCATCGAAGAGGAAACGCTTGTAGCGTGAGATGAGCGTCGCTGGAATGAGCGGAGAATCAAAGATCATGGCGCAGTGTTGTGCGCGCTTCGCGCTTATTCAAGGACATAAGTGCCAGGCGCATCGCAAAGGGCGGGCAGGGCGCCATCGCCGGGTATGCGGGCGGCGACCCTGCGTTTGTCACGTGCCTCAATCCACATTTGCCAATGCGGCCACCAAGAGCCTTTGCGGGTCTCGGCTGCCTGGTGCCAGGCATCAAAGTCACCGGATGGTGATGCGCCTGTCCAATATTGATATTTGGCCATCTCAGGCGGATTGACGACACCTGCGATATGGCCGGAGCCGCTGAGCACAAACTCGACCGGACCGCCGAAAAGATCCGCACCTGCGAACACGGATTTGGCGGGCGCGATATGGTCGTCCCGGGCGGCGAGGTCGTAGATCGGTATTTCGATATCCTTGAGATTGACCACCTTGCCTGCCACCTGCATGCGCCCTTCTGCCAGATTGTTTTCCAGATAGCAGTTGCGCAGATAAAACGAGTGAATGGCAGCAGCCACGCGGCTCGAATCGGAATTCCAGTAGAGAAGGTCAAAGGGTGGGGGCTGCGCCCCGCGCAGATAATTATCGACGACATAGGGCCAGATCAGGTCGGATGCCCTTAGCATATTGAAGACGCTGGCCATAATCGTACCATCCAGATACCCCACGGCCTTCATATGGGCGTCGAGTGCGGCCAATTGCTGCTCGTCTATGAAGACCTTCAGATCGCCGGCATTGGTGAAATCCGTTTGTGCTGCGAGCAGCGTGGCCGAACGAATGCGCTTGTTCTTCTGCTGGGCATGCAGCGCAAGCGTGGAGGCAAGCAGCGTTCCGCCGATGCAATAGCCGACCGCATTGATCTGCTTTTCGCCGGTTGCCTGTTCTATCGCGTCCAGCGCGAATTCGATTCCTTGCCTTGTGTAGTCGTCCCACCCTTTTTCCGCATGGCGCGCATCCGGGTTTACCCAGGAGATCATGAACACGGTATGACCCTGGTCGACGCACCATTTGACGAAGGATTTGCGGGCGTTGAGATCGAGAATGTAGAACTTGTTGATCCATGGCGGAATGATCAAAAGGGGCCGCTTCAGAACCTTTTCGGTTGAAGGTGCGTATTGGATGATTTCGCAGAGATCGCTGCGGGCAATGACCTTGCCGGGGGTGACGGCAATATTCTGGCCGATGAC
This sequence comes from Rhizobium sp. CFBP 13644, assembly GCF_014842165.1. Classification (NCBI taxonomy): domain Bacteria; kingdom Pseudomonadati; phylum Pseudomonadota; class Alphaproteobacteria; order Hyphomicrobiales; family Rhizobiaceae; genus Rhizobium; species Rhizobium sp. CFBP 13644. Next base: position 67,777 of record NZ_JACYVF010000009.1, read on the forward strand.
GAATTTGCTGTAATCGGTCTGGCGCAGTTTGATGTTGCCATTGCCCGCCGCCATGTCTTCGGCCAGTTGGGCCATGCCTTTGACCAGGTTTGCGCCGCTTGTCGCCACCGTCTCACGAAAGACCTGGGGGTTGGTAAATGCGAAGTTGGCCGGCGAAATCGCTTCCGTCACCTGCCGCATATAGAACCGCGCTTTCTGGCGGGTCTTGTCGTCCAACCCCTCCGCATCCGTTACCATGCGCTCTGCCCATGCGGCGGTTACGAGGTACACTTTCTGCAACGCGTCAAAGAACGGGTTCGATTGCCATTCCTCATCTGCAAAACGCTTGTGCCGTGGCTGTGTGTCGGGCTTTTCTTGCGAGTTTGCATCGTCGCCAGAGAGTTGAGAGACGGACTTTTGCCAGATGTCGAAGTAGCTGGAGAGCAGATGTGTTTGGGCTTCGACAGAGCGCTTTGGCTCTGCCATCCAATATTCAGCGACATCGGATAATGTTTGAAACAGATCGCTCATGGGGCTGGCGCTGGTTTGGGGAATTTCTCCACGCTCGCGCGGAGCAATCCATTCCGAAGCGGCTTTTCCCAGATTTTCCAGTGCCTTGGCCACGTTCATGGCAAAGGCCTGCGGATCCCGCACCACGTAGGCTTCGGCGGATTTAGGATCAAAGCCCTTTCGCTTGTCTCCTTCGTCTCTCCCCCCGCCGTCAGTGCCTGCCATACATTGTACTCCGGTGCATTTTTGTGTTTGCACATTCTGCATGAAAACGAATACAAGTTCCAGCGACAGAGACGCTATGGATCACGGCGTTGTGTATTTGAATAATTCGTTACAGGCGGGACAAGGCATGGGCAAGCATATGGTGAGCGTAAGAGCGGCAACTGTCTTTTCCGTTTTTGGCCTTGCGCTGCCGCTTCTGGCCGGTTGCCAAAACCTTGAACCCGTTGTTGCACCCGCCAACATGAAGCGTCCGGCGGCTGAGGTCGTTGGGCCGCGCAAGGTTGATGCTTCTCCCGTTTCGCAAAAGCGTGACACGGGAACCTATCCAACCTTCGCCACGCCTATGACAGCCGCTCTGCCGCAGATGCAGGACGACGAAGCCACCTCGATGGAAACAACCATGACGCGGCTTGGAAACGCCCGGAGCAAGGGCCAGATTTCCGAGAAGGAATACAAACGCCGGGTTGCCGAGTTGCGTGCGCTCTCGGAGCAGCAAAAGCCTGTGGCGACCCCCGCAGCTTCGCAATAAGACAAATCTTAACGGGACGTTATCGTCCCGCTTATGATTCTACGCTTTGTATAAGCCAGCCGCTAACCGCTTTTTTTAAACGGGCATATGCAACTTCCGGGTTATAGTTTCAGCCAAGCGAGGTAAAAAACATCGCAAGCGCTGGGGGGCGTAACCATGAAGTGTATCATTGTCGGTTTGATCGTCGGGGCGTCATTATTCCACCCCGAACCAGCCAAGGCACCGTCCATGATGTCTAGCTACACCATGCAGATTCGCTAGTTTGGTTCCGGTGAACGCGGGTTCACCGACAACACAATAACTCATTGTTTCTACACAATTCCCGACGGAAAGCCCGTTACCAGTTTTGCTCTAGGCACATTCTGGCTGTCAGTCATTTCCCGCAGCCATGTTGAGCGAAAGCATATCGGGCACGGTGATATGGCGATTGTTCTCGATCTTGATCAGACCCTCTTTGCGCAGCTTCGTCATTTGGCGGCTGACGGTCTCGATAGTCAGGCCCAAGAAGTCTGCGATATCGGCGCGTGACAATGGCAAATCAAAGCAGGATTTGTCCTCGTTTTCCGGGTCTATGTGAGTCGCGATCAGGTAGAGAAAGCTGGCGACTTTTTCCTGCGCCGACTTGCGGCCCAGTGTCAGCATCCAGTCGCGCGCCTCATCGAGTTCTTTCAGAGACTGGCTGTGAAGCTTCCGCTCCATGCTTGGAATCTCGCCAACCATGCGGTCGATAATGCGGCGTGGAAAGCTGCAGATTTCCACTTCGGTCGCGGCTTCTGCCGTCATGCTGCTTTCGTGAATGAAAGGGCGTCCGAGGAAATCGGGTGCAAACTGCAGGCCGACGATCTGCTGGCGGCCATCGGCCATGACTCTGGATAGTTTCACCACGCCTTTGAGAATGTTGGCGTAATATTCCACCTGCTCGCCCTGGCCGAGCATTTCGTGGCCGAGTTCAATTTTCCTGCGGCTGGAATGCCTGTTCAACTCGACGAGTTGTTGCGGAAGCAAGACGCCGCAGAGACCGCCATGCCGTGCTTCACAGGACCGACATACCACTGGAAGGTCGGAGTTGTGTATGCTTCGCTGTAACGTGTCCATAGTGCTTCCCGATCCTGAAGGTCGCGGCAAAGCTGTGATACCAATCGCTTGGTATGCATTCGTCCCACCCCGACAAGCCGTAATCCCCCACGGCTTTGAGATGACAATCTTTACGCCTCGAATTGATCGAAGTCAAAGTTTCAAACTGTCGCAGCCTGTAATTTATAGTCGCAGAATTGATATATGCTAAGAGGGAATTGCGTTTTGACCGAGCATCTCATTCACAAATATGGTGCCGCTGTTCCGCGCTATACGAGCTATCCTACTTCACCACACTTCCATGATGGGGTTGATTCGTCCATCTATACTTCGTGGCTTGGAAAATTAGATAAATCGAACAGTATTTCCCTCTATGTTCATATTCCCTATTGTGACCGATTGTGCTGGTTTTGTGCCTGTCACACCAAGCACACATTGAAATATGAGCCGATTGCGACCTACCTGAAATCCTTGCATCGGGAGGTTTTAAAGGTTGGCGCGCATTTATCGCGAGACGCCAGGGTAGCGGCTGTGCATTTTGGCGGCGGCTCGCCGACCATGGTCAAGCCTGATGACCTCAAGGCATTGATGGATTGTCTGCGCGACTCATTCCATTTTGCGCCCGATGTCGAAATCAGCGTCGAGATGGATCCCAATGATCTGGACGAGGGGCGTTACGACGCCTTGGCCGCCATCGGCATGACGCGGGCCAGTCTGGGCGTGCAGGATTTTGACGAGAAGGTGCAGCAGACAATCAACCGCATCCAGACCTTCGATCAGACGAAATCGGTCGTGGACGCAGTGCGGGCGAGGGGCGTTCATTCGGTCAACTGCGATATTCTCTACGGCCTTCCGCATCAGACGCTTGATACGCTGCGCGACACAGTTGAGCAGATCATCTCGCTTGACGCCGACCGTATCGCGCTCTTCGGCTACGCCCACGTGCCATGGATGAAGAAACACCAGACGATGATCCCAGAGGACGCGCTACCGGATGTTATGGAGCGATACCGGCAAATGACGATGGCGGCAGATATGCTTGTTGCAGCAGGATATCTTGCAGTTGGTATCGACCATTTTGCAAAGCCAGATGACAAGCTTGCGGTGGCGCTGAAGGACGGTGCTCTCAAGCGAAACTTTCAGGGCTATACGGATGATTGCGCAGATGCGCTGATCGGGCTTGGCGCATCCGCCATTGGCAAATTGCCGCAGGGCTATGTGCAGAACATGCCGGCCACCGGTGAATATGAGCGTATGGCGGATGGTGATGGTCTTTGCGTGGTGCGCGGCATTGCGCTATCAGACGAGGACCGGGTGCGTGGCTTCGTCATTGAGAAGATCATGTGTGATTTCGCTCTCGACCTGACAGCTCTTTGTGAAATGTATGGCGCCGTGGGATATGGTGTGGCAACTGAGGCCAGAGACTTCGCAATGCGAGATCGCGATGGTCTTGTTGTCATCGAAGACGGCATTTTCAGATTGTCAGATGCGGGCAAGCCCTTTGCCAGAAGCATCGCGGCCACGTTCGATACCTATCTTTCGAACGGTCGCGGGCGGCATTCGGTTGCTGTTTAAGCAACACTTTGCTCTGAAAATTCGAGGATACTCCACGAAACCATTGGCTTTTTTGCGCAAGTTCCCTATGTGGAGCGTCATACATAAAGAGACACGAAGGAATATTGGCGTGACAGCTACATTCGATAAGGTTGCAGATATTATCGCTGACACAAGCGAAATCGAACGCGAAACCATTACGCCTGAAAGCCACACGATTGACGATCTGGGCATCGATAGCCTCGACTTCCTCGACATCGTCTTTGCGATCGACAAGGAATTCGGCATCAAGATCCCGTTGGAACAGTGGACGCAGGAAGTTAACGAAGGCAAGGTTTCGACCGAGGAATACTTCGTTCTGAAGAACCTCTGCGCAAAGATTGACGAGTTGAAAGCAGCCAAGGGCTGATTGTGGATGGCCCGTCCATGAGGCGGGCCTTTCTGCAAAGCGGGCGTGCAGTCTTGACCACCATAGCGGTGGTTCTGCGCGCTATCCGCAACTCAAACATTCTACGGACGGAACATGCTTCTAGAATATTTCCAGATGGTGGACCGTATCGAATCCATCGATCGTTCTGCGCGTATACTGAAGGCTCGCTCCGTCGTGCCGCAGAACAGCCCTGTCTTTGAGGGGCATTTTCCCGGAATGCCGCTTGTTCCCGGTGTTCTCCTGATCGAGACCATGGCCCAGGCCTCCGGAATGCTGGTTCTGGCGATGACCGATTTTGCCGCGATGCCGTTTCTGATGACCGTTGATGGTGCGAAGATGCGCACTTTCGTCGAGCCAAATGCAGTGCTCGATATCGAGGCCTATCTCGAACACGACGGATCCGGCTTTGCGGTGACAAAAGCCAAAATCACATCTGACGGCAAGAAGGTGTGCGACGCGCAATTGAAGCTGCGCACAATGCCATTCAGCGAAATTCCGCTGGGCCCAATCGTGAAAAAGCGCGCCGAAGAAGTCGGCCTGATGGCGGCGATTGCGGCGGATACGTCTGTCTGAGCGGGCAAACTGCTCGATTCATAACATTCAACAGGTGAAAATTGATGCATAGCTGGGGCTCTTTGGGCCTTCGCCATTGCAAAGCTTCATCGTGAGCATTATTCCGCATGGCACGTGCGGTTTTCACCGCTTTGGTAGGCTGGCCTGTTTTTGATGACCGGCAAGCGACGAAGGATGACGGATAATGAAGTCTGACAATGATGTGGTGATCACCGGGGTCGGTATCGTGACCTGTCATGGCGTCGGTATCGATGCCCATATCGCCTTGCTCTGCGCAAGTGCTGCCCCGGAAGCGATTGTCGAAACCGAAAAGTTCGCGCCTTACCCGATCCATCCCCTGCCAGAGATCGATTGGTCCAGCCAGATTGGACGCAAAGATCAGCGCCAGATGGAAAACTGGCAGCGTCTCGGCGTATTCGCGGCCGGTCTGGCGCTAGATGATGCGGGTCTGAAAGACGACGCAGAAGCATGTGGCACGATGGATATGATCGTGGCGGCTGGCGGTGGCGAGCGCGATATCAATGTCGATACGCTCATCATTGACGAGGGCATGAAGCGCAACGATCGCGAAGTCATGTTGAACGAGAAGCTCACAACCGAGCTTCGTCCAACCCTGTTTCTTGCGCAGCTTTCAAACCTTATGGCCGGTAACATTTCCATCGTCCACAAGGTCACAGGTTCCTCGCGCACATTTATGGGTGAAGAAGCGGCGGGCATTTCTGCTGTTGAAACCGCATTCTACCGGATCCGTTCCGGCGAATCGAGCCACGCGCTGGTGGGTGGCGCTTTTGCCGCCGAGCGTCCTGACATGACGTTGCTGTTCGAGGCCATCGGTGCCCATGCGCAAGGCGAATGGCAGCCGCTCTGGTCGCGGGCTGAGGGTGAGGGCGGTGGCATGATCACTGGCTCTGTCGGTGCATTCCTCGTGCTGGAATCGCGCAAACGCGCAGAGGCCCGTGGCGCAAAGATCTATGCCCGAATCGACGCCATCGAAGGGGATCGTGGTTCTCGCGAAGATGGGAAGTTCGAACAGAGGTTCGAGCGGCTTTTGGCACCTGCTAAGGATGCTGCCGACACCGTCGTCTTTTCGGGTGCCAGCGGCTACGGCGCTGTTACGACAAGCGAAAGCCATGTGCTTGCGCAGCTTCTACCGCACGCCGCCATCCGTGGTTTTGGCGGGTTTACAGGCCATGGGCTTGAAGCCCAGTTTCCGCTGGGCCTTGCGCTCGCAGCACTTGCGCTCAACACCGATGCGAAGGTTCCCGCTTTCGATAGTTCCGCTGAGAAGCCAATGGCGTCTGCCGCGTTTCAGGCGGTGGTAACGACGGTTGGCCATGTTCGCGGCGAAGGCGTTGCCGTTCTTTCCAAAGATATTTGAGGAGTAGACACCATGGCATCCAGCAATTTCAAGGATCACCTCGGTCGCCCCATCGTTGCCGTTACCGGCATGGGCATCCTCACATCTCTTGGCCAAGGGCTGAAAGACAATTGGGATGCGCTGACGTCAGGCAAATCCGGCATCCATAAAATCACTCGCTTCCCCACGGACAATCTGTCCACGAAGATTTGCGGCACGGTGGATTTCATCGAGATCCCCAAGCCCAACTCCGTCGAGCGCTCCTATGCGTTTGCCCGTGAAACCACCATCGAAGCGTTGGCGCAGGCTGGGCTTTCTGGCGATTTCAACGGCCCATTGTTTCTGGCTGCACCGCCGATTGAGCCGGAATGGAGCGCCCGCTTCGAGCTGGGCGACCGTTCTCCGCCTGCTGACAAGCCGGGCGATGCCTATGATCGCTTTATGGCTGCGTTGCGAGAGCGTCCAGATCCCGAATTTCAGGAGGCGGCTCTGTTTGGCGCCATCTCCGAGCGTCTGGCAGATCGCTTCGGTACGCGTGGATTGCCAGTGACACTGTCCACCGCCTGCGCATCAGGTGCAACCGCGATACAGCTTGGCGTCGAGGCCATCCGGCAGGGCCGCACCGAGCGTGCCTTGACCGTTGCGACGGATGGTTCGGTGAGTGCTGAAGCTCTTATCCGCTTTTCGCTGCTGTCGGCTCTCTCTACGCAGAATGATCCACCGGAAAAGGCATCCAAGCCCTTCAGCAAGGACCGGGATGGTTTCGTGATCGCGGAAGGCGCTGCAACGCTTGTTCTGGAATCGCTGGAATCCTCTATTGCTCGCGGTGCGAAGGTTCTCGGCATCATCAAGGGCGCTGGCGAAAAGGCTGACAGCTTCCACCGCACGCGTTCCTCACCAGATGGCGGCCCCGCCATCGCCACCATTCGCGCGGCTCTTGCCGATGCTGGTGTGGCAGAGGGCGATATCAACTATATCAACGCGCACGGCACCTCCACACCCGAAAACGACAAGATGGAATATGGTTCCATGCTGGCTGTTTTTGGCGAGGGGCTGAAGTCGATCCCGGTGTCCTCCAACAAATCGATGATTGGCCATACGCTGACAGCGGCGGGTGCGGTCGAAGCCGTATTTTCGTTGCAGACGATGCTGACCGGCACTGTTCCGCCGACGATCAACTACACCAACCCTGACCCGACGATTGCGCTGGACGTGGTGCCGAATGTGAAGCGCGATGCTCAGGTAACTGCTGTGCTTTCCAATTCATTTGGCTTCGGTGGCCAGAACGCAAGCCTTGTCATGACGCGGGAACCGGCTTAATCGGTCTCTCACATCCAAATCTTTAGCGCCTTCGGGCGAAGGACTTTTTACTATGCGCGCTTTGCAACTCGTTGATGATCGTAAGCTTGAGAGAGTGGAATTGCCCGAGCCTGAAGCACCGGCTCCTGGCGAAGTAACGCTTCGGGTCAAGGCTGTTGCGCTCAACCATATCGATGTATGGGGCTGGCGCGGCATGGCATTTGCCAAACGCAAGATGCCGCTGACAATCGGTGCGGAAGCATCGGGCGTTGTCGAGGCTATCGGCCCCGGCGTGTCCAATGTCTTGCCTGGGCAATTGGTATCCATTTACGGAGCTCGTACCTGCGGGCGCTGCCATCACTGTGTGGCCGGTCGGGATAACCTCTGCGAAAACGTGGCGGGTGTGCACGGCTTTCACCTAGATGGCTTTGCGCAGGAGAAGATCAACATTCCCGCCCGGCAGCTCGTACTTGCACCGCCCGGCATCGACGCTGTGGCTGCGGCTCTTGCACCCGTAACGTTCGGGACTGTCGAACACATGCTGTTCGACAACGCCAAGCTTCAGCCCGGTGAAACGATCCTGATCCATGCTGGCGGTTCCGGTATTGGTTCCGCTGCGATCCAGCTTGCCAAGAAGATGGGCTGCACCGTCATCACCACGGTGGGTTCTGATGACAAGATCGAACGCGCCAAAGCACTTGGCGCCGATCACGTTATCAACTACCGCGTTGATCGTTTTGAAGGCGTGGTGCGCAAGTTGACCAAGAAGAAGGGCGTCGATGTCGTCTTCGAACATGTCGGCAAAGACACCTGGGCCGGTTCGATGTTCTGCCTCAAGCGCGGTGGACGCCTTGTCACGTGTGGCTCGACATCAGGCGTTTCCTCGGAAATCAATTTGATGATGCTGTTCCAACAGCAGTTGAAATTGCTGGGTTCCTTTGGCTGCCGTATGGAAAACATGGCAGATGCGATGCAAAAGATGGCGCGTGGCCTTGTGCATCCGGTCATCGATACCGAAGTAACCTTCGATACTATCGAGATGGCGCTGGAGCGGATGGAAAGCCGTCAGGTCTTCGGCAAAATCGTCCTACGGATGGATTGATTCTTTTGAAAATGTTGATAACGCGCGCTGTTCTGGCGCTCGAAAACTTTCGTCAGTGGCTGAATGCGACGCTTGCATTCAGCGCTCTGAACCTCCTGAAACTTGCTCCTGCCGATCCGGCCATCCGGTTCGCAGATAGGCTTGCGCGTAAGATTGGTCCCAAAACCTCTCGTCACAAGCTGATGCTGGTGAACCTGAAGCGCGCTTATCCGGAGAAGTCGGAAGAAGAGCGGGTCGAGATTGCGCTCGACAGCTGGGGCAATATGGGTCGCCTGGCGGCAGAATATGTGTTTCTCGATCGCCTCTTCGACTTTGATCCGGCCAATCCAAAGCCGGGCAGGGTTGAGGTTATCGGCACCGAAACGTTTCTGGAACTGCGCGACAACCCGCGTCCGTTCATCGTCTTTACGGCGCATTCCGGCAATTTCGAACTTCTTCCTGTCGCAGGTTCCGCCTTCGGGCTAGATGTGACGGTGTTGTTCCGCCCACCCAACAATCCCTATGTTGCGAAACGTATCTTTGATTTTCGCAAAGAGCGCATGGGCAACCTCGTACCATCCCACGCCGGTTCATCCTTTGCGCTGGCGCGTCAGCTGGAAAAGGGCGGTGGGATCGGTGTCCTGGTGGACCAGAAATTCCGAAAGGGATTGCCCACGAAATTCTTCGGCAACGACGTGTTGACCAACCCATTGCTTGCAAAGCTTGTTCGGCAGTTCGGTTGTGATGTGTTTCCCGCCCGCTGTGTTCGCCTTCCCGATAACCGTTATCGGTTGGAAATCGAACCTAAAGTCGAGATACCGTTGAACGAAAACGGCAGTGTCGACGTTCAGAAGACTGCGCAGCTTCTTAACGACAAGGTTGAGAGCTGGGTGCGTGAATACCCAGGCCAATGGTTGTGGTATCACGACCGGTGGCATATCAAGAATAGCATTTAACAAGACCGCCGCATATCGAGGCACGCGAGCAAAGTTCTGTAAGTTGTGACTGCACCTTATTCGTCACAATTTCTAGGATTTGTTAAAACCGCCATGCGTGTGTTATTTATTCTATGTGCAGTGCGGCATTCTCGTTACGTCTTTTTTTAACAGTGGCGCATTATACCAGTCTTGTACCGCTGGGCCTGAGCGTATTGAACATGCGAATGGCATTGGATCAGCCGGGGGAGTATCGAGTTGAAAGCGTTGATTGACTTGTTCTGGCAACGATATTCGGAGCTGAAAGGCGCCGTTGGTCGTAATGATGCTCAGACTATAACGAATCTTGATCGTGAACTCGATACTTTGCTTGAAGGCATTACGAGCCGTCAAACCATGAGCTCTGCTGAGGTGCTGGAGCAGTTTCGCTTTGCTATCGATCTATTGAATGAAGAAGCGGAAGACACTGGCTGCGTGCAGCGCAACTCGGAACTTCTGCGCAAGCTGGTCGATCGCTATATCGGTGCCGGACTTCCGTACGATGGCGTGGCGCCGGATGGCGAATCGACAACATGGAGCCCCTACGTCATTCTGGACGAGGACAAGCTCGACGATCTGGATGCGCGTGTTTTCGTTGTTTCGCCCGGTTATCGCATCAATTACACCAACGCCATCAATGCGAATTGCTATGACGCGACAACAAACGATCTCGTTGGGCGGCATATTGCCGAATTCATCGGGGTACATCATTTCCAGCAAGCCCTGCGGGAAAAGCTGGACGCTTGCTTCAAAGGTCAGCCCGCAAAATACACTTATGCAGAAACGATTGACGGACGTACTGTCGTGCGCTCCTACGAAATGTCTCCCTGCTTTTCCCCTTCCTACAAACTCGTCGGCGCAATCATCACCGTCAAGGAACTTGCGGATCGCCGAAACAGGGTGGTCGCGTAATCCTTCGGTCGTATAGACCGCGTTCGAACTTATTTGCCTGCAAGATGTTGCGTGACGTGAGGTTATTGCGATGACTATCGCATTCCCGTGCCTCGCGTAGCGTAGGAAAATGCTGCGGTATCGATATCGATTCCGCCCATCAACAGGTAAAAAATAGTGTATTGACGCATCATGATACGTTAGTGTTGATGCTGCAAATACAACTGGTTTATAAATGCCGCTAATCTTTATCTTTGTTTCGCGCTTTAAAGTTGATCGGGAAAGTCCACTCAAATTTATTTGCCAAGTGGTATATAAAATAAATCGGTTTTTCAATGGAACTGTTTTTGAGGAGAATGCGTTCTGCTCCCTATGTCTGAGATCGGCGGTGCCATTTTGCTGAACTTTGGGCAGTTGCAGGAAATGTCTGTTATAGGATGGAGACTCCATTGATTGAGCTCTTCGATGCGTTTTCGCTGAAATGTGTTCAGCTTAAACAGGCCGTTGCCAACGGCCATGATGATCTGGTCCGGCTGCTTGATCGTGAGCTGGAGCCCATGATTGCGGATATCCTTTCCTATCGTGCGCGCACGCGTGAGGATGCCTACAGGCAATTGCAGTTCCTGAATGGTCTCATCCGCGATGAAGCAGATGACAGATCCAGCGTGACGCGTCGCAGTGCAGCGATGTCGATGCTGATTGATCGTTATTTCCGCGGCGCGAACGAAGGTTACGACAGCTGCGATCAGTTGCTTGTTCAAAAGGAAAACTGCCTTGCGTTCAATGCGCAGGCTCAGCCGCTGTTCAATGAAGCCATACTGGACAGCTTGCCCGACCGTATCGCCGTTATTACGAGAGATTATCGCTATCTCTATGCCAATCGCATCAATGCTGAGTTTCTTGGCTATTCACAGCTCTCTGTCGTTGGTCGGCACGTTTCTGAGTTTATTGGCGAAAAAAGCTTTGAAGCTATGGCGAAACCCGCATTCGACCGGTGTTTTTCAGGTCAACTCGTGGATTACCTTCATCTCGGAAGGCGCGATCAGGACGAGTACAAGACCCGTTGTCGCATGAGCCCATTGCGGGCCGCCAACAATGAAATCATAGGTGCCGTGGTCGTTCTTCAAGAAGTCCATGCAATGGTCGTCATGGAAAACAGTTGAGGCGGTCAAGCCCCGAACAGGCTCTGAAAAAACTGGCTGATAAAGGACGCTGCGCCAGCGTCGAACAGCAACTTTGACGCCATTGCAAGGCACGAGATGACGAGCAAAGGCCGGATGATCTTCGCACCATTACTCATGGCAAGACGCGATCCCATCTGAGCGCCCAGGAATTGTCCGAACCCCATGACAAGGCCGAGCTTCCATAAAATCGCGCCGCTGAAGGTGAAGACGAGGAAGCTGCCGAAATTCGAGCCAAAGTTCAGAAGCTTTGTGTGGGCGGTGGCTTTCAGCATGCCGAACCCGGCGACGCCGACGAATGCAAGCATGTAGAACGAGCCAGCGCCTGGGCCAAACACACCATCATAGAAACCGATCAGCGGAACAATCGTCACGCCGAAAACGAATGGCGCGATTTTCTGGTGGCTATCGAGATCGCTGAGGTTCGGTTTGAAGGCAAAGTAGAGCGCAATGATGATCAGAAGAAACGGCATGATCATGCGAAGCGTATCCGGCGGCACGAAAGAGGCCGTCATCGCGCCAAATATGCCGCCAATGAATGCCATCAGCGCCATCGGGAACTGTTTTTTCAGATCGACATGCCCCCGGCGGGCATAGGCAATGGTTGCCGAGGCAGAGCCGAATTGCGCTTGAAGCTTGTTGGTTCCCAGGGCTTCCAGCGGTGGAATACCCAGAATCAGCATTGCCGGAATGGCAATCAGACCGCCGCCACCAGCAATAGAATCCACAAAGCCTGCAAAGATCGCGACGAAAAAGAGAATCACCAAAACATTGAGAGCTAATTCGTGCACGGTAAGTATTCCGAAAGGGCGATGAGGCTGCTCGCTTCTGTCACCTAATCGTCAGCCTTGCAATGCTTTTCCTCTGATACGTCGTGGGCATTGCGTCATCCGTATCGCCGTTTATGGTGCTGGCCCTGTGTCGTCTTTTATTGGGCGATTCTACTCTAGGCGATTTCAAGGATTACCCCATGCACAAGGTTATTTTCGACACGGACCCCGGCATCGATGACGCAATGGCATTGCTTTTTCTGCATCGGCATCCCGATATTGACCTTGTCGGCGTGACGACTGTTTTCGGCAACGCGCCGCTCGATATTACGACGCGCAACGCGCTGTTTCTGAAGCAGCATTGGGAGATGACGGCACCTGTGGCAAAAGGCGCAGGCGTGACATTCAATCCCGAGCGTCCTGAAGGCCACTGGCCAACATTCATTCACGGCGACGACGGACTTGGCAATATTGGCGTGCCTGCCTCCATCGACCTGCCACTCGATCCCCGTCCGGCGCACAGATTTATCATTGATACGGTCAGGGCAAATCCGGGTGAAGTGACGCTTATTGCTGTGGGGCGCATGACGAACCTCGCTTTGGCTTTGCGTGAAGAACCTGACTTTGCATCTCTGGTGAAGAGCGTCATCATCATGGGTGGCGCGTTTGATATCAATGGCAATGTCAGCCCTGCCGCCGAGGCCAATATTCACGGGGATCCGGAAGCCGCAGATGTGGTGTTTACAGCGCCATGGCCTGTGACCATCGTCGGCCTCGATGTGACCACACGCACTGTGATGACATCGAAATTCATGGCTGATATGGCGAAAGAGGGCGGTGCCCATGTCCAGCTTCTGTCTGATCTATCGCAATTCTACATCGAGTTTTACAGCCAGCGCACCGGTGATGGCATGGTCGTTCACGACTCATGCGCTTGCGTCTATCTGACCAATCCTGAACTATTCGAGACGCGCAGTGGTGCTGTCCGCGTCGTGTGCGGCGGTATTGCTGATGGCCAGACCATCCAGAAGCCGGATGGCGTGGGCTTTCCACCCGGTAACTGGGATGGATATCCAAGCCAGCAGGTTTGCACCAACATTGAGCCGGAGCGGGTGCTTTCTGTGATCCGATCTGTAATTGTGAATGGTGAGCGCGGCTGATTGGCAGGTTGCGCCGCCAAACGCGGTGGCTTGCCTTGCAATTTGGAAAAAACTCGCGTTATGCAGGTTTTGGCGCGGTGGCGCCAAGCCTGCAAACAAGCCGGTTGCTGCGAAAACAAATTCGTGTTTTCCAGCACATACGTTACACTCAGTTTTACAGGCCCGATTTGTTCGTGTCGGCTGTATCTGGAATCAAAAAACGAATGCTTTTGTGAGCCGGTCGTTCGGTTCATGTCCACGAGGAAAAGATGGAAGAGTTTCACAAGGTCAAGCGTCTGCCGCAATACGTGTTCGAACAGGTCAACCGTTTGAAAGCGAGCGCGCGAGCGGGTGGTGCTGACATCATTGACCTTGGCATGGGCAATCCCGATCTTCCGACGCCAAAGGCCATTGTCGACAAGCTGTGCGAAGTGGTTCAGGACCCGCGCACGCATCGCTATTCTTCGTCCAAGGGCATTCCTGGCCTTCGCCGCGCGCAGGCCGGCTATTACGCTCGCCGCTTTGGCGTGAAGCTCAATCCCGATACACAGGTTGTTGCCACCCTTGGTTCAAAGGAAGGCTTCGCCAACATGGCGCAGGCCATTACCGCGCCGGGCGATGTCATTCTGTGTCCAAACCCGACCTATCCGATCCATGCGTTCGGCTTTCTGATGGCAGGCGGCGTTATTCGCTCCATGAATGTAGAGCCGGATGAAACCTTTTTCGGCCCCCTGGAGCGCGCTGTGCGTCACTCCATCCCGAAGCCGCTTGCGCTCATCATCAACTATCCGTCCAACCCAACGGCGCATGTTGCGTCGCTGGATTTCTATCGGGATATCATTGCCTTCGCCAAGAAGCATGATCTGATCGTGCTTTCGGACCTTGCCTATTCCGAGATCTATTTCGACGACAACAACCCGCCGCCTTCGGTTCTGGAAGTGCCCGGAGCCATGGACGTCGCTGTCGAATTCACCTCCATGTCCAAGACATTCTCCATGCCCGGCTGGCGCATGGGCTTTGCCGTTGGCAATGAGCGGCTGATTAGCGCGCTAACGCGTGTGAAATCCTATCTGGACTATGGCGCATTCACGCCAATTCAGGTTGCTGCGACCCATGCACTGAACGGTGATGGTTCCGATATCGCAGAAGTACGCAGCGTTTATCGCCGTCGCCGTGATGTGATGGTCGATACATTTGGCAAGGCAGGCTTCGAGGTTCCGCCGCCAGCCGCCACCATGTTCGCATGGGCTAAAATTCCAGAGAAGTTCCGCCATTTGGGATCGCTGGAGTTTTCCAAGCTTCTGGTCGAGAAGGCCGATATCGCCGTTGCTCCCGGTGTGGGCTTCGGTGAAATGGGCGACGATTACGTTCGCTTGGCTCTGGTTGAGAACGAGCACCGAATTCGCCAGGCAGCGCGGAATTTGAAGCGCTTTCTGGCGACCGCGGACGACACATTGCATAACGTCGTTTCGCTTAACGCCCACCGTTAAGGGCACCAACCGGGTGGCCGCTTCTGGCCGCCTCTCCATGTCAGCAAATCAGGAATATACCAATGGCAGATTCATTGAGAATCGGCATAGCGGGACTCGGCACTGTCGGCTCTTCGCTCGTGCGCATCCTCCAGCAGAGAAGCAACGAACTTGCGATTACCTGCGGACGCGCAATCGAGATTATTGCAGTCAGCGCACGTGATCGTTCGCGTGATCGCGGTCTGGATCTTGCCGGTATTACTTGGTTCGATACGCCCGAAGACATGGCTAAAAATGCCGAAATCGATGTTCTGGTTGAACTCGTTGGTGGCGCTTCCGGTGCTGCTGAAAAGGCAGTGCGCGCAGCATTGTCTCGCGGTATTCACGTTGTTACGGCCAACAAGGCGCTGCTTGCCAAACATGGTGTCGAGCTGGCCATTCTCGCGGAAGAGAGAGGTGCGCTGCTGAACTTCGAAGCGGCAGTGGCTGGCGGCATTCCTATCATCAAGGCTTTGCGCGAATCACTGACCGGCAACAATGTGTCGCGCATCTACGGCATCATGAACGGCACCTGCAATTACATCCTGACCAAGATGGAAAAGGAAGGGCTGTCCTTTGAGGCCTGCCTGAAGGAAGCGCAGCGCCTGGGTTATGCTGAGGCCGATCCTGCATTCGATATCGAGGGCAACGATACTGCCCACAAACTTGCAATCCTCACGACACTGGCCTTTGGCTGCCAGATTTCGGCTGACGATATCTATCTCGAAGGCATTTCGAATATCTCCATCGAGGATATTCAGGCTGCTGCCGATCTCGGTTATCGCATCAAGCTGCTTGGCGTGGCGCAGGTGACCGAATCCGGTATCGAGCAGCGCGTTCACCCCACCATGGTGCCATTGGATTCTGTCATTGCGCAGGTTGATGGCGTGACCAATGCCGTTGCCGTCGAATCGGATATTCTCGGTGAGTTGCTGATGGTCGGTCCCGGCGCAGGCGGTAGCGCGACGGCATCTGCCGTGCTCGGTGATATCGCCGATATTGCCAAGAGCCGCCCTGGCGCGCAGCAGGTGCCGGTTCTCGGTCGCCCTGCCAAATCCTTGACGGAATACCGCCGCGCCAAGATGAAGAGCCATGAGGGCGGCTATTTCATTCGCTTGACGGTGAAAGACAGGGCCGGCGTTTTTGCAAGCATCGCGACACGCATGGCGGAAAACAACATATCGCTGGAATCCATCGTGCAGCATTCGCGCGTTCAAAGCGAAGGTGGCTCGCAAACCATCATCCTCGTGACTCATGCGACGATGGAAGATGCGATCCGCAAGGCCGTCAAAGCCATCAAGAGCGAGAAGTATCTGGTCAATGAGCCGCAGGTCATCCGCATCGAGCGGACCTGATCGGCGTTTTGCTTGATTTGAAAGCGAAGGCTGTCGCTGCAAGGCGGCGGCTTTCACCCAAGCTTTATCTGCGCGGCTTCCGAACCACAGATGGAGATAGCTTGTGATCCTTATTCGTTCGGCCAAGGAAGCGGATGCAGTCCTGCTGGCAAATATTGGGCTGCGTGCCTGGGTAAACGCCACTTCGGCAATTGGCGTGACGGAAGCATTGCGTGACAATGCGCGCGCAGCATTCGAGAGTTTCGCATTTTCAACTTGGCAGGCGATAACGCTCGCAGAGGTGCGGGGTGTCGTTGTCGGTTGGGCTGCCCGCGAACATTTCGATGAGATGATCAGCGATTTCTGGGTTGATCCGGCCCACCAACGTCAAGGTGTTGGCACAGCGTTACTGGCCAAACTCGAACAGCAGATCGTGGAGCGCGGCTTGCCCGTTGCCGAGCTTGAAAGTCATGCACAGAACGTTCAGGCAGTCTCTTTCTTCAGAAAACACGGTTACAGTGTCAACTGGTTCTCGATGAAGTATTCAACCAAGCTTGATCGTGAAGTTCAGTCTGTCGGTTTGCAAAAACAACTCATTGACATGAATGTGACGGGTTATGGCTTCGGCTTTTGAGCCATTGCCTTCAGTTCTTCCAGTTCGCAGCAGTCAGCAGGGACAGGATGAGTCCGATCTGAAGCACGATGATTGCGAGCAGGTAACTGCGAAACGGCTCCTTGTGGGTTTTATGACGCAGCAATCTCTGCGCCAGCACCGCGCCCACACTTCCACCCAGAAAAGCAAGCCACAGTAACGTGCTTTCGCGCACGCGCCAGCCGCCATTTCTGGCTGCCTGCTTGTCCCACCAATAGGTGATGAAGACTAGGATGTTGAAAGCAAGGTAGGTGGCGAGTGCCAATGCGAGGGTCATCATGCTGGCAATGGACGTGAAAATTGTAAAAAATTGGTGCCCGGTGTGTCGAAATCGGGAGGCCTCGGCCTGTGCGGCGCGACAAGCCTTGCGCCTCGGTGCCAATTGTTCTACCTCAGCATAGACAGAAATTCCGTATTTTATGAGCTTGATATGACCCTTGTAGACGTGCGCACACCAGACCCAAAACGCTTCATTCCCGGCGCGACCGGCGATTGGGAAATCGTCATCGGCATGGAAGTTCACGCTCAGGTTCTTTCCAATTCCAAGCTGTTTTCCGGCGCGTCCACGACATTCGGGAATGCACCGAATTCCAACGTGTCTCTGGTTGATGCCGCCATGCCCGGCATGCTGCCCGTCATCAACGAGGAATGTGTGGCGCAAGCCGTGCGTACCGGCCTCGGGCTCAAGGCGCAGATCAACAAGCGCTCCATCTTCGATCGCAAGAACTATTTCTACCCCGATTTGCCGCAGGGCTATCAGATTTCGCAGTTCAAGGACCCCATCGTTGGCGAAGGCAAGATTATCATCTCGCTGGGTCCTGACCGTCAGGGCAACTTCGAAGATATCGAGATCGGCATCGAGCGCCTCCATCTGGAGCAGGATGCGGGCAAGTCCATGCACGACCAGCATCCGACAATGTCCTACGTGGATTTGAACCGCTCCGGCGTTGCACTGATGGAAATCGTGTCGAAGCCTGACATGCGCTCATCTGACGAGGCCAAAGCCTATATGACGAAGCTGCGGTCCATCGTGCGTTACCTCGGCACCTGCGATGGCAACATGGACGAAGGCTCCATGCGTGCCGACGTGAACGTCTCTGTCCGCAAGCCGGGCGGCGAGTTCGGTACGCGTTGCGAAATCAAGAACGTCAATTCCATCCGCTTCATCGGTCAGGCCATTGAATACGAGGCACGCCGCCAGATTGCGATTCTCGAAGATGACGGTTCTATCGATCAGGAAACCCGCCTGTTCGATCCCGGCAAGGGTGAGACACGCTCGATGCGCTCAAAAGAAGACGCGCATGACTACCGCTATTTCCCGGACCCGGACCTGCTGCCTCTGGAATTCGACGATGCCTTCATCGAAAAGATGGGCAAAGACCTGCCGGAACTGCCCGATGACAAGAAGGCGCGTTTCGTGCGTGAGCTTGGCCTGTCCGTCTATGACGCATCGATCCTGGTTTCTGAAAAGGCTATTGCTGATTATTACGAGTTGGTGGCCGAAGGACGCGATGGCAAGATCGCTGCAAACTGGGTCATCAACGATCTTCTGGGCGCGTTGAACAAGTCCAGCAAGAGCATTGAAGAAACACCGATTTCTGCCGATCAGCTTGGTGGCATTATCGATCTCATCAAGGCGAACACTATCTCTGGCAAGATTGCCAAGGATCTGTTTGAAATCGTCTGGAACGAAGGCGGCAACCCGGCTGAGATCGTTGATACCAGAGGCATGAAGCAGGTCACGGACACGGGCGCCATTGAGAAGGCCGTGGATGAAATCATTGCGGCGAACCCAGATCAGGTTGAGAAGGTCAAGGCAAAGCCGACGCTGGCCGGCTGGTTCGTTGGGCAGGTGATGAAGGCCACAGGTGGCAAGGCTAACCCGCAGGCCGTTCAGGATCTGGTGAAGGCCAAGCTGGGTATCGAGGAATAGAACGTGCCCTAGCCGTTGTGCCGGGACTTTTCCCGGTGATGACGGCGAGGGAACAAAGCAGTCAAAAACATTCTTTGCGCCGGGAGTATTCCCGGCGTTTTCATTCTGCGACGGAGGTTCATGGTGTTTTTCATACGCACCGCCAGTGAGCGCGATATCGAGCCGGTGAGGGCGCTTCTGGCTCGTACTTGGCATGCCACTTATGATGCGATTTATGGCGCGCCGCGGGTTAGTCAATTGATTACCGAGTGGCACTCGCCAGCCGCGATGAAAGAGCGCGTTCAGAAAAAGGGTGGCGAGTTTCTGGTCGCTGACGATGGAAAGCGCATTGGCGGAATGGGTTATGCCGCCATGTCGAGCAACATGTCGAAGACCGCGCTGCTGCATCAGCTCTATGTCGATCCCCATTTCCAGCAGCAGGGTGTCGGGCGCGATATCTTTGCAGAACTGGAAACATGTTTTCCGGATGCAGAGATCATGCGTCTTGAGGTCGAGCCAAAAAATTCGGTCGCGATAGCTTTCTACGAGGGCCTGGGCTTCACGGAGGTTGATCGAGTCGAGCGGATGGCAGGGGTAGCAGGTTTGCCCGGTATTGCCATGGAAAAGACGCTGACAAGATAACCGCAAAGATCGACCAGTCTGGCGTCAGGATCCTGCTGAAATAGCGACACTGAATGTTGGAAATACTGGACAATTGATGCGTGGAGCGGCATAAGCTTGTGCTGTGCTGCGCACATTTGATCGCTGCGGTGCACTCACAGCCGAGGAATTGACAATGAAGACTCTCCTGACGCAAATCTTCACCTGGTGGAACGGCCAGACAATCGGAACACGCTTTCACACTTGGCGTTTCGGTAAGAAGGTGGGACAGGATGAGTTGGGCAATACCTACTATGAGGGCGGCACGACGTCTTGGGGCATGCCGCGCCGCTGGGTGATCTATAACGGTTATGCCGACGCGTCTGCAATCACGCCCGGCTGGCATGGCTGGATGCATTACCGCACGGATGTTCCGCCAAGCCAGGAAAACTACACGGCGCGCGAATGGCAGAAGCCGCACCAGCCGAACATGACTGGCACGTCGCAGGCCTATCGCCCCCAGGGTTCTCTGGCCGTCGCAGGCGAGCGTCCACGCGTAACGGGCGACTACGACGCCTGGACACCCGGTAACTGATTGCCTTGGTGCGTGGCGCGCCTGTCTCTGATCTCAGCGCGTCATTGTCACCCGTTTTTGCCACATTCCGCCTGTAGGCGTTGAACTTCCGCTAACGTCGCGGGGGCAATATTTCTGGAGACGGATCCATATGGGAAAATTCACGCGAGATGGTTCTTTGCGTGCACTGGCTATGTCGGTTCTGACGCTCTCGGCAATCGCTGGCTTTGCATTTCCCGCTTCCGCCGCCCGAATTGAAAATCGCGTTGCGGTTTTTTCCGGTATCGACAAAATCACAGGTCGCATCACGTCGTTTGACGTTTATCTGAATGAGACGGTGCAGTTCGGCGCGCTTCAGGTTACGCCCAAAGTCTGCTATTCGCGTGACGACACCGAAGCGCAGAAGATCGATGCATTTATCGAAGTCGATGAGATCACGCTTGATCGCAAGATAAAGCGGATATTCACGGGCTGGATGTTTGCAGACAGCCCCGGCCTCAATGCCGTTGAGCACCCGATCTATGACGTGTGGCTGACCAACTGCAAGCAAGAATCGGATGTGCCCGCACCGGCGGCCGCGAGCAAATAATCTGACATCTTAAAAGTCGAGATCTGGGCGGTTAACCGCTGGTTCCAGCATTTTCGCATATTCCGCTTTGGGAACATCGATGGCGCCAAACGTTTTCAGATGATCTGTCGTGAACTGCGTGTCGAGCAGCGTGAAGCCTTTTTTGTTCAAATGCTCGACCAGATGTACGAGGCAGATTTTCGATGCGTTCGTGCGTCTGGAAAACATGCTCTCGCCAAAAAATGCAGAGCCCAGAGACACCCCATAAAGACCGCCGACTAGCTCATCGCCGTCCCATGCTTCCACGCTGTGGGCGTGGCCGATCTCATGAAGTTCGGTGTAAAGGCGACGGATTGTTTTGTTGATCCAGGTGCTCGGGCGGTCGGGCGCTTCCTGAGCGCATGAGGCCATCACGCCTTCGAAATTCGTATCGAAGCGGATTTCAAATTGGCTTTTGCGAATGGCTTTGGCCAAGCTCTTGGAAACATGAAAATTATCAAGCGGGATGATGCCCCGCATTTCCGGCTCGACCCAGAACAGTTCCGGGTCATCTGCCGAATCGGCCATGGGAAATAGGCCGATAGAGTAGGCGCGCAGCAGAATATCGACGTCTATATCGTTATTTCTGCTGCGCCTTCCCATCTCTTACTTCGCGTCGCCGGCCAGATATTTTTCCAGCCAGTGAATGTCGTAGTCGCCCTTCAGAATGTCTTCGTTTTGTAGAAGATCCTGAAACAGCGGTAATGTCGTCTTGATGCCGTCAACGACGAACTCGTCAAGCGCGCGACGCAGTCTGCGAATGCACTCGTCACGGGTGCGACCGTGGACGATCAACTTGCCGATCATGCTGTCGTAGTAGGGCGGGATCTTGTAGCCCTGATAAGCGCCTGAATCGACACGAACGCCGAGACCGCCGGGCGTGTGGAAATAGGTTAGCGTACCCGGAGATGGCACGAAAGTACGTGGGTCTTCAGCGTTGATGCGGCATTCGATGGCATGGCCATTGAACTTGACCTCATCCTGCGTGACCGAAAGGCCCTGGCCGGACGCAACGCGAATCTGCTCCTGCACAAGATCCATACCGGTAATGGCTTCCGTGACCGGATGCTCCACCTGAAGACGGGTGTTCATTTCGATGAAATAGAATTCGCCGTTTTCATAGAGGAACTCGATGGTGCCGGCACCGCGATATTTCAGCTTGCGCATGGCATCAGCGCAAATCTCGCCGATTTTCATGCGCTGCTCAACCGTCAACGCGGGTGAATTGGCTTCTTCGAGAACCTTCTGGTGGCGGCGCTGAAGCGAGCAATCGCGTTCACCCAGGTGAATGGCCTTGCCTTCTCCGTCACCGAAAACCTGCACCTCGATATGGCGCGGCTTGCCGAGATATTTTTCCATGTAGACGGCGTCGTTACCGAAAGCGGCAAGCGCTTCGGAACGTGCCGTGGAAACGGCTTCTTCGACTTCCGATTCGTCTTTCGCAACCTTCATGCCGCGTCCGCCACCACCGGCTGTTGCCTTGATGAGAACGGGGAAGCCGATCTTACGGGCGATTTCCAGGGCGTTCTCAGGCTTCACTTCGCCATCAGAGCCGGGAACCACGGGAATTCCGAGTTCAAGAGCGGTCTGCTTGGCAGTGATTTTGTCGCCCATGATGCGGATGTGGTCGGCGGTCGGCCCGATGAAGGTGATGCCGTGCGCATCCAGGATATCCGCAAACTTCGCGTTTTCAGAGAGGAAGCCGTAACCGGGGTGAACGGCGTCAGCGCCTGTGATTTCGCAGGCGGCAACGATCTGGTGGATGTTCAGGTAGCTGTCACGCGAAGGCGGTGGGCCGATGCAGACGCTTTCGTCGGCAAGGCGCACATGCATGGCATCTGCGTCAGCCGTGGAGTGCACGGCAACAGTTGGAATGCCGAGCTCCTTTGCAGCGCGCAGAACGCGAAGGGCGATTTCGCCGCGATTGGCGATGAGGATCTTGGATACCATGAAATGAGCCCTTATTCGATGACCACGAGGGCTTCACCATACTCCACTGGCTGCGAGTCGTTCACGATGATTTCTGTCACCTTGCCAGACTTTGGAGCCGGGATCTGGTTCATGGTCTTCATGGCTTCAACGATCAGAAGCGTCTGGCCTTCCTTGACGGTGGCACCGACTTCAACGAACGGGCGTGCGCCAGGAGCGGACGACAGGTAGACGGTGCCAACCATGGGCGACGTGACCGTGTTGGCCGGGTTGCGGGCAGGGGCAGCAGGAGCGGCCATGCCAGGTGCGACTGCGGGTGCTGCAGCAACTGGTGCGGCGGCAGGAGCAGGTGCGTACTGTGTGGGTGCTGTTGCGTAAATCGGCGCAGGTGCTGCACGGGAGACGCGAATGCGCAGATCGTCCTGCTCGACTTCGATCTCGGAAAGGTCGGTGTCGTTGAGAATGTTCGCGAGGTCGCGGATCAGTTCCTTGTCGATACCGTGTTTCTTTTCTGACATGACAAACCCTATTCTGATTGTTTCTTTTATGCCGTGATATTCTTCAAAGCGTTGAGAGCCATGATGTAGCCGTAAGGTCCGAAGCCACAGACCATGCCTTTGGCGGCTGGCGCTATCATCGATTTATGACGGAATTCTTCACGTGCGTGTATGTTGGAAATGTGAACTTCCACGACCGGAACCGATATGGCGCGAATGGCGTCGTGCAAGGCAATTGACGTGTGCCCATAGGCACCGGGATTGATGATGACACCTGCCGCACGTTCGCCAGCCTCATGCAGCAGGTCGACCAGTGCGCCTTCGTGGTTTGACTGATGGCACTCGACGGAGAAGCCAAGCTCTTCGCCAGCTCTCACACAGTCGTTCTCAATGTCCTTCAGCGTCTTGCCGCCATAAATACCAGGTTCCCGTTTTCCCAACATGTTGAGATTGGGTCCATTGAGGACGAAGATTGTGTTGCTCATTTGTCGTTCCGCCAAAAAATCAGCGCCACCTATAGACCGAGCAACGGCGAAGGAAAAGCCCCGAAGCGCTCAAACCACTTGTTGTCCTTAATTTTCGGGGCCTTACGCGTCGAATTACACCGAATTACGAGCAGGTCGCCTTGCCACATGTCCGCATGTTAGCAATTTTCTCGCTGAGCGGCGCCGCGCCGACTGCACCAAATACGGCCTCATTACCAATGACGTAAGAAGGTGTGCCGGTGATGCCGAGCTCTGTCGCAAGCTGATAGGCTTCTTTGACCTGCGCATCATTTTTGTTTTCAGCCATGGATTTACGGATGTCCGCTTCCTTCAGGCCAAGCGATGTTGCGACTTCAATGGCACTTTCTTCATTGGCGCGGCCAGAGCTTCCAAGCAGGGTGCGCTGGAACTCAGGGTATTTTTCCGGCGCGATTAACTTGACGGCGTTGGAGACTTTATGGGCCTCTACCGATTCAGGCCCGAGGATCGGGAATTCCTTGAGGACGAAACGAACATTCTTGTCGGTTTTCAAAATCGTATCCACGTCAGCCATGGCGCGTTTGCAATAGCCACAATTGTAGTCGAAGAACTCGACCAATGTGACATCGCCGTTCGGGTTGCCAATGGACAAGTCATATTTCGATTGGAACAATGCCTTCTCGTTGCCAGCGACGGCGTCCGCAGCTTTGGCATTACGTGTCTCATATTGCTTGCGCTCGAGCGCTTCCTGAACCTCCAGCATAATTTCGGGGTTCTCGATCAGGTATTCCTTGATGAAAGCGCCGAATTCTTTTTTCTGCTGCTCATCTAGCGCGTGCGCGGGCAGGGATATGAAAACAGTTGAAAGGGCCGTCATGCAGGCAAAAGCCGTGGATTTTAAGAAGGGTGCCATGTCGGTCCTCATCGTTTTGTTGCAAAATGGTGATTCTGTAGTCCCACGCATCTACCCTATTAGCTGCGATTCAGACATCGCAAATTAAATCGATCCGTTGCGATCCCGCCATTGTGAAGACCGCAATAATGCGGCAAATGTCCGACGGTTTTCGAAGAAAGAGCATGCATTGATAACGTTGTCCAAGCGAAGCGCTGTCGAGCCATTTCACGCCATGGATATTCTGGCGGAAGCAAACAGGCGAAGACAAGCAGGACGCCCGGTTATTTCCATGGCTGTGGGGCAGCCTTCACATTCCGCGCCACGCGCTTCGCTGGAGGCCGCCGAGGCCGCTCTCAAGCATGGACGCATTGGTTATACGGATGCTCTGGGCCTTCGCGAGCTTCGTGAGGCCATCGCCGCCAGCTACAGGCTGCGCCATGGTGCGATCGTGGATCCTGCACGGATTGCGGTGACCACCGGCTCCTCGGCTGGATTCAATCTTGCTTTTCTGGCTCTGTTTGATCCCGGCGACGCTGTCGCCATCGCGCGTCCGGGTTATCCGGCCTATCGTAACATTCTCAAAGCGCTGGGGCTTAAGGTCGTTGAAGTGCCGGTAACGGCCGAGACGGGTTATACATTGACGCCCGCCAGCCTAGAGCGTGCCGAAACCAAGGCTGGATGCAAGCTCAAGGGTGTGCTGCTGGCCAGCCCCGCAAACCCGACAGGAACCGTGACCGGACGCGAAGCACTCAAGCGCCTGATGTCCTATTGCGACAGCCGCGATATCGCGTTCATTTCAGATGAAATCTATCATGGCCTGACGTTTGTTGGCGACGAGACGAGTGCGGTGGAGGTGAGCGACAATGCGATCGTCATCAATTCGTTTTCCAAATATTATTGCATGACCGGCTGGCGCATCGGCTGGATGGTTTTGCCGGAAAAGCTGATCCGTCCCGTCGAATGTCTGGCGCAGAGCTTGTACATTTCCGCTCCCGAATTGTCGCAGTTGGCTGCCACTGCGGCTTTTTCCGCAGAGGAGGAGCTGGATGTCTACAAGGAAAGCTATCGCACCAACCGTGACTTTCTGTTGACCCGCCTGCCGGAGCTTGGGCTACCACTGGCATCTCCGATGGACGGCGCTTTTTACGCCTATGTCGATACCAGCCGATACTCCAATGACAGCATGGAGTTTGCCAAACGCATGCTGGCGGAAATCGACGTAGCAGCTACTCCCGGCATGGATTTTGACCCGCTGGAAGGCCACCGCGCATTGCGGTTTTCCTATGCCGGTTCGGTGTCCGACATTGCCGAAGCGGTGGGCCGCATTGCCGGGTGGCTCAAGTAGCGCGGTAACGCCGAAGCAGCGTCCTGCGAAAAGCTAAAAAATCGCTGTTACTGGTTTTTTTTGCATCGAGAAGTGCGGGTTACATCACGGGTCAGAATTTGCGCGTCGATGGAGGACACACCCGTTCAGTCTGAGCTTTGACAGGAATGAAATAGGGCGAATTTCGCCGTTGCTGTCCCATATTGGAGATCGATCAGGCCTGATTCAGCCGGACCTGAAGGAACAGGCGGCTCAGGTGGGCGTTGTTCTATCCAAGGTCACGAACTCTCGACGATACGACGCTTGGATGTAAAAACAGGTGGTAGTAGCCATGGGACAGCGCAACGCATATGCCAGACAAGTGGTGCTTGTCGTGGAGGACGACCCGCTCTTACGAATGATGGCGGTTGATCTGGTGGAGGATGCGGGCTTCGACGCTGTCGAGGCAACCGGAGCCGATCAGGCAATAGAAATTATGGAAAGCCGCACCGACATCGACGTTCTGTTTACCGATGTTGATATGCCAGGCTGCATGAATGGCGTGGGACTTGCGCACTGGGCAAGGGCTGGCAACACACCTCTTGGTATTGTCGTCACATCTGGGCATAACACACCATCCGACGAGTCGCTTCCGGCCCGCAGCGTTTTCTTTCCTAAGCCTTACGATTTCCAGAAAGTTGTCGACACGTTGAAGCTAATGACGGTCTGAAGTTTCTGCTTATCGGTAGAAAAAATGGTTTGCGAATAGGTAACCATAGTTCGCAAGTCGGCTGTGGATTAATTATTCTGAAAATATCAGAGTGTATTGTCTATCTCAAAGCTGGTTTGGTCTTTGGGGGCACTATGAATTTTCTAGGTATAACAGGCATGCAGTATGCCGGCGTCGCATTTGAAAACACAAGAATATTGCTTGCTGAAGACTCAAACGTTTTCACCCAAATGATCGGCGGACGGCTGCATGAATTGCTTGGTCTAACTGTAGAGATCTGCCGGAACTTCGAAGAACTGCAGGAATGCTATGAGCATTCTTCGGAAGAGGTCACACTTGCTGTGTCCAACATCAATCTGCCCGGCGCAGAAAACGGCGAAGCTCTTGAATACCTCGTTGATCTATCCATTCCCACAATCGTTTTTACGAGCACCTTCCATGAAGATACGCGCGAAAAGCTGATCACCAAGGAAGTGGTCGATTATATTCTCAAGGACAATGTGTTCGCCGTCGATATGTTGACGGAATCCGTTTGCCGGTTCCTGACGAACCATCGCCACCACGTGTTGATCGTTGATGACAGCCCAACCGCGCGCGCATTGTTGTCCAGCCGCCTGAAGCGTTACAATTTCCGCGTCAGCCTTGCTGAAAACGGTGCAAAAGCGCTTGAAATCCTGCGAAAGAATCCTGACATCGGCCTTGTTGTGACTGACTACAACATGCCTGATATCGATGGCTTTGAATTGACGCGGCGCATTCGCACAATGCGTGGCTCGCACGAATTGCGCATCATTGGCGTTTCTTCATCGAACAACCGGCTCTTGTCAGCCCGTTTCCTGAAAGCCGGCGGCAATGACTTCATGCTGCGCCCCTTCATCGACGAGGAATTCTATTGCCGCGTCAATCAGAACCTCGATACGCTGGTTCAGATCCAGGCGGCAAAATTGCTCGGCAAAAAGGCTGCTGCCTGACGAAAGCGAAATCCGCTCAGGCGTCTCGTTCAATCGGACGCCCGAGCGCAAGCTTTTCAGAAAGCTCTGGCCCAAGCTTATCGACGTAGGCCTGATCCGGCGATGTGCCCAAGGCATCAAGTGTTTTTGAGAAAAAGCATCTCGCAGCCGCTGCTGCCACGATGTCGAAAATTTCGGCGTCAGTCAGCGCATGGGTTTTCAACGCGTCAATGTCCGCTTGCGTGATCGACGTCGCATCACGCACGACTTTTGTTGCAAAGAACATGATTGCGCGCTCCTGTTCATTCAGCGGCGCGTTTTCTGTGTTGTCTACAATGCTTGCGAGCTCGTCAGCACCCAGCCCCTCTGTCGCCAGCACAGAGGCGTGCGCTAGCATGCAGTAGGATGATTTCAGTTCTCGTGCTGCGGCCAGCGTCACAAGTTCATATCTGCGTGGTTCAATGTTTCCTCGCAGGCTTGAGAGAAGCGCACTCCAGCTTTCCATCACTTCCGGACGGTGGCCAAAAGCGCGATACATATTGGGCAGGTAACCGTGAGTGCTTTCGGCACTGCGGTACATTTCCGCTATTTTAATGCTCGTTTTGGGGTCGGGCGGCGCGATGAACATCGATTTCTCCTGAATTTCCATAGAGCTAAAATGCCTGAGAGGGAAAATCGATCAGTTCACTTTGCATGTTTTGTTCAGAGTTGAGATTCGAGTGGCAGAAGCCCCATAACGCCGACCAGGAGGCGCCGGCTGAAACTGGCGTAGGGCTCACGGCGGTATCGCTTGGGAACGCCTTTGACCATGCCTGTCCAGGTGACATTTCTGCGCTCGTACAACGTCAGTTCGAAGCTCATCTGACGGCTGGTTTCTTCTTTGAAAATCACGTCCATCTCTTCGACGAGCTCAGGAGAGGAAAACAGCATTCCCATTTCCGTGTTGAGCGACATGGACCGCGGGTCGAAGTTGAGCGAGCCGATGAAGCCGATCTCACTGTCGCGTGTAAACGCCTTTGTATGAAGGCTGGCTTGCCCTGAGCCGCGCAGGGAGAAGGACTTGTTCTGGTCAGCCAACGAGCGGAGTTCGTGGATCTTGATACCGTTGATGAGCAGCGGCCTGCGATAACGCGAATATCCAGCGTGAACCGCTGCCACATCTGTTGCTGCTAAGGAATTTGTTAGGATGCAAACGGATGCGCCGGAGGCGGAGAGGCGAGAGAAGGTTTCAACGCCCTTCTGCCCGGGGATAAAATAGGGCGATGTGATATTCAATTGCTGTGCCGTATCTTCCATGACAGGCAGAAGTGTTTCCATCAGGAAATTGTGGCCACTGCGGCGCTTGCCGGCGGCCTTCTCTGGCGGATCGGCGACCACCTTGGCGTTATCGACCCAGTGCAAACTATCCGACATCAAAAAACTGCCGGAATGATGCTGGCTTTCAACTTTCGCCAGATAGGGGCGAGCGGCAGCGCCTGACGCCAGCATGTCCATCTTGCGTCTGAGCTTGGCGAGCTTGGAAGGGCGGCGGGCGAGAAGTGAGCGGACCGGCACGGAAACGGAGCTGTTCCAGTAATCGTCGAAAATCTCCTCCGCATCGGAGATGCAGTCACCACGCGCTATGACGTCGAAGTCGCGGAAGTTGGCCTGTTCCGCAGCATCGAAATAGGCATCACCAATGTTGCGACCACCGACGATCAGAATGCGGCCATCGGCAATCCACGCCTTGTTGTGCATGCGCCGGTTGACGCTGCGAAACCGCAGCACCATTTCCAATCCTCGGCGGAACACATTTTCCCGAGCCTTTGTTGGATTGAAGAGCCTGAGCTCGATATTGGGGTGGCTATCTATGGCTTGGAAAGCGCGGTCTGAAATAGACACGCCAAGATCATCCAGCAACAACCGGACCCGAACACCACGATCTGCTGCGGCAATAACCTCACGCATCATGAGCTGACCGGTGAGATCGGCATTCCACATATAATACATGAGATCGAGGCTTCGGCCTGCTGCGCGTGCAGAATTCACCCGTGCTGCAAAGGCGGCCATATTCGACTGGATCAGTGACAGTGCATTTCCTTGGCTCTGTCCGCGCCGTATATCCGTCCAGTGTCTGTCGAGAGGTGTCGCGTCATCGCTCTTCGGAAGAGCGGTCGTTGCGATTTTAATGATGAGTTTGTCGCGATGGCGCGACGCGAGAATGATACTCGCAAGAATGGCGAGAACGACGCTGATACATATAAGGATGAGCGAATTCTCAGTTATGACATCACCCGCATACTCTCCAATTGTCAGCCCGTCCCCGCCTAGATATCTGGTTTCGATCAGTGAATTTCAATGGAGCGCTTGTCGGCTTCCTGTTTGATTATGTCTTCCACCACCTGCCGTGTCAGGTCTGCGTCGGCCAGAAGATAGGCGTCTGCCAGCTCGAAAATCGACTTTGGCCCCTCGGAGCTTTTGAGTGTGTCTAGGTCCTGGCCGATCTGTTGACGCAATTCCGTGTAGCAATCCATCTGCATTCTCCTTTTCGTCTAGAATGCGAGAGGCGGGGTCGCGGTTCCGACCAATCCGGGAAAAGCAGTGCTTGCTTGCGCGTTTTATTGATAAGCGGCATAAGCCCTGTATTGTTGGGGATTGACGATGCAGGATGATGATTTTCAACATGCGGTGCGGAAGGCACAGGCATTTTCAGACATAGACAAGGCGGCGGTATACCGAGCGATTGAAACCAGACGCGACGTTCGCGACCAGTTTCTGCCGGAGCCACTGCCGGATGATCTCGTAGCGAAATTACTCGCTGCTGCCCACGCGGCGCCCTCGGTCGGCTTCATGCAGCCTTGGAATTTCACACTCGTAACGAACCCTGCCACCCGCCAGCGGGCCTATGAGGCATTCTCCCGCGCCAATGCGGAAGCGGCTGAGATGTTTGCCGGGGAGAAGCAGGATCTTTACCGTAGCCTCAAGCTTGAGGGCATTCGCAAAGCCCCGCTTTCCATCTGTGTGACCTGCGATCCGACGCGGGGTGGTGACGTTGTTTTGGGCCGGACCCACAATCCACGTATGGATGTATACTCTACCGTCTGCGCCATACAGAACCTATGGCTCGCCGCGCGAGCAGAAGGTGTTGGCGTGGGCTGGGTCAGCATATTTCATGATGCCGATATTCGCGAGATTCTGACGATCCCGGATTACATCGAAATCGTCGCGTGGCTCTGTCTTGGCCGGGTTGATGAACTGTACACCGAGCCGGAACTGGCCGTGAAGGGTTGGCGGCAAAGGCTGCCGCTTGAAGACCTCGTCTTTCAGGACCGATGGGGCCAGAGGTAAAGGCAGGGCTCTGCCAATTACTGCTGCTGCGGTTGGGCACCTTGGAGAGCCGGGTTCTTAAGATCAATCCGGCTGGCTTCTTCTTGCATGAACTGGGGTCCGACAATTCGAACCTTGTTTTTAGCAGGATCATAATCGCGCTCAGGGATCGGCTCAGCCTTTTCGACCGGTTTGGTCTCCGCTGGTTTTGACGCCGTGTCACCTTTCGGTGACGGGATGGTGGTGATGCTGGCAGAGCTTTGCGCATGCGTCGATTGCGGGCCGCTTTCCTCGCCATCCTGCTTCTTCATCGGGTCGCCATTGGCGGTCATATTGCAGCTGCAGGAGGGGGAACGATTGGCCGTGGTGCTGTTTCGATAAGCGAATGCAGTTGGCATGGAAGCATAGGGCTGGCCGGTTTTGGCAGAAACCATATCCGCGCTCTCCTGGCCCTGAAGCTCATGATAAAAAAGCTCGGTCTGGGTGCCCGGGCACATTCTTTCGCATTGCGCGGCCTGATCTTTGAAATCGAGCGGCGTCGCATCTGATGAAATCGGAAAGAACGCGCCGTCGCAGGTGCGAACGCAGAGCGTCCTCAAGCCTCCTTGCATCGGCATATCGGGCGTTGGTGCGTAGTCCTGATTGTCTGCCGCGCCATAGCCGCCAATGGGCTCTTGCATGTCGGGATTTTCAGATGGATCCGTGGCGCTATAGGACGGCTGTTCGTCGTAGCATCCCTCCGCATTGAGAGCGGCCAGAATGCGGTCTCGCGAGCCTTGCGCGTTTTCGCTCCGCCGCTCGGCAAGCATACGGTCGCGATCTTGCGCGATCATGTCCCGCTCGGCTTCTGCCTGCTCCAGCGCATAGCCAATCTCGCCACACAGCTCAGCATTGGGATTGCCATAGGTGATGATGCTGCCCGATGTGCAGCCGTAGCCACGCATGTCGTTCTTGATGCGGCGGATCAGGATGTTCTGTTGGGCCAGCGCATTGGCGATCCGCCGTACCTCAGCGGTGTTGCCAAATGTCTGCCTTGGCGGCTGTTCCAGCTGCGAGCGAAGCGTCTCGCACACATCGTTTGCCTGCACCGTTGCGGGCGCAGCCAGCAGGAGCAAGGCAAGTGTGCCGATCATGCGGTGTCGGCGCGGGATCAATGGTCCGTCCGTTTCCTGTCCTGCCATGGTGCAGGTCATATCCTGTAATCGTCACCCGCAGGATGCGGATGACGTGCTTTAGTTCAGGATAACATAAGGCTCCACCGCAAAGCGGCAAGGCCGTGTTCAAAATTATGTTAACCCCCGATTACACGGAGGGGTGGGAAGCCTGCACAGCAGCCAGCGCTGCCATATTGACAACGCCACGCGATGTCACCGTTGGTGACAGGATGTGAACGGGAAGTGCCGAGCCCAGCAGGATTGGCCCAACGTGCAGGCCTTCGGTCATCGTCCTGACAACACCGAGCGTGATGTTAGCCGAATCCAGGTTCGGGAAGACCAGCAGATTTGCCTCACCAGAAAGGGAGCTGTTGGGCATTGCACGCTTGCGCAGCGATTCCGAAAGCGCGGAACCGCCCTGCATTTCACCATCAATCTCAAGTTCTGGCGCTGCACTGCGCACCATTTGCAAGGCACGGCGCATCTTGCGTGCGCTTTCGGAATCGCGAGATCCGAAATTCGAATGGCTGACGAGAGCGATCTTTGGCGTGATGCCGAAGCGTTTGATCTCCTTGGCTGCAAGGATTGCAAGCTCCGCCAGATCTTCAGCCGCAGGTTCGTAATTCACGAAAGTGTCGGTGAGGAAGATCGCGCCTTGCTGGGTAATGAGCAGGCTGAGGCCGCCAAATGTGTGGGCACCCTCGCTCTTGCCGATGATCTGGTTCACATCCTTCAAATGGCGGTCGAAGCGACCTTCGAGACCGCATATCAGGGCATCCGCTTCGCCACGCTTGACCGAGAGAGCGCCGATGACGGTGCTGTTGGTACGAACAATCGTGCGCGCCGCTTCCGGGTTGATGCCGGCACGACCGACCAGCGCAAAGTAGTCATCCACATAGTCACGGTAACGTGGATCGTCTTCCGGATTGACCACGGCAAAGTCTGCGTTCGGGCGAATACGAAGGCCGAAACGCTTCAGGCGCGCCTCGATGATTTGCGGACGGCCGATGAGGATAGGGACGCCTGTGCCTTCTTCCAGCAGCACCTGTGCGGCGCGCAGAACGCGTTCATCTTCACCTTCTGCGAAAATGATGCGCTTCTTTTCTGCCGTCTTCGCCAGATTGAAAATTGGCTTCATGATGAAGCCGGAGCGCCAGACAAAGCGGTTCAGCTGATCGAGATAGGCGTCGAAGTCGGTGATAGGACGTGCCGCTACGCCGCTTGCCGCAGCAGCGCGTGCCACCGCAGGAGCGATGCGCAGGATCAGGCGCGGATCGAAGGGTGAGGGGATGAGATAGTTCGGTCCGAAGATTGGCGTCTCGTCGCTATAGGCTTTCGCGGCGACTTCCGAAACTTCCTCACGCGCCAGTTCCGCAATCGCGTGAACGGCTGCCATCTTCATTTCTTCATTGATGGTCGTCGCGCCGCAATCCAGCGCACCCCTGAAGATATAAGGGAAGCAGAGAACGTTGTTGACCTGGTTAGGGAAGTCAGAACGACCGGTGCAGATCATCGCATCCGGGCGCGCGCTGCGTGCCAGTTCCGGCATGATCTCGGGGTTGGGATTGGCGAGTGCCAGAATGAGAGGCTTTTCAGCCATTCGAGCCAGAAGCTCCGGCTTCAGAACGCCAGCGGCAGACAGGCCGAGAAACACATCGGCGCCATCAATGGTTTCGTTCAGGACGCGCTTATCGGTCTTCTGCGCGTAGATCTCTTTCCACTCATCCATCAAGGTGTTGCGGCCCTCATAGACGAGGCCTTCAATGTCGTGCACCCAGATGTTTTCGCGCTTTGCGCCTAGCACGACTAGCAGGTTGAGGCAGGCGAGGGCTGCGGCACCCGCGCCCGACGCAACGATCTTAACGTCACCTATTGATTTGCCAGCCAGCTCCAGCGCGTTCGTCACGGCAGCCGCAACGATGATGGCTGTGCCGTGCTGGTCATCGTGGAACACGGGAATGTTCATCTTGGCGCGAAGCTGGCGCTCGACTTCGAAACACTCCGGTGCCTTGATGTCTTCTAGGTTGATGCCGCCGAAGGTGGGCTCGAGCGCCGAAATGGTCGACACCATGTCATTGACGCCGGGTGCGTCGATTTCGATATCGAAAACGTCGATGCCTGCGAATTTCTTGAACAGGACGGCCTTGCCTTCCATGACTGGTTTGGAGGCCAGTGGACCGATATTGCCAAGGCCCAGCACCGCGGTACCATTGGAAATCACAGCAACCAGATTGGCGCGTGCCGTATATTCGGCAGCCATTTCAGGGTTTTCGTGAATGGCGAGGCAAGGGGCAGCAACGCCCGGAGAATAGGCCAGAGCCAGATCGCGCTGGTTGCCAAGCGGCTTGGATGCCTGGATTTCGAGTTTTCCGGGGCGAGGATAACGGTGATAGAAAAGCGCCTGTTCTTCCAGATCCGCATTGGGGTTCTTGTCTTGCGTCTTGCCCGTGTCCTGAGAACTCATTCTATCACCGCTCTATTTCAAGTTTCTGGGAGGCCTTTGCATACAACAATCAGGCAGTGCGTACAGCCGTTTATTTCATCTGGGCTGCGCAAAATCCGTACATTCGAAGTTGCGTAAAAAGCACGTCGATCAGCGGAAATGGCGCTTTGTCATCTTGCTGAAACACGAGTCTGGTTTTGCAGAGGGAGAAGTTGCCGAGACAGAGGGAACAATTCCATGGCCGCGCAAACCGAAGCCAGGCAGTTCAGAACGCTTTTCATCTCAGATGTGCATCTTGGCTCCAAGGCGGCCAAGACAGATTTCCTTCTGGATTTCCTGCGCCATCACGAGGCTGATACGATAATCCTTGTTGGTGATATCATTGATGGCTGGCGCCTGCGCCGCAACTGGTACTGGCCGCAGGGCTGCAACGATGTGGTGCAGAAGCTTCTGCGCAAGGCGCGCAAGGGTACCCGCATCGTATATATTCCGGGGAACCATGATGAATTTCTCCGTGAGTTTCCCGGCACCCATTTCGGCGGAATTGAAGTTGCCGAGCGAATGATCCACGAAGCAGCTGATGGCAAGAAGTACCTCGTCATCCATGGTGATGAGTTCGACGTGGTGGTTCGCAATGCCCGTCTGTTAGCCTATCTGGGCGATTGGGCCTACGACGCGGCAATTGCCATAAATGTTCTGCTCGCCGCCGTGCGCCGCCGCGTTGGCCTTCCATACTGGTCCTTCTCAGCCTGGGCCAAGCTTCAGGTGAAACATGCGGTCAATTTCATTGGCGAGTTTCAGCGTGTGGTGGCAGATGAAGCCCGCCGCAACAATGTCGATGGTGTTATCTGCGGCCATATTCACCACGCGGTGATGGAGGACATAGACGGTATCCGCTACATCAACACCGGCGACTGGGTGGAGAGCTGCACAGCCGTTGCCGAGAATGCCGACGGAACCTTTGAGCTAATTACGTGGATGAAGTCCGACGAGCAGCTTGAGACGACGGTCCATGAGCTGGAGCCCGTCAACATCGCTGGGCTGATCGGCCAACGGGCAGCGTGAGGTTCAGCCCCAGAGCTCCGGCTCTGGCGGGAACACCAGCGATCCTTCATAGCGAAGGCCCGGAACGCGGTCCCGCGCTAGCAGGAGCGGACCGTCCAGATCGGCAAAGGCCGTGTCCTGCGCAAGCATGAGGGCAGGCGCCATGCCGAGCGAGGTGCCCAGCATGCAGCCAACCATGATGGTGTAGCCAAGCCGTTCTGCCTCCTGCTTCATAGCAAGCGCTTCGGTCAGGCCACCTGTCTTGTCGAGCTTGATGTTGATGGCGTCATATCGATCTCTTAAGGACGCGAGATCATCCGTGTGGTGAACGCTTTCATCCGCACAGATCGGTACCCGGCGCTTGATGCGCGAAAGGATAGAATCCTTGCCGACAGGCAAGGGCTGCTCGATGAGCGCGATGTCCAATTCCTCTGCGACGGAAAGATGGTGCTCAATATTGTGTTCCGTCCATCCCTCATTTGCGTCGACGATGATGCTTGCGTGGGGAGCCGCTGCCCTGACAGCGCGAAGGCGCGAGGCGTCATCCTCTGTTCCGGTCTTGATTTTCAGAAGCGGGCGCGATGCATTCTCCGCTGCCTTGGCCGCCATCGTGTCCGCATCGCCCAGCGATATCGTAAACGCTGTGATAATGGCTTGCGGCTCTACGGAAAGCAGCGATGCGGAAACGGATTTGCCGGATTGTTTGGCTTCAAGGTCCCATGAGGCGCAATCCACCGCATTGCGGGCGGCACCTGGCTTCATGAGGCGCTGGAGTTCTATGCGGTCGATGCCGCTCGAGATCGCGCCTGACACGGCGTTTAAATCCGCCAGGACACCCTCGACTGATTCGCCGTAGCGGGCGTAAGGTACGCATTCGCCCCGTCCGATGAAGCCGTTTTCCGTGATGGTGCACGCCACGACCACCACTTCTGTCCGACTTCCGCGAGAAATGGTGAAACTGCCGGCAACGGGAAAGGCCTCTGCTGTGGCTTCAAGGTAACGGCTCATCGAAATTAACCTTTCGTCTGATGTAAAACCCGGTTGCCAACAACAAATGATCGGAATCTGACGTGATCCCTGTGGCTTGGTGATCCGTCAATGGATATGAGTCGTTACTCATTTATTAATAGGCTGCATTCGCTTGGAGCAAGATGCAAGAACTTGAGGCACAGCAAAAGGCGCAACCGGCAGCGATCGCGGCGGATGACAACGCGGATCGTGGCGCTGCGCGCTATGTTCTGAGCGGTTCCTGGCGCAACGCCAATGTCTCACCGGTTTTGGCAGACATTGAGAAGATCGAGACTTCAAAACCCTCTGGACCTGTAACGATTGACCTTTCGGGTGTTGAAGACATCGACACTACGGGTGCGTGGCTTCTGCGGCGGCTGCGCAACCGGATGGACAAGTCCGGTACAGAAGTTGCGTTTGAAGGAAATGAGCGTTTCGAAGCGATCATTGCAGGCCTGCCGGACCAGGCACCACTGCCGCCAAAGAACACCAACAAGATCGGTGTCGTTCAGCGCATATTCGATCCTATCGGCAAGAACGTGGTTCAGGCTGGTGCGGACTTTCTGGCGGGCATGTATATTCTCGGCTCGGCCGTGCGCGGTGCGCAGATGAAGCTGGGGCGCGGGCGCGGGGTTTCTCCTGCGGCCATCGTCAACCAGATCGATCACATGGGCGTTCGCGCTGTTCCGATCATCCTCTTGATGTCGTTCCTGATTGGCGCGATCATCGCCCAGCAGGGTGCGTTCCAGCTCAGATATTTCGGCGCTGAAGTTTTCGTTGTCGATCTCGTCGGCATTCTGCAATTGCGTGAAATTGGCGTGCTTTTGACCGCCATTATGATTGCTGGCCGGTCCGGTAGCGCGATTACCGCTGAAATCGGCTCCATGAAAATGCGCGAGGAAATCGATGCGCTAAAAGTAATCGGGCTCAATCCAGTAGGCGTTTTGGTTTTTCCAAGGCTGGTAGCGCTAACAATCGCACTGCCGCTGTTGACGATCATCGCCAACTTCGCCGCATTGTTCGGTGCAGCCGTCGTCTCGCTCCTTTATTCCGGCATCACGTTCGAAGTATTCGTATCTCGCCTGCATTCCGCCGTTGAGGCTTCGACAATTGCTTCCGGCATGATCAAAGCGCCGTTCATGGCGCTTATCATCGGCATTGTCGCGGCAGTGGAAGGCATGAAGGTTGGCGGAAGTGCCGAGTCGCTTGGCCAGCACGTGACATCTTCCGTGGTCAAATCCATTTTCGTTGTAATCCTGGTGGATGGCGTCTTCGCCATCTTCTACGCAGCCATCGATTTTTGAGGGAGAGGCTGTGCAAGAGCAGGCATTGAAAACCGAAAAGAAAAAAACAGACCGGGAAGTCATTCTCTCGGTTGAGGGCGTGACTGTTGCGTTTGGCGACAAGGTTGTTCTCGATAACCTTGATCTCGATGTTTACCGCGGTGAAATACTCGGGTTCATCGGCCCCTCCGGTGCCGGTAAATCCGTGCTGATGCGGGCCGTGTTGCGGCTTCTTCCGCGTCAGGGCGGAACCATCAAGATACTCGGGACGGATTACGACAAGGCGACGGACGAAGAGCGCATGGGGCTCGACACGCGTCTGGGCGTTCTGTTCCAGCAGGGCGCGTTGTTTTCCGGGTTGACCGTGAAAGAAAACATTCAGCTTCCCATGCGCGAATATCTGGATTTGCCGCAGCAACTGATGGATGAGCTTGCCGCCATCAAGATCGAGATGGTCGGTTTGGCTCCAGATGCGGCTGACAAATACCCGTCAGAGCTTTCGGGCGGCATGATCAAGCGCGCTGCATTGGCGCGCGCTCTGTCGCTGGATCCCGATCTGGTGTTTTTGGATGAGCCGACCTCTGGACTTGATCCTATTGGTGCAGCGGAATTCGATATGCTGATTGCGCGTCTGCGCGATTCGCTGGGTTTGACCGTTTACATGGTCACCCACGACCTGGACAGTCTGTTCTCGGTCTGCGACCGCATTGCCGTTCTTGGCGATAAGAAGGTCGCTGTTGAAGGCACACTTGAGGAAATGTTCGAAAGCGACGATCCTTGGGTTCAATCATATTTCCGCGGAAAGCGGGCACGCGCCGTTGTTCTTCCCGACGGCACGCAACACATTCCGGGGAGTGACGGATAGCCATGGAAACCAAGGCAAATTACACCATCGTCGGAATTTTCACGCTGATCATCATCGCAGCCGCCTTCGGCTTCGTGTACTGGATGGCGGAATTCGGACGCGGCGGTCCAACTGCACAATTGACGATCCGTATTCCGGGCTCCGCTAACGGCCTGTCCGTTGGCTCGCCGGTTCGCTTCAACGGTATTCCCGTGGGCACAGTGCGTGGCCTTTCGATTGACCGCGACGATCCGGCCTATTCGATTGCGTTTACAGAAGTGCAGGCCGATGCGCCTGTGTTTCCATCTACCCGCGCCGTGCTTGAAATTCAGGGCCTGACGGGTGCTGCCTATATCGAACTATCAGGTGGCCGCAACAATGAAGAGCGTATCCTGCAGAAGTCGTTCGATACCGGCGTGCCTGCAGAACTGACGGCTGACCTTTCCAGCGTGACGAACCTTTTGGCAACGGCAGACAAGATTCTGCGCCGGGCCGATGGCGCTATCGGTGAGTTGCAGGGCTTTGTGCAGGATGCGCGAGGGCCTTTGACGCAGACGGTGCGCAATGCGGAGAAGTTTTCCAATGCGCTGGCTTCCAATTCCGATGGTATCGAGAATTTCATTTCCAGCCTCAGCTCACTGTCCACGACAGTTCAGTCGGTCTCCGTCCGTCTCGACAGCACACTCACAGCGGTTGAAGACCTTGTGAAGGCTGTCGATTCACAGAAGATCGACTCGATTCTGACCAATGTCGATAAGGTAACGTCGGACGTGGCGGCCTCATCTGGCGGCATTCAGGACGTGATGGAAACGGTGCAGCGCACTTCGCGCAATTTCGAACAGGCTAGTTCCGAGGTTCAGGTCGTGGTGAAGAGGGCTGACGAGTTGCTGGCCTCGGTTGACCCGTCGAAGATTGGTAACGTGGTCGATGACGTGTCAACGGCGACGGCCGATGCGCGTCAGGCGATGTCGACATTCCGCCAGATTGCGGACGATGTCGGCACTCGCCGCCCGGATATCGATCAGGCAATTGCTGATTTCACCGATATGTCGCGCAAGCTGAACCTCGCTTCCAGCCGCGTCGATGGAATTTTGGCGAAAGTTGACGGACTGCTTGGAACCGATGATGCCAATTCGCTATTCTCCAAGGCTCGTGAGACATTGGCGTCGTTTAAAGCCGTTGCTGATAATCTCAACGCACGTATCGGTCCGATTGCAGACAATCTCGCGCGCTTCTCAGGTTCCGGCTTGAAGGATTTCCAGGCGCTGATTGGCAGCACTCGCCAGACCGTCGACAATCTGAACAACACCATTTCGAATTTCGATCGCGATCCGCAGCGCCTGATTTTCGGTGGCGAAAACGTAAAACAATATGACGGCCGTACAAGGCGTTGACGGGAGGTACGACTTTGAAAATTTCGTTGATGCGCGGGCAGGCGTCCTACCGGTCGGGCAGCAAAGCAATCGTCATGTTACCTGTGCTTGCAGCTTTGCTGGCAGGCTGTGGTGGCAGTGCAAAGAATGACACATTCGATCTTTCCGTGACGTCGACTTCCGTGACGCAAGGTCCAACGCTGCGCTCAAGGCAGTTGCTGATCGCGGATCCGACCGCGTTGAAGGCATTGGACAGTGAAAACATTGTGGTGCGTCTGTCCGGATCCGAGATGCAGTATCTCGCTGGGTCGCAGTGGAGTGACCGCTTGCCGCGCATGGTGCAGTCGAAGCTTGTTGAAGCGTTCGAAGACACAGGCAAACTCGGCGGCGTCGGTCGTCCTGGCCAGGGCCTCGCCATCGACTATCAGGTCGTGACGGATATTCGCGCATTCGAAGTCGATACGACGAAGAACGTCGCCAATATCGAGATCTCGGTTAAGTTGCTGAACGACAAGAACGGCACTGTTCGGGCGCAGGAAGTGTTCCGCTCCAGCGCGCGTATCAACGGTTCCGGCAACGCCAATCTGGTCAAGGGTATCGACAGCGCGTTTGCTGGCGCTACCCGTGACATCGTCGCCTGGACGCTCAAGTCACTGTAAATGGCAGAGGAGCCGGTCGGAGTGTCCGTCACTTCTACTGCTCTTGTGTAAGCCAGCTCGAAAACAAAACGCCGCGTACAGAAGCTGTACGCGGCGTTTTCTATTGGTGTTCCGATAGCAGCTAGATCTGCTCTGCAGAGGAGGCTGTATTCCATTCTGGGAGCGGAAAGAGCCTGTCGTAGCACCAGTTGAAAACGAAGGCGTAGACGACGTAGAAAAGCGCGAAGGATATGTCCATCACCAGCGCGTGCAGTAGGCTGATCCCGAGGTACCATGCAATAAATGGCATGAGGACAATAAGCAGGCCGAGCTCAAACAAGACGGAGTGCACAACGCGAATAAGCGTGGTTTTCTGTGTCGTACCCTTCACGCGCTGCATGGCATGGTCGAAACCTAGATTGTAGATATAGTTCCAAGCCGTTGCGATCGTGGCGCTGACCACGCCGACCACGCCGATATCTTCCGCGGGCATGCTGAAGACGATAGCGCCGAGCGGTATCATGAGGATTAGGCCGATGATTTCGAAGCTGAGGGCGTGACGGATACGATCCTTGATCGTGCGCATCGATAACTCCCGTATTTTTCCGGGCCGTCCCGACTGCTATCACCATCATGGCCGAGGTCGTCCTCGTAGTGCCAATATAAAACCCTGAGCGTATTTCTTCAAGACAGCATGAGGCTCCAAAAGAAAAAGCCCCTCTGGACGGACCAGAGGGGCTTTTTATATTCGTATACCAGCGACTTAGCTAAAGCGACCCGCCGCATGTGCAAGCATCGTATAGACCTTGCCGGTATCGGAGGTGAGGTATGACTGCGTGATTGTCCTGTCGCGGTCTGTGCGTGCCACATCAGCAAGCAGTTTTTCGAAATCGGAAATGTAGCGGTCCACTGCGGTGCGGAATTCCACCTCACGATCGTATTTGCGCTTGATCTCGTCGAAGGTCTGCTGGCCCTTCAGCGTGTAGAGACGGCGTGTGAATACGTCCCGTTCGCCGCGCTGATAGCGGCCCCACAATTCGACAGACGCATCGTGGTCGATGGCACGGGCAATGTCCACCGACAGAGAGTTCAGGGACTCGACCACATGGCGCGGGTTTCTGGCATCGGCAGCTCTTGTCTGTGGCTCTGCCTGTTGACGCGGGGCAGTTGCAGGCTGTGTCTGGCCATCCTGACCATCACGGGAGGCGCCACGCAGCAGATCGCTGATCCAGCCGCCGCCATCTTCCCGGCGTTGAACTGGCGCAGAAGAAATGCTTGGCTGCTGCGGTACGGCGCGGGCTTCAGCTGGCGCGCTTGGACGTGGCTGCTGTGCAACCGGCTGCTGAAGCGCAGGGCGAGATATGACAGGTGAAGACGGTGTTGGGGCCTCTGGGCGCCGTTGTTCCACACGTGGCTGCTGTGGCTGGGCGGGTGCGACCGTCTTTGTTGCGGCAATCGCACGCGCAGCGGGCTCGGAAATTTCAAGCTGTTGCGTCGAGCGACCGACCAGCTGCGAAATGTCCTGCAGCGCCTTGATCTGCTCGGATACGGCGCGGCGCATGGCGGCAGCGCTTTCCTTGGCTTCTTCTGGCAGGTCGAAGGCACCACGCTTCAGTTCGGCACGAGTCGAATCCAGTTCAGTCCGAATATCGAGGCTCGAGCGACGGATCTCGTCCGTGGCACCAGCAAAGCGCTGAACCGCTTCTTCCACCGCTTCACGCAGTGTTTCGCGCATCGATTCAGCCGCAGCGTTGGATTTGTCAGTTGCGTTTCCGAGCAGCTTGTCCACGTCGGACAGGGACGCTGCAACGCCACCGCGAAGACGGTTCACCAAAGCGTCAGAATATTTCTGGGCTTCAGCCATTGTGCCTTCGATAGAGCGGCTTGCATCTTCGCCCGCAGACTGAAGTGCG
The DNA here is from genome assembly GCF_014842165.1 of Rhizobium sp. CFBP 13644. Taxonomy (NCBI): domain Bacteria; kingdom Pseudomonadati; phylum Pseudomonadota; class Alphaproteobacteria; order Hyphomicrobiales; family Rhizobiaceae; genus Rhizobium; species Rhizobium sp. CFBP 13644. The sequence goes on from NZ_JACYVF010000009.1 coordinate 110,304, forward strand.
CCGCGCATGTTCTCGGCTGCAGACTTTGCCCGCTGTTCAGTCTCGTCGAGCGAGCGGCCAATGTCATCGAATGAAGTGCTGAGGTTGTTTCGCAGATTGCCTGCCACGTTGGCAGAACGCTGTTCAGCCTGTGCGAGGGTCTGTTCAACGACGCCCATCACATCGCGCATCGAGTTTTCGATTTCTTCCGAACGGGTCAGCAAGCCAACAGACAACGTCCGCAGGGCTTCCTGACGTTCTTCCAGCGTACCGACCAGGCTTGTCTGTGCGGCGTTGAGGAGCTCCGAGGCCTGCGACAGAACGGATGAATGTTCCTCGAAGCGATCGACGATCCCTGCAACCTGCGTAAGAGTCTGGCCCGAAATGTTGGAGAGGCGGTCGATCTTCCCTTCCAGCAGGCGGCTGGAGCTGGACACCATATCGGCGGCACGTGAAGCGGAATCCGAGAAGCTGGAGGTCGCTGTGCTGAGCGACTGATCCGCCGCCTTGAATTCCTGAGAGGCACGCGCAACGGCAACGTTGAGGTTATCAACGGCGCCCGTCACGACATTCGTCATGCCGGAATGCGTTTCTTTCAGCATCGTCGTGCTCTGACGAGTAGCGGCAACCAAGCGGTTTGCCGCATCGCTGCTCGCCTTGGAATAGTCATCAATGGCCTGCTCGACCAGTTGAGCCATACCGCTGTTGCTTTCGACCAGAAGGTTCGCGCTCTGCTGTGCGGCGGTCACGATCTTTTCAGCCGCATTGTTACCGATTGTCGAGAACTCATTGACGATAGGCTTGGCCTTCTCTTCGATGAGACGCGACAGCTCGGCGGAGCGGCTGGCAAGCATGGAGTTGAGTTCACGTGTCCGCGAATCGAGTGTCGAGCGGATGGATTCGCCACGTGCATCGAGAGAGCTTTCCACGCCCGCCAAAGTCTCTGAGATGGCGCCGACCTGTGTGCGAACAATGGCTTCAGCTTCTGCGACCTTGTTGACGATGGCATTGCCAGCTTCGGAGAAGGTCTGGGCGACAGCAACTGCCTGACCCGACATGCGAACCTGGGCATCAGACATACGGCCAACGATTTCATCGGAACGCTGCTCGATGGCGCGGGCAAATTCATCGTTGCGCGATTTAATCTGATCGGCAAATTCATTGCCTGTTTTCGCCAGCAATTCGGTAGAGCGAAGGGCTTCGCTACCCATTGTCTCGGCAGCATTCACGACCGCATCGCGCAGGCTGACAGCGAGGTTGGTCGCCTTGCCTTCGATGGTGCGGTTGACGTTCTCGAGGCCGATATTCAGGGCGCGGTCCATGGTGCCGAGGCGCTCGTCAATGCGGGCTGTCCCGCTATCCAATACGCCGGCGATGCGCTGTGTTGCATCGTCGCTGGAGCGGACAAGCTCTGCGGTTTTACCGTCAAACGTTTCGGAAATCTTGCGACCGGCATCTTCAATCGTTGCGTTGACGTTACCGAGATCGGTCTGGATACGGGTCTGCAAGCTGTCGATGTTGCTTTCGAGGCGCGCACCAGTCTGATCCAGACGAACTGCGACTTGACCGACGGTTTCCTCGACGCGGGCGGTGAGGGCGTCAGCCGCGCCACCAATTTCCCTGGTGGCTTCATCGATTTTTTCGACGACGGCACCCGCACTGTTGCGCATGCGCTCTTCAAGCGTCGCGCCACTGGCGTCTATCGTGCGCTGAATGGCCTCCTGCTGGTTCTCAAGCGACATTTCCAGCATGCTCGCGCTCGATGCGATTGTTGTGCCAATCGACATGGACTGCTCGGATAGCAGGTCGCTGATGCGCTCCCGCGCAGAGCCAAGCGTTTCGCTGAGTGCGGAGTGATGCTGGTCGAGTGTGCCGCGCAGCAGGTCGTGCGATGAAACAAGGTTGTTCTCGATGCGGGAAACGCCGGTTTCCATGGTGCCCGCAAAGCGGCCCACACCGCCTTCTACTGCGGTTTCGATCCGCGTTGCCGCTGATCCAACGGTTTCCTCGATCAGCCCACTGTTGCGCGCCACCGTTCTGGTGATCGCATCGGCCTGGATGCCAAGCATGGTGTCAAGACGAAGATGTCCGACGGAAAGCGCTTCCTCGATGGTAGAGGCTGTAGACGAAAGACGCTGTTCCGCATTTGCGACAGACCGGGTGAGGGTCTCGGTGCGATTATCGAGCGTTTCCGTGATGCGCTCTTCCGCACCTGAAATCGCCATGTCGATTGCCATAGCACGGCTGTCGAGTGCGTCGGCAATGCGGTCCTCGACGCCGGATACTGCGTTTGCAAGCGCAGATGTGCGGCTTTCCAGCGTGTCGGCGATGCGTCCTTCGACGCCAGCAACAACGCTGCTGAGAGAAGATGCGCGGGCATCAAGGGTTTCGGCAAGCCGCTCTTCTGCACTCGAGAATGCCATATCGAAGGACATCGCGCGGCTGTCGAGCGTATCTGCAATGCGCTCTTCAGCGCTGGAAACGACGGTATTCAAAGCGGCAGTGCGGCTATCGAGAGAGGCTGCGATACGCTCCTCGGCGCCAGAAAATGCCATATCGAAGGACATCGCCCGGCTATCGAGCGTATCTGCAATGCGCTCTTCAGCGCTGGAAACGACGGTGTTCAAAGCGGCTGTGCGGCTGTCGAGAGAGGCTGCGATACGCTCTTCTGCACCAGAAAATGCCATGTCGATAGCCATTGTGCGGCTATCCAACGTATCGGCAAGACGCTCCTCGACACCAGATACGACGCTGGACAAGGCAGCGGTGCGGCCGTCAAGCGTGTCGGCGATGCGAGTTTCCATACCGGAGACAATGCCGGACAGCGACGTCGTGCGCGCATCCAGTGTCTCTGCAAGGCGCTCTTGCGCGCCGGAGAATGCCATGTCGATCGCCATGGTTCGGCTGTCGAGCGTGTCGGCAATCCGCTCTTCAACACCGGCGACAACGCTGCTCAAGGCGGCTGTGCGGCTATCGAGCGTTTCAGCGATGCGATCTTCCACGCCTGTGACGGCGTTGGAAAGTGCGGTTGTTCCGGTCTGAATCGTATTGGAAATTCTGCTTTCAACGCCGGACACGATCGTGTTCAGCGCCGCAGTTCTGATGTCGAGAGATTCTGCGATGCGCTCCTCGGCACCCGAAAACGCCATGTCGATTGCCATGGTACGGCTGTCAAGCGTATCGGCAATGCGTTCTTCTGCGCCAGCGACCGCAGAATTCAGCGCGTTGGTGCGGCTGTCCAATGTTTCGGATAGACGCTCTTCGGCTGTGGAGAACGCCATATCGAGTGCCATGGTGCGGCTATCGAGAGCGTCCGCGATGCGGTCTTCTACACCGGATACGACGCTGCTGAGAGCTGCCGTGCGGCTATCAAGCGTTTCTGCAATACGTGTTTCTACGCCCGAAACCGCGCCGGTCAATGCCACTGTACGGCTATCCAGGGTCTCTGACAGGCGTTCTTCGGCAGTGGAAAACGCCATATCGAGCGCCATGGTGCGGCTGTCGAGTGCGTCGGCGATGCGGTCTTCGACACCGGCTACGACGTTGCTCAGAGCTGCAGTACGGCTATCAATCGATTCCGCGATGCGGGTTTCGACGCCGGAAACCGCGCTTGTCAATGTGGTGGTGCGGCTATCCAATGTCTCCGACAGGCGCTCTTCGGCGGTCGAAAACGCCATGTCGAGCGCCATCGTGCGGCTGTCGAGAGCATCCGCGATCCGCTCTTCGGCGCCGGACACAACATGGGCGAGGGCGGCGGTACGGCTTTCGAGCGTGTCCGCGATGCGGTCTTCAACGCCCGCAACAGCCTGCTGGATGGCTGCGGTGCGCACGTCGAGCGTATCTGCCAGGCGCTCTTCAACACCAGAAACGGCGCCCGTGATGGCTGCTGCACGGCTGTCGAGGGTCTCGGCCAGACGGCGTTCGACATCGGCCACAATGTTGTTGATGGCGGCGGCGCGCTCTTCCAGAAGGGCTGCAAGATGTTGCGCCGTGCCGGATACAGAACCCGTGATGGCTTCGGTGCGGCTGGCAAGGGCAGTGTCGAAACGATCCTGGCTGGCGGAAAGCGCACCAAACAGGGCGGCGCTGCGTTCGGCCAGAACGGTATCGATCTGCTCATGTGTCGTGTTGAATGCGCCGGTGATTTCAGCCGTGCGCTTGCCGATTGCGTCGCTCAGTTCACGCGTGTGGCCTTCGAACGAGCTTTCCAGCATTTCCTGGCCGGTGCCAAGTGTGGTGGCGAGAGCGAATGACTGGTCGGTGAGAGTGGTGTTGAGGCGATCGATACCCGAGTTCAGCACGCCGTCGATGGACTCAGTGCCGCCTGAAACCGTTTCATTGATCCGGGCGAGGCTTTCCATCAACTTGCTATCGAGACTGCCAGCGCGCTGATCGAATGCAGTGGCGAATTCGGCAACGTGCTCATCGAAGGCCGAGTTAACGAGGCCAACAGTTGTTTGCAGCTTTTCCTCGAACAGGCCGGAGCGCAGATCGAGATCCATGATGGCATCGTCGGTAGAACTCTGCAGGCTCTGGCGGAAGGACAGGCCCTTCTGTTCCAGCGTTTCCGAGAGCTTATCGAGAACGTTGTCGAGAGAACCGCCGATGATTTCCTGACCGCGCTCGATGTTCTGGCCGATTTCCAGCGTCCGCTTGGACAGGACATCATTGAGAAGACGCGTGCGTTCTTCGAGCGACTTATTGAGGTTTTCCGTTCCGCTGCTCAGGGTGGAAGCCTGGGTTGCGAACTGGTCCAGAAGCAGGCGGCCGCGCTCATCCAGCGTCGTGCTAAGATCGTGCAGGCGCAGATCGAATTCGTTGGAAATGGATGCGCCTGACGTGTTCAGAGCCTTGAGAAGGTTGTCCGTCTTGGCGGCGATGAGGCTGCCCATCGCTTCTGAAGAAATGCGCGATTTTTCCAGCAGGGCGGCAGACCGCGTGTCGATCATCGAGGCAAAGGCTTCGCCGCTGGTCGCGAGACGCATGGAAAGCTCTTCTCCAACGATGGAGAGTTCTTCCTTGATCTGATCCTGCGCGCCGACGATGGAGGTGCGGATGCGTTCCGCGTGATTGATAATGGCGTCGCGCTCTGCGCTCAGTTCATGAACGAGGCTGCGAACACGCAATTCATTATCGGCATAGCTACGCTCAAGCGCATTGACCTCGGAATGAACGAGCGTTTCAAGCTCGGTCGCACGGGCAATAGTGCGCTCAATGCCGTCATTCATCGCGGATACTTCGCGGCGGACGGCCTGACCGACGGACATGATGCGGTCTGATGCAACGGTTTCAGGCTCAGAAAGGCGCAATGCCACTTCAGCCATGGAGCGCGCTGCGTTGCGAAGATCCTTGGCGCGAGCCATCATGATTGCGAAAGCGAAAAACAGCATGATTGGCACGATGATGCCAATGAAGATTGCCATGACACCGGGAACAGCCAGCAGTTCTGCCAGAGAACCGACATTCCAGATCAGGTTGCCATAGATAACATTTGCAAGGCCTACTCCAGCGACGGCCCAAAATACGGAAACGATAGAAGCGTTGCGCAATGCCCCTGCGATAGAGCCAGCATCGAGCGACTTCAGGATCATGGCCGGGCTGCGTTTCGAGCCATCATTGGCCGCTTCCAGAGATGGTGATCTCGGTGCTGCCTGCTCAGGCGCAGGTCGCGGCTGTTGCGGAGCTTCCGCAGTGCGGGAATTGGGGCGTTCTGCTGCTCTTGTTGGTTCTTGCACTTTGCGCTCCGCAGGCTTTGGAGCGGACTTTTTCCGAGGCTCCGGCTGATTTTCGTATGCGCCAAGCTGCAAGGCATCTTCCAATGCCTGAAATGCAGTCTCGTCAATCGAGTCGCTAATCTTTTTATTCGCCATGCGGTTACGCCTCGTTACTATACGCCCGGCCTCATGCCGTTGACCCGTTTGCCGCCCGCTACGGGTTTCCGCCATCACGCCTCGAGACACGATACCAGCCGGTATATAGTGCCTCGTGTCTTACTAATTTCTGAGAGCTGTTCCCCAAGCTCCCGGGTAAACTACATTCATATGCCGGATTCACAAAACTCGAACTGAGGTTGTGGATCACAGCAGTATCGTAGTGACACATTTGCGGCTTTTAAACAATTAACGCGGCATCCCACACTTGGCCAAGTGGCGGTTTGTTAACAGTTTTTAAACCTCGCCAGCGCTCCGAACGCCTTGTCCCGTATATGTTTAACATAAATTAACCATAGGGAAAGATTTTCACGGCACGCGCGCCGCAATTTAAGCTCTTGGGAGCCTTAGCCTGCTTAACTGCGGAACATATGTGCCTCAAAACAAGAAACTGATCCAAAATAGGGATTCTACAAGATGGCAGTGCCAAATATTGCATTTGAAGGTCCTGATAATGGCGTGCCCGCCACGCCCGCCAAGAGCAAGCCAATTGATTTTGCACATCTGTCCCGTCAGACGATGGGTGACAAGGATCTGGAGATCGAGATTCTTCAGTTGTTTACCCGCAATGCGCGGACTTTGCTGCACGATCTCGCGACAGCCGATGATGATCAGATCAAAGCCATTGCGCATCGTCTCAAGGGTTCGGCAGATGCGGTGGGCGCTTTCGGCGTCTCTGCTGCGGCTGAGGCCGTTGAAAATAACAGCAAGGACAGTGCCGCCTTGGCAAAAGTGGCCGTTTCCGTTGTTGAAGCAGAGAACTTCATTTTGAAATTGTGCCGTTAATCACGGTTAGAGACGGGTTTTTTGAGGCCGGTTTTGCATTGGTAGCCACATTCGCGGGTTGCCAAGCGGACCCGGCCTTTCTATTTGTTTAGAAACATTCTCAAACACTCGTTCTGGATTCCCTACATGACCAAACTGACTATCGTTGCTTTTGACGGCACGTCGCATGAATTCGACGTCAGCAATGGCTCCACCGTGATGGAAACCGCCATGCGCAACTCCGTACCGGGTATCGATGCCGAATGTGGTGGTGCCTGTGCATGTGCCACCTGTCACGTTTATGTTGATGATGCCTGGGCAGAGCGCGTCGGCGCGCCAGAGCCGATGGAAGAAGACATGCTGGATTTTGCGTTCGACGTTCGCCCTACGTCGCGTCTTTCCTGTCAGATCAAAATGAGCGATGCGCTTGATGGCCTGGTCGTTCACGTGCCAGAGCGTCAGGGCTGATAGCCAGACATTGCAACAGAAAAAACCTCGCCTTCCGTTCTCAGGAGAAGCGAGGCAAGGTAGGCGCATCACTCTCAGGCATATAGATATATGCCTGGTGCCCAGGACGCGCCGGAGGAGACATGAAGGGGGGGATTGAAACTGTGTCGGTTGATATCTGTGTTGGCCTGATAATGGCCGAGTCGGATCGCTGCATCCATAGCAAGAAATCAACGATCATTTCATTCTCTGAAACGCGGCTTGCCCGGTTGCGAATATGCTTTAAGGCTTACCTATAAGTGCTTTTTGCATCATGCATTCTAACGCTCAGGCGCTGACCGGGAAATTCTGTGCTTCAATAATCGTGTCATGCGCGCGTCGAAGTTTTTCGATTCCACGATATCAAACCGAAGTTGGTCCTTGTCGTGCTCTTCCATCACGCTCCGCGTCGTCTGCGTGACGAGTGCCTGCATCTTCTCACAATCTGGCTGCGGCTGAAGCGCCTGCAGTTTCTGGTCCAGCAAGCGCGCATAGGTGCGGGCAATCTCGGCGTGTCGTTCTTCGTGTCGCTTGATGTCTGATGCCAGTGTGTCCCAGATCAGAGCAAGGTCCGCCGAGGTGCGCCGACGATTGGTCCATCGCGGCAGAAGGATCTTGGTGTGCAGCGTGACCTTGACTGAGCCGACGGCGCACAGTGTGCCCTTCTCGACGTAGCTTAACTCGCCACCGAACTTGATCTCGGTTGCACCGGGATGTCGGGCTCCCGTCGCTTTTGTCAAAGGCCCGTGGCGGGACAATTCGCGGTCCAAATCCTCTGCGGTTTTTCCACCGATCTTGAAGTAGGAGAAGGACTTGCTGACAACGGCCGCGGAATTTGCGATCTGTGTCGCAGACAAAAACATGACACCGAAAACAACAGCACGAAGCATGTGTGACTTGTTCTTCATTTCCCGGCCTTCCGGTTGAACTTGGAGAGTGATTCCGGCATAGAACGCCAGATGATGTCCAGTTCGCTGGACGGAGTGGTAACGGTATTGATGGCATGCACTCCGTTATTCCGGAAAGGCTTGAAGTTAGGTGATAACAGCCAGTGACAATGGGTGGCAAGTCGGGCATGGGCGATCCCTGAAACTTGATGGGGATGGCCTTATCATGGCAATCGTGAACGCAACGCCGGATTCTTTTTCCGACGGCGGACGATTTCTGGCCGCTGACCAAGCCTTCGCGCACGCCTTGGCCTGCGTGAAAGAGGGCGCCCATATCATCGATATCGGCGGTGAATCGACCCGTCCGGGCGCTGACGCCGTGACCGAGCAGGAAGAGCAGGATCGGGTGCTACGGGTCATCGAACGGTTGGCGAAAGAGACGGACGCGCTGCTTTCAATCGATACCTACCGCGCATCGACCGCAAGACTGGCGATAGAGGCTGGCGCGCACATCGTCAACGATGTCTACGGGCTTCAGAAAGACCCTGATATGGCTAATGTTGTGGCGGCCACGCAAGCCGGTGTCTGCATCATGCATACGGGGCGTGATCGCGAGAAACTGCCGGACGTCGTCGCAGACCAGTTCGCATTTCTTAACCGATCGCTCGAAATTGCGCAGCAGGCCACCATCGCGCGAAATGCTATCGTGCTCGATCCGGGCTTTGGCTTTGCCAAGGATACGGACGAAAACATTGCGTTGATGTCGCGTTTCGATGAGCTTGGCGGCTTTGGATTGCCTATTCTGGCTGGCACCTCCCGCAAGCGGTTCGTTGGTGCGCTGACCGGCAGGGACGGTGCGGAGGAACGCGATGTTGGAACCGCGGCCACAACGGCCATTCTAAGGCTGGCGGGAGCGGTGATTTTTCGCGTACATAATGTGGCGATGACACGCGACGCGCTGTCGATTGCCGATGCGGTTCTAAAGCACAAGAACAAGAATTAAGGTGGATGAGATGAGCCGTTACACGATAGTGCTGAAAAACTGTTCGTTCTTCGCCCGCCATGGGCTGCTGGAGCAGGAAGAAACGCTTGGGCAGCGCTTTTTCGTTGATGCGGAAATGGAAGTTGAGGCTGGCGACGCGCTGGAAACGGATGACATCAAAAACACGGTTGATTATGGCGTTGCCTTCGATGTCGTTGAAAAGATCGTTGCCGGGCAACGTCGTTATCTGATCGAGGCACTGGCCAATGATATCGCCACGGCCTTGCGTCGTCGCTATCCGCAGATCGTTCGGGTCAAGATCACCGTTCGCAAGCCCTCGGCACCTGTTCCTGGTATTCTGGATTATGCGCAGGTGAGTGTCGAACAGCATGGCTGATGGGATGATCGTTGCGTCTCTGGGGCTGGGCGGCAATATTGGCGACCCACCGGCTGCCATGGCGCAAGCGTTGGAATTGCTATCACGTCACGAAAGCTGCCAGCTTGTTGCAGTGTCGCAGCTTTACCGGACGCCGCCTTGGGGCAAGCTTGATCAGGCGGATTTTTTCAATTGCTGCGCCCTGATTGAGACAGCGCTTGGCCCTGAAGAGTTACTGGATCTGTGCCTGGACATTGAGCGGGGCATGAAGCGTGTGCGCAATGAGCGCTGGGGGCCGCGAACAATCGACATCGATGTGCTGACCTATGGCGAAGCCATCATCAGCACCGCACGTGTAGAAATTCCTCATCCGCGTATGGCGGAACGCGCATTCGTGCTGATGCCGCTGGCTGACATAGCGCCAGACCTTATTTTTGAGGGTAGGGCAGTTTCTGACTGGCTGCAGGATGCCGACAAGGATGGTATCCGCATCACCAACAAAAAACGGGAGTGGTGGACACTCCCGTTCTCAGATGCTTAGAACTCAGGCTGTGTTAATTAAGGCTTGATCGATCCTACCGCCATCTGATCGACATTGCGCGCCAGCGTCAGGCCGATAACAGGCACCATCTGGTCCGCGACTTTCACCGAAATCGTGATGTTCATGGACGTGTTGTTGGTAACGCGGGCAACCATCGCGCCATTCAGCTTCGCGCGGTTGATACCAAGAACAACCTTGTCGCCACTGACCTGGCCGGAAACGATATCAAGTCCCTTGCCCTCGGAACCATCGAGGAACTTGCCCTCGTAGCTGTTGCCCTTTTGGGAGATGACCGCGGACATCGGCTGCTTGAAAACGCCAACGCGGCAGGTGCCACCCAGCTTGATGCCGGTATCGTCGTTTGCCAAGGGTTCGCCTGTCAAATCGCAGGTGAATTTGGTGCCTTTGTATTTGCCCGCAACGATCTCGCCGGGGCCGGACCATGCGCCGGCAACGGAACCAAAGAATTGGTCATCGCGAGAGGCTGCCTGCACCTCGGAAACCGAGAGGCCACCACTAATGGACATAATGGCGGCAAGGCCACCCAGTAGCGAAAAGAAGCGCGAATACATGATACTTTCCCTGGCGCGTTGGCCGCTTTGTGTGGCCTCAATTTATGTCGGGAATGGTTAATGCTTCGTTTCTTTCATGACGTTTGCTAATGTGGGCAGTAACCTTTCAGGCTCCAGACCGCCTGAAAATCAGGGCTTTTCCGCTTTAGACGCGCCGCTAAAATTAGGCGTTAGGTCAGAAACAAAATCACCAATTCCGGGGCGTTTCAGTGCCCTGAACGGCAGGGGACGGCACAGATCCATAGCTGCAATGCCGATTCGTGCGGTCATCAGCCCGTTGATGACGCCTTCACCCAGGCGAGCGGAAAGCCTGGAGGCCAGGCCATGACCGAGAACCTGTTGGGCCAAGCCATCACCAACGGCTATGGAGCCCGTTACCGCCAGATGTGCGATAACATCCCGCAACAGGCGCAGCATTCCCAGCGTTCCAGGGCGGCCGCCATAAAGCTCAGCCATTGTTCGCACAAGCCGTGTGACTTCAAACAGCACATAGACGAGGTCTACAACGGCGCGGGGGCTGACGGCCGTGACGACCGACACGCGCTTGGATGAGTTGAGAATGAGGGCGCGCGCCTGACGATCAAGCGGGGTCAGCAGTTCCCGCTCTGCAAGGTCGATCAGGTGAGGGCCATCGATCACATCGTTCTCAGTAAGCTTCAACGCAGCGCGGCCCTTCGCAGTCTCCGCCCGGTGGGAGAGAACGGTTGTGAGACGTGCGACGACAGCGCGGGCGGCTGTTGGCTGCTTATCCAACGAAGCTTTTTCGGCATCCGCTTTCAGTGACTGCACCGCGTTCAGCCGCCAAATGCCAATGGATTCCCGCGCCACAAGGGCAAGCAGCGCAAAGACTGCGACAGCAAGCGAAAGGCTTGCCGCATAACCCAGCCAATCAGAGCGGGTAAAGAGGTCACGGATCAACTGGTCTGCCCACAGACCAAAGGCGAGGGACAGAAGAACGCCTATGGCGCTGATGGCCAGTTTACCAAAGGAGAAGCGCCGCCGGCGAGGAACAGCAACGGGAACCGCCGCTGCATCTGCAGCATCCGGCGATAGAAACGGGTCCTCTTCATCCGGCGTCATCGAAATCTCGCCATCAAAGCTGCGCGGAGCGCGTTTGGCGTCCATCACGCGGCTCGGTGTCGCTTCAGCTTCCAGACTAAACGCTGCGGGGCGGCGGCTGGGCTTATCATTCTCGTCTTTCATGCAAGCCGATCTCCAAACAGGAACTGCATGGCACGGTCCAGCCTGATATGCGGAACCGACAATTTGATGCCATCCTTGTTTTCTTCAAGCCGGGGCGGGCGAAAGCGGATGACACTCACATCTGGAAGATCAGCCTTGTCACCCTCAGCATCGAGTGCGCGGAACAGTGGCTCCGGATTTTCGGGCAGATCGCCGGGAAAAACAGCGGTGGTGCGGTTTCCGTCAAAGACCTCGCCATTGATCATCTCACCAGCGATAGGCGTGCCGACGATGACAGGAAGCGATTGCCCGTCTTGGCGCACGCTAGCCTCCTTGGTGGCCCGCACCGAGGCAAGCGCCATCACCTCTATACCTGCGCCGCTCATGCCGATTGTGGTGATCGCTCTGTCCACGAGACGTCGCGTCAAACTTTCCAGTCTGTCATGGCTTTCGTGGTGAAGGTGATCCGCCTTCGTTGCGGCAACCAGAACCTTGTCTATCCGCCGCCCGACAAGCGACGATAGAAGGCTGTTCTTTCCAGGTCTAAAACAGGCCAGCACGTCGCCCAACGCTCTCTCCAGATCCTGTACCGCCTCAGGGCCACGATTAACGGCCTGAAGCGCGTCGATCAGCACAATCTGGCGATCAAGGCGCGCAAAGTGCTCACGAAAGAACGGCTTCACGACAATCGTCTTATAGGCCTCGTAACGACGCTCCATCATGGCGCGCAGGGAGCCTTTTGCGGCCTTGCCGTCACTCAGGCCGGGCAGCGGCGAAAAGGTGAGGGCAGGCGATCCTTCCAGATCACCCGGCATCAAAAAGCGCCCGGGAGGAAGCGTGGAAAGCGAACGCTCATCTGACTTGCAGGCGCGCAGATAGGTGGCAAAGCTTTCGGCCAGACGACGGGCGGTCATTTCATCTGCCGGGCCATCAATATCGACGGCGGCCGCGATCTCGAGCCATTCGTGGGCAAGCTCAGCGCGGACACCGGTCTGTGCCAGCGCGACTGTACTGTCGCTGAAGGTCTTGTAATCTCTGGACAGCAACGGAAGATCGAGCAGCCATTCGCCGGGATAATCGACAATGTCTATTGCGAGGCGTCCGGGCGAGAACCAGCGACCCCAGCCGCTGGCACTCTGGTATTCCACCGTTATCCGCAATTCGGAAATGGCACGGGTCGAGTCCGGCCATATCCGGTCGCGGACCAGTGCCTGAATGTGATCCTCGTATTGAAAACGGGGTATGGCGTCATCGGGCTGAGGCTCCAGCCGCACATTTGAGACACGACCGGATCGCATCGCCTCGAAGATCGGCAACCGGCCACCATTCAGCAAATTATGCACGAGCGAGGAAATGAAGACAGTTTTGCCAGCGCGCGAGAGTCCGGTCACGCCCAACCGCAATGTCGGGTTGGTGATGGCGCTTGCCCGGTCCGCAAGGTTGTCCATGGCAATCAGTGCGCTATCTGCGACGGATGTAAAGGATGGCGGCAAGGACGTTTCCCAAAAAATATTATTCTATGTGAAAATATATAGGGTGGCGGATTGCTCAAAAAAGAAGCGCCCGGCGGAAATTTTTCCGTCGAGCCGGTGTCGATGTCACGGAGACAGGAAAGCCACCAGACGCCATTGGGCGCCATCTCCATCGACGGCAGGCACCGCATCCAGCGCGGCAAGGCCTGCAGTTGGAAAGCCTGAAGGGATCTGTGCCTCCATCTGGCGGCTACCAATCAGCCTCTCAGCAACAGCGTCCAGCGTTGGATTATGACCGATCAGCATGACGGAGCTGCCCGCCACCTGCGCTGAAATCAAGGCCAAGTAAGTATCGGCCTCGGCATTGTACATTTCATCGACGAAGGTGATCTCGAGGCTGTCGTTGAAGGCGCGGCGCATGGACTGGGCCGTTTCGCGGCACCGCAACGCAGTAGAGCTGATGAGTATATCGGGTTTGTAGCCCATGTCCGATGCGCGGTCTGCGATGATTTCCGCTTCGCTGTAGCCCTTGTTATCCAGTGATCTATCGAAATCCCGCTCGCCGGGCGCAGCCCAAGCGGCATGTGCATGGCGCAGAAGATAAAGTCTTGACGGCAGGTTGGAAGGCTCTTGCATCGGAAGTCCTGTAGCCAGGGAAACATCGACAGCAGCTTTACAGGAGTTGAGCGTCTTGCCGCAAGAGCCAGGCTGTCGTGACGTGATGTGAAACGTGATCGCGGAAATATTTCGTGTTTTGCGAATAAAGCATAAGAAATAATCATTTAGCCGATTTTTATGACAGATTTAAAAATGCTCTAAAACTGTTCTGCGCACTTGAACGGGCCTACGTCCTTGGAGTATACCCGCGCAATATAAGAGATGTTCTTCGAGGAGAATCGCGTGAGTGAGAAGATCGATCTTAGTAAATACGTACTCTCGGAGAGCGATGAGTTCATGAATGCAAGCCAGAAGGCCTATTTTCGGGCCAAGCTGGTGAGCTGGAGGAACGACATTCTGCGAGAAGCGAGAGAGACGCTGGGGCATCTCGCAGAGGAAAGCGCAAACCATCCTGACCTTGCCGACAGGGCATCATCAGAGACAGACCGGGCCATAGAACTGCGCGCCCGAGACCGCCAGAGAAAACTGATCTCGAAAATTGATGCTGCGCTGCAGCGCATCGATGATGGCACCTACGGCTATTGCGAAGAAACCGGCGAACCTATCGGTCTCAAGAGACTGGACGCCCGTCCTATCGCCACACTCTCCATCGAAGCACAAGAACGCCACGAGCGCCGTGAAAAGGTGTATCGCGACGAGTGAGCCATCTGAGGCTTATATCAAGCATATCCAAGAGCCGTATCGGGAACGATCCGGCTTTTTATTTTGTGATGCATGATGGTGTCAAACCGTCGATAGGCTGCGGGTGGTCTCAACCTTATGGCCTCATTGCCTGACCCCGCGATGCAATGGTTTTTCGGATACCGACCCATAGCCTTCGTCGCCGAACATCTTTGCCGGCACATCGATACCCTCAGACTGCGACCACAGTTCCTCCAGCCAGTCCATACAGACATCGACGATTGCGTCATTGACAGAAAACCCGGCATTCTCGACGTCGAACATCGGCACATCCGGTATCATACGACCATCGATACAGCTAACCTCGAAGAGTGATCGATACGCTGCAATGGCTTTATTGAGGACATAGAGATCTGGACCATCAAGCTGAATGTGGACGTCAAAGAAGCCTTCCTCGCTTTGTCCCGGATGTATCCCGATCATCATCATACGAGTTTTTTCGGGAAGCTTGAGGCCCACCAGCTGCAGCTTCTCCAATGCGGGTAGCGAGTGCTGGCGCAGAATGGAAACGAGCACGGCTTTATACTCAGCTTCGCTCATTGGTGTGCTGGATCTCATAGAGGATCGATAGCATCCACAATCCCAGACAACAAGACAGCTGCTTGCCAACCGTAGACACAAAAAAAGGCCCCGTAAACGGAGCCTCTTTTCATTGGAAAACTAGCAACTCGGCTTAAAAGAAGCCGCGTCTTTGCCACCAGCCGCCCTTACGGGGCTTGGATGGATCAGTTTCGCCACCTTCTGGTGCTGCCGAGGTTACGACGGGCTCCGATGAGGAGACGTTATCGCCGCGGTTGGCGCGTGCAGGCTTGGCTGCTTCATCCGTCGTTTCTTCACGGGAAACGGCAGGTGTCTCAACAACAGGCTCCACAGGCGCCGGAGCAGGGGCTTCGGCAACGGGTGCCTCAACTGCTTGCGGCTCCACAGTCTCGACAGCGACCGCGGCAGGTGCTGGTTCAGCCACAGCGACAGCTGCTGCTGGTTCAGCCTCGGTGTCGCCAGCCTTGTCCTTTGCCTTACGTGTCCGGCGTGGCTTCTTCGGCTTTTCAGCGTCGTCGGCAACGATTGCAGGCGTCACGTCAGCAGCGACAGCGTCGACGGCAACCTGTTCTTCTGTGCTCTCGGAAGGTGCGGCTTCGTCGCCTTCTTCCCCAGCCTGTGTGGCCTCAACGTCATCATTGTCTTCAATAATGTTGCCGTTTTCATCGCGATTGCGACGTCCACCACGCTTGCCGCGGCGACGACGCTTGCGCTTGGCTTCTTCAGATCCGTTGTTGTCGCTGCCATTGGATGTCGAAACATTTGTCTCTTCATCCGCATCGGTCTCGGCATCGTCGTCCTGATCGTCAGACTCAGTGTCTTCGCCAGCATCTGCCTGTGCATCGACGCCGTTCTGGCTGCCTTTGCCCCGACGACGACGACGACGCTTGCGCTTGCGTTTGCCTTCTTCGCCATTGTCCGCCTGCGCAGGTTTGGCTTCAGCCTTCTCGACCTTTACGATCTCTTCCTCTTCTTCATCCTCATCAGCTTCGATGATGATGTCGTCTTCCTCTTCTTCGAAGTCAGGAAGCAACTGGATGAGGCTCTCGATCTTGACAGGGTTCTCGACGGCTTCGCCGCGATCGATTGCAAAGTGCTGCGCACCGACGCTTGCATCGGCAGCGATGATGATAGCGACGCCGAAGCGGGCTTCATAATCGACAATCGTCGCGCGCTTGTGGTTGAGCAGGTACAATGCCGTATCCGGCGTGCAACGAACCGTGATGTTGTGCGTGGTGTTACGCAGCAGATATTCTTCAACGCCGCGCAGCACATGCAGGGCAATGGAGGATTCAGAGCGAACATGGCCGGTGCCACCGCAATGCGAGCAGACCTGCGTTGTGGATTCCAGAACCGATGCGCGAATGCGCTGGCGCGACATTTCCAGAAGACCGAAGTGCGAGATGCGACCGACCTGAATGCGGGCGCGGTCGTTCTTCAGGCAATCCTTCAGCTTCTTTTCAACGGCGCGGTTGTTGCGCTTTTCTTCCATGTCGATGAAGTCGACGACGACAAGACCGGCAAGGTCGCGAAGACGAAGCTGGCGTGCGACTTCTTCGGCTGCCTCCAGGTTCGTCTGGACGGCGGTTTCCTCGATGGAATGCTCGCGTGTCGAACGACCGGAGTTCACGTCGATGGCAACCAGCGCTTCCGTCTGGTTGATGATGAGGTAACCACCTGATTTCAACGTGACCTGCGGCTGCAACATGCGGTCAAGCTGCGCTTCGATACCGGAGCGCGAGAAGATCGGGTGAATGTCGCGGTAGGGCTGAACTACCTTGGCGTGGCTCGGCATCAGCATCTTCATGAAGTCTTTCGCTTCACGATAGCCTTCCTCACCGGAAACGATGATCTCGCTGATGTCCTTGTTATAGAGATCTCGGATCGAACGCTTGATCAGCGAGCCTTCTTCGTAAACGAGGCAAGGGGCCGTCGAATTCAGCGTCAATGTGCGGACGTTTTCCCACAGACGCATCAGATATTCGAAGTCGCGCTTGATTTCGACGCGGGTGCGGTTTGCACCGGCAGTACGAAGGATCACACCCATGCCCTGCGGCACTTCGAGATCGCGTGCGATTTCCTT
This sequence comes from Rhizobium sp. CFBP 13644, assembly GCF_014842165.1. Lineage (NCBI taxonomy): Bacteria > Pseudomonadati > Pseudomonadota > Alphaproteobacteria > Hyphomicrobiales > Rhizobiaceae > Rhizobium > Rhizobium sp. CFBP 13644. The sequence goes on from NZ_JACYVF010000009.1 coordinate 127,458, forward strand.
CAGACGCTTGCGGTCTGTTGGCTGAGTGATCTTGCGGGAAATACCACCGCCACGCGCAGTGTTCGGCATGAGGACCGAGTAACGACCGGCCAGCGACAGATATGTCGTCAGGGCAGCGCCCTTGTTGCCACGTTCTTCCTTGGCAACCTGAACCAGAATAATCTGGCGGCGCTTGATGACTTCCTGAATGCGGTACTGCTTGCGTGGCTTGCGGGAAACGCGGTCTGGAACTTCCTCCATCGCGTCTTCTGCGCCAACGGACTCGATGACTTCCTTCTCGTGATGATCATCATCATCGTCGTCGTCATCATTGTCACGACGGCCGAGGCCTTCGACTTCTTCCGAAATCGTATCCGTATCGACCATGGCTGCCATCTCGCCGCCCTTGCTGCCATCATCTTCGGAGCTTTCATCCGAAGGGGCCGCGTCGGCAGAAACGTCATCAGCTTCCGTCTTTTTCTTGGTGCGTGGGCGACGAACGCGCTTCTTCGGCTTTTCGTCTTCGACAGCAACGTCTTCCGCCACGACCTCGGTTGCTTCAACCTCGGCTTCAACAGCTTCAGCGGAAACGTCCTCGACAACCTCAGGCTCAGGGGCAGGGGCAGCCTGTGCGGCTTCAACGATGCCTACGTCGGGCTGTTCTACCTGAGAGAGATCGACAGTCGATGAGACCCGTTCGTTCGGCGCGTCTGCCGACTCGAAGTCGTCGTTGCGGCGATGATCTTCCGCTTCAGCTCTTAAGAGAGCCTGCCTGTCAGCAAGGGGGATTTGATAGTAGTCAGGATGGATTTCTGCGAATGCCAGAAAACCGTGGCGATTGCCGCCGTAGTCAACAAATGCAGCCTGAAGCGAAGGCTCCACGCGGGTCACCTTGGCAAGATATATATTGCCGCGAATTTGTTTCTTGTGTTCCGACTCGAAATCGAATTCCTCAATTCGATTCCCGCGGACTACGACTACGCGCGTCTCCTCTTCATGGGACGCGTCGATAAGCATTTTGTCTGCCATGTAAGCTTTGCTCCTCGGCGCAGCCTTGTCATATACGAGAACAGGCCCGTCACGAGGACAGGCCTTCCATCTAATTCCAAGGGTGTGCCGGAAATGAAGTGTTCTGCCCGGCGTCGGTTAACTGGCAGCGCCCGGACAACTGGCAAAGCATGATGCCTGCTCGTGGTATCCGGTTGATTTGAAAGCTGCTGCAACGACATCATTGGCCAAGCGAGAACGACTATAATAAATAGACCCCGATGGGATCCGATGAAAATGCTCTCTCCGAGCGCGCGGTGGCATGCCACCGGGTATTGTTCTGGCAACGCCAGAATTGATTCAGTTTCAGGAGAAAAATGCAGCGACGGCAGATGATTGCCCGATATTGCAGCGCCAGCGTCTTTGTCGATTGGCAGCCGGCGGGCATCGATCCCGTCAACACTTTTAACCCTCATTCACGTTGTATGTTCTATCTGTCATAATAGCAATAGGGCGGCTAAATATGCCATATCGTTGATGGAATTTCGCAGTTAAGAATTGCTTCACCAATGGCTGTGATTGTTGCACGCGGGCCTAATTCCGGCCTCTGTGAGCAGTTGGAACGGCCTGTTTCGCTGATAAAATATTCTCTTGCGTGACAAAAATTCAGATACGGAAATGATTTTGGCGACCACAAAAACATCGATTATCACGAGCTGCGTGTCTCAATTCAGGGTTTTGTCCGCGCGAATCGGTCAGGCCCTGTTGCTTGCATCGATTTGCATTTTTTGCAGCGCCACCTCGGGTCATTCTCAGGAGAAGACGCCAGCGCTGGTTGTTAGCAAAGCACGCATCATCGGGGATGAGGCGCGCACCCGCATCGTCATGGAGTTTAACCAGCAGCCGGAATTCGAAGTCCACTATCTCGATTCTCCAGCTCGCATCGTTGTCGATTTCCCGGCCGTCGGCTTTTCCTTCCCCACAAACGACCTGGCCCCGACAGGGCTTTTCAGCGATATCCGATTTGGCAATATGGGTGAGGGCCGTGCGCGCCTTGTTCTGACGGCCAAGAAGCCAGCGCAGGTTGTTATCGCTGAAGCCAAGGCGGAAAATGGAGCGCAGGTTTTTCCCTTCGTTCTGGATGCTGAGGTAACGACGAAGCAGAAATTTGCAGACCTGCTGAAAAATCAGAACTGGCAGGCACTTGCGCCAGCGACAACAGCATCTGTAACCTCTGAAGTGGCGCCGAAAACGTCGCGCCAATCCGAGTTCGTCATTGCTGTCGATGCCGGCCATGGCGGCATTGATGCAGGCGCCAAGGGTGCGACCACGGGAACGGACGAAAAGGTCATCACGCTGACCTTCGCCAAGCAATTGGCTGATAGGCTGAACAAGATACCGGGAATCAAGGCTTTCCTGACCCGTGACGATGATACGTTTTTGGCGCTTTCCGAGCGCGTTGTCCTTGCGCGGCAAGAGAATGCCAATCTCTTCATTTCCGTTCATGCTGACACCCTGAAACAGAAAGGTATTCGCGGCGCGACTGTCTACACGATCTCCGATCGCGCCTCCGACAGGATGGCGCAGGATCTGGCCGAGCGAGAAAACCTTTCAGACCAGATTGCGGGCGTGACTGTGCAGCACGAACGTCCTGAGGTCGCAGATATTCTGCTTGATCTCACCCGACGCGAAACTCAGGCATTTTCCGTTACCCTGGCTGAGAACATCGTGAAATCTTTTGAAGGTCAGATCGGCCTCATCAACAATCCGCATCGATTTGCTGGTTTTCAGGTGCTGCGGGCGCATGATGTGCCGTCTGTGCTGCTAGAGCTCGGGTTTCTGTCCAATCCTGATGACGAGAAACTGCTGTTGGATGAAGCGTGGCGGGCAAAGGTGGCTGAGACGCTGGCAACCGCAGTGACACGCTACCGCGCTCAGGCAATGGCGAACGGCGGTTAGACATGCTTGCGGCTGCATCACGCTTTCGTGTGTTCTGTGCGCATTTACTCCAAAAAAGCATTCAAGTCTGGATGATCTCCCCGAGGAAATAGGCGTAAAGCCCTATTTTACTCACATTCCCCACGTTACTCTCGGTTGAGATTCGATGCCTACGCTGTACCTTTTTTGTTAAGCAGGAGACGCAGTCCGCTATAACAATGCGGACAATGCTTCAACTGGCAGCTTGTCATCGATGATGCGGTGTGCAAAACGGCACGCTATATGCAAGAATGTGCGCATAACTGCGGGCGCAACCCTTTGCGATTCGAAGTATCGGTAGCTTTAATATGATCAGACTTATTGGATATTTCTTCGGCTTGGCCAGCATGCTGTTCCTTGTGGCAGCTGGTGGTGTTGCCATCTATCTGGTGACGATCACGAAGGATCTTCCCGATTATGCTGTGCTGAGCAGTTACGAGCCGCCGGTCACGACCCGCATTCACGCCGGTAACGGTGCGCTGATGGCGGAATATGCCAAGCAACGGCGGTTGTTTCTGCCCATCCAGGCTGTTCCTGATCGTGTGAAGGCTGCATTTCTTTCGGCAGAAGACAAGAATTTCTATCAGCACCCCGGCATCGACGTGACAGGTTTTGCCCGTGCAGCCGTTGCCTTTGCAACAGGTGGCCCCACGCAGGGTGGTTCGACCATTACCCAGCAGGTGGCCAAGAACTTCCTGTTGACCAATGAACAGACGATGGAGCGCAAGGCGAAAGAAGCGGTTCTTTCGTTCCGCATCGAGCAGGCCTACAGCAAGGACAAGATCCTCGAACTGTATCTCAACGAGATTTTCTTCGGGTTGAACTCCTACGGTATCGCTAGTGCGGCGTTGACCTATTTCAACAAATCCGTGACGGAACTGACAATTGCCGAGACCGCTTATTTGGCCGCGCTGCCAAAGGGTCCTGCGAACTACCATCCACTTCGCCGTGAAAAAGCGGCGCTGGAACGCCGTAACTGGGTTATCGATCGTATGGCCGAAAACGGCTACATCACCCAGGCAGACGCTGCTGACGCCAAGACACAGCCGCTGGGCGTAAACATTCGCACAGGCGGCGCACGTCTTGCTGCATCCGACTACTTCTCCGAAGAAGCCCGCCGCCAGATCGTTGAGAAATACGGCGAGAAGGCTTTGCTCGAAGGTGGCCTTTCCGTCCGCACGTCGTTTGATCCCGTCATTCAGATGGAAGCTCGCAAGGCTTTGCAGGATGGTCTCCTTGATTATGACGAGCGCCGCGGATTTCACGGACCCATCGACCAGATCGATACGTCAGGCGATTGGGCGGCGGCACTTTTGAAGCTGAAGCCGCTGCGTGACGTGCCAGAATGGAAAATGGCCGTTGTGCTTGCTGCCACGGCTGACGGTGTCGACATCGGACTTCGTCCGGATGGAGATAGCGAAAATCCTGATCTGCGCAGCCGTGGTCGGATCAAGCCTGAGAACATGAAGTGGGCCTATCGAGACGCAAAAGGCCAGCGTGCGACCGCCAAATCTCCAGCAGGGGTTTTGAAGACGGGTGACGTTGTGTACGTCGAGCCTCTTTCCGACAAAGGCGATGCGTTCCGCCTTCGTCAGCCGCCAAAGGTTCAGGGCGGCATGGTTGTCATGGACCCCCATACGGGTCGTGTTCTGGCAATGGTGGGCGGCTTCTCCTACGGTCAGTCTGAATTCAACCGCGCAACGCAGGCCATGCGTCAGCCGGGTTCATCTTTCAAGCCGTTCATCTATGCAGCCGCTCTGGACAATGGCTATACGCCTGCTTCTGTTGTCATGGATGCGCCCCTTGAAGTCGTTTCCGGTGGTCAGGTCTGGCGGCCGCAGAACTATGGTGGTGAATCCGCTGGTCCATCGACACTGCGTCTGGGCATCGAGAAATCGCGTAACCTCATGACTGTGCGGCTTGCGCAGGATATGGGCATGAACCTGGTTGCGGAATATGCGGAGCGCTTCGGTATCTACGACAAGATGCCGCCGCTGCTTGCGATGTCGCTCGGCTCTGGCGAAACCACTGTCATGCGCATGGTTTCTGCCTACTCGGTCATCGCGAATGGTGGAAAGCAGATCAATCCGACCGTGATTGACCGCATTCAGGACCGTTACGGCAAGACGATTTTCCGCCACGAAGAGCGTGGCTGTGAGAGCTGCAACGCGCCACGCTGGCAGAACCAGGATGAACCCGAGATCGTTGATAATCGCGAGCAGGTTCTCGACCCGATGACGGCGTATCAGACCACGTCAATGCTCGAGGGCGTTGTTCAGCGCGGTACTGCCGCTGGCAAGATCAAGGTCGATCTTCCGGTTGCTGGCAAGACCGGCACAACAAATGACGAAAAGGATGCATGGTTCGTCGGTTACACGCCGGACATGGTCGCTGGCCTATACATCGGTTTTGACAGCCCGGCCCCCCTTGGTCGCGGCGGTACCGGCGGTTCGCTGGCCGCACCTATTTTCGGCGAATTCATAGCGCAGGCTGCAAAACACATGCCGGCCAGCAAGTTCATCGTGCCCAATGGCATGCAGTTCGTGGCCGTCAACAGAAAGACGGGCATGGCGGCGAATGAGGGCGAGCCTGACACGATCATGGAGGCCTTCAAGCCAGGCACGGGGCCAGCCAGCAGCTTCTCCGTCATTGGCATGGATGGGGCAATGTCGCAGGAAGATATTCTGCGCGCTTCTCCTCAAGCCCAGCAGGCCATTACTGGCGGCGGCGGCGGCCTCTATTAAAATCATTGAATGGAAAGCCGAGGGGCGTGGGCTTTACATCCGCGCCCCTCGCATTTATTCAGCGAGCAAAATACAATTCCAAATTCCATGAAAGCGAAGTATCTGCGAAATGCGCAATGAGATCGTGAACATCGTCGACGAAATCAAGCAGGCCATAAGCCTGCTGAGGAGGCATCTTTGACTGGGACCAGGCGATAAGACGACTGGACTGGTTGAACAATAAGGCAGAGGACCCGAACCTCTGGAACGACGCCACAGAGGCGCAAAAGCTGATGCGCGAGCGCCAGCAACTCGATGAATCGATCAATGGCGTGAAACTGCTTGAACAGCAGGTCAACGACAATATTGAGTTGATCGAAATGGGCGAGGCTGAAGGCGATGCCGATATCGTCAAGGAAGCTGAAGACGGTTTGAAGGCGCTGAGAAGCGAAGCAAACCGCCGTCAGGTGGAGGCCATGCTATCAGGTGAAGCAGATAGCAACGATACCTATGTCGAAGTGCATTCGGGCGCTGGTGGCACGGAAAGCCAGGACTGGGCCAACATGCTTTTGCGCATGTATACTCGTTGGGCCGAGCGTCAGGGCTTCAAGGTTGAAATTCTCGAAATTCACGATGGCGAAGAAGCGGGTATCAAATCCGCAACGATCCTCGTCAAAGGCCACAATGCTTTCGGCTGGATGAAGACCGAGTCGGGCGTTCACCGCCTTGTTCGTATCTCGCCTTACGACAGCAATGCGCGACGCCATACATCCTTCTCGTCCATCTGGGTTTACCCAGTGGTTGATGATTCGATCCAGATCGATATCAATGAAAGCGATTGCCGCATCGATACATATCGTTCGTCCGGCGCGGGTGGACAGCACGTTAACACCACCGACTCGGCTGTTCGTATCACGCATATTCCAAGCGGCATCGCTGTTGCCTGCCAGCAGGAACGTTCGCAGCACAAGAACCGCGCCAAGGCGTGGGAAATGTTGCGCTCACGTCTCTATGAGGCTGAACTGATGAAGCGGGAAGCCGCTGCCAATGCGCAGGCTGCCTCCAAGTCCGACATCGGCTGGGGCCACCAGATCCGCTCTTACGTGCTGCAGCCTTATCAGTTGGTCAAGGATCTGCGCACGGGCGTTGAAAGCACCGCACCTGGCAACGTGCTGGACGGCGAATTGAACGAGTTCATGGAAGCTGCGCTGGCACACCGCATCAGCGGCGGTGCTGATGTTGAGGTTGCTGACATCGATTGATCGGACGTCAAAAGCCTTACTGAAAATGCGCCTCCTGCGATTGATATCGCGGGAGGCGTTCGTGTTTTGAGAGGTGTGAGATGAAGCAGGTTCTTTATATCGTTGATATCCAGCCAAGCTTTAACCCGCCAGTGGAGCTGGTGGACAAGATCAAGAAGCTTGTGAAACTCATGCCGAGCGTTGCCAGTGTCGAAAGGCACGATGAGAGCATCACACCCTTTGAAAGCCAGTTGGGCTGGAAACCGGCACCCTCGGACGAGAGCCTGATTGCCGCAGATCGCGTCTTCATAAAATACGGTTACGCGCCGCCGAAAGAGGCTGTCGATTACCTGCTATCGCTAGAAGTGGACCGCGTTCTCGTTTGTGGAATTCAGGCCGACACCTGCGTGCTGGCCGCTGGATTTTCGTTTTTCGACGCCGGGTTACGTCCTACATTGCTGCCCTGGCTGACGGTCGGTTCCAGCCTCGACCGCAGCGGTGCGCTGGGTGCTCGCCTTTGGAAGCACCATTTCCGAGAAGCCCTGAGCGGACCCGAGGACTTAGGCCTCTAAGGTCGCAGTCAGTTGGACGCTTTTTCGATCTTCATGTCGCCCAGTTCATCGATCAGAACCGTCCATGCATCCGCATCTTTCTGGTCAGGCTTTGTCTTGAGGTGCACGGTTACGAAAAGTCCGGGAACAGCCGGCGCGCCGGTTGAGCTTTCAGGCCGGATGTCAGTCACGTAAGCTTTCATCTGCGTGAACTCTTCAAGTTCCACCGTCTCGACCAGACTTGGCCCACCCGCCGTATAGGCTATCTGCTGAAGATAGATTTTCGCCGTGCCGTCTGGCTGGCGCATGGCGACCACCTTGTAATAGCCCCGCGTTGGTTCGCCCTTCTTGTCCGCGTTCGCAGCGGGGGCGGTCTCCTGCTCCCAAAGGCCGCTGCTCGCCACGAAAATGGTAGAGACGGGCAGGGAGGCAATCTCGGCGTTCTGAGACTGTGCATTGGCAGTGCAGATGCTGGCAAGGAGCAAGCTGGTGGTGAGAAGGGTTTTCATCATCATGAATCTCAATTCGTAAACTGTTCAGCCAGCACCCTGTCTGACCAGGACCGGTCTGGATCGGACAGGATTTTCGCGGTCCTGTCTTCGGATTGCGCAATCCGCACGCTTTGCACCGATTTGACTTCGGTGTGGTCGGCAACGGCGTTGACCGGGCGCTTATCGCTCTCGATCACGTGCACATCCACAGTGACCTTGTTGGGCAACAGCGCGCCACGCCAACGACGGGGACGAAAGGCACTGACCGGCGTCAATGCGAGAAGCGGTGATTCGAGCGGCAATATCGGCCCGTGGGCTGAGAAGTTGTAGGCAGTGGAACCAGCGGGGGTGGCAACCATCATTCCATCGCAGATCAGTTCTTCCAACCGCGTCTTGCCATCCACATCAACGCGCAGTTTTGCGGCCTGATGAGACTGGCGGAACAGACTGACTTCATTCATTGCGAGTGCGGAGAATTCATCGCCGTTGGTATCTATTGTCGTCATGCGAAGTGGATGGAAATCGTTGCCCGTGGCAACCGCGATGCGTCTGCGAAGCCCTTCGATTCGGTAATCATTCATCAAAAAACCAACAGAGCCGCGATTCATTCCATAGACGCGCTTTCCGGAATTCATGGTCTCATTCAGCACCTGCAGCATGAAACCATCACCGCCAAGCGCGACGATGACATCGGCCTCTTCAAACGGCGTATTGCCGTAATGCTCCACAAGCTCATCGCGCGCAGCTTGCGCATTGTCGGTGGTCGAGGCTACGAAACACAGACTCTCAGTTGAACGCGACATTCCGTCACCCCTGTTGATGGCCTTTGGTACATGAAGACCTGCTGTTAGGACAAGCTCTTTAAAGCAGGCCGTGCATTCATGAGCTTCTTCTCAACGAGTGCACAAACAGGGTTGCAGAGGCTTGTGAGGTCAGGCAGTTTGCGGATGAACGAGAGCGGCCCAAGGAGTGGGATGTGGCGATAAGTTATAGTATCTACGATGTCTTCACGCGCCAAAAGCTGGCCGGGAACCCTCTTGCTGTCATGTTTGGTGCGGATGCGCTGGACGATGTGACCATGCAGGCCATCGCGCGCGAGATGAACCTGTCTGAAACGGTTTTCATCACGACATCCGCCAACCCCGCCCACGCTGCATCCCTGCGCATATTCACACCATCATCAGAATTACCATTTGCCGGCCACCCGACTGTGGGTGCGGCCATCGCCATTGCGGAGAAAAACCACGGTGGTGGTGATGCAGATATGGTGACAGTGCTGGACGAGAAGGTCGGGCCAGTCCGCTGCGCTATCCGCATTCGTCAGGGAGAGGCCAGTTTTGCCGAATTCGATCTGCCGCGTAAGTCCTCGCGTGTGCAACTGCCGGTGAACAGCGCGGAGCTTGCCGACGCAATTGGTCTTGCCGAATCCCAGCTGGGCTTCGAGAATCACGTGTCTTCCATTTGGACGGCCGGAGTGCCGTTCCTGACCATACCCGTGCATAATCTCGCTGCGATGGAAGAGGTGGATTTTGATGCCGGGCTGTGGATCAAAAACGCGCCTCTGGTCGAGGGCAGGCTGACCTCTGCCTATCTCTATTGTCGCGGTGGCGTGAACCATGCGGCAAAGTTTCATGCCCGCATGTTCTCGCCTGATATGGGCATTCCAGAGGATCCGGCGACCGGCTCCGCAGTTGCAGCACTCTCAGGAGCGATCCACCATTTTGACAGATTGGCAGATGGGCACTACCCGATGCTAATTGAGCAGGGTGTTGAAATGGGACGCCCGTCTCATATCCATCTCGTGATGGATGTGAAGGAAAACGAGATTTCCCGTGCCAGAATCGGCGGACATGCCGTACGTATTGCAGCTGGAACACTCGATATCTAGAATTTTTGCCCAAATACTATTATTCATTAGAATCCAATCACGGATTCGTGAGTGGATATTCTGCATTTGCTGTATGTTTTGTTAACCTTTGCTTAGCTGCAGCAGGAACTAAAGCCCGCGCCTTCCGTTCTATTTCGCGAAGGAGAGCAGGCATGATGTCTCAAAACAGTTCCGGAACTCGACGCATATTACAGGCTGCCAACAGCGCCTCTGCGTCCGTGTATAAACCGATCATAATTCCTCTGCGAGGAACTTATGTTGCGATGATCTTCCGACGCTCTCTGAAAAGCAAATATGAACCCAGTAAAGCCTGAGCATTTCCTCTTTCCCAGAGGAAATTCACAAAGCGCACACGCATTCAATTCGAGCCGTAACCCACAAAGAATGGAGAATGACATGAAGCCTATTCTCATCATTGTAGCCATGATCGGTTTTTCAGCTTCCGCAGCAATGGCCGATAGTCTGATCACAAAAAATGTCGACTCATCTTTTCCCGTTGATCGTGAATTCAAAACCGCCAGCATCGCAACACCGACAGACCCAGCTGAGAAGCCAATTAAAATACTGAGGAAGACAGATCGTTTGCCTGGTCTCACAGAGACCGCAACCGCGTCTCCGCAAGCAGCCCTCCAGCGCATGCGATAACGACCATGATACTAGTGCTATTCTAGTGATCCCGCGCGGAGGAACCTCCGAGGCGGGATTTTTTCTGCCATGAAACGACTAGCTGCACAGATGCGGCAGCCTTGGGCCTTGGGTCAGCTGTCCAACCGAAGCGAAAGCTGTCTGCCGCCATTTTTCTTGAGAATGTAAAGCGGCTTGATGGTCATCACTTCCGTGCGCCGTTGCAGTTCACGTCTACGTTCCAGCGCTCTTTCACGCAGGCTGCGTGACTGGGCGACGATGGACATGGCATTTTCAATGGTCTTATCTGCTGCGGTCATTGCTGCAACTCCATATGTTCACTTTATGTTCTCATATTAGAATTGAATTGTCAAGCGAGGGGCTGATTCTCGGATGTAGCAGGGATGAGATGACTCGGCTGGAGTGCCCGTCGCGAGCCATATGGATCGTAGAATCAAAAACGGCGCCAGAGGCGCCGTTTTTGATTACCTGTCGCTCAGTCATTTCCGCGTTCTTGGGAGGACGGTCGAGGAAATGACTCTGTACGCTGATTAGCGGAACGAACGGGAAGCAACGTTGCGGATGTCGTAACGTGTCAAGCCAATGTCGCTGAGGGCCTGGTTGGAGAGGCTGCCGAGTTCATTCATTGTACGGCGGTAGCTCATCCAGTTTTTTGCGATACGGATAGGGTTCATGGTCGTTTCCTCGATCTTTGTTCGATTTATCTCGAATGGGTCTGCAGCGATGCACATTTGGGCGTTTGCTGCTGTTGATGTGTATATACATAAGGAGATCGAGGAAGTGGAGTGCAGTTTTTAGGCGACTGCCATGCGTTTGTGCAATGTGTCGGCTATTTTTGCACCTTTGTGGCGGTCGCGCATGTTTTTTAGGCGTTCAATTTGACCAACGTTTATGGTTTGGTTTCAGAAAGACTGCAGACAAAGAAAAAGGCCCCGGAGCCGAAGCTCGAGACCTTTTTTCAAAGCTGAATGTGTCGTGGCTAACGCCACTCACAAGCAGTTTATATTTAGATGCCGACTGCTGTGCGTGCTACGCGGCGGATGTCGCTGCGTCCAATGCCCAGGTCGTTCAGTTCGCGGTCGCTCATGCGGCCAAGTTCAGTTACAGTCTGACGATACTTGCGCCAGTTGTTCAGCGAGCGAGTGATGTTCATGATCGTTTCCTTTGGTTATCTGCGCCGCTTGGGATCGGCGTTCAACTCATTTCCTGACGCCGAATATAATCGGTTTAATAAAAACAAAAACAGACAATGAAGTATGCCACCTATGCGCTGAGTGCATTGCATGCCTCAAATTGAGTGGTTAAGTCTTCGTAAATGCATAATTTGACGGCACCTTGTGGGCGTCGAGGCTGTTTAGTCGCGGATAAGATGTGTTTTTCGGCTTTGCACTCGGCTACTACGTCGGGGCCCGGCTGGTTGATCGAGCTGCGGTCTGGATGACTGGCAATGAAGACGATAGCGATGAGGCGAGGGGTGTTTGCTGCAATTTCCGCTGCATGGATCATCCGGTTAAGCAAATAGCCACGTAAAACCGTCATTTTTCCTTTGCGCTCCAGAAAACGGGTGATATAGAGACGCGCGCTCCGGAAGGCATTTCGTGCCGGATGTTGTTTATGCAGGATTCAAGAGCGCGGGTATGGCGGAATTGGTAGACGCACCAGATTTAGGTTCTGGCGACGAGAGTTGTGGGGGTTCGAGTCCCTCTACCCGCACCACATGAATCGCCGAGAGGCATGCGTGATGTATCTGCATCGCCGCCTCTTTGGCTCAAGCGCAGTTTTTGCTCGGCAAAATGCTTGTGCATGCAGTTTATATAGTTACGGCCGGTGAATTTAGGTTCCGGCGCTGTGCTCGAACGTAAACCAACGGCTGTCTGAGCACCGCCGCCATGATGTGAAGGTATGAAAATGCAGGTTATCGAAACGCTGGCTGAAGGGCTGAAGCGCGAAATCAAGGTCGTTATTCCGGCCGCAGATATGAAGTCTCGCCTTGACGAGCGCCTGGTTGACGCCAAGGACAAGGTTCGCATCAACGGTTTCCGTCCAGGCAAGGTGCCACTCGCACATCTCAAGAAGATGTATGGCAAGTCCATCATGGCTGACCTCGTTAACGAGCTTGTTCGCGACAAGCCGTCTGAAATCATTTCTGGCCGTGGCGAAAAGTCTGCAACGCAGCCTTCCATCTCCATGACCGAAGATCAGGACGAAGCTGACAAGATTCTCGCAGCGGAAGCCGATTTCGAATTCAACCTGGTTTATGAAGTCATTCCGGCTATCGAACTGAAGTCGAACGACGGCATCAAGGTTACGCGCGAAGTTGTTGAAGTGACCGAAGATGAAGTCAACGAGCAGATCCTCAAGATCGCCGAAAGCGCTCGCACTTACGAAACCAAGGCTGGCAAGGCCGCCGAAGGTGATCGCGTGACGATGAACTACCTCGGCAAGGTCGATGGCGTTGCATTCGATGGCGGCGCTGCTGAAGATGCAGAACTCGTTATCGGTTCCAACCGCTTTATCCCTGGCTTCGAAGACCAGTTGGTTGGCGTCGAAGCTGGCGAAGAAAAGTCCATTACTGTTACCTTCCCAACAGAATATCCAGCTGCGAACCTCGCAGGCAAGGAAGCTGTTTTCGACATCACCGTTAAGGACGTAGCTGCTGCTGCCGACGTCGAGATCAACGACGAACTGGCGACAAAGCTCGGCCTCGAGTCGGTTGAGAAGCTCAAGGAAATCGTGCGCGGCCAGATCGAAAGCCAGTACACGAACGTGACTCGCCAGAAGGTCAAGCGTCAGATCCTTGATCAGCTGGACGAAGTGTACAAGTTCGAAACGCCTGCCGGTCTGGTTGACGCAGAGTTCGACAACATCTGGCGCCAGATCAACACTGATCTTGCTCAGTCCGGCAAGACCTTTGCTGATGAAGACACGACCGAAGAAGAAGCCCGCGAAGAGTATCGCAAGCTTGCTGAGCGTCGCGTTCGCCTTGGTCTCGTTCTCTCCGAAATCGGTGAGAAGGCTGGCGTAGAAGTCACTGAAGAAGAAATGCAGCGTGCGCTGTTTGCACAGCTTCAGCAGTTCCCAGGCCAGCAGAAGGAAATCCTTGATTTCTTCCGCAACACGCCAGGCGCTTCCGCTTCGCTGCGCGCTCCTATCTTCGAAGAAAAGGTCATCGACAAGTTGCTTGAGGAAATCTCGGTAACTGACAAGACCGTAACGAAGGAAGAGCTGCTGGCTGACGACGCTGAAGAAGGCGACAAGGCTGAGAAGAAGTCTTCTTCCAAGAAGAAGGCAGCTGCTAAGGCCGACGCTTCCGAAGGCGAAGAAGCCGCTCCGAAGAAGAAGGCACCTGCTAAGAAGAAGGCTGCCGAAGGCGACGCTGAGTAAGCTTCTTCCTCATCAGGATTTATGGAAAGGCCGCGGCAATTGCTGCGGCCTTTTTCGTTCGGCGGATTATTTTTCTACCAGATTCAGGCGTTAACCTGTTCGTTAACCACTGTAACAATCCAATAACATTGCACTGCACAATCCGGTTTCTGCCCCGGTCGCCCTTGTTCATCTGGCGTTCATCTGGCAGGTTAGGGCATCGATTTGCAGTGCCTCGCGCTTAAGCAAATCCGTTGCGCAAAATGCGCGGCCCGGCTTCGCCCTCAGTTCCAACTCTCCGTCTGGCGCCACCCGATGCGGCTCTGCGCCCGGTGACATAACGCGCCCTGCGGCGTGTTGATTCTACAATTCATAACGGCAGTTCCTCACGGTTCTGTCGTCGATAGCCGAATAAGGGGCGTCGCCTGTACTTGGTGGCGCACCTTCCAAAAGCTTGAGGAAGAGACATGTTTTTGAAAACAGGACACAGCGCCCTGATTGCCGCCCTTGCTGTCCTTGGCCAATGCGGATCTGCTCTTGCGCAGGAGCGCGGGTTGATCTGGGCTCCGGTAAAGAACTCCGATACCTCTTACTCCGCCCGGATTGGTGCGAAACTGCCAACGCAGACGCCCATTCGTGGCGGTCTGGAAATGGGTATGAGTGGCACAGAGAGTGGAGCGCTGGTGGATACGCCAGTGAAGCTGTGGGGCACGGTTACGATCTTGTCCTCCAACGTGCCGGGTGCCAGGGTGGCTGGCGATATTGGCGTGCTGGTCAACGCGCTGACCGGCTCCAGCGCGTGGTCAATGACATCTTCGCAAAAACGTATTGCGACGCCTGATCTGGATTTCGAATCCAATAGGAATGTAACGGTTCGTTATGATGGAACGGCGCAGCAGTGGAGCGGGCTTGATGTTTCTCAGTCGCTGCGGCTGACGCGGTCAGCAACCGGTACGGCATTTGTGCTGACCGGGGCGAGCCACGGTTCGTTTGAAGACTTCACGTCAAATGTGGGGCTGGAGCAGAAGCTCGGTGATAACCTCACCGTCTCTGGCAACTTCGCCCAGAACCAGCAGGACGGTTTCAGTCCTTCGGTCAGCGCCCGCTACAACATCAAATGGTAGGGGCGCTGAGCCTAGAGTATTTCCGGTGAACACCGGTTCACCGAAATACTCTAGCTCTTTGTTTTTACGCAATTCCGGACGCAAAACCGGTTCCCACTTTTGCTGGAATTGCTCTAGAGGTCAGACGTTCTCTTTTTTCTTGATGTCACCCATGCGATTCCAGGCGTCGAGGCCGGCAATCTTGTAGGCCTCAGCAAGTGTTGGGTAGTTGAAGGTGTTTTCGACGAAATATTCGACGGTACCCTTGAGGTTCAAAACGGCCTGTCCGATGTGAACCAGCTCCGTCGCACCTTCGCCAACGATGTGAACTCCCAGAAGGCGACGTGTCTTCTGCGAGAAGATGAGCTTCAGCAGGCCGGTGTCGAGCCCCATGATGTGACCACGCGAGGTCTCACGGAAGCGGGCAATACCACACTCGTATGGAATGCCGCGTTCTTTCATTTCCTCTTCGGTCAGGCCGCAAGTCGAAATTTCCGGGACAGCGTAGATGCCGTAAGGGAAATATTTCTGCGGCTCCATGCCGATGGCGCCGACAGCCACACGCGCAGCGATTCTGCCTTGCTCCATGGAGGTGGAGGCGAGGCTTGGAAAGCCGATGACGTCCCCCGCTGCAAAGATGCCCGGGACCGATGTCTCGAAGGTTTCAGGGTTGACCGACAGGCGGCCACGATCGTCTGCAGAAAGGCCCGCAGCTGCAAGGTTCAGTGACTCGGTTGCCCCCATGCGGCCAGCGGCAAACAGAACCATCTCCGTGGTCAGCGTACGTCCGTTGTCCAGAGTCAGCATAACCTTGCCTTCTGGCGTATGCTCGACCTTTTCAGCCTTCTGGCCAAGAAGCAGTTTCATGTTGCGGTCACGAAGCTGGTAGGTGAAGTCCTCGATAATTTCCTTGTCGATGAAGTCCAGCATGGTCGGCTTTGGATCGATCACGGTGACAGCCGTGTCCAGCGCGCTGAAAATCGTTGCATATTCTATGCCGATAACGCCGGCACCAATGACGACCATGGAGCGTGGCAGTTTCTGGATCTCCAGCAATTCATCGCTGTCGATCACCGTCTTGCCGTCAAACGGCATGTAATCCGGGCGGAAAGGACGGGTACCAACGGCAAGCAAAATGGCTTTGCCCTTGATCATCACGATCTCACCGTCATCCTTGGTGATTTCCATCGTGTCTGACGTAACAAAGGCGGCCTTGCCGCGAATATGCGTAACTCGGTTTCGCGCGAACTGGTGCTCCAGCACGTCCACTTCATGATCAAGCGTAATTAGCAGGCGGCGGCGCAGGTCATCGGCGCTGATTTCCTGCTTCACGCGGTATGAGCGACCATAGAAGCCACGTTCGCGCCAGCCGGAGAGGTTGAGCGCCGTTTCGCGCATCGTCTTTGAGGGAATTGTGCCGGTGTGGACCGATACGCCACCAACGCGTCGACCTTTTTCGATGACCAGGACCGTTTTATCGAGTTTGGCGGCCTGGATGGCTGCGCGCCTACCAGCGGGTCCGCTACCGACAACAACAAGATCATATTGGTTCATGGAGAAAACCTCGGAAAAGAATTTTGAAGGCCGGACTGAACTGTTCCAGCGCGGAGGCGTCGCTGCTCGGGAAAGCATGATGCGATCCTGAAACGGAACTGATTCCCGCGTCGCCGCACCAAGAGTGCAATGCAACAAATGCCCACGTCAATCAGTAGCGTAAAAATCTGACGGATTCGTAACTATCGACCAGAATGACGCAAAAAGATTTGCGTAATGTCGCTTTTGCTTAGCAGCACACGTCTATTTTGTCTCTTCACCTGTCTCGCGGCTGTGAAGGCGGGCGATATCGCTTCTCAATGCCGCCAGTTCTGCCAGAACTCGGTTGTCGATTTTCTCATGAAGTGAAAGGACTTCCAATTCAGCCTTCAGATTGACCTCATAATCCTTCTCCGCATCGAATCGGTCACGTGTCGCCTGCCTGTTCTGAGACATCATGATGATGGGTGCCTGGATGGCTGCGAGCATGGAGAGAATGAGGTTGAGGAAGATAAAGGGATAAGGGTCGAAGGCATGCGATGTCAGGACGATGGTGTTGATAATAACCCATGCCATAAGAAAAACCATGAAGCTGATGATGAAGGCCCATGACCCGCCAACGCGGGCAATTTCATCCGCCAAGCGTTCTCCAAAAGACGAACCCTTGGAGAATGCGGCATTGGTATCGGTGGAAATGAGTTTTTTCTCATGCGCAATTTTCAAAATGCGCTTTTCTGCCTCTCCGATGTTTCTGGATGAGCGTGTGAAATGTGAGGCGATATATTCGGGAATTGCAGACATTGTTGGTCTCCAGTCAGCCGGGGACAATTCGAAACCTGGCGTCCACCGTTCTATCGAAATAAGCGGCTGTGCGTGTGGAATTCAAATGAATTCGCGGTAAACATCTCCATCTGCTCATGTGTGGAGTGGGTGAAGGCGGTCCCAACGTCAGTGGTTCTGTTTTTTGTGAGAGACCTTAATGGCCTGCGTTGCACCGCGGGCATCAGCGCGGTAGATAAGTGACATGAGCCAAGCACAGATTGATCCTAGTATTTTGCGGATTGCCGTCGGGCAGTTCAACCCAAACGTCGGCGATGTCGTGGGCAATCTTGCCTTGGCGCGCCAGGCCCGCGCTGATGCGGCGTCGCAGGCTGCAGACCTGCTGCTGCTCAGCGAGTTGTTCATCTCCGGTTACCCGCCGGAAGATCTGGTGTTGAAACCTGCCTTTTTGAAATCTTGCCTCAAGGCCGTGGAAGATCTGGCGGCAGACACCGCCGATGGCGGCCCGGGTATCATCATCGGCTTTCCCCGTCAGGGTGAAACAGGGCGCCATAATTCGGTGGCGCTGATTGATGGCGGCAAGATTATTGCGCTGCGAGACAAGGTTGATTTGCCGAATTACGGCGAGTTCGACGAGAAGCGCGTGTTCTCGGAAGGCTCGATTTCCGGCCCCTATAATTTCAGAGGTGTACGCATCGGTATTCCGATCTGCGAGGAAATCTGGAACGATCTTGGTATCTGCGAGACGCTGGCCGAAAGCGGTGCGGAAATTTTGCTTGTTCCCAACGGTTCGCCTTACTATCGCGGCAAGGTGGATGTGCGCCATCAGGTGGCTTTGCGCCAGGTCATTGAGAGCGGTCTGCCGCTGGTCTTCGCTAATCAGGTGGGTGGGCAGGACGAACTCGTTTTTGATGGTGCAAGCTTTGCCTTCAATGCGGACAAGACGTTGGCTTTCCAGATGAGCCAGTTCGAGACGACACTTGCCGTGACGGACTGGAAACGCACTGAAAACGGCTGGCGGTGCAGCGAAGGCCCGTTCTCGCAGATACCAGAGGGCGAGGAAGCGGATTACCGCGCCTGCATGCTGGGCTTCCGGGATTACGTCAACAAGAACGGTTTCAAAAGCGTCGTGCTCGGCCTTTCCGGCGGCATCGATTCCGCCATCTGCGCCGCCCTTGCGGTGGACGCCTTGGGCGAGGAGCGGGTGCGTTGCATCATGCTGCCCTATCGCTACACATCTGAAGACAGCCTGAAGGACGCCGCCGATTGCGCCAAGGCTCTTGGCTGCCGCTATGATATCGTTCCGATTGCCGATCCGGTGGATGGCTTCCTGTCGTCTTTGGCTGAGCTTTTCGAAGGAACGGAAGAAGGCATTACAGAAGAAAACCTGCAAAGCCGCACCCGAGGCACCATTCTCATGGCGGTCTCCAACAAATTTGGCTCGATGGTTGTCACGACAGGCAATAAATCGGAGATGTCGGTTGGATATGCCACGCTCTATGGTGACATGAACGGCGGCTTCAACCCGATCAAAGACCTTTACAAGATGCAGGTCTATGCGATTTCGGCGTGGAGAAACAGTCACGTGCCGCCAACGGCGCTTGGACCTTCGGGCGAGGTCATTCCCGCCAATATCATTTCAAAGGCACCCTCTGCCGAGCTGCGTCCCAACCAGACCGACCAGGACTCCCTGCCGCCCTATCCGGTGCTGGATGACATTCTGGAATGCCTCGTGGAACTGGAAATGTCCGTGGACGATATTGTCGCGCGCGGACATGATCTGGCGACGGTGCACCGCATCGAACACCTGCTGTATCTCGCCGAATACAAACGCAGGCAGTCTGCGCCGGGCGTGAAGATCACCAAGAAGAACTTCGGTCGTGATCGCCGCTACCCCATCACCAACCGCTTCCGGGACAGATGATGTGATCGAAAAGCTTCGCAGTTCCGTTGAAATCTTCAACATCCGCACCCGGCAAAACCGGGTGGTATGGCAGACGCCAGAACTGTTTGAAGCGCCCAACTGGTCGCCGGATGGGCAGCATTTGCTGCTCAACAGTGAGGGGCTGATGTATCGGCTGTCTCTGACTGGTGATGTGGTGCCGCTTGTTCTCGACACCGGTTTTGCGACGCAGTGCAACAATGACCACGGCATTTCGCCGGATGGCTCGTTGATCGCCATTTCCGATAAGGTCGAATTCGGCAAAAGCGCGATCTACATTCTACCGTCAGCAGGCGGAACGCCCAGGCTGATGACGCACAATCTGCCATCCTACTGGCACGGCTGGGCACCTGATAGCAAAAGCTTTGCCTATTGTGGCATTCGTGAGCAGGTGTTTGACATCTATTCTATGAATGTCGAAAGCGGCACCGAGACGCGACTGACGCATGGCGAAGGCCGCAATGACGGGCCTGACTACTCAGCTGATGGTCAGTGGATCTACTTCAACTCCAGCCGCACGGGCCGTATGCAAATCTGGCGCGTGCCGGTTGGCGGCGGAGAGGCTGAGCGCATCACGGATAGTGTGTTTGGCGACTGGTTCCCGCATCCGTCACCGGCGGGTGACAAGATCGTCTTTGTCTCTTACGACGCCGATGTTTTTGACCATCCACGCGATCTGAACGTCCGAGTGCGGTTGATGGATATGGATGGCGGCAATGCAGAAACGCTGTTTGATCTGTTTGGCGGGCAGGGAACGATGAACTCGCCCAACTGGTCACCTGTCGGTGAAGAATTCGCTTATGTCAGATATTTTCCCGCGTGAAAGCTGAAATCGCACAAAAAAGCCCGACCAGGGCATGACACCGGGTCGGGCTCTCAGACATAAAAGTCTATCGCTTAAAATACTGCGAGATACTTCAGCAGCGAAATAATACCGATGATGATGACGATGACCTGAGCGATCTGCTTCGCGCTGCCGCCGACGGGCAGGCGGTTGATCAGCCAAAGAATAAGTACGATGACCAGAAATGTGATCAGAATGCTAACGAGTGTACCAGTAACCATGTGTCCCAGCTCCTATTTTCGATAAATCCGTAACGGTTCATCACCGTTCCGTGAGTAGAACCACGGCAGCGTCTTTTGGTTCCATTGTGCAAAATGTAATTTTCGACAATTCGAATGTGAGGATGTTTCCGTGAGCGAGATGAGGATCAGAAAACGAAAGACCGGTGCGTCGGCCACATTGGGCCGCAATGGTCATCCGCATCTCGAAACGCCGACTGGCGGCGAATTGCCAGTGGTGACGGGCGCGTCTGACCCCGGGTTTAACCCGCTTGATTTGCTCTACGCATCGCTGGCCGCCTGCATGGTTCTCAGCGCACGCATTGCCGCCAGCGAGATGGGCGTTCTCAATCGTTTTGAGGGTGTGCAGGCGCAAGTTACGGGCGAGAAATTAGAGGAGGAGCCTTCCCGGATCACAAGCTTTGATGTGCGGTTGATCATAAGTGGTGATTTCGATGAGGATACCAAAATCGCCATAGCGCACAGAGCGGAAGAGATATGCACCGTCAGCAATACGCTGCGGGGCGACGCACGCTTTACGCTTGCGGTGGAATAATCAGCGCTGCGCCTTTTCCCATTTGCGGATTAGGCGATCCCGCTTGAGTTTCGACAGGCGCTTAAGCCAGAACATGCCGTTCAGCTGATCGATTTCATGCTGAATGCAGATCGCGTGGAAACCGTCCGCCTGCTCATCGTGCCACGCGCCTGACACGTCCTGATACCGCAACTTCACCGATGAAGGCCGCTCGACCTCCTCGGTAAAGCCCGGCATGGAAACGCTGCCTTCCATGTGCCGCATAGTCTCACCGGATAGCTCGCTTATTTCAGCGTTGACATAGGTGCGCACCGCGCCGGGTGTGAGTTCCAGCACGAAGATGCGTTTGAGGACGCCGATATGAGCGGCGGTAATGCCAACGCCGGGCGCGGCGCGCATCGTATCCAGCAAATCCTTTTCAAGCTCCGCAAGCCGGGGGCCAAAGTCTGTGACCGGTTCACAGTGGGCCGAAAGCGCCACATGTGGATAGGGCAAGATGGAACGGATTGCCATGTCGATATTCCATTCATTCCATGAGACTTAAAGCGTTTCTTGCAGTGCCACATTCGAGGCGGAACTCGCAAGTTCGCTGGCCTCGCTTGTCAGTTCCACCCATGTCCGCTGCGTTCTTGTATCGCGCTTGCCGATGGTTAGAAATCGCCCCGACAACGTATTGATTTCACGCAAAACAAGCGCGTGCTCAATACCGAGCTTGTTGGAAAGGCTACGGCTGTCCGTGCCGACACCGAAATGGACGGCTGCAATCAATGCGGCCCCTGTCGCGTCAAGCGCGACAGGGGCCTTAAGGCTGATTTCCTCCACAACGGCCATGAAGCGCGTCGCGGATTGATCCTCACTCATCAGGCGGCGGCCTCTACGTTTGCGCGCAGGCGCACGGATACGAGAACCGACTTCGACGTTGGTGTGAAGCTGCCTTCGCCATAGCTGTGAAGCGGCACCAAAACGTTCAGTTCAGGATAATATCCGCCGATGCTGCCTTCTGGAATGTTGTAGGGCACCAGACGGAAGTTCTCCGCAATGCGCTCGATGCCGTCACCATATTCACCGATCACGTCCACGCGCTGCTTGGCATGGGCGCCGAGTGCTTCCATGTCCTTCGGGTTCATGAAGATGACCTGACGCTCGCCATAAACGCCGCGGTAACGGTCATTCATGCCGTAGATGGTGGTGTTATACTGGTCATGGCTGCGGAATGTCTGCAACACGAAAACGCCTTGCTTGGTGAGCGCTTCCTGATGCTCGGTCTTTTCCGGCAGTGGGCCGGTGAAGAACGTTGCCTTCTTGGCGGGTGTGTTCCACTCGCGTTCTGCTGCAGCATTGCGCAGATGGAAACCACGCGGCACGCGAACGCGCTCGTTGAAATCATGGAAGCCGACAATGACGCGTTCGATCATGTCACGGATGAGATCGTAATCGTCTGCAAGTGCGCTCCATTGCACGCGCTCATTGCCAAGCGTTGCCTGGGCAATACCGGCCACGATTGCGATTTCAGAGCGCAGCTCTGGCGATGCGGGTTCGTTGATGCCGCCTGAGCCGTGTACCATGCTCATGGAGTCTTCCACGGTCACGATCTGAGGCTTACCCTGAGAGTTACGGTCGATTTCCGTGCGGCCGAGGCAGGGCAGGATGAAGGATGTTTCGCCGGGAACGAGGTGCGAGTGATTGAGCTTGGTGGCGATGTTGACCGTCAGCTTCTGCTTTTCGAAAGCCTTGATAATCAGCGGGCTGTCCGGTGTTGCGCGCAGGAAGTTGCCGCCGAGCGCGATGAAGGCTTGCGCCTTTCCATCCAGCATGGCCGAAATGGCTTCGACCGTGTTGTGGCCACGGTTCCGCGGCATCGGCACGCCGAGCTCTTTTTCGAGAGCGTCAAGGAGGGCAGGTGGCGCCTTCTCATCGATACCAACAGTGCGGTCACCCTGAACGTTGGAGTGGCCGCGCACCGGGCAGAGACCAGCACCGGGGCGGCCAATATTGCCGCGCAGCAGCATGAAGTTGGTGATTTCTCTGATGATGATGACGGAGTGTTTGTGCTGGGTGATGCCCATTGCCCATGTGGCAATGACGGCATTCGACGCCATGTAAATGCCCGCCGCTTCCTCGATTTGCTCGCGCGTCAGGCCGGACTGGTCAATAATGGCTTCCCATGATGTTGCTTCCACAGCGGCGCGGTAGGCTTCGAACTCGACAGCGTGCTCATTCAGAAAATCATAGTCGATGACTGCAGGCTTTCCAGCGGCGCGGGCGGCATCATCCGCTGCGAATACGGCCTTGCTCATGCCGCGCACTGCGGCCATGTCGCCACCCTGGCGAGGCTGGTAGTAGTTTGTCGCGATCTTGGTGTTGCCGCCGGTGATCATTTCCAGCTTGTCTTGCGGATCTGTGAAGCGTTCCAGGCCCTTCTCACGGATAGGGTTGAACACGGCAATGCGCGCGCCACGAATGGCCGCACGGCGCAAATCACCCAGCATGCGCGGGTGGTTGGTGCCGGGGTTTTGGCCGATGACGAAAATAGCGTCCGCCTTTTCGAAATCCTCCAGAAGAACTGTGCCTTTGCCCACGCCGACAGAAGCCTTGAGGCCAACGCCGCTGGCTTCGTGGCACATGTTGGAGCAATCGGGGAAATTGTTGGTACCGTAAAGACGGACCATCAGCTGGTAGAGGAAGGCAGCCTCGTTGGAGGCGCGGCCGGATGTGTAGAACTCGGCGCGGTCAGGGTTATCCAGACTGTTGAGGACCTTGCCGATTTCAGCAAAGGCGGCGTCCCAGCTGACCGGCATATATGTGTCAGTCGCCCTGTCGTAGCGCAGTGGATTTGTTAGGCGACCCTGCTTTTCCAGATCGTAATCCGACCATTTGCGAAGGGCAGATACCGTGTGGTTGGCAAAGAAGTCTGGCGGTACACGCGCTTCCGTGGCTTCCCAGGCAACGGCCTTCACGCCGTTTTCGCAGAACTCGAAAGATGAACCATGGGCTGGATCTCCCCATGCGCAACCGGGACAATCGAAACCATCGGGTTGGTTTGCTTTGAGCAGCGTTCGTGCGCCGGAAATCGGAGCGCCCGATTCCAGAAGGCGCTTGCCCACGCTCTTGAGTGCGCCCCAGCCGCCAGCCGCGCTGGAAGCCTTGCCGATGAAATCCATCTTGCCCATTATAAGGTCTCTTTCTGATCTAATTCTTGTTCGCTGCGCGTTGCCTGTGCCAGCAGGTACGGTTGTTATTGCAGCGTTTTGTTCCAGATTCCCGGATAAATGACACATGTCAACTCGTAACTGAGCAAGTCTTGAAATTGCTCGATCAATTCGGTGAGACTGTTTCGCAATCATTAATCTCCCGCGATCCGTTATCTGCGCGATTAGCCGTGGCAAGCGCGTGGCTTTTCTCCTATCCTGTTGTTGACATTGCGCTTTTAAAAGCCATTCTCCTGCACTTTGGCGAAGCAGGCAGTGTACCGGATAAAGGGGCGTAATTTGACGCAAGCGGACGACCATCATTCCGTGCCGGAAGACGCCAAGCGGCCGGACATCATGGCCGATATCTACGCGGAAGACGGCTCAATACGCTCCGACTTTCTGGCGATGGTGGGTGCCGCCATTGGTGATCGGGATGTGCTTTTCCTGAGGCAGAACGTCGCTCGCCTGCACGAATCGGAACTTGGCGACCTCCTGGAATCCATTTTGCCAGAGCAGCGCCACGCCATGGTGCGCCTGCTGGGCTCCGATTTCGACATGACGGCGCTGACCGAGGTGGATGAGGCGATTCGTCTCGACATCGTCGAGCAGATGCCGAACGACCAGATTGCCGCTGGTATCGGTGAGATGGATTCGGATGACGCCGTCTACATTCTCGAAGACATGGACCGCGAAGATCGCGAGGACATTCTTGCGCAGATGCCGTTTACCGAGCGGGTGCGGTTGCTTCGCGCGCTCGATTATCCGGAAAGCTCGGCTGGTCGCCGCATGCAGACGGAATTCGTGGCTGTGCCACCTTTCTGGACCGTCGGCCAGACCATCGACTATATGCGCGAGGAAGAGGAGCTTCCCGAATCCTTCTCGCAAATATTTGTCGTTGATCCCACCTTCAAGCTGGTTGGCGCGCTTGATCTCGACCGGCTGCTGCGCTCAAAGCGGCAGGTGAAGATCGAAACCATAATGCACGAGACGAACCATCCGATTGCAGCCGAGATGGATCAGGAAGAGGCAGCCCAACTCTTCGAGCAATACGACCTTCTCTCTGCGGCTGTCGTTGATGATAATGGCCGTCTGGTCGGTGTTCTCACCATCGATGACGTCGTCGACGTGATGCAGGAAGAGGCGGAGGAAGACTTGCTGCGCCTTGGCGGCGTGGGTGACGAAGAGCTTTCCGACTCGATTGCGGTTACCTCGCGCTCGAGGGTGCCGTGGCTGGCCGTGAACCTTATCACGGCATTCATGGCGGCGTCCGTTATCGGCCTTTTTGATGCGACAATCGAACAGATCGTGGCGCTGGCTATCCTCATGCCAATCGTTGCGGGCATGGGCGGTAATGCCGGATCACAGACGATGACCGTGTCAGTGCGTGCGCTGGCAACCAAAAACCTCGATATTCACAATGCGTCGAGAATTATCCGGCGTGAAGCGGGCGTTGGCCTTCTGAATGGCGCGCTGTTTGGCTGCGCGATTGGTGTCATCGCCGGTCTGTGGTTCAATGACGTCAATCTTGGCGGCATTATTGCAACGGCAATGCTGATCAACATGTTTGCTGCAGCGCTTGCCGGCATCATCATTCCGCTATTGCTCGACAAGTTCGGGGCAGACCCGGCAGTATCCTCTGCTGTCTTCGTCACTGCGGTTACCGACATTGTCGGTTTCTTCTCCTTCCTCGGCCTTGCCACATGGTGGTTCGGCATTTCTGGCTGACGCCTCAAAATTGACTTTTACGTGAAGGTCAATCATAGTGTCTGAAATGAAGGAGAGTTATGAGGCCCGATGTGCTTCGTCATTCTATCTTGTTGTTTGAGCGCCGGATACTCTGAAAACTGTCTTTCATTTTCGGTCCTGTGCTCCAGAATCGGATGAAGCTTTGAACAAGTATTATAGCATTACGGAACTGACGCGTGAATTCGGGGTCTCCACCCGCACCCTTCGTTTTTATGAGGATGAGGGCCTTATTCATCCTGAGCGTCGTGGGCGTACTCGGCTGTTTCGCATGGCAGATCGCAGGCTCATTCAGGAAATACTGCGTGGCAGACGTATTGGCTTCACCATCGCCGAAATCCGGGAAATCATTCAGGTCTACAAAGAGCCACCTGGCGAGTCCGGGCAGCTTGAGCTTTTGATGAAGAAGGTTGACGAAAAGCGTGCCGACCTTCGCCAGAAGCGCAAGGACATCGAGGAAACGCTTCTGGAACTGGATAATGTCGAAGAAGCATGCCTGACTCGGCTTGCCGAAATCGGCGTTGGTACCTGATCGATACCCACTACATCTCGCGTGAACACTGCGCGGCGATTTCGCCTATTTGAGACTGCTGCGCTTCGGCTAGTTTGTTTGCCATCATAGGCTCAAACAGGCTTTCTGCCTGGAGTTTTTCCAGTGTGCAGCCGCAGAAGCGCTGGCAAAGTTCCGCATTATCCTGCTGCTTAAGGCAGCTCATCTCGCAGCTCGTTTTGTAGTTTTCGACCTGATCGACTGGGGCTACCAGCGACGCCAGATACACGATGGCGATCAGCACCGGTTGATGGACTAGGTAGAAAAGAAGGCTGTGTCGCCCGAACAGAGCCAGAATATTCTTTCGCCCACTGGGCTTTCTGAAGCGATCAAGCCAACCGCGGGGCGTTACGAATTGGGAGATCGCCAGCCCCAGAAGAAATGGTGCCAGAAAAGGCAGCAGCGGCACGTAGTCGTTTGAGCGGGGAGGCGCGGTCGACAAGCCGATCCATGACAACCAGATGGGATTGAAAGCGTCTGAGCTGAGGTATCGCGGTGCGATAAGAGCAAGTGCTGCAAAAACCAGGGTCACAAAAAACGGAAGCCGCAGGAACAGCAGGCCTATCAGGCTGGCTGTCGCGATATTGTGGAGAATGCCAAAGAAAATCCAGCCGTCCGGCACCGCAAAATAGGTCGCGACAGAGATCAGGAGTGCAGCTCCAGCTACCATGGCAAAACGTTTGCCGTAGGATGGCCAGTGCACGCCGCGCCGATGCGCGAGGTAAAGGCTGAAACCGGCTAGAAACAGAAATGTGCTGGCTATTCCACGCGCATAAAGCCGCCACCAGCCCTGCGTTGCGGTGCCCGGATCCAGATATCCGAACATCTCCAGATCCCAGGTGAAGTGGTAGCTTGCCATGGCAATGAGGGCGATGCCGCGCAATGTGTCCAGTGCGCCAATGCGGCCCTTTGATCGTGTAATATCAGCCGTTGCCGGAACTTCACTCATACATCCGTCCTTCGCAACGGTAACAATTGAATCTCAGCGCTTCGCCTGTGAAGTGCGGCGATTTCATGGCGCTTTCGGATCATCCATGATAGCAAGGCGCGCTTCCGAGAAGAACTGCCGGCGCAACAGTGCCACCATGATGATGACCGTCGTTGCCATAAAAACGTAGGGGCTTATGAACCAGCCGAGATAGCCGATGGAAAAGAAGATGGTTCGGAGGCCCTCATTAAAGTTTTTCGCAGCGATGATGTTCATGCGAATAACTTTTTCGGCGGCGTGTTCCGCTGCCTGTCGGTTCTCATTGGTCTGATGCATCATTGGCATGCCGCCAAAGAGAATGGTGCAGTAGTTGAACAGGCGGTACGACCATCCGAATTTGAAGAATGCATAACCGAAGAGACAGGTCAGCCCCATCACCTTGAGTTCAAAAGCCGTGCGGCCAGCATAGTGAACGAAGGGCAGGTCTCTAAAGACAGACTCGACCTGATCCGTTGCGCCGAGCAGCGCGAAACATCCGCCGATGGCAAAGATGGAGGTGGAGGCAAAGAAGGCTGTCCCGTTCTGCAAGCCGGCCATGATTTGCGTATCGATCATTTTCAGGTCGCGGGTCAGGGAATTGTAAATCCACTGACGGCGACGTTCTCCCATCGCCTGATTGAGGCTTGTGCGTGAAAATGGTGTTTTTGCCGTGGTAATGTAGGTGTAGGAAGTCCACAGCACCAAAAAAACGATCAATGCTACGTAATCAATGGTCGTCATGATTGCTGTCTACCTTTGGCTCTTGGTCCGAATCTCCCGCGCTATATTGAGGGGATTTGACCGCATGGCAATCTGGCTGGAAAATCATCCATCCGTTCTTTCTGTGTCGGCGCTAACTGTATGGTAACAAAATACCTGCATTGGTGTTGCTGCACGCCGGATTTGGTTTTTCGTACCGGCTGTGCATCCTCTCGGTTTGACAATGTCACGGATTATCCCTATTTTTAGATGACGATCCGGCGCTTTTGAGCCGAGCACGTTTGCTGACATGTCCGCATTGTGTGGACGGGTAAACGGGCTGGGTTTCACTACCGGGTGAGTGTGACGGGATTGACCGGGAGAACGCCTCCATATCTACGAATCGTTCTCTTTTCCTGTCAAACGCTGCCAGGCTTGCGACTGATGTCGCAGAGGCAGCCGGATCGTTTTCCATCTCATTGAATGATATATCCAATGCTTGATGCCTCCCGCTGTGTGCTTGTCCTTGGCGGCGCTCGCTCGGGCAAGTCTGCGTTTGCCGAGCATATGGTTCTCTCGCAAGAGGGGCGGGCGCATTACATAGCCACCGGCCGTGCATGGGATGACGAAATGAAGGAGCGCATCCTTCATCATCGCGACCGCCGTGGCGAGGGCTGGGAGACTCATGAAGAACCATTGGCCCTGACCGACACTTTGGCGCGCCTGGATCAGCCTGAAAACACAATCCTCGTTGATTGCCTGACGCTTTGGGTGACCAATTTGATGCTGGAGGAGGGCGTGAACGTAGAGGACGCGTTTGCGCCTCTGGTTGCGCATGCCAGCCAGGCAAAGGCCAAAATCATCTTTGTTTCCAACGAGGTGGGGCTCGGCATCGTGCCCGATAATCGCATGGCTCGGCAGTTTCGGGATCATTCCGGACGCCTGCACCAGCAGATCGCAGCCGTTGCCAAAGAGGTTTACTTCATTGCCGCTGGGTTGCCCCTCAAAATGAAGGGATGATCGCTCTCAAGCGATTTTGCGCTCCACCTTCCATCACTCCGACTTGATATGGATCAAGGCCGCTTGCCCCTAGCGGTGTCAAAGCAGCAGATGACGCGAAAGCACGCTTGCCGCCTTCATGAGTGGTGCCTGCCCAGCGTCTTATCTGCGATGACGTTGGGGGAAACCAACAATGAACTCTGTATTAGGAATTGCGACGGTCGGCATCGGGGCCTTCCTCGCGCTACTCGGGGCGGCTTTCGCCTACGATGATCTTTTTGCCGCCCATATGTGGGTGCTGTTTTTCGTGCTTCTGACGGGCGCGGCCATCATGCTGCGCTTCGTCTCCTTTGCACCAGTCGATCCTGCTGAAAAAGCTCGGCTTCAATCGGAGTATTTCGATGGAGTCATTCGCTATGGCGTGATTGCCACTGTCTTTTGGGGTGTCGTCGGTTTCCTCGTGGGCGTCGTCATTGCCCTGCAACTGGCTTTTCCCGATCTCAACGTCGAACCCTGGTTCAACTTTGGCCGTGTTCGCCCGCTCCATACATCGGCTGTGATTTTCGCATTCGGCGGCAACGCGCTGATTGCGACCTCGTTCTACGTGGTGCAACGCACCTCGCGGGCACGGTTGTTCGGCGGTGATCTCGGCTGGTTCGTGTTCTGGGGCTACAACCTCTTCATCATCATGGCGGCGACCGGGTACCTTCTTGGCATCACCCAGAGTAAGGAATATGCCGAGCCTGAATGGTATGTCGATATCTGGCTGACGATTGTCTGGGTCTGTTATCTCATCACCTTCCTGGGCACGATCTTGAAGCGCAAAGAGCCGCACATCTATGTTGCCAACTGGTTCTACCTTGCCTTCATCGTCACCATCGCCATGCTGCACATCGTCAACAACCTGTCGATGCCGGTCTCGTTCCTCGGCGTTAAGAGCTACTCGGCTTTCTCGGGCGTGCAGGATGCGTTGACGCAGTGGTGGTACGGGCACAACGCGGTCGGATTTTTCCTGACTGCTGGGTTCCTCGGAATGATGTACTACTTCATTCCCAAGCAGGTGAACCGCCCGGTCTATTCCTACCGGTTGTCGATCATCCACTTCTGGGCTCTGATCTTCATGTATATCTGGGCCGGTCCACACCATCTGCACTATACGGCTTTGCCTGACTGGGCACAGACGCTGGGCATGGTCTTTTCCATCATGCTGTGGATGCCGTCCTGGGGTGGCATGATCAACGGTCTGATGACGCTGTCTGGCGCATGGGACAAGATCCGTACTGATCCTATCGTTCGTATGATGGTCATGGCTGTTGCCTTCTACGGCATGGCGACGTTCGAAGGCCCGATGATGTCCATCAAGGCCGTCAATTCGCTCAGCCACTATACCGACTGGACCATCGGCCATGTTCACTCCGGCGCTCTTGGCTGGAACGGCATGATCACCTTCGGTGCGATCTACTATCTGACGCCAAAATTGTGGAACCGTGAACGGCTCTACAGCATGCAGATGGTGAACTGGCACTTCTGGCTCGCAACACTCGGCATCGTCGTCTACGCCGCCGTCATGTGGGTAGCCGGTATCCAGCAGGGATTGATGTGGCGCGAATACGACTCGCAGGGCTTCCTGGTTTACTCCTTTGCTGAAACCGTCGCTGCACTCTTCCCTTACTATCTGCTGCGTGCACTGGGCGGCGCCATGTTCCTCGGAGGCGCACTGATCATGGCCTACAACGTCACCATGACAATTCTCGGCTACCAGCGTGACGAAGCGGGCTTCAAGGCCGCCGCGCCCAAGCTGCAACCGGCGGAATAAGGAGTTTCACCATGTCTATTCTCGACAAACATGGCGTCGTCGAACGAAACGCAACCTTGCTTCTCGTCGGTTCGCTGGCTGTCGTCGCCATCGGCGGTATCGTGGAAATCGCGCCGCTTTTCTACCTCGAAAATACCATCGAGAAGGTGGAGGGCATGCGGCCTTATTCACCGCTCGAACTGGCGGGCCGTAACATCTATCTGCGTGAGGGCTGCTATGTTTGCCACAGCCAGATGATCCGGCCTTTCCGTGACGAAGTGGAACGTTACGGTCACTACAGCCTGGCTGCGGAAAGCATGTATGACCATCCGTTCCAATGGGGATCGAAACGCACAGGGCCTGACCTTGCGCGCGTCGGTGGCCGTTACTCCAACGAGTGGCATGTACAGCATCTGAACGAGCCGCGCGACGTCGTGCCGGAATCGGTGATGCCGAGCTACTCGTTCCTGAAGACCACGCCACTCAAGGTCACCAACATTTCGATGGACCTGAAGGCCAACCGGATGGTGGGCGTTCCCTATAGTGATGAAATGATCGACAGCGCTGTGGCTGATCTCCACGCGCAGGCTGATCCCAACGCTGACACGACGAGCCTTGAAGCTCGTTATCCGAAGGCGAAAATCGGTGATTTCGACGGTGATCCGGCAAAGCTGACCGAAATGGATGCGCTGGTTGCCTATCTGCAAATGCTCGGCACGCTGGTCGATTTCTCGACCTATGACGATGCCGCCGGTTATCGCTGAGGAGGCGCACCATGGAAACCTACACTGCCATGCGCCACTTCGCCGATAGCTGGGGCCTGCTTGCCATGGCCCTGTTCTTTGCAGGGGTCGTCGTTTTCACGCTTCGTCCCGGTTCCAAGAAAGCCGCAGACGATGCTGCCAGCATTCCGCTCAGGGAGGACTGAACATGTCCGATAAACACATTGACGACGTCAGCGGCGTCTCGACCACCGGTCACGAGTGGGACGGCATTCGCGAACTCAACAACCCCATGCCGCGCTGGTGGGTTTGGACGTTCTACGTCACCATCGTCTGGGCCATTGGCTACACCATTGCTTTTCCCGCATGGCCGCTCATCAGTGGAAGCACTCAGGGTCTTCTCGGCTGGCACAGCCGCGCCGAATTTGCAGCGGAAACCAATGATGCCAAGGCTGCGCAGAATGTCTATCTGGAGAAGATTGCCTCATCGACTTTTGACGAGATCAAGGCTGATCCCGAACTGATGCAGTTTGCGGTGGCGGGCGGCGCGGCTGCGTTCAAGGTCAACTGTATCCAATGCCATGGCTCTGGTGCGGAAGGTGGAAACGGCTATCCAAACCTGAATGATGACGACTGGCTTTGGGGTGGCAATGTGGATGCCATTCACACGACCATCACCCATGGCATCCGCTTCAATGAAGATGCCGATACCCGCATGTCGGAAATGCCTGCTTTCGGTGAAATTCTGAAAGGCGATGAGATCAAACAGGTCGCGGCTTATGTTGTGAGCCTTACCGGCACGCCGCACAATGCGGCACTGGTGGAACCAGGTCGTCAGGTCTATGCAGACAATTGCGCGTCGTGCCACGGTGAAGACGCCAAGGGCAACCGCGAGTTCGGTGCGCCAAACCTTGCTGATGCCATTTGGTTGAAGGCGAAGGGCGAGGATGGGATCATTTCCCAGGTCCGCGCTCCAAAGCATGGCGCAATGCCTGCCTGGGGTGCCCGCCTTGGCGATACGACAGTCAAGCAGCTGACGCTGTTTGTCCATTCGCTGGGCGGCGGCGAGTAAGGGGCTTTAGCTCACCTCGCCATCTGTTAAACAACGACGAATGAGGGCTGGTTTCAGGCCTCATTCCCCCTCGACCAATGCCTTCAATCTCTCAAGATCGGCAAGCACCATCGCTGCATCGCGCTCGAAATCTGCATCACTCATGCCGGGCAGTTTCATCAGCGTGAAAGCGACATCCGCACCGTCACCATTCGGCGTGACGCGGAAGGCATTATAGACCTGCAGTCCATTTGGCAGTGTCACGCTGTGATCGATCACGCCAAAGGCGTTTCGCTCTGCAAATTTTACCCTGACATCCCCCAGCGGGCCAGACGCGATCCATTCCTCTCCAACCTGCACCAGCCCCGTGGCAAGTCCAGCAGCCCAAAGCGGCATGCGCTCGGGATCGGATGCGAAGGCGTAGACCTCTTTCCACGGGCGCGCGATGGAGAGATGGATGATGCGCGATGGCATGACCGTCATGGTTCGGTTCCTCCCGCTGATCGCTTGGGGTGCGTCACATTGGTCCACTTGACCTAAGTCAAGGATGGTTGCCCGGCAAAATGTCAAAACGCAAGGACAAGAAACCGGACCCTCACGACCATGAACATATACACCGCCGAAAATGATGGTGATGGCTCTGCTACGGTCGAAAGACTGCATGCTGAGCCCGTCAATTCCGCAAAAATCAGACAACCGCTTTACGAGTCGCGCAAGAAGATATTTCCCAAGCGTGCCGAAGGCCGGTTCCGGCGGTTCAAATGGATCGTGATGCTGGTCACGCTCGGGATTTATTATCTCACGCCTTGGCTGAGATGGGATCGCGGCCCCTATGCGCCGGATCAGGCGGTGCTGATCGATATCGTCAATCGCCGCTTCTATTTCTTCTTCATCGAAATATGGCCCCAGGAATTCTTCTATGTCGCGGGACTGCTCGTCATGGCCGGTTTCGGCCTGTTCCTGCTGACATCTGCCGTTGGGCGCGCATGGTGTGGTTACACCTGTCCGCAGACGGTCTGGGTCGATCTGTTTCTGGTGGTGGAGCGTTACATCGAGGGCGATCGCAATGCGCGCATGAAGCTCGATGCCGGTCCATGGACATTCGATAAGATCCGCAAACGGGTGCTCAAGCATTCGACATGGCTCGTCATCGGAGTTTTGACGGGCGGTGCGTGGATCTTCTATTTTGCTGATGCGCCAACACTTGCCATGCAGTTTCTGACCGGCCAAGCGGCGATGGTTGCCTATTATACCGTCGCGATCCTGACCGCGACGACCTACGTGTTCGGCGGATTGATGCGCGAGCAGGTCTGTACCTACATGTGCCCATGGCCGCGCATTCAGGCTGCGATGCTGGATGAACATTCGCTGGTCGTGACCTATAATGACTGGCGCGGAGAGCCTCGCACGCAGCATGCCAAAAAGGCGATTGCAGCAGGTCAACCCGTTGGCGATTGCGTGGATTGCAATGCATGCGTTGCCGTCTGTCCCATGGGCATCGATATTAGAGACGGCCAGCAGCTGGAGTGCATAACATGTGCGCTCTGCATTGATGCCTGCGATGGTGTGATGGACAAGCTTTCCAAGCCTCGTGGTCTGATTGCATATGCAACGCTGAACGAATACGAGGCTAATATGGCGCTTGCGACCGATAACGGTGCGCAGAGCATACAGCCATCGAAAGTTCGAAATTCCGATGGGCGCTTTATGGATGCCGTGAGGCATTTCGACTGGCATATTATTTATCGCCCACGCACGGTATTTTATCTGACGATCTGGTGTCTCGTCGGCGTCGTCATGATGGTCAGCCTTGCGACACGGGAGCGGCTGGCGGTGAATGTGCTGCATGATCGCAATCCGCAATATGTGCTGGAATCGGGCGGCTCCATTCGCAACGGCTACACCATTCGTCTGCTGAACATGATCGCCCAGCCGCGCGACATCACATTGTCCATCGACGGGCTGCCGCAGGCGGTGATGAAAATCAACGGTGTCAGCGATCTTCCGGCCCGTAGCTTCTCCATTCATGTGAAGCCGGATGAAGTCACCAATCTCAGGGTCTTCGTAACCCTGCCGGGGGATGCCGCGACACATTCAGCCGACGATTTCTACTTCATCGCCACCGATGCCGAATATTCGGAAACTGCGCATTACAAGGCCGCATTCAATGGGCCGGGAGCACACAAATGAGCGCTAAATCACGCGAAAAGCCGGATTTTACCTTCACCGGCTGGCATATGCTGACCATCATGCTTCTGTTTTTCGGCACCATCATATCCGTCAATGTGACCATGGCGTGGAATGCAGTCACCAGCTGGAGCGGGCTTGTGGTGCCGAACACCTATGTGGCCAGCCAGCAGTTCAACGGCAAGGCGGAGGCCGCCAAGGCACGGGCGGCAACGGGCATCGTCGGTGCGCTCCACATTGAAGGCAACGCAATTGCCTATGATGTTTCGCACCCGCAGCGCGGTGCTATCGATACCGATTCGGTCACGCTGAACTTCCGCCGCCCGGTGGGGGAAAAGCAGGATTTTTCGCTCGATCTGGACAAGCAGGCGACCAATATTTTTACCGCCAAGCATGATCTCGCGGCGGGTGATTGGATCGTCGAAGCGATTGCGATGAAAGACGGAAAGGTGATCGTTCACACGGGTTCGCGCATCGATATTGCGGGTGGTGTGAGATGAGTTGCTGCGCCCCCGGAACGGAAATGGCTCTCGAAAAGAGCGGCCTCAAGCGCGCGCTGCCATCATCGGAAGAGTTGATGCTGGCAAGTCGCGATCTTGGGCAGGGTTTGCGCCAGATCGATCTATCGGTGCCGGGCGTGCATTGCGGTGCCTGCATCATCACGCTTGAGACCGCGCTGAACCATATGCCGCAAGTGGAACGTGCCCGCGTCAATCTTTCCTCCAAGCGGGTTTCCGTCGTTTGGAAAGCGGAAGTGGACGGTTTCACCACGGACCCTGCCGATCTGGCGAAAGCGGTGGCCGCAACCGGATATGAGGCGCATCTCTACGGCTCCGCGCAGGAGACCTCAGACGATATGCGCGACAAGCTGATCCGCGCTGTGGGCCTGACTGGCTTTGCCGCCGTCAACATCATGCTGCTTTCAATCTCGGTGTGGTCCGGTGCGGATGCTTCAACCCGCGATATGTTTCACTGGCTTTCGGCGCTCATTGCAGCGCCGGCGCTGATTTACGGTGGCCGCTTCTTCTACATCTCAGCCTATAACGCCCTGAAGCATGGCCGCACCAATATGGACGTGCCCATCGCGCTGGCCATCACGCTGTCCTACACCATCTCCCTTTGGGAAACGATGCACAGCGGTGAGCATGCATGGTTCGATGCCACCACGTCGCTTCTGTTTTTTCTGCTGATAGGGCGGGCGCTGGATCACGTCATGCGTGACCGGGCGCGTTCTGCCATTGCGGGTCTTGCCCGTCTTTCGCCACGCGGTGCGACGGTACTGCTGGAAGATGGAAGCCGCGAATATCGCGCCGTTACCGAAATCATGCCGGGTGATCGCGTGGCAATCGCGGTGGGAGACCGCGTGCCGGTGGATGGTGAAATCGTCAACGGCAGCAGTGATCTAGATATGTCGATTGCAAATGGTGAAAGCGCGCCGCGCGTTGTGCGGACGGGCGATCTCATTCAGGCCGGAACGTTAAACCTGACCGGGCCGCTGGTAATGCAGGCGACGGCTCTTGCCCGCGATTCGTTTCTGTCGGAAATCATCGGCCTCATGGAAGCGGCTGAAGGGGGCAGGGCGCGTTACCGTCGCGTCGCCGATCGCGCAGCGCAATATTACTCGCCTGTCGTACACCTGCTGGCGCTCATCTCTTTCATGGCCTGGGGTGTTCTTGGCGGAGATTGGAAGCAAGCGCTGCTGATTGCGATTGCGGTGCTGATTATCACCTGCCCATGCGCCCTGGGTATTGCCGTGCCTGTGGTGCAAGTCGTGGCTGCCGGGCGCCTGTTCAAAAGCGGGATCATGGTCAAAGACGGTTCTGCGATGGAACGGCTTGCCGAAGCCGATATGGTTCTTTTCGACAAAACGGGCACACTGACGCTGGGTGAGCCCCGGCTTGTCAGGACTACGGATATTCCGGCAGACATCATGCAGCTTGCTGCCGGCATCGCTGCGCATTCCCGGCATCCTTTGTCACAGGCGCTTGCGCGTGAGCTAAACGGACCAAATGTGACGTTTGGAGATATCACCGAAATTCCAGGCTCCGGCATGGCAGTGAAAACGGCGGATGGCATCTATCGATTGGGCAATAGACGCTTTGCCTGCGCAGCGTCAGCAGGAGCGCGCGACCGGCACGCCACATCGGAGGTGGTTCTATCGCTCGACGACAGGGAGATTGCGCAGTTCCAGTTCGAAGACAGCGTTCGACCGGGTGCGTCTGCGGCCATTCTGCAGCTCGCTCAAGATGACATTGAAGCGGAAATCGTGTCCGGAGACCGGGTGCAGGCTGTTGCGGCGCTGGCGCGACGGGTTGGAATATCGGCATGGAACGGTGCGCTGGCTCCCGCCGAAAAGGCGCAGCGTTGTGCTAAACTTGCCAGCCAGGGCCGCAAGGTTCTCATGGTGGGCGATGGCATTAATGATGCCCCGGCTTTGGCTGCGGCCTATGTTTCGATGGCACCTGCAACGGCCGCCGACATCGGTCGGCAGGCAGCGGACTTCGTCTTCATGCAGGATGATTTGCGCGCCGTATCCTTTGCAGTCGATATCTCCAAAAGGGCAGGCAGGTTGATCCGCCAGAATTTTGCACTCGCTATCGGATACAACATCATTGCGGTTCCGATTGCTCTTGCGGGCTACGCAACGCCAATGATTGCAGCGATTGCCATGTCGACGTCATCCATCATCGTCGTGGCCAATGCCTTGCGGCTCAACGGGTTTGAGAAAACGCCGAGAGCGCAGGATGTTGAGGCCGAGATATCGGAAGTAGAATTCGCATGAACATGCTGATTTTTCTCATTCCAGTCGCACTTTTGCTGGGGGGGCTTGGGCTGGTGGCCTTCCTGTGGTCGCTTAAAAGCGGCCAATATGAGGATATGGATGGCGCGGGTTGGCGTGCACTCGATGACGGAAACGACCGACCGGACGACTGAATAAAAGCCTCATGCGCTGACTGCAAAGCTGAGCTGCGTCATCAAAATTTAATCGTTTCAGTTCGGGTTAGCCTTGCCGTTTCGCTTTTACAGTGCCACAACATCGCCGTTATAGGCAATTTGGAGATACATCCGTGGAACAGGCAGAAATCGGTTTGATCGGTCTTGGCGTAATGGGTTCGAACCTTGCGCTAAATATCGCGGAAAAAGGCAACAAGATTGCTGTTTTCAACCGAACCCCGGAAGTGACAAAGAAATTCTACGCCGACGCCGGCGCGTTGCAGAGCCAGATCATTCCTTGCGAAACAATCGAGGAATTCATCGCGGCAATCCGCCCGCCGCGCCCCATTATCATCATGATCAAGGCTGGTGATCCAGTCGATCAGCAGATGGAAATCCTCAAGCCGTATCTCGAAAGCGGCGATATCATGATCGATGCCGGTAATGCGAATTTCCGCGATACGATCCGCCGTTTCGACAACCTCAAGGATACCGACCTGACCTTTATCGGCATGGGCGTTTCCGGCGGTGAAGAAGGCGCGCGCCACGGACCATCCATTATGGTTGGCGGTACCGAAGACAGCTGGAAGCGTGTCGAGAAGGTCCTGACCTCCATTTCCGCCAAGTACAATGACGAGCCCTGCGTTGCATGGCTTGGCAATGACGGTGCGGGCCACTTCGTGAAGACCATCCACAACGGCATCGAATATGCCGATATGCAGATGATCGCTGAAATCTACGGCATTCTGCGTGACGGTCTGAACCTCAGCGCTTCTGAAATCGCCGACGTTTTCGCCGCGTGGAACAAGGGTCGCCTGAACTCCTACCTGATTGAGATCACGGAAAAGGTGCTGCGCGCTGCGGACCCGATCACCGGCAAGCCGATGGTTGATCTCATTCTCGACAAGGCAGGCCAGAAGGGCACTGGCAAGTGGTCGGTCATCGAAGCGCAGAACATGGGCGTTGCGGCCACGGCGATTGAAGCAGCAGTTGCTGCGCGTATTCTTTCTTCACAGAAAGACGAGCGCGAATCGGCTGAGAAGATCTTCGGTCTGCCCACGGCATTGGCTGCTCCTTCAGACAAGAAAGCATTTATCGACGACCTCGAAAATGCACTTCTGGCTGCAAAAATCGGTGCTTATGCGCAGGGCTTTGCGATCATGTCTGCTGCGTCCAAGGAATTCGGCTGGAATCTACCGATGCCGACCATCGCCCGCATCTGGCGCGCTGGTTGCATCATCCGCTCGCAGTTCCTGGATGAAATCACATCGGCCTTCACAAAAGACCCGCACATTGCCAACCTCATCGTAACGCCAGCATTCTCGCAGATGGTGAAGGACACCGATGCGCCGCTTCGCCGCGTCGTTTCGCATGCGGTTCTGTCCGGTCTTCCTGTCCCGGCATTGGCATCGGCTCTTGGCTATTTTGACGCCTATCGCCGCGCACGTGGCAGTGCCAATCTCATTCAGGCACAGCGCGACTTCTTCGGTGCCCATGGCTTTGAGCGCACCGACGGTGTCGATAAGCCGCACGGCCCATGGGGCAGCGGTCTCGACACTTTCTAAGATTGAAACAAAAAGGCCCGCTTCGTGCGGGCCTTTTTTATGCGCCAAATTTCGGTGACCGACTGGACCAGACTGGCTGAATGAGGCTCTGCAAGCCCTCAACCGGCTTTCCATCAATCCGCGCCAGAAGAGCTTTTGCCAGCTCGCGGCCAGCCAGCTTAATGTCTTCATTGATGGTGTGAATTTCCGGCCGTATCCAGTTCAGGAAATCGGCTGACTGTTTCGACACGACATCGATGTCTTTGCCGATCTGTTTGCCCGCTTCTTCCGCGCCGGCAATGAAGGCGATGGTGGAACTGCCGCTGATCGAAATCAATCCGTCAGGATAATCGCTGCCGCTCATCAATGTCCGGCTGACATCCTTGATCTGGTCCAGGGATGTCGCGTTGCTCAGCCCCGTCATCGGAAATTCTTTAAGTCCGAAGTCGTGCAAGCCCCTGTCGAAACCGCGTCTTGCGTGGTCGTGATAGGAAAAGTGAGCTGGCGGCAACAGAACGGCGATATTCTTGCGTCCACACAGCGACAGCCGTTTCACCGCTTCATAGGCGTATGTCTCATTATCGAAGTCATGATAGGGGTGCTCGATGCCCATGTCCGTGCGCCCGTGGGTGGCAAACGGCATATTCCGCTCCGTCATCAATCGAACCCGGGCGTCGTCTGGCTGCATTTTCGAGATAATGACACCATCGGCTGAACCCGTATCCAGAATGTAACGGATCGGCACCATCGGGTCTTTTGCGTGAGTGTGGGGCGTAACGACAAGGTGGTATTGGGTATTGGCCAGCACCTCTGCAATGCCGAACACCAGCTGCGTTGTGAAGCCCATCATTTCCTCATCGACACTGAGGACCAGCGCGATAACGTTCGTTTTGCCTGTACGAAGACGCACCCCGGCGCGGTTTGGCTGGTAGCCGACCTGTTGAGCGACCTGACGCACGCGCTCCTTCGTATCGGCGCCTATGTCAGGGGCATCCTTGAGAGCGCGAGACACTGTCGTTATGCCGAGACCAGTCAGGTTCGCGATTGTCTTGAGGGTAGGCCGCTCGTAACCAGAAGGCGGTTGGCCGCCAGTCTCAGGCTTCATGCTGTCATTCATGTCGACACTCACTATACATATTCGCAGTATCGTAGATCGCTTTTATGCGAATGCAAAGCGGAGAGGCTCGCCGTGCGTGGCGCATTGCCCGTAAAATTGAAGGATATAGCGCCTAAGAGGCCCGTTAACGGGGTTTTGGTCATGAGCAGATCAAAAATTTTATAATGCTCTACTTAATGAAACACCCATATCATGTTGTATATAAATGATATTATTAAAACGCCTAGAGGCGAACAAGCGGCCTCGGTGGCAATCTCACTGGCGGGAGCGCCACACCCCGTGACGCCTGCGAAATTTTACGGTAACGTTTCCGCTAATGCACAATGAAAGATAAGGCGAATGGCATGACGTCATCTTACGCAAGCGACGTAGCGGTAGATCTCTCGGGTGAATGGGTGTTGTCCTCGGTCGAGAATGATCATTCAACGACGATAACGATACCGGGTGATGTTCACTCCGCTCTGCGTGACGCGGAAATCATTCCTGATCCCTATTTCGGCCGCAATGAAAATGACGTTCAGTGGGTGGCGCATCGGGACTGGGTGATCGAGCGCAGATTCAACATCGATGATGTCGATGCAGATTGGTATCTGGACGTTGATTATCTCGACACGGTCGCCGTAATTTTCCTGAACGATGTCCCTGTCCTGTCGGCCGATAATTGTTTTCGGCGCTACAGGCCTGACGTATCGAGCGCCTTGTTGAAAGGCGAAAACGTCATTCGCATCCATTTCCATTCCAGCATCAAGGCTGGCGAGGAGCGACAGGCAGCCCAGCCATTTTATGTTCCCTATCACCCCGGCAATTCGCCAATCGCCAATGGCAACATGCTGCGCAAACCGCAGTGCCATTTCGGATGGGATTGGAACATTGCACTGGCACCGCTCGGCCTTTATGGCTCCATCGCACTTCGGCGTATGGACACGGCGCGGATCGAGCATGTCTGCACCGCGCAACATCATGTCGAGGGCGGTGTCGAGCTTCATCTTGAGGTGACTTTGCATGCGGCCCAACCGGCCAGTGTGCCGGTTTATCTGTCTCTCGGTGAGGAGCGGGTCCGTCTGGATTGCGGGCTGAATGCTGGCGAAACCGTCATTCGTCATGTCTTTTTCGTGGAGAAGCCAAAGCTATGGTGGCCCGCAGGCAGCGGAGAACAGGCGCTCTATACTCTGACGGTGGAACTGCCTGACGAGACGACGACACGGCAGATCGGTTTTCGAACCGTTGAATTGCTGACGGATAAGGATGACGCGGGCAGCCGCTTTGCGTTTCGCATCAACGGGCAGGAGATTTTCTGCCGGGGCGCGAACTGGATCCCGGCAGATGCGCTGCATTCGCTCACCAGCCGGGAAAAGACGGAGGATCTGCTGTCGTCTGCGGTGGAAGCCAATATGAACATGATCCGCGTCTGGGGCGGCGGCTTTTACGAAGCGGACTGGTTCTATGGTCTCTGCGACCGGCTTGGGCTTCTGGTCTGGCAGGACTTCATGTTTGCCTGCAATCTTTACCCCTGCACGGATGATTTTCTCGACAATGTGGAGCGTGAAGTCACCTATCAGGTGAAACGCCTGTCATCGCATCCATCCATTGCGCTGTGGTGTGGCGATAACGAACTCGTGGGCGCTCTGAACTGGTTTGAGGAGTCCCGCAACAACCGGGATCGTTATCTGGTTGCCTATGATCGCCTGAACCGGACCATCGAAACGGCATTGAAAAAAGCGGCACCTTCGGCGCTGTGGTGGCCATCAAGCCCGGCCTCCGGCTATCTGGATTATGGCGATGCCTGGCATGCCGATGGTTCCGGCGATATGCACTACTGGTCCGTCTGGCACGAAAACAAGTCTTTCGACAACTACCGTGCGGTCAAACCGCGTTTTTGCTCAGAATTCGGCTTCCAGTCCTACACATCCATGCCGGTCATCCAGACCTATGCGGATGCGAAGGACATGAACATCTCTTCGCCGGTCATAGAGCTTCACCAGAAGAATGCTGGCGGCAATGAGCGGATTGCCGGAACCATGTTCCGTTACTTCCGCTTCCCGAAGGATTTTGCGAATTTCGTCTATATCAGCCAGGTCCAGCAAGCGCTCGCCATCAAGACCGCCGTGGAATATTGGCGCTCGCTGAAGCCTCACTGCATGGGCACGTTGTATTGGCAATTGAACGACACATGGCCGGTGGCCTCATGGTCTAGCCTTGATTATGGCGGCAGCTGGAAGGCTTTGCACTACGCCGCAAGGCGGTTTTTCCAGCCGGTGGCCGTGTCAGCCATTCCCGCCGATGACGGCAAAATCGTGCGGTTTTCCGCCGTCAATGACACCATGGAGGAGGTGGACATTGACATGAACATCTTCGCGCTGGCAACCGATGGCACGCGCACGCCGCTCAAATCCGCCAGTGGTGTTTGCGCGCCGGATGCGGCGATCGTCATGGCCGAGATCGATATGAGCCAAGTTGCCGAAGGCGCGCTGCTTTCCTGGGATTTCATCGCCTCCAACGGCATGACCGGCGAGGGCCACCATGTGGCAGAAACCTACAAGGCGCTCGATCTTCAACCATCCGGCATAACGCACACCGTCACGTCGCGGGATGACGGGCAGTACGAGGTGGAAGTAACGGCCACAGGGCTTGCGCTTTTCGTGGCGATCGAGGCCGATGTTGCCGGGCGGTACTCTGATAATCTGTTCGATCTGACCGCGGGCGAAACGCGGCGCATCGTCTTTTCTCCTCAAGACAAGACGCAGCCGTCACAACCGTCCTTCAAGGTTTTCGATCTGTTTTCGTCGCAATCGCAAGGTTGAAACGAAGGCGGCATCCCACTACGTTCGACGCACCAATCACGCCCTGCGAGTTCTTCGCAGGGCAACAGCATTCTAGGGAGGAATATCCATGGTTTGGCAACCGGCTGAGAACCGCTACGCGTCCATGAAATACAATCATTGTGGCGCATCAGGGCTTAAACTTCCTGCGATTTCGCTCGGCCTCTGGCACAATTTCGGCAATGACTTCTCACACAAGACCAAGCAGGACATTTGCCGCAAGGCTTTCGATCTCGGGATTACCCATTTCGATCTTGCCAACAATTACGGCCCGCCTCCCGGCAGCGCGGAAACAGCATTTGGCGAGATATTGCGGACTGACTTCGCCGGTTACCGCGATGAAATGGTGATTTCATCAAAGGCCGGTTACAACATGTGGCCGGGGCCATATGGTGAATGGGGCAGCCGTAAGTATCTGATTTCTTCCTGCGACCAGAGCTTGAAGCGCATGGGGCTGGATTACGTCGATATCTTCTATTCGCACCGTTTTGATCCTGACACGCCACTTGAGGAAACCTGCGGCGCGCTTGACCATATCGTGCGTTCGGGCAGGGCGCTTTATGTCGGTATCTCGTCCTATAACTCTCAGCGCACGCGGGAAGCCGCGGCTATTCTTAAAGAGCTGGGAACCCCCTGCATCATCCACCAGCCCAGCTATTCGATGATTAACCGCTGGATCGAAGAGGATGGCCTTGTCGATACGCTGGAAGACCTCGGCATCGGCTCCATCGTGTTCTCGCCATTGGCGCAGGGCATGCTGACCACCAAATATCTGGGTGGCGTACCGGATGCGAGCCGCGCAAGTCAGGGCAAGTCTCTAAACCCCGCCTTCCTCAACGAGCGCAATATCGAGAATATTCGCGGTCTGAACGCCATTGCTGAACGGCGTGGCCAGACACTGGCACAGATGGCCATAGCATGGGTTCTGCGCGGCGGTCGCATCACGACGGCATTGATCGGCGCCAGCCGTCCCGAGCAGGTCGAGGACTGCGTCAAGGCACTCGACAAGCCCGACTTTACCACGGAAGAACTGGCTGAGATTGACGTCTTTGCCAAGGATGCCGACATCAATCTGTGGGCAAAATCTGCCGAATTGACGAAGTAAAACGAGGCCGCCCTGATGATAGTTGGGGCGGCCATTTTCATCGTGGCCTCTACAGAAACTTTAAAATCTTGAGCTAAGACCCGGCAAGCATTACCAAATTGTAATTCGCTAATTCAGTTTCCGTTCATCGTCGTGACGATAGTGTTTGCCCATCACTTCACGAAAGGGCACACACATGAAAAAGCTTTTCTCCATTCTGATCGCAGCCACTATTCTTGCCGCTCCGGTCGCGCAGGCGCAGAGCCGCCACGATGATCGCCCTGGCCACCGGGTAGAGCGGACGGTTACCACGAAAAAGGTCATCATCAAGAAGCACCGCTGGGATCGTGGTCAGCGTCTATCTGCGGCGGAACGTCGTCAGATGATTGATCGTCGCGACTACCGCCGTTACAGCCTTAGAGAGCCAGGTCGTGGTCAGCGCTGGGTGCGGGTTAACAACCAGTACCTCCTGATCAACACC
Organism: Rhizobium sp. CFBP 13644; assembly: GCF_014842165.1. Taxonomy (NCBI): domain Bacteria; kingdom Pseudomonadati; phylum Pseudomonadota; class Alphaproteobacteria; order Hyphomicrobiales; family Rhizobiaceae; genus Rhizobium; species Rhizobium sp. CFBP 13644. The sequence goes on from NZ_JACYVF010000009.1 coordinate 172,141, forward strand.
AGCAACGGCCTGATCATCAGCCTTTCCGGCAGATAAGCCGACGCTTTCAATGTCTTGCGGCCATGGATCCGTTCCATGGCCACATTCACTGTCAAATACGACCTCGCCTGTAATGGCTTCGCAGCGGAAATTGGATTTGCGCTCGGCTGTTTTCATGATGCCTTTCTGCTCCAGTCTGGAAACGGATCGGAGAGGCGGCGCCAGGCGGCGGGGGTGAACGATACCTCATCCACGAGGCACGCATCCAACTCCTTGCGAAGGCCAGCTTCACTCATCGGATCTGCTCCGATAAAGACGATCTCCTGCCTCCGATCACCCCAGACGGCGTCCATATAGGGCGCGAGCATCCGCTCAAAACCGGGATCATTTGGCCATTGCTTTTTGGGCACGGATGTCCACCAAAGCCCCATCTTTCCTGTCTTGACCAAAGCGCCAGCCTGACTGATTTCACCGACATGATCGGGGCGGGTGGCTATCCAAAAGAAGCCCTTCGCTCTGATGACGCCAGGCCAATCGCGGTTAATGAAGGCGTGAAAGCGGGCTGGGTCGAACGGGCGCTTGGCGCGATAGACGAATGAACGAATGCCATATTCCTCGGTTTCTGGAATATGTCCCTTGAAGCCGTGCAACTCCTTGAACCAGAGCGGGTGCGTCTCAGCCTCGGCAAAATTGAAAAGGCCGGTACCAAGCACGGATCTAGTATCGACCATGCCGTAATCCGCCTCGATGAGCTTTGCATCCGGGTTGAGCCCGATAATGATTTTTCTGGCCGCGTCTAGCTGCGCCTCCGTTGCCGTGGAGACCTTGTTCAGAATGACGACATTGGCGAATTCTATCTGCTCGACAAGCAGGTCAACCAGCGTCCTTTCATCGCCCTCTCCAGCCGTTTCTCCACGATCGGCAAGAAAGTCTGAAGAGCCGTAATCCTTGAGCAGATTGGCGCAATCGACGACTGTGACCATCGTATCCAGTTGCGCGACATCGGAGAGGCTCTCTCCGTTCTTATCGCGAAAATCGAAGGTGGCAGCCACGGGCAGGGGTTCTGCAATGCCTGTGGATTCGATGAGAAGGTAATCGAACCTGTCCTGCTGCGCCAATTGTCTTACCTCACTCAGCAAGTCATCCCGCAGAGTGCAACAGATGCAGCCATTGGTCATTTCAACAAGCTGTTCCTGGGTTCGCGAGAGATTGGCACCGCCATCTCTGATCAATGCGGCATCAATGTTCACTTCGCTCATATCATTTACGATAACCGCAACCCGAAGGCCGTCGCGGTTGCTGAGAATATGATTGAGGACTGTGGTTTTTCCTGCTCCAAGAAATCCCGACAAAACCGTTACAGGAAGCTTGCGCGTCATGAAGTTCTCCGAATTGTAATAGTATTACATTGATAGGCAAAAAAAGAGGCAGGCGGTCTGAGCCACCCACCTCCCAGACGGATGAGTTAAGACAGGCAGTTCTTCAGCGAAGTCGCGATGCCGCGCATCAATTTGAAATAGAGATCAGGACCTGCTTCCAGCGTCGCTGCTTCAGGGTCCAGCGTTGCGGATTTCGCGTTGGTGCCTTCGATGACGACATTCACCAGCTTTGGCTCGAACTGCGGCTCGGCAAAAACGCAGGTTGCGTTCAACTCTTTCACCTTGGCGTGAATCTGCTTAATGCGCTCCGCACCTGGAATGCTTTCCGGGCTGACAGTGATGGAGCCGACGGTTTTGACGCCATAGCGGCTTTCGAAATACTGGTACGCATCGTGAAACACGATGAATGGCTTATCCTTGACCGGCGCAACCGTGGCCACGATCTCTTTGTCGAGCGCATCGAGATCCTCGATCAGCTTCTTTGTGTTCTGCTGATAGGCCTGCGCGTTCTGGGGATCAGCCGTGATCAGTGTCTTTTCGATCTCGAAAGCCATGGCCTTTGCGTTGGCGGGATCAAGCCAAAGGTGCATATCGAATTCACCTTCGTCATGATCATGACCCTCATGTTCGTGTTTGTCCTCATGCTCATGCTCGTGGCTGGCATGGTCCTCATGGCTGCCATGGTCGTGAGCGGCATGGTCATGGCCCTCGTGCTCGCCATGGTCATGACCTTCGAACGGGCCGCCTTCGCGGAACGGAAGTTTCTCCAGGCCCTTCGCATCATCCAGCTCTACAATAGTTGCCTTGCTGCCAAGCGACTGGAGCGGCTTTTCAAGGAATTTCTCAAGCCCGTCACCGACCCAGAACACCACATCGGCACCTTCGATGGCGCGCGCGTTGGATGGTTTAAGATTGTAGGTGTGCGGAGATGCACCGCCATCGACAATCAGCGCCGGTTCGCCAACGCCAGCCATGACGGCAGCAACGAGAGAGTGGATCGGCTTGATGGAAACCACCACATTCGGCGCGGCCATGGCGTTCGAAGACGTGATCATGGCGACGGAAGCGAAAAGAAGGGTGGCGAAGGACTTCATGCGGATACTCCAGTTGTATATAATTGTAATGTTATTACATATGTTGCGTAACGCTATAACGTATGCAATAGCCATAGGCAACACCGACAATCGGAAAACACATGCTTCATTCTCCGCTCACAGATGACGGAAAACTTGTCTCTCTTTCCAATGCCGGCATTCAGCGCAGCGGTCGCTGGCTGGTTCGGGGCGTGGACTTTTCCGTCCGTCGAGGCGAGATCGTCACGCTCATCGGCCCGAACGGATCAGGCAAGTCCACCACGGCTAAAATGGCGACAGGCGTGCTGAAACCGGATGAGGGGCAGGTCTCGCGGATTGCAGGCTTGAGGGTTGGCTACGTTCCACAGAAGCTTTCCGTCGATTGGACAATGCCATTAACCGTGCGCCGGCTGATGACGCTCACCGGTCAGTTGCCAGCCGGCGAGATTGACGCGGCTCTGGCCTCCACAGGTGTCGCGCATCTTGCAAAGGCAGAGGTGCAGCATTTGTCCGGCGGGGAATTTCAGCGTGCCTTGCTTGCCCGCGCCATTGCCCGCAAGCCTGATTTGCTGGTTCTGGACGAGCCCGTGCAGGGCGTGGATTTTTCAGGCGAAATCGCACTTTACGATCTGATCAAGACTATTCGAAACTCAACTGGTTGCGGCATTTTGCTGATTTCGCACGATCTGCATCTGGTCATGGCGGAAACGGACTCGGTCATTTGCCTCAATGGACATGTCTGCTGCCGTGGCACGCCCAAGGCCGTTAGCCAAAGCCCGGAATATATGCGCCTGTTCGGCGGTGCAGCAGGGCGCGGGCTTGCGGTTTACAGCCACGATCACGACCACACGCATTTGCCAGATGGGCGCGTACAGCACGCCGATGGGTCAGTCACAGACCACTGCCACCCGGATGATGGCCACCACCATGACCATGACCATGATCACGATCATGACCACGGTCACTCGCATCACCATGCGGAGGGCGCCAAGCATGTTTGACGATTTCTTCGTAAGAGCCATGGTGGCCGGTGTGGGTGTTGCCTTGATGGCGGGGCCTTTGGGATGCTTCGTCGTCTGGCGCCGCATGGCCTATTTCGGGGATACGATGGCGCATTCCGCGCTTCTTGGTGTGGCGCTCTCGCTGCTATTTCAACTCAATCTCATTCTCAGCGTCTTTATCGTTGCCTCGCTCGTCTCGCTGGTGCTGCTGTTCCTGCAACGGCGTCAGGCTTTGTCCTCCGATGCGCTGCTCGGAATTCTCTCGCATTCCGCGCTTGCCTTCGGTCTCGTCATCGTTGCTTTTATGACCTGGGTTCGCATCGATCTCGTGGCCTTCCTGTTCGGGGATATTCTGGCCGTCTCTCCGTCCGATATCTATCTGATCTGGGGTGGCGGCGTGGTGGTGCTGTTCGCAATCGCCTATCTGTGGAAGCCTTTGCTGGCCTCCACCGTCAATGCAGAGTTGGCGGAAGCGGAGGGCATGCGGCCGGAACGTTCCAAGCTGCTCTTCATGCTGCTGATGGCGCTCGTCATCGCCATTGCCATGAAAATCGTCGGCATCATGCTGATCACGTCGCTGTTGATCATACCGGCGGCCACCGCACGGCGGTTTTCGTCAACGCCTGAGTTGATGGCTGTGCTCGCATCGCTTCTCGGCGCTGTCGCGGTCGTTGGCGGGCTCATGGGCTCGCTGCAATATGATACTCCGTCTGGCCCCTCTATTGTCGTTGCCGCCGTTATGCTTTTCATCTTGAGTCTTCTGCCCACGCCAAAACTGTTGCGCAAGGCAGAACAAGGAGGCCGTTCATGACCACTCAAAACCTCACGCGAAACCAGTCTCTGGTCTATGACGCTCTCTCGCGTTCGCAAGCGCCACTCAGCGCTTATGTGATCCTCGACAAGCTGCGGGATGCCGGCTTCCGAGCGCCTCTTCAGGTCTATCGCGCACTCGAAAAACTGATCGAATTCGGTTTGGTGCACCGGCTGGAGAGCCTGAATGCATTCGTCGCATGTTCCCACACGAAAACAGATTGCTGCACGCACCATCATGGCAGCGTTGCCTTCGCCATCTGCAACGCCTGTGGGCAGGTGACCGAATTTCACGACCACGAAATGGACCACCGTCTCGGTGACTGGGCCAAAAACAAGAAGTTCAAGGCGGAAAAGACGACGATTGAAATTCGTGGCCTTTGTGAAGCCTGCGCCGCTTAAAGCGGTCTCAAATCCCTGGCAAAACTCTGCCAGTTTTTGACATAGTTTTCGGCTGATGTTTTCAGGGCGGCAATGGCCTTGTCATCAAGGGTGCGGATGGCCCGTGCCGGAGAGCCGATGATTAGTGAGTTGTCGGGAAACTCCTTTCCTTCCGTAATCAGTGCATTGGCGCCAACAAGGCAATTTTTGCCAATTTTGGCGCCGTTCAGCACTGTAGCGCCCATGCCGACCAACGACCCGTCTCCAATCGTGCAGCCGTGGATAATGGCGTGGTGGCCGATTGTGCAATCTTCACCGATCGTGGCCGGAAAGCCCACATCGGCGTGGACCATGGTGCCTTCCTGAATATTGCTGCCACGGCCAACGGTAATCGGCTCATTATCGCCGCGAAGCGTTGCGCCGAACCACACGCCGACATCTTCCCCCAGCGTGACGGACCCGATAACATTGGCATCGGGCGCGACCCAGTAACGGTCCGGGGCAGGGAGTTGCGGTATGCGTTCGCCAAGGCGGTATATCGGCATATTCAAATCCTCTGATCAGATGACTTTGACGGATAATGTTCCGACGCCGTCCACACCGCAGGTGATGTGATCGCCACGGACAATAGCGCCGACACCCGCCGGAGTGCCTGTCATGATGACATCGCCAGCCGCAAGAGTGAAATACTTCGAGAGCTCTGCGATGATTTCAGCCGTTTTCCAGATCATCTGATCAAGGTCGCCGGTCTGTTTTCGCTCGCCGTTGACCTCCAGCCAGACATCGCCTTTTGCCGGATGGCCGATTTTGGATGCCGGGACCAAGGGGGAAATCGGCGCGGAATGTTCGAAGGCCTTTGCGCCTTCCCAGGAACGGCCCATTTTCTTAAGCCCATCCTGAACATCGCGGCGGGTCATATCGATACCCACGCCATAGCCCCAGACATGGTCGAGGGCGGTTTCTGCTGGGATATCAGATCCACCGCTTTTCAGGGCGACAACGCACTCAACCTCGTAGTGAACATTGGATGAGAGAGCAGGATAGGGAAAGTCCTGCCCGGCGGGCAGCAGGTTGTCGGCATTTTTCTGGAAGAAAAAAGGCGGCTCGCGAGAGGGATCGTGCCCCATTTCAATGGCGTGATCCGCGTAATTGCGCCCGACACAATAAACGCGGCGCACCGGAAATGTCTCATCCGTGCCTTCAACGGGCAGAAGAACGGAAGGTGGAACGGGAATGACGGTCGCGGACATGGGCTCGGCTCCTAATTTCTGGAGATGGTTGTCCCGCGATTCTGCGTCGATTTCCAGCCATAAATCCGTTTCTTTCAAAACTGGCATTATCGACAACATTGCGGTAGAAGCCCCCAAAAGAGGTTCCACGCCCCATGTATCAAAAAGCTCTCGAAACCGGTGGCAAGCTGTTTGCTGTTGCCCCGATGATCGATTGGACGGACACGCGCTGTCGTTTTCTCCATCGGCAACTGTCCAGCCATGCGCTGCTTTATACCGAGATGATTGTGGCTGACGCGATCATCCACGGTCAGCGCGATAAATTGCTGGGCTACCACCCCGAGGAACACCCGGTCGCACTGCAACTGGGGGGATCTGATCCGATCAAGCTTTCCGAAGCGGTGAAGATTGCGAGCGATTATGGCTATGACGAACTCAATCTCAATGTTGGCTGCCCCTCGGACCGTGTGCAGTCCGGCACATTCGGCGCATGTCTGATGCGCGAGCCTGAAGTGGTTGCGCGTTGTGTATCGGCGATGAAAGCTGTGGCAACGGTGCCTGTCACCGTCAAATGCCGCATCGGGGTGGATGATCAGGAAGCCGAAACCGTATTGCCGGACTTCATCGCCCGCGTCGTCGCTGCTGGGGCGGATGCTGTCTGGATCCACGCCCGCAAGGCTTGGCTGCAAGGTCTTTCGCCTAAGGAAAACCGCGATGTGCCGCCACTGGACTATCCGCTCGTTTACCGCATGAAGCAGGCGAACCCTGAAATTTTCATCGGTATCAATGGCGGCATTACCGATCTCGATCAAGCCGACGAGCATTTGAAGCATGTCGACGGCGTGATGCTGGGTCGCGCTGCCTACCACAACACATCCATTCTGGCAGACGTTGACCACCGCATCTATGGCGAGCCGGAGCGTGCAACGGACTGGTCGGAATTGCGCGACAAGATGATGGCCTATGCCGATGACTACGTGGCGAAGGGTGGGCGTGTGAACCATGTTACGCGCCACATGGTCGGTCTCTTTCAAGGCATGCCAGGTGCGCGCCGCTTCCGGCAGATCCTGTCCAGCGATGCGACCCGCCCGGGTGCCGGATCGGAAGTGATTGCGAACGCTTTTGCCGCGATCAATTTCGATGCTGGCTCATTGGATGCCGCCGTTTAAACGCCGAGCGCTAGACCAGAGTTTGTAAAAGCTGCGCGCCTTCGGGGGCGTTGACCTTGCCGCCTGAAATGAAGAAGGCAAACACATCGCGAGGCTTTTTCTCAGGCTTCAAATCGGCCGCGATCATTGGAAGATCATCGGGGATTCCACCCTCTGCATAAGTATGAAGACGCTTAGCCCAGGCTTTGACGTCCTTTTCAGGATAGCAGGTCTCGATATCGTCTTCGCCTTTCTGCAGTCGGCAATAGACGAAATCCGCCGTAACATCTGGCAGCATCGGATAGTCGTGGTGATCGGCGCAGACCACGGCCACCTTATGCTTGTTCAGCAACTCGATAAATTCCGGCACCTGAAAACTCGGATGACGGACCTCAACGACGTGCTGAAGCGTCAATCCATCCTGTTTTTCAGGGAGGAGCGCGAGGTACGCCGCGAAGTCATCGGGCTCGAATTTTTTCGTAGGCGCAAATTGCCACAGGATTGGGCCGAGGTGATCGCCAAGCTCGGTCAAACCCTGTGTCAGGAACTTCGTCATGGAGTCACCGGCTTCGGCAAGCACCTTTCGGTTGGTGACGTAGCGACTGGCCTTCAGCGAAAATATGAAACCTTCAGGCACTTCGGATGCCCATTTGGCGAAGGTTTCAGGCTTCTGACTGCCATAATAGGTACCGTTGACTTCGATGGCGGTTAGATGACGGCTGGCATGTTCCAGGTGTCGCCTTTTGACCAGCTTATCGGGATAGAACTTGCCCTCCCAAGGCTCAAAGGTCCAGCCGCCAATGCCAGTACGGATCGTCCCTGTCTTGCTCATTCTATGCCCTCGGTAGCCTGATCACTCGGCCGCTTGTATTTTCTTCTCTGGACGGCGTTCCAGCAGTTCTTTTAGGAAGTGCCCCGTATAGGAGCGCTTTTCCTTGACGATCTGCTCCGGCGTTCCTGCCGCAACGACCTCACCACCGCCAGTGCCGCCTTCCGGGCCGATATCGATGACCCAGTCCGCCGTCTTGATGACTTCCAGATTGTGCTCGATCACGACGACGGAGTTGCCCTGATTGACCAGTTCATGCAGCATTTCCAGAAGCTTTTTCACGTCGTGGAAATGCAGACCCGTCGTTGGCTCGTCGAGAATATAAAGTGTGCGACCGGTGGATCGTTTCGACAGTTCCTTTGCAAGCTTCACACGCTGGGCCTCGCCGCCTGAAAGCGTGTTCGCCTGCTGGCCGACTTTGATATAGCCAAGGCCGACCTCAAAGAGCGATTGCAACTTGTCCCGTACAGCAGGCACTGCTGCGAAGAACTCGACGCCCTCTTCGACCGTCATATCCAGCACGTCTGCGATGGACTTGCCCTTGAAGGTCACATCGAGTGTTTCGCGGTTGTAGCGCTTTCCGTGACATACATCGCAGGTGACATAGACATCCGGCAGGAAGTGCATCTCGATCTTGATGACGCCATCACCCTGGCATGCTTCGCAGCGACCGCCCTTGACGTTGAAGGAAAAGCGACCGGGCGCATAACCGCGGGCCTTCGCTTCTGGCAGGCCTGAGAACCAGTCCCGGATCGGCGTAAAGGCACCGGTGTAGGTGGCCGGGTTGGAGCGCGGCGTCCGACCGATGGGCGACTGGTCGATATCGATGACCTTGTCGATGAACTCGAACCCATCGATCCGGTCATGGTCCGCCGGTATTTCGCGCGCGCCCATAACCCGACGGGCAGCGGCCTTATAGAGCGTTTCAATCAGGAACGTCGATTTGCCGCCACCGGAAACACCTGTCACCGCTGTGAAGACACCGAGGGGAACCGACGCAGTGACGTTCTTCAGGTTGTTGCCACGTGCACCCACGACCTTGATCTCCTTGCCCTTTTTGGGTTTGCGACGTTCCGCAGGAACTGCCACACCCAACTCGCCGGAGAGGTATTTGCCGGTCAGTGACTTCGGATTGTCCATCACCTGCTGCGGCGTTCCCTCGGCGATCACTTCACCGCCATGAATGCCTGCTGCGGGGCCGATATCAACCACATAGTCTGCGGTCATGATCGCGTCTTCGTCATGCTCCACGACAATGACGGTGTTGCCGATATCACGAAGGTGCTTCAGCGTTTCGAGGAGGCGAGCATTGTCGCGCTGGTGCAAGCCAATCGATGGCTCGTCGAGCACATAGAGAACGCCCGTCAAACCCGAACCGATCTGCGAAGCAAGCCGAATACGCTGGCTTTCACCACCGGATAGCGTGCCGGAATTTCGCGACAGGCTGAGATAATCCAGACCCACATCATTGAGGAAGCGCAAACGTTCGCGGATTTCCTTGAGGATGCGGACGGCGATCTCGTTCTGCTTGGCGTTAAGAGATTCGGGCAAAACCTCAAACCAGTCGCGCGCCAGCTTGATCGACATCTGCGTAACCTGGCCGATGTGCATCTTGTTGATCTTCACGGCCAATGCCTCGGGCTTGAGGCGGTAACCTGCGCAGGCAGGGCAGGGAGCCGCCGACATATAGCGCTCGATCTCCTCACGGGCCCAGGCGCTGTCCGTTTCCTTCCAGCGACGCTCGAGATTGGGCACGATGCCTTCGAAATTCTTCACGGTCTTGTAGGAGCGGGCACCGTCCTGATACTCGAATTCAATCTTGTCGTCAGTGCCCTGCAAAATGGCCTTCTTGGCAGCATCGGTAAGCTGGTTCCAACGGCTGGAAAGCTTGAAACCAAAGGCTTTTCCAAGCGCTTCCAGCGTCTGATTATAATAGGGCGACGATGATTTTGCCCAAGGTGCGACAGCGCCATCCTTCAGAGTGCGCTCGGGTTCGGGCACGATCAGCGCAACGTCGACTTTCTGTTGTGAACCCAAACCATCGCAAGTGGGGCAAGCACCGAAGGGATTGTTGAACGAGAAGAGGCGCGGTTCGATTTCCGGTATCGTGAAACCTGATACAGGGCAGGCGAATTTTTCCGAAAACAGCACACGCTCATGGGTTTCATTGAGCGACTTGTTGGCCGATCCGCCAGCCGAGGTTTCCTCAGGGGGAAGGGGCTTGTCGGCGAATTCAGCGACAGCCAATCCATCGGCGAGTTTCAGGCAGGTCTCGATGCTGTCTGCAAGACGCGATGCCATATCGGGGCGAACCACGGCACGGTCCACCACCACGTCGATATCGTGCTTGTATTTCTTATCAAGGGGAGGGACGTCAGCAATCTCGTAGAACTGACCATCGACCTTTACGCGCTGAAAACCCTTTTTCATCAGGTCGGCCAGCTCTTTCTTGTACTCGCCCTTACGTCCCCGAATGATGGGTGCGAGGATATAGAGACGCGTTCCTTCCTCGAAAGCGAGGACGCGGTCAACCATCTGGCTGACTGTCTGGCTTTCAATAGGCAGGCCGGTCGCGGGAGAATAGGGAACGCCAACACGCGCGAACAGAAGGCGCATATAGTCGTAGATCTCAGTGACGGTGCCGACAGTCGAACGCGGGTTGCGCGAGGTCGTCTTCTGCTCAATGGAAATGGCCGGGGAAAGCCCCTCGATCTGATCCACATCCGGCTTCTGCATCATTTCCAGAAACTGCCGCGCATAGGCAGACAGGCTTTCGACATAACGACGCTGCCCTTCGGCATAAATCGTATCGAAAGCAAGCGAGGACTTTCCGGAGCCCGAAAGGCCGGTCATGACGATCAGCTTGTTGCGCGGCAAATCTAGGTCTATGCCCTTGAGATTATGCTCGCGGGCACCACGGATCGAAATCGTCTTTAATTCACTCATGAGAAGGCTCGGAATACTCGTTGGGAGGCGTCGGTTCTTATGTAATGATGGCAGACGGCGTGTCGAGGTATGTTAAGCTTTTCAGATACGCTTTTCCGTCCACTTGACTCAGATGATCTGCCTTAATAGAACAAAATAAGAACGATTGGCAAGGGTTTCACAGGTGAGAGAACATTCCTTGTGGATTGTTGTTCCATCCAATGCCCATGGCACCAAACGATGGTCTATGGTGCGTTTAAATTTTGAACAGGATAAATGCTGGCCATGAGGGTTGGCAGACAGGATGAGAAGATGGCTGGCAGCGTAAACAAGGTAATTTTGCTCGGGAACGTCGGTGCTGATCCTGAAATTCGCCGCACGCAGGATGGTCGCCCTATCGCAAATTTGCGAATTGCGACGTCCGAAAGCTGGCGCGATCGGAACTCCGGTGAGCGCAAAGAAAAGACCGAATGGCACACTGTCGTTGTGTTCAACGAAGGTCTTTGCAAGGTCATCGAGCAGTATGTGAAAAAGGGCGCCAAGCTCTATATCGAAGGTGCGCTTCAAACCCGCAAATGGCAGGACCAGACCGGTAACGACCGCTACTCGACTGAAATCGTGCTGCAGGGCTTCAACTCGACATTGACGATGCTTGACGGTCGTGGTGAAGGCGGCGGTGGCGGAAGCCGTGGCGGAGATGACTTCGGCGGCGGCGGAAACTACGGCGGTGGCAACGATATGCCGTCATCCTCGTCCTCTCGCGGCGGTTCGTCTCGTGGTGGCCAGCCAGCTGGCAACTTCAGCAACGACATGGACGACGATATTCCGTTCTGATTTCTGAGCGAACGGTAGAGTTTAAAAAAGACGACGACGCACCAAGTATGGTCCGTCGTCGTTTTGCGTTATAGCTATTTTCAGAGCTTCATTGATTGCAGCAGAGGCCAGAAATCAAGGATCTCTCTATTACTCTGGTGTCTGTCAGGCCTGCGATACCGCCTTTAACGCCTATGGCTCCTCGTCGCCCTTCCGACTAATTGCGCGCAGCGCCTTGTTAGCAGAAAGCATCTGCGCAAGATCGATGTTGCCCTGCTTGCAGGTCTTATTAGGACGCTATCACGGATTTCACGCCGTCCACGACGAACTGAACCGAGAGGGCAGCAAGAAGCACGCCGAGCAGGCGGGTGAGGATGGCGCGCCCCGTGTTGCCCAAGAAGCGATCCAGACGGTCAGCAGCCAGTAGCGCCAGGAACACCAGCAGCATGCTGAAGGCCAGAAGCAGAATGAAGATGATCTTGTCGAAGGTCGTCTGCATGGAGCCGGATATCAACACAGTGGCAGAGATCGCGCCGGGACCGGCGATGAGGGGTATAGCGAGCGGGAACACGGCGATGTTCTGGATGTGGTCCAGCGTGATCGCCATTTCCGACGTCTTTTCCTTACGCTCCTGACGCTTCTCGAAGATCATTTCAAACGAGATCCAGAACAGCAGCAAGCCGCCAGAGATGCGGAAGGCGCCGAGTGAAATGCCCAGAAGCTCTAGAATGGATGCTCCGAACAGCGCAAATGCGGCAAGGATGGCAAAGGCGATGATCGAGCCTCTGAGAGCCACCTGGCCGCGTTGCGCCCGTGTCATGCCAACTGTGAGGGCAAGAAACACCGGAGCGAGCCCCGGAGGATCCAGCGTGACGAGCATTGTCGTCAACGCATTGATGAGAAGTTCGGTGCTTGCCATGATATCCCCGTCTGGCGCCCTTGAATTGCGGGATTGTGGCCCGTTTCAGGATCGATGTGTCGCAATGGTAGGTAAGTCTTGGCGCGTTTAAAACCCTCAGAACAGAGATTTCCTTGATGGTAGGGAGAAAACTGTGCATCGTCTTGCAAATGACGTAAAAGACTGTTCATAACCCGGCTGGAAATTGGCGCTTTAGCGCTGTTTCCGCTATAAAAATCCATCCGATTCTTAACATAGAATGTGATCCGATTTGACTGACCAGAGCCCCCCAGGCGGCGGAAAGCTTCCGCCAGGTATTGAGCCTATTTCCATCATGGAGGAAATGCAGCGGTCGTATCTCGATTACGCCATGAGCGTTATCGTCAGCCGTGCACTTCCAGACGTTCGTGACGGACTGAAGCCCGTTCATCGCCGTATCCTTTACGGCATGTCCGAACTCGGCATCGACTGGAACAAGAAATACGTTAAATGTGCCCGCGTCACCGGTGACGTGATGGGTAAATACCACCCGCATGGCAACTCGGCGATTTACGACGCTTTGGCGCGCATGGCGCAGGATTGGTCCCTGCGACTGCCATTGATCGACGGCCAGGGCAACTTCGGCTCCATCGATGGCGATCCGCCAGCGGCTGAACGCTACACCGAGTGCCGCTTGCAGAAGGCCGCGCACTCGATCCTCGACGACCTGGACAAGGAAACAGTCGATTTCCGCGATAACTATGACGGCACACTGTCTGAGCCGGTCGTCATGCCCGCGAGATTTCCCAACTTGCTGGTCAACGGTGCGGGCGGCATCGCGGTCGGCATGGCCACCAACATTCCGCCGCACAACCTGTCCGAAGTCATCGATGGTTCTATCGCGCTGATCGACAACCCGGAAATTGAACTTCCAGAATTGATGCAGATCATCCCGGGCCCTGACTTCCCAACAGGTGCATTCATTCTCGGCCGCTCCGGAATCCGGTCGGCCTATGAGACCGGTCGCGGCTCCGTGATCATGCGCGGACGCGCCACCATCGAGCCGATGCGTGGAGACCGTGAGCAGATCATCATCACCGAAGTTCCCTTCCAGGTGAACAAGTCGTCGATGATTGAGAAGATGGCTGAGCTGGTCAAGGACAAGCGTATCGAAGGTATTTCCGACCTTCGCGACGAGTCCGACCGTCAGGGCTACCGCGTTGTTGTCGAGCTGAAGCGCGATGCCAATGCTGAAGTCATTTTGAACCAGCTTTATCGCTACACGCCTTTGCAGACCTCATTCGGTTGCAACATGGTTGCGCTGAACGGCGGCAAGCCGGAGCAGATGACGCTTCTGGACATGCTGCGCGCTTTCGTGTCCTTCCGTGAGGAAGTTGTCAGCCGCCGCACCAAGTATCTTCTGCGCAAGGCCCGTGATCGCGCCCATGTGCTAGTCGGTCTGGCTATTGCGGTTGCCAACATCGATGAAGTCATTCGCGTCATCCGTCAGGCACCGGATCCAGCAACGGCCCGCGAGCAATTGATGACGCGCCGTTGGCCAGCGTCGGACGTGGAAAGCCTGATCCTTCTGATCGATGATCCGCGCCACCGCATCAACGAAGACCTGACCTACAACCTGTCGGAAGAGCAGGCACGCGCCATTCTTGAGCTGCGTCTTGCGCGCCTGACTGCGCTGGGTCGCGATGAAATCAGCGATGAGTTGAACAAGATCGGCGCTGAGATCAGCGAATATCTCGATATCCTGTCTTCCCGCATTCGTATCCAGCAGATCGTCAAGGACGAGCTTGCGGCGGTGCGCGATGAATTTGGCACCCCACGCCGAAGCGTCATCGTGGAAGGTGGCCCTGACATGGACGATGAAGACCTCATCGCTCGTGAAGACATGGTCGTTACTGTTTCGCACCTTGGTTATATCAAGCGCGTACCTTTGACGACTTACAAGGCGCAGCGTCGCGGTGGCAAAGGCCGGTCCGGCATGGCTACGCGTGATGCAGATTTCGTCAACCGCTTGTTTGTTGCCAATACGCACACGCCTGTTCTGTTCTTCTCGTCACGCGGTATCGTGTACAAGGAAAAAGTCTGGCGCTTGCCAATCGGCACACCACAGTCCAAGGGCAAAGCGCTCATCAACATGCTGCCGCTGGAACCCGGCGAGCGTATTACGACCATCATGCCGTTGCCCGAAGACGAGACAACGTGGGACACACTGGACGTTATGTTCTCCACGACGCGTGGAACAGTGCGCCGTAACAAGCTGTCTGACTTCGTTCAGGTCAACCGCAACGGTAAGATTGCGATGAAGCTGGATGAAGAGGGTGATGAAATTCTCTCCGTCGAGACATGCACAGGCCCAGATGCGCTTGGTGAGGTGGTTGGCGACGACGTTCTGCTGACAACTGCGCTCGGGCAGTGCATCCGCTTCCCGGTCGATGATGTTCGCGTCTTTGCTGGCCGTAACTCGGTCGGCGTTCGTGGTATCAACATGGGCGAGGGCGACCGCATTATTTCGATGACGATCGTTAGCCACGTCAATGCCGAGCCATGGGAGCGTGCAGCTTATCTCAAGCGTGCCGCTGCTGAGCGTCGTGCACTGACCGGCGAGACCGACGTTGAAGAAATTGCGCTTGTTGGTGAAGAGGTGACTGAAGAAGGTCATCTGACCGAAGAGCGCTATCAGTTCCTGAAGTCGAAAGAGCAGTTCGTTCTTACGGTTTCCGAAAAGGGATTTGGCAAGCGGTCTTCTTCCTATGACTTCCGCACGTCGGGCCGTGGCGGTAAGGGCATTCGTGCCACCGACACGTCCAAGACAGCCGAGATCGGTGAACTCGTTGCAGCCTTCCCTGTTGATGATAGCGACCAGATCATGCTCGTGTCCGATGGAGGGCAGCTGATCCGCGTGCCAGTCAACGGTATTCGCTTTGCAAGCCGCGCTACCAAGGGCGTGACCATCTTCTCAACTGCCAAGGATGAGAAGGTTGTTTCCGTTGAACGCATCAACGAGCCAGAAGGCGAAGATGATGGCGAGGCTGAGGTTGATGGCATTGAGACCGAAGCAGCCGCAGCACCTGAAGGTGACGGCGAGGGCGCATAATAAGCTGCGGCGAGGCTTTGATTGGGCTCGCCGCAACTCATCTCTGACATCAGATACAAAAAAGCCCTGCGAAACATCGTTTCGCAGGGCTTTTGTTTGTCGTGGAAGTCTTATCTCAGACGCAGATGAATCGCACCGCGGCCAGATTTAGACATGATGTGAAGATGGATCTTTGCTTCCGGCTGATTACTCCGCCAGGCGCGGGCGCCGTGGCAAAGGAGCAGGTTAACAAGATCGCGGGTCTTGTGACGCGATTTGTTGAGGCCGAGATCGGCAATTCTCATTGCCGCCTCGTGGATTGGGTGCAGCACGGAAAGACTTTGCTGTCTGCCTTTGCCTGCCGCAATGTCCGAATAGTTTTCGTTGATTGCCATTTGGAAACCCTCGTTACTCAATACAATTCGAGGAGTGGAACCGGTAATCTCGTTCGTCATGACATCACCGGTCGCTGATACCATCTGCTGCTTACTGGAGAGACGCCCAGCAGCTGATGCCTTTCTTTTTCAATGTGTTGCATGCATTGACCGCATCATTCTGGCCATCGAATCCGCCGAAGCGCGCGCGGTACATCTGTGCGCCATCCTTCGTGAAGGCCACGGTGAATGGCTTTGCGCTACGAAGCAGGCTGCCGCCCTTATCCTGCGCGGCCTGAAGCAGGTTGCGCGCAGAGCCTTCGTCTGGAGACGCACCAATCTGAATGACCCAGCCCGCATCACCGGAAACAGCCGGAACAGGTGTGGTCGAGGCTGTCATGATATTGTCGACCTTGGTCGAGTTCGTAACCATCGAACGATCAGGCCTCATATCCACAGGTGGAGCTGGGCGGGCAGGTGTCTTGGCACGCGTTGCCATGTCCATTGCTGCAACGGCTGCATTTGCAGGTGCTGGTGCGAATGCCGTTACGGGTGTTTCATCTGCGTAGCGTGCCTGTGGAAGCGGGCCAGCGTTTGGAAGGCCGGAAGCTGTGTTTGCGGTTGCGACAGAAACGGGCTCTTCAATAGGTGCTGAAGGCGTTGCTGCAATCAGGTTGCTTGTGCCGGAACGGGAAGCCTTTGGCAGGTATTCGGCAACCAGCTTGCGCATTGTTGCATCACGGGCGGCGCTTGAGCGACCACCCAGTACGACCGCAACGATAGAGCGTCCGTCCAGCTGCGCAGATGTTGCAAGGTTGCTGCCAGCAGCGCGGGTGTAGCCGGTCTTGATGCCATCGACGCCACGAACGGTACCGACGAGGCGGTTGTGGTTTCCGATGACCTGCTTGCCGAAGGTGAATGTGCGGGTGCTGAAGTAGCTGTAATATTGTGGGAAGTGCTGGCGAAGAGCGACGCTGAGGCGAGCCTGGTCGCGTGCCGTTGTCATCTGCGCTGTATTGGGCAGGCCATTGGCATTGCGATATGTGGTGCGCGTCATGCCAAGGGCACGAGCTTTTGCCGTCATGATTCGACCGAAACGCTCTTCGTTGCCGCCAAGATACTCGCCGAGTGCCGTGGCAATATCATTTGCAGAGCGGGTGACGAGAGCGAGAATCGCCTGCTCGACTGTGACGCTGCCACCTGCACGCACGCCCAGCTTGGACGGCGGTTCCTTGGCTGCATTGGCAGAAACCGGCACCTTGGAATCAAGCGAAATCCGACCGGCGCTCAACGCTTCAAACGTTAGATAAAGGGTCATCATCTTCGTCAATGATGCTGGATAACGCAGGCCATCTGGATCTTCGCCGTACAGAACCTTGCCTGTCTTGGCATCAAGGACGATGCCTGCATATTTGGGATCAGCTTTCGCGACCTGCGTGGTCGCAGTTGTTGCTGTTGCCATAGCTATCGCAAACATGAAAACCTTCACGAATGACCCAGGCTTGACCGTCTTACCAAATAACTCAGATACATTTTTGAACACGGTTGAACTCTTTAATCGCATGCCACTGTTCCGTCCGACACGCCCCGCCAGACATTTCATCTCGCAACACTAGTGCGATGGCGTTACCAAGTGGTTTATGAATGGTAACTTAACCTGATAAAATGCGGCTCGTGATCGAGAGCGGCACAGCATCGGGCGTTGCGATGAGGTGACATCTATTTTGGCCTAAGTCTGCGGAAGGCTGGGAGGGAGTGCGGAGAGTATTGAACTGCCGTCGCTGCATTGCTACCTGTCGCGAAACAAAGGATTCTCCATGGCTTCGCGCGACCGATATTCCCGCAAACTCGAATGCTCAAAGTGTGGCCACTCCGGCTTCGCTGAAGTGTCTGAAATAGATGAGAAGCAGAATCCGAATGTCGATTTTCGCATTGATGAAATGCCTGCAGGCTTTCGCGCGGAGCGGCCTTCGGGCAATCCATCCGAGTATATGATACGCTGCGCCCAATGCGGCAATATTTTTCGATTTTCGCAGAAAGCTGCTTATGCCCCTGGCGGTGAGCCGCGGTATGGAAGACGCTGAGCGTTCACCTGGAGAAGCCCCATGTCCGATATGATTGACAAGAACGGTGAGAGGCATTCTCGCCGCAAGCCAATCTGGCCCTGGCTTCTTCTGCTCGTTCTCACGCTTCTGGCTATCTACGCCTGGGACCGGGCGAATGATTTGTTCGATGAGTTTTCGCGCAACATGCCTGCGGCCGTGATTGAGCTTTTTGAAGATCTTTTCAACCAGTATCCACGCGACAGCCATTCCGGGCATGCTGTTGAAGTTGAAGTCATGCCTGTTGAGATCTCCCGCTAAGAGCGGCAAACGCAATGCTACACTAGCTCACCATGGACAGAAAAAAAGCCCCACCAAAAGGCGGGGCCAAGTAATGCCTGATTGGCTTTCAGGACTTGGGAGCTCCTCCCGTGGAGGAAGCAATCACCCCATAGCTGCATCCCGTATAGCGCGAAAGGTCAGTGTGCTGGCTAACGGTACGCCTGCGTATGCGGGAGCCATATGATTCAGAATATTTATCCATTCAGCACTTGTTCATCACTGCCATGCCATTTTCAGATAATATTGAGACGACACCCGGGAACGGTTCGGCTCACATGGAGAAGCCTGCAATGAAAAAGATTGTTCTCACAGCACTCGCTGCAATCATCGCCAGTGGCGCAGTTCTGACAAGCGCGCAAACCGCATTCGCACAATATTACGATGGTGGGCCCCGTTATTATGATGGTGGTCCTCGATACGACCGCCGTGGCCCGCCGCCCCGCCCTTATCGCGATCCCCCTCGCAAGCATCGGGACCGTGATAATGGCCGCATCATTGCTGGCGGCATCGCTGCTGGTGTTCTGGGTGGAATCATCGGTGGCGCTTTGGCAGGCGGCAACGGCCCCCGTTATGTCGAGCCGCCACCACCGCCTCCGCCACGCTGCTGGTTTGAGGATAGGCAGGTCCGGAACGCCTATGACGGCGGCTGGCACATGGAGAGCCTCCGCGTCTGCCAGTAAGGTTGATAGATTTTTAGTGACGCAAGAGCCGGCCAGTTGGTCGGCTTTTCGTTTTTTGGATGTATTTCGCCTCCGCTTCACAGCAATGCCACAGTGCTCGCCAAGGCTGGCGCGTAGTTTGTCTAATAGAAGGATTTTTATATGCGCAGCACAATGCACGACGTTTTTGGCGATCCGCAGGCCGTGCTAAAACTTGGAGATGCTCCAGTTCCCCAGGCGGGCAAGGGAGAGCTTCGCATTCGCATGCTTTTGTCACCCATCCATAATCACGACATTTGGACAGTGCGCGGCAATTATGGATATAAGCCGCCTTTGCCTGGTGCAATTGGTGGCAGCGAGGCTGTCGGAATAGTCGAGGAACTGGGCGAAGGTACAGACGCCTCTTTGCTTGGAAAAAGGGTGGCCGCCGCAGGCGTTCATGGTTCGTGGGCCGAGTATTTTATCGCACCAGCATCCGGCGTCGTGCCTGTGCCTGATTCGATTTCAGACGAATCCGCAGCGCAGCTGATCGCCATGCCGTTCAGCGCACTGACGTTGCTAGAATATCTGGGCGTGAAGCCGAATGACTGGTTCGTGCAAAACACCGCCAATGGCGCAGTGGGCAAGGCCGTTGCGATGGTTGCGCAGGCGCGGGGCATTCATGCGATAAACCTTGTTCGTCGTGATGCGGGTGTTGAAGAGCTTGCGGCGTTGGGCATCGTTAACGGTGTCTCGACCGCCGCAGACGACTGGAAGCAAAAGGTGCGCGCACTGGCTGGAAACCAGCCCATTCGCGCTGGTGTGGATTCCATCGGCGGCGTTGCCAGCAATGACATTGCCGAACTGCTTAGCGATGATGGATTGCTGGTTTCCTTCGGCTCAATGACGGGCGAGCCCATGCAAATTTCATCCGGTCCAGTTATCTTCAAGCAGCTGACCATCAAAGGCTTCTGGGGATCAAAGGCAATCGCTGCACTTTCTCCCGACGACAGACGGCGACTGATGGGCGAACTGATTACGCTCGTTGACAACAAGACCATCACGCTGCCGGTAGACGGCGTTTACGATCTTGCTGACATCTCGGCCGCTGTCAAAGCGTCGCTGACACCTGGCAAAGCTGGGAAAGTTCTGTTGAAGCCGTAAACCATATCCGGCGCGGAAGCATTGAAGCTGCTTCCGCCACCCGGGACTTCAATGCTATCGAGAAGGCTAAACCTATGGGGGAGGCCAAAATTGATTGCTAATATTCTGATTGTTTTGATCGCTGCTTTACACGCCTACATTCTCGTTCTGCAGATGGTGCTTTGGACCAAACCGGCAGGACGCCGAGCCTTCAGGCTTTCACCGGAATTTGCGGAGGCCAG
Organism: Rhizobium sp. CFBP 13644; assembly: GCF_014842165.1. NCBI lineage: Bacteria > Pseudomonadati > Pseudomonadota > Alphaproteobacteria > Hyphomicrobiales > Rhizobiaceae > Rhizobium > Rhizobium sp. CFBP 13644. The sequence continues at coordinate 192,457 of NZ_JACYVF010000009.1, forward strand.
CAAAGTTCTCGCCGCCAATCAGGGGCTCTATAATGGATTTCTGGCGGCTGGATTGATCTTCGCACTGTCGCAGGGCGACGGGCAAAGATGCGTTGCGATTTTCTTTTTGGGCTGCATTCTCGTGGCTGGCGTTTTCGGCGCTGCTACTGCAGGCAAAAAGATTCTTTTCATTCAGGCGGTCCCGGCACTCGCCGCACTGATCGCCGTTTTCGCAGGCGTCTGAATTACTTCGTCGCGGCCGCGTGAAGGCGAGCGACGATGTAGTCATAGCTTTCCATCACCTGAACGCGTTCATTTCCCGCGCGCATGATCAGCGTGCCTTGAGACAGGGGAGAAATCTGCGTAACATGGTCAAAATTGATCGCAAACTTCTGATTGTTGCTGACCGCTGTCACTTCCATCCACATAGGTAGGCCTTTCAAGAATCGTCGTTCTCGGACCTTATAATGGCACTGGCATATGTCGCCAATGCTTCATTACAACATATAACGGGATTTATGCACTTGCAGTTGGACTGCAGTAAACAAGCTACAAATACGGCCTTGGGAGCTGTATTTAGCTGATGGTTTCACACAGAAGTCACTTGCAAGACTGGCAGATGGGGTGTCTGTCACACTGGAAACTGAACAGGCCTATCTCATCGGCATTTCGCTATTCGCATTGTACGCGGATACCCGCATTAATACCCGCAAATTTAGTCTGATTTCTACCCCGCTTTTTTTACAATCTCGACGGTTTGGCGGCTGTCTTGCCAAGCCTTCAGGTCAGCAACGCGCCACCGTACGCAATTCTCGCCGAGTCGAACTGGCTTCGGAAACTTGCCGTCGGCTATCCAGCGGTAAAGCGTAGAGGTGGCGACTTTGACATTCGTAGTCACTTCTTTAAGGGTGAGGTAGCTATCGAGCGAAACGTGGTTTGACGGCCCTACGGACATGTGGCTCTCCAATGAGAAATGGATTTGAGGGCAAAAAGGCCCGAGAACTGTCCGCTTGGGAAAGTATGCTTTAATATCGGTCTTTATGTCAAGTTACGAAGGAGGTATATGAGTCCCCAGGGTGTCGGGAGCGCGGCACTTTATGCATCGTTAAAGCTTTGATAGTAAGATGCAGAAACTCGTTCAATACGACGATTAGAAAGTTATGACGTGCTGAATTTCAAGGTTGCCAATCTGGGGAAAGTGAGGTCTGCAAACGTTCAGCTCACTCCTCTTTCAATTTTGGTTGGGAAAAACAATACAGGCAAAAGCTATGTGGCAACTCTAGTCTGGAGCCTGAGCAATCTCGAAACTTTGCTCCAGAGCCCAGAGGCAAGATCCAAACGCCCGAAATGGTATCGAGACTTCGTTGATGTTTCGGGTCCCGCGTCTGATAAAACGCTAGATATCGATGCTGGAAAATGCTCAGACATCATTAAATACGTGAACGACCTCTTCAAAAGAGACGGTAGCAGTTTTTTATCACATATTTTCGCTCATCCAGGATTTCAGGCAACCAGCGTTGCGATAGAAAATGCTGGCTTCGTCCCATTTCGGGTTCGTGCTTCCACCGTTAATGAGCAAGCGCGGGGGACTACTGAGCGAGAAGAATTACATATACGGTTTGTCGACGTAGCAGATAATCCGCTGCTTCGAGTTCACTTCCCATTGCAGTATTGGAGGGAGAGCCCTTTTTTCGGCGACATGATATTTGAGGAGCTAGTATACAACATTATTAGTGGCTTTGCGGAATCTTTCGCACGAGTGACTTATATTCCTGCTGCTCGTACTGGATTGATGCTGGCGTTAAGTTCATTGGTAACAGAACGATTTAGTGTCAAAGATCAGAGTAAAAGTCTTGACTTACCTGTACCTCTTGTGTCCTTTTTGCAATCTATTGCTGATCCGAGAGCAGGATATAGGTCAAAATCAACATCTAAGTTGTCCTCTTGGCTCCAGGATAATATTATCGGTGGATCGATAAAGCAGGATAAAAAGTCAGGCAATAGTCCTTTCAAATACCGGCCTCACGGTAGGGAACTTGAGCTGCCGCTGCACGCTACATCATCAATGATCACCGAACTTGCTCCTTATCTTTTATCACTGAATTCAGAGGTCAAGGGTAGGCATTTCATTCTGGAGGAGCCTGAAGCGCACCTCCATCTAGAGGCTCAGAGAAATATGGCGAGAGCAATATCACGTCTGCTCTCGGCTGGGGCACAAGTTACCCTCACCACACATAGTGACACCTTTATGCAGCAGATAAACAATCTAATGTCGCTATATGCACACCCGAAGAAAAAAGCCTTGATGCAGAAATTTGGATACGAATCTGTAGATCTGTTAAATCCTGCAGACGTGAGTGCCTATGAGTTTAGCGAATCGGACGGACTAACAGATGTTCGGCGTCTTGAAAACACGCCTGAGGGGTTTGTGGTTTCTAGCCTAAATGAAACACTACTTTCACTCGCTCGCGAAACACTAGCTATTCGTGAGAAAACGCGTGCTTAGTGATTGCAAAATCAGCGTTAAAAAACATTTTTTGCCTGAGTATCTCAGGTTTCACGAAACTCCGACGCCGTTTCATTTTGAAGAAAAGAAAAAAGGTGGGGAGGGTAAAGCTTTCTTTTCGCCGAAGGATCCCTGTTTGATCATGAAGGCCAAGGATAAAGCGCCTATGATCTGGTCTTTTTCAAACCGAAACTGTGCAGAGGGGGCGTTTATAACCTTCGAAGATGACGGTTGTAGGCTACACATCCTCGAAATGAAGAGCAAGCTTACACAAGGCGAATGGGCAAAGGTACTTCGTCAGTTGGAAGGCATGTATCTCACAAGCTTAGCAGTTTGCAGATTGCTTGGAATTCACGATTTCAAAGAGGTGATTTGCTATGTTGCTTACACGGAAGACGCCATGTCAGCTAATGAAAATGCTGACATGATCTTCATGAAAACCTTTGTGGGTGTCGAGAACCCTGTCGGCGGTGACGATGAGTGGATCGTCGGGAGATTGGGTCTTCCGTTCGACGTAATTGCTAAACTAAAAAAGGGTGTTCGAGGGGCCGATAAGAACGTCGACTTTGGTCAAGTTTAGAGCGCCGGGCCGGTTTCAAGTCTTGGGTATTTTTGTTACTTACGGGTAAAAATGAAAAGGTAATACCGGAAGATCGAAATCGTCTGGCATGGCGCAGTAGCAATTATGGCAGACAATCCAAGTCGAGCCGGGATGCTTTTGGCCGCCTCCGAGCGACGGCAGTTGGGATTGATGCTGGCGATCCTTTGAGGCATGCCGCCACCATTTAAGGAACGCCAGATCAACACGCTACTTATCTGGCGCCAATTTTCAGACCAGCATTGATCGCTTCAGTAAAATCAGGCGGATCAATTCCGTCAGGACCGTGCCCAGGCAGGGGTCTGAAAATCGCCCAAAGCATCATCGGGAGGGCACGCTCATCGGTCATTCCGTCTCCCGTAAGAGCGTAGTAACTGTCCATAATGGTAGCACGCTGGTCCGCATCATCCATAAGCACGAGAGAACGCATGAAAATGCGAACGACGATCTTAAGTAGCCAGAAGTATGTAGCAATGGGTACTGCAATCAAAGCCATTCGAGCGATTTGCATACTCAGAACGCCTGTAGCTGTTGTATTTAAATACATCGTTTTTAGGTCGAATGGCATTAAGAATTCTAGTATCTCATGACCACGAGCGGCGATGATGGTGGAAGCCAACATAAACATCAGAAGAATCGCGAAACCCGATGCCCAGAGCGTTCGCTTCGCCCGCTTTCTGACATCGTTCCATCTTTGAGTTACATGCCTTAAACTCAATCGGTCTGCGATAGTTTTTGAGTGATCTAATAGTTTCTGTTCAGCGTCGAGCCTTACAAGATCCATATTCTCTCGAGAGGAGTTAAAAAGGTCTGACAAGTTGCTCCCGGTGGTGTCCAGATGGTCCTTAAACAGCTTAGACATATGTTTGAAATTATCTTCGATTTTTTCTGCAGTAGTTTCGACTTCGACTATCTTGGTTCTTAAATCCTGTTGCGCTTGTTCGTGAGCCTTGCGCTCTAAATCCGCCATCTCGATCGCACGATGAGCTTCACTATTATAACGACGGTACATGTCCACGATGGGAGAACTTGTCCCTAGTAGGTTTTCCGTCTCCACGCGCAAGGCGGCAAACGCAACAAGTCCCATGTGTAACCATGCATGATGGCTCAAATCTATCCTGGCGACGCTCGGAGACGATTTGAACAACAGATATGTAAGGCCTCCGAGTGTGAAGCCAACAAGCTCAACTTGCTCCGCAAGTGTCAATTGAGGTGTCTTTTCATGGAGAATCTGGAGAAGGTTTTCAATGCCTGCTTGGCTTAACTGCGGATACGGGCCGGCTATTTCAAAATATCCGTCGTTGTCTTTAACCACTTCGAAGCTTTGTGGAAACTGCGAGTTTATCACACTATAAAGTACGCCTTGGACGCTTCTGACGCCGTCGCTTTCCACAAGGCTGCCGACCGTTGCTATTAAAACGCTATAAAGCTTATTTTGCTGAGCAGCTTCCTCAAGCGCTGCTGCTTTTGCGCCCTCGAGCCCGAATTTCGCCTTTGGCGGGTTTAGGACTTCGAATATAACTGATTTTAATTCATGCAAATTCAAGTCATTGATCCCCAGCTAGCTCAGCTCCGGATTTCTATAGCACAGTATTGAGCGGGTGCAGCTAGGTCGAAATATTAGCACAACGCTTTCGGAAATTGGAGATATTCAGTGCCGTACATTTCCCGGCCAGCAGCCTTCTTACCCACGCGGACCATGGTGACGGTGCCGAGATTGGTGACAGAGAACGCGTTTCCGTCGCGCCCAGTATACGGATGCTTGTTCTCCTGGGAGGTTGCCAGTGCGCGACATCAACAAGAACCCATTTGCTACACTGCTTGAGCAGGAAGGAAGCTGGGTTGCGCGGCCCTGCGAAAGATGTGTTTATAGGTTACCATTTCTCTCCAAACGCATCATCACCTCTAGGCGGTTTCGCATCTCAAAAGACTTCCGTATTGTGTCTTCGTCTGCTGATGAAAAGCGAAAAGGGAAAACCTTCATAGCGCCTTCGAGAAATGTTCTGTGCTTCTCGGCAGCCGAAATATCCGTGTTTATTTCGTCAAATGTATCCGTGCTCACGCCATTATAGACTTCCCATTTTATACAGAAAGCCTTGAGAAATTGTAGATGAAGTGAAAAATCTTTTAAGTGTGGAGGAGTAACCATGCCCTTGAGTGTTTTTTTACTTCCGAAATCAATTTCCCTGCTAGTTACAGTATTGAATGTTAACCGACGACTGGCGCCATCACACAGATAAGGCTCGGATTGGACTATCGGTTGCCAATATATTTTACGAGTAGAATGATCAACGCAGCAAACGATTATTGGGGCACTGAAGTTCTTCCAATATTTCAAGTGCTCCTCTTCGATGTAGATATGGTTGTCTCCATGCTTCAGAAAGTCCTTAGACTTGATTTGTAACTTGATAATGTCTCCGTCTGATCGTCCTTCGTCGTCAATAATTTCGATTTCAGCATCCAAGCCGATGTCAATGCCGAGGAGTCGGCACGGCCAGCCGAGGATACGAGTAACTGTGTAGGCGACGAGATACTGGCCTGCGTCCCCGCTAATCTGAGCCTTCGTATAATTTGGCACCCGTGCCTCCTTTGCGGTTTGAGACCTTGTGTTGATTGACGAATAGAGGCTTCAGAATAATTCGTCCCACATTTCAGATAGCGTAGTACATCTTAACAATCTGACGAGTTCGTTAAGGCGCGTGCCAAGGGTGTCGTGCATACACACAATCCGACCGATGCAGCGCCGGGACTTTCTGTTTTCAACTTGCTGCTAAGGTAAATACTCGAGGTAGGCGACGAAGTTGGCGTAGGCTGCGCGGCGCTCGGTGAGGCGATAATTTAGGTTGGGGTTGGTCATGAAAGCGCCTTTGGAAATTGGAGATATTCGGTACCGTACATTTCCCGGCCAGCAGCCTTCTTGCCCACGCGGACCATGGTGACGGTGCCGAGATTGGTGACAGAGAACGCGTTTCCGTCGCGGCGCAGCTCCATTGAAGGGTAGATCTCCAAGGCCTTAATCTTGGGAAGGCGCACCGCCGCGTCATGCGGCACCCATTCGCCCCACTGCTTGAACAGGAACGGAACCGGCTTGCGTGGATAGTTGCGCAGCGTGCAGACGTTCTTGATATCGTCCAGCCACTCGGGATGCATGGGCCGGGCATCGGGACCGCTCTCGCCGCCGACAATGACCCAATCGATATGATCCAGCCATTCCGCTTTCAGCCTGGTGCGCTCGAGAAGCGGTTCCAAGCTTAACCCGATCCATGGCAGGCCGAGGCGCTGCTTCAGGTCGATAAGCCGGGGTATGTCCCGATCCGCTTCGCGCTGGGACGTCACCGAGAACATCAGGCCGATGTGTTTCGGCCAGTTATCGAGCCACGACGCGGGCACCATCTTTGCGACGTTCACGCCTCGCTTCGTCAGAAGGATGATATTCACCCAGCGCGCGTCCGCTGCTTCCGCAAACAGTTCAGCGCGCCAAGCATCGTCCACCTCGTTGTCGAAGGTGTCGGACATGGACTGCATGAACACGCGCATCGAGCGTCCGTGGGCGTTGAAGAACGTGATCGGCGATTTTTGGTTGAGCTTTCTCAGCAGCGCCACAGCGCTCTTGATTTTGCGTCGCGGCGCGTTCGGGCCCCATTCGCCGGTGCCGCGAAATTTGTTCCACGTCTCGGCATAGCAATGATCGCAGCCGGGAGAGACTTTAGTGCAGCCCCACCAGAAATTCACGGTGGCGTCGCACCACTCGATAGCGGAGGTTTCAGCCATTGGCAGGCACCGCAGGTTCTTCGACATACAGTTCCGGCAACCGACCTTCCTCGACAGCCTTAATGATCAGCGCCATATCTTCGCCGCGGAGCTTGCAGATGAGCCAGCGATTGCCCGAGAGCGGGTAATGGTACACAGCGGGGGCGCCGTAACCGAAAGAAGCGCAGACGGAGCCGGGGTCGTAGAGGTTGACGCTCGACTTCCAAGAAAACAGTTTGTGCGGGATGCCAGCTTCCGTCGCGGCCTCGCTCAAGTCCTTTTCAGGGTGATAGTCTGTCCGCAGGCACCCATCGAAATAATATGTCTTGGGGCCGTACTGGCCCTGTTCGCCGGTCGGCTCGCCGTCATGGTCGCGGGCATATTTCAGTTTGGCGACGAGTATTCCTCGGAAGCGTTCCACAGCATCGTCAAACTCAGTGACCTTGGCTGCTGCCGCGTCGCTGTTCATCGCTGCGAAACCAGCAGTGAAGAAACCACCTTCGCTGTTGTCGCCATTTTCGAACCGTGGATTGCGCAGCGCGCGGCACCAAAGTTCAACGGCGCGTTCGATAAGGATATCAGGAACTGGTTGTGTTACTCTCGCCATGGCTCAGTTGTCCCCATATTCAAGGGAGGGGTCGAGCTCGTCCATAATGAGTTTCGAGCCGCAGGCGTATGCGGAGAAGATCATCTTCTGGTAGCCCCAATAAGAAGCGATGCCGATACCCTTGGCAACGTCACGTCGATCGACGTGAAGGCTTGAAATCTTGCCCGAGGAATCGACGTAGAACTGCGTTTCGCAATTATAACGCTTGAGGGTGTCGCCGTCTGGGTCGATGCCGACATGGTAATGACCCGTGCTGTATTCGCTTTCTTCAATGAAGGCGGCGATCCTGCCCCAAGGCCTGTCACCCATTTCCTTCGCGTGCTCTGTCATTTTTTCGATGACTGCTGAAAACTTCAGCTCTTTTGGTGCGATCTGCAAAAGCTCCTGCATCTCGGTCGCCAGCTTCGCGTTCAGCATCTCGGCTATATTCGCATCGAGTTGCTCGCGGATCAGCGCCATGACCATGACGCCATAGGCAGGAACATCGATCTTGTCGCCAATAGAAAGCGCTTCCGATACAGCCGTTGTAAGCTGCTTTTTGAGATTGCCGCCGTAGCGGAACTCATCGTCAACTGCACCCTTGATCGCTTCATCTATCTTCTTGTCGGTTGAGCATGTACCCCATAGTGTTGGATGACATCGGCTGCTTTGGCTTTCGGAGGTTCGGAAATGCGAATGGGTACCGTCCCGTCACTCGCCGCAAGACGTCGATGAGCTCCATTGCCTGAGTGCACAATGGAACGTGATGATCGTAGGCTTCCTCGTTCTTGAACCGCTTCTTCAATTTCATCCGTGCGGCCGGAATTACCCACACGGGATTTTCTGGGTCGAGCTCGTCGAACTCACTCCACGGCGTTTCCGCCAAAACCCCTGGGCGAACTGCGGTCAACGCCAACAGACGAATGGCAAGTTTGGTATAGCCGCGGGCAGGGGTGTCGTTGACGTCTGCGAGGATCTGCCTAACGCCCTGCAGCGTGATGATTGAAGGCTGCCGCCCTTTCTCAAGTGGTGCCAGCGCGCCTTCGACAATTGCGGCGGGATCAGTATCAGCCCGGCCTGATGAGATCGCATAGACGAAAACCGCCGATATCCGTTGCCGGAGGCGCTTGGCGGTTTCAACGGCACCACGCTTTTCGACAAGTCGCAGAACCCCTAAAATCGTAGGGGCGTCAATGGCCCTGACAGGCAGGTCACCCAATAGCGGGAAGACGTCTCTTTTCAGTGTCGCCAATACCTCTGACGCGTGCCGATCAGTCCATGTTGGCTTGGTATGTTCGTGCCATTCCTCGGCCAGTGCCTGGAAGGTTTCGGCGGCCTGTTTTCGCCCAATGACCTTCTCGAGCTTTTTCAGCGCTGAGGGGTCTTTCCCATCCTTCAAAAGCTTTCGAGCATCATCTCTGAGTCGGCGTGCATCGACGAGAGACACCTCTGGATAGGAGCCCAAAACGAGCAGTTTTTCCTTGTCGGCGAAGTAATAGCGGTAGCGCCAGCTCTTTGACCCTGATGTGGCAACAAAAAGATGGAGGCCATTTGTATCGGCAAGTTTGTACGGTTTATCTTTGGCTTTGGCTTTTTTGATCGCTGTGTCTGTCAGCACGCTTGTTCTCGCTGTACCCGCATTTCATTCTGAAAGTACCCGCAACCGTACCCGCTTTTTCATGGGATTGTATGAAAAGGGGTAGGAACGAATGGGAACACAGAAACCTAAAAAGGCGTGCTACGCAATACAAAAACGGAACATATAGGAACGTATGCGAAACATACGTGGCAGATGGGGTGGGATTCGAACCCACGGTACGCTCTCACGCACGCCGGTTTTCAAGACCGGTTCCTTAAACCACTCGGACACCCATCCGTCTTATGGGTGGCTTTATATCGGTTTGCCTCCGCTCGTCAATCCGTCATAGGAGGCATTTCTGCGTCACTGCGGCGATGCCTGCGTTAGCCTTTGGTTCACCACGTTAATTACAATTTTAGTGAAATCGTTATCGGCATTCGCATTTTCGCCATGTTAGGGGCAAGATTAGGGGGCTGTTAGGTACTTCGATGTCAGAGGGCATGACGATCGAGGTATAGAGGGGTTGCTGCGGAGGCGGCCCATAATAACGCGGGGCATGGATTTGAAATCTGCTGTTATGAAAGCCGGAGTGAGCGCCAAGTGGCTCGGCATTGCCGTTCTATGTGCGGCGACCGCATCCTGTTCCACGACGTCGGACACCAATGCGAAGCCGAAGCCAAAGCGCAGCAAGGAATATTTTTCCGAATCCGAGTATGGCGTGAAGGCAAGTCCGCGGGTTGCTGATGGTGCAAATGTTCCCAAGGGCGGCGGGCGCTTCCTAGTTGGTAATGCCTATACCGTCAAAGGTCGTCGCTATTTCCCCAAGGAAGATCAGAACTACGACAAATCCGGTCTTGCGTCCTGGTACGGCTCGGCTTTCCACGGTCGGCTGACGGCCAATGGTGAGGCCTATGACAAGGAACACCTTTCCGCTGCTCACCCAACGTTCCCGCTTCCCAGCTATGCACGCGTTACCAATCTGAATAACGGCTCTTCCGTCGTCGTTCGCGTTAATGACCGTGGCCCTTTCCACGAGGGTCGTCTGATCGACGTTTCCAGCAAGACCGCCGACCTGCTTGATATGAAGGCCACCGGAACAGCCAATGTCCGCGTTCAATATGTTGGGCGCGCGCCACTGGACGGTCACGATATGCCTTTCCTCATGGCGTCATATTCGCCAAAAGGCTCCCGCAATCCGGGCATTAATCCTGAAGGCCAGATTGCAAGCGGTGTGATGGTCGCGTCTGCTTCGGCAACCAATATTCCAATTCCACAGAGCCCCGCCTATGGCGGCTCGGCTCAGACAGCACTGGTCGGCTCAAAGAAAAGTCAGGCATTGCAGGCCATGCCGCTGGTCAATGGTCCGGCACCTGTGATGGGACAGGGCGCGAGCGAGCAATTCGTCGTGCTTCCTGAAATTGGCCCGTTCCTGATAGAGCGCCCAGAGGGCAACTACCTGCGTGCACCGACGCCTTCGGCTCGTTTCGCCTCTGCCTACTCCGAAGAGACAAAAGCAGTTTCCAAGGCAGCAAGCGCCTTTGACAAGGTCCTAGTTAATAAGGGCAACCTGAACGAACAATCCATTCTCGATTTCGTAAACAGACAGGGCAGGGGTCGTTGATCTCTGCCGCGAACTGAGGCATCCAGTATGCCTACCAGTGTGTGAGAACTGTCAGGCGCGGTTATCATATTCTTCAGAATGCGCAGGCATTGTTAATGCAAAACAACGGGCTGACGTTTTGATGCGCGATATACTGAACCGATCAATTCGCACCGTTCTGGTTGTTGCAACGCTTCTCGGTGCAAGCACTTCAGGCGTACACGCTCAAGCCAGCAACAACTTGGTCTTGAAGGCACAGCAAGCCTATATGATTGATGCCGAGACCGGCACAGTCCTGCTGGCCGTCAATGAAAATGCACAGTTTCCGCCTGCTTCTCTTGCCAAGTTGATGACTGTTGAGCTGGTGATGGATGCGCTGACCAAAGGCCAGATCAGCGCCGAGACCAGCTACCCGGTTTCCGAAAATGCCTGGCGCACAGGCGGCGCGCCTTCACGCGCATCCACAATGTTCGCAGCGCTTAAATCTTCCGTCGGAATCAATGATCTGCTGACTGGCGTCATCGTGCAGAACGCCAATGACGGTTGCCTTGTCATCGCAGAAGGCATGGCGGGGTCGGATGGTGCATTTGCCAGGCGCATGAGCGAGCGCGCAGGCGCGTTGGGCATGACAGGCAGTTCCTTTGCCAATTCCACCGGGCTGCCAGATCAGGTCAGCAAGACAACCGCGCGCGACTTGGTGGTTCTGGGCAAGCATATTCACGACACCTACTCGGATCGCTACAGCCTGTTCAGCAAGCCGGATTTCGAATGGAACCGGATCTTTCAGCGCAACAAGAACGCGCTACTTGGCAATGGTATAGATGGGATGGGTCTGGGCTTTGCGGAGGGCCACGGTTTTTCAGCGCTGGTCTCTGCTCAGCGGGATGGCCGCCGTATCTATCTGACATTGGCTGGGATGCCGGACGATAAGACACGGCAGGAAGAAGTCCGCCGGGTGGTGGAGTGGGGGCTGACGGCCTTTCAGAAGCGCAATCTGTTTCAAAAGGACGAAACCGTCGGGAATATCAGCGTATATGGCGGCGCATTGAGCGCTGTTGACCTTGCCGTGCACGAGCCGGTGAGCGTGCTGGTGCCTCTCAACAACCCAGACCGGCTTTCCGGGCGTATCGTCTACAACTGGCCTTTGAACGCACCTCTTGAGGCTGGCCAAAAGGCGGCGACGCTGAAGGTTTTCTCCGGCGAGAAGCTGCTTCGCGAAGTGCCGCTTTACACCACAGTTGCCGTGACAGAGGGGACCTTGACCCAGAACGCCGCCGGCGCGCTGAAGGAACTGCTTTTCTTTTGGCTGTGACTTGCCCGGTTTGCCGACAGTTCTATATGGGTTAAACTCAAGCAGGCGGAACTGCTGAAGTCAGGAAGAGAAATTGCCCGAAAACACCGGATTGTTCATCAGCTTTGAAGGCGGCGAGGGCGCTGGGAAATCCACCCAGATCAATATTCTTGCTGAAACCTTGCGCGCGCGGGGTCTGGATGTTGTCGTGACGCGGGAACCGGGTGGATCACCGGGCGCGGAGGCCGTGCGCCACGTTCTTCTTTCTGGCGCGGCGGAACCGTTTGGCGTGCGTATGGAAGCGATGCTGTTTGCGGCTGCGCGCAACGACCATGTTGAAGAGGTGATACGTCCCGCTTTGCAGCGCGGCTCTGTCGTGTTGTGTGATCGTTTCCTCGATTCGTCGCGGGTCTATCAGGGCGCGACGGGCAATCTGGAGCCGGAGTTCATCGAAACGCTTCAGCGCATTGCCATTGATGGCACGATGCCGGACATGACGTTGATATTCGACATTCCAGCCGCGGCTGGTCTTGCCCGCGCCCGCAAGCGCGCAGATGAAGGCGCAACGCCGGATCGCTTCGAGAAGGAAGAGTTGGAGACGCATGAGAAGCGCCGCGAGGCCTATCTCGATATCGCTCTCAATGAACCCCGACGTTGCCGCACCGTCAATGCCGAACAGCCCAAGGAAAAGGTGACTGAGGACGTTTGGGCGCTGGTGGAGCCGCTTCTGGCGAGCAAAATTGTTAGATCGGACGTTGCGGAATGAGTGACGCTCAGGGCGTTCTGGATGGCGCAATTCCGCCCCAGGAGAATACGAAATTATTCGGCCACGATGAAGCGGAGCAATTTCTTGCGCAATCCTACCGCTCTGGCAAAGGGCACCATGCGGTTCTGATCGAGGGGCCGGAAGGGATTGGCAAGGCTACACTGGCATTCCGGTTCGCCAACCACGTGCTGTCCCATCCAGATCCATTGCTGGCGCCTGAACGCCTTGTCGATCCTGACTCTGGCTCCATGGTCAGCCGTCAGATATCCTCTGGCGCATCCCACAATCTGCTGCATCTCACGCGCCCGGTCGATGAAAAGACGGGCAAGGTGAAGTCCGCCATTACCGTTGATGAGGTGCGTAGGGCAGGGCATTTCTTCTCGCAGACTTCAGGCACCGGCAACTGGCGCATCGTCATTATTGACCCGGCGGATGATCTCAACCGCAATGCTGCCAATGCCATTTTGAAGATACTGGAAGAGCCGCCCAAACGCGCTCTTTTCCTCGTGCTGTCCCACGCGCCGGGCAAGCTTTTGCCCACCATCCGCTCCCGCTGCATGCCGCTTCGTCTGCTGCCGTTGCAGAGCGACGATATGGAGAGGGCGCTGCAGCATCTTGGGCTGTCCATGTCTGCCGAAAAGCGCGATAAGCTTCTCGAAGCCTCAAAAGGCAGCGTCTCGCAGGCATTGAAGCTCTTGAATTATGGCGGCTCCGATATTGTCGATGTCTTCAGCGAAGTCATGGTGGCAACCGGGCCGGCTGCGCGCAGGCAGATGCACAAACTGGCCGATGTTCTTGCGCAAAAGGACGGTGACATCGTTCTCGGTTTCTTTATGGAGCATGCCACGGAAGCTCTGATGGACCGGGCGAGGGCGGCGGCCATGGCGGGTGATCTGGCGGCGGCCGAGCGACATGCGCGCCTGTCATCAACACTCACAGAGCGCATCACGGTCGCGCAGGCTTATAATCTGGACAAGAAACAGATGGTGCTGTCCATTCTGGAAGATATGCGCTCGGTTTGATACCGCACAATTTCTAAGGCTTTTGCTTTCGCTTGTGCGAACAATAGGCTAAGAGCGGACTATCTCAAAAACAGACCCTAGAACCGATCGAGCGTCATGACAGACAAGACACCTTTCTACATCACAACCGCGATTTCCTATCCCAATGGCAAGCCGCATATCGGCCATGCCTATGAGCTTATCGCGACGGATGCCATGGCACGTTTTCAGCGCATGGATGGAAAGGACGTCTTCTTCCTGACGGGTACCGACGAGCACGGCCAGAAGATGCAGCAGACCGCCCGCGCAGAAGGCATTTCGCCGGAAGAGTTGGCACAGCGCAATTCTGATCAGTTCCGCGCCATGGGCAAGCTGCTCAATGCGTCCAACGATGATTTCATCCGCACGACGGAAGAGCGCCACCACGAGACGTCGCGCAACAGCTGGAAGCTGATGGAAGCAAGCGGCGATATCTATAAGGATAGCTATGCGGGCTGGTATTCCGTCCGCGACGAAGCCTATTACGCCGAAGACGAGACGGAAGTGCGTGCCGATGGCGTTCGCTACGGACCACAGGGCACGCCTGTTGAATGGGTTGAGGAAGAGAGCTACTTCTTCAAGTTGTCTGAATATGAAGACAAGCTTCTGAAGCTCTACGAGGAGCAGCCGGACTTTATCGGCCCTTCAGAGCGCCGCAACGAAGTCATTTCCTTCGTTAAATCCGGCCTCAAGGACCTTTCGATTTCGCGCACGACATTCGATTGGGGCATCAAGGTTCCCGATGATCCAAAGCATGTGATGTATGTCTGGGTCGATGCGTTGACCAATTACATCACCGCAACTGGATACATTGAAGACAAGAATGGCCCGCGCGCTAAATATTGGCCTGCTGACGCGCACATTATCGGTAAGGACATCATCCGCTTCCACGCGGTCTATTGGCCAGCCTTCCTGATGAGCGCTGGTCTGCCGCTGCCCAAGCGCGTCTTTGCCCACGGCTTCCTGCTCAATAAGGGTGAGAAGATGTCGAAATCCGTCGGCAACGTCGTCGATCCTGTCGATCTAGTGAACCATTTCGGGCTGGATCCTGTGCGCTATTTCTTCCTGCGCGAAGTCTCATTCGGTCAGGACGGCAGCTACAGTGAAGAAGGCATTGCCACCCGTATCAATGCCGATCTCGCCAATGGTATTGGCAACCTCGCCAGCCGTTCGCTGTCCATGATCGTCAAGAATTGTGACGGACAGATTCCGACGCCTGGTGCCTTTACCGATGAAGACAAGGCCATGCTTGCAGCCGCCGACGCGTTGCAGGCAACGTGCCGCGATGAAATGGGCAAGCAGATGATCCACAAGGCGCTTGCCGCGATCATTGCCGTCGTTTCAGAAACGGACCGCTATTTTGCAGGGCAGGAGCCTTGGGCGTTGAAAAAGACCGATCCCGAGCGGATGGGCACCGTGCTTTACGTAACTGCGGAAGTCGTTCGCCAGATCGGCATCCTGCTTCAGCCGTTCATGCCAGGGTCCTGCGAAAAGCTGCTGGATCTGGTTGCCGCACCTGCTGACAAGCGCGACTTTGCAGCACTGGGTGAGGCGGGACGACTTGTTCCGGGTACACCGCTCGAAGCGCCGAAGCCGGTCTTCCCGCGCTATGTGGCGCCAGAGGTTTGAACTGAACATGCTGATTGATACCCATTGCCATCTGGACTTCGCTGATTTCGATGAGGAGCGCGACGATCTCATCGCGCGCGCTCACGCATCGGGCGTCGCACAGATGGTAACGATCTCCACCCGCGTGGCGCGGCTACCGGAGCTTTTGAAGATCGCAGACAAATATCCGTCCGTGTTCTGCTCTGTCGGCACGCATCCCAACAATGCGGATGAAGAACTCGACATTACGACTGACGATCTGGTGCGGCTGGCCAACAGCCACGACAAGATTGTTGCAATCGGCGAGGCGGGTCTCGATTACTTCTACGACACGCAAAAGCCGGAGGATCAGAAAACCGGCCTGCGACGTCATATCGAGGCTGCCAGAGTGACGCAGCTTCCGCTTGTCATTCACAGCCGCAGTGCCGATGATGACATGATCGAGATCTTGCGTGAGGAAAGCGGGAAGGGGGCATTCCCCTTCATTCTGCATTGCTTTTCGGCCGGACCGGAATTGGCGAAGGTTGGCGTGGAACTGGGTGGATACGTCTCGTTCTCGGGCATTCTGACATTTCCGAAGTCGCAGGATATCCGCGATATCGCCGCGACAGTGCCATTGGATCGTTTGCTGGTGGAAACGGACGCGCCTTATCTTGCACCGAAACGCTGGCGCGGAAAGCGCAACGAACCATCCTACGTGGTCAACACGGCGGAAGTTCTGGCTGAAGTCCATGGCATCAGCTTTGACGAGATGGCGAAGATCACGACGGAAAACGCCTTTCGCTGCTTTTCGAAAATGACAAAGGTGTAGGCTGTGGCAGGCTTTCGGCGTCGGTTTACGATACTTGGTTGTGGTTCGTCTCCCGGCGTGCCGCGGATCAACGGCGACTGGGGAGCTTGCGACCCGAAAAACCCGAGAAACCAACGCAGTCGTGCCGCCCTCATGGTCGAACAGATTGCGCCCGATGGCGGCGTTACCACCGTTATCATAGACACCGGGCCCGATCTCCGCGCCCAGATGGTAGCGGCGAAAGTGTCGAACATCGATGCCGTGCTTTACACCCATGCCCATGCAGACCATTTGCACGGCATTGATGACCTTCGCGGCTATTTCATCTCCACCAGAAAACGCGTTCCCATCTACGCAGACACCGTCACGATGAAGCGTATTCGAGATGGATTTCCCTATTGTCTGGAAACGCCGCCAGGCAGCAATTACCCGCCCATCATCGATGGCCACCTGATTGTCGATCTGGACACGCCAATTGCAATCAGCGGGGCAGGCGGAACCATTCATTTCATGCCGCATATGCAGCAGCATGGCGACACGCATTCGCTCGGTTTTCGTATCGGCGATGTCGCCTACTGCACGGATGTCAGCGATTTTCCGCTACACTCTGTCGCGAAGCTTCTGGGGCTAGATCTGCTGATCATCGATACGCTGCAGTACACATATCACCCAAGCCATCTCTCGCTTGAACAGGCGCTCGGCTGGATCGAAAAGCTTAATCCCAGACGCGCCGTGCTGACGCATATGCACACGCCACTTGATTACGACACAGTCATGCGCGAAACGCCTGATCACGTTCAGCCTGGCTATGACCAGATGCAACTTGAAATCGACGTCGCCGCTCAGGATTCGTAATTTACGGCGTTTGGAAATGCCGGAGGAACTTCATGTCTACAAAACCCTTCCGCGCACCCAGCCTTTCAAGCTTTTTCGATAATCTGCGAACAACGCGTCTTCGCGCCGTTTTCCGCCGGGGTGAGCTTGCACTTGTATTCCTCGCAATCTTAGTCGGTGCATGCGCAGGCGTTTTCGTCGTCCTGATCAGCGCAATCGCCACGCAACTGCACGTCATCATCTTTGGCGTAGAAAGGCTCAGTAGCAGCGATCTGTCCAGCTGGATCGTGCTGGCTGGGCCCGTGATGGGCGGGATTCTCCTCGGCGGCTTCATGTTCGTCATTTCCAGAACCCGTAAGAAGCCGATGATCGACCCGATCGAGGCTAACGCGCTTCATGGCGGTCGGCTTTCCCTGACCGACAGTCTCATCGTTTGCATTCAAAACATCATTTCCAACGGCTTTGGTGCCTCGGTCGGCCTGGAAGCTGGCTACACACAGGTGGCCAGTGGCATAGCGTCCAAGCTCGGCGTAAACCTGAAAATGCGGCGAGGGGATATGCGTATCCTCGTTGGCTGCGGTGCTGCAGGCGCAATTGCGGCCGCCTTCAACGCCCCACTGACTGGCGCCTTCTACGCCATCGAACTGATTATCGGCAGCTATACCATTGTGACGCTTGCACCATTGATTGTCTCGGCGCTGGTTTCTACCATCGTTGCCGGGCTATTATCGCAGCATGGTCTGAGCATCGACATCTTCGGCACCAGCGAAGTGACGCCGCCGGATTATGTGCCGGCAATTTTCCTCGGCATGGTCTGCGCCGGCGTGGGCATCGTGCTGATGCAAACGGTCTCATTCATCGAGGAATCTGCACGAAAGAGCAGAATACCCATCTGGCTGCGCCCAGCCATTGGCGGCGTTGCCGTAGGTGCTTTGGCACTCATTTCGCCACAGGTTCTATCCAGCGGCCACGGCGCGCTGCATCTCAACCTCGACGCCAATATGACATTGGCGGGTTTGATCGGTATTTTCCTGCTCAAGGCGGCGGCGAGCGCGATTTCCATCGGATCCAGCTTCAGAGGTGGCCTTTTCTTCGCTTCGCTGTTCATGGGCTCGTTGATCGGCAAGATCTTCGCCATCTGCGCGCCCTACATTGGATATGTCGACACCCAGCCCATCGTTTACGCCGTGATCGGCATGAGTGCCTTTGCGGCGGCCATCATCGGTGGTCCATTGACCATGACATTTCTGGCTCTGGAGCTGACAGGCGACTTTCAGATCACCGTGCTGGTCTTGGCGGCAGTCATCACAACGTCGCTGGTTGTGCGCACGACATTTGGCTATTCCTTCGCCACGTGGCGCTTCCATCTTCGCGGAGAAAGCATCCGCAGTGCTCACGATATTGGTTGGATACGAGACCTGACAGTCGGCAAGATCATGCGTGCAGACGTCCGCACTGCCAAGGTCAGCATGGGCTTGCCAGCGTTCAAGGAGGAGTTCTCCTTAGGGTCGACGCAACGCGTTATCATGGTGCATGATGACGGGCGCTACGCCGGCATCGTCCTGGTCGCGGAAATCTATGCAGACCCGATGGAACGCGACGCAACGCAGATAAGCCTGGAAGCCTATCTACGTTACAAAAGCGACGTGCTTCTTCCAACGATGAACGCCCGCCAAGCCGCAGCCTTGTTCGACACCACGGAGAGCGAAGCGCTGGCGGTCGTCAACGACAAAATCGAAAACAGACCCATTGGACTTCTGACCGAAAGCCACACGCTGCGACGCTACACCGAAGAACTCGACATTAGACGTCGGGAAGCATCTGGAGAGATATGATTGCGGTGGAGGTTTTCCACGTAAGGCAATGGCATATCACGGTTCTTTTGTTGCCGAGTTGATCAGCTTTTAATGGCAATCTGCCAGATATAGATATCGAAAAGTTCCATAATATATATTATGTGATTTTTGTATGTAACGGCTATATAGTAATGCGACAGTTGGGCCAGTTAGAGATGCGACAGTCTCGCCTCTCGACGCACTGGTCAAATCCAA
>NZ_JACYVF010000010.1:0-145118 GCF_014842165.1 Rhizobium sp. CFBP 13644
GAGAAACTCCCGCTCTTTATCCATGAAAACTCGATCACAGATCAAACGCCGAAGGGCAACGTGGGAGCGGAACACCGGTTACTCTTCACCCATTCGTGGAGCGTATGCGCCGAGCAGCCGATCTTGGAGGCTATGGAAGATACCGCAGCCCAGCGGGACGGATGCTCGGCCTCGTGCTCCGCCACCATTCGAACGGCGCGGGCGCGGACTTCAGGGGAAAATTTGTTCGTCGTTATACTCGTCATAGACCCTACTTCTCATGAGTTGGGGCCTCCCGCAAAGCCGGGACGGTTCACGACCGTTGTGCTCACAGCATTGGTCGGTCGCGGAATATATCAACCTTTGTTTCCAAGCACTTTCGCAGACTCAGATCGTGCGACCCTACCTCGAACCACCCACCTGGCTTCTGGTAAAAGTCTAGACCACGACCAATCTTAATGACCCACCCGTTGTCTATCCTGATTTCCCGATCGTGCAGGTTGGGATTGAGTATTATCTCGAGGGAGACATCGAGTTCCAGTAGGCTTTGCTTGAGCTCTTCGAGCTTTTCCGAGATTTCGGCGAACTGCGTCTTGTCGTCGTAGCCAGTAACAAGCGTGATCTTTTTGGCAACGCTGTGACGAAGAACAGTTTCACAGAACCTAACGAAATTTTGGATCTGGTGCTGCATACGGATATAGGGGTCCTCGATGACCACCGATTTCGCGCCACGCAAATATGGGCCTATGATAGACTCGTAGCTGTGTCCCGTGTCGCCGTACAGGACGCTAAAATGCTGTTCCTTCAATTCCGGCTCGGTAATTTCTTGGGTGGGTGACGCTTTATCTTTCGATTTGTCCAACGGCTGATTGGCTACTGGCGACACGGCCATTGCGCCTTCAGTCATAGAGCCTTCCGCGCTTTGTCTCAATCGGCGCCGCGGAGGCTGCTGAGTCGCCTCTGCATTCTTCGACTCTGGGCAGTAGACGACCACCTCTGTGCCCGTCGCATCAAAAAAAGAGAGACCAATCTTGGCAAACTCGTCATCGGGCTTGCGTTTGTTCATCTGCTCTTTCACGCGACGCCGGCATTCGACAGCGTAGGCAACGTATTCATCGAACTCTTCATCCGTAGGAGGCCCGTCTGGATGGAGGATTTTTAAAAATGCGCAGATGGTTTTTTTTATGCCCTTCTCGTCACGGCCTTCAACTGCCTTCCCCAGGCGGACGCGGCGGCTGACCTCCTCATACCGGTTTGTATGTTTGAACTGATAGTGGAAGGCCTCCGCCAAATAGTCGGTAATGAAGCCATATCGGTTCGTGAGGAATGAGCTGCTGTTCTTGGGCATTTCCCAGCCGGGAATATAAGCCGCAAACCGATCCATCACCGCCAGATCCAGCTCAGGCGGCAAGGGCTGGAATAGGTCATATTCCGTTGAATTGACAACCTGCTGCACCGAAAGATCGATGTTTCCAACGAAGCTCAAGCTCGCATCCGCGATGATTTCCGCGCCCCGCGAGAACCTGCCATTCGCCATGAAGTCTTTCATGATCTGGATGGTGTCCGGATCACGCACTTTGATGCCGCCAACCTCGTCGAAAGCGACCGTGTCCCAATAACCGACCAGACCAACTTTGCGCCTGGCATTGTTGTAAAAGAGTGTTGCCTTGGTGGCCTGCCCCCCTGAAATAAGGGTGGCGTATGGCGAGAACTCGCTGAAGAAGTAGGATTTGCCCGTGCCTCGCGGACCGAGCTCAATATAGTTGAAGTTCGGCTCCACCAGCGCAGCAAGCCGGGCGATGAAATGCATCTTCACACGCTGGTCGAGTTTTGACGGTTCCAAACCGACCGAGCGCATAATGGCATCGATCCACTCGTTACGCGTGAATTCATTCCGCCCTTCGGCATAGCGCGCAAAATCGAACCGCGACAATTGTATGGGCCGCAGATCTTCGATGTAGAAGGCGTACTTGTCTTCCTCGATATCGTTATGGGCGAGTGTAACCTCCGCCCAAATTCCACCTTCGAGCAGGCGGTCATTGTCGCGATAGAACTTCTCGCCGATCGCAATGCGTTGGGAATTGAAGTTCTCTAGGGACGCCCAATGCCGTTTTTCCTTCTCGACATAGCGCACGTGTACCTTGTCGATGAAGCGGTGTGTTCCCTTCGTCGCGACCTTAGACTGCGCTGCATTCGCCTCATCAGGACGCACATAGTTATCCTGCAACGTTGCAAGCACCGCCTCCATGCCCGCATCAATTTCCGCCTGGCTGTCGCTGGCGCAGAAACGAGCGAGCAAGAATTCAAGAACAAACGTCGGTACATTTGTTCCTTTTTTGATCCGATGCAGGAGGTCTTTTCGGACCACCTTTCCATCAAATGCCGAGAGGAGCTTCGTATCGAGTTGGTCGTGATCGCTCATACGGTGTAGTCCGTCTCAAGGGTGAGAGTGAAGAAGCTGGCCAAGGTTGTGGGGTTTAAGGCCTTGACCGTAAATTTGCCCTCAAACTCAGGGCTCATGCCCAAAGCTATCTGCTTACGATCACCCGGATAAAGACTGATCGTGCGCGTGGCGGGGTTAACGTCGGCGCTCGGTTTGGGCTCACCTACAACCTGCCCCTTGGCGTCCTGTGCCTCTAGCAGGATCTCAACGCTGACGTCACGCGAGAACATGTCATCTGAGTGCAAGGCAACCTCGATCACTGGCACACGAGTCGTGATCCGCGTAGCGCCGTTGCGATACCGCAGCTCAACGGAAGAGTGCGAAACGGCTGCTTTCGCGCCAGAATCGAGGCGCGCTACAAGAACGGGAACGACGGCCTCGGCCAACGATGCGCCACCATGGAAGTAAAGATGACCACTGCTATAAGGGGCCATGCTCCTCGGCAGCGCCACTTGCGGAACATCGGAACGGACGCCAATCCGCTCAGCCGATACGACGAGATTGTTGCCATCCTCGTTACCGGTGCCAAGAAGCATGCGGTCATGAGCATTCACGACCCAATTGCCTGCGGGCTTGGCGCACACATCGCCATGATCCGCCTGGGCGTTCAAGAAGAACCCGTGATCTGTGACAATCACGGCATCGTTGAAGCCCATGCCTTTCAGTTTGTGGAGCGCATTGCGGACAAATTTGAGCGTTGACGGGATGAGGCCGAGCGTTGTCTCCGGATTGTTCTCAAGCTGGCTGTCAATTTCCGTGGATCGGAGCACGAGCAGATCCACGGTGGTTAGAATTTTTGATTTTCCACGAACGAAATCGGCGAGAGTCATTTCGCTGAAGCGATCACCGAATTTGAGTCGAAGTATATCCATTCGTGCGTTCACATTGGCGAGCGCTATACCGCCAAGCTTTGGGACAAGCGTCCCGGTTTCCGTGGTCAAAGTCAGCTGTGACCTAGCATCTGGCAGCAAACTGGCCATGCCGACGGGCGTAATTGTCGGCAATTGCGCGAACGCAGAAAAAAGCTCGACCGGTCCGTCTTCAGACAGCATCTTTTCCAGGGCGACGCCGAGTTCATAACGGAGCGCGTCAACCAGGATGTAGGCCACTCGGCGACCAGAATCCTTGAGACGCGAACCGACAAAACGATCGAACGTTTCTGCGTTTGCCAACCGCTCAGCAGGCGGCCAGCCAGACGTGGCGAGATGCTTCATGAAGATGGTCTGCACCTTCTCAGCCAGCCGCCGATAGCTCTGGCGAGATTGATGAATGACCGCATGCATCATGTCCTGAGGGTCAATAAACTCTCCGACGGCCTGCTCAAATTCGCGCTGGAGGCGATCGACTTCACGCAGCGTCGTGACATAAAAATCGATTAGGTCTGATTGCGTGCGGGCGCGATCAAGGAGCTGACGCTCATAGTCCTCGCAGGCTTCGAGGAGATTGAGACTTGAACGTACCAATTCCCATTGCGCCTGGCTCTCGGCTTTGCCCAGCCAAACCGAGTGTTTATGGCGTGCCAGAACCGTCCGCGCGGCATCCAGATCTCCAATGGTGATGCCTTTGATGGCGACGCTCAAATAGGTGCGCTCTTCGAATGGGAAGGTGTCGCGCTCGCCAAGATCCTCGATCGAGGCGCATTGCTTCGGTAGATTGAGCTCGGCCTCAATGGTCTCTGCACGTTCGATATAGGTCGATTTCCAGCGTGGATCGTTGCGCAGTCGCTCACATACGTCATCGATGACGGGACGCGCCTCGACCGGTGCATGGGGAACATCCTTGATGGCACCTGGCAAAGCACCCGGCAGATCGAATGCAAATTCGCTAAACAGAACAAAGCGCCAGAGTTCGTCGGCCAAAGCGCTCCAGGTCTTGCCGCGCGTTTTGACGCTCATCGACAGCGTCGCCCGCAGGAATTCCCGCGCCTCGTCGGACCAGCCCTCCTGCCGGCTCAACTCGGCAGACTGCTTTTCGTTGGGCACCAGAAGCGCGGTCAGGATCTCCCGGCACGATTCCACGCCCAACGCGGCGCGTAGATGGGGCCAACTGGCGCCGCCGCCGATGGCGTCGATAACGGAGAATGCGGGGCCCGCGGGTGCGGCTGCAAAGGCCTTGCGGATCTCGGTGGTGTGGTCCGGGCGTGCGCGAAGGCATAGGCTCAGATATTCATCGCCGTCATCCTGCGGGAAAACTGCCCCGCAGGTCGAGTAGATGGAAAACGGGTCCAATTGCATGGCCTCGTCCGTGTCCGGCTTGCGCGCTGGCACATAGATCTGCAGCCCATCGATGGCTGGTTCCGGCTTGCCAAGTTCAAGCAGCGCGGAAAGGGCTGCTTCGCGCGCCTCGATGCCCCCCTCCGATACATCGACGACGACGATGCGGTCACTTGCCAGGCTCAGGCATAGATCGCGGTATCGATGGTTGGGATCGTAAACGACCATGCATCCCGCCTTTACAAGGCGTTTCAGGAGGATTTGCTCCTTGATGAAATGTGCAATGCTCATCGGTTCAAATCTCTTCTAAACATCCGTCGTTCATATCGTTCAAGACGCAAAAGGAGCTGATCGGCGTGGCACTATTCGAATATCGCCTCATGCCCCGCTGCCCTTCTTCTTTTTCTTGCCGCCCTCCGTCGAGGGCACCGGCTCGTAGAGATCCTCCAGGTCGTGGGCGATGGCGAACGACTTATCGGTCTTGCACTTTTCGCGTACGCGGTCGGGCCAATAAGCCATGGCCAGATGCGCCCAGTCATAATCGCCCTTTTCAAGCTTGGCCCAGGTGTC
The DNA here is from genome assembly GCF_014842165.1 of Rhizobium sp. CFBP 13644. Lineage (NCBI taxonomy): Bacteria > Pseudomonadati > Pseudomonadota > Alphaproteobacteria > Hyphomicrobiales > Rhizobiaceae > Rhizobium > Rhizobium sp. CFBP 13644. The sequence continues at coordinate 5,206 of NZ_JACYVF010000010.1, forward strand.
TTTCAAGACCTTCTGCCAGAGCTTGTGGCGGAACAGCGGCCACAGGGGTGCGGCCGTGATCTGCACACCGTCGTCATGGTTGGGACGATAGGTCGGGGCTATGTCCAGTAGGGTATCGCGCAGCTCGATCAGTTCCAGCTCAAGCGCCTGAAGCGCTTCGAACGCCTTTTCGTCATCGCGGGTGCGGGCAGCGCCCTTCTCGCGCAGGATGGCGACGTCGCGGCTGACCTGCTTTAGTTTCGGCTCTACGAAATCGTTGACGGCAGTGTAGAGCGTCTGGCTGGTCAGGCTGGGGGAATAGAGCCACAGCGTATAGCTGCCCGAAGTGGTCGAGAGCGGCCAATAGATCGGGGCCTTACGGCGGCTCTTGCTGTATTGCTTTAAGTGCAGGGGGAAGAAATCACGCTGCAGCCTACGGCGCACGTCTGCCGGCACATCCGTCTGGACGCGGGTTAGGACTTCTTCGATCAGCCGCGGCAGATCATGCGGGTGGCCCTGGTCGTCAACGAGGATTCCGCTGTGATCGTGGAACGGTGCGGCACCGTCGGGCAGCATGCCGGGGCTCTTGGCCGGCAGCGGGTCAAACGGGTCAGGCTCTGGCGGGGCTTCACGCTCACCGGTTGCCAAACGCCAGTCGAAGCGGCCGAAGGCGGTGCCGAGAGCCCAACTGAGAAGGCTGTCTGTTTGATCGATCACTTCGTCACGATCGTCGTCTTCACTTTCCTCAGAATCAAGGCACTTCGCCTCGTCGCTTACCACCTCAGTGATCGAGCCACCTGACACTCGCGCTAAAGCCCGATCCGCTTCATCGAATTTGTAGAGATCAAAGGCAATCTCATCGATCTCGGATAATACATCTTGTAGATGAGAAGAGGCGATCCACGAGTCCGCTGCGGACAGTCGATCTTTTAGTGCTGCAGGAAGAATGAAAACGCGAGACGTTTCGTCCGCCAGCTTATCCATCCTTTTAATTGACCATCCTCTTCGAGCCAAGCTGGCAAGTCTTTCGGCCGTTGCTTCATCAAATTGCGGCCAGGGAAGTTTTTGCAGCACACCAACAATAAACTCGGGGTGACCATATCTTCCCAATGCTGTCTTGAATACGTAGTCAAATGCACGACTGGCAAATAATGAAAGCGTTGCCATCTCTTGGCCCGGCGTATGCGCCGTATAGCCTCGAACTGAGAAAATGGACCCCGACGGTAGAAGCTGTGGCGAGAAACGACTGGTCCGTAACGGCCACGTTATAGCGGGCAGAAAGTAGTATTCCTCGTTGTAAACTCGTTTTCCGGCGTTTCCGTGTTGTAGGATGACGCTCTCCTTCAACTCCGAACCAGCATCATTCCATTTAAGAACCAGGGGGAGATCGCCATAAAACTGAGAGAATACTCCACCTTTTGCGAAGCTTGGCCACCGATCTTTATAGTCCTCGTCGGACAGGGATACTTCCCACCAGCACTTCAAGAAGCGGAAATCATTGGCAGTAGCGAGACCAACTTTTGCCGTTCTTCCGTCACTTTCGAAAGGCGGAAAGCGTTCAAATGACTCTCTAATATCGGTACTCACCCAATATGAGAAAGGAGAGCCAGGAATCTTCGAAAATTCTGTGGGATCTAGGTGAATGATGTCATCGTCACACACGCTCCTGCGGCTGCGCAGGCAAGCTTGTTGCAACGCTAAACCTTTGTCGGCGTGACTAAGCAATCGCAAAAATATGCTCATCAAATTTTTTCCAAAGTATATGCTGCAGCCTCTACCATCGCATCATCCATGACACCCATTCCCAAATCTGCCATCGTTTCAGGTTGAGCAACTCCGAGAATGATCTCTTCGCGCCATGTCTCAAAGCTGGAGAGAAAAAAGCAAGTCCTTGAAGTGATCGCGCCAAGGCGACCGCGATCTCGCATTAAGTCCAAGCCGCGTTCGACAAAAATTGCGAGTAGGTCGTTCTTACTTCTTGGGTAGGATTTTATTAACTGATCTTTTGTTCCTGAAGTCAGCGCGCCAAACGGCGGGTTCATCACGACCACATCGAACACCTCCCTGCAGTGATCGATCATCCGTAGCCCCTGCAACGCATCCTCGGCAAACAGCCGACCCTGATAGGTCGAGCGTGCTGCGCGCGCATAGTCCATCAGTGCCTCGCGCAGCCGCGCCTCGGCCTTCTGCCATTGCGCCATATCTTCGGCACGAAACAGATCTCCATGCTCGCCGAAGACCATGCGGATGAGTGCAGGCAGCTCCTTTTCGACCTGCAGCAGCACACCAAGCTCCGGCAGGCCCTTGAGCATAAACAGCGTTTGCTCGAAAAGCTGGGCGTCCAGCGGGTCGAGGTCCTCCATAAACCGTTTACGTAGGTCCACCTCGGCCGGCGGTGCCACTGCGGCCACCACCTGACCCTGGCCCACCTGCGGTCGGTCCTTGGCCTTCACATCCGTTTCATGCCAGGCCCGCTGCGCCCGTAGCCACAAGGCCAGAGATGCAATCTGTGCCGCCCGTGGGTCAATATCGACGCCATAAATATTGTGCTCGATGATCAGCCGCGGCACGTCCCGAAGCAGCGCATCCTGATCGGCATAGGTTTGAGCAAAAGGTTTCAGATCGGGGCTGCCGCCGGTTTCTCGATCGAGTGCTGTGGGGCCATGGGTCTGCTCCCAGTCCCAGGCCTCGCGATAAATCTCCTCAAACAGGTCGAAGGCATAGAGACCGAAATGCATGGAACCGCAAGCGGGGTCGAGCAGCTTGATCGTGCGCGGGTCGCGCAGCTTCTTTGCCGCTTCAGGCTGTTCGTCCGGTTTCACCAGCAGATACTGGCAGCGGTCACGAAGCCCCGTCTGCCCCCCTGTCCAGTTGAACCAGAGCCGCCCCAACGTGTTGTCGACCAGGAATTCCACCACATAGCGGGGCGTGAAAAACTGATTGCGTACCGCCAGTTCGCGGCTGTTGCGCGGCGCCTGGGACGCGTCGCGCATGGCTTTGCGCTCTTCCTTGGAGTTGAAATACTGGTAGATCCAGCCGATCGTCTCATCCTCGGCCCAGAGGGGATCGATTTCACCGTGATTGATCAGAGACAGGACCTGTACAAGCGCCGCTTCGCGCGGAAACAGACGCCCTTGCGGCGAGTAGCGATCGAAGAGAGCCGGCAGATCCTGCGATAGCTCATCGAAAACACTCAGAAGATAGGTGCGATAGGCATCACCGGTTTCGCCAAGGCCAGCTCCCGCCAGCCGGGCATAAAGCTGAAAGCCTTTCGCCTGGTATCCGTTGCCGACAGATTCGATCAACAGCCCGCGCGCTTCCGCCATGCGCAATGCTGCCAGTCGGTTGAGAACGGTAAAGGCCTGCTCCCGCACGATGCGGTCAAGACCCGAGGCGGGACTTGTCCCTGGACTTGCGCAATAATGCGCCAGCGTGTCCCGCAGTATACGCGCCGTTTCTCTCTGCGTGTCGTTGAGATGACGCAGGTTTTCGATTGGCGTTACCGTACCAGAGGCGGGATCAAGCCCGTAGTCAAGCTGCAGTTGGCGCGTAAATTCTTCTTCAAGCGCCTTGCGAGCCTCATTCACAAAGCGCTGTAAACGGCCCCGTGTTGCCTGATCGAAAGCCATGTCTATTTCTCTCCCTCAATAATGAGCGAGAGCTCGACATTCTGATAGGTTGAAAACTGACCGCGAAGCTCGTTCAAGCGCTTAATCAGCATTTCCAGATCGGCGAGGGTCGTCAGCTTTGCTGGCAGCTGGACCGCCTCGGTCCGCTTCTTGGGGCCGACGTCCTCCATACCCTTCGGTTTCGCTTCAACGCGTTGCAGGATGCGCTCTTGTCCCTGGCGCTGAATGAAGCGGCGCAAGTCGTCAACCGTGCTGTTGATGTCGTAGTCCCGGGTCAGAAGCCGCTTCAGGCCTGCGAGATTATGGTCAACGCTGATCTCCAAGGCATCAAGCCGAGCAGCGACGTTGCTCCGCTCTTCCTGCGTGAGCTCGCTCCATTCGGGAACACGCTGCAAATCTTCTAGGCCATCCTTCAGCCGCTGCTTTTGCTGGTCTACCAATGTGGCGACGGCATCTCTCACTCGAGCCTTTGTCTCGGTTAGCTGCGTGCTGAAATTGGCCGCATGACGATAAAACTCATCCGTGGCGATCCAGTCCATCACAGTTTTCAGGGCATCTTCCGAATCCCGACGAAGGTCGCCCGGAACCCCGGTATTTGGCAATTGGCTGATTTCGCGGCAGTGATCCTGGAGTTCGCTAAGCGTTTTTTCCAGACCATTGTCGAGCGCGCGCTTGACCTTGTGCGCCCACTTCAAATTGGTGTAAATCGACGACTCTTCAGCGCCGAGCCGTTGCGGGGCATCGGAGGCGTCGGTGAACAGGATATCGGCAATCTCCTGGTTCATCCCTTTGACTCGTTCGCTGCCGCCAAGCCCCAGGCGACTTAGCCTTTCGGACAGCGTTCCGTATTCCAACTGCAACTGTGTGAAGTGTTTGGCTGTCGCTTTGCTGATTTCTTGCTCCAGCGGGATGACGACGTCGCCAAGGAGATCCGTCAATCGCTGCGCTGCTCGGCTGAGTGTCTCGTTCGAGGGCCGTTCATGACGAAGAGAAACACCGACCTGGCGGAAGCTATTATTTGTCTTGAGCGCCTCGATCGCCTGGGCGCCGGCCGCAGTGACTTCCCGGCCTGATACTGTCAACTTGATTTCCCCCGCCATCAGCATGGCAGCCAGGATGTATCGGGTGGTGTCTGGAGACCAGCCGAACGGATCGTTGGAGAAGTCATCCGATAGGCGCTTGCCGTTGGCACTGCCATGACGATCAATGTAATCGCGGATGCTGATCATAGCGCGGTGATCCGTCCGGAAGCTGGCTTTGCCGGCAACCGTTTGAACCAAGCTCAAGGGGTCGAGCGTGCTTGCAAGAGCGGCGGGATTGGCGACTTTGAGGAACTTCTCCGCATTGTCTGTTGGCACACGAACCGGGGCTTCCACGTAACGGTCGAAAACCTCTGCCGCGACCTTGCCAAGCAGCTTCTTCGCTGCCTCCAGAAGGTCAGCGTCCAACGTAGCAACGGCGGTTGCTTCACCCCGGAAGACAAAGGAACCGGCCTGGAGCGCCTGCTTAATTTTGCTCTGAAGTTGTAGCGACAACTTGGCAGCGCGTTCCAACTGACCGGTGCAATAATCTCTGATCTCCTGCTCCGGATCATTGCGGTGAAGTTCGGCAATGCGCTGACAACGATAGATCTCGCCATTGAGATCATCGAGGTCTGTGCTGGTTCGCGCAACAAGGCCAATGACATTGCGGTTCTGGCGTCCGCGCGAGTCGTCGAGCATCCTCGTTCGGGCGGTTTCGTAGTCGTCGGCCTTGACGAACTCAACAACGGTCTGGATGGCATTCTGATCGCCCGCGACGCTAGTCGCGATACTGCCTGATTGCAGTTTCACGCCTGTGGCAACAGCCATCGAACCGTGCAGGGTATAGCGCGGGAGCGGGTCGAACACTTCGCGCAGGTTCGATGCGAAGATGCTTTTGAGATCAACAGACCGAAGGGCAATTCCACCCCGCTCTTCCTCAATGTCGCGCAAGCGTTCACTCAAGAAGACGAGATTGCCGTCCTTCTCGCCTAGCGGCACACGCACATTGACGAGCATCTCTTCGACAGCTTTTTTGACCTCGTCGAGCCGCGAGGGCGCCGTAACGCCAGGCTGCATCAGAGCAGCAACATTTTGGGCGGTCACTGGTAGGTTGCCGAGGATCTGAAGAATGGCGATGGTTTTTGCTACCTCCTGGTGGAGCTCGCCGCCAAAATATTCGATCTGCACTTTGCCAACTGATTGGAAGATCGAAGGGAAGGCACGCCTGATATCCTTCTCCAGGTCGTCATACAGTGTAACAGTTGTGGCGAGCCAGCCGACTGGCTGGTCGGCCATTGGCTTCGACCCACCTTCGCCCTTGAGAACGTCCTGAATGACCTTGATCGCCGAGCGCAGGCCAATGCCGCCGGTTGATTTCGCAAGCGCGCCGAGCAGATGGAGGAGGATATCAAAATGAGCCGGCAGGAAGGGATAGAGGTTGATGAAGCTTTCACGGCTGAAATCAGCGTCGTAGTATCTTGCGTCGTGAAGCTTCGTGTTGTGACGCAACGCTTGGCCGTGTGCGTCAAAGATCTTGCCCAGTTCTGCCCCGCCGGCCGCAGACTTTCCGAGAAGACGCCTATAGCAAATTTCCTTGATATCATTCGACTCAAGGTCAATCTGGATCGGAAAGCGATCCTTCAGTTTGAACAGCTTGTCGGAATTGAGGGTCGCGCGAGGATCATCCTCCGTCAGCGTTTGCTGCGCTGTCGAGATGATCCAGACTTTGCCATCTCCCAGCCGCTTTAGGTTTTTTGCAAGCCCGTCGAGATTGAGAATCAGGTTGTCTCGGGACGCCACATACTGGCCGACCTCATCGACCACGAAAATGATGTTCTCTTTGCCGCTTTTCTCGCGAACGATGTCGATCATCGCTTGGACGCGCTGATCTTCAAATTCGTAAAATCCCTCCGTGCTGGAGGAGAAGGACTTGGGTTCTGGGAACAGCGCCGGATACATCTCGTGCGCAATCTTTGGGATCAGACCATCGATGGCGAGCGGGTTGTTCTGAACTCGTGACCAATCTGCGCCTTTCAGAGCGCGGCCTACGCGCTCCTCCAATTCTTGCATACGGCCATCTTTTTCGACCATACGCTCGAACGCCGCAACCTTCAGGTTGCGAGAGTAGCCGGCCCACTGCAGGACTTTAAAATACAGGACGGTCGAGACGTCCTCCATAGTCGCGCCGGCGAGCATCTCGCTCGCAAGATCCAGCATGACGACCGCAGCCGGGAAACGTCTCGCAACCGTAGTAAGCAGAGCTTTCGTTTGGGCCTTGTTCAGCCGGTCCTGAAGGTGATTGATGAAAGGCGTTCCATCAATGGTGCGTTTGTCATCAAACGCCATGCCAAGATACTTAGTAAAGGAGCTCTTGCCTGATCCATAAAATCCCGAGACCCAGACGCCTATCTCGTTCTCCCCCCCGGCCTCCATGGCCAGTTGCATGCGATCGAGAAGCTTACGGAATTGTTCTTCGATGCTGTCGGTAACAACATACTCAGAGATTTCGGCCTTCAGACGGCTTTCCTCTGAAGCGCCGTAGCTGATGACCTTCTCGATGGTTCTTTGGATGTCTTTGTTCGGGTCAAAGAGCGCGCGGATCGCCATGTTCATCTCACTGCATCAATTTGTTCACCCGCCCACATGGACGGAGCGGTAATTGCCATCTTCAGGATAATAGCCCAGAAATTTCAGTCGGGTTTTGCCAGTCCTCACTCCGGGGTAAAGGAACACGGTGGGCACATGGAATTTGCCCTGCAACTGGCTCTCGATTGCACCGATGCGCATGAAAGGATGCAGCGCTTCTATGTCCGTGACCAAGACAAGAGAATTCGGTTTGCCTTCTTGTTTCGTCAGAACGGCCTCCAGCCGCGACAGTAAGCCGCCGCCTGTAGTAATCATATCCGCAAGGGCTCTGTTGGAGCGCTGCCAGTCGATTGGTGCGGACCTGTCTTCGGCTACGCAGAGCTCCCAAAACGGATCGTCTCTGAGAAGCGCCCAAAGATGCTCTGCGATAGAAAAGACCTCCACCTCCCACTGATCTCGTCGGAGCTTAGACATCCAAGCGGGCGTCTGTCGCTTGACATTCACAATCTGCTCTGGAGAGAAAACAAGGTAGAAGATAGGCTCGAAACTGGCGTGGCCGAGTTCTCGGCCCTGCTTTATTCGTTCACGCAGCTCATCAAAATCAGCCTTTAGAGATGACATCGCAGAGCGCCTCCATGCTTTGGTGCTTCCAGCCGATACGTACGACGTCCCCGGCTGCCTGCACAATCAGGTGGCCCTTCAACGCCAGACGCTTGAGTTCATTGATGACATCCTCGCGCGCCATCCCGAAGAGTTGCCAATCCTGGTGAGTGAGCAAGGCATTGTCGCCCAAGCCTTTGAAGTGAAGGTCGTGCGCTAAATAGGCCGAAGCCGTTGGCGTCGCTCGGTATGGAAGAATACGTCTATTCGACCTAAGCCCCTTTTCCAGGAGGCCGTAATCTGCACAACAACCAGTGAGGTATCCCGCTACCCTCCGGACCGTCGTGTCTGACCAGCGCTTTGAAGTAAGGCCATCATCGATCGATCGCTCGACAAATGCGCGCGCCTCCTCGTTACTTACCTGTTGGTAGCCACCAGCATAACGAGGCCAGTAGATCTCTCGTACGAAATCTCCCAGGATAGGGTTTGCCCTGCTTGTGAATAGCAACATTAGTTGCATGAGGTCAGCTATCGGTACGGATGCCATTAGCATCTTAAGGTGAGACGCGGGAGATGCTCCTGAAACGAGGTAGCGGGGTGCAAAACACTCAGTGACGATATTGCGAAGCCTCCGTGCGGTGATCATTGGGAAACTTCCGGACTGCCGTGCGACTTCTTGGAGTTCGCCAGTATTCATGCCGGGAATCCAAAGGTCCAGTAGGGCCTTGGTCTCTGCGACCAAACCCAACCCTGCCTGAAGCTGAGTTGTATAAATTGCGCTGGTCACATCAGGCTCGACTGAAATAGGGGAAAGCCTTGTTTCCCCGCTGAAATGCAGCCGCGTAAATGCCTGCCAGTTGCGCGATGGAGTTTGATGCACGCAACGAGTCGATTTGTCCTAGCGAGATGGGGCCATCTAGCGGGGAGACCGGCGCCTCGCCCATCCCGCGGAGCTTCTCGAGGGCAGCATCTTTTGTGTGCAGCAACAATTCTTGGATAGTTTGGTCCTCAGCTTCAACAAGAGTTGCATGCAGATCATGCTCCAGTTCTTCTGGCAGTCGAAACAGGTGATACGATCCGGCACTTAAGCTTTCATCATGAACAAGCCGAGCCGCCTCGGCCACACCGTGATATTTTGCGACATGGCCTGTACGCGGAAAAATTGGAACGAGAAACGCGTGACTTGCTGACTGGTAGAACAAGGTTTTCCACCAACCAAATTGATCAATCTCACCGAGATAGCCAACGAGCAGCCGAACTTTAAGCAGATCATTTAGTGGTTTTTTTTGTGCTAGCATATCAAAACCAAGAATTGCAATGTTACGAGAAAAGCGGAACTGCTAAATCTAGCACACACACTTTTCGCTCTCATTGCGCTGCTCCCCCACCAAAATACTCTTTGCAATCAATTTATCTCGTCACTAATGCTTCTTCGCGCACTGTCGCCGATCCAACTAGTGAATCCCGCGAGATTTCGGACAGCAGACGTCGTCTCCTCATCAATTAGATCGATCGAGGATAGGCCGCAACCATCAATCGCATCCATATACTGATAAATCGCAATGTTAGTAGGTAAGCCCAATGCGTGGATAGCGACTGCTCAAAAGAGCAGCGTGATTCGTGATGCTTACGCCTGCGACACAGTAGCGACCGTGCAATGCCTGCATCGAACAAGCTTGCCGATTTTACATGCTAGCGGCGCATGCTCTGCCAAGCCGCGGCAACACATCGCCGGGCATATAGGCTTGAGAGCGACTGCTCACGCGGCCACGCTCTTACCAGAGCTCTAGCAGACGGCGAAGGCGATCGACTCGATCTGGACGGCGTGGAAGCGCATGGAGCTTTCGCGCGCGATGTTTAAGGATAAACACGCTTACACTGAAGCGCAAACCGGCTACAGCATTTCTCTTCGAGTTGATCGCTCGACTGCGAGAAAAAGTCGCTGTGCCGATGATAGACTTTCGAGCCTGTGCTTCTCAGCTCGATGTGGATCTTCTGACATTGATTGGTCTACTGTTAGCTGGCGTTTGAAATTGTCACAGCGCACCCCACGCCCGAAACCTTCCTCTCCCCGTCACCTCCCGCGACCCAACTCCTCAATGATCCGCAGCGCCGCCAGCGGCATGACGCCGATCTCCTTGGTGATCATCCGATACCAATGGCTTCGTCACGACCAGTTCGATCAGCTCCGGCAGTTTTGACGACGTGCGCTTTCCGATCAATTTGCGTTTCATTATGGTTCGCGCCAGCGCCAGTCGGTCATGTTCTTTCAGTTTAAGCTCTGCGGACACCAGCAAACCGCGGGCAATCGCGGGCGATCCGCTCATCGAGACGCGACAATGCGGAAGCCGCGTCCGAAATTGGCCGCAGCAGCGCTGAAATGGGCAATTTGGTGAGATTGTAATGGCAAGCTGGGCCTGGCATGTCACAAGTCAATCGCAACTTGTGAACGTATGGCGGCAAGGGTGTTGCCGCCATACCAATTTGACCGTCAGTTCCCATCTAGCTCCATCAGCAGGATCGTGCGCACGACATTCTGTGTTTTAAGGCTTGCCCTCTCGGCAAGCTCACCAATGTCGCGAGCCGTCGGATTGCGCTGTTTCTCTCGCATCTTGCGGAACAACTCCTGCTTCACGTCAGGATCGACATCGCCATAATACTTTGAGGTGGTGCTTATTTGCTCATGACCAAGGTTCTGGCTGAGCGCCTTCATGTCGCGCAATGACACGGCCCACTCATCGCAGAGTTTTGCAACGGTCGAGCGAACCGCGTGGGGCTTGAAGTAAGGGACACCCGCGGCAGCGGCTGCCCGACGCAAGACCTGCCGAACGGGAGCGGCAGTCGTAAGAAATTCCAGCTCAATGCTCTGTCGGCCAACCCATGGCTTGAACGGTGCCGTCGGAAAGAGAGGGGCATCGTCCCCGGCACCCATATTCCTCAGTTCTGCAATCCACTCAATGACGATGCTTTCAACGTCGTCACCCACTGGAAACCAGTCGACGAAACTCGTCTTGCTGAACTTGGTTTTCACCTCGCGTGCGTCTTGGAAAACCTGCTTGCGGTCGATATCGACATGTTTCAGGCGAAGTGAGATCAGCGCACCGTCGCGGACACCAAATAGAAAGAGCGCGGCCAGCATCGCACGGTTCCGCCGTTGTGCCGGCGCATCCACCGGCATTGTCTCCAAGATGGAACGGAGTTGATCCGCGCTGGGGACATACTTCTGGGCCGCTGCGCCTGCCAACTCGACGAGATGACGAGAGGGGTTGAAATGATTGCAAAGCTGGCGGGTGATCGAGCGCCTATAGCCCTCCTGATTGGAAAGCCACGAGAAGAACGCCTTCAGATTTCCAAAGGTGTGTACGATAGTCGAGGCGGACAGCCCCTCTTTGCCGATCTTGTCCACCGGGCCAATCAGCTCTTCTTTAAACTCTTCAATCATCCTGAGGGTAACGGCTCGAAAGTCCACTGAACCCGTGTGCTCCTCGAACTGCCAGATGTGGCGGAGGATATCGTTGACGGTCTTGGGGTGAAAACCCTTACCATGCCTCAGCTCGCCTTGATAGAGATAGACGATTGAGGCGTTAGTCGTTGATGCATTCATATTTCTATCTTTCGATTGAATGCGATCTATCGAGACCGCATGGGATTGCATTGCCAAGGTGATCCTTGGCTTGAGAATGAAGTCTTTGGCGGAGCGAGCTCCATGGTTAGAAAATGGACTGGGTCCTGAGGCGGCCCCGGATTCGAGGCCGCCTGATTTGCACAATCGCGGAGTGAACTAGCGAAACATATTAGTCGCGAGTCTGGCGTCCGGGATTGGCTTCACGAAGCTTTCGGATCGTATCGACCTCTTCACTACAAACGTATCTGTTTGCTGTCACTCCAGTGTCTGGGCACGTGATGGATGCGCGGAAGACCCCGAGCGTCCGACCGGGATAGATCGAGATCTCGTCATTGATCAGTGAATGAGAGCCTTTGCAGCCAAAGCAGTTGACCATAAAAGGGGCAAGTGGCGCCCCGGAAGCCCGTTCTCTGCGACGAGCGTGAAAGGCGTTCAGGTCTTTGCCACGAAACAAACGTAAGTCGCCGTCGATAAAACGCAGTCCCTCGGCGATCCAGTTCGTGAGCGTATTGCGTGAAATTTCATATAGCTTGATGACATCATCGCTAGCGTAAAGCTGATGAACCCTAGCTTTCCTCTCACTCTGGAGATTACGACGCTTCTTGCGAGGAGAGGCGGACCCGGTCATTGGCCAGCCTCCTGGCGCGCAACCTCGAACGAGAGGATGTCACTCATCCTCCAACGCGTAGTACCATTCAGGATTTTGATCGGCTTTGGGAAAGCGGGGTTTTGTTTGGTATGGCGCCAGACTGTCTGGATGCTGATCGAATAGCGGCGCGCGACAGCTTGGACAGAAAGATAGCATTCCTCTGCGTGCGCGCTGGTGAAGGCTGGGGCCTTACGCTTGCGAGGAGGATCAGAGCCTTCAGATCCGAGAGACTTTGAGATTGGGTCGATCTCACAGACTGCAGCAGGAATTGCGGTAGCGTGTTCGTCAGAATTTGCGGGCTTAGTCGCTACGTCACTTGATGGAGTAGCTTCAGAAGTACCAAGGCCAGAGAAAAGGCCCAACTGCTTGATTGAAGACATAGAGATCCCTTTTGTGAGGATCCCGCACGTCTTGCGCAGAATTGTTGCTTAATGAATCTCATGTAATCGAATGTCATAACGATTAGCAACTGGTCGATCTGATTTTTTCTGGGAGATTGTGGGAAAAAATGTAACCGAAATCACGTGGCGGGCTAACTGGCGGGCCAATTCCAGCTAGTCAAAAATTTTCCAGAAAAATCAATAAGATAACTAAGAAAATGGCGGAGAGGGTGGGATTTGAACCCACGATACCCTAAGACTTCGATGTTCACCGCTCGAAGGGGTCTTTATTGATGATCGCAGCATCCATGGCTGAGGAGGTTGCGCGGCACCGGGCGGGCGTGAACGATAGGCGGACGCTCTGCTCCGGATCGTCCAGGGAGAGTTGAGGCGATTGGTCACTCTTGGCTGCTATCAGCTTGTCTTCGTCAGTCACGTTAATCCCGATGCACTGGCACACGGATATAGATTGATCTACGCATGTGTCCTATCGCGCTAGCGGATATGTTTTCTCCACTGGCACCCAAGGGATCGGCAGTGTCTACTAGCCAGCTCACCAGTGCCGCGGTTGCGAAGTTTGTTATTAAAGGCTGCTTGGCTGATAGGAAACGAAGAGGAAGGAACGAGATGCAACTCAAGCGCGTTGCATAACCTTTACATCAGCACCAAAAAAGCTTGAAATGGGAAAAATCTGCAAGATGATGTAAACATCATGACAAGGTTGGGTCTAAATCGGCAGTGTTTTTGACGTTGGAAGCGAGGTAGAGCGCAACCTAAGATACACATTTATGATTGATTTCGTCCCGGGACCTTGACGGATCTGGCGCTGAGGCAAAATTCTGTAAACATAGCGCAAGGCAACGGCATTGGCGTAGATGGATCTACCCGAGGCGAGTGACCAGATCATCAGCAGCGAGATGCGTGTAGCGTTTCAACATACGCATCTCCCTATGCCCGCTTATGCTGCTGACCTCGATCACGTTCAGTCCACGCTCAAATAGACGGCTAACGCCCTCGTGACGCAAATCGTGAAATCTTAGGCCGGTGATGCCAACCCGAGCCAACAGACGATACCACACTTGCTCCAGGGAACCGGCTTTCATCGGAAAAACGATAGCTTGATCTACGTCTGCGAGTGACTTCCAGTCCATCAGCGCATCGAAGGCACGCTGAGACAGCGGCACCTCACGGCTGGATCCGTTCTTAGTCATCGCCAGACTGATCACCCGGCGATTATGCGAGACATCCGCCCATCGAAGGCCGAGAAGTTCGCCACGACGCATTCCTGTCTCGATCGCTAGGATTAGCAGCGTCCGGAGGTAGGGAATCTTTCCACCAGCACAGCCATCGAGAAGACGCTGTTCCTCATCGCCGATCAGTCGGCGGCTGCGTTCGTTACGAATGACCGGACGCCGCACCAGCTTTACCACATTCTTTGACAGTGGCAGACCCCAATCGCGGATTGCGACTTCAAGGACATGGCTGAGAATAGCAAGCTCCCGGACAGTGGTAGATGGAGCTACGGCCTGAAGGCGTTCGTCGCGGAAAGAGGCAATGTCCTGCTGGCTGAGGCCAATCATTGTCCGGTAAGCGAGATCATGGCGGCGTAGCACATCGATCCGCTGAATCTCCTGGACGGAGCCGCGTTTTAAAGGAGAGACTTCCCGCTGGTAGCGTTCGAGAAGCGCGCCGAGCGTCGTGCTCTCGAGGATTTTCGTATCGGGTGCAGCGCCGAACTTGTCTACCTGCGCTTCGAGATCGCGCGCCCACTTCTCGGCTTCGATCTTCGTGTCGAATGATTTGCAACGTGGCTTCATCCCGCGCCTGCGCACCTGTGCTTGCCAGCGTCCCCTGAGCTTCCGGATCGTTGCCATGTGACCTCCAAACTATGTTGAAGGTCACGCGTAGGATGCCCCTGGAGGGGTGCCAAGGATTATCCCGGCGCAAAACGTTTATCACAGGTTGCTGATGTGCAGCGAATCACCAAGAGTCGTGCAAGTGGTGTAGCTGTTTCCAATTGACCTCAGAGGTATCGCTTGAGCCGTGTGTTCTTTCCTATCGAAACGCAAATCGAAGAACTTCTCGTCAATGACGGCGATTTCCTTCGTCTAGAGCGTGAATTCGACCAATTTTGTCCTTTCGAGGCATTGGGAATGGTCCGTTCAGAAGTCCGGCACGGGAATTTTCTTGCCTATATACTAAACCCAAATCGACCGCATGGTTTCGGCAGCACCGTTCTGAGGGCTTTTTTGCTAGCAGTGGCCAGAGGTGAAGCGCCTGCCCGTGGGGATTTCCAGCTGAAGCCTCTTGACGTCCACTTACTTGATATCCAACAAGCTGAAGTTCGGCGTGAATGGCGCAACATCGATCTTTTGATCGTGATCCAGTCACAGAAGATTGTCATTCCAGTAGAGTTGAAGATCGAGTCCACGCAAGGGACAGATCAACTTGGCCGTTACAGGAGGATCGCCGAGAGCGAGTGGCCAGTGGGTGGGGGGTGGAAACACCTGAATGTTTTCTTGACTAAATATGAGGAAGAGCCGGTTGATGCACACCATTGGCAGCCCCTGGCTATTGAAGACCTCGTGAAGGAAATTGAACTGGTTGCACAAAAAAATAACACTGCTCCCGCCAGCGAAAGTCTTAACGCATATCTCAGGATGTTGAGGAGACACCACTTGGACGACGCTCGTTTAGAGGAACTTGCACGCAAGCTCTGGTCACGTCATCGCGAAGCACTAGAATTCCTCGTGGAGCGACAACCTGACGCAACAGGTAATCTTTTTGATGCGCTGAAAGATCGGAAAGCAGACATTGCGAAGGCCTTGAGACAGGACGGGCTCGGTGTCGTTTTAGATGCTGATTATAAGACAATAATTCGGTTTGCATTTGAACGGTGGGATGCGCTTCCAGGCTTCAAAAGCTCTAACTGGACAGAAAGCCGACGTCTCATCCTGTTAGAGTTGAAACGGGAGCGGACTAAAATTAACGCGTATCTGTATCTTGGTCCAAGCGAAGAAGACTATCGGAAAGAATATGTCGCGTTGCTAGGCGCAGCAAGACTGCATAGGCCCAATGCTCGCCCCGGACGGGATTGGATGTGTCTGGCTAAGGGAGAGATGCTTCCTGATCAGATCGATGACGATACCGATTTGGACATGTCGATAGACATTGTCTCAAAGAACTTGCAGCTTTTCGCTGCCAAAGTCTTCCATCACTTCGATCCAATTCTGGCTGGCCTCTCACTTGCTAGCGGGGCGGACAAATAAATCGTTAGTGCGCTCGACCCCGGTTGCCTTTGGGAATTGCTAAACATCATGTCAGATCGTCCCACCCTGAGTCAGGTCCAGATCATCCAGTCGCTCGCTGAGGCCCTCTCTTGGTTTGAGAAAGAAATCGGTTGGGGCGTTAGTCCTGGCGAGCTAAATCACCTGACCGGACGTATCGGTGAACTCTATGCCGCGATGATTACTCGTGGACAAATGGCACTTGATACCAACCAGCGTGGCTATGATGTTGTGTCGGCTTTGAATGAGCGGATTTCTGTCAAAACCATCACCACCTCCATGCACGTCAGCTTCAATCAGAATACATTTCGTCACGTCGATCGGGTGATGATCCTCCGGATCAACATAGATGATGAGAAAGGTGTCTCCGTCGAAGAGCTTTTGGATGCGTTAGCAGCGGAAGTGCTTCAGCTAACACGTGAAAAGGCGGGCAAGCTGGTCTATCCGATCAAGCGTGGCACTCGCGAAGAGCGTCCTGCTGAATCCCTCGAGATAACGGCCAGGGCGACCTATGCCGGTCTTGAGGTCGTCAAATACGAAAGCGGTGCCATTCGGATACTTCAAGGTGGAGCCGTCCAAGACGGTGTCGTCAAAGAAACATTGCGATCCATCGCAACAGATGTCGGGGTCGACTTGTTCAATTCCAAAGGTGGACTGAAAAACACCCAGCAGCTTGGGGCGGATGTCATTCGTTCGCTGAACGCATCAGCTGGTTTGTCGTGAGAATACCGAGTCAGCGCACCTGTGCTTGCCAGCGTCCTCTGCCTTTTCTGATAGTGGCCATGTGATCTTCAACGGTTTTGTCGATCATGCGTAGGATGCCCGGGGAGGGTGCCAAGGAGCCCGGCACTTAAGAACGCTGAAGCGAGAACCTTATTAAACTGCGCTTGTGGAAAATAAAATGATGATCCACTATATCAGCGACAGCGCACCCGATTAAGGAAATGCGCTTTTTTGATTCGTATATTGGTGAACGCAGAGGAGGAGCCATGAGAAAAATTCCTGACTACCGTCTCGTAAAGCGTAAAGCGCGCGAGCTGCTTGAGGAAACGGGGGTTAGCCACCCGCCAATTAATCCAGTTTCGTTGGCTCGTGAACAAGGACTAGATGTAAAATTCGTGTCCTTTTCGGGAGAGTTCGCTCAAGTGGCAGGCTTCTATGACCCGGATGAAGAGGCAATATACGTCAACAAGAACGAATCCCCTCTTCGTCAAACCTTCACGATCGCCCACGAGCTTGGCCACGCTCTTCTTCATAAGGATTGGGCAGGCACAGACGATTACAAGGTCTTCTGGCGAGATCCCGATAGAAATAACGATGACCCACATGAGAAGGAAGCGAACGCGTTTGCAGCAAACCTCCTCGTTCCACGGTCACTGCTTGACCAATATTATCAGAGGCTAAGCGAGTCGGATTTATCTAAGCTGTTCGCTGTTTCAGTGCCAGCAATCAAAAACAGACTGGCATTTGAGTATGGCCTCTGAACGCGAACAAGCTAAGCAGTCCGCGAGTGACCCTGAGCCCAGCGATCCGGATCTAGGCGAAACGCTAGGAGCGGCAAATCAGTTTAATATTGATCTGATTAGAGAAACCAACCGCCATCGAGAGCAAATGGCTCATGGTGAACGTGGTTGGTTAGGATGGCTCGTTGGCGGGCCATCTAGTGCGCCGACAATTATCGCGTTTATTGTTGCAAGCGCCGGACTCTTGATCGCGGTCTGGTGCCTTAATCAGGCAGTCGGACAAGGCGGCGAAGCTGAGTTCTGGGCCAAGCAAGCTGAGCGTGGCTTCGCTCTTGCAGGCACAGCTGTCGGTTTCATTTTCGGGCGCAGTTTGAAGTAGGCAGTGCCTCAAGTGTGGCCCTGTCATTCAAATGAAGACGCAGTGCCGCAGTCACCGATAGGCAAACTCAACTCGGTTAAAGGTAGCCCCCTTGTCACCCAAGGTTCAATCTGGCGGAGAGGGTGGGATTTGAACCCACGATACCCTTGCAGGTATGCCGCATTTCGAGTGCGGTGCATTCGACCACTCTGCCACCTCTCCGCGGGCACGAACTGTGAGGTTCGTGCGGGCGTTCTCATAACCAGCAATCGGGGTGCTTGCAAGGGGTAAATGTCTGTTCGGTCTGTTGGTGGTCAAGTTTTTGTCGGTTTTGTGAAAGGTGGTCCGGTGGCCTTGCGTTGAGGGCCGCCGGGTGGGTTGGGTTCAGCTGTTGCGAAGCCGACCTTGCATGAGGTCGATGACGGCACGGGCGGCTTCCAGCACGTTGGTGCCGGGGCCGAAAACAGCGGCTACGCCGTGGTCGAGAAGATATTGATAGTCTTGTCTCGGAACGACGCCGCCGACGATGACGATGACATTTTCCGCACCTTTTGCCTTGAGAGCCTCCACCAGTTGCGGGGCGAGCGTTTTGTGGCCGGCGGCCAGCGATGACATCCCGACGACATGCACCTTGTTCTTGACGGCCAGATCGGCCGCTTCGGCCGGTGTCTGGAACAAAGGACCGGCAATGACATCAAAGCCGATATCGCCGAAGGCTGAGGCGATGATTTTTGCGCCGCGGTCATGCCCGTCCTGTCCGAGCTTGGCGACGAGCATTTTGGGCTTCCCGCCCACGACCGTGGCCAGTTCTCCCAGCCGGGTGCAGAGGGTCATATATTCCGGATCGTTCTCATAGGCTGCGCCATAGACATCATGGACGACTTCGGGAACAGCGGCATGGTCGCCAAAGACGCTGCGCATCGCGTCTGAAATTTCTCCGACAGTTGCGCGGGCGCGGGCGGCGTCGATTGCGGCTTCCAGCAGGTTGCCTTTGCCGGTTTGCGCAATCTGCGTGATTGCCGAGAGTGTGGCCTCTACCGTTTGCGCGTTGCGTTGCCGGCGAACCGTTTCTAGGCGTCTGATCTGTGCTGCGCGCACAGCGCTGTTGTCGATATCGAGAATGTCGATCGGGTCTTCGTTCTCCAACCGGTATTTGTTCACGCCAACGATGATTTCCTCGCCGCGGTCCACGGCGGCCTGTCGCCTTGTCGCCGCTTCTTCGATGAGCCGTTTGGGAAGACCGTCGTCCACGGCCTTGGTCATGCCACCGAGCGCCTCGACTTCCTCCATCAGCGCCCAGGCCTTTTCGGCAAGTTCGCTGGTCAGGCTTTCGACATAATAGGAGCCAGCGAGCGGGTCGACCACCTTCGTCACACCGGTTTCATGCTGGAGGATCAACTGCGTGTTGCGGGCGATGCGTGCTGAAAATTCGGTTGGCAATGCCATTGCTTCATCCAACGCA
Organism: Rhizobium sp. CFBP 13644; assembly: GCF_014842165.1. Taxonomy (NCBI): domain Bacteria; kingdom Pseudomonadati; phylum Pseudomonadota; class Alphaproteobacteria; order Hyphomicrobiales; family Rhizobiaceae; genus Rhizobium; species Rhizobium sp. CFBP 13644. The sequence goes on from NZ_JACYVF010000010.1 coordinate 24,246, forward strand.
TTGGTATGCAGCGATTGTGTTCCGCCCAGAACAGCCGACAGGGCTTCATAAGCCGTTCGGATGACGTTGTTGTAAGGATCCTGCTCCTGCAGGGATACGCCTGACGTCTGGCAATGGGTGCGCAGCATCAGCGATGCAGGTTTTTGCGGCTTGAATTCCTCCATGATGCGCGACCAGAGCAGACGGGCTGCCCGCAATTTTGCCGCTTCCATGAAAAAGTTCATGCCGATGGCGAAGAAGAACGAGAGACGCCCGGCGAAATCATCGACATTCAGGCCCTTGGCGATTGCGGCGCGCACATATTCCCGGCCATCCGCGAGGGTGAAGGCGAGTTCCTGCACCAGCGTCGCGCCCGCCTCCTGCATGTGATAGCCGGAAATCGAGATCGAGTTGAAGCGCGGCATTTCGCGCGCGGTGTATTCGATGATGTCGGCGATGATGCGCATGGAGGGTTCTGGCGGATAGATATAGGTGTTGCGCACCATGAATTCTTTGAGAATGTCGTTCTGGATCGTGCCGGAGAGATCCGAAATGGCGCAACCCTGCTCTTCACCGGCAACGATGAAGCTTGCAAGAATGGGGATGACCGCGCCATTCATGGTCATGGAAACGGACATGTCCTTGAGGGGAATGCCGTCAAAGAGGATTTTCATGTCCTCGACGCTATCGATGGCGACACCAGCCTTGCCGACATCGCCTTCAACGCGCTCATGGTCACTGTCATAACCGCGATGGGTGGCCAGATCGAAGGCGACGGAAAGGCCCTTCTGGCCAGCGGCCAGATTGCGCTTGTAGAAGGCGTTGGATTCCTCTGCGGTCGAAAACCCGGCATATTGGCGGATTGTCCAGGGGCGCCCGGCATACATGGTGGCACGAGGTCCACGCACGAAGGGCTTGAAGCCAGGCAGGCTATCGAGATGGGGAATGTTCTTCGTGTCGTCTGCCGTATAGAGCGGCTTGACGTCAATTCCTTCAGGGGTATGCCAGACAAGGCTGTCGGGGGAGCGTTTGAGTTCCTTCTCAGCAAGTCCCTGCCAGTCCTGTAGCGTCTTGTCGCCTGACATACATCTCTCCTCTGCAACCAGTATCACCGCTTAGCGAACGGCGACATTTACCCTCACGAATGGACGCGACCCGTCAGCGGCCACGTAGGACAATACTAGCCTGAACAGGTTACACAATCGCAACCATTGGCGAAGTCCGAATTTACAATGGGTTGAACTCACCGGTTTGGTGAGGCTGGTGGAGCCGTGCTACGGAAAACGAAAAGAGGATTACTGAATGGGTGTTGCAATCGTTTTGCTCGCTGCCGGAATGTCCAGCCGCACAGCGCAAAGTGGCGCTCACAAACTTCTGGCAGAGTTTGATGGCATTCCCTTGCTGCGCAAGATGGCGATGATTGCAGGGCAAAGCAATGCAGCCTCTGTAACGGTTGTCCTCGGGCACCGGCATGAAGAGATTGGTGCTGTGCTTGATGGTCTTGAGGTCGCCCTGGTGGTCAACGCAAACCATGCGTTAGGGATGGCAAGTTCGATTGCGTCTGGGCTGTCGGTGCCGCAAGCTAAAGGCGCTGATGGTGTCATGGTGATGTTGGCCGACATGCCGAAAATCACCGGCGAACACTTGAAACAAATGATCGCGACCTTCGAGCACACGGAAAGGCTTGCAATCGTGCGGGCCGTTGCGGACGGCAAGCCCGGCAACCCGGTCATCCTGCCGCGCGCCATGTTTGAAGACCTCAGCCGACTTGAAGGAGACGTCGGCGCACGCGATCTCATCAAGGCATCCGGGCTTCAGATCATCGATGTGGAACTGGGCTCGGCTGCCCTGATGGATGTGGATACGCCGGAGGCGATTGCAAGCGCTGGCGGCATTCTGGCCAAGCCCTCAAGTGTTGCGCTTTGACAGGCTCTTGTCACCGAAGCGCATGGTCGAAATGATTTCAGCCAGGATTGAAACTGCGATTTCAGCCGGGCTGACTGCACCGATGTTCAAGCCAACCGGCCCGTGGATGCGCTGAAGGTCAGGCTCGCCAAAGCCCTGACCGGCTAACCTTTTCAGCCGCGCCTCGTGCGTTTTGCGGCCGCCAAGCGCGCCCACGTAAAAGCAACCTTTCCGAAGGGCATCCATCAAGGCGAAGTCATCGATCTTGGGATCATGGGTCAAGGCGACCAAGGCTGTGTGCTGGTCAAGCGGTCGTGTCTGCAGCACATCTTCAGGCCAATCGGCAATGAGGTCGGTGCTGGCAAAGCGTTCAGGTGTCGCAAATGCCGTTCGCGGATCGATCACCACAACATCAAGGCCTGTCAGCTTTGCCATGTGCACCAGCGTCTGGCTGATATGGACTGCACCGATGATGACGATTCGGGGCGAGGGGACATAAACGTTGATGAAATGATCGATGCCCTCAATCGTGATGCCAGAGGATTTCCGGGACTGAAGGGCTGTGGCAACAGCCTCGCCCAGAGCACTCGATGGTATTGCGTTCGAGGCAATAACTTCGACGGCACCGCTTTGAAGATTGGTAATGGTCGCAGCGGCCACGCGGTTGCTGCGCAGGGCGTTGAGGGTCTCAAGTGTTGCGGCATCCATTAGTGAAGTTTCTCCACATAGACTCGGATGCGTCCACCGCAGGATAATCCAACCGACCAGGCCGTCTGGTCCGCCACGCCGAAGTCGAGCATTTTGGGCTGGCCTTCCTCAATAACGTCAAGTGCGGCGGAGATAACTGCACCCTCGACGCATCCGCCTGAAACGGACCCTTCGAAATGGCCGTCAGCGTCGATCACCAGATGGCTGCCGACGGGTCTTGGGGCAGAGCCCCAGGTTTCGATAACAGTTGCGATGGCGACTGATCGCCCTTGGGCTTGCCATTCCTGTGCATGGACCAACGGGTCATTGAGAGAATGGGTGTCTTTGCTGTCAGCCGTCATCAGTTTTCCTGCCCCCCCAAAGTGGGCTTTGCCATTTATCTCGAACGCTTCATTGCTCTGCCTTGTCTGGTTGCGGCTGTGGCGTCGTTCGGGTGCCGAACAGATTGTAACGGTTGGGATCACCCCGTTCCTGTCTGTATTTCAGCGTTGCCTCTCCGAAAGCGATCTCCATATCCAGCCCAGATGCCAGAACCGTCTCTAAATCCTTGAGCGCCATATTCGTTCCGAACAGTGAATAGACGATGTTGGCAGCGCGCGCGGCTAGCACCTGACGTGACAGAACCGAACCGAAATTGAGTTTGATGCGGAAGTTGTTCCACACGCCCGGCTCAACGCCTCTGATCTGCAGGAAAAGCGATGGTTTGTGACCGGTTTCCGCATAGTCGATAACATATGTGCATTGCCATTCACCGGTGTCATACGCGGTGAACACGGGCTTTTCTGACGACGAGAGGTCCGCAATGCCCAGGCACCGTTTTTCGTCGAAGCCAAAAAATGTCCTGACAGACGGGCTCCCCTGGACAGGGTGCCGTTGCGTCTTCGGCGATTGCGAGACGTGTAAAACCGTTGTGGGCCGCGTTTCAACGCCAAGCACAAACAGAGATATGATCGAGGCTAGAAGCATTTGATCTGAAGGCCATCCGTGTGAACAACAACTGTACCCCGCCGTAGCATATGCACAAGTGAAACGATGACCGCGGAGTGGCAGTCGCCAACGGTCTTAGGGTTCAACTTTTCGTTTGTCGATGGCACCTTTGCGCTTGGACGCAGTTAGCCTTGCACCTCAAGCCATCGAAAAGGAGCGGGCCGTGCTCGACAGCGTCCGACTGGAACTTTCCCGACGAAACTTACTTATCTCCTCTGCCGCGACGATAGCGGCCACCGGCGTCGTCAAGAGCGCGGCGGCGCAAACTGCGGGGAGCCCCATGACACAATCATCCGAAGTCTCACTGACCGTGAATGGTCAGAACCATGTTCTTGATATGGATAACCGAACCACCTTGCTGGATGCGCTGCGCGAGCATCTTCATTTGACCGGCACCAAAAAAGGTTGCGATCACGGCCAGTGTGGCGCGTGCACAGTTCTGGTGGATGGAAAGCGCATCAATTCCTGTCTTTCGCTCGCCGTCATGCATGATGGCGATGAGGTGACCACAATCGAGGGCATTGGCCAGCCGGGTGATTTGCACCCCATGCAGGCGGCTTTCATCAAGCATGATGGTTTCCAGTGCGGTTACTGTACGCCGGGCCAGATTTGTTCCTCCATCGCCGTGCTGGAAGAAATCAAGGCCAACATCCCAAGCCATGTAACCGGCGATTTGACAGCCAAGACGCAATTGACAGCAGATGAGGTTCGCGAGCGCATGAGCGGCAATATCTGTCGATGCGGGGCCTACTCGAACATTCTGGATGCCATTTCAGAAGTGGGAGGAATAAACGCATGAGAGCTTTTACCTATGAGCGCGCCTCCTCTGTCGAAGCTGCAGCCAAAGCTGTTGCATCCAATCCCGGTGCCAAATTCATTGCGGGTGGCACAAACCTTCTCGACCTGATGAAGCTTGAGATCGAGACGCCGACCTATCTGATTGATGTGAACGGGCTCGAACTCGACAAGATCGAGGCAACTGCGGAGGGTGGCCTTCGCATCGGCGCACTGGTCAGGAACACAGATCTTGCAGCCGATGAAACGGTCCGCCGCGACTATGGCCTGCTTTCGCGCGCGTTGGTTTCCGGGGCATCCGGGCAGTTGCGCAACAAGGCAACGACGGCTGGCAATCTCTTGCAGCGCACGCGCTGTCCTTACTTTTACGATACCAACCAGCCTTGCAACAAGCGCACGCCTGGAAGCGGCTGTTCCGCCATTGGCGGTTACACCCGCCAGCTTGCCGTTGTTGGCGTCAGCGATGCCTGCATAGCAACGCACCCCAGCGACATGGCCGTTGCCATGCGCGCGCTTGATGCGACGATTGAAACGGTCAAAGCCGATGGTTCTCGTCGCTCCATTCCGATTGCAGATTTCTACCGTCTGCCGGGCGACACGCCGCACATCGAGAGCACGCTTGAAGCGGGTGAATTCATCACCTCGGTTCTATTGCCACCACCCGTTGGCGGTAAGCAGATTTACCGGAAGGTACGTGACCGCGCATCCTACGCATTCGCGCTGATTTCTGTCGGTGCGATAATTCAGTCGGATGGAACAGGACGGGTTGCGGTGGGCGGCGTGGCCCATAAGCCTTGGCGTGTCGAGGCGGCTGAAAGCCAGTTGGCGGAAGGCGCGCGCGCCGCCACACAAGCCATTCTGGCAGATGCACGTCCCACAGAAGAGAACCGGTTCAAGATCGATCTTGTCGAGCGCACGCTTGGCGCCGTCCTGTCCGAAGCAAGGGGTTGAGCGATGAAATTTGATACACCAGCAACCACCAATCCCATTGATCGTCTCAAGGTCGTTGGCCAGCCGATACGCCGTATCGATGGCGAGTTGAAAACAACCGGCGGGGCGAAATACGCCTATGAGTGGCATGACGGAAACGTGCCCTATCTCTATGGATACCCGGTACACTCGGCAATTTCGAAAGGGCGCATCAAGTCCTTCAACCTGTCGGCGGCAAAAGCTTCCGAGGGTGTTGTAAATGTCGTGACAAGCCTCGATGTCGGCAAGCGGGAAAAAGGCGAATACAATACCGCCAATCTCTTTGGCGGTGATGTCATCGAACACTACCATCAGGCAATTGCCGTGGTTGTGGCGAAAACATTCGAACAGGCACGTGCTGCGGCCGCATTGGTCAAGGTTGATTACGCCGAGGAAAAGGGTGATTTCGATCTTGAAGCCGAAAAGGGCAATGCCGAAAAACCTGATGAATCCCAAAAGCCGGATACATCAGTGGGTGACTTCTCGGCTGCCTTTCAATCAGCTGCCATCACAATCGACGAGACATATACCACGCCGGATCAGTCTCACGCGATGATGGAGCCGCACGCGTCCATCGCCGCGTGGAATGGTGACGAGTTGACGGTGTGGACGTCAAGCCAGATGATCGACTGGTGGCGTTCGGACCTCGCGACAACGCTTGGCGTCGACAAGGACAAGATCCACCTTATGTCGCCATTCATCGGCGGCGGCTTTGGCGGCAAGCTGTTCTTGCGCGCAGATGCAGTGCTAGCTGCTTTTGCGTCCAAGGCTGTAGGGCAGCCGGTGAAGGTGACATTGCCGCGTCCGATGATCGCGAACAACACAACGCACAGACCGGCAACCATCCAGCGCATCCGCATCGGTGCTGGTAGCGATGGCAAGATCACGGCAATCGGCCACGAAAGCTGGTCTGGCAACCTGCCTGACGGTGCACCGGAAACAGCTGTGAACCAGACGCGGCTGCTTTACGCCGGCGCAAACCGAATGACGGCGATGCGTCTTGCGCAGCTGGATTTGCCTGAGGGTAACGCCATGCGTGCGCCGGGTGAAGCGCCGGGCCTGATGGCGCTGGAAATCGCCATCGACGAAATTGCCGAAAAGGTTGGAATGGATCCGGTCCAGTTCCGCATCGTCAATGACACGCAGGTCGATCCCGAAAACCCTGAACGTCCCTTTTCGCACCGGGACCTCATCGGTTGCATGAACACAGGTGCCGAGAAGTTCGGCTGGTCCGAACGTCCCAAGGTCGCGTCGCGCCGGGATGGGAAGTGGCTGATCGGCATGGGCGTTGCTGCGGCCTTCCGCGACAATCTTGTCCTGCCGTCTGCCGCACGGGTAAAACTCGGCTCTGACGGTATCGTGACGGTCGAAACCGACATGACGGATATCGGCACAGGCAGTTACACCATCATCGCCCAAACCGCTGCCGAGATGATGGGCGTGACAGTCGACAAGGTTGCCGTGCAACTGGGCGATTCACGCTTTCCGATCTCCGCCGGTTCGGGCGGTCAGTTCGGTGCGAACTCCTCGACATCTGGTGTTTACGCTGCCTGTGTGAAGTTGCGGGAAGCGATTGCCCAAAAGCTCGGCTTCAATTCGGACGATGCCCTGTTTGAAGATGGCATGGTCAAGTCCGGCAATCGGGCTGTTCCGCTTGCAGAGGCTGCGTGCACAGACGGGCTTGTGGGTGAAGACACGATGGAGTGGGGTGATCTCACGAAAACCCATCAGCAATCGACATTCGGCGCCCATTTCGTTGAAGTCGGTGTTGATAGCGCCACGGGCGAAATCCGCATCCGCCGCATGCTGGCGGTGTGTGCTGCGGGCCGGATTCTCAATCCGATCACCGCGCGTAGTCAGGTCATTGGTGCGATGACCATGGGTGCTGGCGGTGCACTGATGGAAGAACTGGCCGTGGATACGCGCCGTGGTTTCTTCGTGAACCACGATCTTGCAGGCTACGAGGTGCCCGTCCATGCGGACATTCCGCATCAGGAGGTCGTCTTCCTTGATGAGACCGATCCGATGTCGTCGCCCATGAAGGCGAAGGGTGTAGGTGAGTTGGGTCTTTGCGGCGTCTCGGCCGCAATCGCCAACGCGATCTATAATGCGACGGGCGTTCGTTTGCGACATTACCCGATGACGTTGGACAAGCTGCTTTCCGGCTTGCCTGAAGTGGCCTGAAGATACGCCTGAACGCATGCCTTCCCGGTTCGCCACCGGGGAGGCATGCTGCGTTTCGAGATAATTAAACTTTCGAATATCATAAAATATAATTTACTAACCATTGCCGCAACTGCCGAGCCGGGATTCACTTTTCGTTCAATGATTAGGCAGAATGATTACCGGTAGAATTGAATTCTTTGGGCATGATGCCCCAGTTTGTCCGATCCCGTCTATCCACGTCAACCGTGGATATAAGCGCCGACATGGCTGCACCAAAAAATGAACCGCCCCCCACATTGTGGATGCGCACAAAGGTCGCGCACCAGTGTTGCCATGGATTTTTATCATGCAGAATGAGATCGCACGCCTATCGACCCTTAAAAATCTGAGGTTGCTCGATACGCTTCCCAGCGAGAGTTTTGACCGCATCACCCGGCTGGCCGCCAGCATTTTCGGGCTCCCGATTGCCGCCGTATCCCTCACAGACATGCAACGCCAATGGTTCAAATCGAAGGTCGGTGTCGATCACTTCGAAATACCGCGCCATAAGGCGCCCTGCGCCACCGTTGCTGAAACCTGCAAGCCTTTCGTGATCGAAGATTTCAAGCAGGACGAATACTATGTGGACAGCGTTCTCGGAAATGCGGGCATTCGCTTTTACGCGGGCGCGCCATTGGTCACGCACGATGGATTTGGCCTGGGTGCACTCTGCGTGCTGGGAACCGAGCCACGCGAGGTCACCGATGCAGAAATGGCGACTCTGAAAGATCTCGCGGCTATGGTGATGGATCAGGTTGAGCTGACCCATGCCATGGGGCGCATCGAAGCATCGAGCGGTCTGCCCAACCGGTTTCAGCTTTCGAATGATCTGTCGGATGCGGTCCTGCGTGGCGATAGCGGTGAGCGCATCATCGTTCTGCTCGATCTGGCGCAGACGGAGCAGTTCGAACGGATCTCGCGTGTGCTTGGCCCTTCCTATCTGGATGACGTCATTCAGGCCGTTTCGCTGCTTCTGCGCAAGCATGTCGGGGAAGAGGCCGCCGCTTATCATGTCGGCCCCACGCAGTTTGCGTTTTTCGCGCCTCACAACATGAGCGCTGATCGCTATGTTGAATTCCTCAAGACGATGCTTGGCGAAATTCAGGACTATAGCGACACACAAATCTCGATGTCGCCCTCCATTGGCATGGTTGCCTACGACCCGCAGACCATGCCGCCGGATGACATTTTGAGATCGTTGCAAAGCGCCATTCAGGACGCTCACCAGAGCCCGACGAAAATCGGCATGTTTTCGCCAGCCATCGACTTGCGCCACAGGCGCAACTTCCGAATCCTCAACGATTTTCAAACGGCATTGACTGCGCCCGACCAGCTTTCTCTGGTCTTTCAACCGCGGCTGGATGTTGCAAGCGGCGAGGTTCACAGTGCGGAGGTTCTCCTGCGGTGGAACCATCCCGTTCTTGGCCCGGTGTCGCCTGTCGAATTCATTCCTGTGGTCGAGGCCTCCGCATCTGCGCGTGAACTGACAGACTGGGTCATAAACGAAACGCTGGTCACGCTTGCGGCTTGGGAGCGCAGAGGTCTTCGTTTCAGTGTGTCTCTGAATCTCTCGGCCCTCAACCTCGAAGAACCAGACTTTTACGAGCGGTTGATGTCCAAGCTTGCTTCGTTCGACATCAGTCCGGCGCAGATTGAGCTGGAACTGACCGAAACCGTGATGATGAAAGAGACCGATGGCGCCTTTGAGCTGCTGAACCAGTTGAAGGCAGCGGGCATCCGCCTTGCCATCGACGACTTCGGAACTGGCTACAGCAGCCTTGCCTATCTTCAGAAATTGCCGGCAGATATTGTAAAGATCGACCGTTCATTCGTCTCTGACATGGAGAACGGCAACCGTGAACGGGTTCTCGTGCGCTCCATGATCGATCTTTCGCACAGCCTGGGTTATCGCGTCGTCGCAGAAGGCGTTGAAACGCTGGAGGCAGCCGATTTGCTGGGCGTGATGGGTTGCGACGAAATCCAGGGTTACTGGCTCTCGCGGCCTGTTGGAAGCGAGCAACTGTTTGCCTGGTTGATGGAACGTCAGCGCCCGAAAGTGTGTGCTGCAGGATAGCATTGCATTCTTGATTGTACTGTGTCCCGGAGCCCAAAAGACGGTGGTGAAATGAAGCATATCCTGCAACGAATGGTCAGTGGCACTCATCAGCCGGATGATGAATTTCTGCTTCTTCTCGATGCCCTGCCAATTCCCCTGTCCTGGGCATCCTATCCCGAGGGCCGGATACGCTTCATCAATAAAGCTTTCATCAGGACTTTCGGCTACCCCAATGGCCATTTCGAAACCATCCAGCAATGGTTCAGCGAAGTCTATGTCAACGATATCGAGAGCGGGGGCGCTTGCAGGATCTGGGCAGCCACACTGACACCGGGCGCATTGGGCATAACAGAGGTCGAGCCCTACGAAGTGCAGGTCAGGCACGCAAATGGGAATATTGTTCCGGTTCTGCACCGGGGCATCGTCATGCACGAATTCGGCCTCGTCATAACAATTTTCGAAGATCTCACCAACCATAAGCTTGCAGAACACGTACTCAGGCGCATTGCGTTTGAGGATGCGCTGACAGGCTTGGGCAACAGGCGAATGCTTGAGGAGCGCTGGAACACCGAGATTGCCCAGCGGGCAACATTCACGTCGCAAAAGCTGATCGCGGTTCTGATGATCGACCTCGATAAATTCAAGCCGATCAACGATTATTTTGGCCATGCGGCCGGTGATGAGGTCTTGAAAAGCGCAGCATACCGCCTTCGTCACTCTGTGCGCTCTGATGATACGGTCGTCAGAATGGGGGGAGACGAATTTGCTATTCTGCTGACCGATCTGGACTGTCAGGTCGATGCAGACAAGATTTGCCAAAGAGTAACGGACGCCTTTGATGAGCCGTTTCTGGTGAACGGTAAAAAGGTTAAGGTTGGCGCAACGGTGGGAGCGAGCCTTTATCTGCGCCATGGCAACGATATCGAAACGCTCCTGAGTGCGGCAGATCAGGCGCTTTACCGCATGAAGCGCGAGGGCAGGCACAACTGGGCGTGGTTCGACCAATCCTTCAAACCGGCGAACGAGCAATTGTCTTTTGCACCCGCTGTCATGGAAGCCAGAAACACTTGAGGAGGGTCGCGTGGCCGTCCTGCCATGCGCCCGCGCCTTGACGATCTGTCCGCCGGCCTGTTTCCAATTCGGGCTTGCATCGAAAGATTTATTCGGTATTTAGAACATACTCACCACGGACCCGGTGAAACTCCGGGTGGCTCTTCTGGCCGCCGATCCGCCAGATAACGCAAATACCGCATGCCCATTTTATGACCGCTAACGATGCGTGTCGGCATGCTTTGCGAGATATCACATATGCAACTTACATCTATCCGTCGGGATTGGTCCGCCAATCCCTTGCGTGAAATGCTAGCCGGGGCTGTCGCGACATTCGCGCTCATTCCGGAAGTCATCGCGTTTTCCTTCGTTGCTGGTGTCGATCCACAGGTCGGCCTCTTTGCGTCCTTTGTTATCGGCATCGTCATCGCATTTTCCGGTGGTCGTCCTGCCATGATTTCGGCTGCTGCCGGTTCAGTTGCGCTGGTCGCAGCACCACTGGTCCATCTGCACGGCTTGCCCTATCTTTTCGCTGCGGGTCTGCTTGCCGGTGCGTTTCAGATTATATTCGGATTGCTGCGACTTGGCGTGTTGATGCGGTTCGTTTCGAAATCCGTTCGAACAGGCTTCGTCAACGCCTTGGCAATCCTCATCTTTGCCGCTCAGCTTCCGCACATTATTGGGGGGGATGTTCTGGCCTATGGCATGTTGGCAGCCGGGCTTGTGCTGATCTATCTCGTTCCCCGGCTGACAACGGCCGTGCCTTCGCCGCTGATCTGTATTCTGGTTCTGACAGGGGTATCCATTTTCCTGCAATTGCCGGTCATGACCGTCGCCGATCTTGGGAAATTGCCAGACAGCCTTCCCATGTTCGCCTGGCCTCAGGTGCCGCTAACACTTGAGACGTTGAAGATCATTGCAGGTCCTGCCCTTGCCATCGCTATGGTGGGCCTGCTGGAATCCATGATGACGGCGAGTGTGGTGGATGATCTCACCGGCACGCCAAGCTCCAAGAACCGCGAATGCACGGGTCTGGGCATTGCCAATACCGCAGCCAGCCTTTTTGGCGGCATTGCCGGTTGCGGCATGATCGGGCAAACGGTCAGCAACGTAAAATATGGCGGTCGCGGCAGGCTTTCCACGCTGTTTGCAGGTGCCTTTCTTCTGATCCTGATGGTCGTTCTCAAGCCTTGGGTGTCTCAGGTTCCGGTGGCGGCACTGGTTGCCATCATGGTGATGGTGTCCATCGATACGTTCGATTGGTCATCCGTCAAAACGCTGATCGTCCATCCGAAGATGTCGAGCGTGGTTATGGTCGTGACTGTGATCGTGACGGTTCTGAGCTCCAACCTCGCGCTGGGTGTCGCCGTTGGCGTTCTTCTGAGCGGCGTGTTCTTCACCTTCAAGGTGGCGAGACTGCTGCGTGTTGAAACCGTCAAGGACGAAACGGCGCGGCGGCTGACATATCGCGTGTCCGGTCAGGTCTTCTTTGCCTCGGCAGATGTGTTCGTGGATGCTTTCGACATCGAGGAGGCAAACGAGATGTCGGTGCTGATCGATATTTCACAGGCCCATTTCTGGGATATTACCGCTGTTGCCGCGCTGGAAAAGGTGGTGGATCGCTACAAGCAGCATGACATTCCGGTCACGGTTGTCGGCGTCAACGAGGCCAGTGCGACCTTGATCGAGAGCCTTGGCAGTGGGGCCAGCCTCAAGGAAATCTGATTTCCTTATCGCTCAATCCACCGCGCTCAAATCATGAGCGCGGTGGTCTCTGACATCAGTGCCTTATCGCAGAACGCCTGTCGCCAATGCTCGCTGAATGCCGCGCACATCAGTTCCCTTTTTCAACGTCTTGCTGATGGGGGTAGCTGAACCGGAAACCCAGATTTTCAGCTCTGAATCAAGATCGAAGGTTCCGGCGGTCTCAACGGAAAACCGGGTAATGGCCCGGTAGGGAATGGAGGTATAATCCACCTTGCTTCCGGTTATGCCCTGAATATCGACAAGGATAACCCGGTACTGGGTAAACACGAAGAAGTCGCGGATCACTTTGAACGCGAGTTGCGGCTCTTCTCCATCCACCAGCACGCCATCGAGGCGCTTGTTTAAATCCGCAGGATCCACGGTTGATCCGTGACCCAGTAACCCGTTGAATAGACCCATCTGCAATCATCCCTTTATGCTCAAGCCATGGAAATGGAGTTTATGAGCACTTTGTTCAATATGCGGGACTGGGAGGGCGTGAAAACACTGCCCGTACGCTTTGCATGAAACCATTGGTCGCCGTTGGCGTTAGGCCAAGTTGTCGCTCCCGCTTCATTTCATCAGAGAGTCATTCATTGTTGTACGATTTCGATTTCGGCCCCTTGGTTCTGGAAGACGCCATTCTGTTTCGCCTTTGGGCACCGCTGCAGCAATCCGTTGTGCTGAAGCTGGAGACCGGCAAGCAATATGACATGGAGCCTAAGGGCGATGGCTGGTTTCACCACACATTGCCGGGCGTGGGTGCGGGCACGCTCTACCGCTTCCAACTGGCTGACGGGCAGGTAATACCGGATCCGGCATCGCGGTTTCAGCCTGAAGATGTGCACGGCCCCAGCGAAGTGGTTGATGTGACAAATTACGTCTGGAAAACGGAAAGCTGGAGCGGCCGCCCCTGGGAAGAGATGGTGATTTATGAGCTGCATCCGGGCACTTTCACGCAGGAGGGCAGCTTTCTCGCGGCCATCGAGAAGCTCGACCATCTGCGCCAACTGGGCATCACGGCCATTCAGCTGATGCCGACAGCCGATTTTCCCGGCAGCTATGGCTGGGGCTATGATGGCGTTATGCCCTATGCGCCCGAAAGCAGCTATGGCCGCCCGGAAGACCTGCTGAAATTCGTTGATGAAGCACATGCACGCGGCATCTGCGTGTTTATGGATGTGGTCTACAATCATTTCGGCCCAGACGGCAATTACATGCCCGCCGTCGCACCGCTATTTACCGAGCACCACTCATCTCCCTGGGGCATGGGCATCAATTATGACGATGAAGGCTCTGACCAGATCCGCGAATTCGTCATTCAGAACGCGATCTACTGGATAACGCAATTTCGCATTGATGGACTGCGATTGGATGCCGTTCATCAGATCAAGGACGATAGCGGTGAACATCTGATTGTCGAACTCGCACGGCGTGTTCGCGATGTTGCAGGCAGACTACATGTCCATCTGATCGTCGAAAACGAAGATAATGACAGCGATCTGCTGGTGCGCGGCGAAGACGGCCAGCCGAAGCACTTCACGGCACAGTGGAACGATGATGTGCATCATGTTCTGCACGTTGCGGCCACTGACGAGACCTTCGGCTATTATCAGGAATATGTCGGCAATGACGACAATATTGGCCGGGCGCTGGCGCAGGGTTTCGTCTTTCAGGGCGAGCATATGCCCTATCGCGGCGAGGCACGTGGCAAGCCGAGCGAACACCTTTCACCGCTGGCCTTTATATCCTTCATTCAAAACCATGATCAGATCGGCAACCGTGCCAACGGCGACAGGATGGCCTCCTACATTGCTTCGGAACCTTTGAAGGCCATCGCTGCGGTCTACCTCCTGGCGCCGCAGGTTCCGATGCTGTTCATGGGGGAGGAATGGGGAGCCAAGGAACCTTTCCCCTATTTCTGTCAGTTCGATGAGGATCTGAATGAAAAGGTCCGTGAGGGCAGGCGCAAAGAAATGTCACGGCTGCCGGGTTTCGACGGTGACAATGTTCCCGACCCGACGGCGCGTTCAACCTTCCTGTCAGCCAAACTGGATTGGTCGAAGTCCGAGGCGGCAGACGGCACCGAGATGCTCGCCTTTTACCGATCGCTTCTTGCGTTGCGCCACGAGCATATCGTGCCTTTGCTCGGCCATGGCGGATTGAAGGGCGGCACCTTTGAGGCTAATGGCCGTGCGGTGAAGGTGACATGGAAGATTGGTGAGACTGAGCTGGAGGTGTTGGCGAACCTTTCCAAAGACCCCTTGGGAATCGAAAACGGATCGAGCGCTGGAGAACTGCTCTATGCATTCGGGGATGTTGAGGCGGATCGACTCGGCCCATGGTCCGTTCTGTGGCATCGTCGCCGCTTAACCTACATATGCGCTTCATCTTCCCACTCGAAAACGTCTGACAGACGCCGATCACGAGCAATTGCCTAAAATCATTATTTTGGGCGCGAGGTTCTTATCGTAATTGCCGCTGCGGTGCAGTATGACGGATGATGACAACGATGAGGAATGATGTCGCATGCGCATAAGGTACGGTCTCTTTTGGTTGGCATTTTCCATTGCGTCTTCTGCGCAGGCACAACAGCCGGCTTCACCGCCAGTGCTGGAACCCACTCAAGTTCAGGCCCAGGCGGCCAATCTGAGTGCGCAGTTTCTTGGCCGCTACGCCTATAAGACCGTACCGCTCGACGATGTGCTGTCCGGACACATCATGTCAAAATTCATCAAGTCGCTTGATCCCGACCGGATGCTGTTCATGCAGAGCGATATTGACAAGTTCAACGCAGACAGCACGAAGATCGATGATGCGATCCTCAACGAAGATCTCGAAATACCGTTCTCGATCTTCAACAGCTACACGCGCCGTGTCGTGGACCGCATGACGTTTGCGCGCGCCGAGCTGAAGCAGAATTTCGATTTCACGGTGCGTGAAGAATATCCGATATCACGCGAAGACGCGCCATGGGCCACGACGCAGCAGCAGAGTGACGATCTCTGGCGCAAGCGCGTCAAGAGCGATTGGCTTCGCCTGAAACTGGCAGGCCAGGCCGATGCCGCAATTCGTGAGACGCTGGACAAGCGCTACAAGAACATTCTGGACCGGGTTTATCCGTACAAGAGCGACGATGTGTTCCAGTCGTTCATGGCGGCTTATACGACGTCTGTTGATCCACACACGGATTACTTCAGCGCATCCGCCTCGGCAGAGTTCGACATTTCGATGAAGCTGTCGCTTGTCGGCATTGGCGCAGTGTTGCAGGAGCGGGATGGCTACACCACCATTCGCGAGCTTGTGGCCGGTGGCCCGGCCCAGCTTTCTGCCAAGCTTGCGGTGGGAGATCGCATTGTCGGTGTAGGGCAGGGCGAGGATGGCCCGATCAAGGAAGTCGTCGGCACGCGCCTTGATGAGGTGGTGCAGATGATACGCGGTGCAGTCGGCTCGGTCGTCCGTCTCGATATCTTGCCCGCGGAATCTGGCAGCAGTGGTGGCCACCGCGTCATCAGCCTTGTCAGAGACAAGGTCAGCCTTGAAAAGCAGGCGGCCAAGAAGACGATCCTGTCTGTCAAGAATGGCGATGCCACCTCAAAGATCGGCGTCATCACCCTTCCAACATTTTACGAAGACTTCGAAGGCCGCCGTAAGGGTGACAAAGATTACCGCAGCGCCAGCCGTGACGTGGCCAAGCTGCTGGCTGAGCTGAAGAAGGACGATGTCTCCGGTGTGCTGTTCGATCTCCGTGACAATGGCGGTGGTTCGCTTGCCGAAGCCATTGACTTGACGGGTCTGTTCATCGGCAAGGGTCCGGTTGTTCAGCAGAAGGACGCTGAAGGCAATGTGAAGGTTGAAAGCGATGACATGACGGCACCCGCCTGGAGCGGTCCGCTTGGCGTGTTGATCAATCGCGGTTCCGCCTCGGCGTCTGAAATCTTTGCCGCAGCCATTCAGGATTACGGCCGGGGGATCATCATCGGCGAACCGTCCTTCGGAAAGGGCACGGTCCAGACCGTTGTCGATCTCGACCGTGTTGCCCGCAACAGCAAGCCGGAACTTGGTCAGCTGAAATTGACCATCGCGCAGTTCTTCCGTGTTGATGGTGGAACGACACAGTTGCAGGGCGTGGTGCCAGATATCACTCTGCCGGGTTTTCTCGACCCCAAGGCAATTGGTGAATCCAGCTATGACAATGCTTTGCCATGGACGAAGATAAAGCCAGCCAAATATACCCTGCAGGGTGACCCCGACAAGTTACTGCCGACCTTGCAGGCAAAGCATGATGCGCGGATCAAGACCGACCAGGATTTCCAGCGGTTCGTTGAAGATATTGCTGATCTGAAGGCTGTGCGGGAAAAGAAGACCATTTCGCTCAATGAAATCGAGCGCAGAGCCGAAATGGCTGAAACCGAAGCCAAGATGAAAGCGCGTGCCGAAAGCGGGACGGGCCTCGTTCGTGAAAACGATGACGGACTTCAGGCCAATGAGCGTAGCATCACGGCAAACATCGCAATCGAAAATGCGCGAAAGAATGCAAAGGACGTGTTGCAAAACGAAGCAGCAGCCATCGTTGTCGATCTGGCTGAAGCGGCACCCGCCAAAACGCGATAAACGCTAAAAAACCCCGAGGCTCATATGAGGCTCGGGGCTTCGTTTCAAATATCGATATCAATCGAGAAGGTCGGCTGGAACCTTGCCGCCGTTTTCGGACAGCTTCTTCATCAGCGCCTTGTGCAGCCATGTGTTCATCTCGGCCGAGCCATTCAGGTCTCCGGTATAACCGAGTTCCTGCGCCAGTTCCTTGCGCTCGGCAAGACTTGCATCCATGCCCAGCGCCTTCATCAGATCAACGATGGAGCGCTTCCATTCCAACTTCTGCCCGCTGTTCTTAACGGCTGCATCGAGCTGCGCCGCTACGTCCACGGTCTCAGCGGTTGGTCGCGAAGGGCTAGCTGGCGCGGTGCCAGAGGTCTTCGGAACCTCGCCGCCGGTGCCGCCGATTGGTGGTGCCGTTGTTGCAGGCTCCGGAATGGAAGATGGGGCAGGCGTTGGTTCTGCTGCACTGGGTGATGCCGGTGCCGCTGTGGCCGGACCACCGAAAATCGCGTCTTTGATCTTGCTGAAAATACTCATTTTTCTCTCCTCGCTGCGTTTGATCTCCCCCGACAAACGGCTGCGGAGTCCTTTGCGTTCCGGCGAAAAAAGAGAAAACCTATATTTGATGCGTTGCACGACGGCAACGCTTTCATAAAAGCCTTTATTAGCACCTGACAAATATCAAAAATTGTCTCGACAGTTTCGCGTGTCTGAGGCGATATGCGACTCATCGGCGGGGGCTGATCTTGAAAGGTCTTTTATATGTACCGCGCTATCAAAATTGCTGGCCTTCTGGGGCTTCTTGCGACATCCGCTCATTCCGCAGACATGGCCGTTCAGAGCGAGCCTGCTGTTGTTGCCAATCCGGGCGGCTTTTATCTGGGAACACTGAGCAGCATGACATTCCTTGACGATACCGGCTTTGCAACGGCTGGCGCCAGCGTCAGCACGGATTATGATCTCGGCTTCTACAGCGCCCTGCGTGCTGGCTACAGCTTTGGCACTTACGGTTTTGTTTCGCCACGTCTGGAACTGGAAGTTGGTTACGGCACAGCTGATGTGAATGAACACACGGTTGGTGGCGTAAACTTCGGCAATGCTTCCTTCGGTGAAGCCCGTGCAATTCAGGGCTACGTCAACGGTTACCTCGATATCGAAACATCCACAGCCTTCACGCCATATTTCGGCGGTGGCGTTGGTGCGATGAATCTGGAACTGCACCGTCAGGGTGTTAACGGCATCGCGATGGATGATGACGATACGAAGTTTGCCTACCACCTGGACGCAGGCGTTGGCATCAAGCTCGACACGATCTCGTTTTTCCGCGACAGCTCGCTGTTTGCCAACACGACGTTCGATATCGGTTACCGCTACACAGCTGCTGACGATTTCGACTTCACCGGCACAGACGGCGTAACCTCCAGCACGGATTTCAGCAGCCATGCTGTTACCATGGGCTTTAGACGCCAGTTCTAAGAGCTGAAGATCAGCGCTTCCTGTCTTGGGCATTCAGTCTGAGGCAGGGCGCGATTTTGATTGCGCAAGACATATATCGACAAAAAGCCGGGCTATGACCCGGCTTTTTCTTGGCTATGGATATAAATTAGTTTGCGGGGCAGTTCGTGCCCGGCGCTGTGGCTGTGCCAGTCGTTGCAGGGCCGCCATTGGTCGTGCCCTCTGCCGTCTTGCCACCGCCGACGCAATTGGTGTTGTTGGTGTCGCCATTTGTACCCGAACCGTTTGTGCCGGATGCGGAGCCGCTTCCACCTGCGTCTGCGCCATTGTTGGTGCCGCCGCTGTTTGAGCCGTCAGATGCGCTCGATCCGCCGTTCGAACCAGCGCCGGAGCCCGAGCCGCCAGATCCAGAACCTGCGCCCTGCGCTACGGCGAGCGATGTGAAGCTGAGGGCAAAAACGGTTGCGATAAGATACTTTTTCATGGGTATTCCTCCACTGTTCTGTTTGTCTGCAAGACCCTAACCCTCTCAGTCAGGCAGAGTTCCCAGAAACTTGGAGTGTTAATGGCCGATTATCTCGGCCTCAAGAAACGCTGACGGGTTTTGAGCGCAGCCTGCTGGCGGTTGCAGGGTCGGCGCGTCGGCACAGCTGGGGCGGCAGGCCTTTCATGATCAGTTCGGCATCCGAAACAGCCATGGAGCCAAGCTTGTAGAACGCATCGCGGGTTCCGCCCGTGCGATGTGCAGACAGCAAAAGGCCCGGAATGGACCTGACGTGGTCATCGATTGCGACCGGCTCGTCTGGAAAAACATCTGTTGCGGCGCGGATATGGCCTGAAATGACCGCATTGAGCATGGCTGGGAAGTCCACGACGGCGGCACGGCTCATCAATAGAAATGCCGAACCCGGCTGCATGGCGGCGAAACGATTCTTGCCGATAAAGCCCTGATTTTCACTGGTGACGCTTGCGAAGACATAGACGACGCGCGATCGGGAAAACACCTCATCGAGACTGGCCGGAATACAGTCGAGCCGCTCGATGATCTCGTTCGGAAGCCAAGGATCATAGACGTGAACGGGGTTCTTGAAGGGACGGGTCAGTTCGCGCAGCTCACGACCGAGATCGCCAAAGCCGATGATGCCGATGGGTGCACCAGCATATCGAAATGTGCCTTCGTTTCCGGCAAGGCCATAGTCCTCAACACCGTCACGGAACTGCCGGTCGGCGATGGTAATGCCTCTGGCCAGATCGATTGCCATTCCAAGCGATGCCTCAGCGACCGGCGATGAAAAGGCCGACGCCGGTGTGATCACCCAGATGCCGCGCTCGACACAGGCCTGATAATTGATATTGGGCAGGAAGTTGGATTCCACATTGATGATCGCCTTGAGCTTTGGCGCGCGCTCAAGGCGTTCTCTGGGCATATCGGTCTGGCCGAAAATAAGAACCGTATCTGGAAGAAGGGCATCCACCTGTTCTGCAGGCATCTGCCGATCCTCGGAAATAACCAGATCTCCCAGTTTTTCGAGACGGGCACGAACATCGGGCTCCATAATCAGATCGAGCGTTCTTGGCAGCGGATCGACCAGCACGATGTTGCGACCTGTCATGATACCTCCCTTAACGAGACGGCATCCCTATCCGTCTCTTGTCCTCGTTACCGTGCGGCCCAGTTGGCACCGCGACGGAAAATTTCCCGCATTTGCGGCACGGCAAATTCCTTCGCCACATGGCCAAGCGCCGAATAGAAGACGCGGCCCTTGCCGTAGTTTCGTTTCCACGCCACCGGCATCACCACGCCGTCAATCCACCAGGCATGATCGCCGGTAAATGTCGTCGTCGCCAACACCTCGTTGGATGGGTCGGTGTGCATATAATACTGCTCGGATGTATAAGGGAAGTCGGTGATGCCTTCCATGATCGGATCATCGGGCCGCGTGATGTTGACCGTATAGTCGATGATGTTGCCCGGATGCGCGACCCATTGCCCGCCAATTATGAACTGGTACTCCACGCATTCGCGGAAACTGTCGCCCGCGCCACCGTGATAGCCGGCAATGCCGACACCGTTTTCAACAGCGGCTGCGAGGTTCTTGATCTCTTCCTTTTCGATCTTCGACATGGTGACAATCGGCACGACGAGGCTCAAGTCATGCACCGAAGGGTCCGCGAAGGCCTCCGTGCTGTTTTCGACGTAAACCTTGAACCCTTCTTCCTCAAGCATGTCCTTGATGATGACAGAGCATTCCTGCGGCTCGTGCCCGCTCCATCCGCCCCAAACAATCAGTGCTTCACGCATAGTCTTCCTCCTCAGGATTATTTGCCGATCTGGCCGTCAACAAGCGATTCATCCAGCGGCGCTGGACGATCAACCGCCGTCGTGATGGAAATGGTCGTGCCGGTGTCGGATGCCGTCTGGAACGCTTCCATCACCTCCAGCACATGGAGCGCAAGATCGCCATTGGCGCGATGTTGCCGGTTGGAGCGAATGGCATGCGCCATGTCTGCAACGCCGATGGAGCGATAATTGCCATCCGCATAGGGTGAGGAAAGCTCCTGAACTTCGAACTCGCCACCCTTCTTCAAAAGCTGGACCTCGCCACCAAAATAGTTGGGGTCAGGCACAATCAATGTGCCTTCTGTGCCGTAGAGTTCCAGCGGCACATGCTTGTGGCCCGCAACATCGAAGCTCATACCCACCTGCACGACAGCGCCGTTCGCAAATGCCAAGGCACCTGCCACATGCGTGGCAATGTGTACCGGAATTTTCTCGCCATTGCGTGGTTCGCTGGTGATGAGACGTTCGGTTCTCGGCGAAAAGGCAAAGCCGGCCACCTTGGCAACGGGTCCGAAGAGATTGACCAGATCGGTAATGTAATAAGGCCCCATATCCAGCATCGGCCCGCCGCCAACCTCGTAATAGAAGGCGGGGTTGGGGTGCCAGCGCTCATGGCCGGGGCACATGAATGTTGCGGTTCCGCCAACGGGTGTGCCGATAACGCCCTGGTCCATCAATGTGCGCGCCGTCTGGTGGCCACCGCCCAGAAACGTGTCAGGCGCTGCGCCGATGCGCAGGTTGGCTGCTTTCGCTGCTTTTGCGAGGCGCTTGCCTTCTGCAAAATTGATGCCGAGCGGCTTTTCGGAATAGGTGTGCTTGCCAGCGTCAATCGCCCGCAAGGCCACCTCGACATGGGCCTTGGGAATCGTCAAATTGACGATGATCTCAATGTCAGGATCTGCAAACAGCTCATCCACGGATCGCGCCGGAACATTGAATTCCTCGGCTTTCGCTTTCGCCATCTCGGCATTCATGTCGGCCACGCCGCGAATGTCGAGAATGGGAAATGACGCCATGGCTTTTAAATATGCACCGGAAATATTGCCGCATCCGATGATGCCAATGCCGACTTTCTTCATGGTCTCTCTCCCGTCATGATATGAACCGGCTTCCTCCTCAGAAGGCCGGGCCTGTGGTGTTCCAAGGCGATTCGTATAGTTCGTAAAGGGCAACGGCGGCAGCGCCTTGCGCCCACAATTCATCGCTCGATTTATCGAAAACCAGTTCCGCCACACCTTGCAAGGACGGCGGCACGGACGCTTCGAAGGCGGAGCGAATGCTGTCGATGAAAGGTGCGCCAAGCTCCAGGCTTGAGCCAACGATGATGACACGGGGTGGCGCAAACAGGGTGACGATATTGGCAAGCGTCAGGCCAATGGCGGCACCGGCGCGCTCGGCAGCAGCGATCAATTCATTGTCTTGCGCCAGCACCAATGTCTGCGCATGCATCATGCCGCGACCCAGACGTATGGCCTCCGCAAAACGCCCATCGGCGGGACGTGAGCCAAGAATGGCATTCTCTCCGGCCTGGCTGGCCAGCCGCACGGTTTTGTCCGGGCCAGCGACCAGAACCAGATCACCCAAATTGTGGCTAAGGCCACCTGCGCCGCGAAACAGATCGTTTCGGTGCAAGACGCCAAGTCCCAGCGTCTGCTCCAGTGAGATCAGAACCATGTCTTCCAGATCCCGTGCCTTGCCAAACCAATGGTGGCCAAGGGTCACGGCATGGGCGTCGCTCTCGATAATGGTCGGCTTGCCAAAGCGCGATGTCATTTCTTCTGCGAAGTTTATGTTGGTTTCCCGCAGGACAGGGCTGGAGCGGATGTTGCCCGTGCGGTGCTCGATCACGCCGGGCAGGCCAAGGCAGACCATATCAACATCTTCCAGCGACAGACCTGCATCCACCACGCAGCGCCGCACGCCATCCTCGATCAGGTCAGCAATGACGCCAATCGGCTGGCGGTCTATGCGAATGGGCAGCGCCAGCGTCGAAAGAACGTTGCCGCAGAAATCCGTCACCACGAACATCATCCGGTTGGCAGCGATTTTCGCGCCGACGACCCGGGCCGCATCCGGGTTCAGTTCCAGCATGACGCGCGGACGACCGCGAGCACCTTCGGTTCTGATATCGCCCAGATGGCGCGATAGAATCAGCCCGTCATCCAGAAGGGATGCGGTGATGGCCGAGACGGTTGTCGTGGAAAGCTGGGTTCGCTCGCTGATTTCGACCCGTGAAATCGGCCCATGGCGACGGACTGTATCGAGCACATTCAGGCGATTGATCGCGCGCATCAGTTCCGGGTCTGCGGTCTTCATGATTTCCAGTCGCGATCAAGGCAAGGCTAATGGCAATTACATCGGATTACGGATTTAATAGCCGAGCGACATGGGGGTGTGTCAAGCAAAAGCTGAAAATAACAGCAAATTGCCTTGACATTGAGCGGTTCCTTATATGAATTAATCCGCATTGGGGAATAATTGGGAACGTCCCCGGGAGGAATACCATCATGACGCATAAGCACGCAGGCGCAAGCCTGAGCGGCAAGTGGATGTCGTTTGCCGCGACCACAGCCATCACTTTCCTGCTCGGTACCGCCAGCGCGTCCGCCGCGACGGTGGTCAAATGGATGCATGTGGAACTTGATCCGAAATCCGTGGCTGTCTGGGAGGAAATTGCCAAGGACTTCGAAAGCAAGCATCCCGATGTTGATGTTCAACTGCAATTCCTGGAAAACGAGGCTTTCAAGGCAAAGTTGCCAACCTTGCTGCAATCCAACGACGTGCCGGATTTCTTCTATAGCTGGGGCGGCGGCGTGCTGGAGGAGCAGTCCAAGACCGGCGCGTTGAAGGATCTTTCAGAGATATTCGATGCAGATGGCGGAAAGGTTCGCAAGGCCTATAACCCGGCTTCCATTGAGGGCCTGTCCTTCGATGGCAAGGTCTGGGCCGTGCCCTATCGCGTCAGCCTCGTCAGCTTTTTCTATAATAAGGCGCTGTTTGCCAAAGCGGGCGTGAAGGCGGAAGACATCAAGACCTGGGATGATCTGGGCAAAGCCGTTCAAACCATCAAGGCCGCGGGCATCGTGCCGATTGCCGGCGGTGGCGGTGAAAAGTGGCCGATCCATTTTTACTGGAGCTACCTCGTCATGCGCAATGGCGGGCAGGCTGTGTTCGAAGCAGCCAGCAAGGGTGAGGGCGAAGGCTTTATGGCCCCGGCCATGATCAAAGCTGGCGAGCAACTGGCGGAATTCGGCAAGCTTGAGCCGTTCCAGCCCGGCTATCTCGGCTCAACATGGCCGCAGGCGCTTGGTGTTTTCGGTGATGGCAAGGCTGCGATGATTCTTGGTTTCGACAACACCGAAGCCAACCAGCGCAAGAATGCCGGTGATGGCAAGGGCTTAGCATCTGACAATCTCGGTCGTTTCGCCTTTCCGGCTGTCGAAGGCGGTGCCGGAAAAGCCACCGATACGCTCGGTGGTCTGAATGGCTGGGCCGTAACCAAGAATGCCTCCAAGGAAGCCATCGAATTCGCCACCTTCCTGACCAATGCTGACAACGAAAAGAAGATGGCCAAGGCCGGTATGATCCTGCCCGTCGCCGTTGGCGCCAATGAGGCCGTAACCAACCCGCTGATGGCTGGTTCAGCCAAGCAGCTTTCCGAGTCCACCTGGCACCAGAACTTCTTCGACCAGACACTGGGCGCTGCCGTTGGTCGCGTCGTGAATGATGTGTCTGTCGAGATCGTATCCGGCCAGATGACATCGGAAGAAGGCGCGCAGCAAATTCAGGATGCCTTCGAGCTTCGCTGATCCCGCACAAACGCAAGGACGCCCCGGCCTCGTTTCGTCGAGGCGTCCTTCGACCCGCGCGACAATGAAAGCGGACATCATGACGAATGTTTCAATTCCATCAGCATCCTCGCTGGTGAAGCCCATGCCCAAGCGAAAGCGCAAGCAAAGTTCAGTTGCCCACGACCGTGCGCTGACGCTGCTGTTCTTTCTGCCCCCGGCGCTTCTTCTGTTTACGCTCTTCGTCATCCTGCCGATGAGCGAAGCCGCCTGGTACAGCCTTTATCGCTGGAATGGCTATGGCACGCCGACCGAGTTCGTCGGTTTGAAGAACTTTCAGGTTCTGTTTGGCAACGCTGCCTTTTCGCAGGCGCTGATCAACAATGCGCTGATCATCGTCATCTCCATCTGCATTCAGATCCCGCTCGCCATCTGGCTTGCCACCATGCTGGCGCACAAAATTCCCGGCGTCGTCGCCTTCCGGCTGGTGTTCTTCCTGCCCTATGTGCTGGCCGATGTGGCCGCTGGTCTGATCTGGCGCTTCGTCTATGATGGTGACTACGGCCTGTTTGCCGCCATTTCCAACTTCTTCGGCTTTGCCAACCCTTATGTTCTGGCAGACAAGGATGTCGCCATCTATGCGGTCCTTGCCGTCATCGTGTGGAAATATTTCGGCTTCCACATGATGCTGTTCATCGCCGGGCTGCAGTCGGTCGACAAGAACGTGCTTGAAGCAGCAGAAATCGATGGTGCCACTGGCTGGCAGAAATTCCGCTATGTGACGTTGCCGATGCTGGGCTCAACGGTACGCCTGTCCGTGTTCTTTGCGGTTATCGGCTCTTTGCAACTGTTCGACATGATCATGCCGCTGACGGGTGGTGGCCCCTCCAACTCCACGCAAACCATGGTGACGTTCCTCTACACCTACGGCGTCATGCGCATGCAGGTGGGGCTTGGCAGTGCCGTGGGCGTCGTGCTGTTCATCATCTGCATCACGCTCGCCTTTGGTTACAAAAGGATATTCATGCGCCATGACTGATACATCCTCTTCCATCCGCGTCAGCATGAAGACGAGGCTTTACCTTTATGTCTCGCTCGGCCTCATCGCCGCGATCGTGCTGATCCCGCTTTTGACGACGGCACTTGGCGGCTTCAAGACGCTGGGGGATCTGCGCGTCAATCCGTTTGGCATGCCCGATGAATGGCAATGGTCGAACTATGGCGATATTCTTTTCGGTAAACGCTACTGGCTGCAGATCTTCAATTCGCTTGTTATTGCGGTGCTGACCGTGTTCCTGACGTTGGTCGTCTCGGCCATGGCAGCCTTCACCTTCGCGCATGTGAAGTTCTTTGGCTCGAATTTCCTGCTCAACTACTTCCTGTTGGGCCTGATGTTTCCTGCCGCCACCGCCATTCTGCCTCTGTTTATCCGTATCCGGGATCTCGGCCTTCTCGATACCTATTGGGGCGTGGTCCTGCCACAGGTGGCCTTCGGGCTCGGCATGAGCATTCTGCTGTTCCGCAACTATTTCAAGAACCTGCCAGAAGAGCTGTTTCAGGCCGCGTTTGTGGATGGCTGCGGCTATCTCAAATTCTTTTGGTACATTTCCATGCCGCTTTCGCGGCCCATCATCGCAACCGTGGGCATCGTGTCTTTTGTCGGAAGCTGGAACAGCTACATCCTGCCGCTCATCATGCTCAACTCGGAATCCAAATATCCCTGGCCGCTGGGCATCATGGTCTACCGGGGTGAGTTCGGCACGGAATGGCAGCTGGTTCTGGCCTTCATCACCATGACGATCCTGCCCACGATCATCGTCTTTTTCCTTGCACAAAAACATATCATTGCGGGTCTGACGGCTGGCGCCGTCAAGTCCTGACACGGGAGCAGAACATGGCATCTGTCGAACTTAACGATATCCGCAAGTCCTATGGCTCGCTGGGTGTCATCCACGGCATTTCGCTCGAAATAGCAGATGGCGAATTCATCGCGCTCGTCGGCCCGTCGGGTTGCGGCAAGTCCACCCTCTTGCGCATGATTGCTGGGCTCGAAGAGATTACCGATGGCGACATCATGATCGGCGGCAATATCGTCAACGAGATGACGCCGCGCGAGCGCAACATTGCGATGGTGTTCCAGTCTTACGCTCTCTATCCACATATGACAGTCGCGGAAAATATGGGCTTCAACCTGAAGATTGCAGGGCAGCCCAAAACCGTGATCGATGAACGGGTGGCAGAAGCCGCCCGCATGCTTGACCTCGCCAGCCTCATGGACCGCAAACCATCGCAGCTCTCAGGCGGTCAGCGCCAGCGCGTGGCCATGGGGCGCGCCGTTGTGCGCAACCCGGCAGTGTTTCTGTTCGATGAACCGCTGTCCAACCTCGATGCCAAACTGCGTGTTCAGATGCGCAGCGAAATCAAGACCTTGCACCAGAAGGTCGGCACGACGTCCATCTATGTGACCCATGATCAGATCGAGGCCATGACGCTGGCAGATCGTGTCGTCGTGCTGAACCAGGGCCGCATAGAACAGCAGGGCACGCCGCTTGAGCTTTACAAGACACCGGCAAACCTCTTCGTCGCAGCTTTCATCGGCTCGCCAGCCATGAACCTCATTGAGTGCATTGTGGATGGCGAAGACGGAGTTCCCGCCGCACGTCTTGATGACGGCACCGCCATCAGCATCTCGCAAGACCGCAAGGTCAAGCGCGGTCAATCGGTCACGATCGGGCTTCGTCCTGAACATTTCGCTGTTGATGGAAGTGGCGATGTGGCGGTGGAGGGCAGAACGCTTCTGGTTGAGCCGACGGGTGCACAAACCCACGTCATTTTCGATCTTGCCGGAAACCACGTGACTGCCGTGGTGGATGGTGAGCAGCCTGTGAAAACCAACACGCCGTTTTCAGCCCGCATCAGCCGCGAAAGGGTGCATGTGTTTGACAGAGCTTCCGGCCTCGCACTCTGACATCAGGCATTCGCATAAAAAAAGGGAGCGCCCAATGCCGCTCCCCTTTTTATTCTCAACTGCTTAAGCAGCAGCGAGCGCTTTTTCGATATCCTGAATGGAGTGACCTGTCAGGTCCTTGTCGAGTTCGCCCAACAGCACGTCAGACAGAGACTTGTGATAGCCCTTGCGCATCTCACCCAGCGTGCGGGGTGCTGCGATCACGATCAGGCCCTTGATGTTGCCACCCAGAACCTGCTTGTTGAGCAGCTCAGTAACGCCGGCGCTGAAGCCGTCTTCGTCCTGCTGGCTGTCATCAGGGTTGGCAGAGCTGCTGGAGTGGCGTGCACCGGACGGGATTTTGGAATCGTCAACCTCTGCACTCGGCATCGCCTTCAGCTTCACATTCTGCGCGTCGCCTTCGTTCTTGAAAAGGCTCAGCTTTGCGCCATCTGCAACGGCGACGACAGTATGCTGTGGAATATCCATGATCTTCTCCCAAATTGGCATTCAAAGTAAGGTCATGTCAGACCTTGTCTCGTTTGATTAACTGGTTGGGAGGCAATCCGTTCCTTATGATCGAGCTGGCGCTCGTATTACGGCATGAAAGGCTGTGAGGCAAAATGGTCCCATGGGCCGCCCATGTACCGCCAGAGATCAAGCCCAACAATCTCGATAGCGTGAGGACGAAACTCGGCGACGAGGCCTTTATATGTTGCATCAGCTTCCGCTCGTGAGACCTTGTTCTGGACTGTGATGTGCGGCTGCCATTTCTGCATATCCTGCCCACCCAGCCACGGCCTCAAAACCTGCTTCAGACGTGCATGGATATCCAGCAATTCGGGGCTGGTGATTGCAAACGCGACGCCTGCGCCAAGATGACGGATAGCGCTGACATCAGCTGTTATTGAACCGCGTGCTGCAACGTCCTTGAGGCCCTCGATGATTTTATCGGCGTATTCGCCGGGCAATCGGTGAAACATCGTCAGGTGGGCACGCAGGAAATTCCGATCCGGCGGAAAATGCTTTTGGCGCAAATCATCGAAAGGTTGAAGGTCCACATCTGCAATTTTGGCCGTCAAAATGAGGGGATCAAGTGTCTTCATACGTCTGTTCCTCGGTGCTCCCAAAGCAATGCGACCAGACTACGCCATGCGCGGAAGATTGGAAGGGGAGCGGAAATCGGACGCGGCTGAGGAGCTTAAAAGCCCTATACCGCTTGTTGGTAAGAAGTCTGACCGCATCTGGCAACACACGTCCACCTCACTTGCCCAATCGACTTTTCATCGCGCAGATCAACCTCCCTCACGCGGTGCGTTGCTTGCTCGTTGTTCAAATGCATATTTGTTAGGCAATGATAGAATATTGTTCAACAGTCTAGACACGATTGTCCTACTTTGGTAGCCTGTATTAGCAATCAGATCTGTTTGATGGCGGGGAGGAGGGACGTGTGAGCTTTGCTCGCCGCCTTGTGTTTTTCTCGCGATGCCAACGGCTCTGGATGAGACAGCACATGCCGCCGGAGACGCAGACATGACGAACGCATCGGACGCCCCAACCGCTCTTCTCTCCGTCGAAGGATTAAGCGTCGAGTTTGGATCCAGCCGGGTTGTCGATGATCTCTCCTTTTCTGTCGCCCCCGGAAAAACTGTAGCCGTGGTGGGAGAGTCCGGCTCCGGAAAATCCGTGACATCCCTGTCGACCATGCGTCTTGCAGATATGATGGGCGCGAAGTTTCCTGCCGGTCGCATCATGTTTGGCGGTCGAGATCTGCTCAAAGTCTCGCAAAAGGACATGCGCTCCATTCGTGGCAAGGATATCGCCATGATTTTTCAGGAGCCGATGACCTCGCTTAACCCGGTTTTCACCATTGGTGACCAGATTTGCGAAGTGCTCATCCTGCATGAGAAAATGACGAAGGCCGCCGCGATGGAAGAGGCGCGCAGGCTGCTTGATATGGTGCGTTTGCCGGATGCCGCAGCGCTTCTCGGTCGTTACCCGCACCAGCTTTCAGGTGGAATGCGCCAGCGTGTGATGATCGCCATGGCGCTCGCCTGCCGCCCCAAGCTTCTGATTGCGGATGAGCCGACAACCGCTCTCGATGTGACCATTCAGGCGCAAATTCTCAACATCATGCGAGATCTGCAAAAAGAACTCGGCATGGGCATGATTTTTATTACCCATGATATGGGCGTAGTTGCGGAAATGGCAGATGACGTCGTTGTCATGTGGAAGGGCAAGAAGGTGGAGGAGGGCCCGGTCGGGCAAATCTTCGCCAACCCGAAGCATCCCTACACCCGCATGCTTCTCTCCGCCGTTCCACGCCTTGGCAGCATGCAGGGAGAGGATTTTCCAAAGCGCACGCCATTGACGGTTCTGGAGGATGGAAAACCCAAGGTGATCGGTGAGGAGCGGGTGCAGGACACTGCGACCTATGGCAACACACCTCTGCTTTCCGTCAAAGATCTCATGGTCCGGTTCGATGTGCGCAAGAACCTGTTCGGCAAGGCCACGCATCGCCTGAGCGCGGTCCAGAAGGTCAGCTTCGATATTCACCCCGGCGAGACTTTGGCGCTGGTGGGCGAGTCCGGCTCTGGCAAATCCACCATTGGCCGCACCATCCAGCAGCTTCAGTCATCCATGGGTGGAGAAATCGCCTTTGAGGGGCGGTCTTTTTCGTCCATGTCTGCGGCGGAACGGTTCCGTATGCGCCAGCAGGTGCAATATATCTTTCAGGATCCGTTCGCCTCGCTCGATCCGCGCAAAACGGTTGGTTTTTCCATTGCCGAGCCCATCAACACCCATAGCCTCATATCGGACCGGAAAGCGGTTCGCCGCCGGGTGGATGAGTTGCTGGAGCGTGTTGGTTTGAACTCCACGCTAGCAGAACGCTACCCGCATGAATTTTCCGGCGGCCAGCGCCAGCGCGTCTGCATCGCACGGGCCTTGGCGTCTGATCCCAAACTGATCATTGCGGATGAGGCGCTCTCGGCGCTCGATGTTTCCATCCAGGCGCAGATCATCAACCTGTTCATGGATTTGCAGGCAGAGCGCGGGCTTTCTTACCTTTTCATCAGCCACGATATGGCCGTCGTGGAAAAGATCAGCCACCGCGTGGCTGTCCTCTACCTCGGGCAGGTCGTGGAGCTTGGCAGCCGTCGGCAGGTGTTTGAAACGCCGGGACATGACTACACACGCAAATTGCTGTCATCCGTTCCCGTCGCGGACCCGACGGCTGTGCGACATACGGCACTGATCGAGGGTGAAATTCCCAACCCCGTCCGGCGCGTGGGCGATGAGCCCAAAATACTTATTCATGAGGAAATCAATCCGGGTCACTTCGTTGCAAAAACGGCCTGAAAAACAGCGAAAAATCGCATCCATCTGAGAGGAACAGATCAATGAAGAGAATAAAGAGCGGACTGACGGCCTTCGTGGCGCTGGCACTATCCGGCGTGGCATTTGCCGCAACGCCGGCATTCGCTGCCGGTAAAATGACGATTTCCTCGCCGCAGGATCCCGGCAGCTGGGACCCGATCGATACGTTTCTGGTTCAGTGGGCCGCCGTTGCGACCAATATTTTCGACGGCCTGACCTATCGCGGCCCGGATTTGAAGCTGGTGCCCGGTCTTGCTGAATCCTGGGAAGAGCTGGACGAAGGCAAGCGCATTCGCTTCAAGCTTCGCCAGAATGTGAAGTTCCACAATGGCGAGCCCTTCAATGCTGAGGCCGTCAAGTTTACCTTTGATCGCCTGCTTGGCGAACAGGGTGCCAAGGGTCCGCAGCGGTCCAACTATACGGCCATCGAGAGCGTTGAAATCATTGACGACAACACCGTCGATATGAAGCTGAAGGCCCCGGATCCTGTTCTGCTGACCAAGCTTGCCGGATATGGCGCGATGATCGTTCCGCCGAAATACATCCAGGAAAAGGGTGAGGACAACTTCAACACCAATCCGGTTGGCACTGGCGCGTTCAAATTCGTGTCCTATGCGCCGAAGGTGAATATCAAGCTTGAAGCCAATGCCGATTACTGGGGCGGCGCGCCAAAGCTGTCGGAACTCGACTACCGCTTCATCTCGGAACCTGCGACAGCCGTTGCCGAGCTTCAGGCTGGCCGCGTCGATCTCGTCATTCCGCCAACCATTCCAATTGGCATGTTGCCGGTGATTCAGGGCGATTCCAATCTGGAAATCGTCAGTGTTCCCGGCCCAACTGTGGATGCGCTGCGCTTCAACACCCGCGATGGTATCACCAAGGACCCCAAGGTTCGCAAGGCGATCATCATGGCGGTGGATCGCGCCACTATCGTGAAGTCGATCCTCGCAGGTCAGGGTTCTGAAATCGCAAGCTTCCAAGGCGAGCTTTCCTTCGGCTACGACGCGGACCTGAAGCCCCTTCCTTACGATCCTGAAGGTGCGAAGAAGCTTCTCGCTGAAGCAGGCGTCAAGCCGGGCTCTACCGTTCAGATCGATATTCGCGGCAATGACGCGACGATGAACGAAGTGACGCAGGTTATCGCCAGCTATTTGCAGATGGTCGGCATCACCGCGACCATCAAGCCATACGAAACCAACGTTCTGCTGAACGACATCATCCCGCAGGGAAAGACCGGCGCGATGTTCCAGCAGAAATGGGGTGGATGGACGTTCGATTACGACAACACGGCCTACTCCATGTACCACTCCGGCGAGAAGTGGAACCCTTACGAGAAGGATGAGGCGCTGGATAAGCTGCTGGAATCCCAGCGTCCGCTGACAGACCGCGCCGAGCGTGAGCGTATCCTGAAGGAAGTTGGCAAATACACAGCTGAAAAGGCGCTGGAACTGCCGCTTTACAACACGAACGCGATCTATGGCGTCAGCAAGAAGGTCAAGAACTTCGTTGCCGCACCGGATAACCGCCTGAAGCTCACCGACGTCACCGTCGAGTAATCAGCATCTGACGCCGCTCCACCGGAGCGGCGTCACCATTCTCAATTCAAGGAAAAGAACGTGGCCGGTTTCCTCATCAAGCGATTGTTGCAGGCGTTTTTCGTCGTCATCGCCATCACGCTGCTCGTCTCCTTTGCCATTCGCCTGACCGGCGACCCCGCCGTGACCATGTTTCAGGGCGGCGGCAGCATGACGGAAGAGGATCTGGCGCGCATCCGCGTGGCGCTTGGTACTGACCAGCCGTTTTTTGTCCAATATTGGAACTTCCTCAAAGGCCTTGTGACCTTCGATCTCGGAAAAAGCTTCGTTGGCGGTACGCCCGTCTCGCGGTTGATTGGCGATGCACTGCCCGCCACATTGATGCTCGCCTTCATTTCCATGGTTGTATCCATCGCGCTGTCGATCCCGCTCGGCATCAAGGCTGCGACATCCAAGGGTAAGGGTGTCGATCAGGCAATCCGCATCTTCTCGCTGCTTGGCCTGTCATTCCCCAATTTCTGGCTCGCACTGATGCTGGTTCTCTTGTTTTCGATCACGCTGGGCTGGTTGCCGCCAAGCGGCATGGGCGGTGTCGTGAGCTACATCATGCCTGCGCTGACCATGGGCGTTATTCTGACGGCCACGAATGTGCGTCTCGTTCGCACGGCCATGCTCGACACTTTGCAGTCTCAATATATCATGGTTGCACGCGCCAAGGGCCTTAGCGAAAGCAAGGTTCTCTACAAGCACGCGCTGCGCAACTGCGCCATTCCGCTCATCACCTATTTCGGCCTTCAGTTCGGCGGATTGCTGGGCGGTATCGTGGTGATTGAACGGGTGTTCAACTGGCCCGGCATGGGCTCGCTCGCGTTCGATGCCGTCGGCGCGCGCGATTATCCGGTGTTGCAGGCGGTCATCACTGTGCTGTCACTGATGATCGTCGGCATCAATCTTCTGGTCGATATTGCTTACGGGCTGGTCGATCCCCGTATCCGCACGGAGTAACCCACATGGCTGCCAACACCTTTCGCCAGTCGCGCTTTTACAGCCTCGAGTTCATTCTCGGTGCCTCGCTGACGGTTATTATCTGCGCCGCCGTGCTGCTGTCCGATGTGCTTTTTCCCGGTGGCGCGGAAAAGATCGATCTGATGGCGCGGCTTGCCAAACCCTTTGCCACTGCCGCGCATCCTTTCGGCACAGATCCGCTGGGGCGCGATGTTCTGGCCCGCGTCGTTGCAGGCGGCAAAATCTCACTGCTGGTCGGCTTCACATCGGTCATCGGTGCCGTTGTGTTTGGCGTGCTGATGGGCCTGATCGCAGGCTATTACCGCGGCTTCTGGGATATGGTCGTCATGCGGTTTGCCGATATCCAGCTCGCCATGCCTTTTATCCTTCTCGCCATCACCTTCATCGCCATTGTTGGCGGCAGCCTCACCAACACCATCATCCTGCTGATCGTTTCGCAGTGGGTGCAATATGCGCGTCTGGTGCGCGGTTCTGTTCTGACACTGCGTGAGCGCGAATTCATCCTGTCGGCGCGGGCTATCGGCGTGAGGGATTGGCGTATCATTTTCCAGCACCTTTTGCCGAACCTCATAGGCCCGGTCATCGTGCTGATGACGTTGAATGTTGCCAACAACATTCTGCTGGAAAGCAGCCTGACATTCCTCGGCATGGGCGTTGATCCGACGATACCAAGCTGGGGCGGCATGCTGGCGGATGGCCGCACCTATTTGCAGATCGCGTGGTGGGTCAGCGTATTTCCGGGCCTTGCAATTCTGCTCACCGTGCTCGGCCTCAATCTTCTGGGTGATTGGCTTCGTGACAGCCTTGATCCGACCGGCAGAACAGCAAGGTAGACCATCATGACGCAGATTTTCAGCCAGACGTTTGTC
Organism: Rhizobium sp. CFBP 13644; assembly: GCF_014842165.1. Lineage (NCBI taxonomy): Bacteria > Pseudomonadati > Pseudomonadota > Alphaproteobacteria > Hyphomicrobiales > Rhizobiaceae > Rhizobium > Rhizobium sp. CFBP 13644. The sequence continues at coordinate 58,584 of NZ_JACYVF010000010.1, forward strand.
CGCACGCTGGATGAGCTTGTACTTCATGCAGTTGAAGGTCAGACTTTCGAAGCATGGACCTTCGATGATGCGAAAAGCCGCCGAGATGCCGAGCGTCGATTAGCGGAAAAAGGCGTGACGGCTCGCATCCGAAGCGCTTACAAGCCCTTGCTTCACGCCTTTCTCGAAGAGATCGATTTAGCGGGCATTGATCATATAAGTATCAACTACCCAGTCCACGCCTCTGCACCTGCCAATCGTTTCCGGCTTGAGGCCTATCCGCTTGCGGCGCTTGTCGGGAAGGCCGAAATCGAATTTGTGCCGCGTGAGGACGATGGTTTCTTCTATGACGTGGTTCTGACCCGCGCGGGAGAAACCGAGACACTAAAAGTCTTCGCGCCCAACCGCTTGCATGTGGATGTCGTTGGCGAAACCAATGTGTCGCCAACCGGTTGGCTGCGGCGTGACGGCGAAGAGTCTGGCGAGCGGCTGGAAACGGATTACGAGCGCCTGTTCGCAACGGCCATTCAAGCCGTTGCCGAGCATGATTGGGGTCAGGACGAGCCCTATTTTGAAGAGCTGAATATTCGCGTTCTCTTTCCCTGCGAAGATCAGCCGCTTGCCATTGGCGATGAAGTCATCAGCCTGCGCGAGGCGCTGCATGAGGATTTCTACTTCTCCCTGCTTGAATTCTTCCAGAAGAAATCTGGCCGCCCACTAGGTGATCGTGGGCTGAAGCCGGGCCAGATTGTTCCTGAGATCATTGGCAGTGCGGGCGAAATTTCCGTTCTGATCGAAGAAAGGCGGCTCTGCACCGGCTTCATCGGAGCAGCTGATCAGATGATCGATGCGGCCGCAGCACCTCTTTCGGCAGAACAGATATCGCGCCTACTGACCGAAGTCGGCGGAGAAGAGTTTACCGCACACGCGCGTTCAGGGCGGCAGGTTTCGGCTCGCTATATCAGGGGAAGTGATGCTGCCGTGATGATCAGTGGCGGCCAACACCCGAACGAGACGACGGGCATTGTCGGTGCACTGCGTGCAGCGCGTGAATTGCAAAAGCGGGCAGGCGCGCATTTCACCATCTCGCCGCTTGAAAATCCTGACGGTTATGCCATCCACCAGCGGCTTCGTGTGGACAATCCAAGGCACATGCACCACGCGGCGCGCTACACTGCCCTGGGTGACGATCTCGAATACCGGACATCAGAAAATTCAGGCGCGCATCTCAATGAGAAGGCCATACGCTTTGCGGCGCAGGAATTGAGTGGCGCCACCCTACATGTGAACCTGCATGGCTACCCATCGCATGAATGGACGCGCCCGCTCTCAGGTTATGTACCTCGTAATTTTGCCATGTGGACACTGCCAAAAGGCTTTTTCCTCGTTATGCGGCACCATCCCGAATGGGCCGAACAAGCCGAGATTTTGCTCGATAAGGTGACGCGCCATCTTGGGACGATACCCGGCCTGCTGGATTATAATCACCGCCAGATCGCGCTCTACGAAACCCACGCAGGCGAAACCGGTTTCCGCCTCATCAACGGTTTTCCGTGCCTGTCTTCCGTTGATGATCGCCACACGGTTCCGATGACGCTCATTACCGAATATCCCGATGAAACCATCTACGGGGATGATTTTATTGCCGGTCACACGGCGCAGATGCAAACCGTCATAGCCGCTTATGAGGCGTGGCAGGAGATCGTCGCACTACGGCCAAGCGTGTAGACCACGCTTGGCCGCCAAACGATTTCAAGGATATTGCGCGCCCGCTGTCGATATGTAGATCGAATAGAGCGACTTCGAGGCAGTGATGAACAGTCGGTTCTTGCGCGCGCCGCCGAAGGTGAGGTTTGCGACCGTTTGCGGGACTTTGATCTTTCCGAGCAACGTGCCGTCGGGCGAAAAGCAGTGAACGCCGTCTCCGGCGCTGGTCCAGATATTACCGGCAATATCCAGGCGCAGACCATCCGGCAGGCCAGCGTCAACGCTGCAGAAATCGCGCCCGCCTGTCAGGCGTTTGTCATAGACCACATCGAAAACCCTGATGTTACGAGGTCTGGTAATATCGTGGCTGGACGAGGAATCGGCGATATAGAGCTTTGTCTCATCGGGCGAAAATGCAAGTCCGTTGGGCTGTCCGAAGTCGTCCACCATGATCTCGACCTCGCCGCTTGAAGGATCGATGCGGTAGACGTTTCGGGTTTCCTGTTCGGGCTCGGATTTGTAACCTTCGTAATCTGAGAGAATGCCGTATGTCGGGTCGGTGAACCAGATGCTGCCATCCGAGCGGACCACGACATCATTGGGGGAGTTCAGCCGTTTGCCGCGATAGCGATCGGCTAGCACCGTGATCGAGCCGTCGATCTCCGTGCGGGTCACCCGTCTGGTGCCGTGTTCGCAGGTCACGAGCCTGCCTTGGCGATCCCGCGTGTTGCCATTCGCGAAATTAGATGGGTGCCTGAACACGGAAACGCCGTTTTCCGGCACCCAGCGCATGATCCGCTGGTTGGGAATATCGCTCCATAACAGGCAATTCAGATCTGAAAACCAGACCGGACCTTCTGCCCAGCGGCAGCCGGTATAAAGCTCTTCAAGCTCGGCGTTGCCGGCAATCAGATGGCGGAAACGCTCGTCGTAAATTTCATAATGGGAAGGCGTGGCTTTCGTCATGGGAATAATCCGAAACTTGAGGTTCGCGTTCAACGGAGCTTTTTCGGCCCGCTTGCTAGAAGAATGACGGAAATGATGATGAGCCCGGTCAGGATGAGGCGAATGCCTGCGCCGAAACCGTAGGTGTTGAGCATGGACACCACCAGAAACATGAAGAGCGAGGCGCCCCAGATGCCTGGTACGTTGGAGTCACCACCCGCCACCGCCGTGCCGCCAATGACCACCACCGCTATCGACATCAACAGATATTCTGCACCCATATTGAGCGCGGCCCCGCCGGAGAAACTTGCCAGCAGGTACCCGGCAATGGCGGCGAGAACGGCACACAGCACATAGGTGATGAAACGGGTGCCATCTACGGGAATGCCCGTCATTCTGGCTGCGAACGTGCTTTGCCCAATGGCCGATATCCAACGCCCGTAGAAGCTACGGTCGAGAAGTATCCATGCCAGCCCTGAAAGAAGGAGCGCAACGAGAGCGACATTGGGAATGCCGAGTGTGCTGGATATAGCGAAATCGGCCAGCATTTGCGGTGGTTTGATGCGAAGGCCGCGATTGCTCCAGATGGCGATGGATTGCACGATGAAGCTCATCGACAAGGTGGCGATGATGGGTGGGATGCGCAGGAGTTTGATGAGCGCGTAATTGCCGATACCAATGGCAATGCCGATAGCGATCGCCACCAGCAGGCCGGGCAGGATCATAGTGTCCGACACATCCATGAACTTCAGCGCAATGGTGCCCGAAAGCGTCATCGTTGCGGGAACGCACAGATCGATATTGCCGGGGCCGAGTGTGATGACGAACATCTGGCCGATACCGACGATAACGGAAAAGGCTGCAAATGTCAGTGCCGCATGCGACAGGCCAAAGGAGCTGGCACCGCCGGTAAACAACACCGTGATGATCCACACCGCAATGGTGGCGACGAAGGACCATATCCAGGGTTTTCTGGAGAACTTCTGCAAGGCACTCATTGGTTTTTCTCCCGCTTTTCGAGGCGGTTCAGCAATAGCCTCAGGCCGAGAACGACGATGAGAATGGCCCCCTGCGCGCCAATCTGCCAATCGGGAGAGATGCGCATGAAAGACAGGAACGAGCCAGCCAAGGTCAGTGTCAGCGCACCGATGACGGCACCGATGGGCGAGACACGGCCGCCCACAAATTCGCCGCCACCGAGGATGACCCCAGCAATGGAGAGCAGCGTGTAACGCAGGGCGATATTGGCATCTGCAGATGTTGTCAGGCCGACTAGGGCAATGCCTGCCAGCACCGCAAAGAAACCGGCAAGCGCAAAGGTCGCAGCACGAATGCCTATGACAGACCAGCCGGAGCGCTCCACCGACCTAAAATTACCGCCGACACCGCGCATCAAAACTCCGAAGGAGGAGCGCATGACGATATAATGCGCAATGGCGGCGATGATGATGCTGGCAACGATAGCCATAGGCAAAAATGCGGGCTTTGCCGTCATGATGGCGCGGACCCAGCCGGGAGCGGCACCGCCGGGAGATGGCAGCAGCAGCACCGCAAGCCCGCCCCACACGAAGCTCATGCCCAGCGTGACGACAATGGACGGCAGCGTTCTGATATGGATCAGGGCACCCATCGCCGCGTAGACCGCAATCGCTGCTGCAAAAATTAGAATGCCTATTAGGGGTGAGCTTTGCAGATAGGTGGCGGTGACGCAGGCGCAGAAACTCACAAATGTTCCCATGGAAAGATCAAGATCATTGACCGACATGATCAGCATCTGGGCAATGGTAGCCAGCGCAATGGGAACCGCGAGATTGAACAGCAGGTTGAGGCCGGTATAGCTCATGGTGCGTGGCTGCATGTAGAACACGGCCACCAGAAGTACAGCCAGCGAGGCTGCGGGAATGATGAGGCGCAAGGCGTTGGTCGAGAGTTTCATGCGTGTGCGTCTCCGGAAAAAGATGCAGCAAGCACTGCCTGTTCGTTCATCTCATCGCCCTTGAGTTCAGCCTGAATACTGCCCTCGCGGAACACATAGACCCGGTCGCAAAGACGGATTTCATCCATTTCCGTCGAGTACCAGATGAAGGTCCGTCCGCCAGCAGCTTCGGCGCGCAGGATGTCATAGACCTCCTGCTTCGTGCCGATATCGACGCCGCGCATGGGATCATCCATCAGAACAGTTGCCGCGGTTGTGGCAAGAGCGCGGGCAAACAGCACCTTTTGCTGGTTGCCGCCGGAGAGCGAAAGGATCTTGTTATCGACATCTGGCGTTCGGATTTCGATCCGCTTTTTCCAGCTTTCGCCGAGCGCATCTTCTTTTGTACGGTTCACCAGACCTGCTGGCGAAAAGTCGCGCAGCGAGGCGATGCTGAGGTTTTTCAGAATGCTCCACAGGGGAAAGGTGCCGTTCAGGCTTCTGTCGCCGGCCACGAAAGCAATATCCTGATGGCGCGTGGGAAACCAGTTGCTGTTGCGCGAGGTGTAAAGGTCCAGCAGCGCTTCTGTCTGGCCATGACCACCAAGACCGGCCAGCCCGATAATCTCGCCCTTGTAGGCTTCAAACGGATAGCCCTGGCCTTTTCTGGGCGGCATGGACAGAACCTTTGGCCCGAATGTGCGGGTGGATTGGCGATGCCCATCCTGTTCCTTCACCACGCTGCCCATGGCTTCGACGAGCGTCTTGTTGGTGAATTCCGCAGCGGGCCGGTTGGCAACCACCTTGCCATCCTTCATCACCACCACGCGTGTGGCAGTCGACAGGATTTCGCCGAGAATATGTGATATGAGCAGCACCGCGCCGCCCGCGTGAACGAAACGGCGGACGTAATCCATCAGTTGCTCGGCCAGACCGGCATCCAGCGAGGATGTCGGCTCATCCAGAATGACAAGCTTCGGCTCTTCGTTCACACCGGCAAAGTTGATTGCAATTTCCACCATCTGCCGCTCGGCAATGGAAAGGTCCGAAATGGTCAGGTCGCAATCGATGCCATGGTTGGGAAATATGTCGTCCAGCTTGGTGCGGATCAGGGTCAGCGCACGGCTGCGCCAGTTCCTGCCCTTCATGTCCGTGTGCATGATGCGCACGTTTTCATTGATCGCGAGGTTCGGGCAGAGCGACAGCTCCTGAAACACGCAGCGCACGCCGTTTGCACGCGCAGCCGCAATTCCATAGCTGCTGGGCTTGCCACCGTAGGAAACCGAGCCCTCATGCGGGGTCAGTCCACCATTGATAACATTGACGATGGTGGATTTTCCGGCACCATTGTGCCCGACAAGGCCGAGGCATTCGCCTGAGCGAATGACAAGATCGGCACCATCCAGCGCCTTGACGGCACCGAACACCACTTTCACGCCGCGTGCCGCGACCACTTCTTCAGTTGAGTTGAGTTCATTCATCAGCCGTTACGCCATGTTTTGCAGCCGCTGCCACAGCCTCGCATCCACCGCAGCGCCAATTTCAGCGCTGCGGTGTGTTTGTGCTCGAAGGTAAGAACCGGCCGCTTACTTTGCGGCAGAGATAACCTTCTGTGCGTCTTCAAGGCTGTATTCGACGTTGGCGACGCCACCCTTCTGGGTGCCCTTGAGATTGGTCTCAAGGTTGGCCTGATCGATCCGCAGGAATGGTACGGTCAGGTCCTTCTTCACGTCCTTGCCATCAAGGATCTGCTGCGCAACCCAGAAGGCCAGCGTGGAGACGCCGGGTGCAATGGAAACCGACATGGTTTCATAGCCGCCGGCATCCTTTTGCTGCTTCCACCACTGCAATTCATCCTCGCGGTTGCCCATGACGATGGTCGGTGTTGGACGCTTGGCAGCGGCAAAAGCCTGAGCTGCACCATAACCGTCGCCACCCTGTGTCACCACAGCGGCAACTTCGGGAAGACTTGGCAGGATACCGGCGACAGCGCGCTGGGCCACATCCTGCGCCCAGTCACCATTGACGGAACCGACGATCTTGAACTGGGTGTTCTTGGCAACGCCTGCGGCAATGCCCGCATGGATTTCATCATCGACGGACACGCCGGCGAGGCCACGGATTTCCAGCAGATTGCCACCCTTTGGCATCTTCTTGGCGAGATAATCGATCTGGCTTTCGCCCATCGCCTTGAAATCAACCGCGATGCGCCATGCGCAGGGTTCGGTCACGATGCCGTCGAACGAGACGACAATGATGCCTGCGTCACAGGCTTCTTTCACTGCGCCGTTGAGGGCTGTTGGTGAAGCGGCGTTGATGACGATGGCATCATAGCCCTGCAGGATGAGGTTTTGGATTTGTGCCGCCTGCTCGGTGGCCTGATTTTCCGCCGTCGTGAACGGATCGGCAGCAGCAACGGTGCCTGCTTTCACGGCGTCTTTAGTAATCTTGTCCCAGCTTGTCAGCATGGCCTGGCGCCAGGAATTGCCAGCGTAATTGTTTGAAAGCGCGATTTTCTTGGCGGATGTATCTGCATGTGCGGTGATCGGCAGCGCCGCAAACGCGACTGCGACCGATGCCAGAAGCATCTTCTTGATAGCCATTGATTTTCCTCCCTAGTGGCCCACCCGTTCCCGGGAAAAGAAACCTCGGTGATGCCTCCTCGACATCATCTGAGATTCCCGTTGCGCTGAGGCTCCATTCCCCAGTACATGGAGAACATGAACGGGAAAGCCCTTGTTGTATAGGCTGATCCCGGCAATCTGGTTGCGGGTTCCCGCAGAATATCTGCGGGTTTATGCAGGACGCAGGCGTTGCCACGGTGCAGAATGGCATCCGGTTCGTGCAAACGCCACGGAACCCTGTTGCAGACGCTTGGGAGGGCGTCGGCCAATGCTCGATACACCAAGATCTTCGCTGTTTCATCACTATATGGGAATTTCCAGACTGCTCGCCGGCCAGCTCGAATTCAATTCGATCATTCAGGCCGTCGCGACTGAAATCACCCATATCATTCCCCATGACCATCTCGATGTCTGCATCAAGCTCATCGATGGCAAGTTCCACATTGCCTATGAGAGCGGCATGGACAGCGCATGGAGCCAGCAGCCGCCAGCGCTTTTGACGGGAAGTCCCATCCGGTCGCTGTTGTCTGGAGAGGTCGACTTTCTGCTGAGTGGCGATGCCTGCTCCGATCCAAGATTTCACTTCGAAGGCGCGTTTTCCAGTCCGATCATAGAGCTTGGGCTTCACAGCCGCCTGCATGTTCCCATGAAGGTTCATGGCGATATCATCGGGGCCTTGAGTTGTTCCTCTCTGGAAGCCAATGCCTATACGATGGAGGATGTCGCCAATGCCCGCGCGGTGGCCGATCTTCTCGCGCCCTATTTCTTCGCCATTCGCGCAGCCGATCAGGCCAAGCGATCTGCAATCGTGGAAGCCGAAGCCCATGCCCGCGAAGAAGGCTTGCGGTTGGGCGCGCTGAAACTGACCCAGGCGCTGGAAGCGGAGCGCCAGCGTATCGGCATGGACCTGCATGACCAGACGCTGGCCGATCTGACCCGGCTTGCGCGCCGCATTGAGCAGATGACGCATTTGGCCGAGCTGTCAGGCGAAATGCTGGAGCCGCTGGTGCGAAGTCTTCAGCACTCCATGCAGGATTTGCGGCAGATCATCGAAGAGGCGAAACCCTCGATCCTGCACCTGTTTGGCGTTGTCCAGGCTATTGAGAACGATCTGGAACGATCGGTGCGCGATAGCGGTCTGGATATCACCACCACGGTGACGGATGATACCGAGGGCCGGGTCGAGGCATTGGAGCAAACGGTGGCCATATCGCTGTTTCGCATTGTGCAGGAGGCCGTCAACAATGCGATCCGCCACGGGCAACCGCAAAAAATCCATGTCCATATGGGTCACGTCGATGGGCGGCTTCGTGTAACAATCAGCGATGACGGAAGCGGGTTCGGCAAGCACACGTCCACCCACGGCCTCGGCATCGGCAACATGAAAACGCGCGCACGACTGATTTCGGCCCGCTTTGAAATGGGTCACAACCGGCATGGTCCGGGAACTTATGTCAGCATTACGCTCGCTGATACGGGTCAGAATATGGGAGACCTGTGAGATGGAAGTTCTGATCGTGGAAGACGACGTTCTTCATCGCTCCTACCTCAACGAGGCGGTGCGTGCAGCACTTCCAGAATGCAATCATGTCATCGAAGCGGAGAATGGCAGGGCGGGCGAAAAGCTGGCGCGTGAGAACCGGTCAGAGCATATCGTCATGGATCTGCAAATGGCGGAGCGGAACGGCATCGAGGCTGCCCGCACCATCTGGAAGGAGCGCCCGGATACGCGCATTCTGTTCTGGTCGAACTATTCCGACGAAGCCTATGTGCGTGGCGTCTCGCGCATCGTGCCGGAAGGTGCGGCCTATGGCTATGTGCTGAAGTCGGCTTCGGACGACCGTCTTCGGCTTGCGCTGCGCAGCATTTTCATCGAGTCCCAATGCGTGATCGACCGCGAAGTGCGAGGAATGCAGGAAAAGAGCCTTGGGCGGGTTCGCGGCGTCAGCGATTCCGAATATGAGATCCTTGTCGATGTCGCGCTGGGCCTCACCGACAAGACAATTGCACGTCGGCGCAACCTGTCGCTCAGAAGCGTTCAGAACCGTCTTCAAAGCCTGTATGAGAAACTGAATGTCTACCAGACAGCAGGCGAGGGCGAGCCGGATGGTCAATATAATCTGCGCAGCCGGGCCGTTACCGTCGCATTTCTTCGGAAGCTTCTGAATTACAGCGCGCTGGAACGCGCAGAACAGGAGCTTGCCACATGGTTGGGCGGGCGGTGATCTCGGCTGCTGCCAACTGCATCACGCATTCTGATGGCAGATATCGAGAAGCGTGAGTGCGGCTTTGCTGGCATGACGCTCCTTGTGCCTGAGCAGACGGAACTCGCGGGCAGGTGCTGGAAAGTCCACCTCGCATAGGCGCCCGCTCTCGATATATTGCTCTGCCGCAAGGCGCGATACGGTGGCGGCACCGCTGCCGGTCAGCAATGCGCAGAGGATGGATTCATTCGACGGTAGCACCAGGACGATGTCGAGCGTCCCTGCCTTGATACCCAGATCATTCAAGGCTTCTTCAAAAGCTGACCGTGTGCCGGAGCCGACTTCGCGCATGACCCAACGCCCGGATCTGATATCATCGACATCGAGGGCCTTTTTTCCCGCCCAAGGATGCGATGGGCCAACGACGACGACCAATTCATCATGCGCCACAATGGAGGCCGCGAGTGCTGGCTCGTCGAGATCGCCTTCCACAAAGCCAATATCCGCTTCGCCACTGATAACCGCGTCTGCGACGGTGCGTGTATTGCCGATTGTCAGTTGTAACTCTATTCCGGGAAACCTGTTGTGAAACTCCATCAGGCGCGGTGGCAACCAGTAGCTTGCGATGGTTTGGCTGGCGAAAACATTCAACGAGCCCCGTTGCAGACTGCCGAGCTCGCTCAGAATAAGCTCCACAGATTGCGACCGGGCCAGAAGCTTGCGCGCCTCCTCGAGGAAAATGCGTCCTGCATCGGTCAGTTCGATCCGCCGCCCTATGCGATGGAAAAGCTCGACACCGTAATGCTGCTCAAGGCTGCGGATTGAGGCGCTGACCGCCGACGGCGTCAGATTGATGGCCGCAGCAGCCTTCGTCAGGTGCTCACGCTCTGCGACGGCAACGAAAATTGCGAGTTGTTCGAATGTCATGGGAAATCGTTCTGTTTTACCGAATGAAACGTAGAAATTTATTCGATGGAAGTAAACTAAATTAGATGAAATGAACTGTCTCAGTGTAGCAGTCGAGACAGGCCATCGTGAATTTTTTCCAGCTCCGTAAGATCATCCCCGGCCTCATGATATGTGTCATGGTGGCGGGTGCAGCCTACCTTTTGGGGCGCATCCAGCACGCTATGTTTGGCGCAGGCTTTCTGGAGCCTCTGGTCTTTGCCATCATCATCGGCATCATCATCCGCACAATGCTGTCGGAAAAAGCGTCATGGCGGCCCGGCATTAGTTTCAGCTCCAAGACATTGCTTGAGATAGCCATTGTTCTCCTTGGTGCGTCCATCAGCTTTGCGACCATCAAAAACGCCGGTCTTACTCTGATCATTTCTGTCGCGGCCATCGTCACCTTGTCGATCTATGTCAGCTTTGCCGTCGCACGCCTGCTCGGCCTCTCGCCCCGGCTTGCAATGCTGATTGCCTGCGGCAATTCCATCTGCGGCAATTCGGCGATTGTGGCCGTGGCTCCGGTTATCGAAGCAAATTCCGATGAGGTTGCCTCCGCTTTGGCTTTCACAGCAGTTCTTGGCGTTGCCTCCGTTCTCCTTCTGCCGCTTCTCTATGTCTATGCAGGCCTTGGTGCTGCCCAATATGGTGCCATTGCTGGCCTGACTGTCTATGCTGTTCCGCAGGTGCTGGCTGCTGCTGCCCCCGCCGGTCTGGTTGCGGTTCAGACCGGAACCGTCATCAAGCTTTTGCGGGTTCTCATGCTCGGGCCGGTCATTTTCACCCTTGGCATTTTGAATGGCAGGGCGGCGCGGCGTGAGGGGCGCACGACCTCCCGCAGTCATCTGGTTCCCTGGTTCATTGTCGGTTTCATGGTTGTCGTAGTTATCAGGTCCCTCGGTCTCATCCCGCCAAACCTTGTGGATATGCTGCTTGCCATATCGAGCGGACTGACGGTGGTTGCCATGGCTGGCCTTGGCCTGTCTGTCGATATCCGCACGGTGGCCAGTGCTGGCGGGCGCGTCATCCTTGCCTCGACGATTTCACTGCTGTTGCTGATAGCGGTCAGTTATTTCGTCGTGATTGAAGCGCTGCACCCATAGTTCAAAGAAGAGGCCGCCGCCTTCACGGCGTGCAGCCCTGTCTCAGGAAACGGCGGAAAACCGGCCCATCGCTCCACGGGCAAAGCAAAGTGGCTCACCGTCGCGGTGGGCCGCGCGCAGAACGCGGCCTAACAGGATGGAATGATCGCCACCATCATAGACCGATGCCTGCTCGCATTCGAAACGGCTGAGCGTGCCGGGGATGATGGGAACGCCCTCGGCGTTCGTTTCCCAGGCCAACTCTTCAAAGGCAAGACCACCACGGGTGAAGCGGGTGCATAATTCGCCCTGGTCCGCAGCAAGTACGTGGATTGCGAAATGCATCGCGCCAGCGAAGAGGTCATGCCGCGACGACGTCTTGGCTGGAGACCACAGGACCAGAGGCGGATCGAGCGAAACAGACGAAAAGCTGTTCACCGTCATCCCGATCGGCCCGTCGGGCGTCTGCGCCGTGACGACGGTGATGCCTGTCGGAAAGTTACCAAGCGCGGTGCGGAAGCTGCGTGTGTTGTCAGCGTCAGGCACGAACCTGTGTTCATCAGCGGAGAGAGTGCTGTCGAGTGATGTCATCACGGCACCTCATGGCCTTTTGCCAGCGTGTAAAGTTCAAACCACATCTGACGGTCCATCGCCACTTTGCCAGCCTGTGAAATCGAGGCGATGCGTTGCAGGTTGTTGGTACCGAGCACTGGAAGGATTTTGGCCGGATGCCGCAGCAGCCAGGCAATTGCCACAGCCGCGCTGTCGACTCCCTGATCACCGGCAATTTTGGCCATCGCATCGGCCAGTGCGCCACCCGCAGTCATCAACGCGCCACCGCCCAGCGGTGACCAAGCCATTACGGCAAGGTTGCGTTCCTGAAGATAGGCAAGATCACCATTGGTGAAGGCGGATGTTTCGCCAAGGCTGAGCTCGATCTGGTTGGTCACCAGTTCGTTTTCCATATGGGTCTGCAACAGGGAGAAATCCCAGGGGCGGAAGTTTGAAACGCCGACACTGCGGACTTTTCCAGACGCCACCAACGCATCGAGAGCGGCGCCTGTTTCGTCAGGATCCATCATTGGATCGGGCCGGTGGATCAGCAGCAGATCGATATGGTCGGTTGCCATGTCGCGCAGGGAGGCGTCGACGGATGCGTTGATATGCTCTGCGCTCGTGTCATAATGTTTGACGCGGGCAGCCGAATGACGGCCTGCCGGAGCGACGATGCCGCATTTGGTTACGATCTCGACCTTGTCGCGCAGCGAGGGTGAAGCCTTGAATGCTTCGCCGAGGATCGCCTCAGCCGTATAGCCGCCATAGATATCGGCCTGATCGATGGTGGTAATGCCCTGCGAAAGGCACGCCTCGATCTTGGCCTGAACGTGGCTCGTAGAGGTATCCGTGTCATCGCCGACACGCCACATGCCGTAAACGATGCGGCTCAGAGACAGGTCGGGTGCGAGTTCGATGCGGTCCATTAGTGGCGTTCTCCAGTTCCAAGGGGTGTTGCTGGTGTTTCTGCCGGTACGCGCCCGTGGACGTGGGGCAATGAGCAGGTTTTGAGCTGCGGCAGGACCTTGCGACCGAAATGATCGGCTTCTTCCAGATGTGGGTAGCCCGAGAAGATGAAAGCACGAATACCCATCTTCTGATAATCTTCAAGTGCGCTCATGACCTGATCTGTTGATCCGACCAGTGCTGCCCCGCAGCCAGAACGCGCGCGTCCTATACCCGTCCAAAGGTTTGGCTCGATATAGCCGAACTTGTCCGCCAGTTCGCGAGCCTTTGCCTGATGGGCAACGCCGAGAGAGATGCTGTCATGGGCGCGGTTGCGAATGAGCTGACCGTATTCATCATCGAGCTTCGAAACGAGATGTTCGGCATATTCCTTCGCTTCTGTTTCCGTGTCGCGAACGATCATGTGAACGCGCAGACCGTAATCGAGCGTTCTGCCATGCGCTTCAGCGCGGGCGTGAACGGCCCGCATGCGCTCAGCCAGTTGGTCCTTCGTTTCGGGCCACATCAGATAGACGTCGCATTGCGCGCCGCAGAGTTCCAGCGCATCGGGCGAGTAGCCGCCGAAATAGAGGAGCGGACCACCGTTTTGCTGATAGGGGCGGGCCGGCTCGGTCGATACACCCTTGAACTGGTAGATTTCACCATCATGGTCGATTGTGTCCCGCGTCCAGGCCTGACGCAGGATTTCCACCACCTCGTGGCTGCGCCTGTATCGGTAGGCGCTGTCTGCCACTTCGCCAGGAAAATCGGAGCTGATGACGTTCAGCGTCAGGCGACCCTTGAGCATGTGATCAAGCGTGGCAACGGTGCGGGCCAACATGATAGGCTGCATTTCGCCACAGCGGATAGCCGCCAGAAAATTGATCTTGTCGGTGATGGGCGCGCAGCCCGCAACGAAGCTCAAAGTATCCTGCCCGACCTGATAGGATGATGGGCACAAAACATTGCGAAATCCGAGATCTTCCGCTTTCCTGACGATGAAGGAGCAATGATCCCAACTGGAGCGCAAAGAACCGTCGGGAACGCCCAGATAGGCGTAGTCATCGGAGCAGAGCGCTGAAAACCAGGACACTTCGGCTGCATCAAGATCTGCAGACGTTACAGGCACAATCGTCATGAAATCCTCCTCACAGGACGTTGCTCAATTAACTAACATCAGGTATTTAGTAAATCAATAATGTATCAATTATTTCTGCCGGATGCCGGGAGTGCTTGAAAATGCGGAGTTCTAAGGGAAGTCTGCCTGTGTATCTCCAGATCGCCGAGACGCTCGTGCGAGACATAACGGCGGGCCGACTGATCGACGGAGAGAAGCTTCCGCCGGAGCGAGATATGGCGCGCACGCTGGGAATTGCGGTCGGAACGCTGCGAAAGACGCTTGCTGAACTTCATAATCGCGGCCTGCTTGAGCGTATTCAGGGCTCGGGCAATTATATCAGGGCAGTCACCGATCCCAAGAGCGTCTATGCCATGTTCCGGCTGGAGCTGATCACTGGCGGTGGCTTTCCAACGGCCGAAATCCTGAGCGTCAGTCGCGAACTCAAGCCGAAAGAATTGCCGCCTTTCGGAACTTCCAGCGAGGCGCACCGGATTCGCCGGCTCAGACGCATCGCAGGTCAGGCGGCTGCCATCGAGGAGATATGGCTCGATGGCTCCTTTATCGACACCGTCGCTGCCGACGACCTGTCTGAGTCTCTTTATCTCTACTACCGCACGCGCTTGGGATTGTGGATTGCGAAAGCCGAAGATCACATCGATCTTGGCTTTGTGCCCGACTGGTCGCCCGATCCCTTCGGCCCGAAATCCGGCGCGCCGGTTCCGCATGTTCTCAGGGTCAGTTCATCTCATGAGGGGGTGACGGCGGAGGTCTCGCACACATGGTATGACCCCTCTGTCGCGCGCTATGTCAATCGGCTGAGATAGGTTTCGAAATTTCTTATGAAAGAAAACGGAAATCAATTTGCCTCATTCGGGGATTTAAATTAGTCGAAAATTATCGTGGAAAATCAAAGCTTAAATTTTAATTTCAAATGAAATAAATTAAATTGATACACTATTGATTTCCGTCAATCCTGACGTATGCTTCTTCGCAAGAGGAGCCCCGGCGAGGGTTGGGTGATTAGGAATGGCATCAGTTACGCTTACCAAGCTCGAGAAGAGTTATGGCGCATTGCGCATCGTCAAAGGTATTGATCTCAATATCAATGACGGGGAGTTCGTTGTTTTTGTTGGGCCTTCCGGCTGTGGTAAATCCACGACCTTGCGCATGGTTGCAGGTCTGGAAACAATCACCGGCGGCGAGGTGAAGATCGGTGATCGAGTTGTGAACCGTTTGGCTCCGCGTGAACGCGACATTGCGATGGTTTTCCAGGATTATGCGCTTTATCCGCACAAGACTGTGCGCGAAAATATGGGTTTCAGCCTGAAGGTCCGTGGCATTGCAGCCGGTGAGGCCGCGGCGCGGGTCAATGAAGCCGCCGAAATGCTCGGTATTTCCCATTTGCTGGATCGGCGTCCCGGCCAGTTGTCTGGCGGCCAGCGTCAACGTGTGGCCATGGGCCGAGCGATCGTGCGTCGTCCGCAGGTGTTTTTGTTCGATGAGCCGCTATCGAACCTCGATGCCAAGTTGCGTGGTCAAGTGCGCACCGAAATCAAGAAGCTGCATCAGCAGCTGGGAACGACGATCATCTATGTGACACATGATCAGGTTGAGGCGATGACGCTGGCGGATCGTATCGTGATCCTGAAGGGCGGGGAGATCGAGCAGGTCGGCACACCGGATGAGGTCTATAATCATCCAGCCAGCGTATTCGTCGGCGGCTTTGTGGGTTCGCCTGCCATGAATTTTGCCAAGGCGCGGGTGGATGGTGGCAATCTAGTGTTTGTGAATGGTGACCGCATTCCGGTTACGGCGCTTCGGACCCCAGGTCACGCGGGCGCGGTCGAAGGACGAAACGTCATCGTCGGCATTCGCCCTGAACATTTCAGGGTGGACGCATCGGATATATCGCTGACCTGTCAGGTTCAGGTCGTTGAACCGCTCGGTTCCGATACCTTAATCCATTTTGCCGTAGGCGAGGAAACCTTGACGGCGCGTATGCCGCCGGAAACGGAAATCCGCGCTGGCGACACGCTGAAAATCGGGGTCGATCCCGCAAAAATTCATCTTTTCGACGCGGAAACGGAACGCGCAGTCTAAGCTTGAATACCATGCGGGGAGGACCGCATGATCAAAACATCAAACGGGAGGGTAAAATGACTTTGACAAAACTGACCGGCGCCTTGTTCTGCGGCACGATGCTGGCTTTCGCGATGCCAGCTGCAGCCGAGACGACATTGAGCGTCTATATATCGAGCCAGCACCAGCCACAGGTGTGGCGTCAGGCGCTCGACAAATATGAAGCCTCCAATCCTGATGTGAAGGTCAAGATTGAAACCGGCGGCAATACATCGGAAGCGCAGGCGCAATATCTGAATACGGTCATGTCGGCAAAGGATACGTCGCTGGACGTGTTGATTCTTGATGTCGTCCGTCCGGCCCAATTTGCCGCGGCTGGCTGGACAAGCGATTTTGCCAAGAAGGACATGTCCTCATATCTGCCCGCCTATGCGGGTGCCAACACGGTGGATGGAAAAGTCATTGCGCTGCCAGCCTTCGCTGACTCGCAGTTTCTTTATTATCGCAAGGATCTGCTGGATAAATACGGCATTCAGCCGCCCAAGACCTGGGACGAGTTGAAGGCTGCGACCAAGAAAATTTCCGAAGGTGAGGGCAATGCCAATCTTCAGGGACTTTCCTTCCAGGGCAAAGCCATCGAAGGCGCGGTCTGCACCTTCCTTCTGCCCTACTGGAGCCAGGGCAAGAACCTCACCGAGAATGGTCGCCTGACCTTTGACCGGGACGCTGCGATCAAGTCGCTGAGCCTCTGGAAGAGTTTTGTCGATGAAGGCGTGTCAAAGAAGAATATTGCCGAAGTTGGCACGGATGATACCCGCAAGGAATTCCAGGCCGGAAATGCTATCTTCGCGGTCAACTGGTCCTATGCCTGGGCGCAGGCTCAAGACAAGGAATCCGCTGTCGTCGGCAAGGTCGGCGTTGCGCGTCTGCCAGCGGTTACCGGTGGCGAGCAGGCAACATGCCTTGGTGGCTGGGAATGGGGCGTTTCCGCCTATTCCAAGAACCAGGATGAAGCCAAGAAGCTAGTGGAATATCTTTCATCTCAGGATGTTTCCAAGTTCATGGCCATCAATGGCTCGCTGCTGCCAACCTATGCCGGTCTCTACAAGGACGCGGATGTTCTGAAAAGCGCACCATGGTTTGGAGATGCCCTTCAGGTGGTCGAAACCGCCAAGCCACGCCCTGTGACCCCACGTTATAACGAGGTCAGCGAAGTCATTCGCACGACCGTCAACTCGGTTCTGGCTGGCGTATCGACACCAGAGCAGGGTGCGGACCAGATTGAAGCACGCCTGAAGCGCATTTTGCGATAAGAGACCGCGCAATGTCTGACGTCCCCCTTTCCAGTTTCGGCAGGGGGACGTTTTTTAAAAGAATGGTGCGACCGCCGCTGGCGAGCTTTATCTCGCCACCATGCCACACAATGTCTCGGAACAAAGCCATGGCAACGACATCATCAACCAAAACGGCAGATCATGGCACCGCTCCACCGCCCGGCTGGACGCGGTTGCTCGACCTCAGCGATCGCTCTCTTGCCGTCTTGCTTCTGGCACCGGCTGCACTGCTGTTGGCGCTGATCATTGTCTATCCGGTGTGTCGTCTGATCTATACGAGCTTTTTCAGCCTGTCCCTGACGTCAGGCCTGCCAGCCGTCTTCGTGGGCTTTGAGAACTACGAATTGATGATTGAAGATCCGGTGTTTTGGGAAACAACCTGGAACACCGTTCTCATCACGCTCATCACCGTGCCGGGCGCTCTTCTGGTTGGGCTTGGTCTGGCGCTTATGGCCAACCTTCCTTTTGCGATGCAGTGGCCGGTGCGCCTGTCCCTGCTGATACCCTGGGCGCTGCCGCTTTCCTTTGCGGGCCTGATCTTCGCCTGGTTCTTCCATTCCGAATATGGTGTCGTCAACGATGTGATCAACAGGTTCGGCTTTGAGGGCATCATCTGGTTCAACTCGCCCAATTGGGCTTTCGCGGCCATCTGCCTGACCATCATCTGGAAGACATCATCCTTCATGGCGCTAATTATTCTGGCGGGTTTGCAAACCATTCCGCGTTCGCTTTACGAAGCTGCCGATGTGGATGGCGCGGGCCGGTTGCGACAGTTCTTCGAGATTACCCTGCCGCTGCTCAAGCCTTCAATTGTCGTGGCACTCATCTTCCGCACCATCACCGCACTGCAGACCTTCGACATTCCCTACATGATGACGGGCGGCGGACCGGGCACATCGACCGCAACGCTTGCCATGTATATCCACCAGAACACCGTATCGTTTCTTGATCTGGGTTACGGCTCGGCGCTCGCCGTTGTCATGTTCGCGCTGTCCATGTGCGTGACAGCCGTTTATCTGCGCATGATCCGGACCAAGGAGTCATCCTCATGAGTGCCACAACTCCATCAGGTCCAATGTCGTTTCTGTCTGGAAAACCGCTGCGCTTCATCGCCGCTGGCATATTGTTGATCAACGGCCTGTTTCCGGCACTATGGATTCTCTTCACATCCTTGAAGACGGAAGCGGAGCTGACGGCAAAGCCGATTACCTGGATTCCGCACGCCCCCACGCTTCAGAATTACATGCAGGCCTTTGCCGACCAGCCGCTGCATATCTTCCTGTTCAACAGCTTCATGGTGGCGCTGTTATCCACAGCGCTGACCTTGCTCGTTTCCGTTCTCGCAGCCTATGCACTCGCGCGGCTGAACCTTGCCTATCGCGGATTGATCCTGTCGCTGATCATTGCCGTCTCCACCTTTCCGCTCGTCACGCTTTTGGTTCCGCTTTTTGAAATCATGCGTGCGCTCAACCTTCTCAACAGCTGGACCGCTCTGGTTTTGCCATACACGGTGCTGAGCCTCCCGGTCTGCACATTAATGCTGGTCTCGTTCTTTGAAGGCATTCCGCGTGATCTTGAAAATGCCGCCATGATTGATGGATGCACGCGGATGGGGGCTTTGTTCAAAGTGGTGGTCCCGCTTTGTGCGCCCGGCGTTTTCACCGCTGGCATCCTTGCCTTCGTCAACGCCTGGGATGAGTTTTTGCTGGCCCTGTCGTTCAACTCCAACCCATCCCTGCGCACATTGCCGGTGGGCATCCAGCTTTATCAGGGCGAATTTGCTTTCCCCTGGCCCGTCATTTCCGCTGCCCTCGTTGTCGGCATCGTGCCGGTCGCCATCCTCATCGTCATCTTTCAGGAACGTGTCGTTTCTGGCCTGACGGCAGGTGGCATCAAGGGTTGAGCGCGGCAGAAACGCGGGATCGTAAGATTTTCAAGGTAGCACGATGAAACTCGAACAGACACAAACTGGCTTCACGCTCTCGCTGAACGGGCGGGTCATTCTGGAGCACAGTGATGCTTCGCCAGCCATCTTTGTCGGCTACGGCCAAGAGCGCATGGACATGTATCGCGGCAATTTCGAAATCGAAGACTATGTGATCGAGCGCCGCCCGCTATCTCACGCTCAGATCGATGGTGACAGGATTTCGCTCTCCGACGCGCCAGGACAGCCGCCGCGCCTCATCCTGACCCTTGCCGAAGATGCTATTAAGTTCGACCCGACTGATCCTAAACTCAACCGCCTCTGGGTCCGCATCAAGGCCGATGACGACGAGAATGTCTGGGGTGGTGGCGAGCAGATGTCCTATTTCGACATGCGCGGCCGCCGTTTTCCGCTATGGACCTCGGAACCCGGCGTGGGGCGCGACCCGACAAGCGAAATCACATTCAAGGCCAATGTCAAAGACAAGGCCGGCGGCGATTACTACAACACCAATTATCCGCAGCCGACCTATGTCTCTTCGGCGCTGTACGCGCTACATGTTGAGACAACAGCCTATTCCGTGTTCGATTTTCGACAGAAAGCTTTCCACGAGATCGAGGTGTGGGCCATTCCCGAAAGGCTTGAGCTTTTTACTGCCCCAACATTCGTGGAATTGGTCGAAGTTCTCTCATCGCGCTTCGGGCGGCAGCCTCCGCTGCCGGACTGGGTCTACAATGGTGCCATCATCGGCCTCAAAGACGGCGAAAATTCCTTCACCCGGCTTGAAACAATTCGCAGCGCAGGGGTAGAGGTGTCCGCCCTTTGGTGTGAAGACTGGGTCGGCCTGCGGCAGACCACCTTTGGCGCCAGATTGTTCTGGGACTGGCAGGCGAATGAGGCCAGATATCCGGGCCTGAAAGAAAAGATCGCTGAATTAAGCGAAGGCGGCATCCGCTTCTTGGGCTACGTCAATCCATATCTTTGCGTCGATGGTCCGCTCTTCAAGATCGCTGATGAGGCCGGTTACTTCGCCACTGACAATGCCGGACAGACTGCGCTTGTCGATTTCGGCGAGTTTGATTGCGGCGTGGTTGATTTTACCAATGAGGCGGCAGCTGAGTGGTTTGCTGAAGAGATCATTGGCAAGAACATGCTGGACTATGGCCTATCTGGCTGGATGGCGGATTTTGGCGAGTATCTACCAATCGATATTACCCTATCGAATGGTATCGACGCCAAGCTGATGCACAACGCCTGGCCGACATTGTGGGCGGAGGTGAACGCCAGGGCGGTTGCTTCGCGCGGCAAGACGGGCGATGCCCTGTTTTTCATGCGGGCAGGGTTCACGGGCGTGCAGCAACATTGCCCGCTTTTATGGGGCGGGGATCAGTCCGTGGATTTCTCGCGCCACGATGGCCTTGTTACGGTGATGTGCGGAGCGCTCTCTTCCGGGCTTCTTGGCAATGCCTATCATCACTCGGATATTGGCGGTTACACCAGCCTGTTCGGTAATGTGCGGACACCGGAGCTTATGATGCGATGGGCCGAAATGGCGGTGTTCACGTCCGTCATGCGTACACACGAGGGAAACCGCCCGCGTGAGAATATTCAAATTGATCAGGACGCTGAAGTCCTATCGCATTTTGCCCGTATGACCCGGGTCTATCGTCATCTTGCACCCTATTTGAAGTCGCTCTCCGCGCAGGCTGTTGATCGTGGTTTGCCCGTCCAGCGACCCCTCTTCCTGCACTATCAGAACGATCGGCGGACCTATACGATTCAGGACGCATATCTCTATGGCGCCGACATGCTGGTCGCCCCGGTCTGGGAGGCCTCTAAAGACGCTCGTTCCGTTTATTTGCCGCAGGGTGACCGGTGGGTGCATGTCTGGACCGGTGAATGCTTTGAGGGTGGCGCAGAGGTGCAGATCTCAGCACCGCTAGGAAGCCCGCCTGTATTTTACCGGGAAGGTTGCAAGGGCGAGCAGCTCTTTAAGGGACTTCGTAGCATCTGAAGCTGATGGCGCACGCTTACTCAACATCACCCGGATGATACGTCAATTCCGGAATACACCATAAAATATTATCATTACATTTATACATCCTTTAGGTTGTAGTGGTTTACTCAGGATATGCGCCGGGAGCGCGTCTGAAAGTAAGCAACTTGCAACGTTACATGTCTTGCATGCAGAAGGGGAACAAATGACATTGTTGAAAACGTCGATTCACAGCGCCGTCAGCGGATTGGCGAGCATGGGCATGATGAGCGGTTGGGGCTCCGCCCTTGGAGTTGCCGCAATTGCGACCGCAACGCCAGCAGCCGCTTGCAACTCTGAACCCTATATCGGGTCCGTATGTACGTTTGCAGCTGATTGGTGCCCCCGGGGCTACCTGCCAGCGAATGGTCAAACACTGTCCATTCGGGAATATACGGCTCTATTCGCTACGTTAGGTAACCGCTACGGCGGGAATGGCGTCAACGATTTTGCCCTCCCTGATTTCCAAGGCCGTACCGCCATTGGAAAAGGCAAGGGTCTCGGCTTAGACAAGATTTTACTTGCAGAAAAGGTGGGGCAACAAGAGGTCCAGTTGACGACAAGTCAAGTTCCGTTGGTTCCACATTCGCATCTGGCAACGTTTAAAGGGAGTGGAGAAAGTTCAAAGCGCATAAGCATTCCAGCCAGTGCTGGTTCTCTTGGTGTAACGTCAAAGTTAGAGGCCCTGCAGGTCACCGGCACCGCTCAACCCCAGGCGGGCAAATTTCTCGGAATGGGTGGAAGTGGCACTCAGCAAGCACCGATTTATGCGACGTCCACTACCACAACGACAGCTGTTGAGCTAGGTGGGCTTGAAGTGAAATTGACCGGCACCGCAGGCCACGGCGATTTTGAATTTGACGTTAAGACAGGGATAACTGGCGGAACGGTTAGCGTTGCTCCTGCTGGGTCTGCTGCGACCGTTGGCGTATCAACCCAGTCGCCAGGCTTGGGCATGACAGTTTGCATCGCCCTCGAAGGTATATACCCCCCGAGACCCTGACCGCCAGAACAACGAAATGAGAAAGGGACAATAGTAGGCTACTGTCCCTTTCAGTTCCGCTCAGAACTTTCCGCTGATCCCGGCTTTCACACCGAGTGATTTTTCATCATCAGCCGAAAAATTGAAGAGCAGTCCGGCGTCAAGACTCCAGTTGTCTGCGGTATCGAGCGACAGGCCCGCCGAAAGCTGGCCGAAGGCTCTGTTGCTATCCCGATCAGTAACGCCGCCCGTAAAGCCGATTTTGGGTGTCAGAATTCTGTCTTTCTCCAGGGTGAAATGACGGGCTAGTTCTGCGCCGAGGCTAACACGCAGCTGATCCTGGGTGAAGCCTTCGATCGTCAGCACATCACCATCACTGTTTGTCACTGAATAATCCTCAGCGGTTTCGGAGAAGTACAGAGCGCGCAACCTGGGGGTTAATGTTGTGACGTCGTCGAGAGCCCATTGACCGCTTATTGACGTGTCGAACATCCAGCGCGTGGTATCGAAACTTCCATCCCAGAACTGAGTGTCAATATTGTTCGCAGATCCGCCATAGAGCAAACTGGTATCCCAGAATATGCCCTTGCCAATCTCCAGTGAGGCGTTGGGGCCGACGAACCAGCCATTGCCGGTCAATGTGGCATCCTCTTTGGTCGGATCGGTCATGTGGTCAAAATGGAAGGACAGGCCAATGAGAGCCCCAGGGGAGAGCAAGTAATCGGCACCTGCAGACACCATGGCGAAGTTGCCCCACTTGTCGCCATTGTCCTTCCGGTTATGAGCGAGGAAAGTGCCGTCGATCCACACGTTGAATGGCAATTGTTCATCGGACACTATGCCATCGCTGTTGTCACGGGCAGCTTCCATCTGGGCAAGGCTTGTGGAGAAACCAAGCGTGATGCCCTGCGCCGATGGCGTCATGCGTGTCGTGACGGGAGCCGTGGCCCGTGCCATCTGGCGGCGTTCGAGGAGACCCGGAACTTTGATCGTGGATGATATGAGGTTTTGACGTGTCTGGACGAAGCCATACACAAGCGTGTCGATCTCGTACGCAACCTCGGCTGGATCATAAGCGATATTGTAGGTTATCGTACCTGTATTGGACACGCCCAGCGTGCTGGTAAGGCGAAAACCGACACTGACCCTGCCGGAAAAGGCCGGATTCGGGGTGAATTTCATATACCAACCCGTTGGAGTTGGGCCACTTGCCTGCGCGAACTCTCCGTTCACAATGGCGAAGGTTCCCGCATTGCTTTGAGTGTTGGAAATGATTTCAGCAGAATCGAACGGACCACCGGTTGCGCCAGATGCAAGGTTCACGTTGTTTGGCGCAGAGCCAGCCGACACGGTGACTGTCTTGTCATCAACGGTGACGGCGCGCGCGGCGACATGCAGTGTATAGCTAGCCGTTGCGGTGGCGCCGGTGTTGTCGCGGGCCTCGATCGTGAAGCTGTAATCACCCTCGGTATTGGCATCTAGCGAACCAGCCAATTCGCCAGTTGAAACATTGAGGACCAAGCCTGCGGGCAGGGGCGGGCTGCCTGTCGGGATTCCGTACGTCGTTGCTCCTACTCCACCCGTTGCCGAAATCGGCTGGCTGTATTCTTCGCCCGCCATGGCTTCTGGCAGAGGTCCGCCAGCGGGGGAAAATACGAAGTTGGTCGCAGGGCTAACCGTGATTCCGTAGGTCGCGGAACCGCTGTTTGGCGGAGCAGCATTGTCGCTTGCTTCTATCGTGAAGCTATAGGTTCCTGCCGTGGTCGGCGTTCCGGAGATTTCGCCGCTTGCGGTGTTCAGCGTCAAGCCGGAAGGCAGCGCACCCGTTTTGACGCTGTAGCTTATCGGCGCTGTGATGCCGGATGCATTCGCAGTCACCGTCTGGTCATAACGGGAGCCTACCCTTGCTGACGAAAGCGCACCCCCAGCGGTACTGAAAGTAAAAGTCGGTGCCGCAACGGTGACTGCAATGGCTGCCGATGTTGCCGCAGCATTGTTGGTATCGCCGCCATATTCGGCAGTAATGGAGTGCGAGCCGGCGGTAAGGGATGTGGTGGTATAGGTGGCTGTTGTGCCGGAGATGGAGATGGTGCCGGTGCCGATTGTGTTCGTGCCATCCTTGAACGTCACGTTGCCGGACGGCGCGGAACCATTCGAGAGTGTCGCGGTAAAGGTGACGGATTCACCCACGTCCGGATTATTGTCAGAGGCAGACACGACGACGGTTGGAGCAGCTTGGCCAACGGCAACGGTGACTGCAATGGCCGCCGATGTTGCTGGCGCATTGTTGGTATCGCCGCCATATTCGGCAGTGATGGAGTGCGATCCGGCGGTGAGGGTTGCGGTGGTATAGGTGGCTATGTTGCTTGATATGTTGCCTGTGTCGAGTGTGTTCGTGCCATTCTTGAAGGTGACCGTGCCGGAAGGCGATGAGCCATTTGATAGTGTCGCAGTAAATGNGCAGCATTGTTGGTATCGCCGCCATATTCGGCAGTAATGGAGTGTGAGCCGGCGGTAAGGGATGTGGTGGTATAGGTGGCTGTTGTGCCGGAGATGGAGATGGAGATGGTGCCGGTGCCGATTGTGTTCGTGCCATTCTTGAAGGTGACGGTGCCGGAAGGCGATGAGCCATTTGATAGTGTCGCAGTAAATGTGACGGATTCACCCACGTCCGGATTATTGTCAGAGGCAGACACGACGACGGTTGGAGCAGCTTGGCCAACGGCAACGGTGACTGCAATGGCTGCCGATGTTGCTGGCGCATTGTTGGTATCGCCGCCATATTCGGCAGTGATGGAGTGTGAACCGACGGTGAGTCCTGCGGTGGTATAGGTGGCTGTGGTGCCGGAGATGGTGCCAGTGCCGATTGTGTTCGTCCCATCCTTGAAGGTGACGGTGCCGGACGGCGAGAATACGTTCGAGAGTGTCGCGGTGAAGGCGACGGATTCACCCAGCACAGGGGAAGGGTTGGGGGCGGAAACGGTGAGGTTTGGAGTGCTTTTGGTGTAAGTGAAGCCATTGCTCAGCGTTCCGTTACCTGCCGGTGTGGTAACGACAACGTCAACGGCTCCTACACCATTTGCTGGTGTCGTGGCCGTAATCTCAGTAGCGGATTCCACGTCAACATTTGTCGCCAGCTCCCCGCCGATCGTGACGCTGGTTGCGCCCGTGAAGTCCGTACCGGTAATAGTGACAGATGTTTCACCCGCCGTTTTTCCCGTTGATGGGGAAATGTTTGTGACTGTCGGGGGGGCTGCTGCTCGCGTTACGGTAAGGGAATAGGTTTGTTTAGTCACATTATCGGCAGCGGTGACCTCTATCTCAATGTTGTTGGGCCCCGGATTGAGAGCGACTGGGTATCCCTGCGCGGATGTAGCCGTAGCGCCGTTGATCTTGATCGACCCGCCGTTGCTGGCAGTGGGTGTGACGGTGAGCGGATTGACGCTATTGGCCACTGATGCTGTGTAGGTGGTCGTTCCGGAAGCGAAGGTCGGCGAAAGTGTTCCAGAATTTGTTATCAGGCTTGAAAGAGTTGCATCGGTGGAGGCCGAGCTACCCGAGGCACGGCATGTCAGCGTCATTGAGGCCGATCCCTGCGATGTCACGGCATTGCCCGACCGCGTCGATCCCATGACGTTGAAGCTGTATTCGACCGTGACATTGATTGGGACGATAACCGTTTCAACAACTTCTGCACCTGAACTAGGTCTGTATTCAAATAATCCGCCCGAATTATCAAACCATAACGCACTGGCAGAGGCGCGGTTTTCCGGAGTGTTTGCAACCATTTCACTGGAGTGGGAATTCTCTGTTTTAATTGTGAAGACGAATTCCTCGTCTGCGGCAAAGTTGCTTCCGCTTTGCGGAGTTGCAATTTCTTTTTGGCCGGCCTGCGACGTTTCCTGCACATTGAGACTTAAACAGGCAGTTGAAAGCGCAAAGGCCACTTGCGTGTTTGCTGCTATCGCCAGAATCGCCAACGACAAAAGATACAACCCACGACGTGCCGGGATTTTTACGCACATAAAAAATGCTGACAACAAGGCAAGACAACGAGATGCAAAAGACATGCGTTTGGCCTATTTAGCGGTGGCGAACATGGGCATTCGCCGCAATATTGAAGGGTCTGCATCATTGGTTTTTGCAATGATGAGGCGAAATGTTAGGTGATTTTATATTACCTTAGGATGCAAATTAATTTGCATCCAGCACACCCATGAATCAACGCAGGGTAGCATCAGCAATTTCGCCGCGCCGTGTCTCGGATTTGCAACAGTCCGCGTCAAATATCATCAAAATTAATGGGAATTCGGTATCCGAAATGAGGCTTTGATGATGCCGCTTCGCTTGCGAAGCAGCGCTATCGCATCGCCTGATTGGCCACCAATTTTGGGCATCGGTGGGTGGCTTAAATGGTATTGGCCCGCCCCATCAATGGGGCGGGCTTGCTTCTATCCGCTTCACTTCGCGTTTTCCATACGAGGTCGATGAAGGAAATGAGCGTTGAACACTTCCTGAATCTATAATGAAAGCAGTGGCTTCTGGTTGATACAGGCTTTCCTATAGGAAAAACGGAAAGCTTTTTGTTCTTTCGTCAGATCATAATCTCGCCGCCCGTGACGGGAATAACAGCGCCGGTCATGTAGCTACCCAGATTGGAGGCCAGCAGAACGTAGGCGCCAGCAAGCTCAGCCGGTTGTCCGGCGCGCTCCATCAGCGTATTTGCGCCAAATTTTGCCGTTTTTTCCGCCGGCATGGTGGATGGGATGAGCGGCGTCCAGATCGGTCCCGGAGCCACTGCGTTCACGCGAATACCCTTGTCTGCAACCATAGCCGCGAGACCAGCGGTAAAATTAGAGATTGCACCTTTCGTGGAGGCATAGGCGAGTAGATTAGGGGAGGGCTGACGCGACTGGATCGACGTTGTGTTGATGATCGCGCTGCCTGCTCTCATTAAGGGCACTGCGGCCTTGGCGAGGAAAAAGGGAGCATAGATGTTGGTGCGGTATGTCTCATCCCATTCCTCGGCAGTGATATCCTCGATAGAGGCATAGGTGCGCTGGAAGGCTGCATTGTTGACAAGAATGTCGATGGCACCCAGCTTTTCGACGGCTTCGGCAACGAGCGATTTGCAGTGTGCTTCAGACTTGATGTCGCCAGGAACGAGGATTACCTTGCGGCCAGCTTCTTCAATCCACTTGGCTGTATCTTCAGCATCCTCATGCTCATTTAGATAGGAAACCAAAACGTTTGCGCCTTCGCGGGCAAATGCAATCGCTACCGCTTTGCCGATGCCTGAGTCTGCGCCTGTAATCAACGCGACCTTGCCTGCGAGGAGCCCGTTACCACGATACGACTCTTCACCGTGATCGGGCTTCGGGCTCATTTGCGCGGTTGTGCCGGGTGGCTCCTGCTTCTGGTCAGCGTAGGGCGGCGTTGGGTAATTTGTGTCGGCCATGATATGTCCAATCTGTTGCTTGCGGGAAATGGATTCCCTTCGCTAACAACTGGTGGCCTGATCTGTTCCCCGAAAACCATCCCTTCCGCTGTCCCACTACACCACATCGAGGTGGTTAGACCGCCAGAAAGCCGCCATCCACAGGCAGCACAGCGCCTGAGATCATTTTACTGTCATCCGACAAAAGCAGAGCGATGCTTTGGGCCACTTCCTCGGCCTCAGCAAAGCGGTTGAGAGGGTGGCGAACCATCATGGGTGCGCTTTTTTCAGCATCGCTCCATGCCGCGGCGGCCAGTTCCGTCAGAGTGATCGTCGGTGCGACGGCGTTGACCCGGATGCCGTGAGGGCCGAGTTCCTTGGCAAGAACACGGGTAGCGCCTTCCAGTCCGGCCTTTGAGGCTGCATAGCAGAGATGATCCTGAAAACCGCGATGCCCTGCAATGGAGGTGATGTTGACGATGGCGCCGCCACCACCGGCGGCGATGCGTGCGCGTGCGAATTCCTGCGATGTAATGAGTGCTGCGCGCAGATTGATCCCGAGAACCGCCTCATAGCCCTCTTCTGTCATATCCAGCACGCTTTCGAGAACATTCGTTCCGGCACTGTTGATCAGGTAATCACAGGTTCCTGCTTCCTGCATTGCGGAACGTGCGCTGGCGGCATCTGCAAGATCCACGCGGATGGAGCGCCCGCCGATCTCTGCTCGCAACGCGTCGAGATCGGATTGGGTGCGGCTGAGAGCCACGACCTCTGCGCCACGCTGAGCCATCAAAAGCGCGCAGGCGCGCCCGATGCCTTTGCCAGCGCCGGTAATGATGACGGATTTTCCTGAGAATTGCATGATAGCCTCGTATATCTGGCGTGGAGCCGGTGATGGTGATGCGAAATGCCGCCGTTGAGGTCAGGCCATTTCGTCCATGGAATGGCGGATCTGGCGTGCCAGTGTCTGGAGCGACATGAAGGCCGCGTAGCGTGTCTCGTGCAGAGCTTGGACTGCCTGATCCGGATCGCAGCGCATTGCCACACGCGACATTGCGGGCATCGCGGTTTGAAGATCGTCATAAAGCCCTGCCGCGACAGATGCGAGGATGGCAGAACCCAGCAGAACCGGCTCTTCGCATTCGGTGATTTCGACCGGGTAGCCGGTTGTATCTGCCAGCAACTGACGTGTGAGCGGGTGAGAGCCTGCACCGCCACTGACGCTGATGGTTGATATCGGCGCGCCATGCGTCGCCTGTGTCTCGATGATCTGCCGCAGGCCGTATCCCAGGCTGCATATTCCGGCGATATAAAGCGCAACAAGCGATTCCGGGCCGGTTTCCATTCCCTGCCCCATGATGACGGCGCGGGCATGGGGATCTGCAAAGGGCGCACGATTGCCCAGAAATTCAGGGACAACATGGAGATGATCGGCGAGGCGAACTGCTTTTGCTGATGTCGAAGCGTGTTCCAGAGCCTGGTCTGCCAGCCACTGCGGCAGTGATTTTCCGGCGGCGGTGGCAAGCTGCGCGGCTTGCTCGGTCGATGGGTGCAGTTGCACGAGTTGGTCAATAGCCGCTCCGGCAGCCGACTGGCCGCCTTCGTTCAGCCATGCGCCCGGCACCATGGCAGAATAGTATGGACCCCATACGCCCGGCACGAAGACCGGCTTTTCCGTTGTTGTCATGGTGCAGGATGACGTGCCGAAAACATAGCCGAGGCAATTTCGTGCGTCTCCTCCTGCCGCAACCGTGCCGACACCACCGGCATGGGCGTCTATCAAACCGGCAGCAACGGCGGTGCCAGCGGGCAAGCCCATCGCTTGCGCTGCCAACGCAGTCAGGCCGGTTCCGAGAGCAGTTCCCGGCTCGACAACGCTTTGGCCGATCCTCGAAAAATCCCGATCGGCCAGATCGCCCAGCCCGATCTGGCGGAAATAATCGGCGTCCCACCGCGCCTCATGGGCGAGATAGGTCCACTTGCAGGTTACGGTGCAGCTGGACCGATCCAATGCGCCGGTGGCTTTCCAGGTCAGAAAATCTGCCAGATCGAAGAAATGCTCTGCGCGCGCATAGATCTCCGGTCTGTTTTCCTTCAGCCAAAGCAGCTTGGGCGTCTGCATTTCCGGTGAGATGCGACCGCCAACATATTTCAGGACGTCATGTCCCTGTTTGTTGATGCGGTCAGCCTGTTCTACCGCGCGGTGATCCATCCACACGATGATATCCCGTTCAGGATGGGCGGGATCACCCACGGGTAAGGTCTCTTCGTCAGTGCCACGCACGACCAGCGAGCAGGTTGCGTCAAAACCGATGCCTGCCACATGGGCAGGGTCAATACCCGCTTCCAATACGCTTTCGCGTACGGCTTCGCAGACGGCATGCCAAACCTGCTCGCTGCATTGCTCGACAATTCCGCCATCTTCGCGATGCATGGAGATGGGCCGCTTAGCGACGGCCAGTAGCTGACCTGAGGTATCAAAGACACCCGCTCGTGCAGAGCCGGTTCCAACATCAACGCCGATCAGATACTGAGCCATCTTTTTTTTCTCCTGCCTGCCCTTAGTCTTAAACGCGGTCGAAGCTTGTCGGCAAGACCAGCATGTCACGGATGGTGACGGTGCGTTTGCGTGTCAGCATGTAGACGATGGCGTCGGCAACTTCGCTCGGATCGATCAAGGCACCGGCCTCTTTTGCCTTGCGCAGGTTTTCTTCTGGCCAATCTGCCAGAAGCGCTGAAACGACAGGGCCGGGCGATACCTGGCCAACACGCACGCCGTGCGGAATCATCTGGCGGCGCATTGTCTGGACAAAGCAGGTGATGGCCCATTTGGACGCTGCATAAACCGGCTCCCAATAGGTTGGATAGTGGCCCGCAATGGAGCATGTCACGATGATATCGCCGGTTTTGCGCTCGCTCATGTGCGGAACAACGGCGTGCACGTTCTTCATCACCGCGTTGACATTGAGGTTGAGCATCTTGTCGATGGCCTCGGGGTTGGTTTCGGTGAGATCGCCACCGATATAGGTCCCGGCATTGCAATACAGGATGTCGATATGATCGACCTTCTGTAGAATTTCAGGGATCATCGCATTGCAGCTATCCGCATCCAACAGGTTGGTGACCTGCGGAATGGCTTTTTCGCCCAGTTTTGCCGTCAGTTCAGTCAGAGCATTTTCATTCCAGTCCACCATCACAACGGTGGCGCCCTGTTCCAGCAATGCTTCGGTGGTTGCGAGGCCAATTCCCGATGCCGCTCCGGTGATGACGGCGATCTTGCCTTGCAGTGATTGAGACATGGTATTCTCCTGTTTTATTGAAAAAGTTCAATGATTTCAGCGCCATTCGCGCCCGATATAGATGGCCAGCAGGATGATGCCCCCCTTGATCACATCTTGCAGATACGGGTTGATGCCCATGAGATTGAGCCCGTTATTAAGGATGCCGAGCAGGATCGCGCCGATCAGAGTGCCAAGGATGAGGCCACGTCCGCCTGCAATCGCGGTGCCGCCAAGGACAACGGCTGCAATGGCATCCAGCTCGAAACCCACACCGGCATTTGGCTGGCCGCTCATCAAACGACCGATGAGAATGATGGCTGCTAGCGCCGATGTGAAACCGGCAATGCCGTAGACGGCGAGTTTCACATGCTGGGTCTTCACGCCGGAAAGGCGTGCTGCGTTTTCGTTGCCACCCAGCGCGTAGACATGGCGACCGAAGGCGGTGCGCTGGAGAAGCACCCAGGCAAGGGCATAGGTCACCACCATGATGATGACCGGCACCGGCACAAAACCTGCGCGACCCACGCCGAACCATGAAATCCAGCTCGGAATACCGCTGATCGGATAGCCGCCCGAATAGATCAGCCCCAGCCCGCGCGCCATGCCCATGGTTGCCAGTGTAACGATGATGGCGGGCATCTTGCCCCACGCGACGAGCGCGCCATTCAGCAGACCGATTGCGATGCCGATGGAGAGGCCAATACCCAGCGCCGCGATGGCTGGAATGCCCATTTTTACCATCATGCCAGCGCAGAGCGTGCCGACAAGGGCCATGACCGCTCCGACCGAAAGATCGATACCGCCGGTGAGGATAACAAAGGTCATGCCGACCGCGAGGATGCCGACGATGGACACCTGGCGCAGGACGTTCATGATATTGTTCAGGGTGAAGAAGTTGTCGCTCGCCAGCCCCATGATGATGGAGACAACAATGAGCCCGACAAGGGGCAGAGCGAGAGGCGTTTGCAGCAGGCGTCCAAGGGTCAGGCCGTTGGATCTCGTTGCTGTGTCGGTGTTTGCATCAGGCAACATGTTCAACTCTCCCGGTGGTCGCATGGGTCATGATTGTTTCGGAATTCACAAGGTCACCCTCGACTGTCGCCACGATGCCGCCTGAGCGGAAGACGCAGACCCGGTCGGACATGCCGATGATTTCTGGCAGTTCGGATGAGATCATGATGATCGAGTAGCCCTGTTCGGTGAACTGGCGCATCAGGGCGTAGATTTCAGCTTTGGCACCCACATCAATGCCGCGCGTTGGTTCATCGAAGATCAGCACCCGCATATCGTGGTTGAGCCACCTGGCAATCACGACCTTTTGCTGGTTGCCTCCGGACAGGGTATCGACGCGGGCGTCTGGGCCTTGCGCCTTGACGCGGACCTGATCCATGGCGTCCTGCGTATCGCGACGTTCTTTTTTCAGATCGATGAACCAGTGGTTCTTGCGATACTTCTTGTAGTTATTGAGCGAGATGTTCTGCAGGATGGAAAAGCTGGTGATTAGACCCTCATCCTTGCGGCTTTCGGGTAGTAGGCCGACGCCACTGGCCAAGCCGTCATCGGGGCCAGAAAATCGCTTTTCGATGCCATCCATCTTGAGCTTGCGGCGCGCGAAGGAATGCGCCCCGAGCATGGCGAGCACAGTCTCCGTCCGCCCCGAGCCGACGAGACCGGCGAAGCCCAATATCTCGCCTTTTCTCAAGGAGAACCGCGATATCGGGCCTCCCTTCTTGAGTTGCAGTTCTTCCACTTCGATCACGATGGGCGCACTACTCGTCGTGCCAGTCTTGGGCGGAAAATTATTCTCTATCCGTCGCCCCACCATCATCTCGACAAGGCGGTCGTTGTCCACATCGGACACGAGGCAGGATGCAATGAATTCTCCATCGCGCAGCACGGTGATGCGGTCGCAGATTTCAAAGATTTCTTCCAGATGATGCGAAATGAAAATGATCGCCACGCCCTGACTGCGCAAGGTGCGCATGACATTAAACAGGTGTTCGGTCTCAGACGGTGTCAGGGTTGCCGTCGGCTCATCCAGAACCAGAATCCGGGCATTGAGGGAGAGTGCCTTGGCAATCTCGACAAACTGCTGCTCGGCGACAGACAGGCGGTGGACCGGCACATCAAGAGGCACATCGACTGCCAGTTGGCGCATGATTTCGGCTGCGCGAATGCGCATGGCTTTTCTATCCAGAAGGCCGATTGGCCCGCGCAACTCTCTGGCGAGGAACATGTTTTCGACAGCATTGAGATAGGGTATCAGGCTGAATTCCTGAAAGACGATGCCTATTCCAGCCGCGATGGCCTCGTCGTAATTGGCGAATTGATGCTCTTTTCCTTCAATCAGGATCGCGCCGTCCGTCGGCTTGATGATGCCGCAGAGAATTTTCATCAGCGTGGATTTGCCAGCGCCGTTTTCGCCAAGAAGTGCGTGAACTTCTCCTGCGCGCGCTGTCAGATCGACGCCACGCAGGACTTCGATCTGGCCAAAGCTTTTTCTGATCCCTTTGAGTTCAAGCATTCTGCTCTCCTCGGTCGTTGAAAAATCCTGCACCCACATGGCCGTGGGTGCAGGCTTGGCTGTGCTAATTACCAGCTGAAGTCAGCTGCATTCTTGCTGTCTACAACGCGCACGTCGATCGGAACTTCCTTCGGCACGACAACGGCACCCCACTTCTGGGCAAGCGCCATGGCAAGGCCAACGCGAACCTGGTCACGCGGGAATTGGGCTGTTGTCTCGATGAAGTTGGTGCCATCGGCAATGGCCTTCACTGCTTCAGGCGCACCATCGACCGAGGTCAGCTTGATATCCCGACCGGAACCCTGAATGGCGGCAAGTGCACCCATGGCCCCGCCATCATTCACCGAGAAGATACCGGCGAGTTTCGGATGCGACTGGATCATGTTTTCAACGACGCCGAGCGCGACCGAGCGATCCTGTCGACCATTCTGGGTGTCCACCAGCTTGATCTCCTTGAATTCACCAAGAGCTGCCTTGCAACCCTCGACGCGCTGCAGGATAGGCACAACGGGAATGCCGTCCAGAATGGCAACTTCACCCTTGCCGCCGAGGGCTTCGCCCAGATGCTTGCAGGAGAGATATCCGGCATCGCGGTTCTTGGAGCCGACGAAGGTATCGACCGGGCCATTGGCGTTGGCATCGATGGCAACGACGATCACGCCTGCGGCCTTGGCAGCGTGAACGGCGGCTTCGATGCCGGCGGAATCCGTTGGGTTCAACAGCAGGATATCGATTTTCTGCTGGAGCATGTCTTCAACATCGGAAACCTGCTTTGCAACATCATGAGCCGCGTCTGTGACGATCACGTCTGCACCGATGCTGGCTGCGGCCTCTTTCAAGGCTTCTTGCATCGAGACGAAGTAGGGATTGTTCAATTCCTGGAATGTCATTCCAATCTTGAGTTTTTCCTGGGCGAGTGCAGGTGTGATGCACAAAGCCAGTGCGGCGGTGGCCGAAAGAAGCATCTTTTTCATCTAGGTTCCTCCCTTATGGATGAATGCAGGCATAGCTGCGCGTTTCCAGACAGCAGACCGCTGCCCGAATGGTTTAAAGTCAGATTGTCAGGCTCGATCAGTCCGCCATCATGAACGCCTTCTGCGCCGTGAATGTCGTACGGAACTGGGATGGAGACATTCCCTTCAACTTCAGGAAATGCCTGTTGAAATTGGACAGGTTTGAAAACCCTACTTCGTAGCAAACTTCTGCGACATTGACGTCGAGGTCCGCCAAAAGCATCTTGCAGGCAAGGTCGATGCGCATCTGGTTGCGGTAGCGCACCAGCGTCGTGCCGGTGTGGCGCTTGAAGGCCCGGGAAAATGTGCTGGGGCTTTGGCCGAACATTTCCGCAAGCTCGCTTTCCTCAACCTGATCGGTCAGGTTCTCGCGCAAGTGAGACAAGGCGCGGTTGATCCCGCTGTCTTCCGTGCTTGTCAGATCAAGTTGGAAGCTGAGGCTTGCAAGCACCTCGTGATCCCCCTCCGCGAGACGGTCGAGAATTTCCCAGAACAAGGCAAGGCGTTTCAGGCCCTGTGCTTCCAGCAGTTTTTCGATGATAGGGCGCACGGCCGCGCTGGTTGCATCGTCAAAAAGCAATCCGCGGCGGCTGCGATCCAGAAGCGGGCGCACCGCTTCCATCTCCGGCATGGATGCGCAGGCGCCTTCGATGAAGGCTTCAGGGAACTGGATGACGAGCGAACGGGCCGGGACGATCTCGCCCTCTTCAATATCGCTGATCCAGTTTTGTGGAAGGTTGGGGCCTGTCATGATGAGCTGACCCGGGCTGAATGTGCCGACGAAATCGCCCAGATAAAACGTGCCTGTTGTCGCCACCACGAGGTGGATTTCATATTCGGGATGGTAATGCCAGCGCACCGTGCGGAACGGGTAGCCATGCGTCCAGGCTGCGAAAGATTCGCCCTTGCGGATATGGACCAGTTCAAGATCGGGTTGCATGGATACTCTCTCCCTCAAACGCTACATCCCCTTAAGGGCTGGCCATTGGCTCCTCTCCAACTGACCTCGAACGTTGGCCGGAGCATCCAGTGTTCAGCCGGATCATTCCACATCATTGCGGAGAAATTGCTGATACTTTTTTGTCGTCGCGCCATGGGGTGTTGTATGAGGCTATACTTGTACAGGAAGGAGACTTCACAAGTTTGGCATATTTTTGCGCCGCAGCGCAGCAAATTGGCGCTGATCCGAACAATTAAGCCAAAGGTTGAGGTTTTATGCGATGATCGCGCCCGCTGGTAGCGCTTTCAACCCTTATACTTTTCAGGCATCCTGACGTCTCTATGGTATCGGTTAAATGAGTGAATCCAGTACTATAAGTTGATAGAGCCAAAGACCGTAAGAGAGGACCGAGGGGAACGCTTGTGGCTCTCCTAAAGCCGCGCCTTTGTCGAGCGTGAGGTGGACAGAAGAAGGCTGGTTTCGCTGCCGGTAATGCCCGGAACCAGACGGATGCGGCGCAGAATGGAATCGAAATCGCTAAGCGTCGGCGCGCTCAATTCCACAATCAGATCCCACCTGCCATTGGTCGAATGGATCTCGGATATCTCAGGGAAGCCGCCAAGTGCACGGATCACTCTGTCGGTCACATGCCCCTCGATCTCGATCATCATGATTCCGCGCACGGTTGCCGCTGCCGCATCGGCCCGCAGAACGACGGTGTAGCCGACAATCGTGCCGTTCGCCTCGAGCCGCTCTATGCGTGCCCGTACCGTGGCGCGGGATGTCTCTGTCTCCAGCGCGAGGTCGGAGATGCTGCGTCGCCCGTTGTGACGCAGAAGCGTTATCAGTTTCGTGTCCAGTTGATCCATTGTGCCACTTTGCAAACTCGATTGACCGAATTGGTAGGAAGTGAAATCGGTTTTGCCAATATGCATTGTTCATATTGCCATCGTCAAATGGTTCAATTTCATGAGTTCAAAGCGAGGGAGACGCTCATGGAATGCAGGTTGATCGGGGTGCCCTTGCAGATCGGTGCCGGACATCTGGGGTGCGAGATGGGACCAAGCGCGCTGCGCATAGCGGGCCTGAAAACTGCATTGGAAGATCTTGGCCATGGCGTGGTTGACCTGGGCAACATCACGCCCGCACCACTTCGTGACTTCGCCCATCCCAACAGCGCCGTTCACCATTTGTCGGAAACGGTTGCATGGACCGAGGCGCTTACGAAAATCGCCTACCGCGAAAGCGAAAACGCGATGCCAATTTTTCTGGGCGGCGATCATGCCATTTCAGCGGGGAGCGTGACAGGTGTGGCGCGGCGTGCGGCGGAGATGGGCAGACCACTCTTCGTGCTGTGGCTGGATGCCCATACGGATTATCACACCTTGCAAACCACTCGCAGTGGAAACCTGCACGGAACCCCGGTGGCATATTACAGCGGACGCGATGGCTTTGAAGGTTACTTCCCCAAAGTTACGCATCCCGTTAGTCCAGACAACATCTGCATGATCGGCATTCGCAGTGTCGACCCGGCCGAAAGCGCCGCACTCGGTGAAACCGGTGTGACCATTTACGACATGCGCATGATCGATGAACACGGCGTTGGCGTGTTGTTGCGATCGTTTCTTGAGCGGGTTCAGGCGGCGAATGGTCTGCTGCATGTCAGCCTTGATGTCGATTTCCTTGATCCATCGATTGCGCCTGCGGTGGGCACGACTGTGCCGGGAGGCGCAACGTTCCGTGAAGCGCATCTGGTGATGGAAATGCTGTGCGATAGCGGCCTGGTTTCGAGCCTCGATCTTGTCGAGCTCAACCCGTTTCTGGATGAGCGGGGCCGCACTGCGCGTCTGATGGTGGATCTGACCGCAAGCCTGATGGGCAAGCGTGTTCTGGACCGACCGACGAGAGCTGGCTGAGGAGGGCTGGATCATGGTATTACCGAACCTCAATATCGTCCCCTTCATCAGTGTCGATAACATGATGAAGCTGGTCCTGAACGTCGGCATCGATACATTTATGTCCGAACTCGCCGATACGCTGGAAGAGGATTTCAGACGCTGGGAGCAGTTCGACAAGACGCCGCGTATCGCCTCCCATTCCATGGAAGGTGTCATCGAGTTGATGCCAACCAGCGACGGACAGCTCTACGGTTTCAAATACGTCAATGGACACCCCAAGAACACCCGACAGGGACGCCAGACCGTGACGGCATTCGGTGTCTTGTCGGATGTGGGCAACGGCTATCCGATGCTGATCTCCGAAATGACGATTTTAACAGCCCTGCGGACTGCCGCGACATCGGCACTTGCTGCGAAATACCTTGCGCGCAAAAACGCCCGCTCAATGGCCATCATCGGCAATGGTGCGCAAAGCGAGTTTCAGGCGCGCGCCTTCAAGGCCATCATGGGCGTCGACCATCTCAGGCTTTATGACGTTGACATGCAGGCGAGCCTCAAATGCCAGCGCAATCTTCAGGGCTCCGGCTTCACTATTACGATTTGCGAGAGCGCGGAGGATGCGGTTGAAGGCGCCGATATCATCACGACCGTTACCGCCGACAAGCAATATGCAACCATCCTGACCGACAATATGGTTGGCCCCGGCGTTCACATCAATGCGGTGGGCGGTGACTGTCCCGGCAAGACGGAATTGCATAGAGATATTCTGCTTCGTTCAGGAATTTTCGTGGAGTACCCGCCGCAAACCCGCATCGAGGGCGAAATTCAGCAGTTGCCTGGAGATTACCCCGTCACAGAACTTTGGGAAGTGATTGCGGGCAGCAAACCGGGGCGCGAGGGCGACGGACAGATCACCCTCTTCGACAGCGTGGGCTTTGCAATCGAAGACTTTTCGGCCCTGCGCTATGTCAGGTCGAAGCTCGCTTCCACAGGGTTGTTCGACGAGTTGGATCTGCTGGCGGACCCGGATGAGCCGAAGGATCTGTTCGGTATGCTGCTGCGCTGTGAGGCGAAGGCCGCCCAAGTGCTATAGCGACAGTCTTCTATTGCGGCGGGCAACCATTTGCTCCCGCCAGATGGTGAAAAGACCGGCAGCGATGACGATGATTGCGCCCACAATCATGTGGGCGTTCAAGACCTCTCCATAGAGGCCTACGCCCATGATGGAGACGAGCACCAACTGGTAATAGGAGAAAGGCTGTACTGTCGCGGCATCGGCCAGCTCGAAGGCTTTGATGAGAAGATAGTGCCCGCTCATGCCCGTGATACACAGGGCCAGCATCCAGACCCAATCGGCTGGCGCCATTGTAACCCAATAAAACGGCCCAATAAGTGTCAGCGCCAATGCTCCTGGCACGCCGGTGTAGAAGAAGCTTGTCATGGCCGTGTCAGTGCGGCTGGCAAGGCGTGTTAGCACGCTGTAAAGCGCGGACAGCAATGCGCCAGCAAAGGTTATCAGCAAAGCCGGGTCAAAACCGTTCTCATCCGGTTTGAGGATGATGAGCACACCCAAAAAACCAACCAGAATTGCCGACCATCGCCGCCAGCCGACCTGTTCACCCAGGATCGGAACAGACATCGCTGCGACAAAAAGCGGCGCTGCAGCGAAAATGGAGTGGGTATGCGCCAGACCGACGATGGAAAACGAGAAAATCGCGAGAACAATCTGCACCGCTAGCAACACACCGCGACTGGATTGAAGCCAGAAACGCTGAGTGGTGGCGGTTCTGCGAAGTCCTGCCTGTGATCTTAGCGCGAGGATGATGACGAAAATTGCGAAAGCCCAATAGCGCAGCATGGCGACGAGGACGGGCGGATAGGCCGAGCCGAGATGCTTCGAAATGCCATCCTGTGCGGCAAAAATGGTGAAGGCCGCAAGCGCATATAAATAACCGGCAGATTGGGAGGGCATGGAGGGCTCTGTGATTGTGCAGGTGAGTGCGGGAAAGACGCAAGCGTTACTAAAGTTTCTCTCCCGACACAAACGTGCAAGGCGAAGGATCGATCCTTTCGCAGATCATAGGCTTTGAGATTCGACGGAAAAGACAACATGTCATACATGTTTGACAAATAGTCGCATATCTGTCTAATAGGATGCGAAGATGATGTCGGTGGCCGCCGGGCTGCAGAGGGAGGACAGATGATTATTACCGACGTGGACGTGCGGGTGTTCAAAACCACTACGCGTCGCCATTCCGATAGTGCCGGCCACGCGCATCCGGGTCCGGCGCATCAGGTTGAGCAGGCCATGCTGACAATCCGCACGGAGGACGGTCAGGAAGGGCATTCCTTTACCGCACCGGAAATTGTTCGCCCCCATCTCATCGAGAAATTTGTCAAAAAGGTTCTTATCGGTGCCGATCACCGCGATCGCGAAAGGCTGTGGCAAGACCTTGCGCATTGGCAGAGGGGGTCTGCAGCGCAGTTGACGGACCGCACGCTAGCCGTGGTCGACTGCGCCTTGTGGGATCTGGCCGGTCGTTCGCTCAACCAACCTGTATACAAGTTGATTGGTGGCTATCGTGACAAGGTGCTCGCCTATGGCTCGATCATGTGCGGGGATGAGCTTGAAGGCGGTCTTGCGACCCCTGAGGACTACGGTCGCTTTGCTGAAACGCTGGTGAAGCGCGGTTATAAAGGCATCAAGCTGCACACGTGGATGCCACCTGTCAGTTGGGCGCCGGATGTCAAGATGGATCTCAAGGCCTGTTCTGCCGTTCGCGAAGCGGTGGGTCCCGATATCCATTTGATGATCGATGCCTTCCATTGGTATTCCCGGACCGATGCGCTGGCTTTGGGGCGCGGTCTGGAGAAGCTGGATTTCGACTGGATCGAAGAGCCGATGGATGAGCAGTCCATGTCATCCTACAAATGGCTGGCGGATAATCTCGATATTCCGGTCGTTGGACCTGAAAGTGCGGCTGGAAAGCACTGGCACCGGGCGGAATGGTTAAAGGCGGGTGCCTGCGATATTTTGAGGACCGGCGTCAATGATGTTGGCGGCATTACGCCTGCGCTGAAAACCATGCACCTTGCGGAAGCCTTTGGCGTGGAATGTGAAGTGCATGGCAACACGGCCATGAATTTGCACGTGGTGGCCGCGACCAAGAATTGCCGCTGGTATGAGCGTGGGCTGCTGCATCCTTTCCTCGAATATGATGATGGCTTTGATTATCTGAAATCCCTGTCCGACCCGATGGACGCAGATGGCTACGTGCATGTGCCTGATCGTCCGGGTCTGGGAGAGGACATCGATTTCAACTTCATCGAAAACAATCGCGTCCGGTAAGGCCAGAGATGAAGACGATCCTTGCCTTCGGCGATAGCCTGACCTGGGGTGCAGACCCGGCGACCGGATTGCGCCATCCGCGTGAGTTCCGCTGGCCGGAGGTGCTGGAGGCGGGTCTTGAAGGCAAGGCGCATGTCATAGCCGAGGGGCTTGGCGGGCGCACAACCTGTTACGATGATCATGCCGGACCTGCATGCAGAAATGGTGCCAAGGCGCTGGAGGTAGCGCTTGCTTCCCACATGCCGCTTGACCTCGTCATCATCATGCTGGGGACGAATGATCTCAAGCCCGTGCATGGAGGCGTGGCCGAAACGGCTGTTTCAGGGGTGCGACGTCTGGCGCAGATCGTCGACACATTTCCCTACAAGCCTCGGTCATTCCGACCGAGCCTGTTGATTGTCGCGCCGCCTGCCTGCGTGGCGGGGCCGACGGGTGCGCCCGCCGCAGGTCGGCGCATCTCGGAGTCTCAGCGCTTGTCGCCCCTTTATGAAAAGCTGGCGGGAGAGGTGAATTGTGCATTCTTCGATGCCGGTACCGTTGCCAGCGCGTCATCCATTGATGGCGTACATCTGGAGGGTGAGGCGACTGCCAATATTGGACGTGCGCTGGTGGCGCCCGTTTTAGCCATTCTTTAATTGATCAGCGTCGTCGCAGAGGAGTGCCGATCTGGTCTTGAGTTAATGCCGTGATGGATGAGCGGCCAATGGGAGGAAAGATGAGACATTTCTTTGCAACAGTAGCGGTGGGTGCTTTGTTAATCGGCGCCATGCCGCTTGATGCTTTCGCCGAAACTCCGAAAGACCAGCTGGTGGTCGCGACCACGATGAGCAACATTCTGACGCTCGACCCCGCAGCTATTACCGGCCGTGAGACCGTGCAGGTCTTGAACAATGTTTACGACACGCTGGTGACACTTTCGGATAAGGATAGAAGCATTCAGCCCCGCCTAGCAGAGCGTTGGGAGGTTGCTGAAGACCGCAAATCCATCACCTTCCATCTGCGAAAAGATGCTAGCTTCGCATCCGGCAATCCGGTAACCGCGCAGGATGTGGTGTGGAGCCTGAAGCGTCTCCTGGTCCGCAATCTGGCCCAGTCGTCCTTCTTGAAGACCCGCGGCTATAAGGTCGAGCAGGCGGACACGCTTTTTGTGGCAAAGGATGAGCAGACCTTCGTTCTCAATCTGCCAAAACCGGATGATCCAAATCTGCTTCTGATGATCCTTGGGCAGAATGGTCCCGGCACCATCATCGATAGCAAGACAGCGATGGAGCATGAAAAAGACGGTGATATGGGTGCCGCATGGCTGACTCTGAACTCGGCGGGTTCCGGCCCGTTCAAGCTCGGTCAGTGGAAGTCCAATGAATTCATCATCCTGACCCGCAACGATGATTTCTGGGGCGAAAAGCCCGCGATGAAGCGGGTTCTGATGCGCCATCTGCCGGAATCACAATCGCAGCGCCTGATGCTTGAAAAAGGCGACATCGATGTTGCCTATTCTTTGCAGGCACCGGACCTGACGTCGCTTCAGGCAGACAAGGAAATTGCCATCGAATCCACGCCCGGTTCAGGCTTTTACTATCTCGGCGTTTCGATGAAAGACGAGCGATATGCCAACAAGAAGGTACGGGAAGCGCTGCGTTATCTGATCGATTACGAGGGGCTCGATAAGGCGGTCATGCCATTCTACGGCAAGTTGCACCAGCGCCCCATCAGCACCGGCGTTCTCGGCTCGCTGCCGGATCAGGGCTTCAAGCTCGATATACCCAAGGCAAAGGCGTTGCTGGCGGAGGCTGGTTACCCGCAAGGTTTCAAAACCACCCTGCGCGTTCTCTCCGAAGATCCGTTCATGAAGGCCGCGACGGCAATCCAGAACACATTGGCGCAGGCGGGCATTCAGGCCGAGCTGATCAGCGGTTCCGGCGACCAGATTTACGGCGCGATGCGCGAACGTAAATTCGAGCTTCTGGTCGGTCGTGGCGGCGGTGGTCAGCAACCGCACCCGGACAACAATCTGCGCTCCCTTGCCTATAATCCCAACAATGCCGATGAGGCCAAGCTCACCAACTACCAGAGCTGGCGCACGAGTTTCTTCGATGAGAAGCTGAACGCGATGATCGAAGCGGCGCTGGTGGAGCGTGACCCCGCCAAGCAGGCCAAAGCCTATGAAGATATCCAAGCCTATATGAATGACGCGGTTCTCTCGATCCAGCCATTCTCCGAAGTGGTGGATACAGCCGCCTATCGCAGTGATGTCAAAGGCATGATCGTCAGCCCTTGGTATTCCCGTTTTGAAGGCGTCAGCAAGGAACGCTGATCGGCATATGCGTCATCCCCTGCTGTTGCGGGGGATGACGTTGCAATGCGATGCTTCAAGCCTGACACACTGACCCGTATCGCTCGACCACCGTCGAGAGCACCTCGTCAACGGGCCGGGCGTTCCAATTGTAGGAGAAAATCTCCACCTCTTGCGGGCCGAAGAAACCGGCCTGTTCGATCATGCGGCGAAAGCCCTTGATATCGATGACGCCGTCCCCCATCATGCCACGATCATTGAGGGGATCAGTCGTTGGCACTAGCCAGTCGCAAATGTGGTGCGCGAGGATCTGGTCGTTGCGGCCCGCGCGTGCCACCTGCTCTGCAAGCTCCGGGTCCCACCACACGTGATAGACATCAATCGCAACGCCTGTGCCAGCTCCTAATCTGTCGCAGAGATCGAGCGATTGTTTCAGCGTGTTGAAGCATGCGCGGTCGGCGGCATAGAATGGGTGAAGCGGTTCTATGGCGAGCGGAATGCCAGCTTGCCTCGCATAGGGCAAAAGCTCTGCCATGCCATCTTCCACCATCTGTCGGGCGCCGGCGATGTCCTTGGAGCCCGCAGGCAATCCACCGACAACAAGAACAAGGCAATCGGCCTTGAGAGCTGCCGCTTCATCGACGGCGCGTTTGTTGTCGTCAATAGCGTCTCGGCGGCCTTTCGCATCCGCTGCCGGGAAAAAGCCACCCCGGCAGAGGCCACTCAGGCGAATTCCGTTCTGTTCAACGATGCGGGCCGCTTCCGCAAGGCCCACGCCGTGGACCTGATCTCTCCATGGCGAAATGGTGGTAATGCCATGGGCAAGGCAGGCGTCTACCAAGGTGCCGAACGCACCTCCCTGTTTGATGGTCGCGAAATTGATTGAAAGACCTTCAAGGCTCATATGGTCTTCTCCCCCGATTGAAGCGTTCGAAATGTTGCCTGTGCTGCGGATTGCGCAACGCCAAGGCCCTTGGCGGCTAGCACTGTTTCCAGGCGAAGCTCACCCTTTGCGATGTGCAGACGCGCGCGCCCTGCATGATCTGCGTAGAGATCACCATGCGCGGAAAGCCATGCGGCATTTTCAGTGTCCGAGGCCCCCTGCATGCCATCGACATAATGGTGTCCATTGCGCTCGATATGGCCAAGGCCGGTCAATGCCGCCAGCGCCAGATCCTGCTGCACCGCGATGCCCGCTTGTGTCGTCAGGTCTTCCGCCGATATGAAATAGCCACCCGCCGTTGCCGCATTCCATTGTTCCACACGCATTCTGTTGAGAAGGGACCGGTAGAAGCCCTTGCAGGATTTGGAGGATACGCCGAGATAACCTTGTGCCTTGGCCTCAAGAAACGCATCCTTGGTGCCATCGGACTCGTCGATCTCAAGCGCAACGCGTTTGGCCAATGTCTTG
The DNA here is from genome assembly GCF_014842165.1 of Rhizobium sp. CFBP 13644. NCBI lineage: Bacteria > Pseudomonadati > Pseudomonadota > Alphaproteobacteria > Hyphomicrobiales > Rhizobiaceae > Rhizobium > Rhizobium sp. CFBP 13644. Next base: position 103,108 of record NZ_JACYVF010000010.1, read on the forward strand.
ACCGGTTTTGACAGTGCAACGGTTCGAATGATCGGCTGCTCGATGAACAGAAGCGATTGACGCAATCGCTGAAGCCCCGGTTCTGCTTCGATGCGGTCCATCAGTTCGATGACGGCTGCCTCATCCGCAAACTGCTCGTTCCCGTCCAATGTGACCTTGTAGGTCGGCAGGCAGTCGAGAACGGCTGCGATCTGGATCAGACGTTGTGTGTCTTCCAGCGGCCTGCCAGATAGTTTCAGTTTGAAATAGCGGACGCCATAGGTCTCGATTTCTTCGCTCAGGCATTCCGGCAAACCATCATTGCGGCGGGCGGAGTTCATGTCTGCCGGCGTCAACGCATCGACATAGCCCACCGTGTGGCGAAGATGGATCGTCTTTTTCGGCTGCAACCGGCTGAGGAAGCCCGACACATCGAAGCCCGCGAGATCAGGCGTCGTCGATGTGTTGATACCGGGCAGATTGATGCAGATGGCATCCGCAATCGTCAGATCGTGCAGATGGCAGAGGCCATCCAGTATAGCGCGGTCTACCAGCGCCAGGCCGAAGGAAGCAATCAAACCGTTCAGACCTTCCGCTGATGCCTGCTCATGCTGCTGTGGCTCAAGCGCGGCATGAAGGCTGAAGGCGGTGGCGGGTGCTGCCTCTTTCGCAAGCTGTGCCGCCATATGCACGGAGCGGCGCAATTGCTGCTCATTGTCGGCGTTGCTGAGGTCGACGTTCTTGTCGAACCATTTCGGCACCATCAGCTCGGCGGCATATCCTGCGGCCGTCCTCCCGCTGTCATCCTCTATGATGACGGAAAGGAATATCTGCGCCGCCTCCGTGACCGTTGCTGCGCCAAAGCGAAATGGCATGCGCATGCTGAGACGCCGCTCGAAGATTGCGACGTCTTTTACCTTCAAAACGGGTGCGCTGGCCATCTCAATGCACGCCCCTGACGGCCAGCAGATTTTTCATGCGTCTCGTCGCATCATCCGGGTCTGCCAAAACATTGGCCTTGTCTGCCAGGCGGAAAAGCTCGGCGAGATGCTGCGTGGAGCGCGTGCTTTCCTGCCCGCCGATCATGGTGAAATGGTCCTGCAGGCCGTTCAGATAGGCCAGAAACACGACGCCTGTTTTATAAAAGCGGGTCGGGGTTTTGAAAATGTGGCGCGACAGCGCGACTGTGGGTTCGAGAACCGTGAAGAAATCGGCAGTGTCGCCCCGCTTTAAACTCGCCAGAGCCTTGGATGCGGCAGGCGCAATCGCATCGAAAATGCCGAGCAGCGCATCGGAATGGCCCTGCTCATCACCCGCTATCAGTTCGGCGTAGTTGAAGTCATCACCTGTGTACATGCGCACACCTGGTGGCAAGCGGCGACGCATGGCGATTTCTTTTTCTTTCGACAGAAGCGAAATCTTGATGCCATCGATCTTGTCGGCGTTTGCGGCCAACATATCAAGGCAGGTATCCATGGCCGCCATATGGTCGCTTGCGCCCCAGTAGCCCTCAAGGGCCGGGTCAAACATTTCACCGAGCCAATGAATGATGACCTTGTCACTGGCATGGGCCAGAACACGCGAGTATGTTTCCAGATAATCATCCGGCGATGTTGCGTTGGCGGCAAGTGCACGGCTTGCCATCAAGATGACACGCCCGCCTTCACCCTGAACAAAATTCAGTTGCTCCAGATAGGCATCAACGATCTGGCTCAGACTATAGTGCGTGCCAGTCAGATGATCCGTTCCAACGCCGCAGGCAATCAGCGCATCCTTGCGGGTCGCGGCTTCTTTCAGCGATCGGGAAATGAGTTCCTGCGCCTGCGGCCAGCCAAGCCCCATGCCGCGCTGCGCGGTATCCATGGCTTCCGCGACGCCAAGGCCCAGATCCCAGAGACGATGGCGAAAGCGTAAGGTTCCCTCCCAATCGATGACCGGTGTGAGCCACGGGTCGTTGTCTGCGAAAGGGTCGGCCACGACGTGGGCGGCGGCATAGGCCACGCGGTTGAAGTCGGATGGCTGGCGCTTTTCGAGTGCAATCGGTGTGCCGCTGAGCCTGTAGGTTTCAATTGAGCGGTCGTCTTTCGGCAGTTTGAGCTCGGTCATGTCAGCCTCCTCAAACGATTGCGGGAACGTCGAGCCAGCGGCGCTCCTTCCAGGATTTCAGGCCAAGCTCGGCTAGCTGCACGCCCTTGACACCCTCCATCAACCCGTAAGGCCAAGGCGCATCCTCGGCCAGATGTCGCACGAACATTTCCCACTGCGCCTTGAAGCCGTTATCGTAAACCACATTGTCTGGCACTTCCTGCCAGGTCTTGTAGAAATCGATGGTTTGCGGCTGGTCCGGGTTCCAGACCGGCTTTGGCGTGTTTGTGCGATGTTGCGTCCAGCATTTTGTAAGGCCAGCAACTGCCGAGCCATGGGTACCATCCACCTGGAATGTGACCAGATCATCTCGGCGAACCCGCACCGCCCAGGACGAGTTGATGTGGGCAATCACGCCGCCTTCCAGCTCGAACGTGGCGTAAGCGGCGTCATCCGCATCGGCCACATAGGCGTTGCCCTGCTCGTCAAAGCGTTGGGGAATGTGGGTAGCACCAAGGCAGTTGACGGCTTTGACCTCGCCAAAAAGATTGTCGAGCACATAACGCCAGTGGCAGAGCATATCGAGAATAATGCCGCCGCCATCTTTCTGGCGGTAGTTCCAGGATGGGCGCTGTGCTGGCTGCCAGTCACCTTCAAAAACCCAATAGCCAAACTCGCCGCGCACCGACAGAATTTTACCGAAGAAGCCACTGTCGCGCAGCATGGCAAGCTTGCGAAGCCCGGGCAGGAACAGCTTATCCTGAACCACACCGTGCTTGATGCCAGCGCTTTCCGCTAGTCTCGCAACAGCCATGGCCTCCTCGACATTGTCGGAAATGGGCTTTTCGCAATAGACATTCTTGCCAGCCTTGATGGCCTTGGTCAGCAGGCTGCCGCGCATCTGCGTCGTGCCTGCGTCGAAAAACAGTGTGTCATCGGGGTTTGCGAGAGCGGCATCGATGTCCGTCGTCCATCGCGCCACATTGTGTTTGCGGGCAATCTCTTCGATTTTCGAGCCATTGCGACCCACAAGGATGGGGTCCAGCATGACCTTTTCGCCGCTCTTCAATGTCACGCCACCCTGGTCGCGAATAGCAAGAACGGAGCGAACGAGGTGCTGATTATATCCCATACGGCCGGTAATGCCGTGCATGATGACGCCGATACGCTGCATGAAATTTTCCTCCCAAGGCGCCTCACTCCCGTTAAGGCGCAATCTTCCGTTTTCGAAAATTTGTAACCAGTTGGTTATTTGTGATTGGGAAACAGTATTTCTGTCAAGAAGATTTTCGTGCGAAAAATCACGGCTTAAATCATCCGAGCGGCTGGCCTGATGGCTGCCAGCACCTTCTACCTCATCCCTATTTCGCACTTGCGAAGTACGGAGCGTTTGTTCTTGCTTGGAAAATTTGGCTGGCCGTTCAAAATGGCCGCAGTGCAGCAATGACGGTGTTGACGATATGCTGTCCCCAGCGCTCCAGCTCCGCAGGCGCTGCCAGATCGCGCTGGAAGATCGTGGACAGCGTGAAACGGTTGGACAGGTAGAAAAAGCCGAGTGAGGCAATTGTCAGATAGACATCGACCGGGTCCAGACCAGCGCGAAAATCGCCGGTCTTTTCGCCACGCAGCAGCACGTCCTTCAGCTCCGAAATGAAATTGGAATGCATTTCAGGAATGCTGGTGGATTGGCGCAAGTATCTGGCCTGATTGAGATTTTCCGTTGCCAGAATGCTCAGAAATTCCGGGTGGTCGAGAAAATAATGCCAGGTAAAGAGGGCAAGCTCGCGCAGGCCATCAACCGGCTGTTTGCGCGCAAGGTCCAGCCGGTGCTCGGCATTGCGAATGTGTTGATAGGCGTCTTCCAGCACCGCCAGATAGAGCGCGTCCTTGTCACCGAAATAGTGGTAGATCATGCGTTTGTTGGTGCCAGCACGTCTGGCCACCACGTCAATCCGCGCCCCGGCCAAGCCCTTGGCTGCAACCTCACGGCGGGCGGCTTCGAGAATGGCCGCACGGGTGCGTTCCGGATTTCGTGATTGGACGGCCGGTTTTCGTGTGGTCACACGCTTCTTCTTTTCCGCCTCGTCGATCACGTTTTCTGAACTAATTTTTTTGGCTTCATCCATTTTTAGTGACCGCTTGACAACGCTGTTGAACAGTGATCCCATGTAACCAGATAGTTATAAAACGGCAAGCGCTGTTTATCAGCATCATTTAATTTGGCATTCAATTAGGGAGGAGTTGCCAATGTCCATGATGATTCAAAGACGTGCGGTTTTGACCGCGGGTCTGGCCGCACTGTCGCTCGCGACAGTGGGTGGGGGATCTGCATTTGCGCAGGCGGCGCGTATTCGCCTGCTCTGGTGGGGATCACAAGAGCGTGCCGACCGCACGAACAAGGCGATAGCCGCCTTCAAACAGGTCAAACCAGATCTCGATATCGCCGGTGAGTTCGCGGGCTGGTCGGACTACTGGCCCCGCCTTGCCACGCAGGTCGCCGGTCGCAATGCGCCTGACCTCATTCAGATGGATTACCGCTATATTTTCGAATATGCGCGGCGCGGTGCTTTGGCGCCACTCGATGAGTATCTCGGCAAAGGCTTGAAGATCGATGATTTCGGTGCGCCGAACATCGATTCTGGCCGAGTCGATGGCAAGCTTTACGGCATCAATCTCGGTGTGAATTCAAGCGCGGTGTTCTTCGATGCCGCAGGCTGGGAGAAAACTGGTGCCAAGCCGCCATCAGCGGGGCAAACCTGGGAGGAGTTTGCAAAGAATGCGGTTGAGTTCGGCAAAAACAAGCCCAAGCCCGGCTACTATGCCACGGCTGATGCGAGTGGCGTTGAGCCAAGTTTTGAAAACTGGCTGAGACAGAACAAGAAATCTCTTTTCAGCGAAGAGGGCGGCATTGGCTATAATGCAAAGGATGCGACGCAATGGTTTGCGATGTGGGCCGATATGCGTGAGGCCGGTGCCTGCGTTCCTGCCGATATTCAGGCGCTCGACCAGTTGAACATTGAAAGCAATCCGCTGACGACTGGCAAGGCGGCAACCGCGTTTGCGCATTCCAACCAGTTCGTTGGATATCAAACGGTCAATAAAGCGAAACTGTCGATCACATCATACCCGAAGGTTTCCAAGGATACGCCGTCAGGCCACTACCTCAAGCCTTCTATGTTGATGAGTGTGGCCAATGGCAGCGCTGGCATCGCGGCGGCGGTTGATTTCATCAACTTTCTCGTGGCCGTGCCTGAAGGGGTTGATATTCTGGGCGTCGAGCGTGGCGTGCCAGCTTCCGCTTCCATGCGCGACCAATTGAGCCCGAAGCTCAACGATGTCAGCAAGGCGATGGTGGAATATATCGCCGAAGTCACCCCGAATGTCGGGCCGTTGCCGCCCGCACCGCCTCCGGGCGCCGGTGAGTTTGCCTTTGTTCTCAAGCGCACCTCGGAAGAAGTCGCATTCGGCAAGATCACTCCGGAGCAGGGCGGCGAAAAGCTCGTCAAGGAAGCGGAAACCGTTATCAAGCGGAAGTAACACTCATGACGTTCCAATCTGATACGATCCAGAGGGAGGGCCGCGCCGCGGCTCTCCCAAGGCAAGGCCGTGTGCGCAAGATGTTCGACCGGAATGTTCACGCCTATGTCTTTCTGCTGCCCTGGTTGATCGGCTTTTTCGGGCTGACACTCGGTCCGGCGCTGGCTTCGCTCTACCTGTCTTTTACGAATTACGATCTGCTGCAATCGCCCGACTGGGTCGGTGCGGCCAACTATGTGCGGATTGCCACAGCGGACCCGAAATTTGCCGCCGCAATGACGGTGACCTTTACTTACGTCATTCTTTCGGTGCCGCTGAAGCTCATTTTCGCGCTGATGGTTGCGATGGCCTTCAATCGCGGCATCAAAGGCCTGACGATGTATCGCGCGGTGTTCTATCTGCCATCGCTGCTGGGATCGAGCGTGGCCATAGCCGTTCTGTGGCGCCAGCTTTTCGCGTCCGATGGTCTTGTTAACATGGTGCTGTGGCAACTCTTCGGCTTTGAAGGGCCAAGCTGGATTTCAAACCCGAACTACTCCATTTACACGCTGGTCATTCTGTCTGTCTGGCAGTTCGGCTCGCCGATGATCATCTTCCTTGCCGGTCTTCGTCAGATACCGCAGGATATGTATGAGGCAGCGGATATGGACGGCGCTGGTAAGGCGCGTCAGTTTTTCCGCATAACCCTGCCGTTGTTGACGCCGGTCATCTTCTTCAATGCGGTGATTCAGACCATCGATGCCTTCAAGGCTTTCACGCCAGCCTTCATCATATCCGATGGCTCCGGCGGTCCCATCAACTCGACGCTGTTTTACACGCTCTACCTCTATCAGGAAGCCTTCGGTTTCTTCCGCATGGGCTATGCCTCCGCACTGGCGTGGATACTGGTTATCATCATTTCGCTCTTTACCGCCTTCTCGTTTCTGAGCGCACGATATTGGGTGCATTACGATGACTGATGCCGTCTCATCATTACGTCCCGGCCAAGGGGTGAACCGTCCGCTATGGAAATCGGCACTGCTGCACATGGTGCTGATCGCCGCATCCATTGCCATGATGTATCCCATTCTGTGGATGATCTCAGGCTCTTTCCGCCCGCAGGATGAGCTTTTCGGTTCGTCGTCGCTCATTCCATCCGCAGTGGATCTGGGCGGTTATATCAGAGGCTGGACCGGCCTTCAGGTTTCCTTCGGAAAGTTCTTCTGGAACTCGTTCTTCATTTCAGTGCTCGCCACCATCGGCAACGTGGCGGGCTGCTCGCTCGCAGCATTTGCCTTTGCGCGCCTTCGCTTCGGCGGTCGGAATTTCTGGTTCGCGCTGATGCTCGGCACCTTGATGCTGCCCTACCATGTGGTTCTTATTCCGCAATATATCCTGTTTTTGGAAATGGGGTGGGTGAACACGTCTCTGCCGCTGATCGTGCCGAAGTATCTGGCGACAGATGCGTTCTTCATTTTCCTGATGGTGCAGTTCTTCCGGGGTATTCCGCGGGAGCTGGATGAGGCAGCGGTTATGGATGGGTGTAGCCCCTTCCGCATCTATTGGAAGATCATGCTGCCCCTCTCTTCACCTGTGCTGGCGACCGCCGCGATCTTCTCCTTCATCTGGACCTGGGATGATTTCTTTGGGCCGCTGATCTACCTCAACGATATCAACACCTACACCGTGCAGCTCGGTCTTCGCTCCTTCGTGGACAGCACCGGAAGTTCGGATTGGACGGCGCTGTTTGCCATGTCCAACCTCTCGCTCGTTCCCGTTTTTCTATTTTTTCTCTTCTTCCAGCGCCTTCTGATTGAGGGCATCGCCACAACAGGCATGAAACGCTGAAACATCAAGGCTTGGATAATGAAACCTGTTCGATTTGCGACTATCGGTATCAATCACAATCACATTTTCGGCCAGACGCAATGCCTGCTGGCTGCGGGCGCAGAACACGTCGGCTTTCACGCCATCGAAGACGATCTGGCCAAGGAATACTCGGAAGCTTTCGCAGGCGTACCGCGCGTTGATGACAAACGCCGCTTGCTGGATGATCCCTCCATCGATCTCATCATCACCGCCGCCATTCCCGATGAGCGTGCGCCGCTTGCCATTGAAGCTATGCGCGCAGGCAAGGATGTGATGACGGACAAGCCGGGCATGGTCTCATTTGCCCAGTTGGACGAGGTCAGAAAAGTACAGGCCGAAACGGGCCGCATTTTTTCGGTCCTCTATTCCGAACATTTCGAAAACAGGGCGACAGTGAAGGCGGGCGAGTTGATCGCCGCAGGCGCTATCGGAAAGGTGGTCTCGACCGCCGGTTTCGGGCCGCACCGTCTACGCGCGCCAACACGACCGGCGTGGTTTTTCGAGCGGGCGCGTTATGGCGGCATTCTGGTGGATATTGCCTCGCACCAGTGCGAGCAGTTTCTGTTTTTCACCAATTCCATGACGGCGGACATTCTCTCGGCAAAGGTCTCAAACCGCGCCAACCCGCAATGGCCGGGATTGCAGGATAGCGGAGATATTCATCTTTGCACCGATGATGCCGACGGTTTCATCCGCGTGGACTGGTTCACGCCGGATGGTCTGCCGAGTTGGGGAGACGGGCGTCTTTTCATCACGGGCACGGAAGGCGCAATCGAGATTCGAAAGAATGTCGATATTGCCGGGCGGGCAGGTGGCGATCACCTCTTCCTCACCGACAAGGCGGGCGTGACGCACATTGATTGCGCCGATGTGCCGCTGCCCTATGGCCCGCAGCTTCTGGCGGATATTCGCGCCCGCACCGAAACCGCCATGCCGCAGGCCCGCTGCTTCGCGGCCATGGAAATTGCACTGAAAGCGCAGCAAATTGCGGAGGGCCACAAGCATGGCTAAGCGATACAAAGTCGGTGTCATCGGCTGCGGCATTGGCCGCTCCCATATTTCCGAGGGCTATGCCATGCACCCGGATAAGTATGAGGTTGCCGTCCTGTGCGATCTGGATGAGGCCCGGCTGAATGCGGTGGCGGATGAGTTCAATGTTGTCGGTCGCACAACGTCCTCTGATGCACTGATGGCCATGCCAGATATCGACATCATCGATATATGCACGCCGCCCGCGATCCATACCAAGCTTGTTCTTCAGGCGCTTGCCTGCGGCAAACACGTCGTTTGCGAAAAGCCGTTGACCGGCTCACTCGCAGAACTGGACGAGGTTGTGGAGGCAGAGAAGAGCGCCAAGGGCATGTTGATGCCGATCTACCAGTATCGATATGGGGATGGCGTTCAACAGGCGCGACGCATCATTGAGAGCGGTCTGGCGGGCAAGCCCTATGTCGGAACCGCAGAAACGCTGTGGAACCGGGGCGCGGATTATTACGACAACCCATGGCGCGGGCGTTGGGCAACGGAATTGGGCGGTGTGCTGATGACGCACGCCATACATCTGCACGATATGTTGACCTATCTCATGGGCCCGGTTGACCGTGTGTTTGCCCGCGCTGCGACCCGCGTCAACCCCATTGAGGTCGAAGATTGCGTCTCGGCCAGCCTGCTGATGAAGAATGGTGCGTTGGTGTCTCTGACTACGACGCTCGGCTCCCAGGAAGAAATCAGCCGTTTGCGTCTGGCATTCGAACATGTGACGTTTGAGAGCAACCACTCAGCCTATTCACCAGGTGATGGTCCCTGGCGGATTATTCCCGCCAATGAGGAGGTCGGGGCCAAGATCGCGGAGCTGCTCCGCGACCTGCCGCCGGTTGGCCGCCGGTTCGATGGGCAGATGGCCGCTTTTTACCGCAGTCTTGAAAAGGGCGAAAAGCCGCCGGTAACAACTGATGATGCGCGTGGTTCGCTGGAGCTGATCGCAGCGATCTATCACTCCAACGACATCAATTCTGACGTTGCCCTGCCAATCACAAAGGGCCACCCGAAATACATCAGCTGGCGACCTTAGGTCTGTCGGGAGAAATGATATGGCAAGCAGCATCACTCTTGAAAAAATCGTCAAACGCTTTGGTGCGTTCCCCGTCGTGCACGGCATCGACCTTCAAATAGAGCCTGGCGAGTTCACGGTTTTTGTCGGCCCGTCCGGTTGCGGAAAATCGACATTGTTGCGCATGATTGCGGGGCTGGAAGAAATATCGGAAGGCGATCTCAGCATTGATGGAGAGCGGGTCAACGAGACCGCTGCCTCCAAGCGCGGCATCGCCATGGTGTTTCAGTCCTATGCGCTCTACCCGCATATGAGCGTTTACAAGAACCTCGCTTTCGGATTGGAAACGGCAGGCTACAAGAAGCCGGAGATCGAGGCCCGGGTGAAAAAGGCAGCAGACATTCTGCAAATCAACCCGTTGCTACAGCGCAAGCCCAAGGCCCTATCGGGCGGGCAGCGCCAGCGCGTTGCCATTGGCCGCGCCATCGTGCGCGAGCCGAAGATCTTCCTCTTCGATGAACCCTTGTCCAACCTCGATGCGGAACTGCGGGTTCAGATGCGCGTCGAAATCGCCAAGCTTCACCAGACGCTTGGCAGCACCATGATCTATGTGACCCATGATCAGGTAGAGGCCATGACCATGGCCGACAAGATCGTTGTGTTGAAGGAAGGCCGCATCATGCAGGTCGGGCGGCCGCTTGATCTTTATAACCATCCCGCAAACCAGTTTGTTGCGGGCTTTATCGGTTCGCCAAAGATGAATTTTCTGGCAGCGAAAATGGTGGCATCGGATACCTCACGCCGCACGGTCGAGATCGCTGGACAACAGATTACGCTTGATCGCCCGCTGGAGGCGGCGGATGGCGAAGCGCTGACGTTTGGTATCCGCCCCGAACATATTCAGGCGCAGGAGCAATCCGCGAGCCTCGGGCAGGGGAGCATCCAGCTGGTGGAGCATCTGGGTGGTTCGACGGTTCTTTACACAACCACGGCAGACGGCCAGCCGGTGACGGTGTTGCTTGAAGGGCAGAAACAGTTGCGCATGGGGCAAACTGTTCCGCTCTCCTTCAGTCTCGCCAATGCTCACGTTTTCGGTGCGGATGGTCGCCGGGTCTAGGCTTCAAGGCCTCGTGGCATTCGCTATGATTCCAGCCTCGAAGCCTTTGAACTCACCGCTGTCGATGAAGGTTTCCAGAATGTCGCGATAGGGCGTGATGTCAATCTCGTTTTTCGCCAACCATTCGGGATTGTAATAGGTGGCCGCGTAGCGGTCACCACTGTCGCAGATCAGCGATACCAGTGAGCCTTCTCGGCCTTCTTTCATCATCGCCGCTGCAATCCAGCAGGTGCCAAAGAAATTGGTGCCGGTCGAGCCTCCGACGCGGCGAAACAGCCGGTCCGACAGGACATGCATGGCAGCGATGGAGGCGGCGTCCGGTATCTTGATCATGTGGTCAATGACGCCGGGAATGAAGGATGGCTCTACCCGGGGCCGTCCAACACCTTCGATGCGCGATGGCGTTGAGCAGGTCACGTCCCGGTTCCCGGACATATAGGACGCGTAAAAGGCAGAATGTTCGACATCGACAACGCACAGGCGCGTGCGCAGATTGCGGTAGCGAATGAAGCGGCCAATGGTGGCAGACGTGCCGCCCGTTCCCGCATTAACCACCACCCATTCAGGCTCCGGGTGCTCTTCGCTTTTCATCTGCTCGAAAATGGAATCGGCAATATTGTTGTTGCCGCGCCAGTCGGTCGCTCTTTCGGCATTGGTAAACTGATCGAGATAATGCCCGCCCGTCTCGGCAGCCAGCCTTTCGGCCACGGTATAAACTTCTGACGGCTTGTCGACAAAGTGGCACTTTCCGCCAAAACGCTGGATAGCCTCGACCTTCTGCGGACTTGTCGAGTGCGGCATGACCGCGATGAATGGCAAATCCAGAAGATGCGCGAAATACGCCTCGCTGACAGCGGTAGAGCCTGAGGACGCCTCGACCAGCGTTGTTCCCTGCGCAATCTTGCCGTTGCAAATGCCGTAAAGAAACAGGGAGCGCGCCAGACGGTGCTTCAGGCTGCCGGTCGGATGCGTGGACTCGTCCTTCAGATAGATCGAGATGCCGCGCAGGCCCTTGAAGGCAGGCTTGACGAGGTGTGTATCTGCTGAGCGACGTCCATCTCCCTCAAGAATACCAATGGCACGACGTGCCCAGTCGCGGTTCTCGCAGGCTGGCAATGGCGTGAGTGGCGGCGCGGATAGGCATTGCGGCGTCGGCACATCGTTCGGTTGAAAAATCTCTTTGTGCTGGGCTGTATGAAGATCACTGATCTGATGAATGCCTGTCACGTTGTTTCATCTCTTTAATAGTTGAAAATCAGAATGGATTTCTAATGATTACTACTAGCTTAGAACGTGATGCGCATAAAGCTGAAAATATTAGAACGAGAGGAGAGTCTTGCTGGCCTTGCTGATGGTGCACGATGTGGCATCGGCGTGAGGAACGTCCTCGTATTGCATTTCCGTGATTTGGAGACCCGCTCACCAAGGTCAGTTGACTCTATCCATAATTCCAATAATCTGGATATATGGATCAGGAATGCGCTATACTCACCCTTGCAGCACTCGCTCAGCCCACCCGGCTTGAGACGTTCCGTCTTCTCGTTGCCCATGAACCGGAGGGCATGGCTGCCGGGGATATTGCCCGTGCCCTCGTCGTTCCACAGAACACCATGTCTGCCCATCTCAACATCTTGTCGCGGGCCGGTCTCGTGTCATCGCAGCGTAAAAGTCGCGTCATAGTTTATCGCGCGGAGATGGAAGCGTTGCGAACGCTGACTTTGTTTCTTCTGAAAGATTGCTGCGGCGGAAATGCAGAACTCTGCGCACCGTTGATTGCTGAATTGACCCCATGCTGCCCCAAGGAAAAGGTGCCTTCATGATTGAGAATAAGAGGATCGACGTCGCATGAGCCATGCCATCGATATCGTTATCTACCACAACCCGGAATGCGGCACGTCGCGCAATACGCTGGCTATGATCCGCAATGCGGGTATTGAGCCCCACGTTGTCGAATATCTCAAGACGCCGCCATCCCGCGAACTTTTGGAACAGTTGATTGCCCGAATGGGCATCTCTGCCCGCGAGCTTCTGCGCGAAAAGGGAACGCCATATCAAGAGTTGGGCCTTGAAGATCCGGTTTTGTCTGATGCGCAACTGGTCAATGCCATGATGGAGCACCCCATCCTCATTAATCGCCCTATCGTTGTCACGCCTGTTGGCGTCAGGCTTTGCCGTCCTTCTGAGGCCGTGCTGGATATTTTGCCGGTTGAGCAGAGGGCGGCTTTTACCAAGGAAGACGGCGAAGTCGTTGTCGATGGTGCGGGCCGCCGCGTCATCTGACCTGAACCTGCCAATCCTCATTCCTATCACCCCGGTCTTCGCCCAAGGCCGGGGAGTGTTTCTTTGCCAAGGAGAACGCGAATGCGTCCCGCAGAACCAATATTACGTCTGTCCTTCCTCGATCGGTACCTTACGGTCTGGATCTTTGCTGCCATGGCGCTTGGCGTGTTGCTCGGCTCTGTCTTTACCGGCCTGCCAACCGCACTTGAAGGCATGGCTGTCGGCACAACCAACATTCCGATTGCCATCGGCCTGATCCTGATGATGTATCCGCCACTGGCGAAAATCCGGTTCGAAGAGCTGCCGCAGGTCTTTGCCGATAAGCGCGTTCTGGCGATTTCGCTGCTGCAAAACTGGATCATCGGTCCCGTGCTGATGTTTGTGCTGGCGATCATTTTTCTGCGGGATTACCCGGAATATATGACGGGCCTCATCCTCATAGGCCTTGCGCGCTGCATTGCCATGGTTCTGGTCTGGAACCAGCTTGCCAAGGGCGATAACCAGTATGTCGCGGGCCTCGTTGCGTTCAATTCCATCTTCCAGATTCTGTTTTTCAGCGTCTATGCCTGGTTTTTCCTGAGCGTTCTGCCGCCACTGTTTGGGCTGGAAGGCAGCGTCATCGATGTGTCGTTCTGGACAATTGCCGAAGCGGTGTTGATCTATCTCGGCATCCCGTTTCTCGCGGGCTATCTGTCACGCCGTGTTCTGACGGCCACCAAGGGACGTGATTGGTATGAGACCGTCTTCCTGCCGAAAATCAGCCCTCTCACACTCGCTGCACTGCTGTTCACCATTGTCGCCATGTTCAGCCTCAAGGGCGGGGATGTGGTGCGCCTGCCGGGTGATGTGGTGATGATCGCCATTCCGCTGACGATCTACTTCCTCATCATGTTCCTTGTCAGCTTCTGGATGGCGAAGTCCGTTGGAACCGACTATCCTCGCACCACAGCGGTGGCTTTCACAGCGGCTGGCAACAATTTCGAGCTTGCCATTGCGGTCGCCATTGCCGCCTTCGGACTTGCATCTCCGGTCGCATTTGCAGCGGTCATTGGGCCCCTGGTTGAGGTTCCCGTGCTGATCTTGCTGGTGCAGATGGCGCTCTGGATGGGCGGCAAGTATTTTGCAAAGTCAGCCGGAAATCCGGCTGAGTAAAAAGTGTAAGGAGGCGCGGTGGCGCCGCTCGCCGCCCTCTATATCGATTTCAAATCCACGCGCTGTTCCAGCTTTGCGGCATCTTCTTTCCGCTCACTGTAGCGGTCCGTCAGATAGTCGGAGGCATCGCGGGTCAGCAGGGTGAACTTGACGAGTTCCTCGCAGACATCGACCACGCGATCATAATAGGCTGATGGCTTCATGCGTCCGTCCTCGCCGAATTCCTGCCAGGCCTTTGCGACAGATGACTGGTTTGGAATGGTAATCATCCGCATCCAGCGGCCGAGAATGCGCAACTGATTGACGGCGTTGAAGGACTGAGAGCCACCACAGACCTGCATGACCGCCAGTGTCTTGCCCTGTGTCGGGCGGACGGAGCCGGTTGTCAGCGGAAACCAGTCGATCTGGGCTTTCATGATACCGGTCATCGCGCCGTGGCGCTCGGGGCTGACCCAGAGATGGCCCTCGGACCATAAAGACAGCTCCCGCAATTCTTGAACCTTAGCGTCGGTGTCAGGCGCGCCATCGGGAAGCGGAAGTCCTTCGGGGTTGAATATCCTGACCTCGCAGCCAAAATGTTCGAGCAGGCGTGCGGATTCTTCTGCCAGCAAACGGCTGAACGAGACCTTACGCAGTGACCCGTACAGAATGAGAATGCGTGGCTTGTGTTGTGAGAAGGCTGGCCGAAGGGCGTCCAAATCCGGCTGGCCGATGAAATCGAGTGAGGCTGCGGGAATATCGGCCATGGAAAGCTCCGTTGACATCGTGATGGGTCAGGCCCGTCTCAATATGCTGAGGGATAACAAAAAAAGGGACCGGTTGAAACCGGCCCCCCTGTTTTAAGGGTTCGAATGCTGGAGGTGAGTATCAAAACTCCTCCCAGCTTTCGGCTGCGGCTGCTCCGCCACCGCCAAGACCGACTGCACCGGCCACCTTGGCCATCATGCGGCGCGCTGGCGATGCCACAGGCTTGTGGTCAGCTTTCGCAGCAACCGGTCTGCCCTGTGCGACAGGTCCATCCGAGCCGACGCGGAAGCCCGCAATGATTTCCCGCAGCCTTTGAACTTCGCTGGCAAGCGTTGCGCTGGCGGCAGTGGATTCTTCCACCATCGCGGCATTCTGCTGGGTGACCTGGTCCATCTGGTTGACAGCAGTATTGACCTCATGCAAGCCAACCGACTGCTCCTTGGCAGAGGTTGCGATGGCGTCCAGCTGGGTGTTGATGGTGACGACCTGTTCTTCGATCACCTTCAATGCCAGGCCGGTTTCCTGAACCAGTTTCACGCCGGTGCTGACCTCTTCGCTGGAGTTGCGGATCAATTCCTTGATCTCCTTGGCGGCCTGGGCAGATCGTTGTGCAAGTTCACGCACTTCCTGCGCAACAACCGCAAAGCCCTTACCGGCTTCACCGGCACGTGCAGCTTCCACGCCCGCATTTAGAGCCAGCAGGTTGGTCTGGAACGCGATTTCGTCAATCACGCCGATGATATTGGAGATCTGGTTCGAAGACTGTTCGATGCGCTGCATCGCGGTTACGGCATTCGATACAACTTCGCCGGAGCGGCTCGCGGATTTGTTGGCTTCGATGGCCACATGGCGGGCTTCCTGCGTGCGCTGGGAAGAGTTCGCCACATTGGTGGTGATCTGATCCAGTGCAGCAGCGGTTTCTTCCAGAGATGCTGCCTGCTGTTCCGTGCGCTTGGAAAGGTCTTCCGCGCTGCGGCTGATTTCGCGTGCACCGCTGTCGATAGAACCGGTGGCCTGGGAAACAGACCGCAAGCTATCTGCAAGCTGACCGACGGCATCATTGAAGTCGGACCGCAACGTTTCGAAATCACTGGCGAAAGGCTCGCTCAGGCGGAATGTGAGGTCGCCGCTAGAGAGGTGCTTCAGGCCTTCTCCAAGACCGGAGGTAGCCTGTGCCATCTGCTGTGCGCGCTGACGATCAGCCTCGGCAACACGGGCACGTTCCGCTTCGCTGGCGCTGCGGCCGGATTCTGCTTCCTGCTCAAGCTGCAATGCACGCAAGCCATTGTCCTTGAAGATCTGCACGGCCTTGGCCATCGTGCCGACTTCATCACGGCGATCCGTGCCCTCGACGGTGGCCGTAAAGTCGCCATTTGCAAGCGTACCCATGGTGGCGACCATGCTCTGGATAGGCTTGACCAGCCAAGCGCGGATGGCAACGAAGCCCAGGACCAGTACGGCGAGCAGACCCAGAACAACCGCGCTAAGTGTCACGAGGAAGGTCTGGTTAGAGGCGTCGGTCAATTCACCGCTTTCTTTATCTGAGGCATCAACGATAGCAGTCGTAAGCTCAGTAAAACGGGGCGAAAGGGCTGCGAAACTCTGTTCACACGGTAGCGCGCCTTTCTGGGAAGCCGCGACTTCTTCTTCAGTCGTGGCTGCCAGTCCAGCAGCGATGATTGGTCCGCAGGTATCCCTGAACGCTTTCAACACATCGGCCTTGATAACGGGCAGTTCCGCTTTTTCCGGAAGCGCTGCAATGGCCGTGTCCATGGATTTGACGAAGCTTGCTTCGGCGTCTTTCAGATTCTTTTGGGCAGTGGCATTGTGTTCGGCTGTTCTGGACATCAACAATTCGGCAACAGAGGCACGAAATGCCTGCAGGGCGCGGTTGGAGCGTGCCATGTAAAGAGCAGCTTTTGACTCACTCCCCAGCAGTTCGCTGTAGTTAGCGTCGATTTTTTTGATCTGTTGGCCAGAATAGAGTGCCATGCCCAGAGAAAACAGGCCGAATGCGACCATGATGATGAGGAATTTTCCAATGATAGAGATATGCTTCACGTGCCACTCCAAGGAATCGACTGTTGATCCTGCGTCGCCGAAAGCAAATCATTCACCGGGCCGACTATGTCGATCCGGTCCAGGCCAATCTATTGTTTGGCCAGCATGACTGAATCGTTATGTTGGTTAATAAGAGGCCGGAGTCATTTATAATATGTGAATATTCTTACGTCCGTAGTCAAATATTGCTCATTTGCGACCAAACTTGCCAATCGTCAGTTTTGTGATTGTGTTCAGCGTGCGGAAAAAATGGTTTAGGACTGAGTTCTTGTAAGAATAACCCAAAATTGATTCGGTATCATTAAGTAAACAGAAGCATTGCGAGATCGAGGCTATGAAGCTGGCGCGCCATACCGTCAGGTCTTCATATTGCCCGTTGCCAGACTTCTGATGTGCCACGAAAGAGCTTCTTCCAGAAGGTGCGGCGTATGACCGCCGCGCTGTGTCGCGCGCGCCAGATAGTCTTCAAGCATATCTCTGAAGGATGGATGCACGCAGTTGGCAATGATCACCGCCGCTCTTTCGCGGGGTGCCAATTCGCGCAAATCTGCAAGGCCGTTCTCCGTCACGATGATATCGACATCGTGCTCGGTATGATCGACATGGCTGACCATGGGAACCACGGAGGAAATTCTTCCGCCCTTGGCCAGCGACTTGGTGACGAAGATGGAAAGGTAGGCATTTCGCGCAAAATCGCCTGAGCCGCCAATGCCGTTCATCATGTGCGTGCCATTGACGTGGCTGGAGTTCACATTGCCATAGATGTCCACTTCCAGCGCCGTGTTGATGCCGATGATGCCGAGGCGACGAATGACCTCGGGGTGATTGGAAATCTCCTGAGGGCGCAGCACAAGCTTGTGCTTATACCTGTCAAACGATCCAAAAACGCGCTCTGCGCACTCTGCCGAAAGTGTGATGGAGGAGCCGGAGGCAAAATCGAGTTTGCCAGCATCAAACAGATCGAATGTACTGTCCTGCAAAACCTCGCTGTACATTTTGAGGCCATTGAAAGGGCTGTTCTTCAGTCCCGAAAGAACCGAGTTGGCAATTGTGCCAATGCCCGCCTGCAGCGGTTGCAGACCAAGGTTCAGGCGCCCGACGGATACCTCGTTCTCCAGAAAGCGGATCAGATGGCTGGCAATCGCTGCCGTTTCCGCATCCGGGGCTTCGACCGTGGAGAAGCTGTCCTTCTGTTCGGTGACCACGATGGCGGCAATCTTGTCTGGATCGATCGGTATATAGGGCAGGCCGACGCGACTGTTGCAGTCGAGAACAGGAATCGGCTCGCGCATGGGCCGTTTGGTCGGAATATAGACATCGTGCAACCCTTCGAGTTCAAGGGGCTGGCTGAGATTGATTTCGACAATAATCTTCTTGGCAAGAATGGCGAAGCTCGCCGAGTTGCCGATTGACGTGGAGGGCACGATGCCGCCATCCTCGGTGATCGCTGTGGCCTCTATCACGGCATAATCGATTGGGCCGAGCTGGTTTGATCTAAGGTGTTCGACGGTTTCGGACAGATGCTGGTCAACGAACATCACCTCACCACGATTGATGGCGGCGCGAAGGGTCGTGTCGACTTGAAAAGGCATTCGGCGGGCAAGAATCTTGGCCTCGGTCAGCATCCGGTCAATACCGTGGCCCAGAGACGCACCCGTAATCAACGTGATCTGGAACGGGTTGGTCTTTGCCCGTTCGACCATCGCGATTGGAACGGCTTTGGCATCGCCTGCCTTGGTGAAACCGCTCATGCCGATGACCATGCCATCCTTGATGAGTGCCCCGGCGGCCTGAGGTGTCGTGATTTTATCGATCAATGATGGTCGACGGATGCGCGTCTCGATCATGTTGGCTCCATGATGATAGGGTTGGTTAATCCGGCCTATTGCAAGTCGAGCACGATCCGGCCATCGATGCCGCCTTCTTCCATGCGGGCGAAGATTGCGTTGATGTTTTCAAGCTTGTCCCAGGAGAAATGCGCCGCAACGGCACCATCCCCGGCAAAGCCGAGCGCTTCCTCAAGATCCTGCCGGGTGCCGACGATTGAGCCTCGGATGGTGATCCGTTTCAGAACGGTGTCAAAGATCGGCATGGCGAACTTGCCCGGTGGCAGGCCGACCAGTGCCATGGTGCCGTGCGAGCGCATCGCTCCGAAAGCCTGCTCGAACGCAGTCGGAGAGACCGCTGTAACGAGTACACCGTGGACGCCGCCGATTTGCTTCTGCAACTCCGCCGCGGGATCGGTCTCGCGGGCATTGATGACTATTTCGGCGCCGAGTTTGGTGGCAAGGGCTAGCTTGTCGGCGTGAACATCAATGGCCGCAACATGCATGCCCATCGCCTTTGCGTACTGCACCGCCATGTGGCCGAGCCCGCCGACGCCCGATATGGCGACCCATTCGCCCGGTTTGACTTCGGTTTCCTTCAGCCCCTTATAGACGGTTACGCCCGCGCACAGGATGGGCGCTGCCGGACCCCATTCCAGACTATCCGGCAGGCGGCCAACATAGTTTGGATCAGCAAGTGCATATTCAGCAAAACTTCCATTGACCGAATAGCCGGTGTTTTGCTGAGATCCGCAAAGCGTTTCCCAACCGGTTCTGCAATGCGGGCAATAGCCACAGGCCGTATGCAGCCAAGGCACGCCGACCCTGTCACCTTCCTTGATGCGTTTCACGTCGCGCCCGACACCGACGACGGTGCCGACGCCCTCATGACCGGGAATGAAAGGCACAGTCGGCTTGACCGGCCAATCTCCTTTGATGGCATGGAGATCCGTGTGGCAGACGCCGGTTGCGGCCATCTTGACCAATATCTGGTCAGGGCGCGGTTCCGGCACCGGTATTTGCTCGATCATGAGAGGTTTGCCAAACTCGCGGAGAACGGCAGCTTTCATCAATTTTGTCATCGGCTAGCTCCTGAGGTTTATCCTCAGCTAGCATGCGCTCCAGCCTGCTGGATTGATTTCAATCAAGCCTGAGAGTGGCTCTCGGGCGGCCATACTCGGTTCGGGCTCTGAGATTTCAGGAAAAACCGGGCACCACTACGATGAATGGTGCCCGGCAACCGGCAGTGAGCAAGAGCTATTGCTGCGGCTCGTGGATTGGGCATTTGTTGAAGCCAGCGCGAAAATTCGCTGAATGCTCATATGGGGCTTTGCGGGCGCGGTTGATATTGCCGAGCGGCTGATGCGCCGCGAGCCCGGTCCAGACACTGAACCGCATCTCTTCATTGACCTTTTGCACCTGCTCGTCGCTCCAGCTGTCTTGCGGCGCCGCCGTTATCGTTGCCACGGTTACGAAAGGAGCGTCATCCTGATCCCATTCCACGGTTGGATCTTCGATGGGCTGTGCCTTGACGTCGCGACAGAGCTGGACCTGAAACTCCCACTCGCCTTGTATCGTCTGCATCTCCCCTTGAACGGTCTCTCTGATCGCATCTTCCCGCACACTCGTATCGATCTCCCTGCCGGTGAGTTCGGTCAGGTCTCGAGAGACCGGCTTGAGGCTGAATTTCGCAACGTATTCCCCATAGCGAAATGGCGTGACGCTGAAATAGGTCTCGCCGAGAGGATCGATATTGGGTGCGCCGCCGAGGGACTGGACTGTTGAACTTGTGACGCCAACGGCCTCAAGCGCGTTGTTGACGGTCTGCAGAACGCTCGACATCACCGTCTTCGTTCCCTCCATCTTGTCCGTCGTCTTTGCCAGCAATTTCAGGCTTCCGAGAAATTTATCAGCGGTCTTGGCCTGAAACACTGGGCCATTGACCATGACGAAGTCCTGCGTTCGCCCAGCCGCATCCGGCAGGCGTTCGCCGTCTACGCCCACTACCTTCATGGCGAGGCCACGGGGCAGGGCGATCGCATCGGGAAGAATGTCGCCCGCATTTGTCGAAAGGCGCATGAACACGGTGTAGGTGCCGGGTTGCGCGAACAGCCCCTGGGCAAGCTCAGGAGGCAGACCATCTTTGACCTGCAATTTGCCCTGAAGAATGCCGTGTGCCTTGGCATGCACTGAGCGAACCGCGTGACCATAGTCATTTGCGGTGGTGTCGAGGATCTTGTCAAAGGTATCGTTCAGACCCTGGATGGTTTCCTGCTCATCGGGCTGTATTGTTTCGAGATCGGGCGAGTAACGGATTGGCGCTGAGATCGGCATGCTGAACTCCTGTAAACGAACAGGAAAAGCTGGACGGTGCCCGATAGTTCCGTGGAAGGGCAGACTCCGCGAAAGAGAACTTGAAACCTCGCTTTACCCGTATCGGTCGAGATACTGCACGCGAAGGTCTTGCCGACTGCGGGCAGCATGCATTTTCGGCGGAAATGGCCACGGCAAAGTCACGCCGTCGATGTCAGGATGGCGCTTTCGCGAAAGCGTCAACGCAGGTAAGACATCCGAATGGATATGATAAAAACGCCCCGCCTCATTTTAAGAAATTTCCGGCAGGAAGACGCCGCCGATTTGTTCGCCTATCTGAACGAACCGACTGCCAGTTGTTTTCTGTCTCTTAAACTTGACGATATGGCCGCCGCAGAGGCGGAGACCGAAAAGCGCTGTGGAAGCGATGAATATATTGCCGTTTGCCTGAGCGACACCGACAAGCTTGTCGGCGACCTCTTCGCCGTGCCGGAAGACGATACGTATTCTGTCGGGTGGAACTTCAATCCGCGTTTCGGCGGCGCTGGTTTTGCGAGCGAGGCAGCGCGCGCTTTGTTCAGTTTTCTCTTCACGGTCAAAAATGCGCGCAGGCTTTATGCTTATGTGGAGGATCACAATATCCCGTCACAGCGCCTGTGCGAACGCATGGGAATGAGGCAGGAGGGGCTGTTCAAGGAGTTCGTGTCCTTCACAAAAAGCGACGATGGCACTCCGATTTATGAGAACACCATGCAATACGCGATCTTGCGGTGGGAATTGGAAGCTTTAGCCGGTGGGGCGCCGTTACCGGAAACTCAGACGTAAGCAGCCACCATCGCTAGGGGAGGCGCGGACAGCGCAATCTAAGACCGTCATTAGAAGCGCAGGCCATAGAGACCTGCGCTTTCTCTGATCAGCGTCTTATAAAGCTGGTGTCAAAACATGGTCCTCAGAGGCGCGCCTTATGCAGCCGCCCGCATCCTGGCGCCGCTTGAGCGTTTGGTCGCGAACTGACCTACCATCTGGGCCAGCATTTCAGTTTCATGGACCAGTGTTTGAGATGCGGCTGTTGTCTCTTCGACCATGGCTGCATTCTGTTGCGTCACCTTGTCCATCTCGTCGCCAGCATTGGAAACTTCCCGTAGACTTACGGACTGTTCTCTGGCCGCCATCGCAATCTTGTCGATGATGGAACTGATACCGCCCACCTGCTCACAAATGTCCTTGAGTGACATGCCAGTTTCGTCAACGAGCTTGACGCCTGCAGCGACCTGCGTTGTCGATGTTGAAATCAATCCCTTGATTTCGCGCGCGGCATTGGCAGATCTTTGTGCAAGCTCGCGCACTTCCTGTGCAACGACAGCAAAGCCCTTGCCTGCATCCCCGGCACGCGCCGCCTCAACCCCTGCGTTGAGCGCAAGCAAGTTGGTCTGAAATGCTATTTCGTCGATAACGCCGATGATGTTGCCGATCTTTGCCGATGAATCCTGAATTTCGCTCATCGCGCTGATGGCGCGTTCTACAACAGCTCCGCCGCCTTCCGCGTTTGTCTTGGCCAGTGCAACAGTCTTCTGGGCGTGGTCTGCGCCATCCGCAGTGCTCGTGATGCCGTTGGAGACCTCACCCAAGGCGGCAACTGTTTCTTCGAGAGAGGCTGCCTGCTGTTCCGTGCGGCGCGCAAGATCGTTTGATGCGCTTGATATTTCGGACAAGCCAGACCGGATCGTTCCGACGCTGACGATAACCGCGTCAATTGCCTCTTCCAGGCTGGAAACGGCGCTGTTGAAGTGCGTTCTGATGCGCTCGTAGCGGGAATCGACCGCTCCGATGCGCGCCGTCAGATCACCCTTGGACAGTGCGTCCAGACCGGTGGAAATTTGTCCGAAGGCATGCTCCATCGCCTGCGCTTCCGTCATACGCTCGGCTTCACGTTCATGCCGCAGAATTTCCGCCTGCTGCCTTCCGCGATCCGCCTCTGCTTCGGCATTGAGGCGTGCACGGTCGTTCTGCTGAAACACCTGCAATGCGCCGATCATTTCACCGATTTCGTTATCCGTTTTTGCAAGCTCCAGATGCGTATCTGTTTCCCCCTTCGCCAGACGCGCCATTGCCTGCGCAACCTTCACCATAGGCCGGGCAACGGAGCGGACCATAAAGAATGCAATGGCCATAGCCAGAATGAAGCTGAATAGACCGGCGCTCCACATCCAGGATGTGCCCTGACTACCCTGGAGCTCTGATTTGGATGCAATTTCGCCTGCAACCGCGACAATACCGTCCGTGACGCTCTGTGATGTCGAAACCACCAGCGAGGCCTGCTGATCGAAGGATGCGAGGTTCGTCTTCATCGCTTCGAATGTCTGGCCCAGTTGGGCGAGGCTGGCGGTCATGTCATTTCCGGAGATCTTGGCCAGCATGGCACCAAAGCCCGCTGCCTTCTTCAGATTTGCGGTGACGATGGCATCAGCTTCAGCGGATGGTTGGAGATGATATCGTTCGACCTGAACAAGAATATCTTTCAAGACATTGCTGAAGTTGCGTGCAGTGCCTGAAATGATACGCGCCTTGGAGCGAGCCGTATCTTTTTCGCTTTTGGCAGCAAGTTCTTTTTCTGCCGACATCCGCAACACCTCTTCCAGCTTCTGAGAGGTGGTTGAAATCTGCGCGAAAAGCCCGAGTTCCTGTGTCGCCGAGAGAGCCGCGCCATTGTCTTTGGAAATTGCGGCCTCAATCTCCGTGAAGGTATTTTCCAGGCTGCTGACGATTGGCTGGATGTCAGGCGTTCCGCCCAGCTTGACCACTTCAGTCAAGCCAGCCTGCGCACGAGTCATCGGCTCTGCGATCTGATCGGCCGATATCACTCCACCTTGGGCAGATGCTTTTACCAGCGCCAATTCGACGGCATTGATACCTTCCCTGAAACTGCCAGTGTTCTGGATGAGGATACGGATCGTGTTCAGGCTAATCAGGGCGTTGTTGGAATTGGTCTCGGCCTGGTTGGCGATGTCAAGGGCGCTTTTTTCAGCCTGATCAGCCAGGGTCACCATGCTTCCGGTTGCTTCACGCAGAGCGGCGCCGGCTTTCTGGACAGCATCCTGGGAGGTTGCGAGAGATCTGACGGCATTCGACATCATCGAGATGCCATTTGATAGCTCTGCACTTTCGTCTTTTGACAATTTCAGTGAGTTGAGTGTCGCTTGCGCCATCTGGAGGGCGCTGGCGGCTTGATCAATGCGCTGAGGCTCTTTGCTGATGAGATATTGGATAATGGCACCTTCAGCCTTGTTGGCGCCAATCAGGACTTTTGAAGTATCCACAGTTTGAGACACGGCACCTGTCAGACTACCAATTCCACGGATGCCGACGCTTGCAACAAGCACGACCGAAATGAGCAACAAAGCCATCCCGATCGATGTTCTGAAACCGATGGATTTCAGTTTCTGAGATAATTTCACTTTCCAATTCTCCCCCGCAGCGTAACGCCGCCCAAGCATTGCAATGACGCTAGGGGAAATGAATAAAAAACTGCTTAAGTCCATCATCGTCATTTGAAACGTTGAAGCGCCGATTGTGCGGGTCGGCGGAGTTTGATCGTCGCTCTTGTGGTCGACATTGCAACTCCGCCGAAGGCGTAAGCTTTGCGGGCTCTATCCCAAAATCATCAGGCGGATTGCATATGCGACGATCGAAAGAGCAAGCACGCTCGCAATCCAGATGCCGACGAACCACAACAACCGCCTGGAGAGAGACTGCTGCATCAGTGATATCCCTCCTCGGGATCGATCTTGCCGCGAAAGACCCAATAGGCGTAACCCGTGTAAGCAAGGATGATCGGTATCAGCACGCTTGCGCCCACAAGCAGGAACGCCAGAGAGCTTTCCGGCGCCGCCGCTTCCCAGATCGTCAGCGCGCCGGGCACAATATAGGGATAAAAGCTGATCCCAAGTCCCGCAAAACAGATGACGAAAATGCCAAGGGCGGCCAGAAACGGCTGCAGATGTTTGTCACGCGCCAATCCATTCCAAAGAGCGGCAGCGCAGAGTAGGACCAAAATCGGCACGAAGGCCGAGAAAAACGCCGTGGGCCAGACGAACCAGCGCTCGAAATAAACGCGGTCGATAAAGGGCGTCCAGAGACTGACAACGCCGATGATGGCAAGCGTTGCCACAGCCGCCACCTTGGAAATTGTGCGAGCTTTCGCCTGCAACTCGCCCACTGTTTTGAGGTTGAGCCATGTCGCGCCAAGCAATGCATAGCCGATGACCACAGCCAGGCCTGTTGTAATACTGAAAGGTGTCAGCCAGTCCCACCACCCGCCGGAATAGGCGCGGTTGGTGATCTGGATGCCCTGAACCAGCGCGCCCAGAGCGATGCCCTGCATCATGGCCGCAATGGTGGAGCCGATGCAGAAGCCCCAATCCCACCAAATGCTGCCACGCGTCGTGCGCCAGCGGAATTCGAAGGCGACACCACGAAAGATAAGCCCCAGCAACATGAGGATGATGGGCATGTAAAGGGCAGGCAATACAGTTGCATAGGCAACCGGAAAGACCGCCATCAACCCGCCGCCGCCCAACACCAGCCACGTTTCGTTTCCATCCCACACCGGGGCGATGGAATTTGTCATGACGTCCCGGTCATGCCTCTTGCGGAAAAACGGGAAAAGGATGCCGATGCCGAGATCGAAGCCATCGAGGATGACATAGGCCAGCACCGCAAATGCGATGATGGCAGCCCAGATAAATGCAAGATCAAACATCATGATGTCCTCCTGAAAGGCTCTGCGCGGGACCGGGCGTTATCCCGGCCGTACGGGTCGGGGCGTGATCCAGTTCGTGATCCTCATCCAGCACAGGTGTGCGTCGCATCAGTCGCAGCAGGTAAAATACGCCTGCACCGAACACGAGGAAATAGACGATGATGAATGCAAGAAGCGATGCGCCAACCGCCGGTGCATCGATGGGCGACAAGCTGTCGGATGTCCGCAACAGGCCATAGACCGTGTATGGTTGGCGACCCACCTCCGTCGTGTACCAGCCTGCGAGCACGGCGATGAAACCTGATGGACCCATGAGAAGGGAGGCTCTGTGAAGCAGACGATTGTTATAAAGACAGTCTTTCCACCGCGCCCAGAGCGACCAGAGGCCAACAAGGAGCATCAGCATTCCAAGCCCCACCATGACCCGGAAGGTGATGAAGGGGATCAGTGCCTTGGGGCGATCGTTTTTATTCCACTCTTTCAAACCCTTGATCTCACCGTCCAGCGAATGGGTGAGGATCAATGAGCCGAGCTTTGGTATCTCAAGCGCGTATTTGGTGACTTCGGCCTCATCATCCGGAATTCCGAAGAGAATGAGCGGCGCCCCACTGTGGGTTTCGTAATGCCCTTCCATCGCAGCGATTTTCGCTGGCTGATGTTCCAGTGTGTTGATGCCGTGCAGATCGCCGACGAATATCTGGATGGGGGTGACGAGGGCTGCCATCCACATGGCCATTGAAAACATGACACGTGCCTGCCGATTGCTCTTGTCTCGCAACAGGTGATAGGCGCCGACAGCGCCAACCCCGAAAGCCGTGGTCAAAAAGGCGGCCAGCACGGTGTGAACGAGGCGATAAGGAAAGGACGGGTTGAAGATGATCTTCCACCAGTCGGCTGGCATAAACTGTCCGTTTTCACCAATGGTGAAGCCCTGAGGCGTCTGCATCCAGCTGTTGGCGGACAATATCCACGTTGCGGAAATGAGAGTGCCGACCGCCACCATGCCGACGGCAAACATGTGAAGGCGATCGCCTACACGTTTGCGCCCAAACAAGGCGATACCCAGAAATCCGGCCTCGAGGAAAAAGGCGGTCAGAACTTCATAGCCCATGAGCGGCCCGATGACCGGTCCGACCTTGTCGGAAAACACGGCCCAGTTGGTACCGAACTGGTAGCTCATGACGATACCGGAGACGACGCCCATGCCGAAGGTGATGGCAAAGATGGGTTTCCAGAACTCGAAAAGCTTCAAGTAAACGGGATCGCGCTTCCACAGCCAGAGCGCATTCAGAACGGCGAGGTAACTCGCTGTGCCAATTGAGAAGGCCGGGAAGATGAAGTGGAATGAGACTGTAAACGCAAACTGAATGCGCGCCAGAAGCTCCGCACTGAAACCATCAAACAATTTGACCTCCATCAAGGCATGATCTTGATTTCCGTTCTACTCCTGTTTGTGCTGGGTGACCCCATGCCAAATTACCGCGTGCCAAAATATCACACGTGGCGTTCTGACGCTCCCGTCTGGTCTACGATCAGCACCGCGCTTACCGCTCTCGATGCGGGTGATGAACGTCGACCTGATGGTGTTATGGAGGGGTTTAATGGAAGACTTCGTCGATCGGACAAAGATCATCAGCGCTGCCGATCTCGAAACCGGATTGAGCGGACTGTTTTTCGCACGCAACGCGCAGTGTGTCGCCCGGAGCCCAGACGATCAGCACCGGCTTCAAGTCAGCTGGAAAAAGCCGCCAGCGGTTTGGCGGCTCACCTTTAACAGAAACCGTTCAGTTTGAGGATTTTGTGCGCATCAATCGCGGCGCGAAGCTTGTCCTCGGAATTGCGATCGCCATCGTTTGCATCCGGATGGTGCATCTTGAGACACTGCTTATAGCGTGCCCTGATTTCCTCCGGCGTTGCATCTTCCGGCAGACCAAGCGTCTCAAAAGCCTTGGCCTCAAGGACCTTGAGTTTGCGACGCTGCAAATCCGCAGTCTGCGCCTGTCGGGCCGCAGCACTCTTGCGGGCGTTCATGGCCTTTGCGGAACCGGACCGCTCCGTGCGGGGGAGTGGAACTTCGGTCGCCTTGGGCGCGCCAACGCCGGCCGTTTGGCGGCGGCCTTCTGCCGCTTCACGCTGATAGCGCGCCGTAACGGGGTCGGAGAGGTTCGGCGAGAAATTATAACCCTTGTTATATTCCCGAACGTGCTCTGTACAAAACAGCAGGTACAGGCCTTCACCGTCGCGGCCAACGGGCGCACGCAACGTGCCGCCCTTGTCGCAGCCATCCCACTGGCATTTCGGCCCATTGGGTTCACTTTGCGGAACAGGTTTTTTGCGGGGCGACCGCAGCCCTACGAATATCTTTGAATCAGATGACATGCGCTCCTTATAGGTAGTGATCTTCACGGCGGCAAGGATACAACACAGCCTCTCACAGACAATAATATCGACAGAGTTTGGGCACGGCCTTGTCTGTGAAAGAAGCGGCCTGATACCATTGCCTCGCCGCGCTCTTTTTTCCAGATTTTAGTGTGAGCCAAACAGGCCCAGCACCGTCGTTACGTCATTAAGTGCACGGGCCGCACTAGCCACATTTTGCACCATGCGGACGAAGAGTTATGGCGGCTTATCGAAGCAATCCGTCGATGTCGAACTCGTCCCAGCCGCCGAGCTTCGAGGCCGCGTCCTTGGAGCTGGATTCTGATGTCTCTGGAGGTTTCGCAGCCTTCTTTTTAAGGGAGCGGGTCAGCTTGGCCTGATAGGCAGCCCGCTGCCGCTTTTCAGCTTTCGCCTCCGCATCCTCCACCCGCCACTCTTCCACGGCGCCACGGTCGAGAAGGTCTTCCACCACCTTGGGGTCGAAGACATGGAATGTGATCTGGCGGGCGCGTCCGTTCAGTCTGACGGTGCGCGTGCCAGCGCTCGGCAGGCGACCATCGGCAAGCCAGCGATGGCGCTCGCTGGTCTTGATGGTCAGGATATCCTCGATTTCGCGAGGGATCACGGGCATCACTACGGCCTCAGTCACCACCCTCGCAGCAACGGCTGCAGCTGCGTTGAAGGCAGTCTTTTCAGCCGCCGCCATCGCCAGTGTCAGATCGACGCCTTCCAGCGATATCGATTTTTTCAAGCTGGAAGGCAGCCTTGCCTGTATTTCCTGAAGAACGCCCTTTGCGCGAACAGCCGATCCCATCGTTACGGCGGCCGGCAAGGTCCATGTCCTGAGCAGTTCTATCCCATTTTTTTCACGCTTCGGCATGCCGCACAGATGGTGATTTAGCGCTCTCAAGTCAACGCGCATCCTTGCGATCATGATGGCGCGATCCGGGTCGCCCATGCACGATCGTTCAATACCCGGCGCGATGCCTTGTGTAGCGGTGTGTAGACGGGCCTTGACCGAAGACTTGTCCTCTTTGCGGCCACAGTGAAACACAAAACAGGATACGGAAATGAAAGCCATTAATCTCAACGAGAAACTCGGTCTGTTCTCAACGCACTGGGACCCGCATGTGGTTGCAGACTATAATGAAAACGACGTGATGGTCGTCCGTTTCAAGGGTGAATATCCGTTTCACAAGCATGACACGACGGATGATTTTTTCCTGGTTTTGGAGGGAGAGATGGAACTCGACATCGAGGGGGAGCCATCTCGAACCGTGAAGGCTGGCGAAATGATCGTCGTGCCCAAGGGCGTGGTTCACCGCCCACGGGCTGAGAAAGAGGTAAAGGTGCTTCTGATAGAGCCGAAGGGGGAGCCGAATTCTGGCGATTCCGAACGGGCGCCAGCGCTCAAGCCCCGTCTCTAGGACTTGCTTGCCACGTGCATGGCAAGCCATCGCCCCGGCGTCATGCCGAAGGCTTTTCGAAAATGGCGGGTAAAATGGGCTTGGTCAGCAAAGCCTGCCTCTGCCGCTGACTGAGCCAAACCTTTCCCGTCCGCCATAGACCATTTTGCCAGTTCCAGCTTGCGCATGATGAGATATCGATGCGGGCTGGTTCCCAGCAACCTGCGGAATTGCCGGGCCAGTTCGTAACGATCCAGTCCAGACGCCGCCTCCAGCGCTTCTGAACGTATGGTGTCGCTGCGGTGGCCTTCTATGAAGTCGCGGGCACGCAGCACTGCAGACCTTGCAGACTTGGCGATTGTCTTGGGTGGCGCACCAGCGTGGCGCGAAAGGCCTGATGCCAGCCGCATCACGACATCATCCATCATCAGGTCGCTTGGTTCTTCGCTGAGATCGGCAAGGATCTCTGCCAGCGCCTGCTGCAAATCGACATCGGCGATAACAGGGTTGGCGACGAATGGCAGGGCACTTCGATAGCCATCCACAGCGCCGATCAGATCAGGCGGCAGATAGATGATGCGATAGATCAAGCCCTCTTCGGTGCCAGCCGCACCATCGTGTAGCTCGTCCGGGTGCAGCACGATCACGTTTCCTGGGCTACTGAATCGGTCGCTGCCGCGGTAGCGAAAGGTCTGCACGCCGTGCAGCGTCAAGCCGAGCGCATAAGTGTCGTGCCGATGCGGCGAAAACGCATTGCCGTGGAAACGTGCCTCGATCCGTTCGACACCGTGCGACGGCACCGCGATGCGCATGCCATCAGCAAAGATGACGTTGCGCGAAGGAACACGACTGCCCGCCTCGCTTGCTTTCAAGTCTTCGTTTCTCTCGACACCCCGGACGGAGTTCAACCGCATGTTCGACACCAAAATCGCAATAAATATCCTCGATGACCTCGCGGTCTGAAGATGCCAGCCATCCCCTGCAAACCATAGGGGGAAGCGGTTGGATATGTCCACCCAATGACGAGAGTATGGTGCACACCACCTATCCGGGCCTTTGGATCGCGTTGTCATGACCGTCGTGCCTAGCCCATTGACCGGGTTTTGATTGGACCACGCGGTAAACAGGTCAGCGGCTCAGCGGAAACGAAGTCACTTTATTTGATGAATCCGTAGATTAAGCGGAACCTAAATTGACGATTATAGTTTCGGGTGCGGGGAACAGGGATATATCTCAATGACAGAGCAATCGCATCAACTGTCGCGTTATCTAAGCGACGGCATGATCAGGCAGGCCATAAAACAAAGTCGTGTGACGGAAGTGCCGTGCAATGACGGTGGAATGAACAGGCTTCTGGAAACGTTACTTGCGGCAGAGCGCAACGAGAAAAAGCGCCAAGCCTGACAAAAGCATGGGTGGACGATCTTATCGACCACCATTTCTTTTGCTCAAAACACCCGCGTCCGTATTGCCTCGTCCCATCGCGACAACAGCAAGATTCAACTGATGTTGCAGGTGCTCTATCTCGTCCTGCATGGCCTTGATAGCAGACTTAGCGTCACCGTCATGGCAATCCAGTATGTAGTCTGCGACATCCGCTTCATTTGCCCTTTGACGCAATGATCCGATCTCCCCTGATTGACAGCTGACATGATGGATGAATGGCTCAACTTCATTCGATGTTCTTATTATGTTCCATTTGAGTTTGGAGTCAAGCGCTCCTGCTGGCGTCTGTGCGGCCACGGTGACGGACGCTGTCATTTCCCGCAAGGGAGTAGTTGCGAACCAACTTTGGCGTGCTAGAAGGCGAACAGATTCAGTTTGCGCGGAGAGGGTCAAGCTCGTGGACAAGGTCAACACCGGAGCCGGCAAGGGCCGACGTACAGCATTATGGGCGAGTGCAGCGATTATCGCGGTTCTTGTTGCCGGTGTCGTCGGGGGCAAAACCTATTACGAGGTAAAGGTCAGCGAACTCCTGGCGCGCAGCGGTGCAACGGCCCGCTCCGTGGAGGTCGATTTTCTTGGACAGGTTCATGTTCGCGACGTGACATTGCCTTTTGCTGATGGCAAAAATCTGAAAATTGCGGCTATCGATGGACGTCCCAAATTTCGCTTTCTGGACGGCGCGCTTGAATTCAGCGACGTCAATATCGATGTGCCGACAGGAACGATTTCGATGGCGCATGCACGCGTCGAAAACGCCGCCTTTGAGGAAGCCCTGCGCTCTGACATACCAAGCGACGGCAGCGCCAAATCTCTTGCCAAGCGGCTCGAGCAATTTGCTGCGGTTCGTATCTTCACGCCTGAGATGACCGTTATACAGTCCATTGCCAGTGCAGAACAAAAGGTCGTTTACAAAAACGTCACGCTATCGGACGTAGCCGGTGGACGGATCGCTCAATACACCGTCGACGCTGCCGACTACGATATCCAGATGCAATTGCCTGATAGTACCGGCCAAGTTCAGAAGAAGCGCACGGTCGTCTCGACCGGTGTTATCAGTGGCCAGGCCATAGATGCGGCTTATATGGCAAGGCTCTACACTGAAAAAGCGGGCCCTGAGGATAAGGAGGCAAAGCCTGTCTACGGCCCTGTCTCCGTTCAAAAGATTTCTTTCTCTGAGGGCGAAGGTCGTTTCAGCTATGATGAAATACGCAGTGATGGCTTCACCGCCCGCATGCCGGCCGAGCCGCTTCTGGACACGCTGAAAACACTCACGACGCTCGATGCGAATGCTGAACCTTCGCCGCAGGAAATGAAGGCAATTTTGGCCAAGGCTGTGTCTGTCCTTGACATAATTGGCAAGAGCAACATGCAATTGCTGGGCTTTAAGGCAAATATGCCCAACGAGAGCGAGGGGCTGTCTGGCAAACGTGTCATGGTCGGCATTGATCGTATGGATATGCAGATGGATGGCCGTAAGGTCAGCTTCGGCTTGAATGGCATGTCCTTGAAAAGTGGTGACGACACGTTTGAAGTGGGCGAGGCAAGCCTCAAAGGCTTTGACTGGAGCGCCACAATTGATGGTCTTTCTGAGATTATCGGGCTTGAAGACAGACCGATCGAGGCGTTGACGTTCACGCGCTTGATTCCAGAGCTGGGCAGAATGCGCCTGGCTGGAATCAATGTCGATGTTGCAGCGCCAGAAAAGACGGATGAAACAACAGCTGAGATGCCCGAGCGCGTGCAGTTCAAGCTGAAGAAT
The DNA here is from genome assembly GCF_014842165.1 of Rhizobium sp. CFBP 13644. Classification (NCBI taxonomy): domain Bacteria; kingdom Pseudomonadati; phylum Pseudomonadota; class Alphaproteobacteria; order Hyphomicrobiales; family Rhizobiaceae; genus Rhizobium; species Rhizobium sp. CFBP 13644. The sequence continues at coordinate 135,852 of NZ_JACYVF010000010.1, forward strand.
TTCGAGATGGGCCTGACGAAGCCCTATAATGGCATCCCAACGGATATCGACATCAGGCAGGACGAGCTTTCTGTTCCCATTCCCGCGGATTCGCCGGAGGAGGTTTTCGTTGAAGCGCGTAAATTAGGGCTTGAAGCTATCGCCTTTTCCTATGCCATCTCTGCCGGATGGGATGAGCCTAACAAAAACCTGCTCATTCGCGAAATTTCGTTCCACAGCAAGTATTTTGGCAGTATCAATCTTTCCGGGGTGGTCAGCGGGTTCACGGAGGAGTTCTTCACGTTCGACACTGGCCGCGCTCAGGCTGCCATGTTCGGGCTCGCGGGTCGCGAAATGGAACTTGTCATCAGGGACGAAGGCATGGTGGCGACGGCGATCAAGCTTTATGCTCTGCAGAATGAAATGACTGAGGATCAGGTTCGTGGTGCTCTGACGTTTGTGTCCAGCATGATGTTGCAACAGGTTGCGGCTGAGCAGCCAAAACTGCAAGCAAGTGTCGAAGCATTGCTTAAATTTATCAGCTCGCCCGGAACGCTAACTGTAAACGTCAAATCCAATGGCGCAAATGGCCTTGGCCTTCTTGACCTAGTTGCAGCCTCGGAAAATCCCATGGGCCTGCTCGATAAGGTGGATATTCAGACGAAGGCTGAATAAAAGGCCCCAGCTTCATTTTTGGCGATTGTGTGGAGAGGTTTTACGCTCAAAGCGTGAACCTGACTGTCACCTCTGACTGATAGCAGCTATCGACGTATCACTCGTCGCGTCCCTTCGGCAGCCCAAGTGATAACGAGCTTGTTCGTCACCAGCCAGACGACAGTCAGGAAAGCAAATTCAGTTCTTTCGGACGGTTTAGGCAAACGCCTGAGCCAGCGAGAGGGTGCTATAGCTCTCAAAGGCCTGAAAATCGACGCATCAAGAAAAGGCTGTCCAACAAACCGGCTAGTCCCAAATCGGCGATTACCGTTGGGATGCAGACGCGCGAGGAAGCACGTATAACGCATGTTATTGGTTTTATATATGAGAAAAGAGTTGGCTGGGGAATCTGGATTCTCAAATGATTTCAATGGCTTATCGGAATCGCCTTGAAATTCCCTCCGTTTTCCCATCGCGAGCGACCGTGGATGCCACCTTTGTGCCCTGGCTTTGGGCATCAGTCAATACGGGTCCGAAACGGAAATAATTTCCGCTTTCGGATCTCAGGTTGAGGCCGCTTTTCAGGGTGTATCAGCCCGACCTGCGATACGCCGGACTTCGTCAGCCGCTGACTTCAAGACGCCCTGAGACAGGGTCTCATCTTGGGTAAGACGTGACAGCATGACCGCACCCACCATAAGGGACAGGATCGCCATAGCCTTGCCGCTGGCTTCCGAGTTCTCTCCTCTACCCACCAGGTTTTCCAGCACATCGAAATGGGCGCGAATTCCGTCCTCGAATGGTTGCTTGACCTCTTCGTTCTGGCGAGCAGCGTCCGATCCCAGAGCCACCAGAGGACAACCTTCTGCCTTCTCTCCCCGGTGGTCCGTCGAGAGGTAGAAGTCCATGACAGCTTCGAGCGGATCAGAGCTGTTTGCTGCGGCTTCGGACCATCTTTTTGTAGCGCTCTCCATAGCTCTCGCCGATGCGAGTGCCGCGAGGTCATCCTTGGACTTGAACTGTTTGTAGAAAGCACCCTGGGTGAGACCAGCACCTTTCATCAGGTCTTTCAGCCCTATGCCATCGAAGCCATGCTCTCGAAATAGACGGCTTGCGACACCAATTACCCTGTCCCGGTTCTCCTCTGCCTGCGCTCGGCTCACTCTCATGATGATCTCCAATTAGATTTCGATTGAAATCTATAATGTAAATAGAGTTAGGTCGCAATCTAATTCGTTTGGATCGCTCGTCAAGAAGAGAACTGAAAATGAAACGCAAACATGTCCTGATCCTATTGGGCTTCGCAATTGCAGCAGGTGGTGGTGCCTTTGTAGTGATGTCGCAAACGTCTGCGCAGACGGCGGTAACCGCAGATCCAAGAACCGCGTCACCACTGGTACGCGCCGCGCAGGCAACGAAAACGCATGCGGTCGAGCGTTCATTTACTGGAACAGTCGCTTCAAGGGTGCAAAGCAACCTCGGCTTTCGAGTTCCAGGCAAGATAGTCGAGCGCATGGTTGATGTTGGCGAGCGGGTAAATATTGGACAGCCGTTGATGAGGGTTGACGAAGCTGACCTGCAACTGGCGCTCACAGCCAGACTAAATGCGGTCACCGCAGCACGTGCTGTCCTGATCCAGGCGCAGGCGGACGAAAAACGCTATGCGACGCTGGTGAAGGACGGACTTGCCGCCACGCCCCAGCGATACGAGCAGGCAAAGGCCGCACTTGATACAGCCACAGCACAGCTCGCCGCCGCGCAAGCGGAGGCGGAGGTTGCTGAAAACGCAACACGCTACACCACTCTTCTGGCTGACTCGGACGGAACGGTCGTCGAAACCCTTGGTGATCCGGGACAGGTCGTGGCTGCGGGCCAGACGGTGGTGCGATTGGCAAAGGCAGGCCCACGTGAGGCGGTGGTCTGGTTACCTGAGACACTACGCCCCGAGGTTGGGTCTGAAGCCCAGGCCAGTGTCTATGGCAGCAACGGGCTCAGTGGAAACGCTCGACTGAGACAGATCTCCGATTCCGCAGACCCGCAAACCCGAACCTACGAAGCACGCTATGTCCTTGATGGTAATGCGGGCTCTGCGCCGCTTGGTTCAACCGTCACAATCAGAATTCAAGACGTCGACCGGCAGTCGGAAGTCTCTGTCTCGGTCGGTTCTATCCTTGATGACGGCAGCCGCACAGGCGTGTGGGTTATCGACCGGACGTCATCGTCCGTGAAATTCACACCTATTGACGTGAAAAGAATCGGCGAGGAGAACGCCTTTGTCACTGGCATCGAAGTTGGCCAGCAGGTCGTCGCACTGGGCGCTCACCTTCTTGAGAATGGTACCACCGTCAGGGTCGCCGCGCAGCAGGAAGGGGCTGAGTAATGAGCTTCAATCTTTCCGCCGTCGCCGTTCGCGAACGCGCCGTCACACTTTTCTTCATCGTGTTGCTGGCCGCCGCAGGCGTCTATGCCTTCGTCAAGCTGGGGCGCGCCGAGGATCCGTCCTTCACTATCAAGACGCTAACCGTTACATCCGTTTGGCCCGGCGCGACAGCGCGGGAAATGCAGGATCTTGTCGCCGAACCTCTCGAAAAGCGTCTCCAGGAACTGACATGGTACGACCGCGTCGAGACGACAACTCGACCGGGTTATGCATTCCTCACGGTGACGCTGAAAGACAATACGCCAGCGTCTGCTGTTGGAGAGGAGTTCTATCAGGCGCGCAAGAAGCTTGGCGATGAAGCCCGAAACCTGCCTCCGGGCGTGATGGGCCCGTTTGTGAATGATGAGTATTCCGACGTCAGCTTTGGTCTCTATGCCCTGAAAGCCAAGGGCATGCCGATGCGAGATCTGGTGCGGCAGGCGGAGGTCATCCGTCAGGATCTGCTTCACGTTCCCGGCATCAAGAAAATCAACATCGTCGGTGAACGCCCCGAACAGATCTTCGTAGAGTTCTCCTTTGCCAAGCTGGCTACGCTCGGCATCTCCGCGCAGGATATCGCTGCAGCTTTACAGAGACAGAACACCGTCACGCCGGCGGGATCAATCGACACGAAAGGACCGCAAGTCTTCATCCGGTTCGATGGTGCTTATAACAGTGAGCAGGCAATAGCCGACACGCCGATTGCTGTCGGTGGAAGGACGCTCAGGCTGTCTGATCTTGCCGACGTTCGACGGGGCTATCAAGATCCAGCGACCTACATCATTCGTCACGAAGGCGAACCGACGATCATGCTGGGTGCCGTGATGCAGGCGGGATGGAACGGTCTCGATCTCGGCAAGGCGCTTGAAGCCCGATCGGCGGCGATCGCGCAGACGCTGCCTTTGGGGATGACTTTGACCAAGGTCAGCGATCAGGCCGTCAACATTGATGAGGCCGTTGGCGAGTTCATGCTGAAGTTCGCAATGGCACTTGGCGTAGTCCTGTTCGTCAGCCTCGTCGCACTCGGCTGGCGTGTTGGCATCGTCGTGGCGCTAGCCGTGCCGCTCACTCTTGCCGTCGTCTTTCTCATCATGCTGGAAACCGGGCGGTTTTTCGACCGCATCACACTCGGAGCTCTGATCCTGGCGCTCGGACTTCTGGTTGACGATGCCATCATCGCTATCGAAGTCATGGTCGTGAAAATGGAAGAAGGCATGGATCGCATCAAGGCGGCCGCTTACGCCTGGAGCCATACGGCAGCGCCGATGTTGTCCGGTACGCTCGTCACCATTATCGGCCTGATGCCCGTCGGCTTTGCAAAATCCACTGCTGGAGAATATGCCGGAAACATCTTCTGGGTCGTGGGTTTTGCCCTGATCGTTTCATGGCTCGTGGCTGTCACCTTCACACCTTACCTCGGCGTCAAGATGCTGCCGGACATCAAGCCTGTCGAGGGTGGCCATAAAGCCATCTACAACACCCCGAACTACCGTCGCCTGCGGTCAACCATCGCCTTTGCTGTTCGCCACAAGTTCATGACCTGCGCAATCGTTGGCACCACGATGGCTGTCTCTGTCGTTGGTATGGGTGGCGTGAAGCAACAGTTCTTCCCGACATCGGATCGGCCTGAGGTCTTGGTCGAAGTGCGCATGCCGGAAGGCACGAGCATTGAGGCCACGACATCGGCGGTCAAAAAAGTCGAGGATTGGCTGCAGACCCAGCCCGAGACCAATATCGTTACAAGTTATGTCGGTCAGGGTGCACCTCGGTTCTTCTTTGCAATGGCACCAGAATTGCCGGATCCCGCGTTCGCGAAGGTCGTCGTGCTTACGCCTGATGCGCATGCACGAGAGGAATTGAAGCACCGTCTTCGTGCCGCCATATCGGAAGGTCTTGTACCCGAGGCGTCCGTGCGCGTGACCCAGCTTGTCTTTGGTCCTTACACACCGTTCCCGGTCGAGTTTCGCATTATGGGACCTGATCAGGGTGAGCTTTACAAAATCTCCGAACAGGCTCTGGCCATCATGAAAACCGTTCCGGATGTCCGTCAGGCAAACCGTGACTGGGGCAACCGCACCCCTGTCCTGCCGTTCGTGCCCGATCAGGAAAGACTCAATCTGATTGGTCTTTCTCCAGCGGAGGCAGCCCAGCAGATGCAGATGCTTCTGAGCGGTATTCCGGTCACGCAGTTGCGTGACAACATCCGCAACGTACCTGTCGTAGCACGCAGCGCAGGCGAAAATCGCCTCGACCCGTCACGCCTGGCGGACTTCTCACTGATGAGCAGGGATGGCCGTCAGGTTCCACTGGATCAGCTCGGGCAATCCGAGATTCGGTTCGAGGAACCGATCCTGAAGCGTCGCGACCGGACACCGGTCATCACGATCAGGTCCGATATCAATGAGGCGACCCAGCCCCCGGAAGTGTCTCAAAAGGTTATGAAGGCCCTACAGCCGCTGATCGCTTCGCTTCCGGTCGGATACCGGATCGAGATGGGCGGAAACATCGAGGAGTCGCTAAAGGCCAACGCGGCACTTGTTCAAGTCTTCCCGCTCATGATCGCAGCCACATTGATTGTCATCATCCTGCAGGTTCGCAGCTTGTCGACGATGACGATGGTGATGCTGACGGCACCTCTCGGCCTTGCCGGAGTGGTCCCAACCTTGCTTCTGTTCAATCAGCCGTTCGGCTTCAACGCGATTCTCGGACTGATTGGACTGGCGGGTATCCTCATGCGCAACACGTTGATCCTGACGGAGCAGATCAAGGAAAACCAGACGGCGGGGCTTGATGACTACCATGCCGTTATCGAAGCAACAGTGCAGCGAACACGACCTGTGATCCTGACGGCGCTCGCGGCGATCCTGGCGTTCATTCCTTTGACCCACTCGGTCTTCTGGGGATCGATGGCTTATACGCTGATTGGTGGAACAGCGGCTGGCACAGTGATGATCCTACTCTTCCTCCCGGCGCTCTACGCCGTGTGGTTCCGGATCAAGCCCCCGAAAGCTGAAGCTTCTCAGCAGACTGATATTCAGCGGGAGCCGGGCCATGGACATGCTATGGCGGCGGAGTAGGCCAACCGATCCAGCTAAAGTAATCCGCCATCGGAATGGATGCTGCCAGAAGTTTGCAGCATCCGGAAGCGGCCGTCGCTCGATCATGGTCAGAGGCTCGTGGTGTGGTAACCATCAAACCGAGAAACGACGCGCGCTGCAACTAAGTCTTTCTAATCCAGTATTTTCCGTGTCTGGGTGCCGCGATCGAATGGTAACATTGAGCCGCGGCACGTCAGATGTTTCCGGGGAGATCGGTCCTCGTGGTGGTGAGCATTGGCCTCTACCGGATCGAATGCTCAAATTGTGCGCTTTCGGATGCCCTAGCCGACATGGGTGTCGATCCAAGCGCGCGTCTGCTCAAGAACCTCGTCAGACAATTCGGGATCATCGACCGCACGGGCGAGGATGACGGCTCCGACCATTGCGGCCCAGCTTCCTATTGCTGCACGGCGCTTTTCGGCTGCACCTTGCTCAGGCAGCGCCTGCTCGATACGCGCGATCTGAGTGCGCAGTCCTTCTGTCATTACTGCTTTTGCGGCAGGCGTCTGGTGACGAATAGCGGCAGCGAGGCCTGCCGTCGGGCATCCATTACCGGGATTATCCCGATGACGAGGTGCGAGGTAAGAGCGGACGAAACTGTTGAACTCGCCGTCTCCGACACTGTCAGATGCCAGCGCCTGTGCAAGCGTCTGGGCCACAAGATCATCTTTTGATGTGAAGTGTCCGTAAAAGCCGCCATGCGTCAGTCCGGCTGCCTTCATGACTTCGGCCACACTGACCGCATCGAACCCCTTGTCCTTAAACAACCGGCTCGCGACATCCAGAATCCGGCGACGGTTTTCTGCCATCTGTTCTCGGCTGACCTTCATTTTCTAAATTCTCCGCAACACCTGTTGACATATACATGATGGCCATCATATTTAAATCCAATCATGATGATGATCATGAATATAGGTTCAATTAGAGAAAAGAGCAATCCAATGAGCCAAATTTCCGCGGTCCTGATTACTGGTGCGTCCGTTGCAGGTCTTCGCTCGACCAGTCATCGCGAGCATTTTTTTTGGACTTGGTTCCAGGGAAGGCGTGCCCTGAAAAGGGTTGAAGACTGGCCGGCACATGCTTGCTAAAGATGAGCCATTTCCAGAGCGAGTTCATGCCGGAAAAGTGCCGCTTGGCGGTCTTCATGGTGACGCGTGGCAAAGTCTTGTCGGCACGGGCGCGAGCAAGTTCCTTCTTCGGGGAGCCCGTGGCACCTTTCCCATGTGTTGACGGCATCTGGAGAATCAATTCCCGAAACTCGGCAGCCGTCTCGAACGTGATCTTTCCCACCGAGTGGTCACCCATCAGGCCGATGAACATCTCTACAGTCTTAAGGTACTGATCAGCGTCCTTTAGAGGCTTGTTGTGGTTGTAGCCCGCAATGACGTCCTTCTGCCATGCATTCAGGAAGCTGGACAGCCTGGCCATGTTCGTTGGTAGCTCAGACGCGGCTACGACGGACGGGTGGACAAGGGAGGGTGTCTCCTCGAAAAGTTCTTGTATGCGTCAGTTGACGTGCTCGCGGATTTGTTTCCTGATTTCTTCCTCGGTTCGCCTCTGATCTTCTTGACTGGCACGGTAGCCTTTAAAGCCAGCATGTTCGAGCGCCCATACGGCTTCCCTTCTGAGCTTCTCCCAAGCGGGGACTCGTTCATCGCCAATTAGGTCCGGAAGGAGTTCAGGAAATTGCCCCCTATAGTTCGTGAGGTTGGCCGGGGAGTTTCTCCGAATGTATTTCCCAATCATGTTCTGCCATTCTTCGCGGTCCAGCCAGTATCGGACGGCAGCGCGGACATCGGCATCGGAAAGGATTTGCGTGTCATCGGTCAACATCTCGAAAAGCCTCTCTGTTGCAAGATACAGGCTCGCTGCGCGCTGCCGTGCAACTCTTCGCACGGTAGTCTTTAAAGACCTGTATATTTCCGATTGACCGAGGCGGGCTTGTAGAGGGGCGGGCACGCGCCGCCGGAAAACAAAGGAATCGGCTTCGCGCCGCAGATAAGTTGACATCGCCAAATGCGCCCGTTGTGGGGGTGCAGTGAGGGGGTATTCCCGGCACTGGCGACATGAGGCTAAGTTATTGAATTAACTGAAGGAAGTTGGCTGGGGAACCTGGATTCGAACCAAGATTAACGGAGTCAGAGTCCGTCGTTCTACCGTTGAACTATTCCCCAACGCAATCAGGAGATGCCTAAGCGCTCCGTTGGTGCGTCATATAAATGATTTGCTTAGCGATGCAAGACGAAAAATGCATCGGAAGCAACATTTCTTAAACGACGGATCTCGCCTCCCTCCAGATGCTGGCGATCGCAGGCAATGACTGATGCGAGCTAGCTAAGTGAACTGGCTCTCACGCGCTCGATAATCTCCTTGAGTTCCGACCGTTCGTTAGCATGAAGTGCTTCCACGCCCGGTGTCCGTACTGGACCCACGTCTGTTCTCAGCAATATCATCTATTAAGCTGCGTGCGGTCTCGTCAAAGCCCGGAGGATTTCGCGTGATCGTTCGGGGGAAGACTTTACAGGCTAGGCATAAAACCCTGGGCACAATGGAACGAAATAAGGGCGCACACTCTTCAAAGGCGAATTTGGTACGAGCAATGTTATCGTTAAGCGCGACGAGCCAAAAATCACTCATGGACAATGCGTCACTACATACATGATCGATGACAGGAACGGTTGAAGCTTCCGGCAGCTCAAAAAGTATTTGGCCATATAGCTCGGCCCAGGGAGGGATCTATCGGACAATCCCCAACGATTACGTCACCACTTTTCAAGATGCATGATGTGCGAGTGCCTTCGCGTCTGTCACGGGACGCCAAGAGTTGCACTGACCCGAGACTGGCAATCGATACGGCACGGATACGATCGTGAGAGGCATTCTAGTGGTGAACGCATTATTTGGTAGCGGACAGGCGCGTGCATTACTAAACAATGACGTCGCCACGACGCAGGAATAATAGCGCGCGCAGTCGAACTTTGGCATTCCATGAGAGTCGAGGCCCATCAAACGAAAATACCTCTTTAAAAACGGATACTTACTGTTTTTCTGAATTTTCTGTCTGACCTGCTGTTGACTTGTTTCGGGTGTGTCCTCTATAAGTCCGCTCACTGACGA
>NZ_JACYVF010000011.1:0-136741 GCF_014842165.1 Rhizobium sp. CFBP 13644
GTCCGGTCGGGGGCTGATCGGTGGTGCCAGTGTCGCATTTCTAACGGGCCAGCGGCGTCGCAGCTCTAACCAGCTTTGACAAAATTTGTAGCCGGGTGGATTCAAACGTCAAGTGCGACTTGTTAATAATATCAGTGGTTTAATAGTCACAGGGAAGATGGATCGGACCCGGCTGCCCCTTATTGATCTCGATGAAGGTAAAAGTCATGGCCGGTCGCCACGATATTGTCTTCTCGGTGCCGTCGCTGGTTCTTTACGTTCACGGATTGATCTGTCGCGACCAAGAAAACTTGGTCGTTCGAAACTGAGCAGGACGATTGTGTGACGCTGGTCTTTGCGGCTCTCACTGCATCAGCGTTGTCTAATACGTGCAAGTTTGGCTGTCGATGCTGATTTGAGCGAGCGATGTCTGCTAGATAGCTTAGGACTGAAACCAAAGCCGCGCCCTCTTGAACGCAACTGCGGTCTAGCCAGTCACCGTCGGCGGTCCAGGCCAAATGAGGCTTGCAAAAAGGCCCCCTATTGCCGACGCAGTAGCAAGCCAGCGTAGCCAGGCAAATTCTCGAGTGTCTTTTGCGATCCATACCCGGATCACGAAGCTGAGGAAAATGAACATGACGCCGATGACCAGGCACTTGAAAAACAGGAGCCAGTACAATCCGGCTAACGCCAAACCGGACATGCCGCCCACAACGGCAATCGCGGCATCCTCGAAAACGTTGCTCATCTCAGCGAACAAGCGCGTCATCCGCTCAATCCACAACGCGGCAGTTGCGACGAGACACCATGTTGCGAATAAGACCCGTGCTACTGACAGATCAGCGAGCGCGCGGGCGTTCATCATAAAGTGGTCGCCTGTGATCCCGATCAAAGGTATGTATTGCAGAGCCCATGAAATGAGAGCAATCGGGAGTGCTGCTATACAGATAATCACGTACAGCTTGAGCAATTGCTTATATCGTATCTTTAGTTTCTCACGCTGGTCGGTGGATTGCATTTTTTGATCCATTTTGGTGGTCCGGATCTAGTTCGAAAACACTAATTGTTGTTTACTGGTTGAGTCCGATCTAAAAAGCGGAGGTCAAAAGGCATGGGAATTCCGCTTCGTACTGGCTTGGCCTCGTAACCAACGCACGGTTTTTAGCGCGGACAGCCCTGAGTTCAGGTAAGTTATTTACCGCAGACATTCGGGTTTTTGAACAGATCGCATCTGCACCGATCGCTACTAAATATTCAACTGTCGTCACTGGCTCGATCGTCTACGTCCCACTTCTGACGCTTCAATCATATTTTTCCTCAAGTCCAGATCTGCGATTACCGTCAAAATTTGTCTGACGTCGTCGGAATTGCAAGAGTAGAAAATTTGTTGAGCTGCCTTCCGCGTCGAAACCAAATTCATGTTCCTCATTTTTGCCAGATGCTGGGATGTCGCCGATTGGGTTAAACCGATTGCATCGGAAAGTGCGTTGACGTTCCACTCCCGGTCGATCAGTCGTCTCAAAATTTCTATCCTCATCTCGTTGGAAAGCATCAGCAGCAGGTTTGCCGCTTTCTCAAAATCAAATAGCGGTATCCATTTTTTCTCTGCACTATCGAATTTGTCCATGTGTTCGGCCCTTGCGGCGTACCGGGATTGCATTGGATTGAACTCCCTCACACGCTTTCAGGTTATCTGTGAGATCGTTGCGCATTCAAGGGTTTGAAAGACACTGTCCTGTTAGATTTGCGTAAAAATATACATTTTACGTAACAATTTCTTTGGATTTTTGCGGATCGACGCACGTTGCTTGAGAAGTAAGGGATTATTTATTTTTTTACAAGAATTCTCTTTCAAGAAGGTTGGACAAAGTCATGTGTTCGCTGATCAAAACAATTTTTACCCAGTGTCTAGATTTCTCAAAAAAGGAGTTCTTACGTCGACGCTCATGCTGTGTTCACAGTTTCGCTATCCCGGCCGAGGCCAGCATTGTTGGCTCGGCCGAAAAAAATTGGATATGTAGCTGGCCTTGAATGGGCAGCCGAGCAGTCGCAAGCCGCAAATGGCGGTTGTGGAAGATATGTTGAGAAACTCCAGCAGATATCGCGGCGCAAAGCATTGCAGCATGTCTAATCACTCATAATGAACTTTAGGTCTGCCACTCGCCATCTTATCAGTGCCTCGCACAAGACGCATGAACCTAAAGCAGATGTGAAAGCGTGGGAGCCGCGGGGCCTGAAAACGCCAAGGCTTCGAAGATGCTCCTATTCACGGTTTTTCAGCTTCTTGTGAACGCATAAAATGAGAGCATTCCACATCGAAAGTCCCGGCCTATATTATTCCATATGTTAGAACATAACGGAACGGAGCGATGCTATCACCTATTGAGAAAGCGTGCCTGCGCTGGAGTTCACAAGGCAGAAATATAAGAGATATCGCGATGCTTGCCGGTCGATCGGTGGCAGAAGTTGAATTACATCTATCCAACGCCCGTATTTCACTCGGACTCGTGTCGTTAACTGATGCTGTCAAGAAGGCCAAGTCGCCGGACACAGCACAAAAAGGCAGGGAAAAGGTCAGGACAAAGACGCCCAAGCCGATCGACGCCGAGGTCGGTTCCCGAATCCGCTCACGACGCCGGACACTCGGGTTCAGTCAAGGAAAACTCGGTGAAGCGCTTGGCATAACATTCCAGCAAATCCAAAAATATGAAAAGGGTACAAACCGTGTTGGGGCGAGCCGTCTTCAAGCTATCGCAAGCGTGCTTGGGGTTCCGATTGAATATTTTTTTGGTGGCAACGCAGTACAAGGGACTGGGTCTTCAACGCACACTGACCTGCTCGCGGTCCACGAGCTCACAGCATTTCTCCAAACGGCGGAAGCCAAGGAATTGAATGCCGCGTTTTCTAAGGTGAAATCACCGACCGTCCGTATGCGTGTTGTTAGTTTGGTCAAAGCAATCGCATCGTCATTTCCGCCGAAAACCCCAGCTGAAGTGATGAGGCAGCCCGCGGCGGAATAACTTTGAGGACTTGGCCATGAATGATACTGGACGACTTTCATCCTCGCTGACCCTGCTGCACTCGATCGACCGTTCGGATCAGGTAGAAACAGTATTGCGGCAGATCTGCGGGATTTTCAGTCTCAAGCACATGACATTCTTAGTCGTTCGCGCTGAAATCGCAGCGACCAAGTATCCCTACTTTTGCACCACCTATCCTACACGCTGGAAAGCAACCTACGTTGCAGAAAACTTCTTTGACGTTGACCCGGTCATCGATATTTTGAGATGGAGCAGAATGCCCGTTGATTGGTCAGCCCTAGACTCCGGGCGGAACCGCCAGTTTTTTGATGATGCTCGTCTAGGTGATGTCGGCTCTCATGGTATGACTATTCCTCTACGCGGGCCTCACGGAGAACGCTGTCTGTTCTCAGTGTCATCTGATCATTCTCTTGCCGACTGGTCGCTACTAAAAACCACTAGCGCGCATGAGCTCTCCGTCATTTCTCATTTGCTCCATGAAAAAATTCTTGCGGCACTCGATCTCGCAATTCGTCGCCCCTGGCGGGCGCTCTCGCCGCGAGAAAGACAATGTCTCGAAAATATTGCCGCCGGCCTCATTCCAAAACAGATCGCTGCAAAACTCTCCATTTCGGAAAGTTCGGTGCGCCTCTATCTGCGCTCTGCGCGACGAAAGCTTGATGCAAAGACAAGTCATCAGGCTGTGGCGAGGGCGAGCTTCTGCGAGATGATCCATATTTAGCGAGGACAGCCATGGCGTAAATTCCTCAAGCGTTCCCGTCAACCTGGCGAAATCGATAGATTGTTACCTACTCAGCTGGATCCGATCATAGTGTGTGGGCAAGTGGGACGTCGCGGTGCGGTGCCACATGTTCAGCAATCCAGAAGGGTTTCGTGCCACGCAGACGAGAAGGAACATCTCCATGGTTGCCATGCATGTTATTGAGCAGTGGAAAAATGCACCGCGGCTGACTTTACTCGCTGCATTTTTCGAGCGGACTGCAAGCGGATTGGGAGGTGCTCCTGATCGCGCTGTGCCAACCGTCGACTTGGGTCTCCTGGATTTCGATTTCGAATGTTCCGTATTTTCCGACACGCATCGGAGCTTGTGGGGCCCGTTTGACAAACACTATTTCGCAAGCATCCCCTACCGGTTGGAGGAGGAATGTCGGATCGGAGCGTCACTTCTAGCGTTCGGCCTGCGAAACTGGGCTAGGACACGAGCGCCGACTAACATCTATACTCTTGGAACCGGGACGGGCTGCCTTGCCCGCACGCTCGCGACGCTGGGCGGTGGTCGCATCGAAACGTTGTGCTGTAGCCCGACCGAAGCCAACCGAACAGCATTCTACGCAAAACGCAGCAGCCCGCATGCGCATTTTTTTCATGGACCGTTCTTCGATCTTGATGATGAACGATACGCTACCGATCCGCAACTGCAGCAGTTCCGCGACGGGTTCGACATCCTTATGGAGGATACGACCTTTCAGATGTACGATCGTGACCGTCTGAGCCAACTCGATTTTATAGCGCCGCGCCTGCGGCCCGGTGGTCTTCTCGTCCAAGTACAGAAGCTCGCTAATCACGATGTCGAACTCTACCAAGAACGCGAAAGGCAGAAGGACGACCTATTCAAATCCAGGTATTTCTCGTCGGCGAGAATCTCAGACAAAAGAGATGAAGTTTTGAATACGATGGACGATCTGCAGGTCGATCTGGAAACGACAACTGCGGCGCTCGGTGCCTTCTTTCGCTACTCGGTTGCGATCTGGAACAGCGGAAATTTCTATACAATCGTTTCGTCCAATGCGCGCCAGGCGATCCTTGATTTTACTTCTCTTATAATCCAGCCTGCTATTCCCCCGGCCTATTGTAATCATGTTTTGCCTCTTGTGCTGAACGAGACTGAGGCGCAACCACTCGGAACGGCATTGAAATGGCGATCCTCCCATTCGATGACTGAGGCGCTGCCCCGACTTCTGGCTTCATGAATCGGGAGTATTATGTCTCCGACACCTCTTCATTATTGCAGTCCTGACGACATTCGACGGGCGTTGACGATACTGATGCCATCGATCGAGCCATATTGGGAAAAGCCGTTGAAGAACTACGCCGCTGCGGCTTATGATCTTCGGCGGCAAACGACTTCGAGTGTTTCACGCGACCAAGCGATGCTTTTGTTTCGATCCATGGTGGATAAGGTTGCGCAAAACGCGGGTTTTGGTCTTGATGATGCCAGAAGTGCAAGCCTTGAGTTAACCTCCTCCCCTGTCCTGCAGACAGGCCCACACACCCTTTTACTGTTTGAGCCAGACGCCTTTTACACCCATCTTTTCAGCCGGATGGGATTGGAGGCGAGTGGACGACGGTGGCACGTCACCTATGCCGGGTCGACAATGTCTTTCAAAGAGTCCGCCAAAAAAGGGCCAGGATGGCTCCGGCTGGAGGGTGAAGCACTAAACTTGTTCGGATTGCCTAGAAGCAGAATGGATGGGCGCAGCATCTGTTGTTTCGATGGCCCATACCAGTTTGCTCTTTCGAATTCCTCGGGTGCGAATAGTGCGGCCAAGCGCTTACTGGCTGAATTGCCCCCTGTCCTGTTTCCCTCTGCAGCCGAAGCGATTAAGGCTGCCAATTACAAGCTTTGGAGGTCACATTTCGGCAATTCCGCGAACCTGCTTCAAATCGATGATTTCGATGTTGCGGGCCTGATCGCCGATCATCTCGACAATCCGACCTCGTGGCTGTCTGAGTTTTTTAATGTGGAAGCAATCACTTCACTTTTGCCGAACGCGATGGATTTGCTCAACACTGGACCTTGGCGTGGGTGGGTGCGAAGGACAACTGACTACTTTTGGTACGTCGGACCCGAGAGGGTGTTGCCGTTGGTGCTCGATGGCGGATATCTCAGGGGCGTGGCATCGCCACACATCAAGGTGAAGTTTTTGCCGCGCGACCTTGCGAGCGCAATCCGCGATCGTAAGCTCCTCCCTACCCTCTTCCTTGCGTTCCTTGTGATATCGATTTTACCTGGCATTAGAGCGCTTGGTGGGTGCAGGCAGCCAGTTTACCTGCCAGTTCTGAGATACCTTGCCGCGTTATGTGTCGAACGATCTGGTGATGGTGATCTACTCAACGATCTACGGCAGGATGATCACCCAGGGATGTGGGGACATCGGGTGTTGCGGCTTGGCGACGGTGATCCATTCAGTGACATCATTGGCTCTGGAGGTATTTCAACCCTCCTCGAAACCTATGGTGCGGTGCCACTATTCAAAGCAACCGGTGATCTGACGAGTTTTACTGGAGATAATCTTTGGGCAGAGATGAGCAAGCATCTTGCTTCTGGGGAGATCAAAGTCTCGGCGGCTGAGTGGAAATGGTCCGGAGTGTAGTCGAAGGTGGCGATGCATTCGCTCGGCTCCGGGCGCACAGGAGGCTTTAGTGCGCCACTAAACTCGCCGCACCAATCCGGCGGATCGTGCCAAAACACTTTTGACGAATGATTTCGTGCATGGTCCAGTTCTAGGTCTCTGCGTCAAGTCGCACATCCCAAGACGGCGCTACTTGACGCTCTTCGCCCCAGTCCGGCTCGGATGCGCTACCGCATCTCTGACGTTCAGGACCAAAACTGAGAAACAAGCAAAGCGCAACAGATGAAACTTGTTTGTAATGAAAAATTCAATTACTATATTAGTCTAGTTAGTGGAAGGAAACTCCTATGACGTCATTGGCGGTAACAATGAAAGGGCAGGTCACGCTTAAGCGAGATCTCCTACAACATCTCGGTATCAAGCCGGGTGAACGGATCGACTTCGACAAGCTTCCGGGGGGCGAGCTTCGGGTGAAGGCCGCAAAACCTTTCGGCACGATTGATAGCTTCATTGGCAGGCACGCATCCAAAGTCAAGAAGCCGATGACGATTGAGGAAATGAACGAGATTGCCGCCTCTGGGTGGGCGGGCGAAGAATGAAAATTTCAGTCGATACGAACGTGCTGGCTCGCGCTGTCTTACAGGACGACGCAAAACAAGGACGCGCCGCAAGCAAACTCTTGAAAGATGCTTCGCTGATCGCAGTTTCTTTGCCCTGTCTGTGCGAGTTGGTTTGGATATTGCGTAGGGGGGCGAAACTATCGAAGGAAGACGTAGCGGTGACCATCCGCGATTTGCTGGGTGCAGGAAATGTCGTGATGAACAGACCCGCTGTTGAATCGGGGCTTGCTATCCTCGAAGCGGGCGGAGATTTTGCGGACGGCATCATGGCGTACGAGGGCATCTGGCTCGGCGGTGAAACCTTCGTTTCGTTCGATAAACAGGCGGTTGAATTGGTGATGCAGCAAGGGCAGGTCGCACAACTCCTCTCCTGATTTTCATCGGCGAATTCGATCTTTTTTCGCGTTGGCCTGTTTCGCAGCTTCGTGCTGATGAGGCCATCTTATGAAAACGCAGGTCCTAAGGCCATTGCAAGCCAGCTCAAGGATGACAACCGCGCAAAACTATGAGAGGGATTTTCGAGTTTAACGAGGGAATTGAACAGTGACCACAACGAACGAAATTGCAGACAAGATCGCCGCCGATCACAATCTCACCAAAGCGCAGGCCAAAACGATTGTTGAGGCCGTGATATCCTCGATTAGCGAAGCAGCCGTTGCCGGAAACGAAACAAGCTTGCCCGGCTTCGGCAAGTTTAAAGTTAAAGCAACGCCAGAGCGCGAGGCTCGAAATCCCGCGACTGGCGCGACGATCAAGGTCGCCGCCGCTAGAAAGCTCGCTTTCACCCCTGCTAAGGCGCTTAAGGATGCCATGAACAAATAAGGTTGGGCAACCGCTCTTTGCTATGGAAGCCCGAGCTCCTGCAAGCTCGGGCTTTTGCTTTGAGATTTCAAGACCAACGCTTCGGAGCCTCTCACCTAGGGTTTGACCAGGCTCGCGAACAATTATGGATTTTTGAGGGGTATTCCCACCGCCCCCGTTTGCCGGAATAAACTCCACGCCCGCGTTTTCTAAAGCATCTTTTATCCGAGCAAGTGTGGGTTCAGGGAACTGCTCTCCCTCATTCGTCGGCTGAACCTGCTGTACAGGCTACGCCCTCGAGGTCGCACTGAAAACGCGTGCGATGGCTACGCTCGCAAACGCCTACCGTGAACGTCGGCTCAATTGTACCTGCGTTCAAATACTGTGCGATCGTGTCGCGCGACAGCCCGGTGCGTCGGCTGATCTCACGGATCGACTGCTTCTCTCGCAGTGCCATCCGACGGATGTTTAAAAGTCCCGTGTGGATCACTCCGTTGCCCCCGTCGCTCGCCGCGTTGGGGGAAGGTTCACATGGCTCAGTTCTCAAGGGAAATTATCTGATTTACCGGCTCAGTTAAGCGTGGAAACCAACATCCTTGACCATCCCACGTTTCGCCTCTAAGCATCATTTAAACATTTCCAGAATGGTTTAAATGATGGATGAGAAGAATGCTCTCAGCGGGTTCGCAGCGATTGCTCAAGAGACACGTCTGAAGATCATTCGGCTTCTTGTTACAGCAGGGGCAGATGGAATGGCAGCGGGTGCGATCACAGAGGCATTAGCGACTGCTTCTGCGCCACGGGTCTCCTTTCACCTCACCCATCTTGAGCATGCTGGCCTGATTGAAAGTCGCAGGAATGGAAGGAGCATCATCTACTCAGCGGTCTTTCCTGCACTATCTGACCTTGTGGCCTTCCTGATGAAGGATTGCTGTTCCGGTCACTGTGAAGTCTGTGACCGGGCTATCGCTTTGTTCGCCAAGTGTACTGGGCGACCGCAGCAAGTTGCCGAACCAAACCAGTTCGTTTGTGAGTGAGACGCATGCATAATTTGCGAGAAACGCTGGAGAACCAGCAGATCAAAATCTATTTCGCGACCGTCGTCGCGGCAGGTCTCATCGCTTACGCAATTCCGAGCACAACGGTTTTGGAGGCTGCGATTAACCCCGCTCTTGCCTTCATGCTTTTCGTTACCTTCCTTCAAGTTCCTATCGCGGAACTCGGGCGAGCGTTCCTCCGTGTTCGTTTCCTTGGAACGTTGATGGCGGTAAATTTCGTGGTAATTCCCGTTCTGGTGCTTGGCCTAATCCAGTTCTTGCCGACCGACCCGATGATCCGCATCGGTGTGCTTCTGGTCTTGTTGACCCCGTGCATCGACTACGTGGTGACATTCTCTCATCTGGGGCGAGCTGACGCGAAGCTGCTGTTAGCGGCAACTCCTGCCTTGCTGATCGCGCAGATGGCTTTATTGCCGCTATATCTCAGGCTGTTTCTTGGTGATGACGCTCACGGCCTAGTGCAAATGGGGCCATTCGTTCATGCGTTCGTATGGCTGATTGCGGTTCCCCTGATTGGCGCAGGTGTTTTGCAACTGATTGCCGGCCGAAACGCAAACGCAGCGCGGCTGAGCGCCGGGCTTGGGTTCCTCCCCGTGCCAGCGACAGCACTTGTTCTATTTGTTGTCGTCGCTGGCGTCGTCCCGCAATTGGGTCTTGCTTTGGAAGGAGCGGTGCGGGCACTCCCGGTCTACCTTGCGTTCGCCGTCCTGGCTCCTGCCGTCGGGTGGTTCATTGCACGATTGAACCGCCTCGATATTCCAGCGGCACGCGCTATCGCTTTCAGTGCAGGGACACGCAATTCACTGGTGGTACTTCCACTTGCATTTGCGATCCCCAATGCGATACCGCTTCTTCCGGCGATTATCGTCACGCAGACATTTGTCGAGCTTGTCGGGGAGCTTTTTTACATCCGAGTTATAGGGGCCGACTAGGGGATCGAGCGGTCGCCGCCTGATGTCCCCTTGTGGCGCTAAGCTGCCACAGCAACTTTCAGGACGAAAGCTGGACTGATGCAAGTTCCGCTGACAAGACTGAATCGACCGAAAGGTCTGACCGTATCAAACCATGGCTCCAGCGGTTTTTCGACCACGGCAAGTGCCAAGGCGGGCAGTCAACGATGGGATACCAGCAGATCCCGGCTATGGCAGCACAATGAAATGCCGCGACATCGACCTGCTGTAGAACATGCCGAAGCCAGCCACCCTTGTTGAACCCCGGATACCGCTTGTGGTGGACGGGATGGCCGTCGTGCCAGCTTGTCTCCGACACCATGATCGGCTTGCGGTACCGCCTCCATGTTGCGAGCAGGACTTTCACAAGCGAAGTTCGTGCCGTGTGCGGATAGTAGTTGACGCCCACAACATCCACATCGACCGCCGACACGATGGCATCCGTTGCCTCAAACTGGCGCTCGCCTACCCCAGTGATCGGATCGTTCGTGAGGATGCCGACATTTGGGTGATGATCCCGAGCGACCTTGGCCATCAGGACTGCCATCTCGACAGCCTCGTGACGCGGCATTCCCGCGATCATCGGGTAAAGGGATGGCTCGTTCACTGGACAGAGCCACAACTTTTCATCTCCATTCACCGAAATGGCGGACTCAGCCGCGATGCGAGCGCACCGCACTGGATCCTGATTGCGATGGTAATGGGAAAGATCCCAGATGGCCTGGACGCCAGCGTGTCGTGCTGCGACGAGGCGTCCACGCGCGTGATGTCCTGGGACGAGGCCGTCCCGGATCGTGAGAATTCCGTGCTCGCGAACAATACGGAAGTGATCGTCCAATCGCCCCTCCGCTGTGTGCCCGGTCGTGATCAGTAGGTCGTGATGACCGCGATGGACGAGGCCGCATTCAAAGCCCGCCATGATCGAACTTCGAAAGAGTGAAGCGGCCCGGAGCGGTAGCGGCAGTTGGCTCATCTCGTCGGTTGGGATCGCGCGGTCAATTTGTTTCCGTCCGGATCACGAAGATATGCAACGAATGATCCGTTCGGACGCTCCGATGGAGGGCTTTCGATTGCCGTGCCGCCGTTCGCGGTTCCGGCGGCATGCCAGGCTGAGACATGCTCACTGCTCGCAGCAGCGATCCCGATGGTTCCACCATTAGCAGCGGTGGCTGGCTCGCCATCGATCGGCGTTGTGATCATAAGCCGACTGCCATTGTGGATGTAAATAATCCTGCCTCGATCATCAATCTGTCCGGGCGTGCCTCCCAAGGCTATGAAGGTGGCATCGTAGAAGACTTTCGATCTTTCCAAATCGTTACTGCCGATCATCACGTGGGTGAACATTGTCGTTTCCTGTGCTGTTTGCTTCGTGAGGGCTGGAGCTTAACAGCAAAGGGATTGTAAATCCCAAGTCTACTGGAAATTCCGGCTCTTCACCTTGAGACTATCGATGTGCAAATCCGGGATGAAGATGTCACGAACCTTGTTCGGCTTTGGACGATCCCTCGCATCTCCTCCTCCGGGAGACCCATGTGCGAACTCGTCTCCTCTGCCGCTGGGGTTCCGGAATTCGGCGTCGCGGTCCGACAAAGATGAGAGATCGCTAGATAGGTCATAGAGCTGCCGCGCAATGAGGTGAACCACCTCTCCTTCCCTCTGGATCTTGCCCTGGATCGCCATCATGGATGCACCGAGCACGACGCGTCGCCGTTTCTCAAATAAGCTAGGCCAGACGACGATGTTCGCAGGCCCGGTCTCGTCCTCGATCGTGATGAACATCACGCCCTTTGCGCTACCCGGTTTCTGCCGAACCAGCACCAACCCGGCAACGCAGAGCCAGCTCTTGTCGCGCGCATTCATAGCATCGGCGCAAGTGATGATCCGGCGTGCGGCCAGATCCCGGCGCAGGAATGACAACGGGTGCGCTCGAAGCGTCAGTCCGACATGCGCGTAATCTTCCACGACGTTGTGGCCCTCCGTCATTTGCCTGAGTTCGACTTCCGGCTCCTGCTGCTCCGCCACTGTCTTCATCTCGCGCTCGGCGGCCGCCACGAACAGAGGCAGCGGTTCGTCTCGTAATGCTTTGATGGCCCACAATGCATCACGACGCTCGATATTGAACGCAGGTCGGAAAGCATCTGCCTCGGCGAGTTGGACGAGTGCTTCTGACGGGACGTCCGATCGTCGCCACACGTCGTCGACGCTCTCGAACGGCCGCTCGATCCTTGCGGCGACAATTCTCGCGGCATCCCGCACGGCTAGCCCAGCAACTTGACGCATACCCAGCCGGATGGCGTGTCTGTTGCTGCCGGGGATCTCTTCGAGTGTGCAGTCCCAGCGAGAATGTTGAACCGAGATCGGCCGGACTTCAACGCCGTGCTTCTGCGCGTCGCCGATGATTTGCGCGGGAGCGTAGAACCCCATCGGCAACGAATTCATGAGCGCCGCAGCGAACGCGTCCGGGTAGTGGCATTTAACGAAGCAGGATGCGTATGCGATGAGCGCGAAGGACGCGGCGTGGCTTTCAGGAAAACCATAGGAGCCGAAGCCCTCGAGCTGCGAGAAGGTCTTCTCCGCAAATTCCGGAGTGTAACCGTTCTTCACCATACCGGAGACAAGCTTGTCTTTGAAGCGTGACACGCCTCCTGTGAACTTGAAGGTCGCCATCGACTTGCGAAGCTGGTCTGCCTCGCCGGCGGTGAAACCTGCGCACACCATCGCGACTCGCATCGCGCTCTCCTGAAACAGCGGCACGCCAAGCGTCTTGCCAAGCACCGCTTCGAGCTCCGGCGTCGGATATTCCACAGCTTCTTTTCCCTCCCGGCGTCGAAGATACGGATGAACCATGTCGCCCTGTATCGGCCCCGGTCGGACGATCGCTACTTGGACCACCAAATCATAAAATGTCCTGGGCTTCAGCCGAGGGAGCATCGCCATCTGCGCGCGGCTTTCGACCTGGAAAGTCCCGAGAGTGTCGGCCTTGCGGATCATCGCATAGGTCGGGCCGTCTTCTTGCCTTACTTTTGCAAGATCGAGGTCCTCGTGTTTGTGCTCCCGGATGAGATCAAAGGCCTTCTGCATGCAAGTCAGCATACCGAGGGCCAGCACGTCGACCTTCATCATCTTCAGTGCCTCGACATCGTCCTTGTCCCATTCGATGACCTGACGATCTTCCATCGCCGCCGGCTCGATAGGAACGAGATCGTCCAGTCGTGAACGCGTCAGGACGAAGCCGCCGACATGCTGGCCCAGATGTCTTGGCGCACCCATCAGCTCTCGAGCAAGCCGCAGCGTCATCACGAGACGGTAATCGTCGGGATTGAGGTTCAACTCGCGAACGTTGCGCTCAGTGATCTCCTCCGACCACGACCACAGGCCGGACGACAGAGCTTTCGTCACGTCCTCAGGCAGACCCATTGCCTTGCCGACATCTTTAATTGCGCCCTTGGCACGGTAGCGCGTGACGGTGCAGACGAGCGCAGCCCTGTCACGGCCGTATGTCTCGTAGATCCACTGGATGACTTCTTCACGGCGCTGGTGTTCGAAGTCGACATCGATGTCCGGCGGTTCGTTGCGCTCCCTGCTGACGAACCGCTCGAACAGCAGATCGTTGGTTTCCGGATCGATAGATGTGATACCCAGGATGTAGCAGATCGCCGAATTCGCGGCAGAACCTCTGCCCTGACAGAGTATACCCTGACCGCGTGCAAAACGGACGATGCTGTAGACGGTCAGGAAGTATGGCGCGTATTCCATCTCCTTGATCAGATCGAGTTCGTGTTTGACGGCCCGCAGCACGCTCTGTGGCAGGCCCTCCGGGTATCGGTCAGGAATACACTCGCGGACGCACTGCTCCAGTGACTGCTGAGCATCCAGGCCGTCGATCAGCGCTTCCTCGGGATACTCGTAAGTCAGTTCCTCGAGCGAGAACCTGCATTGCTCGACGATCTCCATCGTGCGCTCGAGAGCCTGCGTGTATCGGGGGAACAAGCGCTCCATTTCCTCCGGAGGCTTGAGATAGCGGTCAGCATGCCGTTCCCTGTCGAACCCGACGTCGTCGATGGTCGTGTTGGTGCGGATGCAGGTTACGATATCCTGAAGCTGTCTTCTGGACGGCTCATGGAAGAGAACATCGTTGGTAACGACCGTCTTCACCTTGAACTTCGTTGCAAGGTTCGAAAGCTCGTGGAGCCGCATCTGGTCGTTTGGTCGCCGTCTGAGGCTGAGCGAAAGGTAGGCGCGCCTGCCGAAAATCTCCGTCATCTTGCGGAGCTGCACAGCGCAGACATCGTCTGCGAGATCAGGCACGAGAATGCCGATCAGGCCCTCGGCATAGAGGGCGAGATCATCGATATGCAGGATACAGTTGTTCTTTCCGCCTCTGGCTTTTCCAATGGTAATCAGTCGAGTGAGCCGGGAGTATGCTGCTTTGTCCGTGGGGTAGACGAGCACCGACATGCCGTCCTGCAGATCGAGCCGACAGCCAACGACAAGGCGTATCCCGGTTTCGCGGGAAGCCTCCAGTGCACGTACGATCCCAGCCAAACTGTTGCGGTCGACGACACCCACGGCTTCGATCCCTAGTTCTTTGGCGGTCGCAAACAGCTCCTGCGCCGACGATGCGCCCCGCAGAAAGCTGAAGTGAGTGGTGACCTGCAGCTCCGCATATTTCATCAGGCAAAGATTCCGTGCATGAACCAGCGATGGGAACCCGTTTCCGGATCGATTCCGTCCCCGGAGCGAAAAATCCAGAACCGCTCGCCGTCGTCGTTTTCGACAACAAAGTAATCTCTGACCGCTTCCAGCTCTGTTGGGCGCTTCCACCATTCCCCGAATATGCGCTCGGGGCCATCGGCACGCTTCACACGGTGGCGTTTGCCGCGCCAGGTTATGCTGGCGGGTGGATAGTCGGGCATGAGCGCGATCGCCTGAATCTGTTCTGGTCGTGCGAACAATCTGGTCGGTCTGCGCCAATGTCCGACCCAGCTTTCAGCTATCTGATCGGCGACGGCGGAGATCTGCTGCACGCTCCGCTCGGGCACATCCGATGCAACGGGTGCGACGCGGTAGACGCGCTGGCCGCCGCGGTTGCTGAAGATATCGATCAATGGCGTGAGGTCGGCTATCTCTTCTTCAACGAGAGACGAAGCCTTCTGCTCCTCGAGCAGCGGTTCCGCCGACACGGCAACAAGGACGAGTTTCTCGATACCGAACCCAGGATCAATCTGCTCAGTGCGATCCCTGAACAGTTTCGTGAGCCACGCAACATCCCTTGCTGGCTTCGCCGTCCCTGCCCGTATCGCCTGAAGGGTGTTGTCGACGCGATGCACGATGAGGTCAGTTCGGCGAGCGCCGAGGCCGCGTTTCTCCAGTTCGGCGACGAGCTGGACGACGAGTCGACCGACATATTTGTTGATGGTGTCGGCCGCGCCTATCGGTTCCTGAAACGATCTGGAGACCTCAACGAGATCGGCGGTTCGGATCGGATCGATCGGTTCTCCCGCGCGACCGAACATCTGGTCGAGACGGCGGCCGACCTCTGGTCCGAAACGAAGGGTCAGCGGTGCTCTTGGGGTATTGGAAAGTTCGGCTATGGAATGAAAGCCAAGGATACGGAGGTCTTGGACCATTTTCTCCGGCAGCCGCAGCAATGAGATCGGTAGCTTTTCGACGGCGCGCACGATCTCGCCGCGGGGAACGATCACGGTATCCCGGTTGATGGCACGGACGCATGCATGCGCCGCGCCCCATGTATCCGCGATCGCTACCTTCGCAGTCAGCTTCCTCGAATAAAAGGTATTCACGATACCGCTGATCATCTTTGCTTCTCCGCCCTGCAGGTGATCGGCACCCTCGGTGTCCAGCACAAGACCGTCCTTACCGTCGACGGCGACTATTGGGGAATAGTGCCCAAGCGCCCATAGCGCGATGCGTTCCAGCGCGGCGGCATCGGCGGCGGGATCTGCATCTATTAGCATCAGCCCTCGGAAGATCGCCTGAGCCTTCGCCGCGGCCATCCCGACGCGAACACCGATCTTTTGCGCCGCGACATCTGCCGACGACACCCAACGCTTCGATCCACTGTGCGCGATGACCGCGATCGGCTGATCATCCGGTATGGTGGGATCGTTTCGTCTGATCCTGTCCGTAGCCAGATCCGGCAGAAATATGGATACGACCCTTGCCATCACATGCTCCCACGCAGAACTCTTTGCACTCGCCCGCTCGGGACCTCATCAACTCAAGAAACCATCTAGGTCGCCCTACTCCCGGTACCGGAAGTTCTTCGGACGGCAGCACGCTCACCCGCCACCTCGTCGTTGATGCTGTCGGCTGCCCGAAGTCGTTGGCCTCGGTCTGCCTCCGCCAACGGCGCACTGCCAAGGCAATTGTCCCCGTTCGCTCGGCCACAAGTTGGAGCCGACGGCTCACGACCATTGGCAACCGCACCATCTCGCCGACGACCGCGCCACAGCCGCCGTAGGAAAGCGCTTCTTCCATGTTGGCAGCGACATCTTCTTCCTTGTCGCTCTCGACGAAGATGACCCTACGCGGATGCAGGCCTGCCTGAGCAAGAGCCGGAAAGAACAGATCGGGCCGCGTGAGGCACCAGACGATCGGCCCCTTCGTACGAGCAGCGATCCCGGCGGTAAAGAGAGCGGCCGCTGCGCCATCGACGGTTCCGGAACCACCACCCGCGAATTCATGGAGGGCTCCATGGGCCAGGCCCCCACCAGGAAGGATCGCGTCGATCTCCTCGACACCAAATGGAAGACAGCCTGTCTTCCTTGCGCCCTCCCCCTGAATGGAAGAGATGCGTTCGCGCAGATCAGCGAGCACTTGATCGCGAGCAGCCGACATTGGTCACGAATCCTTTCGAAATCGCAGTGGAAAGGTGCAACATCATGTCGCCAGAACTTGATTGTTCATCTTCTGTTCCCTATCGTCGGCGGCGTCAAGACACCTGAAAATCAGGAATCTACTCCTAGGATTAGCAAAGCCGAAGATTCATAGAGTTGAATCATGATGGTAGCGGAGATTCCGGCGCAGGCCTTCTGGCGTAAATATTTTTGGTACGCCAGCGCGGACATCGATGCGATGCCGGTCTGCCAGACCGGGTGACGCAGGGCAAATGGAAACGTGATGCCGAGAAGACGACCAAAGCCCGATAACGAAGGAGGACCGATGCTGAAGGATTGCCGTCTACCAGTGATCGAGATCGCATGTGCACCGTGTGGTCGTCGGGACCTACTAGAGCGAAAGGCACTGGTCGAACAGTTCGGTGCCGGGGTCAGCTTCTCACGATTGAGACGACGGCTGGCGATGGGGTGCGAGCGCCTTTGCCACCCAAATGGCGATCACTGCGGAACGCGGTTCCCCTGCCTGGAAGATGTCGGAGATCGCAATAGCGGCTGAGATGACGCGAATTGAAGGCCAAAGCGAGAAAGCAGTGGACAGGTTGGGCGCTCGTCTGGCGTTTCGTTGCCTGCGGCGAGAAATCGGAAAAACCGCTACATTCACCATCTCTGTCGTGTCCGATTGACACACCGCAATCTCGCAAATCTAACCAAAAACCATCGCGGAAGTTCCCGACACATCAGATGGTCTGGATATCGCTTATGATTTTCACGCGAAGGCAAGGCCATAACAGCCGCTTGCCGTGGACCGCAGTGAGAAGCAAGTCGACCGCGCCGTTTGGGTCCGACGCCTCGGCACGCCCTCTCCATTGTGAGTTCCTCCCGCTAGGCGTTGACCGACGACATGTTTCCAGAGTGCACTGCATGCCTGGACACATGCGCCTTGTGAGTCATCTGGATCGGCTGGTGCCGTCAAATCGATTGCCTTACCTAGCTCAAGGCGCAGAAGAAATTGGCATTCTGAAGGTAAAGCAGGTCTCGACCGAATCGGAATGAACGTCGATACACCCCCCGTGAGCTCGGGCGATCTGAGAAGCGATATATAGGCCAAGGCCGAGGCCCTGCGTACCCGATTTCCCCTCACCTCGTCTGAACGGCAGGAAGAGCTTGTCGATCTGAGATGCCTCGATGGGCTCGCCGCCATCGGTGACGGAAATTTCGAGCTCATCGTTCACCAACTGCGCTCTGATTTTAATAGGCCTGTCCTCTGCGCCGTGCGTGACTGCATTGGCAACGAGATTGGAAACCAACTGCGCTATTCGGAGATGGTCAACTGCGACCGCGTTTGCGATATCGATCGACGCAACGATCTGTCTCGCCGGATTGGCCACGACGACCTCATCAACGACGTGTCCGATGGTTTCAGCAAGATCGTCCAGAGACGTAGAAAGAACGAGACCGCTGCCCAGGCGAGCCCGCGCGAGGTCCATCACGTTTTCTACAAGACCCGACATCCTGGAAAGACTGGCCTTCATAAGCTTGAGGATCAACGGGCTTCGGTCAGTCCATCCCTCTTTTAGAAGACGAGACGTGCCAGCATCTACCGCAGCTATCGGGTTGCGAAGATCGTGTCCGAGAACAGCAATGAACTGCTCGCGCAATTCGGCTAGTTCCCTTTCCTGTTCCAGGGCGGCTCTGGTAACTTCAAGACGTGTCCCAGCATCAAGATGGTGGGCTATCAGTTCGGCAAACAGTTTGAATGCGCCCATCACTTCCGGGTTTTTGACCTTGGCCGAGTTTGGATCGATAGCGCACAGGGTTCCCCAGAACGCGCCGTTTTCCAGGATGATCGGTTCGGAGATGTAGCTCCGCAGCCCGTAGATGCGTGGCGTGTGATGATCGCGGTACTGACAATCTTCGACCGCGTCATCGAAGACGATGGTCTGCCGATGACCGCGGATCTCGTTGCAGAGAGTGCTTTCCAGCGGCAGCTCATCACCAGACTTTAGTCCGAAGCCGACCGGATCGAGAACCTGGCAGGCAACCCAGCGGTTCTCGGTGACGCGCGCGACGGCGGCGAAACCCATACCCGTCATCCGCAACACGACGTCAAGCATGGTCGGCACGGCGGCGATCCCAGATATGCGCTCAATGTCGTGTGCGAAATCGCCAGCCAACGTCTCTACTTCATTCTTTGCGGGCATCCGCGACGAGTTCACGGACTCTACGAAAGCTGCGTTCTCGAATGCGGTAGCGGTGGCTTCCCCGAGGGCCTCGAGCACCTCCACTTCCCAATCCGCTGGAGTATAAGGCTGTGACCAGTATGCACCGATCGCGCCGACTGGATTTTCCATCCGGATGGGTGCCATCGCCATCGCCCTTACGAAGGTGCCCGCATAGAGTTCGTAAGGAATACGGTCGTCCTGTCCAATGTCAGGAATGACGGCCGTCGCCCTGTTCATCATCGACCAACCGCTGACACAGGCAACTGATGGAAACTTCTGACCTTTCCACAACGAGCCGATGGCATCCTCTTCTACATAATGACAGAGGTCGCCATCTTTGAGGATGATCGCAATGCCGTCACACCCTATCACCGACCGGGCGGTATCGCGGAGCGTTTTGATCGCAGCCTCGGTGGTACGAGCACGCGCGATCTTCGCCAGAACTTTGGACAGCGACGCGAGGGGCGTTGAGGGTCTGGTTCGTTGATCCATCGACCAATGCCTTCCGATGCGAGCCGTATTTTAGCGCCCAATTATGCAAGAAAATGCGTTTCTGTAAAAGCAAAAGTTCTGTGACCAGTTTGTCGACACGCGACGTGGAAGCAAATGTCAGCGGATGACAACGAGTTGCCCGAGCGAGCTCAACACTTCCCTCTCGGAATAGGGTTTGCCCACGAAACCGAGAGGCTGGAGAGGAAGTGCGGCTTCCCGGGTGCGCTCATCGAGGTTTCCGCTGACGAACAGCGACGGGATGTTCCAGCGCTCCCGCAAAGCCGCCGCTGTCTCGACCCCGTTGGTACCGCGAGCAAGATTTACATCCATAATAGCAACATCGACATTGCCGCCATGTTGATCTGCAAGCGCGATAGCCTGTTGCATGTGCGATGCTTGGCCGACAACGTCGTAGCCCGCGTCGAGAAGCATGTCCTCAAGATCGAGCGCAAGAAGCATTTCGTCTTCGACGATCATGATACGGAGAGGCATCAGGCGCGCTCCCGTGGAAAAGTCACGGCTAGCTTATGAGCCGTTGCGTCCGGATGGTAATGAAGCTGCCCGTCGATCTGCGTAGCCATGCTCGTTACAAGCTTGAACGACAGATCCGACAGCACTGAAGGACCTCGGCTTGCCGCGTCAGGATCACGGATTTCAAGCTCCATCAGCCCGTCGGAAACCTCACGGAGCGATACGATGACAGGGCCATCGGACTTCGATGTGGTTTTGATCGGCAAACTCAGCAATTCGTTGAGGATGACAGAAAGCGGAATCGCGCGCTCGGTCGGCAGCGAAATATCTTCTGCTTCGACAATTATCTGTCGTGTCCTGGGTGAGCTAGCGAGATCCAGGCAAAGCCTACTGATGTGATCGACCATGTCGACACTCAGAGAGTTTTCCGTTCTGTACAGCCGTTCATGCACTGAGATGATCGCTCGAACCCGGGAGATGGCCTGGTTGAACGCCTCTAGCGCCGCGGGTTCTTCAAGTCTGCGGGCTTGCAAGCGCAGCGTGCTCACTACGAGCTGGAGACTGTTCTTTACACGGTGGTTCACTTCGGAAAGCAAACGCTCCAGAGCGTTAAGAGCACTGGATAGCTCCGCCTCTCGTTTCCGGTCGGCAGTCACGTCCATCAGAACACCAATCATCCTGACCTTTCCCGTCGATGTCCTCAGAACTTCGCCGCGTGAGGCAATGTATCTGATGTCGCCGTCGGGAAGATTGATCCTGTAGTCGAAGTTCATCGCTGTCTGATCCGGACAACCGATGACACTGGTGATCACGTTACGAACACGCTCGAGGTCATCAGTGTCCATTCTCGAAAAGAATGGCTCTGCAACTGGCCCGCCTCCGCCGGGAGGAAAGCCAAACATCACGTCGACCGAATGGCTTCTGCGCCAGATGTCGGTCTCAGGCTCGTATTCCCACGACGCGAGGTCCGCGGCGTGAAGAGCGACGCGCAATCGCGCATCCGCCTCTCGCTGCCGAACGACGCTGTCGGTGACATCCATGGGGTTCTGAATGATGTACCGGATAGCCCCATTCTCTCCGACAACAGGAGTGTGGATCGGTGTCCAGAACTTTTGAACGAAGCCACCGCCAGGCAGTGGGATGTCGTATTGGATGACCGCCATCTCGTGTGGTCTACCTGATGAGATAGCGTGTCGCAGCGAGACCTCAAGCGGGCCTTGCTCGACAGTGCCGGCTGCATCCGGGTTTTCCGGGAATGCGTCGAGAATGTTCCGGCCGACGATATCTGCTCGGCTGCGCTGAGTGAGTCTCAGATAGGCATCCGAAGCTCCAACGATCACTAGATCGACATCGAGAACTAGGTAGGGCTGCGGCATACCCATGAGGATTGCTGCGAAATCTGTCTGAACGTTCGGTGTTTTCAAGTGCTCATCAACTCCGGCCCGTCTCGAGGGAGGCGGCGCATAAATTTTGGCACCCGCAGACACCATTCAAAAAAAATCCGTAGATACTGACAGCGTTGCGTCTAAAGCTGCAATTTCTCCGCCTTTCTAACTCAAAACGGCTAAAAAAAGTTTCAACCGCCACCACAAAAAAGGCGTTACTTGCGTCAATGTGCGGAACAAAATCCAACAAATTCTCGTTTCCACGCGGTTTTCTAATGCGATCCATCTCGCAATTACGAAGATTACCTCGACGAATCCCGGGCCCTAAGGGGGTCGTATTCGTCGCGGCATGTATTTTTTGGGCAGAAAGAGTGCGATCCACGCGCTCTCCGGGGACGCGAGCAACTGACATTGAGTTATGACAGAACCAAGGTAGACCTGACGAACTGCGATCGGGAACCCATTCATATTCCCGGCAGCATCCAACCTCATGGTGCCATGGTCGTCGTGGACGACGAGACCAATCGCGTGTCCTTTGTCTCCAGCAACATCAATGAATTCCTCGGCGACACCAACCGTGACTACAAAGGAGCTGAGCTTGCCGACGTCGTTGGCTGGCGCGTCGCGCACGATATCGCAAACGCGGTGGCGAAGTCCGGCGTTGGCCAGATCGCAGGCGTGGTACTTAAAGCCGACCTGGGTGAGAGCGGCGTTAAAGCCGACATCACAGTTCACCGATATGCAAGGCGCACCTTTCTTGAATTCGAGCCGCCTGCTTCGTCGGAAGACACGGAAGTCGCACTTCACCTCACTCAAACACTGATGAGGCGGGTCGACGCACATAAGAAATTCGAAGGCCTTTTTTCAGCCACCGCGCGCCTCATCAGGGCCACGCTCGGTTACGATCGCGTCATGGTCTATCGCTTCCTCCACAACGGTGCCGGTCGCGTCGTTGCGGAAGCGAAAGCCCCTTCTCTCGAGACCTTCATGGGACAGCATTTTCCGGTGTCCGATATTCCGGTGCAGGCACGAGAGCTCTACGTGCGAAACTGGGTTCGGGTTATCGGTGATGTTTCCTTTGTTCCGGTGCCATTGCAGCCCAGGATCGCTGACGGTGATGCTCCGGTTGACCTCTCGTTCGCCCATTTGAGAAGCGTGTCGTCGATCCATTGTGAATACCTGAAGAATATGGGCGTAGCGGCGTCGATGTCGATATCGGTGGTCGTTGATGGCGAACTGTGGGGGCTGATTGCATGTCATCACAATACGCCGAAACACCTCTCGATCCCGCTTCGGGTTGCGACTGAACTATTTGCTCAATATTTCTCCCTCCACGTGGCAACGATCGAGCACCGGACCCAGAAAGCCGCGGCAATCGGCACACGGGCTCGTCTCGATGCCATTATTTCTGATGTGGATCCGGCAAGCCCGGTCGAACTCACCCTGCGAACCCGACTGCGCGAATTCGCCTCGCTGATCGCATGCGACGGTGCTGGCCTCTGGACGAACGGTGAATGGTCGTCCTTCGGTGTCGCTCCCCCGGAGTTCGAGGTGCCTTCCCTCATGGAACTTGTCGCGCGCAAGGCAGGCCGAAACATATGGGAGACGCAGGATCTCCGGACAGAGACCGGAAACGAAAGTGCGTACGGCTCCCGCGTCGCTGGCATGCTTGCCATCCCGATTTCCGTATCCGCTCGGGATTTCCTCGTCTTCTTCCGCAGCGAGGAGGCACATCAGATCGAATGGGCTGGCGAGCCTCGCAAGAATGTCGAAATTACCGGCTCGGGAGAGCGTTTGACACCGCGTGGAAGCTTCGAGACCTGGCGTGAGGATGTTCGGTACAAATCCATACCTTGGACAGATGCTGACCTAGTCGTCGCGGATGCTATTCGTGGATATGTCCGGGATGTGATGCTCTCCCACAATGACGCTACCGAGGAGCAGCGCGGAAAGACCGAGGAACAGAGAAAGCTGCTGAATTCGGAGCTCAATCATCGCGTCAAGAACATTCTCGCCTTGGTGAAGTCCATAGCGACGCAGACCGGAGCCAACTCCCTGTCTGTCGATGACTACGCAACATCATTTGAAGGAAGGCTCCGGGCACTGTCTTTTGCCCATGACCAGTCATTCGCTGGCGCGGATGGTGGCGAACTGCGCGGTCTCATCGAAGCCGAGGCGGGCATGCATCGTTTCGCGCAGATGCCCGACAGGATCACGATCGGTGGTGATCCGGTCGGGCTGACCGAGCGGGCCTTCGGGGTCTTCGCGCTTCTGCTTCACGAAATGATGACGAACTCAGCCAAATACGGCAGCTTGTCAGTGCCTTCTGGTAAGCTCGAAATCTCATGGCAGATCGGCGTCGATGGCCATTGCGAACTCACCTGGATCGAACGCGGGGGCCCGGAAGTCGAGCCACCCACCCGACAGGGCTTCGGAACGAGCCTGATTGAGAAGACGATCTCTCACGACCTCGGCGGATCGGTCGACATCAACTTTGCGCGGGAAGGTCTTCGTGCCCGGTTCATCCTTCCCGGAAAACATCTTCATGCCGTCACGGAGCGTGTTGTCAGCCAAAATCCTGATCAGATCATGAACGAAGAAATCTTGGCTGGCCTCAGGGTTTTGCTGGTGGAGGATCAGGCGCTGATCGCGATGGACACGGAGGAACTGCTCCGAACCATGGGCGCTTTGGAGGTCGTTGTGGCTGCCGACGTAGCCGCCGCTCTCGACAAGATTGCAGAGATAGTTCCGGCATGCGCCGTGCTCGACCTCAATCTAGGCTCTACTTCGTCGGAGGGTGTCGCTGTCGAACTGGAGCGCCGAAAAGTGCCCTATGTATTTGCGACGGGTTACCGCGACAGCGTGAGCATTCCTGATCGCTTCGCCGGCGTCCCGGTCGTGCGAAAGCCTGTTGCTATGAAGGCGCTGGCCATCGCCTTGCAGCAAGTCATCGTTGGCTCATAACGGATTGGACGCGTGGGTTATACGGGAGCGAAAGCTTCCTTGTTTGATACCCATTGCAAACGCGGATCATCGAAAGTTTGATCGCCTAGGGCTCGGCCAAGGCAAACAAACGCGTCTCGCTTTTGGTGTTACGGGTTCTTGAACCTTACGCCGACACCACCGCCATTGGTTGGGATGAACTCAATTCCATCCGCTTCGAGCGTCATCTTTATGAGCTTCAGATTTGCCGGTGTGATCGCCGGAATTCCGTTATCCATTTCGGCGCGCCGAATTGTAGAAACTCCTACGCTGGCTGACTCGGCAAGATATTCAGCCGTCCATCGGAGCAACGCTCTCGCTGCTCGAATTTGAGCTCCGGTTATTTCGCTCATTTTCTACGTTTTCTCATTGAAACATTTTCGTTCATATGCGATATTTTCGTTCACTCGGTCACATCCGGTGTTTGAGCCCCCGGATGTGACCTGACCAAACCTAGCTGTATGGAGCTCGGATCATGGCTGATTCTGAGAATAGCAGAACTTTGCCTGCAATCACGTGCAGAAACTCTCTGCAGATCGCGGAATGGTTCCTGTTCAACAATTTTTCTGACCAGGAGCTCTGGTCGCCGAGCTTACGCGATGGCGTTCTGACGAAATGGCATGCCTGGAACCGTGCTTTTCAGGAACTCGCAGCTATTGGACGAGCTCAGCAAAAGCTCGAGAGCCAACTGATGTACATGGCACCCGCGCTTCAGGTAGAAGTTGTCTTGCCGAATAGCGCCGCGCCTTTCATCACCTCCTCGATCTCAGAGATTCAGGACCGATTGAGAGGAAATGAGTTTAGGGTAGCCCGAGCAAAAGCAGAGGCAGATTTGCTTGCTAAGCACAAGCAGTGGGAGGCTGTGGACGAGTCTCTCGGCTACAGCCGCGCAAGGCGCGCGGAGGACGAGGCATCTCTCGTAGAGGAGCGTTTGGCCCTCGATCTCTCGCAAGCACCAGGTATGACAACCGTCGCCGTCGCCGCAAAGCTCCACTGTATTTTGGAACGCGGCTCCCCCCGACCAGACAGTAACGAGTTTCCTTGGCCTCAGATCAGGTCAGTCCTGATCGATATTCTCGCAATGCATGGTGTTTTCTCAAAGGAGACCTGTGCCCGGTAAGTCTCAATGCTCGCTAATCTCTGTTTAATTCGGGGTCTAACGAGACGTGACATTTCCCCACACCCAATCAACTTCTGATTTTAAAACGTTCATGCATTTTTATCGGAATTTGCACTTTTCAGGAGCAATACGTTGTGTAATGTAGAGTATACGACGACAGAGCATACAATTCAATTGATGAAGTTTCTGACCCGCGATGCGCAAGGCGCGCCATGGGAAAGACGACCTGCGCCGAAAACCTGCTGCCAGCAACGAAGTCGAAGAAATCAAAAGAAGGGAACGACCTAATGCAATTTCTAGAAGGATTCCGCCCACCTCTCCTGGCTTTGGCAATCGCCACCGCTACCTCCGCTGGATTTGTCGGGATCACCGCCGCATTTGCGGAGGAATTGCGGGTCGGCACGCAGCTTAAACTGATGACTCTCGATCCCCACTATGCGGATCTCAATGAAAACAACGCGTTGCTGGCTCATATCTACGAGCGCCTGGTTCGGCAGGATGAGCACCTCAATCCCCTGCCTGCCCTTGCTGTGTCATGGAAGCGTCTATCCCCGACCCAGTGGGAGTTCAAACTGCGCGACGGTGTTCGTTTCCATGATGGCTCGGCATTTTCCGCTCAGGATGTCATTTACTCGATCGAGCGAGTTCGTGATTTCCTGAAGCCTCCAAGTGGTGGGTTCCAGGGTTACACCAAGCCGATCAAGTCCGTAACAGCACCGGATCCCATGACTGTGGTCATCGAAACAAGCGGAGAGGCCCCTACCCTTCCATTGCAGATGACCACGTTGTTCATTCTCCCGCATAAGGCGAGCGGTTTTGCCACCACCGAGGAACTGAATGCAGGTGCGCAGCCAAATGGAACAGGTCCTTATAAATTCAAGGCGTGGCAGTCCGGTGAACGTCTGACGCTATCGAGCAATCCAGATTACTGGGGCGGCGCCCCGGCATGGTCCGATGTCACCTTCCGCATCATCGAAAGCCCGGCTGCGCGCGTGGCGGCGATCACGACCGGTGATGTTGATCTCGCGGACTTTATTCCGGCACGAGATGTCGAGGGTCTCAAGGCACGCAAGATCGAAATCGACAGCACGGCCGCGTCCCGGTCCAACTTTCTTCAGTTCGATATCGGAAGCGATGAGCCTCCAGGCGTGACGGGCAAGAACGGAAAGCCCATCGGCAATCCCTTCCGCGACAAGCGCGTTCGCCAGGCGCTGACAATGGCAACGGATCGATCATTCATCACCGATCGGATCCTGTCCGGTTACGGCACTGCCGCTGCACAGCTTTTTCCACCGGGCCTGGCGGGAACGTCGGATAGGCTGAAAGTCACCCCGCCTGACTATGCCGGGGCCAAGGCTCTTTTGACAGAGGCCGGATACCCTGACGGCTTCAATGTCGTGCTGGCAGGTCCAGGTGGCCGTTATCCCGGCGATGCGGAGTCGCTCCAGTCGATTGCCCAGAACTGGGCTCGTGTCGGTGTCACGGTCCAGCCTGTCGTCTCACCCTTCTCCGTTTTCATGACGAAGCGGTCTAACGGCGAGTACCCGGTCTGGTATGGCGGTTGCTCAGGTGAGGCGGTCACACTCTGCCTTGATGGCGTCCTTGCATCGTCAAATGCAGCACGGGGCACAGGATCGCTCAATTACGGCCACTATGAGAACAAGGCCTTCGACGAAATGCTGGTCAAAGCGAAGGCGATGGAAGAAGGGCCGGGTCGTCACGAGGCTCTGGCACGCGCGACGGAATTCGTCATGACCGACTATCCAACCATTCCGCTTTACCACTACCATCTGATCGTCGGACACGGGCCGAAAGTCGGGTCCTACACTGTGCATCCGCGTGGCTGGACAATGGCCATGCAGGCCGCCTCACGAACCGAGTGAGGGCAGCGCAGATGGTATCGACAATTATTGGAAGGCTGTCACAAGCCTTTCTTCTCCTCCTCGTCATGTCGCTCATTGGCTTCATCGGCATTCACAGTGTCGGCAATCCTGTCTTCAATCTCGTCAACATCGAGACCGCGACAGCCAAGGACATCGAAATGGCGACGATCGCGCTGGGACTGGATCAGCCCCTTTGGCATCAGTATTTCCTCTTCATCGGAAACGTTCTGAGCGGCAATTTCGGGACATCGTATATCTATCACCTCCCGGCGTTCGAACTGGTGATGAGCAAGTTGCCCGCAACCCTTGAGCTGGCAATCGTCGCGATGTCGATTGCAGCGCCCGGCGGAGTGCTTCTGGGATTGCTTGCGGGCCGCCGGAAAGGAAAGCCAATCGACCGTGCGATCCTCCACGGAAGCGTTATTGCGCTGAGCGTTCCATCCTTCTGGCTGAGCATGATGCTCATTCTGGTGGGTGCCATTCTGACGGGCTGGTTCCCGTCCGGTGGCCGAGGCTCCACAGCCGCCTTGTTCGGCGCGCAGTGGAGTTTCTTGACGCTCGATGGTCTTTGGAATCTGACATTACCAGCACTTGCGCTCGCGCTCCCCAACATTGCTTTGATTGCAAGGCTAACGCGGTCCGGAACGATCGAAGTCGAGACACAGGATTTCACGCGGTTTTGCCAGGCGAAGGGCCTGTCGTCCCGACGGATCCTCTTCCGACACACGCTACCGAATATCAGCGTTCCGATCGTGACGATCATTGGCATGCAGTTTGGCGGGATGCTGGCATTCGCCGTCGTGGTCGAGTCCATATTCAATTGGCCGGGTGTCGGAAAACTATTGATCGACTCGATCCAGCTTCTCGACCGGCCAGTCGTCATGGCCACCCTCACCTTCATCTCGATTGCTTTCGTCGGGCTCAACGCGCTCGTCGACCTCTTCTACGTCGTGCTCGATCCGCGCACACGCCGTAGCGCATGAAAGGGAACCCCATGAAAACCGACACGTTGCGCGCTTTGTGGAAGCGTCCCGTTCTATCCCGTATCAGCTTCCCGCTGACGCTCCTCGCCGCTTATATTCTCCTGGCGCTTGCGGCATCGCTCATCGCACCTCAAAACCCCTATGACCCTTTGCAGATTTTCGCATGGGAGTCGTCTTCACCTCCAGGAACCGCCAGCAGCGTTGGCTACACCTATCTTCTGGGGACAGACGGCCTCGGACGCGACATTTTCAGCACCGTTCTCTACGGACTGCAGATCAGCCTGTTCGTCGCCGTTACCAGCACGGCTCTTGCGGCCTTAATTGGAGTAACCGCGGGCGTCACCGCGGCATATTCCAACCGGTGGATCGATGCGCTCATCATGCGGGTTGTCGATCTGCAACTCAGTCTTCCAACAATCCTTGTCGCGCTGATCGCCATCGTGACCCTCGGGCCCGGCATCGATCGCATCATTCTTGCGTTGGTCATCGTTCAATGGGCGACCTATGCGCGCGTCACACGCGCTGTGGCTATGACCGAAGCGAGCAAGGCATATCTGGATGCTGCGCGCCTTCTGCGCCTGTCTCCGCCCCGGATCGTGCTGCGTCATCTTCTCCCGAACAGCATTGCGCCGGCAATTACACTGATCCCGATCGAGCTCGGCCATGCGGTCGCCCTTGAAGCGACGCTATCCTTCCTCGGCCTTGGTGTTCCCATCGACAAACCTTCCCTCGGCTCGGCCGTTGCGAACGGATTTCAGTATCTCCTCACCGGCCAATACTGGATCAGCCTTTTTCCTGGGCTGGCCCTGTTCGGTCTTATCGCAAGCATCAATTTCGTCGGCGAGGACATGCGCCGGCGGCTCGATCCAAGGAGCCGATGAATGGAACAGGATCAGAAGCAATCTCCCCTCCTCGTGGTCAGCAATCTTACCTTGAAGCATCAACGGCCCGACACCTCGACGACAATTCTACGGGACGTCTCTTTCGAGCTTCGTGCAGGTGAAATCCTCGGACTGATTGGAGAATCCGGCGCGGGCAAATCGACGCTCGGGAATGCCGTGCTTGGTTTGCTTGCGCCTGGCTTCAGCCAGACCGGTGGTCAAATTCTTTTTCGGGGACAAGCCTTCGATGAAATGAGTGACAAGGACCGATTGATGGTCAGAGGACGCCGAATCTCGGCGATATTTCAGGATCACACGGCCTCACTCGACCCTCTGATGTGCATTGGTTCCCAGATCGTCGAAACGATCCAAGCTCTGGATCGTAGTCTCACCGCTCGACAGGCCAGAGCCCACGCGCTTGACCTCATGGAGCGTGTGGGGATCCAGGATCCGGCGGGCCGATACAGTCAATATCCGCACCAGTTCTCTGGCGGACAGCGCCAAAGAATTGTGATCGCGATCGCATTGGCTGGCAAGCCGGATATTATCGTGGCGGACGAACCGACCTCTGCTCTCGATGCGACCGTCCAGAAACAGATCCTCGGCTTGTTACGCAAGCTGACTGAGGAGACAGGTGTTTCGATCATTCTTGTCACGCATGACATGGGCGTGATCTCCGAGATCGCAGACAGGGTCGTCGTCATGCGCCACGGCAAGGTTGTCGAACAGGGCGCGACATCCTCGATCCTCGACGCGCCAGCCGAACCTTACACCCGCGATCTCCTCGCCGCCGTTCCGCGCTTGCGCCTTTCGGGCGTCCACCAGCCGCCTGTGAATTCGCATGGCGCGGAAGTGAATGGAGACACCATCGATCCGGTCAGACTGGCGGGCGCGCGTTCCATCTTATCTGTCAAAGGCGTGACCAAGACATTCGCTCGCCGCAGCCTGCCATGGCTCCGAAGCGATCGGCAGTCATTTGCGCTCCAGGACGTTACCATCGAAATCGAGCGCGGTGCCATCACCGGGATCGTCGGTGAAAGCGGCAGTGGCAAGAGCACGATCGGACGCATTGTCGCGGGTCTTGAGACAGCCAATCAGGGAACACTCGAAATCGATGGTGCAGGTTTCGATATTTCCCGATCAGGTCGCAAGAGCGGTCTGTTGGGACAGGTTCAGATGATATTCCAGGACCCCGCAATGTCACTCAATCCTCGCATGTCGGTCGGCTCCGCGCTTGAACAAAGCGTTCGATCCGGCAACCGGGGATCGAAGTCATATGCTCACGAGGTCGGCGATCTCATGGACCGGCTGGGCCTGCCGAAAAACCTGTTGAAGAGTTTTCCGCATCAATTGTCCGGTGGCCAGAAGCAGAGGGTCTGCATCGCACGCGCCCTTCTCGCAAGACCCAGCATTATCGTTGCTGACGAGCCGACCTCGGCGCTCGACGTCTCGGTTCAAGCCGAGATCGTCACCCTTCTCAAGGAAACCGTTCGCGAGCGCGGGTTGTCGATGCTGTTCATCTCCCACGACCTGGCCCTCGTTCAGGACCTCTGCCATGCGATCTACATTTTCAAGGATGGCATCGTGGAAGATTCCGGCCCCACCGATTTCATATTCTCCCAGTCGGACAATCCCTACACGCGGCGGCTGATTGACGCTCGCCCCTTGCGGTTCACGCACTGACCTCAGACCGGCCGGAACTCGAATTCGAGTTCTGTGCCAACCAAAACTTCACTCCTTTCCATCATGCAGGAACACATAACATGACGAATGCCTTCACGGTCGCAGTAACCGGCCAGTCGCTGATCAAACACGACATTCGCACCTTCGACACGCCTGGCTTCGAGGCCGTGCGCAAGACACTTAGCAAATCGGACTTTGCATTCACCAATTTCGAGAGCACGATCTTCGGTAGCCATGGCGGATGGCCGATGAAGGGCTCGTTTTTTGGCAGCAGCCAACCCGTCGTCCTCGACACTCTCCAGTCGCTCGGGTTCCATGGACTATCTCTGTCGAACAACCATGCGTACGATCTCGGCTCGCCCGGCATCCTTTCGACGCTCGAGGAGGTCGAGAGGCGCGGCTTTCTCCATGCCGGTATCGGTCGCAACCGGACGGCTGCGGCACGATCCGGGCTTGGGTCCGTCGCTGGTCGCAAGATCGCCTTGGTCGCCATGGATGGGGGGCCGGGCCCAGATTTCATGTACGCAGCAGATGCAGCTCCGGGCCGGCCTGAGCGACCCGGAATCAACCGACTGAAACTGACCCAGATCATCGACGTGGATTCACAGGCTTTCGAACAGCTCGCGGCGATCCGGGACAAAGTCGGCTATACCAGCATGGATCTCGGCAATGACAGTCAGCCAGACGACAAGCCAATGGTCGACGACCTCTCCGAGATCGCTCTTGCTCGTGGGCTTTTCAGACGCTCGGAGACGTTCGGTCGGAACGTGAAAATCGATCCGGACGACCTAGCCCGAAATCTTGCGGCGATTACAGCTGCTGCCACCAGCGATTGCCTTGTCGTGGCTTATCTCCACCATCATCATTGGGCGTCCGACTGGTATCAGGTTCCGGGATGGGTCGGATCTGTAGCCAGACGGTGCATAGATTCGGGTGCCGACATGTTCGTCAGCCACGGCGCTCCCGTTCTTCAACCGCTGGAGATTTATCAAGGGAAACCGATCTTCTACAGTCTTGGAAATTTCGTCTTTCACATTCGTCCGGGCAAATCCAAATGGACCGCGCGTGAGGTTTGGGAAAGCGTGATTGGCTTATGCACATTCAACGAGATCGGCTCATTGACTGGAATTGCCTTTCATCCGGTTATCATAGGCGGTCCCGAAGGGTTGAAGAACGAAGCGCTCGACCAGCGCCTCGCGCCAGAGATTGCTACTGGCGAGGACGGGCAACGGATACTGCAGAGGTTTCAGCAACAATGCGCGCAATTCGGCACGGCCATCAGGATTTCGGAAGATGTCGGCTATTACGACACCAACTGATGGCTAAGGGTTTAC
Source organism: Rhizobium sp. CFBP 13644 (assembly GCF_014842165.1). Classification (NCBI taxonomy): domain Bacteria; kingdom Pseudomonadati; phylum Pseudomonadota; class Alphaproteobacteria; order Hyphomicrobiales; family Rhizobiaceae; genus Rhizobium; species Rhizobium sp. CFBP 13644. Next base: position 32,099 of record NZ_JACYVF010000011.1, read on the forward strand.
CGAGCGCCCTCGTTTCACAGCGGACGTAAGATCGGCTTTCATCGCTAGATGGCCGATCTCGCTTTCAGCAAATCGGAGGGCTCGACATCGAGGATCCGCGCGAGCGTTTCGACCATATCGATTGTCGCAGAATACTGGCATCTTTCCAGTGAACTGACATAGGTGCGGTGAATGTCCGCGCGGTGCGCGAGCTCTTCCTGCGAAAGACCTCGTTTCACGCGAATTTCCCGCAGATTGTAAGCGAAAGTTTCTCTGATACCCATGAACGGATTCATGCGTTTTGCAGCGCATTCATCTACAGAGTATACTCTGCATTTGTTGTCGTGTGGCACCCCATTTTTAGAATTCGGGGCCAACGGACCGCAGGGGTCAGGCCACGGTTAGGTTGTAGTTGCCCGCGACTGCGTTGCGGAAGACCTTCGAGGGAAGGCTTACTTCTATCCAAACCGTCGCAGCATGTCCCTCAATTCTTTATTTTCGCTGCGCAGCTTATCGCTCAGGAGTCCTTTGGGAAGACGGCTTTCGATTTCGAGAGCAGCAAGCACATCATGTTTGACGTCAAAAGCGTTAGCGAGAGAGGCCGTAGTTTTCGGTTTGCTTCTCGCGCGTTCCTGCTTGTCGGCGCGGTGCGAATTCTTAACCTCAAGCCGGGTCGCTTGTGTCGGTGTTGAACTGTCGCGATCTCCGCGTATCGTCGGAGCGTGTTCGAGCTCGTATTCGGGGGATGGCATCGATTCAATCGGCTGATTCACCGAAACTGAGTGAGATTATTCGTTTTCTCCCGACATCTCTTGCCGCTCGTCCACAGCTGGCGGGGGCATATCGTCAACCACCGCATCGGAAAGAGCACGCAAGTCAGCATCGCCCCATATAGCCTTCGCCGCATCCTTGGGCTGGCGGCGGTTCGATTTGTATTCGACGACGAAATTTCGCTGGCCGCGATTGATTTGGTTTTTCAAATTTAATCCTGCATGCCGGAGGATGGCCATCATTGTAATGATCGGTGCTTGCGGCACGTCACGACTTGTGGCCTCAGCGGCTAGATACACCTTGAAAGCCGGATCGCGGCAGCAAGCGCTCGATCAGACTGAGGTGAGGTTCCCTCAATTCCCGCAGGCCTGCTCAACCAGTCAGCCAAGGCGCAAGCACGGTGACAACAGCAAGTACTATAACCAGCACTCTTCCACCAAGCAAGATCAGAGCTTGCCGGCTCCAAGCGCGCGGATTGACCTGCGGCCGATTTCGTCTTCGATGACCCGAGCCGCGCGGTAGATGCTGAACTCGTCGAAATTCCGCCCGACGATCTGGACCGAAAGGGGCAGGCCGTTGGCGCTGATGCCCGCAGGCACGCTCATGGCGGGCGATCCCGTCAGATTGAAGGCAGCGTTAACGGACGGGGTCCCATTCACAAGGGAATTTCTGGCCACGTCACGGATGAGAGGTGCGACGCCAAGCGCACCGATCACCAAAAGGAGATCGACAGATGAAAAGGCCTCGGCGAGCTCTGTGGTCAGTTCCCCACGCCGGCGGCATGCCTGGAGGTAATCGGTCGCGGTCAGCAAGAAGCCTGGTAAAAAGCGCTCGACCGAATACGCACCATAAAGATGAAGATTGCGCCTGAAACCGTCTTCGTGGACGGCTGCTGCCTCGCTATACATGATGACGCGCTGGGCGGCGAAATAGTGACGCAGAGGTGATAATGATACATCCGTGGTGGTGGCACCAGCGTCTTCAAAAAGTCTGGCAGCCTCTTCGAAAACTGCGACGCACTCGTCCGAAAAGAAGTCGGGCTCCTCTTCATGGAAACTGCGCACGAGACCTATCGTCATACCGCGCACGCCTAAAGACGTAGCCTCTGTCCATGGCTGCGACGGAATGTCGACTGAAGATGAGTCGCACGGGTCATGACCTGCAAGAGCCTGGAGTGCTATCGCGTTGTCCTCAACGGACCAAGTCATCGGTCCGGCGGTGTCCATCGAATAGGCTTGCGGTGTCATTCCCCGGCGGCTCACCCGACCATATGTCGGTTTCATGCCCGCGATGCCGCAATAGGCTGACGGCGTCCTTATCGATCCGCCCGTGTCCGTTCCGATCGCAAACGGGACCGTTCCCGCAGCGACGGCTGCCGCCGACCCACTTGACGAGCCTCCGGTGAAGCGATCGAGATCCCACGGATTGCGTGCTGGCCCAAATGGCAAGCTGAAATCCGGACCACCCATGGCGAATTCCTGCGTTTCGGTCTTACCCAGCAAGATAGCGCCAGCGGAGCGCAGCCTTGCGACGACCGACGCGTCAGACGTTGCGACGTCACCCAGTGTGAGGCGGGAATTGTTGGTGGTGGGAAGGCCAGACACATCGATGATGTCCTTCACCGCATATGGGATGCCATGCAGAGGTCCTCTGTATTGACCTTCCATGATTTCAGCCTCAGCCTTGCGGGCTGCAACGCGTGCGAGATCGTTCTCTATCGTCGTGAAACAATGGAGTGTGGAATTGAGCGCCGTAGCACGGGCGAGAAAATGATCGACGACATCGACGGGTGAGATTTGTTTTCGAGCAATCATTCGTGCGGTTTCAGCTATCCCAAGTTCCCACAGCTCCGACATCGGTCAGACCTCTTCCGTCGATGGTCGATCGTCCGTGGTGCAGGGCCTTGGAATTGCTGGTCCATCGACACGGAACACGTGGGGAGATTCCACCCGGCGATCACGCGGTATTCGCACCAAATCGGCTAAGACCCGGAGATTTGCGTATGATGCGCGGGCAGCTTCAAATTGATCGTCGTCAAGTTTCAGCCCTGCCCGTTCGATCAACACGGAAAATTCGTCACGGCCAAGCATGTCCTATCCACTCCCGCGTTTCTTCAGGCAATGCTGTCAGGTTCAGAACCATTTCGCTCATTAGAACCGTCGGTCATCAGTAAAATGGCCTTTTTTCGCATCGCCGATACCTAGCGAAATTGACAGGATGACAATAGGTCGGGAGGTCAGGCCGGAATGCGAACGATCTCATCATCTCCGCTCACATAGGTCTCGTGCCTTTTCGAATGAGCACCATCATAACTGTCTTAAGTTTGGCCCGCATAGGTACGGGACAACCCGCCGCATCACATCGTGATCGCCAGTATGAACCACGGCCAATCCCGCTCTCTGTCGAGGGCTTCCTGGCCCAGATCCGGATCTTCCACGATCAACCCGTGAAGGGTCCGCAGCCACGCTGCGGCCTCTTGGCTTCGCCTGCGAGGTGATCGCGCCCGTCTCAGGGCCTTTTCGGAGCCATCGAGCGGGAATTGGCCCGCTCCCCAATGGAGCCGATCACGATGTCGCACGATCTTTCCCTCGCACAGTCCCACGCCTTCCAACTCTCCCGTGACCTGATGGTCCCGGTCACAGTCTTTGCAGTGGACGGAGAATACGGCGTCCTGCCTTCCGACGAGATCGACGACGGCGACGACCTCGAAATCGTGCACGAGTTTTTCCCCTGGGCGGCTCATTGAGCCGCCTTTTGCCGTTCCGGCTGCCGCTTGCGAGCGAGCGGTGGCAAGGGAAGCGACGGCGGGGCTGGCAAATCCTTTGCAGGATTCACCAATTGCCAACCCCGCCCTTGCCGCCTTCGCTCTTCGCGCCGGACGTGAAGGGGTCCGCGAAGAACGCGGAAAGGAAAATTTACAAGGGACGATCGCCAGGCGATCGGAAAGATGATGAAGCGAAGAGATATTGAGGAAATTCGCGAACGGGTCGGGTGCGGAGCAGTTTTGGCGACATCGGGCTTCGCGATCGATGCGAAGGAAAGCACCCGCCGGGCTGTGAAATACCGCCGCGGCGGTGAGATCGTTATCGTCACCCATGGTGGCCAGGGTTGGTTCGATCCGCTAGGCGATGACAAAGGCGATGTGTTCTCACTTGTTGCACGCCTCGACGGAGGCGGCTTCCTGGACGCGTTGGACCGTGTCGCCGGTCTCATCGGCTTCCAGTCAATAGAACCGAAGTGGATGGCGGCAGCGCCAACAAAGGCAGCGATTGCGACGATCCATGATCGATGGATATCGCGTCGGAATCCTCGACCGTCATCTGAAACCTGGCGCTACCTGCGGTTCACGCGCTTCGTACCGGGACGGATTCTGAAGGGTGCCATCAAACAGGGTGTACTTCGTGAAGGCCCTTACGGAAGCATGTGGGCTGGCCATGTTGACGAGGACGGTAACATCTGTGGCTGGGAAGAACGCGGCCCGGACTGGCGGGGCTTTGCGACGGGCGGCGCGAAGGTGCTGTTCCGGCTCGGCCCATCCGGAGCCCATCGGCTTTGTGTGACGGAAGCTGCGATCGATGCAATGAGCCTCGCAGCAATAGAGGGGATGCGAGAAGACACCCTCTATCTCAGCACCGGCGGCGGGTGGTCGCCGAACACTGCCGCAGCGTTACGACAACTGGCTCGGTACCCGGATGTGCAACTTGTTGCGGCGACCGACGCTAATCGCCAGGGCGACGCCTTTGCATATCGCCTTCGTGAAGTTGCCGATCAGGCTGGATGCGATTGGTTGCGTCTGCGACCGCCGGCGGACGACTGGAACGAGGTCCTGAAATGTCAGGAAAGGGAGAAGCAGGAAAAGGAAGGAGAAATGAACGGCGTGCCGCATTCGCGCCTCCCGCGTCAAGGGAGGCTTCGCCCGGCTGCGCCGGCCCCTGACCCGGGCGGACACGATGCCGGCGGCCCGGGAGAGGTCATGGAGGATTGAAGAGGTAAGCATGGTCGTGACGACGGTGTTCTCTTCGGTCCGGACATATCCCAAGGAGCCGGAAATGAACCCCTCTGCCGCAATCCGCAAGGTTTTCCAAGGCGTGGCAACACGCCAGCAAATGTACCGCATGTTTGACCGTCATGCCCAGCGACCGGACCGATGGGATGGCGATGCTTCATCCCTTTATGCCGGGGAATGGTTTGAGATCACTGACACCGAGCACGATTATATGTTCGAGATCCTCCCGCCGCTTTGGATCCGCGGATCGATGTTTGCCATGCGTGAGTTCCTGACCGACTCCGTGACGTCAGTGTTCTTCAGCATGCGCATCGATGGGGTCATCCGTCACTTCCATGGATATTGCGACCTGTCCGAACGTTCTATGGCCGAGCATATGCGCCTGGCCATCGTCGAGCGGGAAAGTCGTCCGGTCCGGTCGATGTCTCGGCAAGAGCGGCTCGAGCACATCTGGAGCACCACGGCTGACGACTATCGCGGCTATGCGGTCGATCGATGGCCGCAAAGCAACCGGGGGCATCGCACGGTTGTCCTCTACAGTGGCAAGGAGGGCACGTTCCTGAAACTGCTCGATGATCTGACGGACGAAGAAACCTCCGCCAAGCTTCCGGTGCATTTAAGGCACCTCCCCCTCTCCATCGCCGCCTGAGCGGCCCAACAGTCGTCACAACCGGTCGCGACGAGCGGCCGAACTCTCGCACAATCGGCCCGGCCGGATTCCCACCCTCTGCACACTTCGAGCTGCCCGCGCCGGCAGATCGCAAAATGGCGCCTTCAACAGGAGTTTCATCGCATGAGCAGCAATTCCTTTTCACTCGACATGTTCGGTAACACCGCACTGTCCACCACCCTCGATCTTGGCATCACAGGTTTCGCGGGCACCGCACCTGATGCGGCAAACGATGACGAGCCGGATCCGACGCCACCTGCGCCCGCACCTGCCTTGGTAGCCCCGACAAATTCACACCCTCGCCCCCGTGGCGAGCGTTCCAACTTCTACCTCGATGGCAACCGAGGCCTCGCCGCATCCTGGCGGGATCGTGCCCGCGCCAATGTCGCGGCCATCATGATCGCCGAGGCGATCGAACAACGGGATCGACCGGCCACGCCAAATGAACAGGCGCAATTGATCCGCTTCACCGGCTTTGGTGCCGGTGAACTGGCCAACGGGATGTTCCGCCGTCCAGGCGCGGTCGAATTCCGGACGGGTTGGGACGAGCTTGCGGTTTCGCTGGAAAATTCCGTCTCGCAGGCCGACTACGCATCACTTGCGCGCTGCACTCAATATGCCCACTTTACGCCGGAAGGGATCATCCGCGCGATCTGGGCCGGATTACTGCGTCTTGGCTGGCGCGGAGGGCGCGTGCTCGAGCCAGGGATCGGGACCGGCCTGTTTCCGGCGCTGACTCCACAGGAATTGCGGCGAGATAGCTTCTTCACCGGCGTCGAACTTGATCCGGTCACCGCACGAATCGTACGCTTGCTGCAGCCGAAGGCCAGAAACATCAATGCCGACTTCGCGCGGACCGAGTTCTCACCGATCTTCGATCTGGCGATCGGCAATCCACCTTTCTCCGATCGAAATGTTCGGTCAGACCGCGCCTATCGGAAGCTTGGACTGCGCCTGCATGACTATTTCATCGCCCGGTCGGTCGATTTCCTAAAGCCCGGCGGGCTCGCTGCCTTCGTCACGACGCACGGCACACTCGACAAGCTGGACGGCACCGCGCGCGACTACATCGCCACGTCGGCCGACTTGATCGCAGCCATCCGTTTGCCCGAAGGCAGTTTCCGTCGCGACGCCGGCACAAATGTCGTCGTGGACGTTGTCTTTTTTCGTAAACGCAAGTGTGGCGAAGAGGCAGGCGATCTCTCGTGGTTGGAACTGGAAGAGGTTCGACCTGCCAGCTCCGACGCGGAACCGATCCGGATCAATCGCTGGCTTGCGCGCAATCCCGAGTTTGTTCTGGGCAGCCATTCAACAGTCTCCGGTCCGTTCGGCGAAGCCTACACCTGCATAGCGCCCGCTGATCAGGATCTCGAGGCCGTGCTTGGCACTGCCATCGCCCGGCTGCCCAAAGGCCGTTACGACGGTGAACCGACACCTGTTGACATCGAGCTTGAGACAGAACTTGGCGATACCGTCGATCTGCAGCCGAAGGATGGTCGTGTTCGCGAGGGAAGCTTCTTCCTTGATCGATCGAAAGGTCTGATGCAGATGCTCGATGGGGCGGCCATGCAGGTCACCGTTCGCAAGGGTCGCTTTGGCGATGGCATCCTGGAAAAGCATATCAGGATCATCAGCAAGCTGATCCCCATCCGTGATGCCGTGCGCGACGTGCTGAAGGCGCAGGAGGCGGGCCGGCCCTGGCGAGATCTCCAGGTCCGGCTGCGCATCGCATGGTCGAGCTTCGTGCGAGATTTCGGACCCATCAATCACACAACTATCTCGATCCAGGAAGATGTCGAGACCGGTGACGTCAAGGAAACCCATCGCCAACCGAACCTTGCGCCCTTCCGTGATGATCCCGATTGCTGGCTGGTTGCCTCGATCGAGGATTACGATCTGGAAACCGGTACAGCCAAACCGGGGCCGATTTTTTCGGAACGGGTGATCGCGCCGCCGGCTGCACCAACCATCACCTCATCTGCGGATGCGCTCGCTGTCGTGTTGAATGAACGTGGCTACGTGGATCTCGACCATATCGCCGAAGTGCTCCATAGCGATACTGCGACTGTGGTGGATGAACTCGCCGAGGCCATTTTCAAGGATCCTATCGACGGATCGTGGCAAACTGCCGACGGCTATCTTTCCGGGGCTGTCCGGACCAAACTCTCAACCGCGCAGGCTGCAGCCGAGCTCGATCCTGCTTACCAGCGCAATATTCGCGCCCTCCTGGAGGTTCAGCCGACCGACCTTTGGCCCTCCGACATCACCGCTCGTCTCGGCGCACCATGGATCCCGGCCGCTGATGTCGCCGCTTTCGTAAAAGAGACGATGGAAGCCGATATCCGCATTCACCATATGCCGGAACTCGGCTCATGGACAGTCGACGCTCGACAGCTCGGCTATAGCGCCGCCGGCACATCGGAATGGGGAACCAGCCGCCGGCATGCCGGGGATTTGCTCACGGATGCGTTGAACAGCCGCGTCCCACAAATCTTCGATACCTTCAAAGATGACGACGGCGAGCGCCGGGTGCTCAATGTCGTCGACACCGAAGCCGCTCGCGACAAGCTACAGAGGATCAAGCAAGCGTTTCAGGACTGGGTCTGGACCGATCCGGATCGTACCGACCGGCTGACGCGCGACTACAATGATCGCTTCAACAATATCGCGCCGCGCAAATTCGACGGCTCCCACCTGAAACTTCCCGGCGCCTCTGGAGCCTTTACTTTGTACGGGCATCAGAAGCGCGGGATCTGGCGGATCATTGCAGATGGCTCGACCTATCTCGCCCATGCCGTCGGCGCTGGCAAGACGATGACGATGGCTGCCGCCATCATGGAGCAGCGCCGTCTCGGCCTGATCGCCAAGGCGATGCTCGTCGTGCCCGGCCATTGCCTGGCGCAGGCCGCGCGAGAATTCCTGGCGCTTTATCCGAATGCCCGCATTCTTGTCGCTGACGAGACCAATTTCACCAAGGACAAACGCGCTCGCTTCCTGTCGCGAGCGGCAACCGCCACCTGGGATGCGATCATCATCACGCATTCGGCATTCCGCTTCATTGCTGTTCCCTCGGCCTTCGAGAGCCAGATGATCCAGGGCGAACTGCAGCTTTACGAGGATCTGTTGACCAAGGTCGATGGCGAGGACCGCGTTTCGCGAAAGCGCCTTGAGCGGCTGAAGGAAGGATTGCAGGAACGGCTTGAAGCCCTCGCCACCCGCAAGGATGACCTATTGACGATCTCCGAAATCGGAGTCGACCAGATCGTCGTCGACGAGGCGCAGGAATTCCGCAAGTTGTCGTTCGCGACCAACATGTCGACGCTCAAGGGCATAGATCCGAACGGGTCGCAGCGTGCGTGGGATCTCTATGTGAAATCGCGCTACATCGAGACAAAGAACCCCGGCCGTGCGCTGGTGCTCGCCTCGGGAACGCCGATCACCAATACGCTGGGCGAGATGTTCTCGATCCAGCGCCTGCTCGGGCATGCAGCTCTTGCCGAGCGAGGCTTGCACGAGTTCGATGCCTGGGCCTCCTGCTTTGGCGACACAACCACAGAACTCGAAATCCAGCCATCTGGAAAGTACAAGCCGGTCAGCCGCTTTGCGTCCTTCGTCAACGTGCCGGAACTGATTGCCATGTTCCGGTCCTTCGCCGATGTCGTGATGCCGGAGGATTTGCGTCAATATGTGAAGGTGCCGGATATTGCGACCGGTCGCCGACAGATCCTGTCCGCCAAGCCAACGGTGCTGTTCAGGAGCTATCAGACGATGCTGGACACCCGGATCAAGGCGATCGAGCAGCGTGAGGGACCGGCCAAGCCCGGCGACGACATCCTGCTCTCGGTCATCACCGATGGACGGCATGCCGCGATCGATCTGCGTTTTGTCATGCCGGCGGCCCCCAACGAAGCGGACAACAAGCTCAATCTGCTCGTCCGCAATGCCCACCGAATCTGGAAGGAAACGACCAAGGCCATCTACCGTCGCCCCGATGGCAAGGACTTCGATCTTTCGGGGGCAGCCCAGATGATCTTTTCCGATCTCGGCACGATCAGTGTCGAAAAGTCCCGCGGCTTCTCGGCCTATCGCTTCATTCGCGACGAACTGATCCGCCTCGGCGTTCCACCATCGCAGATCGCCTTCATGCAGGATTACAAGAAGACCGAGGCGAAGCAGCGGCTATTTGGCGATGTCCGCGCCGGCAAGGTGCGTTTCCTGATTGGATCGTCGGAGACGATGGGCACCGGCGTGAATGCCCAACTGCGGCTCAAAGCGCTCCATCACCTCGATGTGCCGTGGTTGCCGTCGCAGATCGAGCAGCGCGAGGGACGGATTGTCCGCCAGGGCAATCAGCATGACGAGGTCGATATCTTCGCTTATGCCACAGAAGGTTCGCTCGACGCCTCAATGTGGCAGAACAATGAGCGCAAGGCCCGGTTCATCGCTGCAGCGCTTTCGGGCGATACATCGATCCGCAAGCTGGAGGATATCGGCGAAGGTGCCGCCAACCAGTTCGCCATGGCCAAGGCGATCGCGTCGGGCGACGAGCGGCTGATGCAGAAGGCAGGACTGGAGGCAGATATTGCCAGGCTTGGACGGCTGCGCGCTGCCCACGAGGACGACCAATATGCCGTCCGCAGGCAGATGCGTGAGGCAGAGCGAGAGATCGAGATTGCCACCCGGCGCATCGGGGAGATCGGCCAGGACATCGTGCGACTGGCGCCGACCACCGGCGATGCCTTCACTATGATGATACTCGGTGAAGAGTACACCGAGCGCAAGGAGGCGGGCCGAGCGCTGATGAAGGAAATCCTCACGCTTCTTCAGCTCCAGAAAGAAGGTGAAGTTCATCTGGCGACAATCGGCGGCTTTGATCTCGTCTACGAGAGCGAGCGGTTCGGCAAGAGCGATGGCTATCGCTACGAGACCCTTCTCCAGCGCACTTGCGCCGATTACGAGATTGATCTGGCGATCACGGTCACACCGCTCGGCGCCATCTCACGGCTGGAGCACGCACTTGGCGGCTTTGATGAGGAACAGCACCAGTATCGCCAGCGGCTCGACGATGCCAAGCGGCGATTGGTATCCTACCGTTCGCGAGACGGAGGCGTTTTCGCGTTCGCAGACGAGTTGGAGGACAAGCGGCTGAAGCTGCGGGCAATCGAAGCTCAACTGGCGGCAGATCTGGACGACGAGACCGTCGCGGTGCCTGCATAGCTGCGTTGCATAATAAATGTTTTCCTGATGGTCAAAAATCAGGCATAGTGCCTCCAGCTGATGCATATAACGGTGACCTCCCAGTTCCGTCGCAGCAGCTGTTCCCCTCTGGAGGTTTTAAATCTCCACACTTCATGGGCCGCGGTTTCCGCAGGCCCATTTTTTTATTCTTCGTCCGCCTCGTCCGACCATTTCGAGAGGTTTATACTCAGGGGCTTTTGCGCAGACCCCCGCTGGGCAGCTTGAACCGCGGCTGTATCTAGGTACCGTTCGCGCATAGCCTTCATGTCGATATCTCCGCGGATCCATTCTTCCAGCAAAGCAACGAAGGCAGGATCCTTGTCGATCGGCATACCGCGCGCCGCCGCGCGATCAATCACACGCTGCGCGATGGCTCTGCGGGTCTCGGGATTTGTGCTCATGCTGCCTCGCCTGACGTTCGGATGGACGCGAAGATCTATCAGGGGGTAGTCCAGATCGCGACTTGAAATTCTCCTTCGTCAACAACATCTGAGCGTCACCTCCCGATAAGACGATGTCCTGCTCACTGCAATCGCAGCGGCGTTTGATGTTGTCCTGGGATCTAAAGAAGGCGCTCCCCCAACGGGTCGAGCGCCTTTTTGCGTCGGAGGCGACCGCAAATGTGGTCCTCCACCTTGACCGAGACCGATTTGCAGACGACACCTCAATTAAAACACGCCGTGGAAAAACATGCCTTTTTTTCTTGTAACGCAGTCATCGCTGGTAGAAGCTCAAGATGATCGAGAGGCCGCTCAAACGGGGGTCGACCGTCTCCGCTCTGGAGCACAGGTCACCGTTTCGGTAAAATCCGATGAAACAACGATCACGCACATCGTTGTCCCCGCAATGATCGAAGAGCCCCTCCCGGTTCGGCCCTCCGAAACCGCCATGCCCTCGCCTGCTGCTGTTGCTATCCCGGAAGCGGCCTTTGTCGCACCGGAAAACCGGAAATTCATCTTGAAGCGTATGATGGCTGACGCGCTGGCCCTTCTAGGGCGCCGAACCTAGTCCCGTCCTCCGGGCATCGCTGCCGCCAGCATCTATCGTCTTCAAGCGTCGGCTCGAATTAAGACGCGAAAATTGAAAAAAGAAAAGCAGGGAGTAAGAACCGGTCGCAGACCGGTCCTCCTACCGACGCTGTCGCTCAACCGCCGCCTGCGCGATCCCGGCCGCTTGTCCCGCGCAGGGCTTTTAGCCCCGCTCGTCCCGCACAGCAGGGATGCTCGGTCGCAGTTGCGGCAGTCCGGCCGCTCGGCGGTCTGGGAGGTGTCTTCGAAAAAATGAAGACAGGAAGGGTCGGCAAGGTGCCGGTCCGTAACCTCTCTATAAGGACAAATCCCATGCAGATCATGAAGGTTGACCCGCGCGCGCTGAAGGAAAATCCCGACCGTATGCGCCAGTCGAAGTCGTCGCCGCAGGCCGACGCGCTGATGCTGGCCACGATCAAGGCCGTCGGCATCGTCCAGCCTCCCGTCGTCGCACCAGAACCCGATGGCGGAAATGGTTATATCATCGATGCCGGCCATCGGCGCGTGCGCCTTGCCATCGCCGCCGGCTTGGAAGAAATCGAAATCCTAGTCGTGGATGCCGCCAACGATAATGGCGCCATGCGCTCAATGGTCGAAAACTCGGTTCGCGAGGCGCTAAACCCCGTGGATCAGTGGCGCGGCATCGAACGTCTCGTTGCTCTCGGCTGGACCGAGGAAGCGATCGCCGTCGCTCTCGCCCTCCCCGTTCGCCAGATCCGCAAGCTGCGTCTGCTTGCCAATGTCCTGCCGGCAATGCTCGAGCAGATGGCGCTGGGCGACATGCCGTCCGAGCCGCAGCTGCGGATTATCGCCGCAGCAGGCCAGGTGGACCAGAAGGAAGTCTGGAAAGCGCACAAGCCGAAGAAGGGAGACACCGCTCCGTGGTGGCAGATCGCCAATGCGCTCACCAAGAAGCGCATGTACGCTCGCGATGCGAGCTTTGGTGACGATCTGGCCCAGGCCTACGGCATTGAGTGGGTGGAGGACCTTTTCGCGCCGGCCGACCAGGACGGGCGCTACACCACCAATGTCGAAGGGTTCCTTGGCGCGCAGCACGAATGGATGACGAGCAACCTTCCGAAGCGCGGCGGAATTGTCGAGGTCAACAGCTGGGGCCAGCCAGAGCTGCCGAAGAAGGCCTCCCAAGTGTATGGCAAGCTCTCCAAGTTCGATCACACGGCGCTCTATCTGGATCGTGACGGCAAGGTGCAGTCCGTGCATTACCGCATGCCGGAGGAGGCGAAGCCGAAGGGGGCTGCTGGTGACGCATCGGTCGCTAGTGGCGATGACGCCGATGCAATCACCATGTCGAAGGCCCGGCCCGACGTCACGCAGAAGGGTCATGACATGATCGGTGATTTCCGCACCGACGCCCTACATGACGCACTCGGTCGCGCGCCGATCGAGGATGACATGCTGATGGCGCTGACGGTGCTCGCCTTCGCCGGGCAGAATGTTCGCGTCGACTCCGGCGCTGATGGCACCATCTACGGGGGCAAGCGCTTCTCACGCCATGCGGTCGGACTGTTTGACGAGCATGGCAAGCTCGCCTTCAATCAGGAACAGCTCCGGGTCGCGGTCCGCTCCATGCTGATCGATGTTCTCTCTTGCCGCCGCGGCATGTCGAACAGCGGCATGGTCTCGCGCATCGCCGGCGTCGCGATCGGCGCGGACGAATTCATGCCGAACATGGGTTCGGAGGAGTTCCTCTCGTGCCTGTCTCGCCAGGCACTGGAAGCGTCTTGCGCCGAAGCGGCCGTTCAGCCGCGGCAGAAGGTCCGCGAAACCCGCGCAGCGCTCGTGGAGCATTTCGCGAATGACCGTTTTATCCATCCGTCTGGCCACTTCGCGCCAACGGCAGACCAACTGCTCGAATGGATCCGTGAAGGCGCTGCCACGGATTTGGTCGGCGTTGGGTCCCAGGATGATAGGGATAAAGATCTCGATGACCCATTGGACGATCAGACCGAGCAAGAAGCCGACGATGTGATCGACAGGGTACCGCAGGATGCGGATCTGCCGGTCCACGACGACCGCGACCAGAGGGCAGCAGCATGATCGCCGCTGTCCAGTCGACATGGCAAACTCCACCCCCGATCTTTCGGGGGTGGAGTTTGCTACCAGCGCGGACGGCCTGCCCGTCGCCCGCATTGGTGATCTGGTCCTTGCTATGGTCTTTTCACCCAGTGGATTTTCTTATCTTGGCCGTGCCGTCGCTATCCGTCGGCCGCTTGCAGAACTAACACGGGCCGACTTCATCGGGCATGACGGTAGGATCGCTGACGAGGCCGAATTCCGGTCGCGCGTCGCTGAGGCTACCGGGCATAACGCGATCTCGCTAGCCTGGATCGTGTACGGACCCGCATGTCAGCGAGTACCCCATGGGGTGGATCGCAGATGGCGGTCATTTATGCCGATGGCATAGTCTTCCACATGACCTCCGGTCACGGTGGTCTCCATCTCTCAGCTGATCGTAACACCAAAGTCCATCCTTTGTTACGCAAGGATACGCCGTGGTACGAGGAAGACTGTGAGTGGACGATCGTGGCTGTTACCTTCCCGGACCTGTTCACCGCCTATGAGCGGTCCTTGGCCGAGAAGACCGTTCGCAATATCTGGCCCTACGCCTGGGAGATGATCCACGGCTGCGTGCTGGCCGAGGGCGAGAGCTGGGCCAAGGACCGTCGGGCGTTCGATTAACGCCTCAGGAACGACTTCGTTGTCACCTCTGCGATACTATCTGGCGAACACGCTGGTATGACCGAGGTCGTGGCGGTCGTTGATAGTGACCGAAAGCCAGGCAACCATCGGCGTCGCTTCCTTGTCCCCAGTGAGGAGTATGCTGGTCGCGGCCGGTTCGGCTTTGTCATCGTTCACGCGCGTCACGTCGAATATGACGGGCCATCCTCTTTCGTTGGTTGGGAAAGCCGGGGGGGATGGGCCATGATCGACCTCCGCACTTTGAACGTGGCGAAAGCAATCGGCGCTCGGCGCGAGACCCAGCTGCATCTCGATTGTCTGACGCGGCAAATTGCGGCGCGCGCCGGAAGACAGGCGACGACGGTGAGGGTCTTGAGCCGGGCGAGGCATCAATCGGATCCTCGTATTTACCATCAGGAGCTCGTGGACTGCCTCACCTTCGAGCATTGGGCGAACTCAACATGATCGCTCGCAGAATGGCGATGAATGAGCTGGTCATCGGTGAATGCCAACGTCGCGATCATGAGCCTGTGCTTCATCCGCCGATATTGGCGGACCCGAAACGAAGGCGCTGGTGCTGGACTTGCTGGGCTTCGATGTCACGGCAGGGCGGGCTTGGCCATGGTTCCTTCTCGTTGCTCGGGATTGGCGTCGGACCCTTGCCGGACTGCCCTTCTTCTCGTTGCGGTCTGAACCGGCGGCCGGCCGTTTCAAGGCCGCTATCGCGCCGCGTGGCGGCCGACCCAGCCTCCCGGCGCAGGGCAGGCCCGCGGGCCTACGCAGGTCAAAACCTGCTGGTCCGCAAACCTGCACTGCTGGTTTAGCCGGATCGGACCTGTGAAGCCGCCGTCCTTTGCCGGTTCTGGTCGTCCGCATCGAAGGACAGACCGGCACGGGCCGGACCCGCTTCGGCAGCCAAGGAAGGAACTGACATGGCCAAGCCCTCCAACACCAACCGCTCCAATGCCCGGTCGTCGCAACTCCGCAAGGGAGCAACCCTCGAAATGGTCCGCCTCTCCTGCCCCGATGCCACCCAGGCATTCAAGATCGCCGAAAGCTTCGGCACGGCAGTCGTCGACAGCGATGGCATCCGCAGCCTGCATGAGCGGCTGATTGTCGAGACTGCCGATAGCCTCTCCGAAGGCTTGGGCGAGAAGGCCATGCAGATACACCTGCAGCGCATCGTCGGAGCCTTCGTCGGATCGGCGCATGGCGCCGGGCAGTTCTACTCCCGCGCCGTCACCGAAGCGCGCGACGCAACCGCCAAGGCGTCGAACGACGCCCGTGACGAGGACCTCGATGGTCCAGTCGGCTACGACAGCGCCGCCCAGCGCAAGCGAGAATTCGCGGCCGACATGGGCATCCAGGCTCATTCACTCAGGATGGCGGTAGAGGGGACAGTTGCCGCCTACGAACAGGTTATCGGCGAGACTTGGAAGCCCTTCGAACGCCCCGTCGAAAATCCAGGTGCCAGTCTCGACCGCAAGGCGGCGGAAGCTCAGATGGATGCTCTCTGCTGACCCCAACCGGCGGGGCTCCGGCTCCGCTCAATTTCTTTCTTTCAAATCGGGCGGGCCTAGTGGGGGTCGGCCCTTTCCATGTTGAGATTTGAACCCGGAGAGCGCCGCGGTTGATCGCGGTCCGTCCCGGCCGGTGGTCCTGCAGGAGACGGTTTTCGCGCGCAACGGCTTTGCCGTCCTCCTCTTCGTTCCGGCCCCCTGGGTGCGCACGAGATCCTTTGCCTCCTGCTTCAGGACCTCCGTGACGAACCGCGATCGGCGCGGTCGGACAAGAAGGAGAAAGAAGATGACCAGGAAATCGGCAGGCGACCGCAGCGACATCTATTCCCGCATTACCGATCGTATCGTGACCGATCTCGAACAGGGCGTTCGACCATGGATGAAGCCATGGAGTGTTGCCCACACACAGGGGCGCATCAACCGACCGTTGAGGCATAATGGCCTGCCCTATTCAGGAATGAACGTGCTGCTTCTCTGGTCGGAGGGGGTAGCGCGGGGTTTCTCCTCACCGATGTGGATGACATTCAAGCAGGCGCTCGAAGTCGGGGCTTGCGTGCGCAAGGGCGAAACGGGCTCGACTGTCGTCTTCGCCAGCCGCTTCACAAAATCCGAAAGCGACGGTTTAGGCAATGAGATCGACCGTGAGATTCCTTTTCTCAAAACATACTCGGTCTTCAACATCGAGCAGATCGATGGACTTCCCGATCACTACTACGGGCAGCCTGCTGAGAACCTTGATCCCCTAGAGCGGATCGAGCAGGCCGATCGCTTCTTCCTCAAAACAGGTGCCCTGATCCGACATGGCGGCGGTCAGGCCTATTATTCGCCGGTGACGGATCATATTCAGATGCCGCCGTTCGAGACGTTTCGCGATGCTGCGGCCTATGTGGCGACGCTCAGCCATGAAGCCACGCACTGGACGGCACATCCTTCCCGTGTCGGCCGCGATCTCAGCCGCTACGCGAAGGACAAAAGCGAGCGCGCCCGCGAAGAGTTGATTGCAGAACTCGGGAGTTGCTTCCTGTGTGCCGATCTTGGCATTGTTCCGGAACTGGAGCCGCGACCCGATCACGCCTCCTACCTGCAGTCCTGGCTGCGCGTGCTGTTAGACGACAAGCGCGCCATCTTTCAGGCAGCGGCACATGCGCAGCGCGCTATGAGTTATCTTCATGATCTGCAGCGGGTAGCCGAGGCTGGAACCAAGGCGGCTTGAAGCCAACCATTCTGTCAGCAACGGAGGTAATCATCGCCGGCCATCGTTGCCACGACCCTACATCGTTCAGTGCGGGACCTGTTGCAGCGAAGATCCAGCTTCCAACAGACCGAGGGCTGGCCAGTCTCGGACGTGAGTCCACGGGATGGCTCTCGTTCAACAGTTGTTGGCTTTGTGTCCTGACGAATGGATCCTCATGGCAACGTCACCGACGAACGAGCGCGCGCGAATACTTCCATGTAACCGGCTCCTTTCATGAAATGGGTTTTCGCTGGGGATGGGTGATGATCGACGGATTGTCCGAGGTGATTATTCCAATATTGCCCCTCTCGAAGGGTCCGAGTCCCGAGATCGCCATAGCGATATCCCTCTACCTGTTTCCGGGGCTCCATCTGCGGGCTCGATGGGGCATGTCTGACCAGAGACCGGCTGCGCCTCGATCGTTTTCCCGCAACGACCCTCTGTAACTTTCTTCCCCAGCGAACTGCGTTCCAATTCCTCGCGCACAACAAAGTTTCCTCCGGCCGCCCTTCATTGCATTGCGGCCCTGTGCCACCCCATCGCGTAAGGCGCGAAGGGGACCCCGGCGGGTGCGGTCCGATCGTCCCCGGTCTTTGCGACTGCCATCGAGGCCGCAATGGTGCGGCCCGAGCAAGCAAAGGAACACCACCATGGCAACCATCGGCACTTTCAACTCCACCGAAACTGGCTTCACAGGCTCCATCCGCACCCTCGCCCTCAACGTCAAGGCCCGTATCTCTCGCGTCGAAAACCCCTCGGACAAAGGCCCGCAGTTCCGCATCTACGCCGGCGCTGTCGAGCTGGGTGCGGCCTGGCAGAAGCGATCCACTGAGAGCGATCGCGACTACCTCTCGGTCAAGTTGGACGACCCAAGTTTCCCGGCTCCGATCTACGCAACCCTGACCGAAGTCGAAGGCGAAGATGGTTACCAGCTGATCTGGTCACGACAGAACCGCGATTGAGGCATTGAGGCTCCGCCCATCGGGCGGGCCTCTTCCCTTGGACTATGGAGCCGGGAACGGGCGTCGTCCGGGCCCGGCTCCTTGGTGCCACACGGAACCGGGAGATAGCTGCTCAGATCGAGCGAGGCTGCCAGCCGAGGCGACTGCGTCAAGGACGAGCGGTTCCCCCAAATCTCGCGCGGTTGCTCTATGAGCGCCCGCATT
Source organism: Rhizobium sp. CFBP 13644 (assembly GCF_014842165.1). Lineage (NCBI taxonomy): Bacteria > Pseudomonadati > Pseudomonadota > Alphaproteobacteria > Hyphomicrobiales > Rhizobiaceae > Rhizobium > Rhizobium sp. CFBP 13644. The sequence continues at coordinate 50,411 of NZ_JACYVF010000011.1, forward strand.
TAATGGTCTGTGTTGCCAGGGAGGTCAGCCGTGTTACCAATTGATCACTCCAATGACGCGATCAGTTTTATACAGGCTTGCCGGATGTCGAGACTGACCTCAGTGGAGTAATCGCGCCTTTGACCATGGGGCAAACTGCTGCCTCGGCAACTTTGCGCCAACTGTGACTTACGTAAGCGTGTCTATGGCCACGCAATCGATGATATTGTCGCCACTTTCCTTTTACGACCGTCTTTGGTGGCGCATCTTGGCGTCGAATAGCCATTCATAGCTCTGATCAGGGTGCTCCAACTGATCGAAATCATACCCGCGATGTCGCGTCTCTATCGTCTCGGGCGTCTTTACGCCGATCTCGGCACATAGCCTCGCGATTTTTTGTGGCGGGCAAGGTCGAGAAAGAGCACTACAGCATCGTGCTCGTTTTCGAAATGATGCACAATGCTCTGCCCGGATGCTCCAATGCGGCCCCAGCGCCGGATGAGGCAGGGCTCTCCGAACAAGCTTCGGGAGATTTCCATGGCATAGAACCGGGCCATGTTCTTCGTCGGGTCCGTTCGTTCTGTATAGATATGATAGGGCTGGTAGATCATACGGACAGATTCGCCGATCCTGCCTTTCTCGTCCAACGAGAGTTATGAATCGGTCGACACCATTCGATTCATTTTTGTGATGAAACAGCCCGGCGAATGATCGGGCGAGACGGCTTCGCCCTACGGCTCTACTCGCTTTGCTCCCCGAACCCGGCTACGCGGTTTCGGCCATTCTGTAACGATCCTCTCGCCGTCACACGTCGCATAAGGCACGACTTGGTAGAGCCGACCGGAATACAGGGAAACCATGACGCAAATGGGCACGATAGAACTAGTCAAATTGATTGCACCACGGTCTTCTACGAACGTCCCACCGGCGTGCGAGGTTTTCCTCCACGAGCACGGTACCAATTGAGCGGCCATTCCTGGTGATAATCCTCAGATCGCGACCGAAGCGGTCCTGGTCCCTGCCAGTGGCGGTAATTGAGAACTTTCCGCCGTTGAGAAGCGCAAGCAGCCGCTGTTTTGCCGCTTCCCCTTTCGCACGCTCGACCTCGCATCGGGGCGGGCTGAGTTCAGGCGCATCGATATCGGCGATCCGGATTTTCTTGGCGTGAAACCAAAATGTATCGCCGTCAACGACGCAGTTTACGCGGCGACTGTTCCCGCAGATAGAAAAATCGGCCGACTGTGTGTCAAGTGACAGCGGAGAGGCCATCGCAGTCGAAGCAGAAATCCCAAGATCGACGCCCAACGCTGTGTATGCAGCACCGGCTACGATTGCGACCAGCAGCGCCACACCGGCCTCTTTCGCGCCTACCCGCCACCCCATCCGGTGTGTCACGTCACTCTCCACTTCATTTTATTTTCGTTGGTGGCACAGATTGGTTGGAATGGAAACGGTTCCCGTCAACGCAAGCCTTCATGTCATCTCGCCGGAACCAGATAGCTCGTCCGCATCGCAACGGTGCATTTCCCGCGGTGAAGACGATCTGTTCGTCGGCACGCATGCGTAGCACTTCATGGGGCTGGATGAGTGGCCTGGCAGCGAGATGTTTCGAGCGTGTTCGCGACGATCCTCTTGCCTGGGAGCTGAGACTTATCTGGTCGATCTCCACGGTGGTCATACCGCAGCGTCGGGAGATGTAGTCGGCGGTTTCGGGATCGTTGATAGCGGCAAACGAAATCCAGCTGACACTCTCGAACCACTTGCTCGCCGCGTCGCGACCGCCATAGGTTTCGCGCATCTGGCCGATGGATTGGTAGATCATCGTCAGGGTGATGCCGTATTTGCGTCCGGCGTCGCGCGCGGTTTCGATGATCCGCATGTAACCAAGGCGGGCTACCTCGTCGAGGAGAAACAGCGCACGCCCTTCCATCTGACCGTCGCGATTGTAGATGGCATTGAGAAACGAGCCGATGATGACCCGCGCGAGACCCGAATGGGTCTCCAAGGTCTTGAGGTCGATGTTGATGAAGACGTCGGTGTTTCCTGCCGCGATGTCGCTGGTCGAGAACTTCTTTCCCGATACGAGGGCAGCATAGTTCGGATAGGAAAGCCAGTGCGTTTCCTTGACCGCATTGGCATAGACACCGGAGAAGGTTTCCGGCGTCATGTTGACGAAGGCTGCGACATTCTCCTTCACGAAGTCCGAGCCCGAATTGTCGTAGATATCCTGAAGCCGCTTGCGCAGTGTCGGCTCCGGCTCAGAGAGGTTCATGCGCACCTGCCGAAGCGTCCGGTTCTCGTTTACCGTATGACCGGACAGGCACACATCGGCAATCAACGCTGTTAGCAGTTGCAGCGCCGATGCGCGAAAAAAGTCATCACGCACACCGCGCGTGCCGCTGCTATCGCTCATGATCCATGAGGCAACGGAGGCAATGTCCTCTTCCTTGGTTCCGCCGAAACGTCCGACCCAGTCGAGGGCGTCGAAGCCGACGTCCGGCTTCTTCGGATCGAGGACAAACACGTCCCGCCCCGCTCCGCCGCGATGCGCAGAGACCATCGGCGCGACCTCGTTCGAGGGGTCGAGCACGATCAGCGTGCCGCCCCATTTCAGTGCCGTCGGGATTGTCACCGACGTCGTTTTGAAGCCGCCGGACCCGGCAAAAACGATCCCGTGCGACGAGCCGAACGAGCCATCGAAGCACAGCAAGGGTGATTTGCCACCGGCACCCCATGTCTCAGCGCTGTCGGCACGAAACGCCCGGGCTCCGACACTGTCCTCGTCTACCCGATAGTGTTCCCCGATGACGATACCGCCATTCTCCGCAAACAACTTCGCGGCTTCCGTCAGTTTCATCCAATCCGCTTCGCCATGGAGCGCCCGCTTGCCATGAACCCGTTTCGGCTCGGGCCGTGCGAACGCGGCATTGCCCATCAGGACAACGCGGATTGCGAAGCAGGCGCACATCAGTGCTATGCCCGCTCCGAGCGCTGTTGCCGGATCGAGAAACGCAAAGACCGTCTTGTCGGTTGGCAGCGTCTTCGTAAAGGCAGCAAGGCGCATCGTCTCGCGGACCGCTGCGACCAGGATCGTCCCACCGCATCCGGCAAGGACGCCCCAACCTGCCTGCTTTATATTGATCGAGCCGGCGCTCGCGAACAGGAACAGAACTCCGGTTACCGCACTTGCCACATAGGGAAATGCGATCCCCGCCCGCCCCCAAGCCTGTCGCACGGCCTCGCTCTTACCGAGCCCGGAAAGCCATTGCTCGATCCCCGTCATTCCGATGACAGTCAGGATCATCAACGTCCCTGGTGCGACCACGAGCGCAACCCTACTGATGGTCATCGCCGAAGGCCTCCACACCGATTGCCGTAAGCCTGGAGCGCTCCTCCTCGTCGCCTTTCATTCTGCGAGCAGCATCGAGAAGCGCGCCCAGCAACAGCGCGCGCTTCTCATAACGCAGCCCGGCTTTGACGATCAGGCCGCCGAGCTCGATCTTTTCGCGCGTGTCCTTCTTGCGGGCGTCGGATGTCATCGTTCTCGCCATACGCTCAAGCCTCACCACCGCTGCCCGGGCCCGCGCCAGATGCGTCCGCCGCTTCTCCGCTGCCGTCGCCGGTGCTCTTCTTCCCTCCGCTCGTGCCGCCCTTGTCTGCCCTATGGCCTGCGCGAAATCGTTTCGCCAGTTGCTCAAGCGCTGCCTGAAGTTCTCCCTCGTCGATTTCGATGTCGCCAAGACCCGCCTTGAGCGCGACCCTTCCGATCCGCTCGGCTTCTCTCGTCTCGGCAAGTTTGAGCTGTTCCTGCAGCTTTGCGATTTCATCGCGGATTTTCGAGGATGGCTTCTTCATTTTCGATCGTCTCCCTGGGTGAGAAAGCGTGTCTTTCAAACCCAGTTATTCGGAATGGAGTGCGGGACGCACTACTGTGAATCCTACAATCGCCACCGGCGATGCGTTGGTGAATGATCCCGGCCGTTCGAAGGACGGCTTCCAAGGGCGCAATTATACGTCGCTGGCGCGACGTGTTGCTGACAGAGCCTGATAATGCCGCCGCTCCCGACGAACCCTTTGATGTCGTTCGCAACCAGGGAGAACTCCGCCGTGGCCGTCCCTCACTTCTCCGTCAGCATCGTCGCCCGTGGCTCCGGCCGCAGCGCCGTCCTGTCGGCGGCCTACCGGCATTGCGCCAGGATGGAGTTTGACCGGGAAGCCCGAACGATCGACTACACCCGCAAGCAGGGGCTCCTGCATGAGGCGTTCGTGATCCCTGATGACGCGCCGGAATGGGTGCGCAGCATGATGGCCGATCGCTCGGTCGCCGGCGCATCCGAGGCTTTCTGGAACAAGGTGGAGGACTTCGAGAAGCGATCCGACGCACAACTCGCCAAGGACGTCACCATCGCCTTGCCGCTCGAGTTGTCGGCTGACCAGAACATCGCGCTCATGCGCGACTTTGTGACAAGCCACATCACCGCGAAGGGCATGATCGCCGACTGGGTCTATCACGACGCCCCCGGCAATCCCCACGTCCATCTCATGACCACATTGCGCCCGCTGACCGAAGACGGTTTCGGTTCAAAGAAAATCGCGGTAACAGGCCCGGATGGCACGCCAATCCGCAATGATGCCGGCAAGATCGTCTATCAGCTATGGGCCGGTGACACGGAGGACTTCAACGCGTTTCGCGACGGCTGGTTTGCCTGCCAGAACAGACATCTGGCGCTCGCAGGTCTCGATATCAGCATCGATGGCCGCTCCTTCGAAAAGCAGGGTATTGACCTCGAGCCAACCCTTCACCTCGGCGTCGGCACCAAAGCCATCGCGCGCAAGGCCGAGGAGACCGATCGGAAGCAGCAAAGGCCTGCGAGCAAGCTCGAGCGCATCGAGATCCAGGAGCAGCGTCGCAACGAAAACGCCCGCCGCATCCAGCGCCGTCCGGAGATCGTGCTCGACCTGATCACGCGGGAAAAGAGTGTCTTCGACGAACGCGATGTTGCGAAGGTCCTGCACCGCTATATCGACGATGTCGCGCTGTTCCAAAGTCTGATGGTCCGTATTCTGCAAAGCCCTGAAGCCCTCCGGCTGGAACGCGAGCGGATCAACTTTACGACTGGCATTCGTTCTCCAGCAAAGTACACCTCGCGCGAGATGATCCGGCTTGAAGCCGAGATGGCCCATCGTGCAACCTGGCTGTCCGGCAGCACCTCTCATAGCGTCCGAAAGGCTGTGCTGCAGGCGACCTTTGCGCGCCATTCCCGTCTGTCGGAGGAGCAGCGAACGGCAATCAGCCATGTCGCTGCGCCCGCGCGGATTGCCGCTGTCATCGGTCGCGCCGGCGCTGGCAAGACGACGATGATGAAGGCGGCGCGCGAAGCCTGGGAAGCGGCTGGCTATCGCGTGGTCGGCGGTGCCCTGGCTGGCAAAGCCGCCGAAGGTTTGGAGAAGGAAGCGGGCATCGTTTCCCGCACGCTGTCGTCGTGGGAGCTTCGCTGGAACCAGGGTCGCAACCAGCTCGACGACAGATGCGTCTTCGTGCTGGACGAGGCCGGTATGGTCTCGTCACGGCAAATGGCGCTGTTGGTCGAAACCGTCACCAAGGCTGGCGCCAAGCTCGTCCTTGTCGGCGATCCGCAACAGCTTCAACCGATCGAAGCGGGTGCCGCCTTCCGTGCAATCGCCGATCGCATCGGCTATGCCGAACTCGAGACGATCTATCGTCAGCGCCAGCAGTGGATGCGCGACGCCTCGCTTGATCTGGCGCGCGGTAACGTCGGCCAGGCGGTCGATGCCTACACCGCCCAAGGTCGAATGATCGGTTTGAGGCTGAAGGACGAGGCCGTCGAAAGCCTGATCGCCGATTGGGATCGCGATTACGATCCTTCGAAGACCAGCCTGATCCTCGCACACCTTCGTCGTGATGTGCGAAAGCTCAACGATATGGCCCGCGCCAGACTTGTCGAGCGTGGTGTTCTCGAAGACGGTTTTGCCTTCAAGACAGAGGACGGATCTCGCATGTTCGCGACCGGCGACCAGATCGTGTTCCTCAAGAACGAGGGCAGCCTTGGCGTCAAGAACGGCATGCTCGCAAAAGTGCTTGAAGCCGGTCCTGGCCGGATCGTTGCCGAGGTTGGCGACGGCGAGCATCGTCGCCAGGTCACGGTCGAGCAGCGCGTCTACAACACTCTCGATCATGGTTATGCGACGACGATCCACAAAGCCCAGGGCGCCACCGTCGACCGCGTGAAAGTCCTGGCATCCCTCTCGTTGGACCGGCATCTCACCTATGTGGCCATGACCCGCCATCGCGAGGATCTCGTCGTCTACTATGGCAGTCGCTCTTTCTCCAAGGCGGGCGGCCTCATTCCGATGCTGTCGCGCCAAAATGCCAAGGAGACGACCCTCGATTACGAGCAGGCGTCGTTCTACGGCCAAGCCTTGCGATTTGCCGAGGCCCGCGGCCTGCACCTCATGACCGTCGCCCGCACGATCGCACAGGATCGTCTTCAATGGGCCGTCCGGCAAAAAGACAAACTCGCCGACCTCGGCACCCGTCTTGCCGCCATCGGCACAGCGCTCGGACTGGCTCGCGGCAGCAACAAACACGCCATCACCGATACAATCAAGGAGGCCAGGCCCATGGTATCAGGCATCACCATCTTCCCGAAATCGCTCGACCAGACTGTCGAGGACAAGCTCGCCGCGGACCTCAGTCTCAAGACGCAATGGGACGACGTCTCGACCCGTTTCCATTTCGTCTATGCGAACCCGCAAGCAGCCTTCAAGGCCATTGATGTCGACACCATGTTGAAGGACCAGTCGATCGCGCAGTCCACCCTGGCAAAAATCGCGCAAGACCCAGAGAGTTTTGGCACCCTCAAGGGAAAGACCGGTCTATTCGCGGGCCGCCGCGATAAGCAGGACCGGGAAAAAGCCATCGCCAATGTGCCGGCGCTCGCCCGAAATCTTCAACGTTACCTTCGTGAGCGGGCCGAGGCCGAAGTCAAACATGAGGCCGAGGAGCGCGCGGTTCGACTGAAGGTTTCGGTCGACATCCCGGCGCTCTCTCCATCTGCCAGGCAAACGCTTGAACGCGTGCGCGATGCCATCGATCGCAACGATTTGCCCGCAGGTCTCGAATACGCGCTCGCCGACAAAATGGTGAAGGCCGAACTCGAAGGCTTCGCCCGGGCGGTGTCCGAGCGTTTCGGGGAGCGGACCTTCCTGCCCTTGGCCGCGAAAGACACCGGCGGCAGGACGTTCGAGACCGTCACAGCAGGCATGACAGCCGGCCAAAAGGCTGAGGTCCAGTCCGCCTGGAATTCCATGCGGACGGTGCAGCAGCTTGGCGCGCATGAACGAACGACCCAAGCGCTCAGACAGGCCGAGACGCTGCGGCAGACGAAGAGCCAGGGGCTCTCGCTCAAATGACGGCGGGAACTGGAACGCGCCGGGCCATGACCGCTCAGCAGCGACGAGCCATAGTGGGTCTGGCGATAATGGCCGTAGCTGCCATCCTGCTGGTGGTTACCGCCGTCTCCGGCGGCTATCGCATCAATCTGACCCCGAGCGCGCCACTCGGCCTGTGGCGTATCATCCCGCTTCATCGACCGGCAGCAGTCGACGACCTCTTGTTCATCTGCCCACCGGAAACGGTGGCGATGCGTGCAGCTAGGGCACGAGGTTATTTCCACTCTGGTTCCTGCCCAGGCGGTTTCGCACCGTTGATTAAGACAGTGATCGCCGTTGCAGGACAACATGTTGAAATCGGCGACAGCGTGAGCGTGGATGGAAGGAGGGCCCCCTCCTCAGATATCGCACTGCGCGATGGAAAAGGTCGGTCGTTGACGCCCTTTCCGAGTGGCACCATTCCGCCAGGACATGTCTTCCTTTACTCCTCGTTTCCAGGTTCTTACGACGCCCGATACTTCGGTCCGGTGCCCGCCTCCGGCGTTCTCGGTCTAGCGCAGGAGGTTCTCACCTATGCGCCGTGAGTACCTTCGGGCGATGACACTCGTTTTCGCTTCCATCGCGATCGGCGTGGTTGGCTGGAGCGGTCACGCGTTGCTTTTGCCGGTCGCGCTTGGATTTCCCGTTCTTTGGTCAATCGCGCGAACGAGATTGGTCGCGGCATTTGTCTCCGCCGGATATTTCCTGGCCGCCTCGCGAGGTTTGCCACAGGGCGTCGCCGCTTTCTATTCGTCCGATATCTGGCCCGGCTTGTTGCTCTGGCTGTGCGCGTCGTTGGGCTTCGTTGCCGTGCATACAGTAGTTTGGACAATAAACAGCGGAGCCCGTCCGTTTCGCTATCTTGTGGCAGCAGGTGTCATGGCCATCCCACCATTCGGCATCACGGGCTGGGCGCATCCCGTCACAGCCGCAGGTGTTGTGTTTCCGGGATGGGGATGGTGGGGACTTGCGTTCATGACAGCTGGCCTTGCGGGCCTCGTAACCCGCATCTGGCCAGCTGTTGCCATTGCCTTGACAGGCTTGTGGCTTTGGTCCGCCGCGATCTGGACCGATCCGACCCTACCTGAGGGATGGCGCGGCGTCGATCTGCAAATGGGCGCTTCGCTTGGTCGGGACGCCGGTCTTCAACGCCAACGTGACTTGAGAGCAACGTTTCAGAATGCGGCCAGCGATGGCGCACGTTACGTGGTGCTTCCCGAAAGTACGCTTGGCTTCTGGACACCGACTGTCGAGCGGCTTTGGGCAGGCGCATTCCGTGCAAGCGGGGCGACGGCCATTGCTGGTGCCGCGCTGCTTGACGCCACCGGGTATGACAATGTCCTGGTCGCGATCGACAACCGGGGTGGCCGCATCGTTTATCGGGAACGTATGCCGGTTCCTGGCGCGATGTGGCAACCATGGCGATCCTTGTTGGGGCAGAGCGGTGGAGCACGGGCGGATTTCTTTGCGAACCCCATAATCCCGATCGGGGCCAATCGGGCAGCGCCGCTGATCTGCTACGAGCAACTGCTCGTTTGGCCGATCCTCCAGTCCATGCTGCACGACCCGGATTTTGTCGTTGCCGTGGGAAATGGCTGGTGGGCCAGAGGGACGTCGATCATTGCCATCCAGCGCGCCACAGCGACATCGTGGGCAAAGCTCTTCGCAAAACCGCTTGTTGTTGCCTTTAACTTTTGAAAGCCGAGGAACACTCCATGCTCGACGCCGCACTTATAAAAGAATGCGCAGACCCTTCCCTCAAGCTCGCGATGGTGGAGCAGTTCATAGCCGCCGCCGGCTCCAGTGATCCCCTCGCCGTCACTGTGAAATCCGGCGGCCGATTGATCCTCGTTCCGAAAGCCGCATCGGCCGAGGAGGCTTTGGCGATCGTGCGGCAATATGCCGGTCACGCCGTCGTCCGTGTTGGGCTGACCCAATTCCCCGCGGGTGTGGGAGTAAAAGAAACGGCAGATCTGAAATCCGACCTCGTTGATGCCTGCCAAAACCTTCGCAAAGGCACGGCGATGTTCGCCAAGGTGCTTAGGATCGTCGCCAAATGGTATGGCAATCCTACGAGCAACGAGGTGTTCCCGCAGATATTCGAGGACGCGCTCTACGCTTGGAAGACTGGTGAGTTCGAGGGTGTGAGTGTGTTTCAAGCGGAGAATCCGGGTGGGGCAATAACCAACCAAAGGGAACTGCAAGCCGATACATCGGAGACGGATACGGTCGATACCGAGGCCCCCGTGCAGACTGGGGACGAAAAGAAAATCGGCACTGCGGAGATGCGGGTGGACTTATCTCGCATCGGTGGTCAGCCATAGCGTTGAAGTCGTCTTCCCGCGAGGGATGTTGATCGACCTACTTCGCAGCGTTCTTCCGAAAGCATCAAATTAGTGTGCTTCCAACGCATGAAATTAGTGTGAGCCAGATATCCAGTGTCGGCACACTGGTATTCGGATCGATCTGTCCAAATTAGCGGGGTTTGTTCTTCACTCTGGTAGTGCATAGCGCGTCAGCAGAGCCTCGCCATCTTCGATGGCAATTTCGATCACCTCGTTCACCAAGTCCGGGGAACCGGCGAGTTCCTGCAAAACGAGCGCGAACAATTCTCTCTGCTGCACTGGTAGGACCTGCGGCACGATGAGCACAAGGCCAGCGTGCAAATCCTGTCGCGCATGGAGTTTTCTGAAATCACGGGCGTTGTTCGTAACGAAGGTAAAGTCTTCCGCAACGATTCGGGGCATAAGATCCCAGTCGGTCTCGCCGCTCAGGCCCAGCCAATTGACGTGAAAGCAATCGTGACCGTGCTCTTGAGCCACGGCTACAAGAGACGTGTGCAGGCATTCATCGACGAGAAACTTCACGAGGTCGTGCTCGATGGCTCTTCGTTGCCAGCCTTTCTAAGAGGCAAGCGCTTCACTGATTTGACGTTCAAACCCTGTTCCGACAACTTTCGTGGCCGCCCACGGGCAGGATGAGCCGCTACCCAGATTTCGGCGAGATCCACCATACGCGTAGTAAGAGCTGGATAGCCCTCGACGATCTCGTCCGTAGCGGCGCCTTGCAATTTCATCGCAGCGATCGTTCGGACTGGAACGCGCGTGCCTTTGAAGACCGGCTCGCCGCCAACCACGCCTTTCACGCTGTGTATGATCTTGTCCGCTTCCCTGAGCGCTTCGCCACGCGCGGTTAAATGCTCCCTCGCTCTCGCAACGTCGACGATCAGATAGTCGTCCGCTCTGACGGTGTCGGCTTCAGGATTTTCGTCGATGGCGGCAAAAAGGCGCTTCCTGCGTTCGGCGGAAAGGATTGAACCGACGCCGAACCAGAGCTTCAGGCGCAACAGATCGTCGTCAGTGATCGCACGGCTGCGCGAATTGGAAGACAGACTTCCAATGATTCGTTTGTCGATTGCGTTATGTACCGATTTAATGCCGATCTCACTCACGGCAGCCGCCTCAGTGGGCGTATATTCACGAAGTGCTGCAACCATAATCGTTCTCCTTGAGGAGAATATATACGATACTGGCGTAATCTCAAGGCCGTCGGCTCGCTCTACTCTCTCTCGTTTACTGGACAAATTAACTCGACGTGGCTGACATCCAAGGCCTGAGCGAGTTCATAAAGCGTAATCACGGTCGGGTTGCGCCGCCCTCGTTCTAGACTACTCAGGTATTGTTGACTGAAACCAGAGCGCGCCTCAACCTCTTCCTGGGTCAGGCCTTTCTCCCGACGCAGGCGTGCAAAGTTCGAGCCGACCAGTTTGCGCATGTCCATGCGCAGAAGATCGCTGTTTACACACTTTGAGTTTATCAACTAAAGTATGTAAACGCTCTTCCGATCTGCGCTGATGGTTCGAGTTGGAAACGGTTTCCGTGTAGACCCAAGAACCGAGCCTATTCCTGGACTCAGTGATTGCGGATGTAAGGGTTGGCAATTTATATGGGTGAACCGTCGGTATCAGATGGTGCGAAATGACGTTAGGAGCGGAGGGATGAATAATGCAGGCTCAGCCGACGGTAACGACGAGGCAGAACACAAAGAATCACAATTCACCTTAATGCAAAAGTCAGAATTGGAAGCTCTGGCGATCGCTGCGATCAAAGTGCACCGCCGCCTAATCGACGCCGACGAAGCTGTTTACGAAGAATGGACCCGCGCCTCATCTGATCCTACGGCGTCGAGCGCTGTAGTCGAAAACTTGCAGCGAGAATACACCGCGCGCCAGCAGAAGTCTGAAGCCCAGCAAGAAGAACTTTCGGAAATAATTGATGCGCTCGGCTACGTGCCTGACGTTGCCCCAGATGTTGACGATTGACTCTATAGCAGACCGTGGTCCTTGGCGATTGCGACGAGGTGGGGAACAGTCGCCGCTTCGAGCTTCTCTCGCGCCTTATCCAGATAATGCTGCACCGTCCTCGATTTGATCCCTGTCAACATTGCGGTTTCCGGCGCGCTTTTGCCTTTTGTCGCCCACATGAGACACATAGCCTCTCGTGATGAAAGCACTTTTTTTGGCGAAATGATCGTCGTCGCAGCAATGATCTTTAAACGGTAATGGATCGCTAGAACTGCCCGGTACGCTATGTGCGGATCCTGCAACTTTGAAACGTCAGTTGTCAGGGCTGAGGATGCAAATGTTAGCATCATCGTCGATCCGAAACTTCCCTCAACGGGTATCGTCACGCCGCTCCTGATGCCGTGATCGACCGCTTGCTCACGAAATCGTCTGAGTTCGGAACTTCCACGATCCGCCCAATTGTCAGCCGTCCACGAGAACAATTCCATGCGACGTTTGCCTTCCGTAACGACGGGATCAATGCGGGAATATCGGCTTTTGAGATAAACGCCCTGCCAATCTTCTGGATAAGAATTGAAGGTGCGCAGGTCCAACCCCTCGGTATGGAGATATGCGAAACGCTCAAAGCCACATGCATGCGCAAATATCTTCAGTGCACCTTTGATCATGCGCTCATCATGCGCGGCTTCAGTCATATCAATGAGTGAGCGAATGTGACCGTCCACTAACTTTCTCCTATGCGGCGAATGCGAGATGGCCCGAACCAGGCGACACCGAAATTTCTTAAATATAAACTGTTCGGCCATAGGCCATTCTGCGAATGCAGCGACGGATCTGAGTTTACGACGAGATCGCCAAAAAATGTTGCGATACTGATAATACTCAGCTTTTCCGAGCGTTTCTAGAGTTAACTGTCAAAAAAGTGACATACTAACGCAGAATCTTACTAGTATGTACAATCTGTGATTGAAAATATCGACGTGAAATCTACCGTATGCTATAGGTCGAGGGAAAAATCATGTCTTGGTCAACAAGGACGTTGAACTTGTAGCCCGGTCGGATGTTGATCGTCGGCTGAACGTTCAGGTTTTTCGATATCGTTTCTTCCGCAACGCGACCGAAGCTCTCGGCGAAATTTCGCCGTGCCGCGTCGGAGGCTGTATCCTGTGTCGCTAGCGTCGAACTTTGAGGCATCGACATATCGATCCCGGTTCCGATCAATGCCACCAGCGCTGCCGAACCGAAAGTCCTCCACAGACGGCGATCGACCTTGTCCCGGAAGCCGCCATATCCTTCGGCATCCGTGCCGGCCATGCCGCCGATTTGCAGAGTAGATCCATTTGGGAAAATAAGGTCCGTCCAGACCACAAGAACGCGCTCTTGGCCAAACGATACCTTTGAATCGTAACGACCGAACAGCTTTGCACCCTGCGGGATGAGAAGCCGGTGGCCGGTGGCACTGTCATAGACGTTCTGGCTGACCTGAGCAGTTATACGGCCCGGCAGGTCAGAATTGAGCCCAGTGATCAATGTGGCGGGAATGACCGATCCGCGCTTCAATTCATTGGGTGACATCTGCGGCACGACCTGGTTTAGCAGATAGCCGAGATCCTTGATGTCCTGGTTGAAAAAATCCTCCTTCGATGCTTGCCCGTTCTGATCTGCGTTCTGTCCCATCAAGCCGGATTGCAGTGCCGCATCATATAGATCGGATGTCCTGTTCGCAGCGCTGGTGGCTGGCTGTTGGCCAGTGTCACTTTTGGTATTCACGGTACTATCGATATCCGAAACGTCGACCTTCAGCGGCGAATCGAGCGCTGTGGCACGAGCCTGAATGCGGGCCATGCGTTGGCGCTGCGCCTCTCGCATATACTGTTCATCCTGCTCTCGCTTCAGGCGAGCCTTCCAGACCTCTTCCGGTTCGAGACTTTGCCCACTTTCTTCTCGCTCAACTGACTGGCGCTCGACGATCGGTTGCTGCTTCTCCGATTTTTCCATTTCGACAGGTGCCGGTTGGAAAACCTCCTGTTTGTCCGGCTCACCGATAATTCCATCGGAAATACCCCGCTTGAGTTGATCCCCGAAACTAGTCGCGGGGCTGTTCGAAGCGTCATCGAAGTTCCCACGATTGAAAGAAAGTCCGCGCAGTGACAGGCCAATCACAACAACGCCGATAAAGACCACGACGACAATGATTGCTATGATGATCGGCAAGCGGTTGAGTCGGCGCATGCCATTCTGTTCGTCTGCGTGGCTGGACGTGCCGAGCTGGAGCGACTGAACCATTGTAAATCTCCGTCAGTTGCGCTGCATGATCGAAAGCGGACTGGTTGGCGCCGCGCCGGCCGCACTCGGCGCATATGCACGGCTCAGTGCTATCGATGAAGTTGATACGCGGGCCAGAATTTGTCCGTCGAAGCCCTCGATTGCATAAGCAAGCTCGATGAGCGTGGCGGTCTTAGATACCTTGCCGTCCGGGACGACCCTATAGCCCCAGCCCTTCAGGGCTGCTTCGAGGGCAGTCCCGAATTCCGACTTATCGTTGTGCATGACAATCGTCGTGGTTCCGCCAGCCGAGCCGATCTGCTCAGCCAAGCGGCTTGCCATGTCGCCTGCGACCGCGCTCGCGGCTGGTCCGCTTATGGAAACGGGGGCAGAGCTGGTTATCAAGGTGTCGTCTGCCGTCTGGCAACCAGAGAGAAACGCACCCGCAACACAATATGCGAAAAGCTTGCGCATGGTCAGCCTCCCCGCCAGATGGTAATCTTCTGTTGCCGCCAACCAACGCCTGATACGAGGATCGCCTTGTCGATCGCATAGTCGACCGTCATCATGTCGTTCTTCATCCGGTAGTTGACGATACGGTTTTGACCGGCTGAAACGACGAAGAGCACAGGTGCGTCCTGTCCCGAAATAGACTTCGGGAACTGGATATAGGTCTTCACCCCGTCGGAATAGACCCGCTTCGGTTTCCACGATGCGCCGCCGCTCACCGAATAGGAGAAGTTCAGTTTCTCCGGCGCAGTGCCCGGAATACCCGCCGTTTCGAGACGGGAATTGATGTCGGCGAGTTTGTTGGAAACATCTTCCGGATACTCGAACCCGACCCGCGCCATGTACTGGCTTTGATGGGATTTGAGCTGAATGTGATAGGTGCGACGGGAGGTCGTGACGACCATTGAGGTGAGAAGGCCTGGTTCCGACGGTTTGACAATGAGATGGATCGCCTGTCCGCTTGTCGCCCCCGAAGTGGCAGGTTCCACCTTCCACCTCACCGTGTCGCCGACAAGTACGTCGCGGACAATCTCCCCACCCTGAAGTTCGATGTCGCAGACCTGCAGTGGAGAGCAGATAACGGACGGTTGGGTCTCGCCGAACAGAAAGATGACCTTGCCGTCCGGACCTGTCGTGACAAGCCCCGGTGTGCCGCGCCATTTCCGTGAAAGATTTATACCTTTCAGTTCGTTACTCGTCATGCTCTGAGCATATGCGCCCCCTGCAAGGGTGGCCATGCAGACGGCGGCTGCCAATCGTAGTCGTGTTCGGTGCATTGAAAATCCCCTGCCCTTAAAGCTGTGCTGTCCAATCGAAATCCCGGACGTAAAGGCCGATTGGATTGAGGCGGATCGTCGCCTCATCCTGAGGCGTGGTGATCGTTACAGTCGCGATCCCGCGAAACCGCCGCGTGCCGGTTTCCTTGCCCTTGCGGTCACGCTCATATTCGGTCCAGTCGATCTGATAGGTTTGGTTTGAGAGCGCAACGATGTTGTTGACCTCGATCGCAACCGTCGAAGCTTTTGCCTTCTCAAATGGAGAATTGCCTCGGAACCAGGCGTTGACCTTCTCGGTCGACGGGTCGGAGGTGCGAAGAAGCGCGTAGGTGCGGTCGATATATTGTTTCTGCACCACTGCGTCCGGGGTGATCGAGCGAAAACTTGTGACGAAGGTTCCGAGCGTGGCGCGCACCACGCGCACGTCGGCATACTCGATCTGCTGTGGAAAGCCTGCCGTGACGGCGGTCCCAAGCTTGTCGACCTCGACGATGTACGGCACCAGTCGCACCTGCGTGCTCAGATACATCGCATATCCAAAGCCGATCACAGCCATGGCCAGCCCAAGGACACCTACGATACGCCATGCGGCTGCCGCTCTGACATACGAGCCATAGCGTTCACTCCATTCCTGGCGAGCGGCAAGATACGGGTTTTCCGGTGCGCGGTTTGCGGCCATTTGTTCTTCCATTGTTTCGATTATTGTTTGTCGTTGCGTTCGGGAAGAGGTTTGGGGCCGCTGTGAGCTCCACGCTGTTCGTCGAGCTTTGCGTTGGCCAAGCCGAGGATGGACCCCGCATAGGCACCGGGCGAACCGATCGCTTTTTCCTTCGCGGCGGAACCCGCAGCCTGCGCGCCGGAGCCGAAGCTTGCGCCTATGCCGCGCATGGCAGCTCCAGCGACCGATGAGCCCCCAGCGCGTGCGGCTTGTGCCGCCGCAAATCCCGCGCCTGCCGCGCCGGCGGCGAGAAAGCCAGCGCCTGCGGCGAAAGACGCCGCCTGGCCTCCGTGACGGATTGCTTCCATTCCTCCAGACACTGATGCGCCTTGGACAACGCCTTGGATGATGTTCGGGACATACATGGCGATGATAAAGACCACTACGGAGATACCGGAAATAGCCAACGTCGTGACAAACTGGTCCGACGATGCCGTGGGCGCTTGGGCGAGACCAAGCAGAACGCTCGATCCGATCTTGGCAATCATCACCAGGGCCATCAGTTTCATTCCGACACCAAAGGAATAGACGAGGTAGCGGACGGCGAAGTCTTTGGTGAAGGACGAACCGCCCAGTCCGAGCATGATCATGCCGGCGAGCAGTCCGACATACATCTCAACCATTACCGATACGAAGATCGCTGCAACAAGTGAGAACGAGATGACAACGATGCCCATGGCGAGAACTGCCGCGATCGCAAGGGCATTGTCTTCGAACACCCCGAATTGTGCCTGCCCTGACATTTGAGACGCAACGCGTATGCCGGCATCGAAGACCTCAGCGGGCGACGCTGAACCGCCGCCGGCACCAATCTGGAAAAGGCTGTCGACTACAGCTCGCGCAAAGGTTGGACCCTGCGCCAAGACAAAGGCAAAGAACCCGATAAACATGATCCGCCGGACCAGTTCGGCGAACCAGCTGTCTAGCGTGACGGATTGAATCGCCAGCCAAACCGCCGCAATGCCGATCTCGATCGTTGCGAGAATCCAGAACAGCGATCTCGCAGCGTCCATTACGGTAGTCTCCCACCCCTTCGCAGCGGTCGAGACTTGGTTTTCGAGTTCCGTGAGAACCTGTCCTTCCTGCGCGAACACGGGAACAGCAAAGGCTAGGACATAGAGACCTATCATCAGGAACGAGCGTGCGGCGGCTATTTTCACCATCTCGGGCGCATCTCCTGACCTTCCTTGATTGGCGGCAGTTCCCTGTCAGAGCCAAAAAAACCTTCCCAGGCGGCGCGCTGCGCTTGCGTCGGTGGGGGTGTTCCTGTGTTTCGGGAACTGACGATCAGCACCGTTGCAACCGAAGCGGCAACGGCGAGCAGCAAGGCAACGGGCAAGGCACGGCTCACCAGCGAGGCTCCATCTTCTGGCCCTGCGGCACGTTCTTGACCTCAGCGTTGAAGAACTTTTCACGCCGTGCCTGTGCAAGGTCCTTGTCGGTTTGTTCTGTCTGCAGCCACGTCCCCATCATCGTCATCTGTTGGGAGACGAGACCGCGAAGCTTCTGCATTTGTGCGACTTGCTGAGCCGCGATCTCATGCCCGACCTGCAGAGCTTTCACCTGCCCATCTGCCGTCTCGGACATTGACCGTAGTGACGACATCGTATCTTCTTCGCTATCGAATTGGTCGGCCGTAAGACTAGCCGCCCTCAGCGAGCTGGCGATCGTGTCGCGGTTGGTGTCCGACCAGGACTGGTAGGTCGAGGAGAACGTTGCGTTGTCGGGTAAACTCGTCCTGAGATCAGCGTAACTCTCAAAGCGCTGATGAAGAACATCATCGGCATTCCCCAGAGAAAATGAGATGCTCTGACCCTGTTCGACAATGCTGCGTAGCTGGTTGAGATCGCTTTCGACCTCTCCCCAGACATAACTGGGAAGCTGCGCCGTGTTTTGCAGCATGTTCTCGTAGATTTTCAGCTGGTTCTGGATCTGCGCCGCAAGCTGGCTGATCTGGGTCAACTGATTGTCGACCTGGATGCCGGAGCTTTTCATAAGGTCTACGAGTTGTGCGTTGTTGGCCAGCTGCGTCCATTCCGTTGCGGCACCAGTGGCTGAACCGGCTTGCACCGAACCTTGATTGACAACCGTGATGGCGAGCGCCGCCGCCAGGCAGGCAATCCTTCTATTCGTACTTGAGTAGCGATGCGGCATCGTGAACTCCTCTCGTTTCAAGCCAGCGGATCGGCCATTCACGGCCGTGCTCGGATTTAAGGATGCGGACCCGTTTGAGATCCTCTTTGCCCGTCGCGCCGACAAAGCTCAGGGCGACCGGCCCAAGCGACATGTTGAAGAGCCGCCGGCCTTCCGGCGTGGCGACGTAGTACTCGCGCTTTGGTATCGCCGTTGCGACGATCTCGATCTGCCGCTCATTAAAACCGATATGCTCGTAGAATTTGCGCGTCCCGGACTCGCGGGCGGCGCCGTTTGGAAGGCAAATCTTGGTCGGGCAGGATTCTTTCAAGACGTCGATGATACCGGACCGTTCGGCGTCCGAGATCGACTGGGTCGCAAGGACGACAGCGCAATTCGCCTTGCGCAACACCTTGAGCCATTCCCGGATTTTGTCGCGGAAGACCGGGTGACCGAGCATGAGCCAGGCTTCGTCGAGTACGATCAGGCTCGGCGAACCATCCAGACGCTTCTCGATCCGCCGGAACAGGTAGGTCAGCACGGGCACTAGATTGCGCTCTCCCATATTCATCAACTGCTCTATCTCGAAGGTTTGGAAGGTTCCGAGCGTGAGACCGTCCTCCTCCGCATCGAGAAGCTGACCCATGGCGCCATCGACGGTATAGTGATGCAACGCGTCCTTGATTTCGCGCAACTGAACGCCGCTGACAAAATCCGAGAGTGAGCGGCCAGATGCTTTTGCCATGAGGCCGACCTGCCGAGAGATGGCGTTGCGATGATCCGGGGTAATCGTAATACCCTGCAGACCGACCAACATCTCGATCCACTCCGACGCCCAGGCGCGGTCGGCATCGGTCTTGAGTTCGGACAATGGGCAGAAAGCCAGGCCCCTCCCCTCTTCCGCAATGTCACCACCGATCTCGTAGTGATCGCCGCCGGCAGCGAGTGTCAGCGGAAGCAGCGAGCTACCTTTATCAAATGCGAAAATCTGCGCATTTTCGTAGCGGCGAAACTGCGCGGCGATCAAGGCAAGAAGTGTCGACTTGCCTGACCCTGTCGGACCGAAGATCAGCGTGTGGCCGACATCATCGACATGCAGGTTTAGGCGGAACGCAGTCGAACCGCTCGCAACTTGCATCAAGGGCGGGGAATTCGGCGGGTAAAACGGGCTTGGGGAGATCGGGCTTCCGGACCACACCGAGTTAAGCGGGATCAAGTCGGCGAGATTGTTGGTGTTAATCAGCGGCTCACGGATGTTGCAGTACCAGTTACCAGGCAGACTGCCGAGATAGGCGTCAGTAGCGTTGAGCGTTTCAATCCTTGCCCCGAAACCTTCTGCCTGGATCAGTCGTCGGATCGCTTCGGCCTTCTCCTGCAGTGTTTCGCGATCGCTGTCGAACAACACGACGACGGGCGTATAGTAGCCGTATGCAACAAGCTTCGATGAAGCCTGCGCGATCGCGTCCTCTGTTTCAGCGACCATTGTCATCGCGTCCTGATCGACCGAGCGGCTTTGTGTCTGGAAGATCTGGTCGAAGAACGGCCGGACCTTCTGTTGCCATTTCTTGCGGGTGCGTTCGAGCTTTTGCCGAGCTTCCTCTGCGTCGAGAAATATGAATCGTGACGACCACCGATAGGTCAGCGGCATAAGCTCAAGGCTGTTCAGGATACCCGGCCAGCTTTCGGCCGGCAAACCGTCGATCGCAACGATGCCGAGGAAACGGTTATCAACTTTTGGCGTCAGCCCGTGCTCAAGCTCGGCGGTTGCGATCCAGTCGAGGTACATGGGGACATCGGGAAGCCGGACCGGGTGGCTTTCGCCAGTGATGCAGAACCTTGCGAACTGAAGGAGTTCGTCATAGCGAGCAATCCTCTCCCCTCCCCTCTCGATCGTTTCACGGGTTTCCATTCGCCGGATTGAAAGGGTGTTGGCGAAATACTGCTCAACCTCTCGTATGGCGCTCTTGAAGACAAAGAGCACCGTGTCCGCGTAAGACTTCTTCCGGCTCTCTTCGTCTGAATAGATATATTTGCTCAGAGAGGTTCTCTTGGACGCGAGTGGTCGGTAGGTCAGGACGATTGCGTGCTTGCTCTCAAAGTGTCCCTGCTCACGCTCGAAATGTGCCCGTCGCTCGGCGTCGATCGCGCGGGTCACCGGGTCGGGAAAATGGCAGCGGTCTTCTGACGGATAGTCGACTGTTGGAATACGGATAGCCTCTACCTGGATCATCCACCCGCTTCCAAGTCGCGACAGGACCGCATTTATCTGCCGCGAAAGTTCGTTGCGCTCCGGATCGGTAGCGCTTTCGGAATCTGGCCCCGCGAAGTACCATCCGGCCATCAGGCTCCCATCCTTCAGGAGCAGGACACCATTGTCGACGAGACCAGCATAAGGAACGAGATCGGCAAACGAGGGCCCGGTTACCCGGAAGCGCTTGAGAGCTACCATGGCCGCCACCTCAATACCGTCGCCAGGGCGAAGTGGTCGCCTTGTAGGTGGGCTTGTAAGAAACGTGTCTGATATAGACCTGGCGCATGAGCGGGTCGGACTTGGCCATTATCCTCAGCGCGCCAACGATCACGACCCAGACAGCAACACCGAAAAGTGCCGAGTAAACTGTCATTACGACAAAGATCAGGATCACGGCCGCAAGGCCGGTGATCAGCACCAGCTCCCTGTCGGCGCCCATCAGCAGATTTGGGCGAGACAGCGCCCGATGGATGCGGTTACGCCGCAGGCCGGACAGGGACTCAGCCATGATCCCCCTCCCCTCCTACGTCCGGAACAATCGGCATCATCTCCACGCCGGTCAGTCCGATCGACGCACCGGTCGCGCCGAACAAGCCGACGATGTTGGTAGCGCCGAGAAGAATGCCGGCAACGAGGACGACGTAGACAAGTCGCCGCGCGAAATCGTTTAGCTCACCACCAAAGATGAGCATTCCCCCGGCGATCGCCACGGCTGCAAGCGCGATCGCACCCGCGACAGGCCCGGTGATCGACTCCTGAATCTGCTGCAAAGGACCTTCCCAGGGAAGCCCGCCTCCGGAACTGGCCAGCGCTGGCGCAACCGAGGCAAAAACGATGGGTGCCGCCAAGAGCGCGGCGGCGATGAGGGTATGGTTACGCGACATCGCGCGCCTCCTGTTCTTCCGTGAGCTGATCGGATTCGATTTCGTACTGTCCGTTGATGAAACGCTCGACCTGGATGATATCGCGTACGATCCGCCCGCGCGGTGTTCGCTCGATGGAGATGACCAGGTCTACCGCTTCTCCGATAACCTCGTGCATCGGCTGCTGGCTCGCTTCAGCGGTCAGCTGCTCGAGACGCCGCAGCGCTGACATGGCGGTGTTCGAATGAATGGTCGCTACGCCCCCCGGATGACCAGTGTTCCAGGCTTTAAGCAGTGTAAGAGCTGCGCCGTCGCGGACCTCGCCGACGACAATCCTGTCGGGACGCAGCCGCATTGTGCTCTTGAGCAATCGCCCCATGTCGATCGTATCACTGGTATGCAGGACGACGGCGTTATCGGCGGCGCATTGTATTTCCGCAGTGTCCTCGAGAATAACCAGACGATCCTCGGGGGCCGATTTGACGATTCCGTCGATCACCGCGTTCGCAAGCGTCGTCTTACCAGAGCCCGTCCCACCGGAAATGATGATGTTCAGCCTCGCTGAAATGGCGCTACGGATCGTGGCGGCCTGGTATTCGGTCATCACACCTGTGCGAACGTAGTCTTCGAGTGGAATGAGGCGTGATGCGCGGCGCCGGATGGTGAATGCGGGCTTTGCGACAACTGGAGGCAACAACCCCTCGAAGCGGTGGCCGCCGATTGGCAGTTCGCCTGAGATAATCGGTTGCTCGGTGTCCACTTCGGACTGAAGCGCATGCGCCACAGTCCCGATCACCATCTCCGCTGCTGCAGATGACATCTCGCCAGCCAGCGCAACGCCATGGCCCAGTCGTTCGATGAACAGTCTTCCGTCCGGATTAAGCATGATCTCGACGACAGTCGCGTCATCCAGGGCGATACAAAGCTGATCGCCCAGCGCTTCCTGAAGTTTGCGGACAAGTCTGGGATGAGAGCGAAGCTGGTTCACCAATGTCTCCTAAAGCTACCTGACCGAGAGGGGTCGAGTTCAGAACAGTAGTCGGAGGGTCGAAGCCTCGCGAATGTGTCCGCGTCGGCGGGAAGTGTGCCAGCGACCGCTATTGTCACACCGATTTTCTTCGGCTCGCCCAAACGCCGCAAAGGCCATCCGACGCGAGCGAGGATTCTCTCAAACCGAAGATCGGTTACTGTGACGATCTCGGTGTACCCATTGGTCATGCACCATTCGACGATGCCCGCGAACATGGTCAGCGTTGCCTGGTGGACCGAGCCTGTTCCCCTCCCCTCCGCGAGAGTGGTATCGACGCAAAACCGAGAACTTTCGATCATCGCTGCATGACCGATGAGCTGACCGTCTGGGAGAAGCGAGGGGAAAACGTCGGACACCATCGTCGGACCAAGCGCCGGGAGAAGTCTCGCGCATCCCGCCAGTTGGTCGGTCTCGGTAATCGCGATAACGTAGGTCGGTTGAAGGGCATCGAAGCCGTCCGACTCGCACCCTGCCGTTACGTCGACCTCCCAGCCAAGGCGATCGGAAAAAACCCGCGCACGAAGCTGGTATTGGAGGTGAAGGAGGCGAGCTTCCTGAATCGTCCGGGGTGTTGAGAACGCGACTACCTGCATGACTTTCCTCCGTCATTGGTGGACGGTTTGGAAATCAGCACAGATTCGAACGGATCGGCAGTTGTATAATCCTACAAGTCGAAGCGTGAGTCGGATCCCTGTCACAGACGTTGTCGCGCCGTGTCTTTCTTTCCAAGTCGCTTTGCACAGGAGTCTTTGTAGGATTCACAGTAAAACGGAGAGTGAACGAACTCATCCGAAATTGAGTTAAAAAGCTGATTCCTTTAGCTATTTTGCAAATACAGAGACAAAACGATTTCCGCGTCTAAATTCTTCGTTAACTTTAAATCCCTTGCGGCATTATGGGAATCGCGAGATAGTTTCTCAAATGACGGCTTCGCGGCCACTTTTTCGAAAGTGATGCCCTACTGGAAATAGTTCGCAAAATGAGCAACTCGCTGCCCAACAGATTTGATATTGAGATTGCCCAGCAGGGTGCCAAGATCTCCAACGCGTTGCATATGTTACGCAGCCAGCAGTATCCTCCTGATGCTCGCAAAGGGCTTCGTAAATTCCAACTAGGGGAAGTCGCGGATTTTATGGGGGTTACCCAGACCCACCTCCGACAACTTCATTCTGACGGAAAGGGCCCGGAGATAGAGTCGGTCAGCGGACGCCGCTACTATACGGCTGATCAAATGTTGGAACTCCGGGACTATCTTGAGGCCAATAAGAAATCTGACAAAAGGTATTACGTTCCTCGGCGACGCGAAGGCGAACCGATGCAGGTCGTCTCGGTCGTAAATTTCAAAGGCGGAAGCGGCAAGACAACTACTGCCGCACACCTCGCGCAATACCTTGCTCTTACTGGCCATCGCGTGTTGGCGGTCGACCTTGATCCTCAGGCGTCCCTCACCTCCCTTTTCGGGATCCAGCCCGAACTTGATGATACGGCGTCCCTGTATGAGGCTCTTCGTTTCGATGAGGAGCGGAAATCTATCGCGGACGTTATACAGCCAACCAATATCCCCGGTCTTGACGTCGTGCCTGCAAATCTGGTTCTGCAGGAGTACGAGTATGACGTCCCCCTGGCAATATCCTCCAAGAAAGGTGAGGATGGCCGGCTGTTTTATATGCGCATTTTCAATGCGCTTAAGCAGGTGGACGACAGGTATGATGTGGTGGTCATTGATTGCCCGCCACAACTTGGATATCTGACAATCACGGCGCTCATGGCCTCGACAGGCATTCTGATCACGATTCACCCTCAGATGCTGGACATCATGTCGATGAGCCAATTCCTGATGATGCTGGGCGGTATCATGGGTCCGGTCGCAGAGGCGGGCGCCGAGATGCGTGTCGAGTGGTTCCGCTATCTCGTGACGCGCTTCGAACCGACCGACATCCCCCAGGCACAGATGGTCGGGTTTATGCAATCCATGTTCGCGCAACAGATGTTGCGAAATCATGTGCTCAAATCAACGGCCATTTCTGACGCGTCGATAAAAAAGCAAACACTGTACGAGGTGGAGCGAGGCGATTTCGTCCGGTCTACCTATGATCGGGCAATGGAGAGCCTGAACGCGGCCAATGGTGAAATCCAGGACTTGATCCACGGCGCATGGGGGCGCAAATGACGTACTTGTCAGCCGTTTTTTTAGAGGTATTTGTGAACGATATCAATTACCTGTCGCTGATGAAAGCGAGTTCGGAGGCTGGCTATGGCGCGTGAAAATCCTTTTGCAAAACTAGACATGGCGTCAATCGCGTCGAACCAGACGCCGACAAAACCTGGGTACGGCATGACAGGGGCCGCTAAGACCGTCGTTCGGTCGATCGAGGATATGGCGGAGAACAGCAAGAAATTGATGCAGGGCGAAGTGATCGTCGATCTGGACCCGCAGTTAATTGACGGTTCCTTTGTCGCAGATCGCCTTTCCGACGATGGCGAGGAATACCAGGAGCTCAAGCAGGCGATAAAGGAATCCGGCCAGATAACGCCGATTCTGGTTCGCCCCAGCTCATCAGACGGCCAACGCTTCATGGTTGTCTTCGGTCATCGCCGTCTCAAAGTTGCCAGAGAGCTTGGAATTTCGGTCAAGGCAGTCGTCAAGAAACTGGACGATGTTACTTCCGCTATTGCACAGGGACAGGAGAATTCCGCTCGCTCCAACCTGTCGTTCATAGAGCGTGCATATTTCGCACAGAACCTGCTTGAGTCGGGAATGACGAAGGACGTGGTTCGGTCGTCGCTTGCGATCGACGAGGCGATGCTTTCGAAAATGCTGGGCGTCGTGGAAGCGGTCCCGGCTTCGATCCTCAGGGTGCTAGGAGCGTCCAAGAAGATTGGACGCGATAGGTGGCTGAGTCTCCGTCAATTGCTCCTCGCCCCTGCCCTTTCGAAGGTGGCCACAGAGCATACGGAAACCGCCGACTTCATGGAGTTGACCGAGGATGAGCGGTTTGATGAACTGCATGATTTTTTAAAGCGCTACAAAGTCAAATCAGCTGCCAAGAAGCCAAAGATCAGTTCGTCCGTGAAGGATTGGACGTCAACTGACTCTTCGCTGAAATTCGTGATGAACGCCAAGTCGAAGAAAGTTGCAATCGAACTCTCGAATGTCGAAGCGAAGCCTTTCAGTGAGTGGCTTTCAGCCCACATGGATCGTTTGTACGTCGAGTACAGAGGGTCGAAGCAGGAAAACAACGGAGACTGAACAGCAAAAGAAAAAGGCCCCCAAACGGTAAACCGTGGAAGCCTCTCTCGTATCTCTCGCAGGATTGAGAATCGCATTTCCCGGAATCACAGTCAAGAGTCTTGGCACCGATTTGGTGAGCGAATTTCCTTTGCCTGAAGAAAGGTGAAAGAAAAATGCATACGGGACATATAACGACGCCCTTTGGGCGGCGGCCAGCGAAGCTTGCCTTGGTGAAAGAGCAGTTCGCGATCGCGGCATCAACACCAAGCACGCGTGTCGAAAAGTGGAAGGTCTTTCGCGATGTGTGCGAAACGAGGGAGCGCTTCGGCCTGCAGGACCGAGCAATTGCCGTTCTCGATGCCCTTTTGACATTCTACCCTGATACACAGCTCGACGCCTCGAATGGGCTTGTTGTATTCCCATCCAATGCGCAGCTGTCGGTCCGCGCTCATGGGATCACGGAAAGTACACTGCGGCGCCAGCTCGGTGCGCTCGTGGATGCTGGACTTATCCTGCGTCGTGATAGTCCGAACGGGAAACGTTACGCACATCGTAGTCGCGATGGTGAAATCGAAAAAGCCTACGGGTTTGATCTGAGCCCGCTGCTCACACGGTCCACCGAGCTAGCCTTACTAGCCCAAGACGTCGCAGCGGAGCGGATGCGGTTTCGCCGGGCGAAAGAAACGCTTACGATATGCCGTCGAGACGTCCGCAAACTGATTACAGCTGCGATCGAGGAAGGTGCCCCTGGCAATTGGGGGCATGTCGAAACAATATACGTTGGAATTCTTAGCCGCCATCCGCGCTATCCAGACAGAAATGAGGTCGAGACAACGCTTGGAGAGATGGAGCTCCTGCGTGAAGAAGTCATCAACATGTTGGAGATGCAGGTTGAATCTAAGAATATGCACGGCAATGCCGGTCCAAATGATCGGCACACACAGAATTCAAAACCAGAATCTATAAATGAACTTGAACCTAGCTCTGAAGAAGAGCAGAGCGCAAAGGTGGCGGAAGAACCGAAAGCAAGGAGTGTGGCGGGCACAAAGACAAAGGCAAAACTCGAACAAATTAAGGCTTTCCCGCTTGGTATGGTCCTTAGGGCTTGCCCGCAGATTATCGACTACGGTCCCGTAGGCGGCATTGCACACTGGCGAGAACTGATGACGGCGGCCGTGGTGGTCCGCTCGATGCTAGGCGTCAGCCCGTCAGCCTATGAGGAGGCCTGCAGTGCGATGGGACCCGAAAACGCTGCGGTGGCGATGGCGTGCATTCTCGAACGATCGAATTTCATAAACTCGGCTGGTGGATATCTGCGAGACTTGACGAAAAGATCGGAGCAGGGAGAGTTTTCGCTCGGGCCAATGCTGATGTCGCTCTTAAGGTCCAACGGTGAAGGGAGTGCTGTTGCGTGAGAGATGATTTTACGCAAAACCGCTCGGATAAACTTGTCGAATATATCAACGCTTTCGAGACACGTTTGAAGCGACAGCACCCGAGGCAAATCAATGCCATACCATTCGTGGACTCTGCCCAATTCACTGGATGCCCGAAAGGTCATGCTGGCGAATACGCGACAAAGTTTGCAAACATCATCAATAATCTTACTAACCACCTGGACCGGTTGCGTGCGTGGGATAAGCTCATTTCCGAGCTCGACAATGACGAAAAGTATGCTGTGAGTCATGAGTTCTTGAATACATCGGGTTGGGGGCGCGCTTGGCCAATCCTATGCGATCAAATCACGCTTTGCCAGCGCCTCCCGGCATCTGTGCCATCAGGCAAACCGGGCATGGCAAACAAAAGTTTAGCTGGAGGACTTTTCCGAAGAACCTCTACCTCAACGATATTCAATCTTATGGCGCTGGTCGGAGTTCGAACCGACGCAGTCGGGGGGCCGCCTTTAAGGCTGCCTCTGTTGACTTCGGAAAATCATGGTATCTCGTCCAGATTTATACTGGGTATCACCGGCACCGTCCGACGGGCGGTCAAGTGAGAGATGAATTGGTGGCGACGAGCCTTTCGGCATTTTCAAAATTGCTCGATTGCTGCGAAACGAGGGAGATTGTTCTTAGGGAGCATGCGATGCGTTTACCCGTCTCGGAGCAAACGGCCGTAATCGCATCCGGCCCCTTGATAGGTCCCCTAAGGTAGGAGTAGCAGAACTTGTCAGCCGGTTTTTTTTGTCATTTTATCAGAAATTTCAGAGTGTTATGCGATTTGAGAGATTTTAAAGCCGAGGAAGGGTGCATACCATGAAGATCGGTATGAGGTCGTCAGTACAGACGATCTCCGACCCATTGGTTTCGTGGCGAGTTGCCTAGCCGCACGTGGTCAGCCGCAAACTGAGTTGGTTTTGGTCAGTCGGGGTCGAAGACTGCGAAGGTCCCGCGTTGGTAGCACTCTCGTGCAGCAAGGTCGCTGGCGACACAATCCTCAATGTGTGTTCTGAGTCTGCGAGATTAGCACGCTTGTCTGGCGGATCATCGCCGCGCCCGTCAGCAGGACAGCTAGGGTTTCTTAATCTTCCGGCCCTATACTCCTCCAGCACTGGTGTTTCGGGGAAAGCTTATTGTGCGGGGGCTTAATGGAATCGCACGATAATTTCGCCTATCTTTTGCCGTTTATCTTCTTGGCATTCGGCTGCTCATTTCTGTTTATACAGCGCTGGGGCATTGCCTCCGGGTTATACTGGGGGCTAGGCTATATTGCTGCCGCCTTCGGTTTCTGTGCGCCTCTTCTGCTTGTGGCGCTGTCGCGCGAGGCTCAAGCGGTGATCTCGAACGCCTTCTTCTTTGCCGCATTCTTTTTTTATGGCCAGGCGCTTCTGCATCGCTTTGGCCTTGGCCGCTCCTTGTTTGCCCTGCGCCTGAGTATTGCCGTTCTGGCTCAAGCCGTTGTCACTTATCTTATCGTCGAAAAGCATGATCTTAGGAGCGAGCTAATTGCGAGCGATATGGCATGCGCGCTTCTACTATTTATGCCGCTCTTGCAGGTCCGGGATCAAATCAGAAGGCCGATCGACCGACTGCTTGCCGGAATGGTCGGGCTGGTTGTTGCGGAAACTATCGCGCGGTTTTCCTCGCTTTTGCTGTTCACGTTCGGCGACGCCTATGTCTCACTCGACCAATTCCTGTCGTCCGACTACGCTTTCGTTATGCAGGTTGGGGCAAGTGTGCTGGGCTTCCTGCTGGCGCTCACTGTGCTTGGCACAATGATGCTGGATGTAATCGGCCAACATCGCCACGCGGCAGAATACGATCCGCTGACCGATCTTCTCAACCGTCGCGGTTTCGAGCGGGCTCTCCCAGATTTTCGGAAGGACAGCTTTCCGTCAGGCGCAGTGCTGGTTTGCGACATTGACCTCTTCAAGCAGGTCAATGACGGATTCGGCCATGCGGCCGGTGATGCGGTCATCGTCGGTCTCGCCAAGGTGCTGACCGAACTTCTGCCGTCGGGCGCGGTGGTCACTAGGTTCGGCGGCGAAGAGTTCGTAGATTTTATTCCGGGCGTGTCGCTAGCCGATGCGGGGATTATGGCAAATATCGTGAGAGTCTCGTTTGCCGAAAAGGGTTGGGACGAGACGGGAATCTTGAGCCCGACCACAGCAAGTTTCGGTGTTTCTTCCACGGCGCCTAACGATCATTCGGTGCATGATGCGATTTGTCGCGCCGATGTCTGCCTCTATGCGGCAAAGGCGGGCGGGCGTAATCAGGTCGTGCTGGAAGGCCATCTGGCGCCAAGGCCGCCGCCGCTGCGCGTCGTATCGGTTGCATGATCAGCCTCACTGGCCGCACAGGTCTCACAATCGCCTGCATCAGGTCATTGTCCACCCATATGTATGAACTTCGACTCGAGACAGGCTAGCTTATTGAGTAATCAGTGTCACTCGCGCGAACGAATGGTCGCGCAGGAAACGTTGTTATACGGGTTCAACATCGAGCGGCACGTCCTCTTAAAACCTTAGAAGAAGTGAATCAGAACTGCGCACCGACAGCAACGCCGACTCTCAACGGTATCGGCGCAAGGCTGGCTCGGCATCACTGAGATTTAACGGGTTTGTTCTCAAAGCGAATTCTAAAGTTGCGACGTTGGAAATCTTCTCTGAAACAGACGAAAATCAGTTCGAGATCTTGCAAAGCGTCTTTCCGTCCCAGGAGGCTTAACGAAGCTACGATGACGCCGTTATAGCCGCGTGTGATACGAAAAGCTGCATTGCGCATCGCGATGGCATCAGGATCTCCACGATCCTCTCGACGGTCATAGACAACCCAAAACCGGGCTGCTTTCCACGTCACCTCCAGCATTTCCCTCACTTTCGCGAGAAATTCTTCGCCGCTCATTGAGGGTCCCCACGACAGAGGCGTCTCGCCATCATCGTCCGCAACACTGAAATAGCCGTCGTATTCGCGACCGGTGTTCAGCGCTTCTTCGATCTTTGCAAATGTCTGGTCTTCAGTGATCGTCGTTTTGAACAAGATTGTCATGGACTAAGTTCCGAGCCTCTCAATTACAGCATTCTTGCCGCGCGACCGCTTCGACGTGTGGCATTGTTATAGTAGCTGGATGCTTGCTGAACGGAACGATGGCGTGATTGCTCCATAGCCTCGGGGAGGGGGATCCCACGGTTGGCAGCCTCGGTGAGGTAACCCGACCGCAACCCGTGTGCCGAAAACTCCGCGCTCTCCAACCCGGCCATCTCCGCCCGCTGTTTTAGAATCGCATTGACCGACTGCGGATCGAGCGCCCGCCGCGAGACCGTCCCCCATCGCCCGATCCCCCTGAAGACACTGCCCCTGTCGATCTTCGCCGCCGATATCCATGCATAGAGAGCCTCGACCGGCCGGCCGGTGAGATAGACGACATCGTCCTGCTCGCCGCTTGTGGTTTTCGTCCGGCCGAGATGAATGGCGAGAGAGGGAAGGGGAGGGCCGTCCGGCATCTCGATTGGCGGCTCGACGGTCAATTGTTCGGCCCGAAGTCCGGCGATCTCACTGCGCCGACGGCCGCCGGAGGCAAAGGCGACCATCAGGATCGCCCGGTCACGCAGATCGCGTAGGCCGTCGCCCGCGCACGTGGCCAGCAGTTTTGACAACACGTCGCCCGTAACCGCCTTGGCGCTCTTGCGAAGACGTTGTCTTGGCGCGGCTCGGATCGCCAGCCGGATCGCGGATTTGAGGGCAGGGGAGGTGAAGGCACCATCGAGGCCGCGCCATTTGGTCAATGTCGACCAGTTGGCCAGACGCCGACGCACGGTGGCTGGCGCGTGCGGGCCGATGGATTTGAGAAACCCCTGCTTTCGGAGTTTGTCATCGACCTCGGCCGGCATCCCATGATCCGGATCGGTGTTTTTTTTCTCGGGGTCCCAGAGATGATGCGCGACGAACTTGAGCAGCAGGGCTTCGGGCGCCGGCCAGGCAAGAGAATGCCCGGTCGCTGCCAGTCCCCAGGCTTCGAGGTAAGCCAGATCCGATGTCAGCGCCCTGAGTGTATTGGTGCCCATGCCGGCATTGACCAGGTGGCGCAGAGTGTCGATGTCCTGGTCGGTGAGAAGCTCGGCAAGTTCGTCGCGACGTTCAAGCGGAAGCACGGACGCAATGGTGTCGAGCTCTTCGGCGCGCCGTTCGACGGATGTCTGTGATTTTGAGAACTTGGCCACGAACGCTCCAGAATGGCTATTTTTGCGGCCCTGATGGCCCTGCTTTGCTGCGATTCTGTCTGATTTGGGGCTTGATATCAACTACCATCGATAAGAGGTAGTTATCGATGGTTCGACGCCCAACTCTAGACCATACCATGTAGTGAATCTTAACCCATATATAGCTTTCATTATATAATTATTAACCATGATTTCAATGGCTTACAATCTCGCAAAATTGCCAATATTGAGCTTACTGCGGCCGATTTCGGACGCAGCTTCAGCGTTGTCGCGTCTCGACGAGCGCATCGCCCGTTCTCCGGCCGGTCAAGGCTTTGTCGAACGCTCCCATTTCGCAGACGCCTGTGCTTCGCTCTGGATCGACGGCGAATTGGTGCACCTTGAAGACCTCGTCCTCCACGACGCCACCAAGGACATTCGCGCCCCGACCCACGAGCTCACCATCGCCCGCGATGTCTTGCGTACCCGCCGGAGACTTGTGTCTCAGCCGCCCGGCTGGGCACTATCTACCGAAGGCCTCCGCAGCCTCCTGCAGGGCCGGGCATGGCCCGGGCAGGCGTTGCCTGCAGCATCTTTGGGTGATGAGACCTCCGTCGTCGCTGACGACGACGCGCTGCCCGACATTGCGAACGCAGCAGGGGAGGGCAGCGAGGACAAAGGTGCGAGCGCGCTTGACGACGAATTCGCCGCGATAGACGCTTTACTCCCCGCTCTGAAGCCGCCATAGAACTAGCAAAGCGTCCCGGCCAGTTGGCGGCCGGGCGTGCGGCCGAAAAAAATCCTATGATTTATGATCTCGACTGGGATGAGGATGAGCGGCTGGACGAATGGCACGGCGTGGTGCGGCAGGCGCAGGATTTGCCGCCGGTGCTGCAGGCCATCGTCGCCCTCGATGCCTGGAATGAATTGTCAGTGCTGCAGCACGCACCCTGGCTTGGCCGGCTGCTGGCCGCCTCGATCCTGCGCCACGCCGGCATCACGTCAGGTACGCATCTGGCTGCCATCAATCTTGGCCTGAAAACCATCCCCGTGGATCGGCGTCGGCATTGCGACCGGGAGACGCGGCTGCTCGCCATCGCCTTTGGTTTGTTGGTGACAGCAGAACTCGGGCTGAAGGAGCATGACCGACTGGCACTGGCGCGAACACTGATGGAGCGCAAACTGGTCGGTAAGCGGACGTCGTCCAAACTTCCAAAAATAATCGAGATGGTTATGGGAAAACCATTGGTGTCGGCGGGGATGATCGCGAAGGACCTTGGCGTCACGCCGCGTGCGGCGCTGCGGATCGTCGAGGAGTTGGGCTTGCGGGAGATGACGGTTTCGAGCGTGGGGGATTATCTAGCAGCCATCTATACCTTTCCAGCCATGAGGTTGAGCTTGTCGAAGAACACACGATTACGCCGTTTTGCGTCCGTCAGCAGCTTTGTGTAATCAATCACTTCGAAGTAGACAGAGTGGTTTTTGTGGTAGCCGTAATAACTAAGGCCGTCAGGGCTTCCCTGAGCGTCTCGGTCGAGAAGCACCTCACGCAACGAAGGCGTGATGTCACAAATTATGTACGCGAAGGTTGGTACCTTCTCGTAGGCTAGTTTGATTGGTCTGCCCTTTTCGTCTTTGACCTGACCTTTGCGAATGTCGCGGATCTGATCAAGAACCTGTTGCAGGGGATTATCTTGGTCTGAATAATCATCCCTTTGCGGACGTTTGAACTCGACCACCACCAAGCTATTGACTGGTTGCTGACCTTCCTCCCCTTCCGAAAAGGTGATCTTTCGGTCAAAGATGAATAAGTCTGGTCGAAGGGCCGAGGTAGAGTCGAACTCTTCAAGCGACTTGAGCGGCTTATCAGACGATAAAAACCAGTGATAGGTCAGTCGTTCGTCGATCATCCACAGATTGTGTTGTGAATATAGTGTATCCCGGTCGGTGGACCGCATAGGG
Organism: Rhizobium sp. CFBP 13644; assembly: GCF_014842165.1. Taxonomy (NCBI): domain Bacteria; kingdom Pseudomonadati; phylum Pseudomonadota; class Alphaproteobacteria; order Hyphomicrobiales; family Rhizobiaceae; genus Rhizobium; species Rhizobium sp. CFBP 13644. The sequence continues at coordinate 83,523 of NZ_JACYVF010000011.1, forward strand.
AATAGAATATTATGCACCGCTTCCTCGAGCGGGTACTTCTCGGTCTTCCGATCTGCGGATAGCGCCTTATCAAAGAGCTCAAGGACAATTTTTCGATGCATCACGTATTGTGCAAGGGCGCTCGCGCCCAGCTCATTCGACTGCTCCAGGAACTCTGCTAGACGATCGCGATAACCGTCGTAGTCTTTAAGCTTAGCGGCCTCAACGAGAATCTTCCCGCTTTCCTTCTTCAACGCGACCTCACGACGATGGAGCTCTCGATGTAAGGCGAATTCAATTTCGGTCTTACTTGCGTTTGGGGCGATGTCTCGAATAAACGACGGCAAGTAACGGAGCAAGGGCTTGTACTGAGGAGCATACGCCTGCACGAAACTCACAATTCTTTGTGTTTTAAGCTCATTCAGTGTCGCAATCAGATTGGCTAGGTCCTGCTCGATGAATTTAATCGACGCGTCTCTAATCTCTGAACGTCGGATTTCCCCGACGAGAGAGCCAAGCAACTCTTCCTCTGTATCTTCGCTCATTTCGAAGTCTGTGCGGAAGTTATTGACCTTATCGTTCAAATAACCGCCTTGGACAACCGCCAGATACGCGAAGCTCTTTCCGTCGACATTCTGGAGCTTGGTTGACAAATTAGGCACAAACTTGTCGAGCATCTCGGACAGAACACCGCGAGAATTCGCCGCGTATATAAGCTTGTGTTTCGTAGCGCGCGGGGCCGTGAGCCGGAAGCCATGAATTGTGAATTCCCGATCGCGGATCGTAAAAGTGTCACCAGAAGCATACTTCTCGAAGTGATCACGGTAGACATCGTTCAGAGACGTCTTGATCCCGCCGTCGATGATGTCAACGTAAGGGCAGTCATCGTTCATGAGAACCAGGATGAAGTGCTCTGCAAGACGAAGAGCCAATTGGTCAACTTCACGGGGGCATTCTTCGCTATAAGGGTTTCGGAAATGTTCTAGGCGAACGACTGTCTTTACCTCGACATCTTTGGCTTCGTCTAACGAAGCAAATTCGGGATCGTAACTGAAGTCGAACGCGAATTCCCTTCGCCATTTAGTAACTTGGCCGCCATCGTCCGCCTGAAAGACACTGGAGATGTGGACGCGATCAAATGCTTTGAGCCACATGAAGCGGCCGAGGCCTTTGCCGCCACGATCATACTTGTGATCTGAAAACGCAGTGTTGAATGACTCAAAGTTATCGTCGTCGAAGCCGATTCCGGTATCGGTGATAACAAACCCTCGAATTGCAGGTGTCTCATCTGCAAACAAACCTGGTTCGTCTCGTTCTATCTCGATTGTGATCCGATGATCTCGTTTCGCCCTCGAATCCTGTACGGCTTGAAATGAATTCATAACCGCTTCAAACAGCGGCAAAAGAGCCTTCCATTTAGGGAGGGGCGTCTGCCTGATCTGATTCCGCAAATTTGTGCGGAGCATTCCGGCTTGAGTTGGCTTGATTTGATCCACAGGTGATATCCACGAGGCAATTTGTCAAGTTGTACCAGTTCACCTTGAATTCCGCTACGTCAGGGTTGGAGATCATTTAGCTGCGGTGCCTGTTCGATAATCACAATTGCCTGCGCGTAACCTTTCGATGCGTTTGTCGAGCATCTGATTTTGTATCCTCCCAGTTTTGCGAGCCTCCTCCTTGCACCACGTCTAAGTTCAATCCCGGTCGCGGCGGGCGTAATCATGACTTCAATGTCGTGCCAACCGACCCAGCGCGTAACGCCTATCCCGAGCGCTTTCAATACGGCCTCTTTAACTACAAAGAGCGTGGAAAAATACCTCGTGTCCCCAAGGCCTTGCGCTCGTCGGCGCTCGTCGTCCGTACAGAATCTTGAGACAAATCGCTCTCCCCCATGATCGAGTGCATCAGCAATCCGTTCGAGCTCGATTAAGTCCATACCAACTCCAATAATCATTCAAAGTTTCACTTTCGGACATTGAATGTTTGATTTTCGGACATTAGTATGTTAGCATTCTTCTAGTTGTAAAGGAGATTCTCGTGAGTGCGATGTCGTTAACCTTGCTCAAAACAGTTCCTTTATTTCCTCGCGAAGATGTGATGGCTGTTCTTCGCGAGGATTTACTTCGGGCCGTTAGGCGGCGATATCGGCGAAAGGGTCTTCCGCTTCCAAAAGATGATATAGAAGTTGTTCTCCTAACCATCGAAATCGATTCCCTAACCGTTGTCGAAATTCTTGCTAGCTTGGACGACATTCTCCCGTTCAAAGTCACAGAATGCGTTGTGAAAGCCGGCGGATACAAATCTATCGCCAACGCTCTCGATCATCTCGCCTCAAGAATCGAAAAGAAATGGGACAAGTTTCAAGGACATAGCAGATGACTGAACATACGACGTTTGGAGGCGACGATATCCATCGTCGGCGTCTTGGCGAACGCCTACGAGAGGCTCGTGAATATATCGGCTACTCGCAGGACGAAGTGGCTGCCTTTCTCCGTTTGCCACGCACAGCTGTGACGAATATGGAAAGTGGCACTCGAAAGGTTGAAGCACTCGAGCTCTCTAGACTCGCTGAGCTTTACCGGAAGACCGTCGGTTATCTCATGGAAAATGATGCCGCTGGTGATGCTTTACCCCCGGACGTCGCTCATTTGGCCCGACAGGCGGCAAAGCTGTCGGTGAAAGATCGCGAAGAATTGGGCCGGTTTGCTGAGTTCTTGAAATCCCGTTCGCCGAATGGGAATAACATATGAACGACATTGCCGGTGCGGTTCGCTTAGCTGTATTGGAAGCCAACCGACTCCACCGTGATCTGGGCATCCAGGCGAGGGTGATCCGGGGTAATGGGCGAGTTGATGTCTACGACGCGATCTCCCGGCTCGACGTTCCATTGTTTTTCACTAAGCTCGATGGCCTTTTAGGCGCATACTACCGACATCCCTCACCGGGTATCCTGGTGACGACAGAGCGACCGCTGAACCAGCAAAGATTCACTGCGGCGCACGAGCTTGGACATCACTGGCTAGGACATGCTCCAAGCATTGATGATACGCACAGTGCCCTTCGACGCATGCCATTCCAGCAAGGACGAGGCGACAACATTCAGGAAATCGGTGCCGAGACGTTTGCCGCGTCATTTCTGTTGCCGCGATGGTTGCTGGACTGGCACTGCGAGCGCCAGGACTGGACCGACGATACGTTCTCCGATCCTATCATGATTTACCAACTCGCCCTTCGCGTGGGCGTCAGCTACGCGGCGACGGTGTGGACGCTCCAGCGTTACGGCGTCTTCGACAGAAATTTTGCTTTTGCCGCAGCTGCGGTTGAAGTTAAAGAGCTGAAGAAGCGGTTATTACGTGGCTACAAGCCGACAAACTACCGCGGCGATGTCTGGCTCGTTACCGAGAGTGATGAACGCCGTCCGGTCCATGGCGGGCCTCTCGACCTGCTTGTCGTCAAACTTCGTGAGCAGAGTGGGGGCGGCTATCTCTGGCGCGTAAAAACAATTGATGATGAGGCTCTTGCGATTGTCGATGACGAAAGGGAAATGATTCCTGACTCGACGGTGGGCAGTCCGACCTTAAGGGTCCTGACGGCGTCGGCGCGGGGACGCTACGAGGGAGTTCTGGCCCTTTCGCAGGCACGACCGTGGCAGCCGGCTGAGGTCCTTTCCAGTCTCCAATTCCACTATGATTTCCATGGTGCGCATTCACAGGGTTGGTACAAGGATCAGCGCGATCGGTACCGTGACAACCTGGCGGCGGCTTAAAATGATTAGCATCACAGTAGATCTTCGCAGCAGGTTTGGAACGGCACGCGATCAGGGGCCGCGCCCCACTTGCCTGGCGTTTGGGATGAGCGACTTGCACGCCTTTCATCGGGGCCTGTGGCAGCCGCTTTCCTGCGAATACTTGTTTTACCATACTCAACGGCGGTTCAAGCGATCCTTAGATGCCGGAGCTTCACTGTCGGAAATGCAGGTGGCGCTCGAAGAGGACGGTCAACCGGTCGAACACGATTGGCCATATCTCGTTCAATTGCCTCAAGACATCGAGCACTATGGCCCGCTAATTGCCAGTACCGTTTACCGGCGGCGATCAGAGCGACACGCTATCGGTCTTGGAGCGATAGAACAAGCGTTGCTGGAAGGCATTCCCGTGCTCGCAGTGATCACGCTATCGGACGCATTCTATATGCCTGACTCGAACGGCATTATCGTACCAATCCCCGGTGATCTGCCAGACCCCACCCGACGGCACGCCTTGGTTCTAACGGGTGCGGCAACATTAAACGGCGAACGGCATTTTTTAGTGCGCAATAGTTGGGGCAAAGATTGGGGTTTGGCAGGTTATGCATGGCTATCAGCGCCGTTTTTGCAGCCAAGACTGGACCATGCCGTTATCTTAAAGGAGGATGTCTATGTTTCTGCCTAGAATTCAAAAGCCGACCTGCGCCACCGCTTGGCTTGCGGCATCGCAAGCGGTTTACGGTATGAAGGATCATGAGTCCCATAACGTCGTCATTGACGTCGCCGATCCATTGGCGGAAACGCCGGCTGACAAGGCGACCGTGGATCTGTTGGACAAGTACCTTGCCAGTTTTACTGAAAACGAATTCCTTGTTCGCACGGTCGCGAACACCATCTTTCCGCAGGCGCTCTACGAAGACCATGGCTCGCCGGAATTCTACGACATTTACCTAAATCGGGTTTTCCCTCGGTTGAAACGATCATCGCGCGACTGGGGCCGTTATTTCGAGCGAATGATTGCCTACCCGGGCCCGGGAGGGGCCACCAATCTTCTAGGCGACTTAGTTTCCAAGATGAAGCGACATGTCGCTAGCGGCACGGTCTACCGTAACATCTACGAGCTGCCGATTTACAATCCGGCCAAAGATGCGGGCGGATCTCCACGGGGTGGGCAGTGCCTGAGCTTCCTCAGTTTCAAGATAGACCGGTATCGCAGGCTGCATCTGTCTGCAATTTATCGAAACCACTACTATACCGAAAAACTGCTGGGGAACTTGATTGGCCTTGGAAATCTTATGTCTTTTGTCGCCGATGAAACTGGGCTGACATGTGGACCGCTTACGGTCCTCTCAACTCATGCAGAGGTGGACAAAGGAGGCGGCCTTCAGTCCGACCTTCGTGAACTGCATCAGGCCTGCGCAGCGTTTCTGGAACAAATCCATCAACCCGTTGCGGATTAAAAAGGAAGAGTGGCTTGTTTCGGAGCCGGGCTTGGAAGGCCATAATGGTGATACATTCCCGAAACGAACTCAGTTTGTCCGCCATAGCTTGGATGTCGGACCTGTTGCGAGATAATGTCGAGTTCCGACAGGGCGGACTGTGCATCCCGCCCAATAGCAATGACGCTGCTTGGCCGAAGCGTCTCAAGCAACCACGCAATGAACGGTCGGCAAGCATGGCGTTCAGCGCGGGTATGACAGCGGTTGGACATCGCGTCGCCCCGCTCATGTGGATGCAGCGGAAATACATTCCAAAGAAAAATTGGCTGGCTGACCGCGCTCAAAACATCCCAGATAACGGTCGCAGTTCGCTCCGACAGAGCCGGGCCATTGGTGGCACGGGCGAGCGGCAAAGATCCGTACAGCTTACCATGCGCCTCAAGGTGCATTTCGTCAGTCAGCGCAAGGCCCGTCCTGCGGCCGCCGCGATAGCCAAGGTCTCGTGCAATCCAAAGTGAGGCGACGCCTTTTTCCTGGGCTGCATCAAGAACATGCTTCAAATTCGCACGGCGGACAGCAGGCGCGTCAGGAACGTCGAATTTTCCGCACCGGTCCCGATAAGGGTTGAAGGCAGCATCAAACTGCAGGTTACTCAATTTATCGAGGAAATCGTCTGTGCTCTTGATGGTGCTGTGCATATCGAATCGCCTAACGGAGGAGTTAGCGACGTTGTGACACCACTTTTCTCGCCTGCTCGCAACTCAGTCTTGGGTTCCCCAAAGGGAAAGTGTTCTATTTTGCCTGGGGTGCGGCAAAAATACACATTTTCCAGTGGACGATTGAAGAGATCCCATAACGATGGAATTACCATTGTTGTCTGCCGACCGACGCACGGTTATAGATACTCTACCAACAGCGAAGGATTTATACGCTCGTGACAACGCTAACCTCAGCTGACCTGATTCGCTTGCAGCAAGAGCAATTCCGCCACGACCAGCGGAACCATTCTGACATCTGGTGCTTGGCTAAGCCAGATCGGTTGAAACACTACGGATTGCACTTTGCAAAGTACGTGGGCCGAGTCGCGCGGGGGGCGGATGAAAGTAAGAGTGTTGAGCGCACCATAGTAGATACAGCGTTGGTATGTTTAAGCGCTGCCAATGTTCTGCATCAGCACTTGCAGCATAAGGATCCAGAACCTCTCAGCAGTCAAATCGATCCATTGCGAAATTTTGCCAATGCGGCAGGACGTTTTGCCGACGCCTGCGAGAAAATCGATCACTTAGAAGAATTTCTGACAATTGCCCGCTCGGCTAATGACGAAGTTCTTTCTTGGGTTGTCACAGCGGCGAGCGAACGTCAGTTCGATCTTGAAGAAGGGATCAGGCAGCGGCGGAAAGAGCTCGCTGCCCGGCAGTTTTACATAGCGGATTGATTGATGAGTTTCTGGAGCGGTGAAACCTTAAAAGCTAACAAGTCCGTCGTAGAAGATTTTAGTGACGCGCAGATTGACGTCAATGCGTACAACCTACGTATGGGCGATTCCTACTTCCGAACCGCAGACGGATCTGTCGTCAAAGAAGCTAAGAAAATGAAACTGCAGGCCGGAGAAGCGTTCATTATCCCGCCTGGTCAATTCGCGTTCTTGGTATCAAGAGAAGTTGTTCGTGTGCCTCCGGACGCTATGGCTTTTATCTCGATGCGCACGAAAATAAAATTTGAAGGGCTAATCAACGTATCTGGATTTCATGTCGACCCAGGTTACAACGGTAAACTAGTTTATTCTGTTTATAATGCGAGTCCCGCCTCAATCCAGATATGTGAAGGCGACAACCTATTCAAGATATGGTTTGCTCAACTCGACAGAACCTCGGAACCGCCTTATCTCTTCGATGGCAAGGCTCAAGCCGGCATAAGTAATGAACTTGTTCGTGGCATGAGCCAAGAGGTTTTCTCTCTTCAGGCGCTGGCTGTGAAAATGCGCGAGCTTGAGGCCAGCATCAATCAGAAACTCGCGGAACAAAAGCCGGTTATTGACAATCTGACCTTTATCTGGCGGGCTGTACAACTCGCAATTTTGGGCGCTCTTATTCTCGCGTTCCTTACGGCAGCTTGGCCATCCCTCCACGCTGCCGGCGAAGCGCTACTAAATTTCCTGCAGGACAAGACCAAGTCCTAGTCTATGCTTTCGTCAGCAGATTTAGGGTCTGCAGCTATTAAGCGGTATGAAAGAGCATATGATTGCACATCCTGCAGCATAGCACTCGTTGCTAACGACAGGATCAGCCCTTCGGCGAGGGCGGTTGGGCCTGATATAAGTTGAGCGAACGGCGGTTGGCTTGAAAGCGTCATCCACAAACCGGCCGCGAGTGCCGAGACCGCAAACAGGCCGGATATCGTAAAGAAAATCATCAAAACCCACAACTTTGTTAAGTGCCAATCACTTGCTAGGGAAAACCAACTCTCCTTTCTCACAACGTGTTCACCCGCACTCGAATAAAGAGATATCACGCCCAGTGGATCGGTCGGATGATATATAAGTATGTCAATTACATCTATTGATGGCTGGATTTTATAGAGCGCCGCGAAACGGATCTGGCGTTCCGCGGCTGTCAGACCTGAATACGCTTTGAAAAACGCAGCCTCTACCTCAACGTCGTTTCGGGTGCGAAATATGCCAGTTTGTGAAACTTTAGCATATACTGAGATCGCGATGATCAAAATGCAGGCGAACTGTAGCGGCTGAAATATCGATCCGGTAGTGGGCGGCAGGGATGTGAAGGTTTGGCTTAAAAGCCGCGCGGCCAAATGCCATACGTTGCAAAACAGAAAAGGTGTCGCAGCAAGGATCGCCAAGGTTAGAAACTTGTCTAGCTTTAACCAAACACCTAATTTAGCTGCAAAGTTACGGCTCAGGTAAACACTTTCCTTTGACACTATTGGACCCCTAAAATCATTCAAATTCAACAAACGGTTGAGATTCTGCATATTAACGGTTAAAGTGAGAATAAATTCTTGTCAATCGCTAAGCATAATTGAAATATATAAATACAAACAAATAACTATTATAATATTTTATCTATTTTGATAAAATTCAATAGAATAAAATAAGGCGATCAATAGGCTGTTGATGTTTTATAGTTAGGTTTTAAAGTGCTTTACACGCGCCCCTTCGGTTTTCATTGAGGGACGACAATAGCGCTAATTTGACCTACTCGCTCTTCAGGAATTTCGCATTCACCCATCCTTTTTGGCCTGTTTCTTTGACTAGGACTTGGACCCAACCGGCCTGCTCATCGACTACGGTTACAGCGAGCCCTGCTGACAGTACCTCGATCACGGGCGAACTGGGATCTGGCCCTCTTCGCATATTAAGGTTGGTCGTGGTTCGCGATACCTTTGCGCTCGTTTGCGCATCTGACGGAGCGTCCGCTATCCCAGGGGTCGCTTTCACTTCTTTCGTGGTCAAGGGTGCGAGCGGCGAAGCTGCATTGCCAGACTCAGCTGCGGAAGCAGCGGAGCCACCCATTTTCTGCGCCAGCGCAGCCTCGATTGCAGTATCAAATGCCTGTTTGATATCCTTATCAATGCTTCGAAATTGCCTCGCAGGCGGGTCTTCTTCTGCCGCCTTCATCCCTGTTGGAAGAGATGGGGGCTTCTGATCGGTCGTCGTAGATGGCGTTTCAACGCGTGCAGACGTCTGCGGGCCTGGGGTCTGGTTTTGACCCGATGAACCATTGCCAACTGTTTGAGATGAGCCTGGTGAAATTTTACTAGAAGCAACCTCTGGCTTGGAGGATATCTTTGCTAAGACAGTCGCGGCGACCGTCATAGCGACGATAATCCAGAAATTCCGATAAGGTGCAGACATTGGCGATTATCCCCTGTCTACTTCGATTTGCTTCATCTGGACTAGTGCATCGTACAGGGTCTGCGGAGGTTCGTTTCGAAGGCGTTCTGCAGATTCACAAACGCTTTTCAACTGATCAGGAGCATTTGCGAGTTTTTGTTCAAGCCCCACGCGTTCCATGGTGATCGCGCTCTTGACCTGTTGAACCAGATGAGGCTCGGCTGGAGCTGTCGGGTTGAAAGCAAATTTTTGGCCCACGGAGCTCGCCCACGCTTCCACTTCCCCAACGAGAGAAGGTCCAAATCCTGGAAGCTTCGGGACACGCCGATTTTTCACATCAAGGGCATTGGCGAAACCATAAGAGGCGAGAGTTGCTTTGCGACTTTGACCGACCCCTGGTATCTTAGCGCGCTCGATTAATTGCGATTTCATGTAGCTTGTGAACTGTCGCTCGCGCTTGGTCTTTTCGAGCTCGCCAAGCAGCTCGCGCTCTTTCGCTGGCAAGCCTGAATATGTGTCGGCAAGCGACAAAAAGAGTTTTCGCTTCTCTTCAAATGTCGCCGGACCCGCTAGGGCAAGCCAAGCCTGTCGTTGCTCGTCCCATTTGGCCTTGGCATCCCGGTATGCGACCGCGAATTTTGCCTTCAGGCTCACCGAGACGGAAGCCATCACGATTGCTCCGACGCACAGCGCTGTTCCCCAGAAGCCGTGCACGAACAGTGCAAGGTAGCTCCCGACCATCAGTGCGGCGGCTCCCGCAAAAACCGTTAACGTTCTCTCAGATCTGGCAGCACGCCCCACCTCGGATAACTGGAGGGTTGGAAGCGGCGGTAACGCGGTTTCCAGCTCTGGAGGCGAGGGCGGCGCAGGCATTGCCTTAATCGCTTCAACTATGTGGCTGATATCCATGACGGTCAGTTCGCAGTGATCCCGAAGGCGTCGAGCACATCGGGCGTAATGGTTCCGGTCACTTTAAGATTGTAATCAGTCTGCATCGCGATCAGCGCTGTTTTACATCCCGGGCCGACCTGACCGTCGATCAGCCCCGAATAGTAGCCGTACGCGGTCAGTGCTGTCTGAACCCGCATGACAATCATTTTGAACTTGTCTGTGTTGCCGGCAAGAGGCTTCAGCGGCGCAGGGCTTGGCGTGACTGGCGCACTATAAAGCGGTGCAGGCGTTGCTGGTACCGGGGGTGCTACAGGCGCGCTGGGCGCAGACGGATAGATCGAGCGGGCGGGTGGGTTGTAAGAAGGGGACGGCGACGAGTATGTCGATGATCCACCATAGCTGTATCCACCGCCGCTACTTGATCTGTGACTGGAGTGCGAGCGGTGACTGGAATGAGATCGATGTGACCTGTGCCCCGCAAGCGTGAAGACATGCTTCAGTTTCAGCCGTTCGAGAATTGTTGGAACAGAGTTCTTCTTCTCGACAAATTCACCAATTGGCATCGCTGTCGTTTTGGACGGCAGAAAACCGGCCGCTAAAAGCGACGGGATCAAGAATATCCGCGATTTCATAATGGCCCCAGTGCAGCAAACCCCTGCCGATGATCATACCACTGAAAGAACCCACCACAAGTTCCGCGAGCACTACAACTATCGCAAAAATCAAGATACTTCCGTTTCCAGTCGGAAATAGTTGATGGTGCATGCGCGCGGTAGCCCGGAGGAACCGAGCAGGCTGGGAAGTTGTAGAGCCACGCCTGAATCCCTCGCGCCGCAGCAATATCAATCGCTCTGGCAAGCGGATCGAAATCAGTCGAAGTGTCTTTGAATGAAGTCGTCCAGTTCATCCGACCGTATCCGATCCGTTCAAGTTGCATCACGGCCCAGAATGATACAGCACTCAATCTCGTCGAAACGAAATCGGCAAGAGCTGGAAGGTCGTCCCAATTCTGCTGCAGAACAACTGTGCGAAGTTCTACTGAAGCACCTGCGCGAAGCAGAGTAGCGAGCCCGCGTTCGAGAGATCTGAACGCTCCGTCTTTTCCAACTATTCGATCATGGACGTCGGCTGTGGCTGAGTAGATTGGGACACCCCATAGAACGCGATCCCATCCGAGGTCGGAAAGCGTTTCGATATCTCCGGCATTGAGGTGTTGGGCGTTGGTCAGAACGTGGAAGCGAATATCCGGCCGGGCTTTCGTAACGTGCGAAAGCATTTCGAACAGTCGATGCTTATGTAAAAGAGGCTCGCCACCGGAAATCCCGATCGTGGCGCCTATCGGGGCCAGCAGAGCCGCGAGTGCAAAATGTTCAAACATGTCATGGTGATGCTTCTTGGGCGGCTGCGAACACATGACGCACAGCTGGTCACATTGCTCCGTGACGAGAAACGTGTTGTGTTCCGACTTAGCTCGTATCAGACGATGAGCGCTAGCTTGTCCTGGCAGCAGGAGAAGCACGTCTCCATCCATGCATTCATCGACGCCTGCGTAAACACCCAGGGAAAATCCATTGAAATCGTACTCCCGTCGTTCGCCAGCGACCTCATTTAAAAATGCATCGTGCTGACCGTTAGCGTCGGAAGGATCATCGTTGAGCCTGACGACCAGGGGAACGTCGATTGGTAAGGGATCGACTTTGAGGCGCAACTCAATCATCGGTGAGACTTCGCAAGCGAGCGATCGAAGCGAGCAGATCCTGACCATATGGCAAGGGATTTTTGAACCTTCGGATCGTCTGAATAGATCAGGGAAAAAATCTTATCGAACAGGTAGGTATGGCGTTGGCAAAAATCCGTGAGATGTTTCGGGAGATCGATCCGTCCGTATCGTGACAGGTCGTCTACCAAGTCAACACCACAAAAGGCCTGATAGGGACAATGGACGCAATCCGGGTGCAAGTTGTTGATCGCTTCGCCGTTTAAAATCTCAATCTTATCCCGGTTCATGCCGTTGAAGACATCGCCCATGGACAGGTCCAGCTGCCCCACGCGGGTCACCATGCGCGCTTCATCAGTGGGATAAAATTTCCCGTCGTAATCGATGACGACGTAGCTTTGACCGATGATATTCGGGTTGCGAAGATCGGCATGATGGTTATGGCCGGACCGTAGAACCCGTCTGAGACAGTGCGTGAAATAATACTCTTCAACGGGTTGGTCAGCATCCCAGTTGAAGGCAATCAACTCGTCGATGAAATCCGAGTGGTATTGATTCCACACCGCTGCGCTGCTGCGAGCGTCGAACTTTTTGCGAGCAAAGCCCTGGTAGTTCACAGGGCGCAGATAAATTGAGTAGAACCCGTAGTGAACGAAAGACGCGATTAATGCGCTCGGTGGCGGTGCTTTGCGTGGGTCAATGGTGGGGAGAGCTGAAACTTTGTCGGCGCCCAGCCTTTCGATTGCGATGTCGAGATTATTGAAAAACGCTGTCGTTTTCTCGTCACTCACAGTTCTCTGTGCTTGATGGATTGCTCTCGTCGCATCGAGTGACGTGCTGGTGAACACGTCCGGCTCTTTCAAGACTGCCCAAGCTTCATCTGAAACCTCTTGTAGGTTTGTACAGATGACAAACTCACAGTGATCGAATTTGCTTCGACAGAATTCCATCACATCCTTGATGACGTCGAGACGCAGGAGCGGCTCGCCTCCCTGAAACTCGATCTTGATGGTGGTGGTTGACAGGCCGTCAAGGAAGCTTACGACACCGGCCAAGGTTTCAGCATCCCAGTCGAAGCCTCGCGCACTCTCGTTGACGCGCGATACCTGACAATAACCGCAAGCCAGGTTGCACCTCAGCGTCGGCACCAGAATGACGTAGTCGATCTCAGCCGGAAGGTAGAGACGGCTGGCGAAACGCTGCTCAAAGCCAAGATAGGTGAGGTCGCCCACCCCGCTGAACGCACTACCGTTCGTATGCAAGAAGTCGAGATCTGACGCCAGCAGCTCGTCGCGGGCATAGCGGTGCAGAAATGCTTCGCCTGCTTTGAAATAGCCACCGGCGTCATCTGCGAAAAGGACATCCCCGTCGCCGGCTACGCGGAACTTAAGAGGTGCGACCAGCAACGCCTGTCACTCCCTCAATTAGCATCTTGCGCATTGGCAACGTCTGTTCGAAAATCTTCTGACGATAGAGACAGAACTGAAACTCCTGCTTCACGCGTGGATCACCAGCATTCGTCCCAGTGAAGCGAACGATGTTTCCATCGACGTTAAGCTCGAGCTCCGGATACAGATACTGAAACCGCACCGAGGCGTCCGGGAGCCATTCCATGAGCAACTGGTCGATGATCAATTGCGAACTGTTGGGTAGATTTTCCATTTCAAGACCATTCATTAGACGCCAACTAGACAGGTAAAAGCAGGCTATCACACGTTGAGAGCTGCACTAGAGAAAAGACTACCGCAGGTTATATGAGAGGGACGTTGAACAGCCCTTACTATCGCCAATCTCGTGCTTGAGAAGCTCGATCCATTCTCCGTCGTCGAAGCTGAAAAACTGGATTGCGCATTCTCCTGAGCCGGCGTCTGACCATTGGGCGGTCATCAGGCGGCTGGATAGCTCGTACTTCAGAGAGAGATCGAGGTTATTTCGTCCGCCTACAGGCAACTTGAAAACCTCACCGGTGCGGACATTTCCGACATAGGCGTTCGAACAGCGAGCGCCGCAATCGATTTGGATGACCGCATATTCACCGGCGAAAGCAGGGCCTTCCGCCATCCGCATTGCAATCCGGTCTTGATAAGAGCGGACTGTCGAATTTTGGCCACTCAAATCAGGGGGATTTCTCGGCCCGGAATAGACACGGGCCACAGGCAATTGCGTGTATTTTATCCTCGACAGCACCATTTTTCTTTTAGGTTTGTCGGTGGAACTGCTCATCGGTGTCCATGCGATAGGACTATATCCAATATCCGCAATCGATGTCGCGCCGCGAAGGTTCTTGAAATAAACCGCGTCGGATATCGCCATCGAATGAAGCGTGGCAACCGTCTCCATATGAGCATATGCATCCGCGCCATGTCGACGTTTCAGGCCAAGGAGCTCTCTTCGCCCGATATTTGTCACGAAAGTCGCTATCGTCTTCGAACCGGAGACTTCATAAAAGTTCGAGATCGTGACGCCGCCATCCGGAGTGCTCGAGACCGATGAGCCGCCTGCAGGCAACAGACCAAGATTGCCAAAGCGCTTCTTGATATCTGCGAGAGTTGTTTGGCCGAACCTGAAGTCGGAAAAGTAAGCGAGCTGGCGCAAGCCTTTTCCATCCCATTTGGCCTCCAAGCGAACCAGTTTCCCGGTCGACTGCTCGGAGGTCGCTGAGACTTCGACCCCATTTGCAGCCATGAATTTCCCGTCGACATAACCGCCAAAACTGTTCTGCCAGGCAACGCCATCCAGCTTACCACGGTCCTCTCCGATTGAGTGCCCAGCGACGACTTGAGCTGCCGCCTCAGAAGGAGCATGCAAGACGACCACGCCAAGGGCAACGGACAAGCTGGCCCACCGGAAAACAGATCGCAGCTTTAGTGATAACATTTCGTGCCGGCCCCCGCCCGTGTTCCATTAGGACGATCTCACGTTATCAGGTTCGGCACACTACGAAATCACTAATTGAACGCAGTGGATGGATTTTCGCGAAGAACGCGAATTTTGTGCGCTAATCCAAACCGGCCGTCGTGTGAACGGTACTCCACCTAGCTGATGCAGGGTCATAAAAGTCTATTCTAATCTATTCTCACTCGACTCTAGATTGTCGTCGTGCTTATTTCCTTTCGGGGATTTTTTCGGGGGCATCATGAACACCAAATTCGCTGCAGCGCTCTTGTCTTGCGCTATGCTGACGGCTTGCCAATACAAGGCGGAGCCGCTCACAGTCGCAACCTACAATGTCTATTCGTCTTATGAAGGCAAGCTTCCCGGCAAGTACTTGCTCTTCGTTGATGGGTCGAAGCTGGATAAGCCAATCAAGCCATCGGACATGAACTGCGCAGCGCACACATTCCCGCTCAATCTCTCATCCAGCTTTTCTGGCTCGGTAAGGCAGACCTTTGCAAACCTGGTGACCGAGTTGGAGCCTGTTCAAGCGCCTGTCGGCCGCGATGAGCTCAAGGCGCGTGGTGCCCGTGGCATGATTATCGTTAAGGGCGAAGACGTGAACGCTCGACTGCGCGTTGTGCCAGGCTTCTGGGTTGCCGGCATGGAAACGGAAGTTGAGGTCGCGGCATCCATTACTGTTGACGGGCAATCGGGGCGCCTGCTTGGCACTACAGTCTCCGGTGACGGCAACGCGCAAGGCGATGCCGGCTTTGCTTGTGAAGGTGGTGCAAAATCGCTCACTCAATCTGCTGAGCAAGCGATGAAGGAAACGTTAGGCCGCTTGGGCGAGGCACTGACCAATTCAGATCGCGTTCGCAACGGCAAATAAAAGGTTAGTCGAAAGTGTGGAAACGCACTCAAACTGCTTACAAAAAAGTGTTCGAAGGTGCTCTGGCCGCACAGCTTTTGTAATAAATAACTGGGCGTACACCAACAAGAGACAGGTCCGCGTTTGACCAGTAGTGAAGCAAGCGACCCCCGAATTTGACGTGCGTATTTTTGGAAAGGTGGAGGTAGTGGAAATATCGGGTCTGCCCTTAGCATCGAGTAAGAAGCTTGCCTTATTCCTCGACGGAACGTGGAATGCAGTTGGCACGAACACAAATGTGTGGCGTCTCCGCTCCCTTTGCGCAGACAAGGACACCGAAGGCCGTCAGCAGCTTCGATATTATGACACGGGAGTTAACGGCGTCATTGGCGGCGGCTGGGGTAAAGGCCTAACCGAAAAAGTGCAGGAGGCCTACAATTGGCTTGTCGATAATTACGAGGACGGCGACCAAATCTTTATCTTCGGGTTCAGTCGCGGCGCCCACACGGCACGGAGCCTTGCCGGATTTATTTCTATCTGCGGGCTTTTAAAACCAGGCGGAGCGCTGGGGGTAAATCAGCTGTATGATCGGTACCGTAACGACGATGACCGCACGATCTACAAACTTCCTACCTTTGACGCCCAGACCATGACGCTCGAAGAGCGCTGGATGCTGAAGTATTCGCGACCGGTAGCGATTGAAATGGTCGGAGTCTGGGATACGGTTGGTGCGCTCGGCGTCCCAGCTTTCAGTCTCGCCGGCATCAGCTCTTCAACGCTCAAGTTTCATCATACCGGTCTTCGGAAACCAGTCAGGCACGGGTTTCATGCACTCGCAATTGATGAGCACCGAGCTAAATTTGCGCCAACACCCTGGACAATCAGAACAAAGACGGGCGCTCCAGCAGCAGCTCCAATGAGGGCTGTAGAGAGCGTCGAACAACGCTGGTTCGTAGGCGCTCATGCGAACGTGGGTGGCGGGTGCTTTAATGACACGCTGGCGCAAATACCGCTCCGATGGATGATGGAAAAAGCGGCAAATCTCGGACTAGCTTTTCGCAATGAGCTTGAAATGGATGGTGATGAACATCTCGGCGCGATCTCAGACTCTTACAAAGAGTTCCTCAGGGGGACATATTCTTGGGTGAAAAAGCGGGACTACCGACCTATCGCACCAGAACCGTTCGGTGATTCGACTGGAACTCACACGAGGGTTAACGAGACAATCGATGGTTCCGTTTTTGCAAAATGGCGTGACGATAGCAAATACCGCCCACCAAATCTCGTAGAGTGGGGAAAGCGAAAAGGGGTCAATCCTGCGGAAATTCATAGTTCCATAAGGGCGAACTCGCCGGGTATCGCTGCGCAGTAATCGAAATAATTTGCGTTTTTGAATTCTCAACGATGAAAGAAGCGATTGCCTAGTTTCGATCATTGAAATGGTCGGAGCGTGAACACAGCGCTCCGATTTCCCTAAGTTGTGCAAGGACAACGAACGCTGAAGCACAACTGCTCTACTGTATGGTAGTGCACGGCTCGCCTTCCACGTTGACGAAGTGAAAAGTCATGTTTTCTCAAGCATAATCGGAGCCAACGTTTTTTGGATCAGTCGCCACCGTCGTCATTCGACATTGAGTACCATCTTCAAGAAATCGAGAAAATAACTGCTGTGCTGTCAAGAATGCCCAGTGACCATCTCGGACCACAGGGTACAACAATTCCAGATATCGAATGGTATGCGCTTGGCGCAATCAAAAAGACAGCTTCGCTCAGCCATGCGTTTTGTACTCTCGTGAGAGCGAAAAACACATTATCAGCTGCCGCCCTCGTCAGGTTGCAACTTGATACGGCCATGCGCATGTTCGGCCTTACTCTGGTCGAAGATGTAGAAGCTGCCGGCATTTGGTTGATGGATGACAATATTTATCGAAAGCTCAAGGCGCGCACGGGGGAACCTTTGAGCGATGCATTTCTCCATCGAAAATTGAATGAAGAGTACCCCGGCCTGTCAGAAGCATATGAGGCAGCTTCTGCTTACGTACATTTGTCGGGGCGGCACATAAAAACTGGACTTTGGTCTCGAGAAGGAACCAAAACCTTATTCTTCAACCTTCACGGC
Organism: Rhizobium sp. CFBP 13644; assembly: GCF_014842165.1. NCBI lineage: Bacteria > Pseudomonadati > Pseudomonadota > Alphaproteobacteria > Hyphomicrobiales > Rhizobiaceae > Rhizobium > Rhizobium sp. CFBP 13644. The sequence goes on from NZ_JACYVF010000011.1 coordinate 101,008, forward strand.
ACGGATGATACGCGGCCTGATGAATGGTTTGCCGATATCATTGACGCTTTTGATCAAGCTACTAGGCTGACAGCTGACCTTACTTCTCAATTTCTGAACAAACGCTCCCGCGACCGGAGAAGGATCTGAAGTATCAGGATGCCTTAGATAAAATATTTCGGTGCTCGATCAGTCTTGCAAACCTCAGTCGACATCATCTGATGATTGTTGAGGTCAGTGCTACGTTATCTGCACAGCCAGCCGCTGGTCAGTTTCGAAAAGGAACAGATACGACATTCGATCGGGGTACGACGGTGATGAATTTCTGCCAATGTAAGCTTTTCTCGCGGTATTGTACTGCGTCAAAAAGCCACGAGGCGTTCCCTTACGACCAATCGAAGATCAAGTATCTGATCGGACTATAAAATTATGGGTAAATATGGCCACTGAGACTAGGGTGGCGAGGGTTCGATTCCACTCAAGGCGTGGGAAGAAGAAACGTAAGGGTAAATATTTTCCGTTAAGTGCCCGCGGTCGCTCGCATCTCGACGCCAAGCAGCCGCTCACGCGACAGCAGATAAACGGCTCAGGCTATCCGAGTGAACTGGGTACGACATAGGACGCTGGCTCAATCGCTTTGCGTTGAACGATAAAAAATTCCAGCCCCTGACGATACTGAGATTTTAGAGCACGACGTCCTGTCTGGTATCAAGGGGCATTCTGAACGTGAAGCATGTTCGGCTCGTGTCTGACGAGACTTGAAGAACGCCGCCATGTGCCTTTGCAATCTCACTTGCGATATATAGGCCGAGGCCCAAACCTTGCTTGTTAATATTATCTCCGCCCCGGTAAAATGGCTGAAACAAACGCTGCATTACGGCTTCTGGTATCGGCTCCCCGCCGTTGCCTACTGTGAGCTGAAACTCGTTCTCCATCACCATTGCAGATACAGTTACAGGCTCTTCCGCTGCACCGTGAGTGATCGCGTTTCCAAGCAGGTTCGAAAGCAGTTGTTCCAAGCGGGTCTGGTCTACATTTATAGACCGATGCAAACTAAATTCTGTCTGGATGGTCCGCTCTGGATGCGCGGCTTGGATTTCGTTGACGATTCTCGCAAGCAGGGGCTCGATCCGTCCTCCCCGTGTTATTTCCAGGCCGATCCCATTCCCCAATCGACCGCGCGCAAGATCCAACAAATTATCGATGAGGCTACCCATGCGCTGTACGCTCTCACCCATAAGCCGCAATATCCTTGTGGACCTTTGGTCAGTCGCTTCCTTTACGATAACTCGCAAGCCGGCGGACATGGAAGCCAAGGGATTTCGCAAATCATGACCGAGCACGGCTATGAACTGTTCGCGCTCGCGGGCAATTCCGGCTAGTTCCTCGTTCGCTTTTTTCAAATTATCCTGTGCCTGCCTGGCCTCAGTGACATCGAAGATAACACCAACGTAACGTTGACCGCTGGTTTCGCTGTCAACGACATATTCTCCCCGACGCGCTAGCCACCGCACTTCGCCGTCATCAGCGCGCCTGACCCGGAACTCGATGCTCCGCGGTTCCTGACGCCCGTCTGGATCGCTCAGATTGATAATGCGCTCATCATCCGGATGGATGAGATTGTTCAAAATTACGACCGGTATAACGCGCGACGGGTGCAATCCAAATAGTCGACAGAATTGTTCCGAGACATTGACAGTCGCCCACCCTACCTTGTGTTCGAACGTCCCTATACCCCCTGCGGATTGTGCGACGCGCAGTTCCTCGGTGATCCGCTTCTGGTCTGTGATGTCTATCAATATTCCAACGAAGCTGACGGGCTCATCATCCTCGTCGAATATGGCGCGGCCTCTGGCGTGAACCCATCGGTATCCACCCTCTGCCTTCAGCAACCGATACTCTTTCGAGAAGACCTCCGAACCAGCCAACATTCCAGCCACGGCAAGTTTGACCCGCGTGAGGTCGTCAGGGTGGATCGACTTGAAAAAATTGTCGGTCGACACGCCGTCAGCGAGAGCGACAGGGTCTTGTTGCGTAACAGCCGCGAAACGGACGTCTGCAACGAGCCTTGCTCGGCGGATATCCCATTCCCAGGCGCAAGGCGCTCCTGCTACGTCTAAAGTGAGCTCCAATTGCCGACGTACCATCGCAAGTTCCCGGCGCGTGCGCTCCAATTCCGGGTTATCGTCAACGATGGCGGCCATCAACCACACGCAATCTACTCATGCCATTACCCGATCAATAAAGTCAGCGATGAGCTTTTTCAGCTTCTCCAAAGACGGCAGGTCCATCAACATCGCAATATAACCTCGGATCTCTCGATCCTGGACCGAGAAGTTGATGTAAAGAAACAGAACAAAACTTTCATCAGCAGCGCGGTCGAGAACTCCAAACAAGGCGGTGCTTTCGCCGCGATGCACCTCGGGAAGTGACATTTTAAGGGAGTGTTGCAACATGTTGGCCATTGAACCAAGGCAACCGTTCAAGATGACGTTGCCGGTTTCAGCCAAAGCCTCATCTTCCATCTCCGCGAGATCTGCCTCGTCCATTTCATCGCCGACAATCGCGCGCGCTAGGGAAAGGCCATTGCTCTCGGGAAAGATCAGCATGGCACGGCCGGAAAACGGGCCTTCGAATTGCTGCTGGACAGCGATAAAGTCTTCGCTCTCTCGTTGCCCAATCAGAGAGGCAGCGGACCGTCTCGTGACAATTTCGACGGAAGGGACCGATAGGATCACCTGCTTATTGACCATCTTGCGCAGGCTCGCTGCTGCGCGGCTAACGCCGATGTTGACAAGCTCGGTCAGCGCGTCTCGTTCAAGTTCGTCGAGGGCAGCAGTGTTGTCAGTCATGCCCGGGCCTTCCTGAGCCGAAGGGCGGCTCCAGAGATGAAGCCGCTGATGGCATCCTCCGTCACCGGTTTTGCAACGAATGTGGCATTCAGCTCGCGAACTCTTGCAATGATCTCATCTTGGACATTGGCCGTGATCACGGCGATTGGCATGTTCGGATGGGACGCGCGCAGCTCAGCTGCAAGCTCAAGTCCATCTTTATCAGGCATGTTGAAATCAAGAAGCGCGAGATCAATCTTCTGACCAGCAACGATGGCCAGAGCGTCTGCAGCATTTGCGGCTTCAACCCTTGTCCAATCGGGTTGCAAGGCTACAACTGCCTTGCCAGCAACGATCCGAGCAAGCTTGCTATCATCCACAATCAGAAAGTTTACTGTCATATTGCCCCCAATAAACGCGGTGACCTTCATCCCCGTACACGTGTTACACTTATTTTCATGGCGAAGTTTACGCAAGTTCGCCATTATGGTTTTAGGCCTTGGTAATACACGAAAAGGCCAGATAAAATTCGACTAACTGACAAAGACGAGGGCTGATTCCCGTTTATCTTCGGGCGGAAAACCATCAGCGCCTGCCAATGGGCTGTATGAATGGCAGTGGCACCAGCAAGATCGACGACACCGTCCGGTTGATCTTCGAGAAAGCCAACGAGCGTCTCGACTTCATCGACCCCGCAGGCACCGGCCATTATAATGGAATTTCCGTCGCGGGTGACCGTCATTGCATTAATCCCTGGATATCGAGCACAAGCATAACTTTTCCGTCGCCGAGCAACGTGGTGCCGGATATGCCCTCAACACCTTGCAACAAGCCGGATAAAGGTCGCGTCAGCGTTTCGGCCCGCTCTGCGATCCCGTCGACGGCGATCCCTATCAGGTCTTCACCAATTCTCACGATCAGAACCTTCAAGTCCTCGGGAAGGGGCTGCTTCTTTGACAATTGAAGCAAATCGGAGAGATAAAGCAGGGGCACCGTCCTGTCGCGAAGGATGAATGCGGGGTTGCCTCTGACCAACTGAACGACAGTGGCTGCCAGCTTATGCGTTTCGAGGACGTCAGTGATCGGTATGCCATAACGTTCACTGCCGACTTCAACCACCATCAACTGGGTCATCGAGAAGCTGATGGGAAGCTTCAATATGAAGGCCGTACCTATCCCTGCGGTGCTCTGCATTTCGAGCGCTCCGCCCAAACTTTCGACGGAGCGCCGAACGACGTCTAACCCGATCCCTCGACCCGACAGCTCTGAGACAGAGGATGCGGTCGAAAATCCCGTAGCAAAGACCAGTTGGGATACGTCTCTTTCGGATAGAGCAGATGCTTCGATCGCTGATATGAGACCGCTGTCGATTGCTTTTTGTCGAATATGCTCAGTCTGCATACCCCGGCCATCATCCTTGAGTTCGATCTCAATTTGATCCCCGCGTTTCTGCGAACGAAGGAGAAGGCACCCCCGTGCTGGCTTGGACGCCAGCAGTCGCTCTGCTTTAGGCTCTATGCCGTGATCGAGACTGTTTCGAACAAGATGGAGCAGCGGCTCGAACAGGTTTTCAACGATTTCGCGGTCAGCTTCAACGGTTTCGCCGTCGATAACGAGGTCGACGGCTTTGCCGAGTTGTGACGCAGTCTCACGCACCAATCTCGGAAACCGGCGAAAGGTTTGTTCCAGAGGGACCATGCGTGCTCGGGTGACGGCGCTGTAGAGCGACGCCACCAATCGCTCAATTTCCTGGTGACTGGACCCTATGCGTCTGGCAAGCGCTCGGTTGCCAATCTTGCTGGCCGCTTCTGCCAAGGGGGCAAGGCCATTTTTTGCCGTGATAAGTTCGCCGGCAATCTCGATCAACTTGTCTATACGGGCCGGATCAACACGCATCGTCGTTGCTTGGCGTTCGCCGCCCCTCCCTGAAAATACGCTGGGTTCTGAGAGAGTTGCTCGCTCGATTTCTTTTTGTAGCGGCACCAAAGTCACCTGATCGGGAATGAGGCGAAAAAGAGCCCGAACCTCCTCGGGTGGTTCATTGCAGACCGCCTCGATCACCATGTCGCAACAAAAGGGATCGTAGTCCTGAACTGCGGGAGATGCCTGCTTCAGGGAAAGTTCGAGGTGTAGAAGATTGGGTAGCCGCGAAATCATCGCGAGTGGGTCGTCGCCGTTAAAGAAGCACTCCGGATGAGGTTCGTAACGGATGGCAAACAAGGTGCCATCGCTATGAGCAGTGGGAAGGCGCGTCCGCAACGCAATCGCCCAATCCGGGACAGCATTGATCTTGCCTAATTCTCCAGCGGTTTCGCGCTCCATCGTTTCACGCGTCAGCTGCCGGAGGAGCCGTGGCGCCTGCGCCTCGTGCATTTCTAGGAGACGCCCGGTCTCCATGATGCCTTCGATGCTGCCGTCGACCCACTCGATCACAGCCAGAAGCGTATCGACAAGAGCCGGATTGACGACGATGGCACTAGCTCGGGCCTGAGACAGAAGATCTTCCGCGCGATGCAGAACACCTTGCATCGGCCCGAAATCGAAGAGCCCGACCGAACCCTTGAGCGTGTGGACCGCCCGAAACACGCTTTCCAACCGCTCGCGGTCGTCTGGATTTTGCTCAAGCGCTAGAAGATCGTCCGAGGCGTGCTGGACCAGTTCGCGTGCCTCAACGGCGAATTGTTCTATCAACTCATCCATCGCTTAGTCTCACAGCTTCTCGATAAACAATGGCGTCGGGAAATCGAACAGCCTCAAACGTTTCAGATATTCGCGACATCGATTCTGTGTGGCCGAGGCAGACATAGCCGCCAGGAATGAGCAATTCATGAATGTTGCGCGCCGCCACCTCACGCGCCGCCTCATCGAAATAGATCAGCAGATTTCGGCAAAATATCACATCGAAACGACCAAGTGCCACGAGGCTTTGCCGGTCAACGATGTTGCCTTTGGCGAACGTTACGGACTCCCTTAGATCGCGGATCAATTGGCGCTGCTGATTTTTTTCCGGCTCGAAATAACGGTTACGGACTTCCTCAGGCAGCTTCGAGAGAGATCGTTGCCCGAAACAACCGTCTACCGCTTGGCTTAGTATGGCCGTATCAATGTCCGATCCTACAATCTCGATATTATAGGCATCAACCAGTGGCCAGTTTTCAAGAAGCCATATCGCAATCGAGTACGGTTCCTCGCCGCTTGAGCACGGCATTGACCACATACGTATACGATCACCTGGCCCTTTTTTCCGAACAATTTCCGGAAGGATCGAATTGCTCAGGCAGGCCAGCTGGTGCTGCTCGCGGTAGAAATAGGTTTCGTTGACGGTGAAGCTGTTGATGAGCAACTCCGTCTCGTTCAGGTCGCTCCGCAATATGGAGATGTAATTTTTAACCGAATGGGCCTGCCGCTGATCAATAAGGTCCGTGATCCGGCGCTCGATGTAATAGCGTTTCGTCTCGCCGAAAACCATTCCGCTGCGCTTGTAGATGATTGCGCAAATCTCCTCGAGATCTCCCAGTGAAAGTGGGACGCTGCTGATGTTTGCCGGGGCCACCGGACGAATCACCATCAGCGAAACCGATCCAACAAAGTCAGTCCAATCTCGTCGACTCGTTTGATTTCGTTCGCTCCGCCGAGCCGCACCAGTTCGCCCGGCATACCCCAGACAACCGCGGTCTCCTCAGCTTCGGCAATGGTATAGCCGCCAGCTGCCCGTAGCTCGGTCATGGCCGCGGCGCCGTCATTTCCCATGCCGGTCATCATCACCCCGACCAGATCGGCTGCCGGAACGTGCTTCATGGCTGAGCGCACCATCCGTTCCACGCTTGGATGCCATCGGTAGGTCTGCTCACTTGGAGCAGCCATCGCAACCAGAGCTCCGGCGCGTGAGCCAATCAGAATGTCCGCGTCTCCCTTGGCAATATAGATATTGCCTGGTTCAAGTCTGGTCTGCCGCGTGACTTCCGAGACTGTCAGCGCACATAACTTATCAAGGCGTCGGGCAAGCGGTCCGGTAAATGAGGCAGGCATATGCTGCGCGACGACAACCGGCCAGGGAAAGTCACTTGGCAACTCCCCGAGCACTGCGTCCAATGCTGGTGGACCGCCGGTCGACGTCCCGATCAAAACAAGGCCGGGCTTTCCGACTAAGAGCGCCGATTGCCGCGGCTCGGTTCTGCGAGCTCGTGTCGCTATGCTTTGGGGTGAAGCCATCGGTTGAACTAGGCGAACGCGTTCGGCAAGCCGCCGACTGCGGCGAATACGCACTGCTGCGGCCGTACGAACCTTCTCAACGAGACGCGGGGTCAATTCGTCGATCCCAAGTGAAATTGCCCCGCCCGGTTTGGCGATAAAGTCGACTGCGCCCATTTCAAGGGCGGCCAAAGTCTCCTCAGCACCGTCTTCCGTAAGCGACGACACCATCACCACGGGGCATGGATGCTCAAGCATGATGCGATCAAGACAGGCCAAGCCATCCATCAGCGGCATGTGGATGTCGAGTGTCACCACGTCCGGTCTGAAGCTTGAAATGATCTTCAGGGCTTCCGTTCCGTCACGGGCAAATTCTATCTCGAAGTCTTGCTCAGCCGAGAAAATCTGGCCAAGCAGTTTCCGCATCAGGGCGGAGTCGTCAACGACGAGGAGACGGATCAAACCGCCACCGCCGTCTCTTGATGGGCGATCGCTGCCACCACATCCCGTTCCGCTCGCGTCAGAAGCTCTTGCGGATCGACCAAAAGGATCATCCGGCCTTCCGCCTCGATGTGAGCGATGCGATCGAAGACCCCGGTTTGTTCCGAGGAGAATTCGGGCGCGGCGGACAACGCGGCCAAAGGTACGGCTTTTAACTCGGAGACCGCGTCCACGACGAAACCCGCCTGGAGCGCCCCAAGCGTAACGACGATCGCGCGTGCCTTGGTGCTTTGCGTGGAGTTCGGCGTGTCGAAGCGGCGGCGCTGGTCGATCAGCGGGATGGCCTTACCGCGCAGGTTGATCACGCCCATGACGAAGGCAGGGACGCCGGGCACGCGGGTAATCTCTCCAGGAACGCGGATGACTTCGTCGACCGATCCAACAGGAAGCCCGTAATGTTCTTTGCCGAGCTGGAAGATCAGGAACTGTTCAACGGCATCATCTTGTTCAGCTTTTGTCTCCATCGACTTGGCTCCCGTGTTCTGGCTGAGGGCGTGAGCGACCGCATGATGACCGAAGAGTTTTTCTGGCGACAGAATGGAAATCAGCATTCCGCCCTCGGCAATTCTGCCAATCGCCTCGATCTGCGCATCGCCGCGGCCTCTTTGAAGCACGGCCGGCACAGCGTCGATCGCCTGTTCGTCCAAACGGTGGATGACGTCCATCTCGTCGACGACGAGACCGATTAGCTCGCCATCACTCTCGATGATGACGATACGGGAGCTACTATCCATACTGCGGAGAGGATCAAGTCCCATCAGAGACGCAAGCGAAACCAGGGGAAGGACGCTTTCACGCATCGCTATGAGGCCGATGACAGCATCCGATGCGCTCGGAACAACGGCAAGATCGCCGCCAAACGCGGTAACTTCGCGAACATATTGCAGTGGCAGGCCATAGAGCTGACCCGCTACCCGGAACGACAGCAGTGGCCTTAGTTTAGCGCTGGCCTGTTCCGTTGAAAATTGATTGGAGTAGCCTGCCCGCTCCACCGGCGCTCGCCGTGCAACCATGAACGCAACGTCCAAAAGCTCACTGAGATCCTGAAGCGACGTTGCCGTATTGTCTCCCGAGAGCCGGATCACGTCGTCGACCAGAAGTCCCACCCAACCGCCGTGATCGTAAATGATTATCTTGGCATCATCTTGAGCGATTTTGCTGCCACCATTCAGGATCTGGTCCATTGACAGAACTGGTATCGGCAGGCCGCGAAGGTTGGCTATGCCTTTCAATGACTTGGGACCACGTGGGACCCGGGTTATATGCGGCACTCTGATGATCTCTCGTACGAGGCCTGCATTAACCTCGTAATTTTTCTCGCCAACACGGAATATCAAATGGCGCTTCGCGTCTGCCGCTGGTGAGGCTTTCATAGCATCAGTTTCCCGACAGTTGGAGTTCATCCGCAAGCGACGCAATTTCCTCGACCGCGGCTGCCAGGTCCTCCGCTCCGCGCGATTGCTGTCGCGCTGCGGTGGCGGCCTCTTCAGAAGCCGCACTCGCCTCCTGAGCAGCCGCCGCGATTTGCTGTGTCCCTGCTTGTACTTCTTTTGCTGCGACGAGAATCGCCTGCGTTGCATCAAGGATCGACGCGTTGCTCCGCGCCATCACGTCCACGTCGGCTTCGGCCAATTGCAATCGATCGACAATCTGCTTGTTTTTGGAAATCTCCGCTTCAGATGCCAATGCGATCAGCTCAAGCTCTCGATGGACAGCGGCAATCTGGAGCTGGATCTGCCTCACCGTGTCCTTGACGCCATCTATATTCTCTGCGGCATCCTGGGCGAGCTTCCGGATATCGGTCGAAACGATCGCAAAACCACGGCCCGCATCGCCCGCTCTTGCCGCCTCGACTGAGCCACTGACTGCCAACATGCTCGTTTGCACCGCGACAAGCACGATCCGGTCAATCGTGCGCTCAATCTGAAAACCGATCTCGCCAAGCGTATTCAGCTCCACCAATGCGTTGCGGGTTTCCTCAAGGGCATCGGACACGCCAGATGCTATGCCGTTCAACCCCGTCTTGTTCTTGGCCAGAAGCGTCTTGATCTCGTCGGCACGCTTGGTAGCCTCCTTGGCACTTTCCTGGGTTTGGGAGGCGCTCTTTTCGATTTGCGTCATCGCGGTGTTTGCTTGCTGCGTGGCAGCGGCCTGTGCTTCCGCACCACGGCTGATTTGCTCGATAGCGACAAGGATTTCGCCAGCAGCACCAGAAAGCTCCTGAACGGTTGCCGACAGTTCTTCGGCAGCAGAGCTCAGCTCCTCCGCCCGCGATGCGCGGCCGCTTTCGTTCATCAAGTCATCGGCGAGTGTCGCGAGCGACTGTGCAGTCTGTTGGCTTTCTTCGAGAGCCGCGCTTTGCTGTTGGACGGCTCTTTGAGCCTGCGCCGCCGCAGCCGACTGCTGCTCCGCCGCGGCTGCGACGGCTTCAGCGCCTTTTTGTGCTTCCCTGGTCGCCACCTCAGCCTCAACCGCGGCAATCAAGATCATCTGGCTATTTTGGGAAAGGCCGATGAGACCAGAACGTATAGTATGGAGGTCGTTGGACACTATTTGGCCCGAAACAGTTTGTTCCTGCGCCTTGCTAGCAGCCGTCTTTATGCGGTCTGCTATCCGGCGAACGCCATCGACTATGACGGCTGCATGTTGGCTGACATCGCGCGAGCTGCGCTCAGCGATTTCCGCAAGCGATCGGACTTCGTCGGCAACGACGGCAAATCCGCGACCGTTGTCGCCCGCGCGTGCCGCCTCTATTGCAGCATTCAGTGCCAGAAGGTTGGTGCGATCCGAGATATCGGCTACCGCGACGGTGGTCGCGCCGATGTTTTCGGCTTGCGATTGCAGCCTGTCTGTGACGGTCACGGACGCGATTTGCCGGTGAGCATTGGCATCGATGGCGGAAATAGAAGCATCGATGTGACCGGTGGATTCCAAAAGCGAAGCCTGAAGCTCTTCGGTGCGCCTGCGCGCAGCTTCAGCTTCAGACCTCGCGTCAGAGAACCTAGAAAATAAATGCGTGGTAGCCGAAAGCGACTGATGCGCTGCTCCTGCTGCTTCCTCAGCGCCACTGGCAATCTGCTCCAGAGCCCGGCGCAGTTCTTCAGCGGCTGCTGCAGCTTCCGAGACGCCTTTCGTCAATTCCTCCGTCGAAGTCCCTATCCGCTCGGCGGCTTTCTGCTGCCGGACCCGGGACCGGTCCTGAGATCGATTTGTTAGTGGTTTTGCGGCAGGAACTATGGACGAAGTTGAAGCCTCCTTCGCTAGGCCTGCTTTTGCGCCGAGTTGAGACGTTTTCACGAGTGCCATAGGTTGCCCATCCTTTTACGCTGAAATCGCACACGCGACGAAGGTTGCCGCTCGTTGATTAAATGCCAAGTACCCTATTTCCTATGACCCAAGGATGGGGACAAAGCAAACAATTCGAACATCAACTACTGCGGTTTGGACTGCGCCAGTAATCTGTCCGGATACCTACAACAAGAGCGCAAAGAATGCCCGCATCGTTCAAGGTGTCACATGCTTCGGCATTTATTCGATTTCGCTCTATCCGCCCCACCACGCGACCGAAGTCAGGATCCGCATCCACCGTCTCGATCATTACCTAGTCGCTCGTGATCATCGAATGACGAGTGCGCGCGACGAATTTGTGCGGGTCAATATCTCGTCGTAGAGCGTCTTGCTGTTGCAAGGGCGTGCTAGTGTCTAGGGCATCTGGAACTATCACATTACCCAGATCACGTCGGCATTCAGTTTTAATTGAAGACATGACTACAGCTAACATAGAGGCTAACGAACGCCCGAACGTCAAGGCATTATGTTGCCTTGCGAGGGCAGCTTTACAGCAAAGTTATCTTCAACAAATTGTTTGTATAGAACAATAGCTTCATCATCCTTGGGGTATCAGGAACAAACCACCGTCCTGTAGCTTTAGGGTGCATGAAAACCGCAGAATTCGAGCAGCTTGTTAAACCCATCGCCCTTATCGTCGACGACGAGCCGCTCATCCTCTTGGATACGGCCGATATGATTTCGGATGAGGGTTACTCGGTCGTGGAAAGCCTACACGGCCGACCAGGCGTTCGCTTTCCTCGACAGACATTCAACACTCCAGCTTCTTTTCACCGACGTTCAGATGCCCGGCGACGTGGACGGCTTCCGTCGGGCGCGCATCGTAGCGGAGCGCTGGCCGCACATCCGTGTCGTGATATCTTCCGGGGCGGTCGTTCCTGGTCCAGGCGATCTTTCAGGCAACGCAAAGTTCATAGTCAAATCGTTAATGGCCGAGCTCGTTCATCAAACACTGGTAGAGCATGGCTTCCGCAAAACAAGACGCTGATGACTCCATTTAGCTTCCGCGACTGACCGGGATCGTATCCCGAAAGCATAGGACCTTCGATGGTGACCCGGTATTTTTTCGATGTCCACAACGGCGACGGGGAAATGATTGACGTTCACGGCATGCTATTATCGTCAGCAGATGACCTTCCCAGAGAAGTGGGACGCATCATGGCCGATATCGCGAGGGACGAGTTACCTTACGATGACCACCGAGGGATTGTGACCGTGAAAGTGAGAGATGAAGGAGGTCGAGCCGTTTCCGTCGGATCGCTGACCTATACCTATGAGCCGATCGACAGCTGATGTGCCAAATACTTCACTGCATAGACATTGGATTGGGCGATTTATTTTAGGAACTTCTAACTCCATAGTCTATTATGGCGAAACAGAATCTTGGGTGCCGCTTTTTATGTCTACGTCTACCACGAACTTCGCGGCGATCCTCAAGGGAATGCCTCAGCCATATTTGGTACTCGACACCGACCTTGCGATCGTCGGAGCCAGCGACGCATACCTTGCGCTGACCGACCGTACCCTCTCTGACATTGTCGGCCGAAATATCCTGGTGGCGTTCCCCGAGAACCCGGATGCCGAAGGAACCGTCGAGCAGGGACCGCTTGAGGTGTCGCTTCGGCATGTTCTCGAAACTGGTAGGCCGCACGAGATGGCTGTCATCCAGTACGACATCCCGCAGCCGGGCGGAGGGTTCGCGCAGAAGTTCTGGACCCCTGTTCATACGCCCGTCATCGGTCACGGCGGAAAGATCGAATAAATTATCCAGAACCCCATGGATGTCACGGAGAGCGTCCTGAAGGCAAAGGAGGCTGACGCCCGCCTTCGCGTCGCCCTCCATGCCGCCGACCTTGCCAGCTGGGAATATGAACCGGAGACCGATATCTGGAGGCGCAGCCACTCCGTCGACGTGATCTTCGGGTTCGAGCCTGGCCAGGGCGGTCCCGTCGCCGCGCCTTTCTTCGCAAGAATGCACCCCGACGATCTGCCTTCCGTCAGGCAGGTGGTCGCTGACTTCATGGCCTGTCCGGACAGAACGACAATGATGTTCGACTACCGGATCGTCCTGCCCTCGGGAGAGGTGAAGTTCGTTACGTCACGGGGAGAGGTTCTGCGGACCTCGACAGGGAAGGTACGCATGATCGGCGTATTGATGGATGTCACCGCGGACCGACTCAGGGAGGCGATACTCAGCGAAGCACTCGCCGCCCAGGCGGAACTGACCGAGCAGAAGGAGCTTCTTCTCGCCGAGGTGAACCATCGCGTGAAGAACAGCCTACAGCTGGTCGTCAGCACTCTGCGTTTGCAAGCGCGGACGCTGCAGGACCCTGCCACAAAAGCAGCTTTTGACTTGGCGATCTCGCGCGTCCGTGCCATCATATCCGTCCATGAACGGCTTTACCGAGACAGGAATTCACTCAGAGTGGATATGGCTGACCACCTTTCGAAACTCTGCCTCGATCTCGTCGCTGACGGATCACGTGCGATCACCGTCGACGCCGATGCTCTTGAGTTGCCAACTGAACGGGCGATCCCGATCTCGGTTATTGTCAACGAGTTGCTAGCCGGGGCGTTAAGAGGTGCCGACGAGGAGAAGCCGATCACGGTTTCACTGAAGACCGCCGCCAACGGGCAGATCAAGCTCGAGGTTTTGGGTGCGCAGTTGGTTTCACCGGTGGCCGACGGCGACCTCGGGAGTAGGCTGATAGCCACGATGGCAACACAGCTCGGAGGGGTGGTGGCAGCATCCAGTGCACGGGATGGCTACCGCTTCATGCTAGCCTTCGAGGGGACCGACCGATGACGGCTTTGCGGGTTATGATTGTCGAAGACGAAATGTTGTTGGCCCTCGACCTCGAGGACATGCTTCTGGACGCGGGCTACACGGTTGTCGGCCAGGCTTCCGACATGCCCCAGGCCCTGGCCATCGCCGAGAGCATGGACGGTGAAATCGACGTCGCCATCATGGACATCAACCTGGCACGCGGGTCGAACGGTGTCGAGACGGCCGCCGCGCTGAGGCAGCGTTGGAACATCCCGTCCCTGTTCGTCAGCGGAAACCTCGACGAGCGAACTCGACAGATGGCGATGCAGTGGCAACCGATCGGTTTCGTCGGCAAGCCCTATTCGGAACGCGAGGTCCTGACGGTGATCAGTTTGGCTGCCGTTTGACGAGCGTCTCATATTCGTCGCTTTGCAACGTGCGTAGGTACAAGCCCAATACACCCCGAGTTCTTCAGCCTAGGAAACCTTTTTAAAAAATCTAGCTGTCGACCTCCCGGCAGAACTGCGGCTGCCGCGTTGTATTCCTGTGACGTTTTGGACACGAAACCGCAGAAGGATTTCGACGACATTGCCAAGATCGCATCCACCAACGTGGCGGAACAGGTGCTGACGTGAGGTGACCGCGGAGAAAGGGTAAATATAGCACTGGATATCCGCTTGCCAAACATCCGCTGCTTTCCACGATGCAGACGCTGGGGCTTGAATATGCGGCACAAGATTTGAAGTAACGCTCTTGCGCAAAATGCTATGCTAGGAAGGTTATCCGTTACACGTCCAGCTTTCCTGACCCAGAGGCTGCAAAGCCGAAACGATAGAATCTTTTCGAGCGATCAGATCACCTCACTCGAGATTGCGCTCGCCGCCATCCTAGTGAATTAGGACGAATGCAAGTACGTTCAATTGGTGAACCGGTATTTCTCGGGTCCGCGGGTTGCACTCGACGGTTCAAGGATTTGGCCAAAACACACTACTGCAACGCGTTCCCCGGTGTTTTTCGCAATGTACATGTACTCATCAGCTCGATCGACGTAGGACTTGGCAGTATCATCCGACCGCAGAAACGTAACGCCAACCGCAGCACCGGTGAATGTGACCTGTCCATTGACCGGGATCGGTTTAAAAATCCGCTCCATCGTTTTCTGAAGATGGGACTGCAAATCGCCAGCAAGTTTTCGATCTATGTCGAGCATTACGACAAATTCGTCGCCACCGATCCTCGCAATAAAATCCGTCGCCCGAAAATTCTCTCTTAATCGGCTTGCGATCGTTCTTAGAACTTCATCGCCGGCCGAATGACCAAGCTTATCGTTGACTGTCTTGAATTTGTTCAAGTCGATGAATGCTAGCGCAAGTTTCCTGTCGTTCAGGAGGTTGCGCGCAACAGCGTCGGCGAGAACTTCATCGAAACGAGCTCGGTTGGGCAGGCCAGTAAGCGCATCGGTTCGGGCCGAGGTCTTGAGAGCGATCTCGATTTCAAGCTGCTGCCTGACGCGGGCGGAAACATCGATGATAACCTCAACGTCGAAAGATGCGCCGTCGATGACGGTGCGTTGCGCTGAGATCAAGGTCGGAATGATGGTGCCGTCTGCATATGCAATATCGACCTCTTCAAGCTCGTAAGAGCTTCTTCCGCCAAGAGACGATGACGGCGGTCACGCGCAGGATTATCAATCGCCGCGCCGCCAGCGGTAAGCTTTTTACCCTTGATATCATCCCACTTCAGCCCGGTGAGCCGGAGGTAGGCTCGGTTAACTTTGAGATAGCTTGATGTCTGTGTGTCGCTTGTCGTGATGGACATAGCTATCGGTGCAAACTCGAACATCCGCATTAGCATCGATATGAGAAGCCCGGTCGGCAATGCGTCGTCCGCTTCCGGCGCAGCGTCTCCAGCCAACATCTGATCAGGTTGGGTAACTGGCAAATAGATGGGGGCGTTCGCTGGTCCAAGCGCGTTGATCAAGCCGGCCTGTAGTCTAATGCCTGCGATCGTAGATAAATTCTCTAATTCCGCCCTTTTCGCCTCGAGCCTTTCTTGAACCAGGATCTCAGTAATGACACCATACCATTTGACAATCTTGCCTTTGACGTTGAGATGCGGTCTCGCGCGGCTGAGCATCCATCTCCAGTCATTGTCGCGAAACCTCATCCGGAACATCGTTTCAAATGGCTGGCCGGATGGCAACCAAGCAAGCCACTCCTGCCTCACCCGCAGACGATCATCGGGATGCATACGATCGTACCAATCTGCAATTCGGTCAGGCGTACTTTTCACTGAGCCATCGGGCGTCGGGCCCATGAAGTTGACAACGCCTTTTGCGTCGCTTGACCACGGTATGTTGGGGCTGAGCTCGATCGACCAGCGAGCATGATCTTCGGTTTCGCGTAAAGCTGTTTCAATTTCTTTGCGATTCGTCACGTCAATTGCCGTCACCGAAATTCCGATAGGTTCGCCAGCATCGTCGTCAACACGCTGATTTATAACCAGAAAGGCGCATTTGCTGCCGACCGGCTGGTACTCGTCAATTACCACAGTCTCGCCGCCGAGGACGCGATGCAGATCCTTGGTTAGCCGACGGGCTGCTCTGTCGGGCATAAAATTGTGAACGGTATGCCCAATCATGTCATCAGGACACAGACCAAGCATTTCTGCAAAGCGATCGTTAACGCTGACATGCCGCAGGTTCATGTCGAGGAAGCACAGGCCAATTGGGGCCGCCTTGTACAAAGCGTCCAAATGATGAACGCGTTGGAATAGCGAAGTATTAATGCCTCGTGGAGACAACGTCTGCTGCTTCCGAGTCTCCAGTAACTCCGCCGTTTGCGCGCCGTTGAGAGGTTTGCCAAACAACCAGCCTTGTCCCACATCACATCCCAGGCGGCGCAGCATGGTAGCTTGCTCCTCCGTTTCCACACCTTCCGCTACAACAGTCATACCTAAACTTTGTCCAAGTCCAATCACTGAAGCAACGATCTTACGGCTGCCGCTATCGTGCTGCATCGAGCGTACGAAGCTCATATCAATCTTAAGCTTGTCAAAGGGAAAGGCGTGTAACCGTGTAAGGCTTGCAAAACCGGTCCCAAAATCGTCTAGCGCGAGGCCTATGCCAGCAGATCTAAGAGAAGCGATCGTGGCGCGTACGGTCTGATCTTCCTCGAGTAAAGCACTTTCCGTGATTTCAATATGAATGCGGTTCAGTGGAAACCCTGTTGCCTGAACCGTTTTGGTGATGAATTCGAACAAGTGGGGGTCGCGAAACTGCGTCGGAGATAGGTTTATCGCAAGAACGAACGTTCCTGGCCACAGGGTAGCTTGCTGACAGGCTTCGGAAACGATCTTCTTCGTCAAAGCGTTGATTAGGTCGTTTGCTTCGGCGACAGCGATGAAACGCGCTGGCGAAATGGCGTTTCCGCATGTATCGGTCCAGCGGGCCAATACCTCGAACCCGACGATGGCTCCGCTTGATAAATCAACCAAAGGCTGAAATGCCGGCCAGATAGCCGGCGTGAATATCGCCCGCTTTAATTGATCGGCTATAACCTTCGCGACGTTCGTCACCGCAGGTTCATCAGCCCGTAGTCGCTCGACACGTTTGCCGCGACCGGTTTGCACGAATTTTCGTCGAGAAATCATAGCGCTTTCCACTCGTATGAAAGAACCATGTCAGCTTCTGCTTAAAATCTAATTAGCTTTCTGAAATATATGCTTATGATGTCGCCGAACTGAGCGGGTTAGGCAGATTAGGGGGGTGCCGATAAAAAGGGGGGCTGCTTCAAGATTTAAGGCAGGCTCTTACGATACTCGACGGGGCTAAGCGATCCCTGTGATATCTTGATACGCTTCTCATTGTACCAGCGGATAAAAGCGTCTACCTCGGCAACGAACTGTTCAACTGTGATGGCCTTCCAATCTCGTGGTAAAGATTTACGTTTTCAATCGGCCGAAGAAGCCTTCGCAGGCTTGATGTAAAGCTCAACGGCTTGAAGTCTGTCTGCTTAAGAATACTTGGACTACCTTCTGGTGGTCCAAGTTTTCGTCCGCATCCCCTAATTTTCATTGAGAACTGAGCCATGCGAACCTTCCCACAAAGCGGTGAATCTGGAGCGTCACATTGCCGAGACGGGCGGCATCTGAGCGTGAGCCGCCATCGTAGGGAGGGGTAAGGCGTCGTACATGAGCTCCTTCCTCAGTCTGCCACGCCAGCCGCTTGAGAGGTTTCCCATCAAAATCTTCATGTAACGAAATCCCTGATCGGATCGTAAACCTCCCGTTGCAACAGAGATTCAGATTCAACGCATTTTGGGAAGGCCAGAGCGTCGAAGTCAGCGAGGCTGCGGATTAGTTCCTAAGATAAAATCTTTGCCGGGATGGGCTCGCTGACCGAGTTCGGGAGCGACGAGAAGGGGTCCGCTCCAAGCTGGAGCCTTATAGCAACCGCCGCTGCCTTCTCCGAAGAACCAGACGCATTATGAATCAGGCCGCTCGTGAAGACGCCGTATGCGGCATCTGGCTTCGGCGAGAGGAAGCGCGATCGCATCTGAAGCGGGCGAGCTGAGCGCGAAGGGATGCGGCCTCCAAAGAAAGAGCGGCGCAGGCTGCGGTCGTTTCTTCAGCCATGGCGGCATTTTGCTGCGTCGCCTGGTCCATCGAGTTGACTGCGATATTGACCTCTTTCAGTCCGACAGACTGTTCCCGAGAAGCTTCCACAATGGCCCGGATGTTGCCGTCGATGTCACCGACCTCCGACACGATCGCCTGCAGGGCCTGCCCCGTCTGACCGACCAGCTCGACGCCGCTCTTCACGATCGCGTTCGACGTTGAAATCAAGGCCTTGATTTCCTTGGCGGCGGTCGCTGCGCGTAGCGCCAGGTCACGTACTTCCTGTGCGACGACAGCAAATCCCTTGCCAGCTTCACCTGCGCGGGCTGCCTCGACGCCGGCGTTAAGCGCTAGGAGGTTGGTTTGGAAGGCGATGTCGTCGATGACGCCGAGGATGCTCGAGATTTCCTTCGAAGATTTGTCAATGTCGTTCATGGCCGCCACAGCCATCGTGACGATCTTGCCGGACCTCTCGGCGCCGCTCTTGGTCCTTGCGACCAGCGTGCCGGCCTCTGCTGACCTCGCACTCGAATCTCCCACTGCGGTGGTGATTTCTTCAAGAGCTGCGGCCGTCTCCTCCAGCGAAGCTGCTTGTTGTTCGGTTCGCCTGGAAAAGCTGTCGCTCGACCCAGTGAGCTCTCCCGACGCTTCTGCAATCGCCACGGCGCTCTCTCCGATGTGGCGCATCGTTTCGTTGAGTTGGACTACGGCCGCGTTGAAGTTGGCACGAAGCTCCTCCATCGATGGCACAAAGGGTTGTTCGAGCGTCCCAGTCAGATCTCCTTCTGCAAGTGCGGCGAGACCGGTGTTGACCTGCTGGATTGCAGTCATGCGCTCGGTGACGTCGGTGGCGAACTTTACCACCTTGGTGACGCGCCCCGCCGAGTCAAGGATCGGGTTGTAGGCCGCCTGGATCCAGATATCGCGGCCGCTCTTCGACACCCGCACGAACTCGTTGGCGATAAACTCTCCCGC
This sequence comes from Rhizobium sp. CFBP 13644, assembly GCF_014842165.1. Lineage (NCBI taxonomy): Bacteria > Pseudomonadati > Pseudomonadota > Alphaproteobacteria > Hyphomicrobiales > Rhizobiaceae > Rhizobium > Rhizobium sp. CFBP 13644. The sequence continues at coordinate 120,217 of NZ_JACYVF010000011.1, forward strand.
CGCCAGTCTTGTCCAGAAGGATGCGTAGTCGGAGGTCGTAACGTGATCCTTGCGGCAGAAGATCCGGTGGTGCTTCCCCGTAATCTCGCTCAGGGAGTAGCCCATTGTATTGCAGAAGTTCTTATTGGCGGTGATGATCTCTCCGTCGGGGGTGAACTCGATTACCGCCTGGGAGCGGGATATCGCGTCCAGCTTGCCCGCATCCTCCACCGCCTTTTCCTTCACCACCGTAATGTCGGCCGCGAACTTGACGACCTTGAAGGGCTTGCCACGTTTGAACACTGGATTGTAGGAGGCCTGGATCCAGATCTCCCGGCCGCCCTTGCCGACACGCTTGTACGTCCCTGCATCAAACGTCCCGGCGCCTAACCTGCTCCAGAACGCATTGTATTCTGCAGAATCTGTAGTGCCGGGCATGCAGAACATACTGTGGTGACGCCCGATAATCTCGTCCAGAGAGTAGCCGACCGCCTTGCAGAAGTTTTCGTTTGCAGAAAGAATATAGCCCTGGAGATCGAACTCGATCACCGCCTGCGACTTGGAAAGTGCTGCAAGAACATAGCTGTCGTCCCCGGACCCAAACCCAAACATTTATACCCTCACAATTTCCAGTTTCGTTAGAAGATGCTTTATTAGGATTAAAATTCCCTTTCTCGTCGGGCGACGCGGTCAAGACGAAGCGAGACGTTCTGAGCATGTTTCGTGGAAGCAAACCCAATATTTGATATTCATCTGGCTCCTGATGCTTGGTTTTTGCGGCGCATCCCCGGTGATGCTGGCAGAGCTTCGCAGAGACAGCTGGAACGTCGCTAATATCGGCGCACAGAATCTTTTGACCGTGCTGTCTCAGGACATTGAAAGCCGCATAGAAGCTCATGACGGCGTTTTGCAAAGTACTATCTCCAGTCCCTGATCCCCATGCATGCGTGCAGAGATTTCAAACGATACGGAGCCAATAGATTGCGAAGAAAAGCGCGACCCGCGTGGCCGTCAAAGATCAGAAAAAGAGCTTGACCCGAATGCCTAATTAGAGACGCGACTAAAGATGTCTCAGATGGGGTAGCTTGCAGATTGCAGTAGCGCGGCGCACTTGAAGTGGCTGCGTCGACGCTCATAGGGCCTGCTTAGATGCATGGCGCCCACGCGGATCATCCCCGACAGCTCCGCTCTGACTGCGCAGCCAAGCGTCAGGTGATGCGGGCTGTCGAGCACCGATCTCATAGGGGCTTAATAATCGAGCGGAAAATTTCCCATCTGCCACTGCTTAAACTTAAACGGAGAAGTACGATGCAGGGCTTCCAATCACCGGGAAGTCTGCAGCGCTTAATCCCAATCTTCTCCGCGCTTCGAAGTCTAACCTTTCCTCGCATCACCCACTCTGCGGCCAAGGCGCGGGGATATACATGGTTAACAGTCACCCCCACATGGTTAACTCATCGTTAACCATGTGCCTCTAGTCCTAGCGTTTGACCGGTTTCATATCGGTAAACCAACGGCCACGGTTTCGTTCCTCGTACTGGCAGATTAGTTATTCTTCTAGTCAGAAGGTGGAATGTTCAATGCGAGTTCGTCGGCTTCGAGCGTTTGTATGCATCATGGCTGCGGGCTTTGTGACAACCAGTTGCGCGAGCCGGCCCAGCGACAGCAACCGACAGACGGGTGCCAATGTATCAGACAACGGCGCGCGGACGGGTGGTAGCGATCTCCCTGGGGTGACACGCGCACCACTTGGCGTTGTCCGGCCGGCGAAGTCCATGAGCACATACCATAAGGGGCCTCTGTCACTCGAGACCGCGGTTAGGAAGGCCGTTGATTGGCATCCCGCCGTCACAGAGAGTGTTGGGCGGCTTCGTCAGCAGACCGAGTCCGTTAACGAGGCTCGTGCCGGCTATCTTCCGAATTTCAGCTGGGGACTGGATTCATCCTACAACACCAACAGCTCCAATCGTTATAGCCCAGATTTGAACTTCAGCGTCTCGCAGATGCTTTACGATTTTGGTAAAGTCGACAACCGCGTTAAGATTGCCACAGCAGGGATCGCTGGTCGGAAATCGCAGGTTTTGATGGCGGTGGACAACCTTGCGCGCGAAGCGGCAAATTCGGTGATTGAAATTCAGCGCAACCGCTCCCTGCGGGGCGTCGCCCGTGACCAGATCAAGGATGTGAAATCTATTCTCGAACTAGTGAAGTCGCGTACGGACAAGGGCGCGAGCACACGTTCCGATCTGCTGCAGGCCGAGGCGCGTGTTCAGGCCGCCGAGGCCACGCTGTTTGAAATCGAAGGACAACTATCGCGCTGGGAAGCAGTTCTTGCAAACCTGAGCGGTGTCGCCGGAGGGGTCGAGGTATCGGACACTGTACCATCATGGCTGTCGAAGGCCTGCAATTCAACGACAAATCTGGACTGGTCACGTGTGCCGGCAGTCATGCAGGCGGCGGCAGATCGCGAAGCTGCGGCCGCGCAGATTGGCCTGGCCAGGGCTGAAGGACTGCCGACGCTGTCTCTCGACGCAGGCATTGGCGTCGATGTTACCGAGCTCAGCTCGCTCGACCCAGACTACACTGTCGGATTGAAGGTTACAGGAAGCCTCTACAATGGTGGCGCCACGAGCGCCCGGCGAAATATGGCCATGCAGGCGCTAGGGGCATCCCAGGCTGCCGAGGCGCGGGCACGGGTCGACATTTTGCGCGACCTCACCGAGGCAGGCAGTCAACTTGCAAGCAAGGAAAATCTACGCCGCTCGCTCTCGACCCGGCAATCGACAATGCGGCAAACGCGTGATCTCTATCGAACACAATATGTTGAACTGGGCACACGAACCCTGCTCGACCTCCTCAATGCCGATCAGGAACTTCATGCCGCGAGGTTCGATATCAGCAATATCCAGTACGACCTCCACAGGCTGAATATCGACTGCGCTTTCAATGGAGGACGGATGCGAGAAGCTTTCTCGCTGGAAGGTCAAACCGTACAGGGTATCTCCCTGTAGAGCCAGCAACGTCACTAATTCGTCGAGCCCGTATATATTTGATTTTTATCAACTTTTAGAATGAGCCGTTTTCTCTTCTGCTTTCTTCCTGCGCAGCATCTCCCGATAAACGAATGACCTGGGGGCAGGTCTCAAACGCAGCAAAATTCGGAAGCGCACAATTGTGATTCGAGAAAAAATATTTGTTCACATCAAAATTCCGGAACCCGTTCGCTGTGATCTGTTTGGCGGAAATGGCGTGGCGAAACAGAGCCGGCGCGCACAATAGTTTCGAATATTGGGTCGCCTCCACGACCCACGCGTCATTACAAAAGTGATTGCTAATGCTCCCCTCGGTTGTTTTTTTCTTGCAGAGTTCATTTTTTGTGCAAATATGATAGTAGGAGAGGGCACCGGAGAACATTCCGAGGCTAATAGACAGGATCGTTGATGTGGGAGCATCGCGCTTCTCGGCGGTCGTTGTTCGCATAAATCCAGTTTCGTCGATGTGCCTGATGTCTCAGGCGGCAGTGATTTCCTGTCGCCTATTGTACCGCGTTGCAGGAGGACGGTTGCATGGTTGCTGTTATAACCGACAAGGTCGCTGGTAGTTCTCGGACCGTGTCACTCGATAACTTGGATGCGGGCAAGCCCAGTATCGTGCAGATCCGGGCCGATCGAAATGATGTCTCAGACTTCGTGCGTGACGGTGATGATCTCCTCCTTCGAATGCGCTCCGGCGAGACCATTCGCATCGGGCATTTTTACCGCGAGGTCGATGGCGAACATAGCGAGCTGGTGCTTGAGGACGAAGATGGCAACCTGTGGTTAGGCGAGCATAGCGACGGCTTGGTTGACTTCCGTTTTTCAGAAATTGAAGGCGTCGACCAGCTCGTCGGCGCGTCCACAAGTGATGGCTCTATTCTCGGCCTTGCAGCCCTCGGCCTGTTGGCTGGAGGTGGAGCGCTTGCTCTCGGTGGATCTTCCGGCGACGACACGGATGCAGACGCGGATGCTGACGCCGATGCAGATGCAGACGCTGACGCTGATGCGGATGCTGACGCCGATGCAGATGCTGACGCAGACGCAGATGCGGACGCGGATGCCGACGCGGATGCTGACGCGGATGCCGACGCCGATGCGGATGCTGACGCAGACGCTGACGCTGATGCCGATGCTGATGCGGATGCAGATGCTGACGCTGACGCTGATGCGGATGCTGACGCCGATGCAGATGCTGACGCAGACGCAGATGCGGACGCCGATGCTGACGCGGATGCTGACGCGGATGCCGATGCGGATGCGGATGCTGACGCAGACGCAGATGCGGACGCTGACGCCGATGCCGACGCGGATGCAGATGCGGATGCGGATGCGGATGCCGACGCTGACGCTGATGCGGATGCTGACGCGGATGCCGACGCCGATGCGGATGCTGACGCCGATGCAGATGCTGACGCAGACGCCGATGCGGACGCTGACGCTGACGCTGATGCGGATGCTGATGCAGACGCAGATGCAGATGCTGACGCGGATGCCGATGCTGACGCGGATGCCGATGCTGACGCTGATGCGGATGCCGACGCCGATGCGGATGCTGACGCCGATGCAGATGCTGACGCGGACGCCGATGCAGATGCTGACGCAGACGCCGATGCGGACGCTGACGCTGACGCTGACGCTGATGCGGATGCCGACGCGGATGCGGATGCAGACGCAGATGCAGATGCTGACGCGGATGCCGATGCCGATGCGGATGCTGACGCCGATGCAGACGCTGACGCTGATGCCGATGCTGATGCTGACGCAGACGCAGATGCTGACGCGGATGCCGATGCTGACGCTGATGCGGATGCCGACGCCGATGCGGATGCGGATGCGGATGCTGACGCCGATGCAGATGCTGACGCGGATGCCGACGCCGATGCGGATGCTGACGCCGATGCAGATGCTGACGCGGATGCCGATGCGGATGCTGACGCCGATGCAGACGCTGACGCTGATGCTGATGCTGACGCAGACGCAGACGCAGACGCAGACGCAGATGCAGATGCTGACGCGGATGCCGATGCGGATGCTGACGCCGATGCAGACGCTGACGCTGATGCTGATGCTGACGCAGACGCAGACGCAGACGCGGATGCCGACGCAGACGCTGATGCGGATGCTGACGCCGATGCGGATGCCGACGCAGATGCAGATGCTGATGCTGACGCAGACGCAGACGCAGACGCAGACGCAGACGCAGACGCAGATGCTGACGCCGATGCAGATGCCGACGCTGACGCTGACGCGGATGCGGATGCTGACGCCGATGCGGATGCAGATGCAGATGCAGATGCTGACGCGGATGCCGACGCGGATGCCGACGCTGACGCTGACGCAGATGCGGATCTCGAACCCACGGATGATGTGGCTACGGCTGAGGTGAATCTTCTCCCTACCGTGACAGAGGATGTTCCGCTGGGGAGCGATACCTACCTGGCGGTCGTGAGTCTCGCCGGACTAGACCTGCAGTTATTTGCGGATACAATCGAATTTGATGTGGAGACCGGCCATACACAGGATCTCAACTTCGATTTCAGCGGGCTCATCGGTGCGGGCGCGCTAGGCAACTACAGTCTTGTGGTGCAGAAGTGGGATCCCTCGACCCAGCAATGGACCAGCATCGACGGAGGAGGTGCTGCCACGATCCTGTCCCTGTCGCTTTTTGGCGGAACCAGTGGCACCGTGCCGGGTCTGGAACCGGGGGAATACCGAGCCTTCATGGGATTCAATGGCCTGCTCGGTGTGGGCGTTGGCGGCACACTGACGCTCGATGGCACGGACTATGACTTTACAGAAAATGGCGGTTACGACCCTGTTGCTGTGAGCGGTAATGTCCTCGACAATGACGTAGTCCCGGCTGGAACGACGGTGCAGAGCGTCGATGGCCTGGCCGTCGATCAGGACGGGGTGGCCATACAGGGTGATTTCGGCGAGCTTCTCATACGTTCCGACGGATCCTACACCTATACGCCCTTCGCCAATGGAGCGGGGATCGGCAAGGTGGACCGGTTTGACTATGTAGTTACGGATGCCGACGGCAATACTGGTCCAGCAACTCTTTACGTCCAGATCGGCAGCGACAACGTAACGCTGACCTGGAGTAACACCGACCCCGGCCTTCCGGCGACGTTCGAGTTTGCCACAACGGGAGATAGCGCAGACGCTTCCGTCATCTGGAGCAATGTGACGGACGACGATTTCTTCACCGCCACCGGTTCCACGTTGCTTTCTGGCGGCCTTGGACAGACGAGCACATACACCAGCAGCAGTTTCTTAATCACCGACAGCATGGAGGTTTCCGGCAGCATCAACGCATCCGTCCTGCTGGCGGCTCTGTCGAATGGTGTGCTTTATCTCGAGCGTGAAACAACACCAGGCAACTGGCAGCAGGTAGCAAGCGACTCCTTCAACATTATTGTTGGCGGGCTCGGCACCGTGGCGTCGATAGATTTGGCTGAACTCGATCTCCTCGCCGGTACCTACCGTGTCCGGTCGACATTGAGTGGAACGTTGGTAAATGTGTCAGCGACCATAACAACCGATATCGATGTGACATACACCGACCAATATGAGGTCGGGACCGCGACCGGTGACAGCGGTAATCTGCTTACCAATGATGATTTGGGTTCCACCTTTACCCAGTTCCAGGTATTTGACGGAACAAGCTTCGTGGATGTGACGGGCACCAGAACGATCGACGGTGAATATGGTACGCTAACCATCGACGCCGATGGCAGCTACAGCTATGAGTTGCACCCGAATCTCCCCCATTTCGCCACATCGCAAACCGAGACCTTCGAGTATCAGCTCACACATCCGTCGGGAGAGGTCGAGCAATCGTCCCTTGTCGTGACCGTCGACCCCTCCGGCGCAGGCGTGCCGGATCAGGCGATGATGTTCTTTGCCGAGGATATCACCGGTCTCGACAGCATTGATTTGGCGGAAAGTGGTGATCCATTTGTCTCAAGTTCGGAGAGTGATGACGAGCTCTCTCGCCTGATCGAGGAGGAATCTGAAGAATTGACCGTCCCGCTTGATGGTCTCGCTGCTCTGAGTGAACCCGAGGATGGTGACGCTGATCTGAGTTCGACTGAGGAGCACGCAGGTCTTGCGGAGACGCCCGATCCGGTGGAGATGCCTGTCGACCCCTTCGGCCATCTGGTGGCCGAAGACGAATTGAGTTCCACGCATTCGACTGTAATCTGAAACGATCCAAGGACGGCATGGGGACATAAACGCCCCCATGCCGTTACAAAGGAAATCCCATGCCCCTTTCCGACATGACGACGGAGCAATGGCCCGATTCTGACGCTGGCTCCGATTTCGAGAGCTGGAGCGAGGCCCTTCAATATGTGGCGCGTCACTACGGTGTGCCTTTTTCGGCGGGTGGAGCGCGACAGCTCGCCCAAGCCATGCAGGCGATCAATACAGATGATTGTCTCATGCGCTTGGCAAGCAAGCTGGGCTTGCAGATCAAACGTGCAGTACCGTCGCCGCGCCTTCTCACAAGCTGGCGATTGCCGGTGATCGTGAAGCTCTCTGACGGTTCAATTGGTGTCGTAACAGCCTTGGCCGCCAACAGGGACGTGTCCATCGTCCTCAGCGGAGACGCCGGCGTCGCCACAGTGCTGGCGCTTGATGATCTGCTGCGGCAGACCGACTTCGTCATTATCGCGCGTCCGCAGCGCGGAACGGTCGATGAGCGGGTCGATGGCTATATTGCTCCTTACCGGGAACATTGGTTCCGCTCGATCGCATTTCGCGACATCGGCTCCTATAGCCATGTCATGCTGGCATCGCTTGTTGCCAATATTCTGGCACTGGGTGGCGTCATGTTCTCGATGCAGGTTTATGACCGGGTGGTGCCGGCCAAGTCGTTCAACACCCTTTATGTCTTGTTCATCGGCGTGCTGCTGGCAGCGTTCTTCGACTTCATCATGCGCCGTCTTCGCACCCGCATTATAGATATCGTCGGCAAACGTACCGACATGCGCATCTCCGATCTCGTGTTCGGTCATGCGATGCGCGTGAAGAACCAGGAACGGCCCACCTCCACCGGCACGTTCATCGCCCAGTTGCGAGACCTAGAGCAGGTCCGCGAACTTTTGACCTCCACCACCGTTTCCGCCGTCGCGGACCTTCCCTTCTTTATTTTGTTCCTGTTCATATTCTGGTTGATTGGGGGACCCATCGTCATCATTCCGATTGCGGCTCTTTTTCTTCTCGTCTTGCCCGGACTGCTGGCCCAGCGCGGACTTCGCGCTGCTGCCAGTGAAGCGATGCGCGAATCGTCGCTCCGCAACGCGATGCTTGTGGAGGCCGTTCAGGGCATAGAGGACATCAAGACGCTGCAGGCTGAGGACCATTTTCAGCAGCGCTGGAACCACTACAATGCCGTCTCGGCCGACGGTCAGCTGCGTCTGCGAGCCATAACCAGTAGCCTCGCAGCCTGGAGCCATACCGTGCAGACGGGCACTTTCGCGGCGGTCGTCGTCGTCGGTGCGCCGCTCGTCATGGAAGGAGACATGACAACGGGCTCTCTCGTTGCATGTTCCATTCTCGGCTCCCGCATGATGGCACCCATGGCACAACTCACACAGATTCTCGGCCGGTTTCAGCAGGCCAAGGTGGGGTTGAAAAGCATCGACGCCATTTTGCGTATGCCTTCCGATCACCCTGACAGCGAAACGCGCGTGAGTGTTCCCACCTTGCGTGGAGCATACAGGATCAGGGGCGCGGCCTTTCACTACGGCACTAATGCAGGGCGGCCAGCGCTTGCGATCGGGGACCTGTCAATAACTGCGGGAGAGAAAGTCGCCGTTCTCGGCAAGAATGGTGCCGGAAAATCTACCCTTCTCTCGGCCATGGCGGGCATGGTTGAACCGGCAGCCGGCGAAATGCTGATCGACGACCTCGCACTTTCACAGGTCGATCCCTCCGATCTGCGCCGGAATGTTGGACTCTTGACTCAGGACTCACGCCTCTTTCATGGAACCATCCGTGAAAACGTTACCCTTGGCGCATTGCATGCACCGGAAACCTTGCTGCTTGACGCGCTTACGATGACAGGAGCAGATGACTTCGTGCGCAAGCTGCCGCGCGGGCTCGACCACCCCATCCTTGAGGGCGGAAGAGGCCTTTCAGGTGGTCAGAAACAGGCACTGCTTCTAGCGCGACTCCTCATTCGAGATCCGGCTGTCGTTCTGCTTGATGAGCCGACCGCGGCGATGGACGAAGCGAGCGAGCGGCACTTCATCACGCGATTCCGGTCGTGGAGTGCCGAGCGGACAGTGATCGTTGCAACGCACCGCATGCGCGTTCTGGAGCTGGTTCAACGCGTCATCGTCGTTGAGAACGGGCAGATCATTCTTGATGGCAGCAAGGAGGGGGTTCTCAACACTCTGCGTGGTGTCAACAAGATAGCATCGCCGAACGGTGTGCGGCGAAAAATGCCCGAAAAGAAACCCGCAGCGGCGATGGCTGGTTTCCCCTTCAAAACGACGCAGGAGGTGTAAATGGCGGTTTTCAGTGAACGCGAGTTTACAAGGCGCGGGGGGTGGGCATTCGGTGACGATGACGGGCGGTACCTCATCCGTTCCGCACGCGTCGTACAGCTGTTCGTAGCACTTCTGGTAGCAATGCTGATCTGGGCCTATTTTGCAACGCTGGACGAGGTCTCTACAGGGGACGGTCGTGTAATCCCGACCAGCCGCGAACAGGTCATCCAGTCGCTTGAAGGCGGGATTGTCGCAACGCTTCATGTACGTGAAGACCAGGTGGTTGAACCAGGGCAGATTCTCGCACAGCTCGATCCGACCAAGAGCCAGTCCGATGTGGAGGAAAGCGCAGCGAAGTATAGGGCGGCGCTCGCCGCAGCTACTCGGCTTGAAGCTGAAGTCAAAGGAACAGCTTTATCGTTTCCTCCGTCACTTGACGCCTACCCCGTACTGATTTCTTCGGAGACCGAACTTTACACAGCTCGCCGGCGGGCGCTCGAAGAGTCCCTGCGCTGGATCGAGGAATCACTTTCGCTTGTCTCCAGCGAACTGAAACTCAATGAAGAATTGAGGTCTGTCGGTGCGGCCAGTAATGTCGAGGTTATTCGCCTGCGTCGGCAGAGCGTGGAGCTTGAACTCAAGAAGGTCGAGATCAAGTCGGAATATGTCGTAAAGGCACGCGAGGAGCTGACGAAGGCGAACGCCGAAGTGAATTCTCTCTTCCCGATTGTAGCCGGTCGCGCGGACAGTCTTGCCCGCCTCACGCATCGTTCGCCGGTGCGTGGTATTGTGAAAAACATTGAGGTGTCGACAATCGGTGGTGTTGTGCCCCCCAACGGCAAACTTATGGACATCATCCCGCTAGGTGACGAGCTTCTTATTGAGGCGCGGATTTCCCCACGAGACGTCGCCTATATCCATCCCGGCCAGCGCGCGAGCGTCAAGATCAGTGCCTATGACTATGCTGTCTATGGCAGCCTTGACGGCAAAGTGACAACAATTTCACCGGATACGATACAGGACGAGGTCGATCGGGAGATTTATTACTACCGCGTGTTCATCAAGGCGGAGAAGGACGCGCTGGTCAATTCGGCTGGTCGGGAATTCCCGATCGTTCCCGGCATGGTCGCGAATGTCGACATTCACACAGGTGAGAAGACCGTGCTGGAATACCTCATCAAGCCTTTCAACAAGGCCCAGGAGGCGTTGCGTGAACGTTAAGGCGAGAGTGTCTCCGGCAAACAAGCCGCAGGGCATACACGATCGGCTTTCCGGCATACGAAGCCTCCTAGAAAACCGGATTCATCTTTTGGCATACCCGTTGCCTCAAGTGGCATTGTTCTTTTCTGTTTCCGATGGAGACAGGCGGGCACAGGTCGTCAATGTCTCAGGTCCGTCTCTCGATTCCGCCTGGCAACAGGGTGTGAGTCAGCTCCTTGCCATCATGGGTAGCGAAAACATTCAAGGGCGTTGGGTCCGAGTCGATTGGGTGGAGATTGCTGAAAAGACTACGTGGGCGCGGCTGCGGTCACTGCTGGGCAAGGTAAAGCGCAATTATTTCCGTTTCGGAATTGCGCTTGATCCGGCATTCCGCCATGCCTTTACCGAACATGAGTTGAACGCGAACGCGATGCTCTATGGCGGAAACACGCTGACCAATGCTGTATTGAACGAAAAGAATTTCAACCTCTATGCCCGCGGACGCTATGTAGATCTGCCTTCCTTGAGCTTTCCACCAAATAGCACGATCTTTCTCTTTTCGACGAAAGGCGTCTTTTGCGACGAGGCCGGAAGTCTGCACCTGATCGAGGGAAATGGTCTTGATGCAGGACGCCGGACCTTGGACCGGCTGGACGGTGGCGTTGTTCTGCAGTTGCTTCGCGATTCCTCTGCCTATCTCGCGCGGCAAGTTAATGCAGATGGTTCATTCGTTTACGGTTATCACGCCTGCTTCGATCGACGTATTGAGACTTACAATGGGCTACGCCACGCAAGCACGACCTATGCCATGATAGAAGCCTGGGAAGTCACACATGACAGGCAACTAAAAAAGGCGATTGAACGCGCGCTCGTCTACCTCGAGACTCATCTGATCAGGTCAGTCGTCCTTCCCGATGGCCTGCCAGCCGCCTTCCTTGTTGAGGCAGACGGAGAGATCAAGCTCGGCGGCAATGCCGTTGCGATCCTGGCTTTCACAAAATATATGGCAGTCACAGGCCAGATGGAACGGAGTGAGCTCGCCGAGCGGCTTGCATGCGGCATACGCCACATGCAGAATCCGGAGACGGGCGCTTTCGTGCATGTCCTTCAGTTTCCCGATCTTTCGATTAAGCAGCGACACCGCACTATCTACTATGAGGGCGAAGCTGCTTTCGGCCTCATGCGCCTCTATGATCTCACAAGAGACCGGCAGTGGCTCGAAACCGTGGAAAAAGCATTCGGGCACTTCATTGCCAAGGAGTACTGGAAACATCACGACCACTGGCTGGGGTATTGCGTCAACGAACTTACGCGTCACAAGCCCAAGGAGCGGTATTTCCGTTTCGCCATCCGCAACATCGCCAATTACCTCGACTTCGTGGAAAATCGGATCACTACTTTTCCGACGTTGCTCGAACTGATGATGGCGGCGCGCCAGACATTGTCGCGGATTGCGGCCGAGCCGAACCTGCATGGTCTGTTGAAAGAGATCGATCTTGCGCATTTCGAAAGGGCACTTGAGAAACGTGCGCACCATCTGCTTAACGGCCACTTTTGGCCCGAAATGGCGATGTATTACCGCAACCCCGACCGCATCACAGGTTCCTTCTTCATCCGTCATCATGCTTTCCGCGTCCGGATTGACGATGTCGAGCACTATCTCTCCGGCTTCGTCGCCTATCGCAGCTATCTTAAGCAGAGGGCAGTATTCCGTGAAGTTATTCGCCAACACGCAGTGTTCACCGGTCATCGCCGCCCTGATATATCGAAGGGAGGGGTTGGCCCCGATGCCAGACAGTGGGATGCGGCTCATGTTGCGGCGGCAACCGGGGGATCCTGGGTTCAGCCACCGCCAGAAGGCTGGACAGCAAAAGGGCTCTGCACATACGCGCCAGCCATGCAGCCCAACGATATTGTCGTCCTGCGCGGCGGGAAAGGCGCGACGGGGGTGCCGGTGCATAGGCTCATCGATTGCCGAAAGCCGGCAGGTTATATTACCACAAATCCGGAACTGGCCTACGGTCTGGAGGGGCCGGTGCTCCGGGTGACTGATAACATGCAGGCGACTTTGGCGATGGGCGATTATGCACGCACCCGGATGAGCGGTAATGTGCTTGCGGTAACTGGCAGTGCCGGCAAGACCACAGTTGTCGCCATGCTGGCTCACGCGCTTTCTGCTTGGGGCGATGTCGGCAAAAGCCACCATAATGCGAACCTGCCCGCGGGCGTGGCCTGGAACCTCGCCTCTGTCCCGTGGGACGCCCCACACGTGGTGTTGGAACTGGCCATCGGTAAAATGGCGATCAGTGCCCGAATGGCGCGACCGAAGGTCGCAATCTTCACCAATGTTCTGCCAGCCCACCTCAACGAGAGGAGTACGATCACAGATATTGCCCGGACAAAAAGCGCAATCTTTCTGGGCATGGCGCCGGGCGACAAGGCCGTTCTCAACCGCGATATGCTGGAGTGGGACACAGTGCATGCAGCGGCGCGTCGGCAAAAGCTCGACGTTGTCACCTACGGGACCTCGGAAGAATGCATTTGTCGGCTTCTGCGCTACGACGCGGCAAACCAGCAGGCGCATGCGCGGATCAGAGGCCGGGAGATCATCTTCCGGATAGGCGCCGCCGGCTATCACATGGCACTGAATGGCCTTGCGGTCCTTGCCGCTGTTTCCGCGCTGGGTCATCAACTTGAGCCAGCGATCGCACAGCTGGAAAGGTTTGCGGCTCTGCCGGGACGCGGAGAGGAGATTCAACTTTCGCTCGATGGACGCAGGTTGACCGTGATTGACGACGCCTATAACGCCAATCCGGGTTCTATGCGCGCTGCTCTGGCCCGATTGAGTGATCACCCAGGCGGGCGGCGACGCATTGCTGTTCTGGGCGAGATGGCGGAGCTGGGTCCCGGCGCGGTCGCTTATCACACCGAGCTTGCAACATTCATGCAGAATCGTTCGATCGATGAAGTCCATGTTATCGGTGAGCTTTACATCGACTTCTGGGAAGCAATTCCGCCTGCCTTGCGTGGTTTCCATGCCCGAACGGGGCAGGCACTGAAGGACGTTCTCCGCGAGCGGCTGGCCGACGGGGACGTGGTTCTTCTCAAGGGCTCACACAGCACGGGAATGCACGAACTTGTCGAGTGGCTAAAGAAAAGTGCTGAAGACAGCTCCGCTGCGTAGGTCTGTTTCCACACAAGCGAGCAGAACAGCTATTTGAGTTGTTCAAGTTCCATCTCATGGATAGCGCGGCGGATGTTGATCGGTGAACGGCCCTGAGCGATAAGGGCGGCAGCAAGGCGTCCGTGATAGGCGAGAATATGGCGCTGGCGGTCCGTGGCCTGAACATAGATATGGTGCGGCTCGAAGCCTGCGGCGCGCAGGCGCCTGACATAAAAGAGCTGACTGAAAAACGGAACGGCGCGATCCTCCGGGTCGGAGAGAAGATAGATGTCTGGTCGAGGATCGGTTCGAATCCCGTCAATTTCATCAATGGGATCGTAAAACGCTGCCGCATTGTAGAGGAGCTTACCCGGAAGCCGTCGTCGTCGCTCCCAGAAGGCGGATACCTGTTTCACCGAGACAAGGCCGGAGGTGATGACGACCGCTGAGACATCCTTGCGCCTATTCAGGAGACCTGCCACGATCTGGCCGCCAGCAGAGTGGCCAGTTAGAATGAAGCTCGATATTTTGTGTTTTTTCTTGATCAGGTCGAGCGCGCGATCCATTAGCATTATTTCGCGCAGATGGCGGCGTTTGTTGTGATCGCCCGAAGAACCATAGATGCCGGGGCGCGCCATGAAAATAACAGGGTGGCCGGCTTTGTGGGCCCATTCTGCCATTTCCGTCGTGATCGTAGCAGGTGATTGCCGGGCATAGGAATCAGTTATGAAACGCACGCCCTTGGAATTGCGCAGCATCACGTCACCGCCGAAGTAGACAAGGGCAATCTGGTTCTCACTATCGGCTAACCCTTGCGGATAGTAGCGGATACAATCTCCCTCGCCGTCAATTTCGATCCACAGGCCATTAGGAACAGCGGCGCAGCGCTTCGACGAAGTGAAAGATCCGTTCAGCGCTTCATAGGGGCTAAAGGCCTGGTCATTGAGAAAAACGCTAAGTTCGCTCGGTCTTGGCAATTCGAAAGGTCCAAGCCGCGGTGCATCTGCGAGAGCGGATTGTGAAGCTCCCGGAATGGCCAGTGCGAGCAACACCCACCGCGCGATCCACCAGGTGAGCCTTGGCTCCTCCTCCGTCATGGTTTCACTCCGATCTTCAACGCATTGCTATTAGAAAGAACTGTAATCAATTTCAGGGCTCTGCCAACGGAATCGATTTCATTTTGACAAATACTGCCCGCCACGTCATCTCCTTCGTCGGTGCATCACGCTAGCATTGTCAGCTCCCGCTGCACCTATGCTGGAATTCGGGAGTAGCGCGTCACTCTCTACAGGTTTGCCTGCTCTAACGCGGGTCAGAGACCATGGCAGACGGCTTAGGGGTGGCATGAAAAGGGATTGGGATTTTTCCGTCTCGGTCCTTCCATTGGGATGGCCGCCTGCATGCTGGCATCATCCTGACCAGCCCATCGACCGAGTTTCGCAAACTAAAGGAACCACTTCGATCACATAAGCGAGACCGCGGTTCCACAAACGATGGCCGCATTAAACTAAAGACCGATCCAGCCTGTGGCAGTGAACTTCGCTTTCTCCGATTACTTGTCTGCGCTTGTGTTACGGTCAATATCAAAACCGCGTGCCCCTTACGCCCAATATGGGGCCATTCGGAAAGCAAGTGGTTACACGCACTTGCAATGTTAATACGGGGACATACACTAAATTAGTTGTCAGCGGTTCAAGTCCTTTCAAGGCGTTCGGTAGTTTGCCTTCATCCCATCAGGTCTTAAACAGCGCGGAGAGGTCACGCCGTCCGTCCACCACTCGGACAATCTCGACGGTATCAATAGGGCCGTCATCGGCGTCGGGCCTTATCTCATAGAGAATCACATAGGGCGCTTCGACCAACATCCGAGCGGTTCGGAATACTTCCGGGTGACGCTCGCCCAAACGCGGGTGCTCGATCAGCAATTTCGCCTTACGGCGAAAATTGGCGAAGTATCGCTCGGCGCTGCGCGGCTGCTCTTTCCCCATTTCGATGTAGATGCTCTTTACGTCGGCGCGCGCCTTCGGTGTCCAAAGAAGCTTAACGGGCATGGGGAGCGGCAGACGCTATTTCCTGGCGTGCTTCATCCAACACCGCATCAAAATCCACTTCGACCGCGGGGCCACTAGCCTTGCCTTCTTCCCACATCGCACGTAGCTTGGCGATATCTTCGCTCTTCTGCATCCATTTGGCCGACCAGTCACGCATAGCTTCGCGAACAACTTCGCTTCCGCTAGCATAAGCGCCACTTTTCACAGCGTCACGCAATAACTCGGCGTGTTGGGGTGTCATTGAAACGCTGACCTTTTCAACATTTGGCATAGGTGACCTCCAAAGGCATTTGGTAGTAATTTTTACCACCAAAGGCTCAAAGTGGCAACATCGTTGCTGGGTCTCTTGGTGGTACTGGTTCTGCCGCAAGGTCACTACGGAGACGGCTTGACGGAAGTTGAAATTACGTGCCGCGGGTTCGGTTCCGTTCAAGAGCAATGAGAGCTCTGCAACTGTCTTGTAGATGGCTGCCGGATGGGTAAATAGCGGGCCCGTGCGGCCCGTTATTCATGACCGAGATTGATGGCTAGAACTCTATCACCGAGCGGATCGATTTGCCTTCGTGCATCAGCTCGAAGGCCGTGTTGATTTCCTCA
>NZ_JACYVF010000012.1:0-84408 GCF_014842165.1 Rhizobium sp. CFBP 13644
GGAACACCGGTTACCCATCACCCGCACTTGGCCTACCCTCTGCAATCCCGGCCAGCGCCGGGCAGGCCAAGCGCTGATCGCATACAGGGGGTCAAAATTGGACGCCGATACGGGGTCAATATTCAACGCCGATTGACAGCTAAGCCACTAGTCTGACCTGGCGCCTCGGCAGATATGTATGTGAAACTGCGCATCCCGGATAAAACTGCCAACATTCGAAAATGCTATTCTAAGCGATGATTACAACGCGTCAGCTGCGCTGCACAGCCACTCAATCACCCTCTCGACATTTCTGACATTGCTATCCCTCACATCCATCACATGTCCCTGCTCAACCGAAACATTGAAGTCTTCCGGGTCAAGACCAAATGCCTTCGAAACGACGACAAGATGATATCTCTTCTTCCACTCTCGCAAACTCTTAACAGCATTGAACGCTTCCAGGTATCGCTCTGCCGTATCAGTGCTAGAAAGCCTCAACAGCTCTGAACCTCCATCACGACCAAAGGTCTCCAAATTATCTGCAATAACATGCAGAAAGAGGTTCGCTCCCTGTCCAAGGAGATGGGACATGGTCTCAGTCGTGTAGCAAGCGACGGAGACATTCGCGTCATTTTGAAGTCGCTCTAGGTCCACCTTCTTTCGGCTGCTCTGCAGCAAATTGAAAGGTAAAATGCTTATGACCAACTATCACACATCAGATCGTGAAAAATTGTCGTCCCAGACAACTTACATTTCCCTGCGACAACGCAGCAAGCACACGCCGGCAGACAGCCTCATCGAAGATTTTTTTGCCGTCCATGATCGTAGAATTGGTGACCGTTTCTTCTGGTATAGGTCGGTGACAGTAGTGTGAAGGTCAGATGTGATCTGAGCTTCCAAAGGCGATTGCGCATGTGGTTTTATATTGCACTGTGCCCTGCCTCATGCCGCATCGAGAGCGCATGCGTGATCCAGAAAACTGCGCCAATACGAGCTGATACGAGGTCCCTTAACCGATCGTATGATTTCCTATTAGAACTTGGCAGATGAAAGGCTGTGTTCAGCCAAATACCTGTTTTTATTTTTCTTTTCGTCATAATGTGCTCACTGTTTGGAACACTGAGCGAGATGATCAAAGCGCCAAGAAATTTAGCGCCTTCGCCGTATCTGCAACCTATCAATATGCCGCAGGCAGCAGCTGAAAACTAGGCAGCAGCGCCGGAATCAGAATGATAGGCACGCTCAAAATCGCGCATCGAACCAGTCCCATTTCCACAATCCATATGGCGGCCACATTACTGAGACCGATATGCGCTTAGAGCAGAAATAAAGACCAGGATACAATCCGCAAGCCCGCACCCGCAAATCTTCGCATCACCTGTATCCGTCCTCTCTCTCACCGTCAGAATGGCTCGCAACACCGAAGAACTCGTACAAGACTTTATAATGCGGGAGTTTTTAAATGAGGTTCAACTCAGACAGATAGTCAGCGATCCGACGAAGGTACGTGATTACGACAATTCCTCAGATGTCCGCTGACAATACAGGTCCTTTTGGTCATCGAGGACGAACTGTTTGACAAAGACAAGGGAAGCCATGAAGCAGTCAAAGCTTGCGCCATCGAATACCCTTCCCACATTGTGATCTTCAGCGATAAGGACCGAAAATTCGTTGGATTCCCGAATGTCATCGCGGATCACGGAGCGACACAACGCTACGCCGGCGTTAATCAAACGAATATTCCTCGCAGAACAGCAAAGGCACACTACATCAAAGAACACTACCCATCAGATGCGATCGTGGTGTTTCTCCACCAGTCCGAGATCGAATTTCCGCGTACTACGTTTGACTGTTGGATGCAGGGATATGACAGCTTGGAGTACTTTTTTAACTGGCTGGTCGAGCTCAAAATTTCGAGCGAGGGGAGCTCGAGCGGATAAATAGTTTTAGCTATTTTAGAAGTCTGTTCGCGTGCAATCCTTACCCATACATCCACTGGGTCTAGTTCCCTTCTCTCGTGACATGTTGGGCGGCCATTAGCCAAGCTGGCGATGAATGAACGTGAACGGAAGCGTCGTCCGCTTGGCATTAGTCTATTGGTTTGGCACCGCTAGTGCTGTCGTATTGTTTCGGAACGCAAGTCACAGTTTTCAGCTCTGCTTGGCTTTCCTTCCTGTCCGTTACCATGATAACGGCACGCCACCATAACGGAAGCGTCGACTGCTTCGGGTCAGACTATTGGCTTGGCACTTGCTAGTGTCGTCGTGACATTTCCGCCAGGCACGCCACAGTTTTCAGCTCCGCTTAGCTTTCCTCCCTGTCCGTTACTATGCAACCATAACGGAAGCGTCAACTGCTTCGCGTCAGACTATTGGCTTGGCACCTGCTAGTGTCGTTGTGACTTTTCCGCCAAGGACGCCGCAGTTTCCAGCTCCGCTTGGCTAACGGCTAATCTCTTTCAGTCGGAACGACTTTAGCCCGACATAGTCTATATAAGCAGCTCTGCGTTCGGTGGGAAAACCCCTTATCATCAAACTCAACTCAGTGAATCAAGGGCTCATACTCGATCATGGCCTACCGGAGCACCACACCATACCCGCGTGTCCACCACACTGTGGACGAATGGGATTACGAAAACACCAGCGAGACAGACGACCACAGCTTTGTTATGGACTTGAAATTGCTTTCAGAATCGAAGAACCTCAAAGAACTTATTAGGTCGAAAGAAGTGAGTACCATTCTAGAGCCACAGAATCTCGTACCCTAACACTGCACTAGATCTATCTTCATGCTTCTGGATCCGCATTCTGGCCTGCTCACACACCGTTCCCTGCAAAGGAAATGAAGGTGCTACTTCAATCACTCCATCCATGCGCCTACTTCCAACAAACAACTTTCATCGGCCAAGTCTGCGCAGCATTTTTCAAGGTCGTTGTGAGCCAAAGTGGCTATGGATTCGAGTACTGCAAGGATGAGACGTACGCAAACGATGTACCCGCCCGTCCAGACGGCTACCGAGGCTATGTCGAGGCATACAGAGACTACGAGATCCGAGCGCAGGACTATCAGAGAAAGGTCCACATCGCCGTCATCACTCACCCTGAGTACAGATCACTCATGAAGATAGCTGACATCTCAATTGTCTTGTGCACCCTCCCGCCTGACGACGACAAGTACAAGCAAATCCACTTACCCCATGACGTTCCTGCGTGGGCGGTGTTTTATAAGGTTCACGAAATGGTGGCTGAGGCACGGGCAGAAGTAAAAGCAGAAGCAGGAGACGCACTGGAGAACTTGAAGAAGGGTCTTAAGGAATTCCTACCTTTCATGCAGCTAAAGGGAAAGGACGAGGACGTGAAAGAGAAGATTGAGCAGTAGATACTTTGAGTGCTGTCGGAACCAATTTTCATTTTTGTTTGAGATGCGTCCATAGGTGAATGTTGACGGAAGATTTGAGAGAAAACCTTTTAGTGCCCTATACGACTATCTTTAATTTCCCACATAACCAAAAATACATCTGTATACATGACTTCAAGTAAGTGCCCAAGCACAGTGCCAAGAATGCCAATGAGCTAATGCACGCCAAGGACTTATGCCAAGTTTGACACGTCAGCTAGGGCAGATATTCCCTCCGAAAGCTGAGACATGACGCACTTGGTGACGCGTGGTGGGTTTCTATCTCCGTGGTGTGACGCCCTCACATGAAATGTGTGACGCATCTGGCTTGGCAGCTGACCGAGTTTTATTGATCTCTGCATGCAGTCATCTGCTCTGCTCGTTACTGCCTAATCTCAGTTTCACGGCTTGCGCCTAGTAGGGTGCCGATAGGTCAAACCAGTGGGCAAAGCCGCTATGTGGCTTGGACCCTTCGTTTTTTGGATGGCGTTTGAAGATCGTGAGCGCATTATGACGAAAAGGCTGCGAAAACAGGTTTGTGCTGAACACAGCCCCTCAGCTCGCAAAATTCCTGCACATGGAATGTGTAACGCATCTGGCTTGGCAGTTGACCAGTTTTATTGGTTTGCGCATGGATGTGACGTATTTAAGTGTGTGTCGCTGCTGCCTAAAAAGTGGATGTTTACCCACCTTCCCATTGCCATTTAAAACTGCACCTCCTGCGACCTCTCCTTGATAAACTTCGGTGACTTCCTCCCGTGAGCACTTTGACTAAATTATCACGATCAGACAATGGCTCGGACAAAGCAAACGGTACGATATGTCTCTCTCAGTGTGTATGCATATTCTAATCAGTCAAAGCGTGTTTACCACGTTAAGAATCTTACCGCGGTCCTCCGCAAGCGCTCTGGAAATACGGTTCTGGAAGCGCTGAAAACGATCCGCCGTCACCGCCGCCACCCGCTTGTCCTTCACTTGAGCTCAGAAGAGCCACAGCCATCGAAAGCATGGCTCAAGCAGTTCAACTGCGTCGTCGACGAAAGTGACCTCGATGCCGCCCGCTCAACGTTTCGCGCTTTCGTTCACGATCATCAGCAATCTGCTGTCTGGTGTGAGGAGGCTGAGGACGACTGCAAGCTCGTATTCGATACGCTTCGGGGCTCGCAGCAATTCACGGAGCTGTTTTTCGAGGCGCGAGAAGTGGCAGCACACCTTATAGGCGAAAAAACTGGACTCATTCTGGAGGAGAAGGCTGATTATCCGCAACAACGCACCCTCTGCGTCAGAATGAAGAGTTGGCGTGAGCTACACGCTAGCAAGCGATGGAAGGGGTACTCCAGCATCTGGGTTCGGGGAGATCACTGCAAGGACAGTGGCCCTGGATATGGCTCGCTCTGCCTTGCTGACCAATCGATGGAGAATCTGGCACAGTTAGCGAAAAAAATTGAGGAAGGTAGACCGTGGATGGCTCGGCGAACGCGCCCAACGAAGAATTGAAATTTTGGTATTTGGTATTTCCGCAATGAACAAAGTTCTCAATCCATCACAGTTAAAAATGCATCGTTGACATTATTATTTCATATGGTTTCAGGGTGATTTAAGTGCATTTTTACCTAGATGTTTTATGTAGCGTACGTGACAATATTTTAGGGCTCGGATATATTCTAGCTAAATAAAAATGCATTTTGTCACGGCCCCTGGCTTGCCTCCAACGAAATTTCGAGTTCCACTAGACAGTTAAACAAATGCAGCAAAATATCGTTGCCCTGCATCCAACAGTCGAGCGTAGCATTCGGAAATTCTGTCTTCGACTGGTGGAGGACATCATGATTGCAACAAATAAGGGTTTTCCTTGATGTAATGGGCCTTTGCAGTACTACGGGGTATGTTTTTTTGATCCACCCTATTATGCCGTCGCGTTGATCCATGTTCTGCTATGATCCTTGGAAACCTTTCGAATTGTTGATTTTGATCGCTGATGATCACGATGTGAGAGGCAACTTCCGATTGGCCATCATTGCTATGCGCCAGGGTGATACGTGGCCTACAAATGGATTGTGAGACATATGTGGCTCGGCAAAGGCAGGCTTAGTTCGAGTGTTTACGTAGTCATTTATTCTAAGCGCTGCTGCCTAGTTGCAGACTCACGTAGCCTGCGCCTTCCATGGCACGTCGAACAGGTAATCTTAGGAGGCATATATAGGACAAATTTAAAGTATTCTATCTTGTGATAAAATTATTACTTATGTTGCCGACCCAGCTTTCATTCTGATTTCATTTATGTTGGTTTGACCTGCCGATATAATCACGAGTAGTTCTCGGAATTGAATGTTTATCGACTAACTTATTAGAATAATAGTAAGTAATGTATGCATTTGTGAGTTTCAAATACCGTGAAATGACAATTGGATCTTCAAGATCGCGGTGTTAATAATCAATTCACTATGTAGCATTTTTTATAGCGGTAAAGACAGTGATATATATTTTCTATTTATGATTTCAACGAAAAGAACGTGAACATTAGACGGAACGGAAGGCCAGGTTTTTCGTAACTGCAGTAGCTCTGACAAACTCAGGCGACGATGCCCAGAATCTCATCAACCGAGCAGCCCTGGATGCCCAAGGCGGTGAGGTTGCGTCCATCGTGTATGTAGTTGGCATTGTTGCCAGTCGATGCGAGGAGAATGAGCGCATCGATGTTTGGGGTTGCGATGTTGGCTTTCTTTCCGAACTCTGCCCAAGGAACTAGGAGGAAGGGAATGTCTTCGATGATGTAGCGATGCTTCATGTGGGTTGGGGCGCCTTTGGTCTGGTTATGGGGAACAGTGTCGTGGGCAAAAGTCGAATACTTCTCGGCGTTCATGTCGTACCAAAGGTTCAAGACCTCGATGACAGAGGGTACGGCGATGCCGTATGCTCGTGCAACCGCGCGGCGTTCTTCGTCGACGGCTTCGGTAATTTCTCCAACAAAAGGGGTCATGCCTTCACGGTAAAAGTGGAAGTCGCCTTGGGTTGATTCGATGCGCCCTGCATTGAGGATCGCAGCAGGGGGATGTCCGACACCATTGGTGCACATGAAGCCAATCTCGAGTACATTCTTGCGCCAATCAAGGGGCTGAGGGAAGACGGCTGCGGCGGCAGTTTTCTGGTCATCACGAATAGCGGGGGGAAAAGCGGCGATTTGAATGACGCGCTTGGTGCTCTTGACGAAGACTTTGTCGTCGACCAGGCGGCATCCATACGGAGAGGTAGCTGTCTCGAGGATCATCCCAGCTTGCAGCCCGTCCTTCCTCGCTGCGAGCGAGAAAAAGGTGCCTGGGACAGTGATGAGCATATGCTTGCTCAGGTCGTATGGCTTGAGAGCGCTGATGATCTCATCGTGGCCGCTGGCCGGGACTGTAACAAGGAGGATTGCCGCAGAGTTAACGCAGTCGGCTATGCTGGCAGTCGTTTCGGGTTCGAAAGTTCCCTGCACAACGGACTCCTTGATGTTTTCCAGACGACCGCTGGCTTGGATCTTGTTGAACATGGACCGATGATCCTCGTGCGCCCACATGATCACCTCGTGCCCGCGGGCCATGAGATCAACAGCAAACGAACAACCAAGGTTGCCAGTGCCGAGAATTGCGACGCGGATAGACACTAATCGCGGGTTAGTAAATCGTTAATGTGTTTAGAAAGTCTGCTTACTTTTGAAGGCTTGCGTGTTTGGTGAAAGGTATTGAAAATGTAGTATCGATGGTATCAAGGTTTGCGATGAAGTGTGTTTGGTTGACAAAGTATGGGCTGTTCAGGCCATCTATTTAAGCTCTACGGCTTTGGTTCATTTGAGGAGTTGACAATGCGTTGAGACAACGTGTCATTTCTTGAACAGCCAGTGTTCGCTGCGGCTTTTTTTTAATTGGTCCACGTAATCGAATGGGCTGCTGCCTAACCTTGGCACGGAGGCAATACGACGCCAAGCTGCGGCTGACTTGAGGGGTTGACAATGCGTTGAGATAGCGTGTCATTTCTTGAACACCCACTATTCACTGCGGCTTTTTTTTAATTGGTCCACGTGATCGAATGGCTGCTGCCTAACCTTGGCACGGAGGCAATACGACGCCAAGCTGCGGCTGACTTGAGGGGTTGACAATGCGTTGAGACAACGTGTCACTTCTTGAACAGCCAGTGTTCACTGCGGCTTTTTTTTATTGGTCCACGTAATCGAATATGTTGCTGCCTAACCTTGGCACGGAAGGAATACGACGCCAAGCTGCGGCTGAGGTGATGCGTGACGCATTCACCCACTCCCTCGCAAGATCGAGATTAGCGCACGCTACCAATGGATCAACGAAAACCATTGTGTGGAGCAGTTTCGTAAAATTTAGGAATAACGGAGCAATTTTGGTCCGATGGGTAAGTTCCATCATCAAGCTTGAGCTACAAATAGTTTGTTAATTCATTCACATTCTTTCCTCATTATTTGCTCCATTCAATCCATTCACAAACAGCCCATATCCCTAATTCCAATCAATCTCGTTCGTGCTCTCAACGTACGCTCTTCATCAATCATCATGTCTTCGGTCGATGCCAACGCCGTCAAGCCTTTCGAGGTTCTTCAAAACATCCTCAATAAAGCTGCTCAGCTCGTCATCAACGCAGCGACTGATACCACCCACATTGACGATGCGAACCCATTCCAAACCAAAGCGTTCTGCGACCTGCTTAAGCCGAAGGCTGATACGAAATTCAACCCGAAGCTGAGAGCGATCATGAGCACTTATTTCGGAGACCTCAAACCTGAGGATGAAACCACTGTTGCTGCCCTGATCGCCTATTTTGACGGTGACAACGAAGAATATCTCAACGAACAAGCGCGCATTCAATATCGCGCTCTCGACGCTCTGCACCGAAAGCTTCAAACCATCGTTGACAAGATCCCACAAGGCTCGCCCCAACACGCTAATGTGCAGCAATTCATTGCCAGCCACATTGATGCAGTCGAAGCTGACCTTGCCTCCATTGAAGAAGGTCCGTCATTCGCTCTGAAGGCCGGCTCGACAAGCCTTGGTGTCATCATAATTGCTTGGCTCCAATTCATCGCTGTCAACAAGCGGG
The DNA here is from genome assembly GCF_014842165.1 of Rhizobium sp. CFBP 13644. Classification (NCBI taxonomy): domain Bacteria; kingdom Pseudomonadati; phylum Pseudomonadota; class Alphaproteobacteria; order Hyphomicrobiales; family Rhizobiaceae; genus Rhizobium; species Rhizobium sp. CFBP 13644. The sequence goes on from NZ_JACYVF010000012.1 coordinate 8,479, forward strand.
ACACCTCGTTTCAACCTCTCCGCATTCCAAGCAACAACCGCACGATCAGCGTTTTTTTGGGCATGATCTACAGCCGGACGGCCAATTGGAAGACGCTTGCCGACATGTTTGTGCAGCGAGTGATTGTCCCCGCCCCGACCCAAGTCCTCTACACGGTAGCCATCTTCGAGGAAGCCTTTTACGGAACTTCGACGTATAAGGGGATAAATTTGGGGAGTTCGATTGCTCTCGTTCTTGGTGTAATGGGACTCCAAGAGTTCCAGGAACACGGCGAGAAACAAAAGCGAGAGAAAATCGCAGGTCTTCTTCGTGAAGCCGGAAATGACCCTGAGGCCGGCAACCTTCACCGGATCGCCCAAGAGCTGGATATCGAGATTAGTGACCTCAAGAAGCTAGTCGAAATGCTGACTTTGTTGAAGGCGGAATTCAAGGTCGATCACGCTACTGGTTCGCTCTTTGCACGACTGATGGGCGAGTTCAGTCAGCTCATTGCGGGCCTAACAACCGTCGCTGGAGACGATTCTTCCGCGGATGACAAGGACGACCCTGATCGAATGGAGAAGATTGGCGTCACTACGTTGGGCGGGATCATAGCAGTCATTGTTACATCCTCAACTGGTGACAACGATGCTGCCCTGGGGATCAATGTCACGTGGGCAATCTACTTCCTCTACCGTTTGATTAAGTCAACTTGCAATAGGAAGCACGACACTGCCCAGACGATGCATATCCTCTCGCAAGCTGGTATCAACGTGATCTTCAATATTTTTTTTCACTCGATCCCATTGTTTGCTGGGGGCTCTGGTGTCTTCGACAATCAACGACTGCAAACGGCGATGACCGTCATCCTTTCTGTGCTCGCCGGGACGATAGCCCACAAGACGGGTCCATTCCTGGTGCCATACATCATGCCAGTCATTCGCAGCGTTTTTGCAATGATCCACATGCTGAAAGCCAAGCTTCCGTCCGTTCGATCTCACGCACGCGACAAGGCTGACACCAAGTCATCGAAAGTGCAAAAAACGGATGCGTTCATCTTGCTCATGACAGCTCATCGCCATCAGGACGAAGTCACCGAAGCGGGCGACCGTGATTTTCAGGAGCCAGAGTGGGACAGCCTGTATGATGTGTTCTTGCAAGGGCTCGATCTACTGGAGGAAGTGGACCGAAGCCACTTAAGTAGCGGAAACCTTGGGGCAATCCCTCAGTGCGCTAAAGCCGACGCCTTTCTAGCGTTGTCTGGAATGGATCGGTCAAAGCTGACATCATACGATCCTAATGTCCGAGCCAACATGGCGGATATGTTTTCTGCCATGGACATTTCAGAGGATGTAAGCAAGCTCGGGACCCCCGCATCCTTGGATCGTTACAAGGCTTTCGATCTATGGATCTCGCGTCTGGTTGCTTCTGACGGGTTCCGTGGTTTCCTTAGGCAGACGGCAATGGTTGGATCTTCGATGTAATGGGAAGTCGTAGGTATTTTGAGATAGTATCTTGTTTTCAAATCTAACATTGGTTCCAATAATAATTTTTTCATGACCCAAAATTGAAAATGTATTGACGATTAATAATCGCTTTTTATCACTGAGCAGGAAAATAAGGGTGACCGCTAAGTACCTGAAAATAAAAGTTCTTTACAATTCAACTGAATGTTACGTTGAGGGTTGGCGTCCTGGCAATGATCCTTAAATACGTCATGCATACATCGACCATGGCACACACTTAATGCATCGGTTTCTGTTTGAACTAATGAGAGGGAACAAGCGATCACTGCAATTTCGGCGATCCCGACGCGTGGTGGAGAAATCCGCACTATTGATATCATCATCATCGACCCACCCGATCCTGCAAATCATAAAACTGGTGGTGCCCTTACGAGCGAAGTAACGCAGTCTTTCTGGGCGCCGTCATTCTTGGTGGAAGATCTCGTTTTAAACCTGCAAATGAAGCCTGCTCACCGTTCTTTACATTTGGAACCATGAGAATCGCCACGTAAACTTGTCTCAGCTCAGCTTAAACATCCACTCTCATCGAAGAGAAATCCCGCAAACTTGCTCAGTTGCAGCTCTCGCCGAGCCACTAACAACGCTACTCATTTCCGATGATACGAAGAGGGGAGCCAACGTATCACTAGCTTGACGCCTTCATTGCTTGGAAGGCAAATCGGCGAAACGCATCTGGTACAATGACGACGCGCCGAGCATTGTTGTCTCAGACTACCTCGGGCATCCAATCGTATCACATAGAAATCCCGCAAACTTGCTCAGCTGCAGCGCGAATAATTGCGCCCTAACCGGTTGCTCCTAGCGGAATTCTTCAAGACTTTCTCTGTTCTGATTGAGTGCCACTGATAAAGGTGGTCTCGCTTATGTATATAAACCACACACCTCGCCGCTCATGAAGCTCGTTTTTCAATCATCATATTTTCTGAAAAACTCTTCCTATTCAACATTTCATACCAGCACTATCACACCATGTCTGAAACGTTTTTCCCCCACGTCACGGAGCTCGCTAGCTATGTTGTCACTGCGGGCAAAAGTGCTCCTTTAAAGTCTGCTAGGGACGCCGCTCTGCAATGCGTATTCGATCTCATCATAGCAGCCGCAGTCGGTACTAAGGACGTTGGCCCGACCGCAATTCGCACCGTTTCGTCAACAATCTTCGGACCTGGAGAAGTTGCTATCTGGTTTACCGGCCAAACAAGCTCCGTTATCGGCGCTGCGTGGGCGAACGCTTCTTCTTCCGCGGCCCTTGATCTTGATGACGGCAATCGTTTTGCTCGCGGCCATCCAGGCGCTGCAATTATCCCGGTCGCGTTTGCAGTCGGTCTTGAAGTCGAGGCGACTTTCGAACAGATCCTCAACTCCATTGTGGTCGGCTACGAAGTCGGCGTTGCTGTAGGAAGTGCTAGAACGACTTACGGTAGCTCTGGAACCTGGACCGCCTATGGCGTTGTTGCGACCGCGGCCGTCCTTCGAAGCACACCGTTGGAACAGATTGAACACGCGTTTGCCATCGCTGGGGAAAGCGCTCCAATTCAAGCCTTTGCAGGTGGGCCTTCTCCAAGGGTTCCCGCCCCAGAGGGAGCTGCTGTCAAAGAAGGAATTCCCTGGTCCGTAGTTACGGGGTTGACCGCTCTCTACATGGCTGAAGCAGGTCACACTGGCCCACGCAACATACTCGAGAGCGCACGGCACTACACCTTTCCAAAGAAACTCGCGCTTGGCGAGGCTCTGCATATCTGCCAGACCTATTTCAAGCCGTATGCCTGCTGTCGCCACATCCACGCACCTCTCGAAGCGTTGCGCCAGCTCTTAATGCAACACAACATCAAGGCGACTGAAATCGACTCGATCGAAGTCAGAATTCATGGTGATGGAATGCGCATCTCCAACCGACCGCGTCCTGGAAATCTCATCGATGTGCAGTACAGCATTCCGTACTGTCTTGCCGCCGCGGCTCTACACGGATTCGAAGTTCTCACGCCTGTCACCTTCCATACGATTAAGTTGGAAGGTGCTAAGGAACTTGCCGCTAGAGTCTCTCTCTTCCTCGACGAACAACTACACAACCTTTACCCCAAGAAGATACTGGCTCAGGTCACCGTCGTCTGTGGGGATAAACGGTATGAATCCAAGCCGACTGCCCCGAAAGGTGAGCCGTTGATGAAGTGGGATGAACTTGAACAGAAGTTTCGTTCTGCAACGAGGTTTGTTGGCGATGAGGAGTGGCAGGACACTTTGATCGCTGCAATTCACGACACCCGTCGAGGCAGCTTTCGTCAACTGCAGAACTGCCTGGCGGCTACCAATTTGTGAGTTTCGAGTTTGATAAATCAATTAGGTTGATCAAGCGAAGGGAGGCGCGTGCGGCGAGAGTATCACACTCTTTTGAGGAAATACTCATGGCCGTTGTTCCGCCTCATGGCGAATTCCGGTCATTTCCCTATTAGGCTAGCTCAATCAATCTTCGCAAAATTGCGAAATTGCAATTCTTACCTTACTGTTAAAATCGTCGTGCGTTATTCAGTTACCCAGTCCAAAAATGCGAGCATCATTGAATAACCTCAGAACGTCAGTGATATACAAGCTTGCCCAGATGGTTAATCTCGTTGCAAGCCATGGTAAGCGTATCATCACCTTTGCCAATGGTCGCCGCAGCATTATTAAGCTGCTCAAGGCGATGCAGCCCGACTTCATCATATGCGAGCAGACGGGTGGCTCCGAGCTCATGCTCCTGAAAGCATGCCTCTAGGCAAGCATCGCCTACCAACGTGCCGATGTGATGAAACTCAAAGCCTCCATCCGTTCACTCGGATCCTTGAGCAAAAGCGAGGCCATCGACGCGGCAAATATGGCCGCTTATGGCTATGGGCGCTGGGCAAGACTGACGTTATGGCATGCACCAGCCCAAGTTGAATTTTCGCCGCTTGCGCGGCGCCGGCCGATCTTGTGGCACTCAAAGTCGCAGAGCAGAACAGGGCACCTGCGTTCGAAGCGCAAAAATTGTGACGATTAACGCGATGAAAGCAGACAAAACGACACAAGCGAGATCATGTCGTTGTTCTAAAAATCGAGCTAATAGTAAACAATTGGAGTGATTCTGCCCAAAAGAACGGCGACGCCAAACGAGCCTTCGCACCATAATGATCCTAAAAAAAATCAGAGCTAAAAACGAGCTTCGGCGCCTGCGAATCAAATGTTTACATCACTATATATCCTGCCACCCTAATCAAAGTTTCGACCAGATGACTCAAGCTCCGAGAATACCGCTACACTCAGCGGCACCAACGCTGATCCCGACCCTGAAGCCACCGGGATCGACTTCGTCGGAAACAATCTGCGCGGATAGGACACCCAATACGCGATAACCAACAGTTTTGGTTTTGGCGGGGTCAATGCAGCGAAATTTTTAAGCGGTAACCCAGTAGAGGTGTAAGTCGCTGAACTCCATCGGCTGATGAACATCTTCGCTTGCCGCAAGCAAGCCGACTTCATCGCCTTGAAAGGATTCGAACCGCTGTCTGCGGAGCCGAGTTCATAAGCTGTTGATTCACTTGAAAATTGTAAGCCTTCAAGAGCCAATGAGACGTCTTAGCAACTTTTCGATTTTGCTCGGCTAGATTGGGTTTCGGCGTGGTCTTTAACCCCGGCGCCGAAGGCTGACCCCAGTCAACCAGAAGACATGGCAATTTGATCAGCGCGTTAACTAGGTTCGACCGGGGTCATCCTTCCACCCAGAAAGGGGTCAAACTTCAACGCTCAACCACACTCGTTTGAGTTAATGGGAGGATGCTTGCCGCGTATGCCTGGAAAAGAGATGCGCGCTCAACCATAGGACTGTGACGTCGGCCTTCTCTACAGGTGACAGAGAACCGACTAAATTGCTTGGGCGATCCGGCCGCGTGCCTTGCACAATGAAATCAATCTACTCTTAATTGCGAATTAATTGAACCGATTGTATCCACAGGCCGGGAAGCATTCGGTTCGACTTAGTAGGTTCGATTATAGGGGATGGTACATGCGTTACGTCGACAGGAGCCGGTCCCCGATCCCAGAGATCCTAACCTCTGAGCGCGCCAAGGTTGCGCTCGATCAAGTTCATCAATTCTTGAAGCTGACCGACGTCGAGAGGGCGCAGCGGCGCGCACCATACGATGAGCGAATCATCTTCCGAACCGATGTTCGTCCGCGCTTGGAAGTACTTTTCTCGCACAAGTGCGCCTACTGCGAGAGTCGTGCCCCCTCGACAATCGACCATTTACGTCCGAAGTCGCTATATCCGTGGCTGGCCTACGATTGGGACAACATCTATCCGGCCTGTGCGGACTGCAACAATCGTAAAGGTGGTCACTTTCCAACCGCAGGTCTAAGATCGTTTCCGTATTCTACAGTACAAGAGGCACGATCAACCGAACAGGCACTTTTGGTAGATCCATGTTATGACGATCCAAGTGCCCATATTCACATTCAACGTGACGGGAGTTATCGAGCACTCTCGGAGAAAGGCCTCTGCACAATCAAAGTCTTTGGGCTCAATCGATCGCATCTATGTATTGATCGCCAAGAAATCATTCAGCAGATCGAGACAGAGCTCCAGCGGCAACCCGTTGCGCGGTACATTGAGACCTTCATTGATCCTAACGCGCGTTTTGCCGGAGCAGCGGCCCAATTTTTGGGCTCCGTGCTCAAGGCGGCGACCGGAATGCGCCCCCGCGGGAACATAGTAGGTCCATCTATGAAGGTTATAGAAAGCATACTGCGTCTCAGCCCTGCGGTCATATACGACGCACTGAACAAGCTCACAGCCGATCAAGTAGATGAGGCGCGAGTCCCTGAACGTCAGAGTGGTGGTTCCAAGCAAACATATATTCCCTCTACTCCGTCGCCAGCCGCGGTCAGTCAAATTGAAATCAGCAATTTCAAAGGTATCAACCGCCTTAAGCTGAAAATACCATCGCACAGACATGAAAGCGGATCGGCTGGTGCGCTGATGCTGTTGGGCGAAAACGCTGCGGGAAAGAGTTCCGTGTTGGAGGCCATAGCGCTAGCGATTTTGGGTGCTCGCGATGGTTCGAACCTTGTCTTGGCGGAAGATCTTCTTCGTCGAAAGGGCCGCCAGAGACTTGAGTTGGTCGACACTGAGGCGGCCACGGTCAAGATTACGTTCCACGACCGCACCGAACCCGCGACGCTCCACATCGATCCTCTTGTGCGCCGCCTGATAAGCACGCCGCAACCCCGGTCGGTCATTATCGGATATGGGCCGCGCCGATACTCAAAGGACGGCGCACGTTGGTCTAAAGTTAAATCCGCGCGCGTCCGAAGCCTTTTTCGTCCAGCCGTCGCTTTGCCGGACCCGACGGTCTGGCTACGCGACATTGCTATGAATGACTTGGCTCGTTTCAATGCGGTAGCTCGAGGACTTAGAGAAATCCTCGCTCTTCGGATGAGCGATGACCTTGTTCTCGATGACGAGATCGGCGTCTGTGTTCGAGTTCAAGGGCGACTTGAGCCTGTCAGTCGTCTGAGCGAGGGCTATCGTTCGCTCTTCGCCATGGCCGTCGACATAATGCGCGAGCTATTGCGTGATCAGCCTGAACTGGAAAGCGCTTGCGGCGTGGTCCTGATAGACGAGGTCGAGACACACCTTCATCCGCGTTGGAAGATGCGCGTGATGTCGGCGTTGCGACGTGCGATGCCCAACGTCACTTTCATCGCCACCACTCATGACCCTCTTTGTCTAAGGGGCATGGTCAATGGAGAGGTTGCCGTTTTGGTTAAAGACGAAATGCATCATGTCAGCGTGCTGGATGACCTTCCGGACATTACGGGCATGCGGGCTGAACAGCTTCTTACATCGGATTACTTCGGTCTCAATAGCACAGCGGCGCCCGAGGTTGAAGCGGATCTCGCCGACTATGTGGCCGCGCTTATCCAGGCTAAAGCCGGCGACCCGACTGCTGCCACCGAGGCGAAGCGCTTGGGCGATGGACTGCTTGGCACTTTGGTTCTAGGAAATTCTGCCGCCGATCAGGTTGCCCAACAGGCACTCGGCCGCTACCTCGCAGATCGTGAGGAGCTGCCCTCGATCGAACGATCAACTTCACGGAAAGAAGTCATCGAACGTATGCTCGACGCGCTTCGTAGACCGTTGGAGGACTAATGCGGTACGTCGACCGTTCCACCACTACTGCGCCAACCAGCCTTATGTCAGAGGACTGTGCGGGCGTCACCGAATACCGAAAAGCAAAGGCCTACTACGCGCAGGTGCCCGCACCTGACAAGGCTTATCCATTCAAGGCTTACAAAGGTGACGAGGTCAAACAAGCGCTACGCAACCTCTTCCATGGTAAATGCGCCTACTGCGAGTCGCGCTACGAAGCCGGCCAACCGGTGGATGTCGAACACTACCGACCAAAGGGCGGCATCCAAGAAAGACACGATCACCGAGGATACTGGTGGCTCGCCGCGGATTGGAACAACCTCTTACCGTCGTGCATCGACTGCAACCGACGCAGAGGGCAGGTCTCAGCGCCGCTAGGAATGTCGCTAACCGAGCTCGAAGCCGCCCTATCTAGTGTCGGAGACACAGAACCGGTGGGAAAGCAAAACTCCTTTCCCACCTTAAACGCCACTTGGGCCGATCCAGAAACGGATCCAAACACGATCGAGAGTCCTGCTCTGATAGATCCTACTCGGTCGGACCCAAAAAATCATCTCGTCTGGCCTCATGCCGAGGTTTCGGTCGTTTTGCCTCGGATCGATAGCCATGGTAACGAGTGTCCCCGAGCAACCGCGTCTATTCATATCTACGCTCTTAACCGGCTCGGCTTAGTGCAAAGTCGGCTTGAGATACGTCAGAAATTGGACGCTCACATACAGTCAATCAGGAAGCTAGCTAGGAATTCCATGAAGCTGAATGGTGACGATCGCGAGGAGGCGATGAAAGACCTCGATGATGAAATAATCGCACTTCGAACTCAGGCCGGAGCGAAGCACATCTTTTCAGCGATGGTGGGCGCGCGCCTTGCAGCATTCGAAGCTGAGCTTCAGGAGATTCTAACCGCAGGCTAGGTTTGGAGGGCTAGGAGCCTATCCGTCTCTCGATGGGGGGCTGCAGATTGAAGGTCTTACAGAAAGTCTTCACGACGATTTTCATTTACTTCCGCCGCGGCCAGACGATGGCTTTGGAGACAAAGTTGATGTCATTGATAGCCGTATCACGCCGCACAAGGCGAAGGTTGTACTGACAAATCGCGGATGCAGGTTTTCAGCTTCGTTCTCTTATAGCCAAGAGCAACTTCCGAACTGGCAGTGTGGCGTGCATATCAGTCGGGTTTGTTAGCGTTGAGTATAGAGCTGAGAACCGACCTGCGACCGCAAAAACGTTCAATGCTGCAGCCCGGTGAGACGAAGTCCGACGCGCTCGAATTCAGTCTCTCTTTTACCTCTGTCACGTAGATTTTGCACAAGGCAGTGACCAGACCTTCAAAGCTCTTGAACCAATATGAACCCTCGAAACTCAGATTTTTTGTTAGAATATTGATATGAAAGGTCTTTTCAGGTTTCATTCGTCCGTGGATCCCCCCCTGTTTTCGGCGGCCCTAAGCATAGGGGCCAGAATAGTAGGTGGGGGCTGTTTTCCCATTTCGCGCCGGACGTCAGCCAGATGAGCGCCGTCGACAGCATAAACGTATTTCCGCGCCTGCCCTACGATCAGCTTATTGATTTCTCGCACAATTTTACCCGGGCGCAAATCTGCAAATTGCTGAGCAAAATCAACAGTCGTCGCCGCGAGGAATAGCCGTGTTGGACTTATCGGAAGTGCATAATGCCCTGCATACTGCAACATGCCTTGCGTCAGCATCACTGGCCGATCCGATGTCATCAGCCGTCGTTTCACAGAGCTGGTATCAATAATCATCCAATGCATCCTTTGGAGAAGACGCAGGACTGGTGGGTGTTCGATGAAGGTCGTGATAGCGAACATCGCCGACCGTTCGACGTGCGTCGCATCATACTGCACCATCCAATCTTCAAAGAGAGCCGGGTCTTGCTCCTGTTTGATTGCGGCGTATTTCGACTGAAATTCCCGCTGTGGCGTCAAAATGAGGTCGGTGTAACTTTTCTTGAACGCGGCGACTTCTTCCGGATTGCGCAGCATCAGAGACAAGACAAATCGCGCCCAAGCGTTGCGGGTTCTCCCGCCTGCTGGCGTAATGTCCCCCAAGAGCAGATCACGAGCGTGGACTGCTTCATCATCGATAGGCGCCATGAAAGCGCTTTCCATTTTATGCTCGTCGGCGAAAGAGACACCCGGAAGCTTATATAAATCTACCGCATATCCTGTGGCTTTACGATGCATGCGCTTGCTAACGATGAGGCCATCAGTTCGCCGGTGAAATACTTCAAGCTTTCCATCGGCGCCTTGCCACGGCTTGAGGTAAAACTGCGGAATGTAGTGATGTTTCATAGTGCGCCATGCTCAACAAATTCTGTTAGTTGCTCCGTCTCGTGCTTAGTGCAAGGAGTTCGAAGACATCGAAACTCTGACAAGTAATCGTGTGGCTTCGGTACCTTCAAATCAATGCTTTCACTCCCTGCTCGGCGATTTGGCAGTCCGTCGAGCACAGACCCGATTATATGATCGGCACTCGCGCTGTATTCTTCGGAAGCTATTACGAAGAAGGCGGAAAGATGATCCTTGCCTCGGTCCCTATCTCCTGAAGCAGATAGAGCAGCCAACCGCCGTCAATTAGTTCGATCGGCTTATCCGATGCGAAATTGAATGCATCGGGCCCGTACCCGCTGGTAGTGACAAGAATGCCTCTGTTGGCCCCTTCGCTCATCGTAGTGGCATACCCTGGTTTTGCGCGAGGAGGATCAAGCGTCTAAAGGGGGCGACGCAGCAAAAGATCGATCACATTTAGACAATCCGGAAACGCTTCAACCGTCATTGAAGCAACTTCCGTCAAAGGAAAAAAATCGAGCGCCACTGATGTATCAGATGATACCTTGAGAAAGACCGGTCGGTTCAAATCGACCGAGATGTCAGCCAAGACACCCAAGTGAAAAACTGTCGGATTGTTAAAGCAAGCACCGTGAATGATCGTGCCGCATCCAAATGCTTCAATGTTGCGCACGAAAAACGGGATCCAACCGGATTTGTCCCAAGCTGTAGGCAAACTCCGCATTCGAGTTTTACCAGACCGTGTGAAAGGTGAATACTCGGGAGGCTTGTCCGTACAGGGATGTTTTGGCCACGGTGGACCAAAGCGGTCGAAATATGCTCCCCCACCTGATCTGAATGGAATAAAATACACATCCTTTCGACATTCGGGACATGTCGCATTTGGGCCGTTGAAATAGCCGGCCGCGGATTTAGGTTTCCAACTCTTCCAAACGAAACTTCGTGCTCGCGGCAAACCGCCATTCCCAAAGTTGCATTGACAGTTGCTAGCGTGGTTATTGCCATTGCATGTCATATAGGAACCGTCCGAAGGCGCGAATCAGGGCTTCTGCTGCTTGTAGATTGACATTACATCAAGATATCTGCGGATATCAGTTGCCGCGCGATCTCCCCCCTTGTTTTACACTCTGAAATCCGGGAAGCTCAACCCCCGGTATTTTACGCGCATTGATGGAACAGCATTGCATGTCAGCGAAGCAGCACGGCAACACGTTGGATGACCTTTTTGACCGTGCTCAAATTGTTGATCTCGCGCAAAGGCTCGGCCTACAGGTTGCTCGGCAGAAAACGGTACCAGTTAAAGCCATCTGCCCCTTCCACAAAGACAGTACTCCTTCCTTAAACCTCTATGAGCAGAGCTCACGTGTCGATCGAGCTCACTATCACTGCTTTTCATGTGGTGCGCATGGAGATGTAATAGACCTCGTGCGTGGCGTTAAGGGCTTAGATTTCCGTGGTGCCATCGAATGGATTGCTGAGGAAATTGGCGCACCGATACCCACGGCTGACAAGACAAGAGTTGATAAAAGATCGGCGACTACCAGGCTAACCGAGCTTCTAAAAAAACCGTCTCAAAAATTTAGAAATTTTGCCAAAAGCCGCGGCTTTTCCGAAGACTTCCTTCGCGAGAGAGGCATAGGGGTCGCTAAGCTCGATAGCCTTATAGAAGCTGGAAGGCATGATCGAGTGTTTGCAGAAGCATTACTCGAAGCTGGCTTTGCGACCGCGTCACAAGGGCCACAGACGCAATCCCCCGAATTGATTGCGAATCCTCTGAGAGGATTTTTCGCAGGAGAACGAGTAGTCTTCACAATAGAGGACGAACGCGGAGATGCTGCTGGTATAGCTGCTCGGTCGATTGGAGAAGAAAAGCCAAAGTATCTTTTCTCCCGGGGATTCTCGCGCTCTAGCACAATGTATGGCGCAAACGCAGCGATGAAGCGCGCGGCGGCCTTGCCAGTTGATAAGCAGAACGTTTTCGAAATCTTCGTCGTTGAGGGCATTCTCGATGCATTGAGATTGGAAAGCCTTGGCTTCGTTTCCGTTGCGATTTTGGGGTCGCAACTAACAAAAGAGCAAGCCAATCTTCTGGGGCGGATTCTTAAAAAAGCGGAGCAGCAATGGCCGCTCCGACGTGTGAACCTCTTCCTTGATCCAGATGAAGCTGGGCGCCAAGGCACAGATAAAGCGCTGCTCGAACTAATCGCCATTCAAAAAGAGAATGGCCCCTTTGATATCGAAGTTATATTACCTCGATCAGACACAAACTCAGATACCAAGTTAGATCCAGACGCCTACTTGCGCGAGATCGCCGCGCCCGATGCAAGCTTGCTGCTTCAATCACGCACCGATGCGATCTCAGCTCTAGTTGCTCGACGTGTTGGTCAGGAGCCCGCCAGCCTACAACTTAGTATTTTGCCTCCATTGGAGCGGGCGTCTGCCGCACGCCGCATTGTCAATGACGTAGACCCTATAGGCCTAACGATACTGCTGGATTTTACGCCAGACCGACACACTGATGCGTATGGTTGGAAGGAATTTCAGGCCCTAGTTCGCCGTTATATCTCAATCAAGGAAGGAGGGCGGCCTGAGATCACAGCAGTAGTCGGCGATCCTTCACCGGGAAAAACACCTACAAACGACGCCGCGTTAGTCAGATCATTGGAGTTAGCACGTTCTACGGCAAAACGGCGAGAATATCCGGTTGATGAAGCAGCTTTTGGGCGCCTGGAGATTGCTTCAACTGCATTATACCATATTCACGAAGCCAGATTACGAGAACCCTCGGGTCCCCGTGAGCCTTTCGCTGCACGCCATGTGCCGAAAGCGGATGGGAAGGTGCGGCTAAAATGCGGACCTGTTGCTGAAGATATTGTTCAACAGCAGTACCTCCTTCAAGGATTGCTGCGTACAGACGAAACAGCGCCAGAGATTGTGGAAGTGATACCAGCGGTCCGCGTACGAGATGGCGTTCGTCGTCTCACTGGACAGAGCGGTGAACCACTTAGCTTTGCATATCAGGTCGATATGGATATCGTAGATGGTATCTCACCTCCTCGTCGGGAGGGCATATTTCGTCCATATTATAATTGCTGGCGAGACTTCATCGGATTTATAGCCGACCGAATAGTCCGAATGCCTTATGACACCGTTCATATATTGCGGCTGGACATCGCGGGGTACTATGACAACCTGCGACGAACTCACGTGCGAAATGCGTTACTCAAACCGATACTTACCGCATGCACACTTGCTAACCAGGCGGCTGCAACGCAGCGAACATTTATGCCTCTTGTCGGATCGGAAAAGATATCAGACCCGAGCACACTCACCGAAAATATTCTAGATCTAATTTCAGAGCATTCATTTGGGTTTCAATATCGCAACCCTGAGAACGGCGAAGTACTTTTTGCCGCACCGGATGTAGGAATTCCGCAAGGCCCCGATCTTTCAGCATACATCGCAAATGTTGCTTTGTTTGAACTGGATTCCATAATTGCAGAGGAAGTCACTCTGTTGGATGACAGAGCGAAAAAGCTTTCCGGCAGCGAGGATGCCGTTGGAGCAACATATGCACGCTATGTAGACGATATGGTTTTGGTCTGCGGCGACGGAGCTACCGCACGCAGACTTCAGCGAAAAATTGAAACCTACCTGTCTCAGAAAGGCTTAAAGCTCAATCGAAAAAGTGACCCGCCTCCGCCAATGACAAAGGCCGAGGCCAGGGGATGGGTTACAGAAAATAGAAGTGCAGTGGGTTTTTCTGGCCCACTGGATGAAATTGCGGCGCAGGCTTTTTTTGACCCATTAGGTGACGCCGGCGACATCGCACCGGATCGAAAATTCGCGTTGGGACTCCTTCACGACGCCGGCCTAAACGCCCCGGCAATTTATACACAATCAGAGCCCGGTCGTGAGGTGAATGAGCCCCGGAGTCGTGCATTAAAAACAATTGAAACAGCACTAAGTGCCTCGGACTTGCGCCATAACGATCGTGTTAAGGCATATGGCTACTTATGGCGGATAGCGCTGGCCGACAGAGATGACGTCGGCGCGATTGCCACTCGTTTTTGTGAACTTATCGAAACGCATGAACCGAACGATCCGGACCTGCACAGCGCATACTACAGGGCCTGCGCAACGTTAGATGCAATTGAAAGTCTTCTAAGGCTTTCACCCGCAATTGATGACGCTACGACCTTGGAGATGCGGCAACAACTAATCTTACGCGATAAAGTGGCGACCCTCGATATAGTGGCACTTATCGATATTGTCGCAGGTATCCTCTTCGCAAAAACAGCAGATCCAATTGCGCTCGGAGAAAAATTCCTAAGCCGCTATGACATCGTACTACAGAAGACAGCAATACTTGCGGCGGCTTTAGGGCATGTGGGGCTTAACGCAGATGGAAATGGCAGAGCCATCCAAGATGGTGGACGTACAATTGTACGTGGCCGACAGCCGGCAGAGCTTGGATCGCTGTGGGCTTCATTGCGACATTTCACATCACAGCTAGAATGGCCCAGAACGGAGTTGCCGGAAGACGGCACTGATCGAGATGCATCGGCTTTTCGCGCTATGCACTGGAATATAGCTGAATGGCAGCGGTGGGCCGCAAGCAATGACGCAAATTTTGTGCCTGAGGAGCTTTCCTTTGCACCGCCTATTTTGAATGCCGGCACTAGATTTCTGATCACGGCGCAAAAAATTCAGGAAATCTGGACCAGCCTTGATGAGGCGGTGGGGAATCAGGAGCGCGACGAAACAGCTGTTAGCGCTGTGATAGCGCTCATCAACATTAACTTATCTCGTCTAGCTTCTCTACTTGAGCATCGACCAAACCTAGTGGTTCTTATGCTGGGTGGCGACAGCGAGAATTCGTTAGAACGATACCGCACCGTTCTCCCTCGCCCCCCTGGCATTACATCATCGGAATCCCTGTTTCGCCGGGAAAACCATTTCATACATGTCGCGTTGGGAAAAGCTATCGATCAGCCACCTTCCCTATGGGGACTGGATTTTGCGGAAGATCGGTCGATTGAAGTTAACGGCACTGCGATCATTCGGATTCGAGAAGCTGAGCTACCGGATGGTTTCAGGCCGCTGCTAGAGTCGTCTACGCTCGGGGCGTCAGATGAAGAAGCCGATCCACGGCGACTTACCAGCATGTATCGATCATTCATAAAGGTGTTGCCGCAGCAACGACAAAATGACTCCGTACTTCTTTTAAGCGCCTATTCGTTTTTTGTTCACGATGGCGGCCAGCACCAATCCAGTTATCACATAATTTCATGGACTGCGCCTCAAGAAAAAGCAGATGATTTTGCATCCTTGAGACTAGGTGACGCGCTTGTTCCGAAAGCAATATTTCGAAATGGCGCTTTATACTGGCGATTTGGTTGGGCACTTTGTGATGCTCTTGAACATTCCGATAACGTTGTGAATCCAGAAGATACTGCAGACCACCCTCAGAGTCATCCAAGTCAATTAGCCCATGCTATTGTTCGCAATAGCTTTTCTCGATTAACCGGCGTGGACTCCTTTGGGCCTGGGAACATCCCAGAAACCGGCTTACCTTCTCGCATCGAGCGCTCTCTATCTATGCTCGATGCCTTTGGAGAGGCGAAAGGTAACGGCCAATGGACCGCTGAAAGTCTTGCCGTAGCGGCAACTGTAGGCTTGGTTGTCTATGCTGATGGCATGATGATAAACGAACGGGTCGAACGTCCTGGAGAGCCATGGCGTCCAGGAGGGCTGTCCGGGCTTCTATTGCGTTCGGCGCGTCGTGGCGCCAGAGGTGCTTACCGCGCGTCATCCCATTGGCGAATTGGATCACCGCCAATCGCAAGGTTGCGACGAACAACCTCCGCTTGGCTCGCATTAGCAAATCGAGTTTCTTTTTATGTGGCGCAATGCTCTGACGATGTCAGAGAGACGGCCTCAACGCTTGTAGCAGGATGCCGGCTGCTTGCCATTCACAATGGGCTAAGGGCGTTTGTCCGTGACCTCGTGAAAATTGGTGGTGACGCCTTAATTTCCGGAATCGAAAGTCTTCCAATCGACGTAGACGAACTTGCAAAACAAATCGGCCAAGATGCGGCTCTCGTTGAAAATAGTGATGCGACGTCCGATACCCCCAGCCCGAATTGGAAATCCGATTTAGGCGTAGAAGTTAGCTCCCTGCTAAATGCATTCAATGATGAGATTTATGGGAAACAGCAAAGTTCCATAACACCGCTCGGTTGGGCGGTACTTGCCGGCTCTCTCACTCGTGGCCTGTCAATCAGTACCACCGGAGACAACCTTTTCAATGCCGTTCGCCCTGCATTGATAGACAGTAATCAGCCTGTCGTATCCGCTGCGCTTGATAGAATTTTCGCGGTTCTTTTGAAGGCGGTGGATGTTCCTCCGTCAGTGAAAAAAGGACAGGTGGATCCCGCTCAAGTATTTAAACCCTATACAGTTACAAGTGCCGAAGAGTGGGATGCGGCACTCCAGGCTCTAGTCGATCTGGATGAAGCCGTGGGCATCGAAACGCAAGAGGTGGTGCTTGGTGATGATCCCATTCGCCAGATATCGAGCGGGAATAGTTTTGGCATAAGATTGCCTAATTATGGCACCCGCGAACTCCCAGCCTACGCAATTACAAGGGACTGGCTTCGCAGTGAGGACCGGAATGTCGAAAACATCCTAAGTGATGGCAAGCTGCTTTTTCCCGTTACCATATCACTCCATAAATCAGAAGTTGTCGGCCTTTCAATGCTCTCTGAAGATCTAGCCATGTCGGCTTTTGGTTCAGAGAGAGAGGTTCCGACACCAACTCTAGCTAATATTTCGGACGCCGAGCCAACCGGTTCTACGCCACCAGATTTGAGCTCCCTTGACCTCGACATCGGCACATCTGAACGCGCGATTGATGAAGATGACATAGGACAACCCACAGAACCCGCGGCAATCGCCCCCGTTCTGGGCAAGCCCAACGAAACTGTGGAGCTTGACAACCTTCTGCGCATTCAGCGCGATGCCTGGTCACAGCGAGCTGAACGGTCACCTCGTCAGAAACGCATAGCATTTCTGCAGTGGGACGTCGCGGAAACCTACCACTACCAAACAGACCGTTCCATCGCTGATCTTGAAGAGCATAGAAGGAAAAGACTGCTCGAAGCCGTGCTCGACGCCTGCAGACATTTCCAAGTGGAGGGTCTAGTCCTACCTGAATACAGCGTTACGCCCGATACCCTTAACTGGCTCTACAGCGAACTGGACAAGCGTGAATTCCCACAAGCTGTTTGGGCGGGTACTTGCCGCGTTCCGGCTCACCAGAAGCTAGTTCTTTTCTCAGAAGACCGTTCGGCCAAACTGCCATCCCCTGGAACGCGCGCTTTGAGAGTGGTGGAGGTCGCAGAGTACGAGGCACCAACATTCGATAGATCGACCAAAGGCTTTCACACAGCAGAGCCTCTGGCCGCGATCCTTGCATGTATATTTAAGACCCAGAGATTGGATAGCCGAGGAACTAGCTTCAGAGCACCTGACCTAAGAAGCGTCGAGGTATCGTTTCGCACAAAACGCCACCCGTCTATTGCGCTTGAAGAGATCATCAGAGTGGAAAGCACCGATTGGGCACCATTGTTGGCAAACCTCTTCTGGGGGCACATGCATCTGGAATCCTACACTGCCGAGCTTATTTGTGCGGAATTGTTTCTCCATTCTTCTACGAGCAACATGCCTGGACTTCTCAACGCAGTTCATGAGCTTGACCAACGATTGCGAGGCGGCTTTAGAAACTCCTCCAGCTCGTTTGCAAACAAAGCTGAGATCCGCGAATTCCTGTACCAAGAGATTGAAGCCTTTGCGAAAGCGACAAGCTTTGACTATCAGAAAGGAGAGGTTCACGCTGATTTACGCCGCTCGGTCTTGATTGTCCCTGCGATGACAACTCGGTCTGCGGATTATCACATCTTTGGGCAGAACCAATTCCTTGCGTCGGGCTTGATTACGGTCTTTGCAAATGCAGCCAAGCCAAACGGTGTAGGAGGATCTTGCGTTATTGGACCGGACGGATGGAAGAAGCTGGATAGTAAGCTCACGCCATATGGGGAAGTTGGACCAGGCGTTTACAATATTCATCAAGGCGAATTTGGCCCTCTCGGAGAAGCAGAATCTGCATTGACGATAGTTGACATTGACCCCTTGCACACGGCCGATCAGAAACCGCGTCCTCAATATCAACCACGGCCACTTCAGCTCGTCGCTCACCTCCCGCTATTGTTCACAACTGAAGCTACAAAAGATGGGCGGAGAAACAAAAAACCAGAGGAGTCGGTAGCAGCAGGGTTAGAAAGCCCTCCCGAGTACCCTAGCGGTGAGCGTGTGCAACGTCGTCGCCATCACCCTCTCTTCAACGACCCTTTGCCAGGGCAAATGACACCTGCTTATACGAGACCAGCACTTACGTTGCCCGAAGCACTTGCTGCCTTTTATGAGGTTGCTTTCGAGGATTGCGAGAACAAGAAGTATGATAGCGGCAGGGTGCGTCGTTATCTACAAATTCTAGAGAGCTTTGCCGATGACCCCTATTGGCTATCAAGACGTCGTAATGAGTTATTGCATGCCTCTCACAAAATTCCGCCAGGAGCGCCTCCGCCGGCGTTGGTAGACTGGATATATGTCGACGATCGTTGGACAGTTCAGCACGGCGGCAGCACTGATGAAAAAGTCCAAAAATAGATAACTACATATATCCGATCTATCATAATTTCGATTTCGAAAGTTAGCAGACAACAAGGCTTCAGTCTGCGGATTTGTAGGAACGGTCTTAGTGAGAGCACCTGTCTTACGTTAAGATACAACTTTAAATTACACCCCACGCCCGAAACCTCCGCCTCCCCGTCATCTCCCGCAAGCCCAATTCCTCAACGATCCGCAGCGCCGCCCGCGGCGTGAGGCCAAGGTCTTTGGCGATCATCCCGGCCGACACCAGCGGTTTTGCCATCACCAGCTCGATCATTTTTGGGAGTTTTGACGACGTCCGCTTCCCGACTAGTTTGCGCTCCATCATGGTTCGCGCCAGCGACAGCCGGTCATGCTCTTTCAGTCCGAGTTCTGCGGCCGCCAACACACCATGAGCAATGGACAGCAGTCGCGTTTCCCGGTTGCGATGGCGACGACGGTCGACGGGGATGGTTTTTAGGCCCAGATTGATGGCGGCCAGATGCGCACCGGTGGTGACGCCCGCCTGCCGCAGGATTGTTGCGCACAGAAGCCGGCCAAGCCACGGCGCATGCTGAAGCACCTCCAATTCATTCCAGGCATCGAGGGCAATGATCGCCTGCAGCACCGGCGGCAAATTTTCGGCCTGCCGCACTATACCATGCCATTCCTCCAGCCGCTCATCCTCATCCCAATCGAGATCATAGAGCATTGGATTTTTTTCACCGGCGCGGCCGGCCGCCGATTTGCCGAGACGCGTTGCGTTTTCGATGGCGGCGTCAGAGCGGGCGAGCAAAGCGTCGATGGCAGCGAATTCGTCGTCAAGCGCGCTCGTACCATTGTCCTCGTTGCCCTCCCCTGCTCCGTTCCCAATGTCGGGCAGCGCGTCGTCGTCAGCCACGACGGAGGACTCATCACCCAAAGACGCAGCAGGAGCGCCGGCGACAAGGTCGTGCCCGCGCAGGCTACGGAGGCCGTTGGGTGACAACGCCCAGCTTGGCGGCTGGGTAACTATCCGTCGCCGGGTACGCAACACGTCACGGGCGATGGTGAGTTCGTGGGTCGGGGTGCGGATATCTTTTGTAGCGTCGTGAAGGACGAGGTCTTCGAGATGGACGAGTTCGCCGTCGATCCATAGAGAAGAACAGGCGTCGGTGAAGTGCGAGCGTTCGACAAAGCCTTCTCCGACCGGCGAACGGGCGATCCGTTCGTCGAGACGCGACAATGCGGAAGCCGCATCCGAAATCGGTCGCAACAGCGCGGAAATGGGCAATTTCGTAAGATCGTAAACCATTGAAATCATGGTAAATCATTTATTAAACGGACGCTACTAGATATTTGATGTCCGTCACATCGTATGGTTTCGGGTTATATGTCTAACCATCGATAAGTACCTCTTATCGATGGTTGTTGATATCAAGCCGCAAATCAGACAGAATCCCATCAAAGCAGGGCCCTCACGTCCGCAAAACCAGTCATTCCGGAGCCAACGTGGCCAAACCGACAAAATCACAGACATCCGTCGAGCGGCGCGCCGAAGAGCTCGACACCATCGCGTCCGTTCTGCCCATTGACCGTCGTGACGAACTTGCCGAACTTCTGACCGACCAGGACATCGAAACGCTGCGCCACCTGGTCAATGCCGGTATGGGTGCCAACACGCTCAGGGCGCTGACATCGGATCTCGCCTATCTCGAAGCCTGGGGATTGGCATCGACCGGGCATTCTCTTGCCTGGCCGGCGCCCGAAGCACTGCTGCTCAAATTCGTCGCCCATCACCTGTGGGACCCCGAGAAAAAAGAGACCGATCCAGATCATGGGATGCCAGCCGCGGTGGATGACAAACTGCGAAAGCAGGGGTTTCTCAAATCCATCGGCCCGCACGCGCCAGCCACCGTGCGTCGGCGTCTGGCCAACTGGTCGACACTGACCAAATGGCGCGGCCTCGATGGCGCCTTCACCTCCCCTGCTCTCAAGTCGGCCATTCGCCACGCCGTGCGGGCCGTCCCCCGGACGCGTCGCCGCAAGAGCGCCAAGTCGGTTACGGGCGACGTTTTGGCAAAACTGCTGGCCACCTGTGCCACCGAAAGCCTGCGTGATCTGCGTGACCGGGCGATCCTGATGGTCGCCTTTGCGTCTGGCGGCCGTCGGCGCAGTGAGATCGCCGGACTTCGGGTGGAACAACTGACCGTCGAGCAACCGATCGAGATGCCGGGCGGCCCTCCCCTCCCCTCACTTGCCATTCATCTCGGCCGGACCAAAACAACGTCCGGTGAGCAGGACGATACCGTCTATCTCACAGGCCGGCCGGTGGTGGCTCTGAATGCTTGGATAGCGGCCGCCAATATAGATAAGGGCAGCATCTTTAGGGGGATTGGGCGTTGGGGCACCGTGTCAAAGCGAGCGCTCGATCCGCAGTCGGTCAATGCGATTTTAAAGCAGCGGGCGGAGATGGCAGGGTTGGAGCCGGGGGAGTTTTCGGCGCACGGACTGCGGTCTGGTTATCTGACGGAAGCCGCCAACCGCGGCATCCCCCTCCCCGAGGCGATGGAGCAGTCCCGCCATCGTTCGGTGCAACAGGCATCGAGCTATTACAATAACGCAACGCGGCGAAGTGGGCGAGCAGCTCGCATGCTTTAGCTATTTCATCTGCTGAAATGACCCGTCGCTATCAAGGGGTCGGTTCCGGTAACGGGCGAAACGACACGGTAAGCAATTGAACCGACGTTCATTTGATAGGTGTTTGAGCTGATTTCGCCGCACGGCCGCCTTTGGGCAACCTTCTTGCATATGACAAAATTCGCCCCTTCGCTGTGTCCCTTTGATCAGGGTTTATGTTGCCGTGGCTCTCTGATACTGCCCGCGTGTTAGGAGTACAGTATGCAATTTCTAATTAGATCAGCAGAGCCATCCGACGTTGAGGGCATCTTTCAAGTTAGAACCTCGGTCGGACAGTGCGTTGATTGAAGCGAAAGTCCGGTGTTGGCGCATTATCTCACCGAGGCTGCCAACCGTGATGTTCCGCTCCTCAAAGCAATGGAACAGTCGCGCCATCGATCAGTCCAGGTTGCGTCCACCTATTATAGCAATGCGACATGACGCACGGGGAGGGCCGCGCGCATACTCTAGTGGCTTGGAAGTGGGCGACTGGCAAAGGACGGCTTATGTTTTTGGACAGACTTTGATATTGGACACAGGTGTGCGTAAAAGAGGTGGGAAGCCTAGTGACACAGATCCATCGACGACTTCTGCACACGAGCCTACACAATTACGATCATGCCGAGTTCGAAGTCGATTCGCCATTTTTCTCGCAAGCCCTCCAAGCACATCGTTGTCCCTGTTGCGCAATTGGCCTTCAGATGTTTGAGCATGAATTGGAGACGAAACCACTGAAGCCAGGATACGGCCAGGTTCGATGGTTGCACCTTGAGATATGCCTCGCCTGTGGCTGGTGGAATTTTCGCCAAGACCATGAATCATTGCCATTTGAGGGACCTAGGGAGGTTTCCAGGTCTACATGGTGGGAACTTACCCATGCGCTGCAGAGCGAGATTAATTTAGGTTCAACCACCCTCCCCCTCGAACTGATCAGAAAGCACCTTCTGCGGCGTTGGGAAGATCGGAAGTTGATTTCCGCCCAACAGGCAGAGGATCTCGTTGCCTCGCTTTTACAGGAGCATCATGGCGGTCAGGTGATCCGAACCACAGCTAATGCAAACTCCCCCGACGGCGGGATCGATCTGTATCTCGCTTGTGGTGATGACGGCACGGTTAGACGTGCAGTTCAGGTGAAACGTCGAATAGCGACGGATACCGAACCTGTTGACGAAGTGCGTAACTTCGTTGGTGCGATGGTTTTGACTGGGTCTGACCGTGGAATTTTCGTCACTACTGCCTCCCGCTTTTCTAAAGTTGCGCAAGGTGTGCCGGACCTTGCGAAGGAGGCAAAATTCAAACTCGAGCTCGAACTCGTGGATGGTGAGCGTCTGTTCGAGATGCTCCGAGCAACGAGCGCGACGATGACTGCCCAACTTCCTCCAAGGGTAGAGCCCGATCAGGAGTGGCTCGGCGGTAATGGGCGGCCGATTCTCGCCCACGAGCTCTTCAATGGTGACATCAGAGATTGGGCCTGATTCGTACATCAATATTCCAAGGCCTAATTGAAAATCGACCCCGAGGTGGGACTGACTACGTGGTCGCACGATGTCAAGAACCCGCCCGCACGGCTCCGGAGATCGGGATCCTGCCATAGCCGCTCAATTCGCAGCTATATTTAGATTCGGCGTCATGGGCCAGCCATTTCGTCCTACCAATAATGACATTGGACCTAATCCCATTTCCCAGAGAGTTGCCAGCCGGAAACTTTTTACAGCGAGGAAAATATCACAGTAATATCAGCCGCTTCACGCTCTGGTCGTTAGAAACTGACGTTTCCCGGCCGCTCGGAATGGAACGACTTGAGTCGCAAATTCGACAAAACGCCTCTCTGCCGTACGGCGTTCAGCACTTTTGGAGGGTCTTTTCTTTAAACGTCATTCACGCCGACCGCTTTCCGGCTTCCCCGTTCAACCGCAGCAATGCCATCACCATCGGCCCGAGCGAAAACTCTCCACGCGCCGCCCGGTTGGTGAGATCACGCAGATATCCGCCGGCCGAATTGATGTGCCCTGCCCTCTCCAGGATACAGGCAATCGCAACCGCTGCATTTTCAGGCCCCATGGTTTCGCAGGCCTCCTGATAGGCCGACGGGCTCACACCCAGCATCGACCTCACCACGACCGCGGCTGACATCAGATCGCGCCAACCACCCACAGCGCCGGCCGGACCATAGTCGACAATCTGTGGGCATGCCTTCAGCACAACACCCAGAGGAAAGGCCTTCAGCGTCTCAGTTTGAGGTTCGCGTCTCTTGCTCGGCTTTTCGCCATGCTCTTTTTCAGAGCTAGGTTCAAGTTCATTGAAGGATTCGGGTTTTGAATTCTGTATGTGCTGCTCAATATGAGCATCATTGGTGCTATTAAATTCTGATTTTGACTGCATATCCAACAGATTAAGGATTTCCTCGCGCAGGAGCTCGAGTTCATCGAGGATACTGGCGACGTCAGCAATGGTTGGAGAGCGTGGAATGCGGGAAACGAGGTCGATGTACATGGCCTCGATCGCCATCCAGTCACCGTCAGCCCCCTCCTCTATTGCCGCAGTAATGAGCTTGCGGACATCCCGGCGGCAGATTGTCAGGTTCTCTTTCGCATTACGGAATGCGGAACGAGCAGCAACAACCTTCTGCGCGATAACAGCAAGCTCTTCAGACCGGGCAAGAATTGGCGACAAATCGAAGCCAAACGCATTCTCGATCTCGCCGGCACCGTTCTTCCTCGCGTAGCGCTTGCCGTTGGCACTATCCTTGCGAACGATAAGGCCCGCGTCGACCAGAAGCGCCAAATGTCGGCGCAGCGTAGCGCCTGCCATGCCGTGGGCTCGAAGGATCAGTTGCGCGTTTGACGGAAACACAACGAGCTGCGCGTCTTGGCGCAATTCATTCTCCGGGTAGAAGCTCAGAAGCGCGTCGAGCACAGCCAGGCTGTTCGACTGCAAGCCGAGCTCTTCTCTCGCTTCCGAGGCGTCACGGAAGACTTTCCATTTTTCGACCGTTTTACCAGCCTTGATATCATTTGTGGCCACTTGCCGCTTCACCAAGGCGAGCGTCATTGGCCGCCGCCCAAAGGGCGTCGTCACACTTCCTGTCTGCATTTCTTTCACCTCTCAAAAGGCAAAGAAAAGGCTCTGCCGAACTGGCAGTGACTCTTGACTGTGATTCCGGGAAATGCGATTCTCTAAGCGACCAAACTGAGAGAGGCCTTCTGGAACACTGTTTCGGAGGGCTTTTTCTTTGCTCTAACGATCCTTTCGTTGCTGATTCGCCTACTGCTTCGACTGCTTGAACGAAGCATAGATTTCTGGAAGTGCCGACATCAGGTACTCCGCGAATTCCGGAGCTGCTTTTTTGTCGATCATTAAAGTCAGTGTACGCTTGTCTTGCTTGTATCGAGCAGCCTTCGTGCCATCTTCAGCTTTCCAAACCTCTGCTTCAGCCTTCACCGACTTTTTTTTCTTGGGAGCAACAGCTTCGAATACCCGAGCGAAACGCTCGTCAGAATTCAAGCTTTTCACCGCGTCGTCTTTGAGCAACGCACGGGCAGTTTCCGCTGCGCCGTCTTGTCCTAGACGGCCTGACAATTCGTACCAACGGTCCCGACCGGTCTTCGGGGCAGCGCCAATCAAGCGGATAATATCTGCGGGAAGTTGCTTTGCAGCCTGGATCAAGCGGGAAAGATTGCTTTTATCAACTGCAAGCGCCGCCATGATGACTGGTCGCTGAAATCCACTAGCTTCAAGCTCTGCGGCGTATAGGGCGCGCTCGATAAAGGAAAGATCCTGCCGAGCGCTGTTTTCTTGCCCTTGAGCCAGAACCAACTCGTCATCCGACAGAGCGCGAACAGCGGCTTTCACCTGGATACCGGCAGCCTTGACTGCTTTCAGGCGTCGACGTCCGTAGGCAATCTGGTATCGACCTTCAACAGACGGGTGAGGGCGGACAAGGATAGGGACCTGCTGCCCGTGCTCCTTTATGTTACGAGCAAACTCTTCAAATTGATCGGCAGACTCTTCCAATCGATCCGCCACGAGTGGCGCGTCGATGAGATCCGGATCAAGTTCCGTAAGTGATTGAGACTTCAAAAGCTCAATGGAACGCGAAACAGCACCAATCGCGCCACGTGGGGAATACTGCGGAGTAGCAGCATCCTGCGCGGCAATGTTCTCGGAGTTTCCGGCTGGCAACTTTAGTCCACCCAAGTCGGATAGCAAGTGTTTTCTAGCCATGAGTAGCCCCCTCGGGTGTCGCGGTTGGCATCCTAAAATGAGAGGCTTCTCGAAAGTTTCCGGCTGACAACTTTTGCGCTTTTACGCGAGATTCTGTCGTTCTCATTTGCGCCCCCATGCGCTTTCAATGAGCTGCGCGATTTCAGTGTTTACATTGTCGAGCGACTCCATCGCACGGTCGTAGGTCGCGCGTGTAAACTGGTCACGGCTGACTTCATAGAGCGTCTGCTTGGTAATGCCCGCGTCGGAGATAGCTGTGCTCTTCAACATTGGATGGTTGAGGACATGGTCACCAAACATTGTCCTCATAAACGACACCATCTGGTTCTGAGGACCATCACCGGGCTCATAGCGGGTGACGAGGTACCTCATCCAGTCGTAATTCATACTTCCGCCTGCATCGGCGACGACGCTCAGCAATTCCGACGTCATTAAAAGAAACTGGCACATGGACATTACGTCCAGCATCTGCGGATGAACTGTGACAAGAACGGCGGTCGCTGCACACAGAGCGGAGATGGTTAGGAAGCCGAGCTGCGGAGGGCAGTCTACTACGACGACATCATAGTCGTCTGCGACTGAAGCAATCGCGTCGTCCATGCGCGTGAAGAAGATGTTTTTCCGATCGTTCGAGCCCAAGACTTTTGCCGTATCGTGCTCGAACTCCATCAGCTCAAGGTTGCCTGGCACCAGATCAAGGTTGGCGAAGTAGGTCTTCTTGATCACGTCCTTCAACGGACGACGCTCAGCATCATAGCGCATCGCACCGTAAAGCGTCTCATTGTCCTTGACGTCGAACTCCGGCTGGAAGCCGTGAAGTGCCGACATACTGGCCTGCGGATCAAGATCAATTGCAAGAACACGATAGCCGTTCAGGGCGAGATATTGCGCCAAGTGCGCAGCTGTCGTCGTCTTTCCGCTGCCACCTTTGAAGTTGACGACTGTGATTACTTGCAAGTGCTCTTTGCCGGAGCGTTTGGGTGAATAGCGCCGATCGTTTTTCCCGGTTAAGTCCAGGTATTCTCGAAGGGCCTGGATTGTTTCGACAGTGTACGAGCGGCGGTTATTGTTGCCAATTTCGGGTTGGGGACCTTTACCCTCGAGGGAGAGGTGACGAAGGTACCCGTCGTTGACACCGATAAGCTTTGCGGCTTCCGTCGAGGAGAAGGAACGCAATGTTTTACGCGCCTCTGGGGGGTACAACTTCACACGGTGTTCGTGCAAAGCACCTGAGAGGTCGCGCGCGTGGGCGCCGATCAGTTTATGAATAGCCTTCTGAAGCTGCGCCGAATTTTCCACGACTTCCTCTCGTACACACGGTAATTGTCGTAAACACACCTATTTACCGTGGATAAATCATCCGATTCCAACATCGTTTGCAAGGTATTTAAAGTTAATCAATAGTTAACGCGTTTTAGCCGGATTTAGAGCTTATTCAGATTCAGTCATATGAATCTGTCACTTACATCTCTTTCCGCATGTGAATCTCGTCAGGACCAAATGCAGATTTGCACATGAATCTCGTCTGCATCGCTTACGACTCGCTCACATTCTAGGGGAGGGACGAGCGACTCGCTAGAATCACCTGAGGTGCAAATCTGCACATAGGCACACGCCCACAGAAATGATTTTTGTCCGGATGACCTTGTTCAACCGGAGATCATCATGCGGATATTAACCATCGCACCCGACCAGTACGAGCGCCATCGCAACTTCCTGAGACAAATGCACCGTCTTCGCGCGACGGTATTTGGCGGACGTCTGGGCTGGGACGTTTCCATTAATGCGGGAGAAGAACGCGACCAGTACGACGATTACAAGCCGACATACCTTCTGGCAATTGCCGATAGTGGAAAGGTGGCAGGTTGCGTTCGTCTGCTTCCAGCGTCTGGCCCGACCATGCTGGAGCGGACGTTCCCCCAGCTTCTCGTTACGGGATCGCTTTACCCTCATTCCGGCATGGTCGAGACTTCGCGCTTTTGCGTCGATACCTCACTTGCCTCGCAGAGGGAGGCAAGCCAACTGCATTTTGCGACGCTCACCTTGTTCGCCGGTATCATCGAATGGTCGATGGCGAGCGGCTACAGCGAGATCGTCACGGCGACCGATCTGCGTTTCGAGCGCATCCTGAAACGAGCAGGGTGGCCAATGCAGCGTCTTGGTAAACCGGCTTCGATAGGCAACACCATCGCCATCGCCGGAAGCCTACCAGCCAATCGCGCCAGCTTCGCGCAGGTATGCCCTCCGGGCTATCAGTCGTTCCATCGGACCGACGGAGTGATAATCAGGAGCGCTGCGTGACCCAACTCCGCTCTCATCCTCGCCTGGTCCGCAAACTGCAGGGCGCGCTTGGTGACCAACTGTGCATCGCCCTCGATGACGCGACCGTCGTTGAGATCATGCTCAATCCGGACGGCAGGCTGTTCATCGAGCGGCTTGGGCACGGCGTTGCACCGGCCGGCGCAATGAGCACCGCCGCAGCCGAAGTCGTCATCGGCAGCGTCGCGCATGCCCTGCAGTCGGAGGCCGACGACGAGCGGCCGATCATCTCTGGCGAACTTCCGATTGGTGGGCACCGCTTCGAAGGGCTATTGCCACCGGTGGTATCCGGACCGGCGTTCACGATCCGCCGTCGCGCTTCCCGCCTAATCCCGCTGACCGAGTATGTGAAGTCGAAGGTGATGACCGAAGCTCAGGCATCGGCCATTCGAAGCGCGATCGACGCTCGGATGAACATCGTCATCTCGGGTGGCACGGGATCGGGCAAGACCACATTCGCCAACGCCATCATCGCCGAGATCGTCACTGCGGCCCCGGACGATCGGATGGTCATTCTCGAAGACACCGCCGAAATCCAATGCGCGGCCGAGAACGCCGTGTCTCTGCACACCAGCGATGCCATCGACATGGCCCGCCTGCTGAAGAGCACGATGCGCCTGCGTCCCGACCGCATCATTGTCGGCGAGGTCCGCGACGGCGCGGCCCTGACGCTCCTCAAGGCCTGGAATACCGGCCACCCCGGCGGCGTCACCACGATCCATTCCAACACAGCGATGTCAACCTTGCGCCGGCTGGAACAATTGACGGCGGAAGCCAGCCAGCAGCCGATGCAGGAGGTGATCGGCGAGGCCGTCGATCTCGTCGTTTCCATTGAACGAACGGGGAAGGGGAGGCGGGTCCGCGAGGTGATCCACATCGAAGGATACGGCAACGGACGCTACCAGACCGAACACTACGCGCATATCGATGAGGACAGCCATGTCGCATAAAATCTCTTTCCTTCTAAACCGCGCGACGCTTGTCGCCATTTTTATCGGCTTTAGCGGCTCCGCACTCGCTTCCTCGGGCGGAGGCGGTCTTCCCTGGGAATCGCCGCTGCAACAGATCCAGCAATCGATCACCGGACCTGTCGCCGGGTTCATCGCGCTGGCCGCGGTCGCCATTGCCGGCGCCATGCTGATCTTCGGAGGCGAACTGAATGATTTCGCGAGGCGGCTTTGCTACGTTGCACTGGTGGGTGGCGTCCTGCTCGGGGCCACACAGATCGTTGCTCTCTTCGGCGCGACCGGTGCCTCGATCGGCGAGGATCACGCACAGGCCGAGCAAAAAACTCTCGAACCGAAGACGACGCCGGCCACAGTAGGGGAGGGGGCTCATGGCTGAGGCCGGATCTTCTCTGGCACGTTCGCGGGTACACCGGGCACTCTCCCGGCCAAACCTGTTGATGGGCGCCGACCGCGAGCTCGTGCTGCTGACGGCGCTGGCCGCCATCATCCTGATCTTCGTCGTTCTGACCTGGTACGCGGCACTGTTCGGCATCGCGATCTGGCTGGTCGCAGTCGCGGCGCTGCGCATGATGGCCAAATCCGATCCGCTGATGCGCCGGGTCTATCTTCGCCACATCTCCTACAAGACGTCTTATCGCGCGACGTCGTCGCCGTGGCGCAAGGTCTGAGGGATTGTGATGGTCGCCCTCAAATCATTCCGCCATTCCGGACCGTCCTTTGCCGATCTCGTTCCCTATGCCGGCCTCGTTGATAATGGCGTCATCCTGCTGAAAGACGGCTCGCTGATGGCCGGCTGGTATTTTGCCGGGCCGGATAGCGAAAGCTCGACCGACGCCGAGCGCAACGAGGTCTCGCGCCAGATCAACGCCACCCTTTCGCGGCTCGGCTCCGGATGGATGATCCAGGTCGAGGCCATCAGGGTGCCGACCGGTGATTACCCGACCGAGACTGAATCCCACTTTCCCGATCCCGTCACACGCGCCATCGACGATGAGCGACGAGCGCACTTTCAGAAGGAGAGGGGGCATTTCGAGAGCCGGCATGCACTGATCCTGACCTGGCGACCACCGGAGCCGCGACGCTCCGGTCTGACACGTTATATCTATTCGGATGTCGCAAGCCGCTCCGCCACGTACGCCGACAAGGCACTCGAGAGCTTTCTCACCTCCATCCGGGAGGTCGAGCAGTATCTCGCCAATGTCGTGTCGATCCGCCGGATGATGACCCGGGAAACGCCGGGCGGGTTCCGCGTCGCGCGCTACGACGAGCTCTTCCAGTTCATTCGTTTCTGCGTCACCGGAGAGAACCACCCAGTGCGCCTGCCGGACATCCCAATGTATCTCGACTGGTTGGTGACGGCCGAGCTGCAGCATGGCCTGACCCCAATGGTCGAGAACCGTTTTCTCGGTGTGGTGGCGATCGACGGGCTGCCAGCCGAGAGCTGGCCAGGCATTCTCAACACGCTCGACCTGATGCCACTTACCTATCGCTGGTCTTCCCGCTTCGTCTTCCTCGACGCCGAGGAAGCACGGGCAAGGCTCGAACGCACCCGGAAGAAGTGGCAGCAGAAAGTCCGGCCGTTCTTCGATCAGCTGTTCCAAACCCAGAGTCGCTCGGTCGATCAGGACGCCATGCTGATGGTGGCGGAAACCGAGGACGCCATCGCCGAAGCCTCCTCCCAGCTTGTCGCCTATGGTTATTACACGCCGGTCATCGTCATCTTTGAAGACGATGCGATCCGGCTCCAGGAAAAGTGCGAGGCGATCCGCAGGCTGATCCAGGCCGAAGGTTTTGGCGCCCGGATCGAAACGTTGAACGTCACCGATGCCTTTCTCGGCAGCCTGCCCGGCGTGTCCTACGCCAACATTCGCGAGCCGCTGATCAACACCCGCAATCTCGCCGATCTTATTCCGCTTGATTCCGTCTGGTCGGGCAGTCCAATCGCACCTTGCCCGTACTATCCGCCGGCCTCGCCACCGCTGATGCAGGTGGCATCGGGATCGACCCCATTTCGGCTCAACCTGCATGTCGATGATGTCGGACATACGCTGATCTTCGGCCCGACCGGTTCCGGCAAATCGACACTGCTGGCGCTGATCGCCGCGCAGTTCCGACGTTATGCCGATGCCCAGGTGTTCGCGTTCGACAAGGGCGGCTCGATGCTGCCTCTGACGCTGGGCCTTGATGGCGATCACTACCAAATCGGCAGCGATATCGGCCCGTCGGCTGGTGGCGAGGTGAGGGCACTTGCCTTCTGCCCGCTCGCCGAACTGTCGACCGACGGCGATCGGGCATGGGCCTCCGAGTGGATAGAGATGCTGGTGGCACTGCAAGGTGTGACCATCACCCCGGACTATCGCAACGCCATCTCCAGGCAGTTGGCGCTGATGGCGGAATCCCGTGGCCGATCGCTGTCGGACTTCGTTTCCGGCGTGCAGATGCGCGAGATCAAGGACGCACTGCATCACTATACCGTCGATGGTCCGATGGGCCAGTTGCTCGACGCCGAGCAGGATGGTCTGGCGCTTGGCGCGTTCCAGTGCTTCGAGATCGAGGAGCTGATGAACATGGGCGAGCGCAATCTCGTCCCCGTTCTCACCTACCTGTTTCGGCGCATCGAGAAACGCCTGACCGGCGCGCCTAGCCTGATCATTCTCGACGAGGCCTGGTTGATGCTCGGCCATCCGGTGTTTCGCGACAAGATCCGCGAATGGTTGAAGGTGTTGCGCAAGGCCAATTGCGCCGTTGTGCTCGCCACCCAGTCGATTTCCGACGCGGAGCG
The DNA here is from genome assembly GCF_014842165.1 of Rhizobium sp. CFBP 13644. Classification (NCBI taxonomy): domain Bacteria; kingdom Pseudomonadati; phylum Pseudomonadota; class Alphaproteobacteria; order Hyphomicrobiales; family Rhizobiaceae; genus Rhizobium; species Rhizobium sp. CFBP 13644. Next base: position 40,114 of record NZ_JACYVF010000012.1, read on the forward strand.
CTCCGGGATCATCGATGTGCTGAAGGAATCCTGCCCAACGAAAATCTGCCTGCCGAACGGCGCGGCGCGCGAGCCGGGAACTCGTGAATTCTATGAGCGCATCGGCTTCAACGAACGGCAGATCGAGATCGTCGCGACCGCCATTCCCAAACGCGAATATTACGTCGTGTCCCCGGAGGGCCGAAGGCTCTTCAACATGGCGCTCGGTCCAGTCGCGCGCTCGTTTGTCGGGGCGACGGGCAGGCAAGACCTCAAGCGCATTCGCGCCCTGCATTCCGAACACGGGGCTTCATGGCCTCTCCACTGGCTCCAGCAAAGGGGGATCGCCCATGCCGAGACACTTTTCCCGACCGAATAACATGGCACGCGCCATTGCCGTAACGGCCATCATTCTCCCCGCTATGCTCCCGGCTTCTGCTCAGGCCGGCGGCGTGACGGGTCAGGCGACCGAATGGACACAGATCGCTAACAATACTGAACTGATCTCGCTGGTCGGCAAGTCGGCCGAACAGGTCAACAACCAGATTACCCAGATCTCGCAGCTGGCCGAGCAGATCCAGAACCAGATCAAGATCTACAACAACATGCTGCAGAACACCGCCCAATTGCCAAACCACATCTGGGGTCAGGTCGAAAGCGACCTGAAGAACCTGCAAAACGTCGTGGCGCAAGGGCAGGGCGTCGCATTTTCGATGGGCAGTATCGACGACGTGCTCAAGCAGCGTTTCCAAAGCTTTGCCGAGATGAAGAGCAACCTGCCCGATGCAGCAAGTTTCTCATCGACATACCAGAACTGGTCCGACACCAACCGCGATACGATAGGAGGCACCCTGAAAGCCGCAAACCTGACGGCGGACCAGTTTTCGAGCGAGGAAAGCACGATGTCGTCGCTGCGGTCGATGTCAGAGACATCAGACGGGCAGATGAAGGCGCTGCAGGTCGGGCATCAGATCGCTGCCCAGCAGGTCGCACAAATGCAAAAGCTGCGGGGCCTCGTTGCTAGCCAAATGACCATGATGGGCACCTGGTTTCATTCGGAACAGGCGCAAAAGGATCTCGCCCAGGCGCGTCGGGAACAATTCTTCAGCGGAAGCGAGCATGACATCCGCGGCGGGCAGACGATGGAGCCCCGCTGGTGAGCCCGCGTCTTGTCATCATCCTTGCTGTCGTGGGGATCGTCGCAATCGGTCTCGGCGTCGCCAGATGGATCGTTCAGCCGCCTGCGGCACGCCTGTCCGGAGCGGGCGATACGTCACCGCAAGCTGCATCCGACGCAGACCGCCGCGCTCACCGAGAGAAGTTCTTTGGCGGTGGTGCCAACCGCGACATTCGCGGCGGCCAGGAGATGAAGCCAAGATGGTGATCGTTCCTCCCTCCCGGCGCATCGAGCGCGCCTTCGTCGCGATCGGCCTCGTCCTGATCGCGAGCACGCCGGCATTGGCACAACAAGGTCAAGTGCTGACGACCCTGGAGAACTCCGTCGTTGCGGCCGCGAAAGGCTGGGAAACGACTGTGATGAAGGCTGCGCGTTCGCTGTTCTGGATCCTGGCCGGCATCGAGATCGGCATCGCCGCGGTCTGGCTGGCGATCAGTGCTGCTTCGCTCGACAGCTGGTTCGCAGAGCTCGTGAAACGCATCATGTTCATCGGGCTGTTTGCCTTCATCCTTGACCAGGGGCCTGCCTTCGCCAAGGCTGTCGTCGACAGCCTCTACCAGATTGGCGCTGGCGGAGGGTCGGCCTCGCCCGCCAACATTTTCGACGCCGGCATTCGTGTCGCGACCAAGATGTCCGAACAGGCGAAGTTCGGACTGTGGGAAGATAACGCGCTCGCTATCGCCGCCGTCTTCGCCATGGTCGTGGTCGTCGTCTGCTTCTCGCTCGTTGCCGCCATCTTCGTCTCGGTTATGGTTGAGATGTATGTCGGCCTGCTTGCGGGCATGATCATGCTCGGACTGGGTGGTACGTCCTATACCAAGGACTTTGCCATCAAATATCTGGTCTATGCCTTTTCCGTCGGCATGAAGCTGATGGCGCTGGTGATGATCGCGAAAATCGGCTCGGACATCCTGCTGGGCCTGGCCGAGGCCCCGACAGCCACATCAGAACAGTTCATCACGACGTTGGCGATCGCCGGCATCTCGGTCGTGGTCTTCGTCATCGCCATGTATGTGCCGCCAATCCTTCAAGGCGTGGTCCAAGGCGCCTCCGTAACCAGTGGCATGGAAGCCATCCGCCATGGGGGACAGGCGGCATCTTTTGCGGCGGGTGCCGGCTTTCTGGCGACGGCAGCAGCCAGCAGGGGTTTTCAGGCAGCAGGCGCGGCGAGGGCAGGGGGATCGCCCCTTGGTGGTGCCGCCATGCGGGGCATGGAGGCAAGCATCGGCGGTGCGGCAGGTGCGCTCAGTTCGGCCGCGAAGGACAAGGCGATCGGGTCGCCCGGAGCCTATGCCGGATCGCTGCTGGGGCTTGCCAATGCCAAACTCGACCAGCAGCCGGGTCGTCCCGCATCGCCGCCTCCACCGCCGCCCTTTAACGAGACCAAATAACTGGAGGCCGATCCGCAATGGCCGGACAAAACATGCCCGAAAATCCCTATATCGCCGCCCGCAACGAATGGAACGAGCGCTATGGATCCTACGTGAAGGCCGCCGCCGCATGGCGCATCGTCGGTATCGCCGGCATGACCATGGCCGTGATCGGCTTTGGCTATGCGCTGTACCAGAGCACCCAGGTCAAGCTCGTTCCCTATATCGTCGAGGTCGACAAGCTCGGCACGGCCGTCAATGCCGGCTACCCGCAGCAGATCGAATACGCAGATCCGCGTGTGGTACGTGCCACCCTCGGCAGCTTCGTCTCGAATTTTCGCAGTGTGACGCCGGATGCGGTCGTGCAGAAGCAGTATATCGACCGAACCTATGGGCTACTGAGGACATCCGATCCAGCGACCGAGAAGGTCAATGCCTGGTTTCGCTCGAACTCACCGTTTGAGAAAGCGAAGAACTCGACGGTGGCCATCGAGGTGAACAACATCGTCGCGCTGTCGAACCAGAGCTACCAGATGGACTGGACCGAATTCGAGCGCGACCGGCGCGGCAAGGAAACCGCCGTCCGCCGCTTCCGGGGGATCGCAACCGTGACCCTGACGCCGCCGCAGGACGAGGGTGTCATTCGCTTGAACCCCATCGGTCTTTATCTCCGCGACTTCGACTGGACAGCACAGCTTTGAAAGGCATGGCCCCTGATATGATCACCCTACGCACAAGAACACGGGCCACGCTGAGGGGCGCTTTCGCCTCGGGACTGTTGGCGTCTTCAGTGGTCGCTCCTCTGCATGCATATGCTGCCGATAGCGTCACAGCCAACGAAGCAAAGGGCATGGGTATCTCTACCCAGTGGCGCGGCTCGCGCGGTCTGGTGACCAAGGGTGCCGACGGAAAGGTGCTCTTCCTTTACGGCGAGGTACAACCCTCCGTCGTCTGCTCGCCGCTGCAGGTTTGCGATATCGAGCTTCAGGGCGGCGAGGTCGTCCGAGACGTGCTGGTCGGCGACACTGTACGCTGGAAGGTGGAGCCTGCGACATCAGGGGCTGCCGGCGGCCAAGCCATCCACCTGATCGTCAAACCGTCGGAGCCGGGTCTCGTGACCTCGATGGTGGTGACAACGTCGCGTCGCACCTATCACATCCAGCTCAAGTCTCATTCGATCCAGTATATGGCGCGTGTCGGGTTCGAATATCCTGAAGATGTTTCGACAAAGCTTGCCGACATCAACGCGAGGCTGGAGGCAAGCAGCATCCCGGGCGCTGGTGTTCCCGCCGAACAGTTGAACTTTTCCTATTCGGTCTCGGGCAAGGCCGGCTGGCGGCCGACACGGGTCTATTCCGATGGGCTCAAAACCTACATCCAATTTCCTCGTTCGATCTCCGGCCAAGATGCGCCCGTTCTGTTTGTCACATCTGGCGGGCAGAACCGTATCGTCAACTATCGGATGAAGGGCGACATAATGGTCGTCGATTACCATGTCGATCGTGCGGTGCTCGTGTCTGGTGTCGGTTGGAAACAGGAAAGGATCATCATCAAGCGGGGAGGGCGGTCATGAACATCCCTCTCTACCATTCGCGCGCCTTGCAACCCCTCCGCAACCTTGCCGCAGCCTGCGCCCTAGCCGCCCTTCTTTCCGGATGCCAGTCGACCGAAACAGAAGGGCTCGTTTCCAGCACCGCACCGCCGGATATCTCCGGTCCCGCCGCCAGCGCAATCGCCGGCGATATGGTCAGCCGCCTTGCCGAACAGATCGGGCCGGGAAAGGCGACCGTTGCGCTGAAAGCGGATGCCTCACCGTTCGGACAGGCGCTGGAAACAGCCCTTAAGGGATGGGGATATGCTGTGATCACCGACCAGAAGACCGATAGCGGCGCAACCATCATCCCGCTCGCCTATGTGATCTTGGACGTCGATGGTCAGGTGCTGGCCCGTCTATCGACAAACAGCGTCGAGCTCGGCCGCGCTTATTCCGTCACGGCAAGTGGCGCGACGCCCGCAAGCGCCGTGTCGCTCATGCGGCGCGGGTGAGGGAGGATCACATGGTGCAATCTCTCAATCTCGGCGGCGCGCCAAACAGTCAGGCCCCATCCACTATCCGGCGGATCAACCGTCTGCCGATCATCGTCATTGTCGTCTTGGCGGTCACGTTTCTTGGCGTAATTTTTTATGGGCTCGCCTCGCGCGGGCTTTACTTCGGCAAGGACACCGGCCCGGAGACCAGTTCAGGCAACCCGGCCTCGACCTATGCCGACCAGATCAAACGCGGCGTCACCGATGGTATTATCGGCGAGCCGCAGCAGCAGACCATCTTCCAGCCGACGCCGGTCGAGACGAAACAGGTTGATGAAAAGGCCAGCAATCCCTTCACGCCGCAGCCAGGGCAACGCGAGGTGCCGCAGCGCGGTCAGGACCTCGAAGCGGAAGCCGTCTGGCGGGCTCGTCTTCTTCGAGAACAACAGGAACAGGTTCTGCGTGAGCAGCAGCGCCAGCGGATGGCCCGCCTGCAGGCGAACAACGCTGCCTATGATGCGCCGCTTTCCATCGATCGCGGCAAATTGGGCTGGCGTGCTGAAACGCATGATGCGACCGCAGACACGGCGGCAAGAGCCGCAACGACTTCAGCGAACGCGGCAAGTGGTCCCGATCTCTATGCGGCCGCGTTGCGCGCCGGGCTCGGTGGTCAAAACGTTGATCCCAATGCGCAAGCCGCCAAGGAAGACTTCTTCAACGCCGATCTCAAGGACCTCGGCTATCTGCCGAGCCGTGTCGTGCCCCAACAATCACCCTTCGAGCTAAAGCGCGGTTCGGTCATTCCGGCAACACTGATCACGGGGATCAACTCCGATCTTCCCGGCCGGATCACCGCCCAGGTGAGCCAGAGCGTTTACGACAGCGCGACAGGCCATCGTCTGCTCATTCCGCAAGGAACGAAGCTCTTCGGTCGCTATGACAGCAAGGTGTCTTTTGGTCAGAAACGCGTTCTCGTCGTGTGGACAGATATCATCTTCCCGAATGGATCGACGTTGCAGATCGGCGGCATGTCGGGAACTGATGCGCAAGGGCATAGTGGTTTCAGCGACAAGGTGAACAACCATTATTTGAAAACGTTCGGCTCGGCGGTGCTGATTGCTCTGATCGGGACTGGTATCGACATGGCCGTTCCGGAAAGTTCGACGCTCGCGACCCAGGACACGGCCTCGGATGCGACGCGGCGGAATTTTGCAGAGACGTTTGGGCGGGTTGCGGACCGGACAATCCAACGGAACATGGACGTTCAGCCAACGCTCGAAATACGGCCCGGCTACAAGTTCAATGTGCTTGTCAATCAAGACATCGTTTTCCCGGGAGCCTTCAAAGGCTGACCATCGGCTGGGACAGTCGACAAGGATGGCTCGATCTAGCGCGGTCGTGCCCGATCAGGACATCCAACCCTGGAGAGCTTAATCTGCCGAAACCCTGACAATGAGGCGGCTTTCACCAAGAAGCCCCTGCTCATCCATGATCGGGTGGGCGACCGACACAATGTGGGCGTTGATGCGCTTGAGATCCCGAAGAATATCGAGATGAAGTGAGCTCGTCTGAAGGCTATCTGCGCGACCGTTCCTCAGCCGCTCCAGGTGTCGCTCGGAAGATTGTTTTTCCATGTTTCGAACTTCAACCTTTCTCTCCATCAATTGCTGGGCGAGATTGAAGTCACGCGTGATCAGGATCGTTTGCGAAATTCGCAAGTTGTCGATCGTCAGCTTGAACAACTGCTGTAGCTCGGCGAAACCATCGTCGGAAAACTTCAGCCCCTGGGCAACCTTCCTCCGCACTGCCGGCAATAGGCCCTTCTCGATGATGTCACCAATATGCTCGAGGTTGATGGCATAATCGATGATGACGATCGACTTGCGCCCTTCGTCCTCTGAAAGACCTGTCCGTCCGAGCTTCGACAGATAGACCTTGATCTCCTGCTGCAAGCGATCGACCCGAGCTTCTAGTGCGGGGATCTCGCGAAGCCCGATTTCGTTGTTATGGTCAAACGCGTCGGATGCTTTCACCAGCATTTTCTCAATCACGTCCCCGACACCGAGTACCTCTCTGGCGGCGCTGGAAAGTGCCACGACCGGCGTCGAGAGTTCCGCTGGATCAAGATATTTTGGCGCGTCTCCCGATTGCATCTGTTCGGGTACCAAGATCGTCATCCAGCGTGCCAATAGCCTCGAGAACGGCCAGGCAAGCAGTGCGAGAAAGAGGTTGAAGGCGAGGTGCACATCGACCGGCAGCTTTGTCGCGGCGAGGGGGACCATCGCAAGCAAATCAGCCGCTACCTGTGCCCCAGGGAGGGCAATCAGACAACCAGCGGTGCGCACGATAAAATTGCCAAGTGTCACACGTCGTGCCGCACCGGAACCTGACAAAGACGCAATCACCGGTGGAACGGCACCTCCGAGATTGGCACCAAGCACCAATGCGACGACAAGTCCACCAGAGAGCATGCCGGTCGACGATAATGACAAAATCAGGATAACCGCCGCGAGGCTAGACGATGACAGTATGGCGATCACCGCCGAAAAAATCATTGCTACCGGCCACGCGTTGTCAAGCAGCCCGATGAAGGCAGCAAGCGCAGGCGACTGACGGAGGGGCTCGGTCGCACTGCTCAAGAGATGCAGCGAAAGCAACATGAGGGCAATTCCGATTAAAGCGGTGCCAGCGCCCTCCCGTGCCGTGGAATTACTTCTATAGAAGAAGATGCCGACGAACAGCAGAACTGGCGAAATCCATTCGATTCCTGTCGCTACTATCCAGGCCGTTACGGCTGTTCCAACGTTGGCGCCAAGAAGCACCACCTGGGCCATCCTTGGTTTGATCAGCTCGCGCTCGACGAAGGACGACACCATCAGCGCGGTTGCCGTTGAACTTTGCAACGCGACTGTCGCGACAAAACCCGACGCGAATGACCGAAGGCTTCCCTTGGTGCCGCTAGCCAGTCCTGTACGAAGCTTCGCGCCAAGCGCACGGGTCGCTCCATCCTTGACCAGTGCTAGCCCGAAAAGAAGCAGCGCCACCGCTCCGAGCAAATTTATCATGACGACAGTGGAATTCATTTTTTTGAGCTCCGTTCGATTTCGAGTTGTCTGGCGTGTCGGTTCAGCAAGACGCGATCTTTTGCCGTCTGCGAATGTAGAGCTCTAAGATGCAGCCCTCACTATGATCGATATCGATCACTGGCTCAAGTGTTCTCGATTTTGCGCTCGTGATCATCTCGCTCAGACAATAAGTTTGTCTTCTATAATGTTGCAAAGCAGCATGTTTTGTCATTAATCTGTCATTTGACAAAGATAGATAACAATCATACGAATGATCGAATTAGATCACCTTTCGAAGAGAGACACCGTGCTTACAGCCGCTCAGGACCGCCAGGCAAAAATTGCAGACCTGCTTCGCGAGGAGCAGTTTGTCGCGATCAATACGCTGACTGAACGTTTTCAAATCTCGCTGGCAACGGCGCGACGCGATCTTGGCGACCTCGAGCAGGCCGGCGTACTTCGCCGGACGCATGGTGGTGCGGTTAGCGTCAATCAGGTCGGTCAGGACCCAACGCATGCTGCGCGCGCCATCTCGCGCCAATCAGAAAAGGCAGCCATTGCTGCCGTCGCCGCGGGGATGATCGCCGATGGTGACGCAGTCTTTCTCGATGCCGGAACGACCGCACTCGAGGTCGCCAAGATCCTGTCGGCTCGCAAGGGTCTGACGCTGATCTCCAACGGTCTCGATATTGTAGCCGAGCTCTCCCGGGGCGAAGGCAACACCATTTATTCCGTCGGTGGTGAGTTCACCGATACGAACCGCTCCTATCGCGGACCGCATGCGGAAAGCTTCATTCGCCAGTTCAACGCCGACAAGCTGATCCTCAATGCCAGCTCGATCGATCTCGATCGCGGCCAGATCTGCACATCGACACCGATGAACGCCAGCGTTCAGAAAGCCATGATCGAAGTCTCGAGCCGTGTGATCGTGGTCGCCGACCACTCGAAGTTCACGAAATCCAGCCTGTCGGTCACAGCAAAAATCGAGGACGTCGGTGTGATTATCACTGACGTCGGCACCAGGACCATCATCGACACGGTGCCAGAAAAATTGCGGAGGAAGTTCGTGATCGCGAACTAGGGCTCGATGTCCCCGCCAATCCGTCAATAGAAACTTGTTAAGTCCGGGAGAGGACCGATGGTAAAAACTGATCGCAGAAATTTCCTAATTGGCGCAAGCGTTGCCGCGCTCGCATCAACCACCAGTCTGAAATTCGCCTTTGCAGCGGATCGCCGCGCGTTGCGGATCGGCGTCAACGGCCTGCCGAGTTCGCTTGAGCCGATCAACGGTATCAGCAACACCGGTCCCCGCATCATCAACCAGATCTTCGACACTCTCATCCGTCGCGACTATTTCGCTGACGGCGCAAAGGGCAATGGCATCAAGCTGGTGCCGGCACTCGCCGAAAGCTTCGAGCGCATCGATGACAAGTCGGTACGCTTCAAGCTGCGTCAAGGCGTTAAATTCCACAACGGCGCCGAGATGACGGCCGAGGACGTAGCCTTTACCTTCTCTTCCGAACGTCTATGGGGTGACGAAGCAATCAAGACCGTCCCGAACGGCCGCAATTTCTCGCCGAACTGGGATGAGCCAGTCGTCGAGGACAAGTACACCGTCGTTTTGCGGACCAAGACGCCGTCCTATCTCATTGAAAAATTTCTCGGCTCCTGGCTGGGTCCCATCGTTCCGAAGGAATATTACAAGAGCCTTGGCGCGGTCGCCTTCGGCAACAAGCCGATTGGTACCGGTCCGTACATGTTCCAGGAACTAGTTGCCAACGACCACGTCACGCTAGAAGCCAACGACGCTTATTGGGGTGAAAAGCCCACGGCCTCGAAAATCACCTATCAGGTCGTCGCTGAACCGGCGACACGCGTCGCCGGTCTCATCAGCGGCGAATACGATATCATCACCACTTTGACGCCGGACGACTTGGCGCTGATTGATGGATACTCGGACCTCGAAACACGGGGCACGCTGATCGAGAACGTCCATATGTTCACCTTCAACATGAACCAGCCGATCTTCCAGAACAAGACGCTCCGCCGGGCTCTTGGCCTCGCAGTCAACCGTCCGTTGATGGTCGAAGCGCTCTGGAAGAAAACCGCGTCCATTCCGAACGGTTTCAACTTCCCGCACTATGGGGCAAGTTTCGATCCGAACCGCAAAGCGATGGAATACAACATCGAAGAAGCCAAGCGCCTGGTCAAGGAAAGCGGCTACGACGGCACTCCGATTACCTATCACACGATGGGTAACTACTACGCAAACGCCGTACCGGCGCTGATGATGATGATCGAGATGTGGAAAGCGGTTGGCATTAACGTCGTGCCTAAGATTTACGCTCCGGGAACGACACCTAAGGATCCCGACATCTTCATCCGTAACTGGTCGAATGGCCAGTGGCTGACAGATGGGCTCACGACCCTGGTATCCGAGTTCGGTCCTGGCCGAGGCATCCAGAAGCGCTGGGGCTGGAAAGCTCCTGCCGAGTTCAATGAACTTTGCGACAAGGTTGCTCAGATGAAGGACGGAGAAGAGCGCTCGGCCGTCTTCAACCGCCTGCGCGATATCTTCGAGGACGAGGCTCCTGCCGTGCTCTTGTATCAGCCTTATGACGTCTATGCCGCGCGCAAGGATGTCCAGTGGAGCCCTGTCTCGTTCGAGACAATGGAATTCCGCAAAAACCTGAACTTCAAATAACGACGAACAGACAAAAATGGCAGTGCGCATCCGTGCGCACTGCCCCTGGGAGGGAAGAATGTCTACTTTGTTGAATGTCCGTAATCTCGTGGTCGAGGTTCCGGCACAAAAAATCAAAATCATCGACGACGTGAGCTTCTCGCTGGAGGCCGGGCAGACGCTTGGTCTGGTCGGAGAATCCGGCTGCGGCAAGAGCATCACCTGTTTTGCCGTTGGCAACATGCTTCCTCGCGGGATCGCCCAGACGGCTGGCTCGATCGATTTCGGAACGGATCCGGCGACAGTTGGTAAGGTCGGAAAACCGACCATCGCGATGATTTTCCAAGACCCTACGAGTAGCCTCAACCCGGTCCATACAATCGGCTATTACCTTGAATCGGCGCTCTACCGCCATCAGGGCCTAAGAGGCAGTGACGCTCGAATGGAGGCCATGCGTCTTCTTGAGCGGGTGGGTATTGACCGGGCCAAGAGCCGGCTTCGTTCGTATCCGCATCAGTTTTCCGGTGGCATGAACCAGCGGGTGATGATTGCTCATGCCCTTGCGGCCAAACCCCAGCTTTTGATTGCAGACGAACCAACGACAGCGCTGGACGTGACGATGCAGGCACAGATCCTTCATCTGCTCGAAGAGCTGAAAGCTGAAACCGGCATGGCCCTGATCATCGTTTCGCACGATCTGGGTGTCATCGCGCGTTTGGCCGACCGGGCAGCCGTGATGTATTGCGGAAAAATCGTAGAGACCGCACCGGTCGCTGAATTGCTGGACAGGCCAGCGCACCCATATGCGCGCGCGCTTATCGACTGCATGCCGAGCATCGATGCGGCCGATCTCGAGCCGCCGGTTCCCATCCCGGGTTCGGTCCCGCTTCTCGATAGCCTGCCTGAAGGCTGTTATTTCCATCCTCGCTGTTCTCGCGCGAGCGGTAAATGCACCGCTCGCTTCCCGGTGCCTGCAAGGATCGGCCTCGCCCACGAAGCCGCTTGCTACCATCCGGTGGCCGCATGACCACACATCTCCTTCAGACACGCCGCCTGTCCAAGGCGTTCAGGCACAAGACTGGTTTCTTCGCCAAGCCAACCAGCCAGTTCGCATGCAATGCCATTGATCTGGAGCTCGCCCCACGCGAGCGGTTGGGGGTTGTCGGCGAGTCCGGTAGCGGTAAGTCCACGCTCGGCCGGCTTCTCTTGGGACTGACCCCGCCAACCAGCGGTGACATCTGGTTCGAGGGTGTCGACCACAAGGAACGAAACTCACAGGACTGGAAGCAGTTTCGCATCAGAACATCGCTCGTGCAGCAAAACCCATTGTCCGCCCTGAATCCGCAGATGACGATCGGTCAGCAGGTTGCCGAGGGCCTCCTGGTGCATCATGTGGCTGATCGGTCAGGCGCCTATGAACGAGCCGCAGCCATGCTTGGGCGTGTCGGCCTGTCGAGTGCGATGATGGGCCGCTATCCCCACCAGATGTCGGGCGGCCAGAGACAGCGCGTGGTTATTGCTCGTGCTCTGATTCTCGATCCCAAGCTCGTCGTCTTCGACGAGGCTGTCTCTGCGCTGGACGTTTCGGTGCAGGCGCAGGTCGTCGCATTGTTGCGCGAGCTTTGGCAGGAGCTCGATCTCGCCTATGTCTTTATCACACATGATCTTCGCATCGTTCGTCATCTCGTTGATCGCATTGCCGTCATGTATCTCGGCCGTATCGTCGAAACCGGAGATATAAAGTCGGTTTACCAGTGGCCACGCCATCCCTACACGCGCGCGCTTCTGGCTTCCGTTCCGACAATGGACCCAACCGTTCGGAACATTGAGCCGCCGATCAAGGGCGAACTCGACGCCTCAAACGTCGCGCAGGGTTGTGCGTTCCGTTCGCGCTGTCCATTCGCAATCGATAGATGTGCGACCGAGACCCCCGTCCTTCGACCGGTCGCCGGTCAGCAAGTCGCATGCCACCGGGCAGAGGAATTCCCGCAGTCGATCACGTCGTCCCCAGAAACCGCACCGCAGAAGGAGATCGCGTAATGGGAGCGTTTATCCTAACCCGTGTCGTCCGGGCTCTTATCGTCCTGGTGGCGACTGTGACAGTCGTTTTCGTCGTTATTCGCCTGAGCGGAGACTCCGCGCAGCAGATGCTTTCCGACACGGCGAGCCCGGAGGCTCTGGCGGCATTTCGCACAAAGTGGGGGCTGGATCGAACGATCTTCGAGCAGTACATGATCTATGTCGGTAATGCGGTGCGCGGAGACTTTGGCACGTCTTATGCCGACGGCCGCGAGGTCTTCGAGGTTGTCAGCGAGCGAATTCCGAAGACGTTGCTTCTGACGGTATCTGCCTTCTTCCTCAGCATGTTGATTGGCATTCCCGCCGGTATCCTTGCAGCGGTGCGCCGCGAGTCCGCTGTCGACAAGGGTGTCATGGCAGGAGCGGTGCTTGGCTACAGCATCCCGAACTTCCTGCTCGGGCTGGTGTTCGTTTTCGTTTTCGCCGTCTGGCTGCGCGTGCTCCCGAGCTCCGGGAGTTCGTCGTGGAAGCATATGATCCTGCCGGTAGCAACGTTTGCCCTCTTCAATGCGGCGGCGATTGCGCGGTTCATGCGTTCAACGCTGATCGACGTGCTGGGGCAACCCTACATAGCCGCTGCGCGCGCAGATGGGATCCCGAACTGGGAGATCATCGTCCGGCATGCTTTGCCGAACGCTGCGATTCCGATGGTAACCACGCTAGGTTTTACTGCCGGTGGTCTGCTGGGCGGCGCTGTGCTCATCGAACCGGTCTTTGCGTGGCCAGGCCTAGGTAGCGGGTTTGTCGCCGCCACCAGCAGTGGTGACCTCTCGGTTGTTCAAGCGATGATCCTGTTGTTTACCGCCTTCATGGTGACCATCAATCTGACCGTCGACGTCCTCTACGCGGTTCTCAACCCCAAGATCAGGAAGCAGTGACATGACGACAGCGACATCATCGCGTTCGTACACGAGCGCCATTTGGGCCCCTTTCCACCGCATGCCGATCAGCATCGGCGCGTGCTGCACATGGATCGCAATCGTCATCTTCATCGGCGTTTCGGCGCGATGGGTGGCGCCCTTCGACTACCTCCATCAAGACCCTCTAGCCCGCTTTGCCAAACCGTTTCTGTCCGCCGCCCATTTTCTCGGGACCGATTACCTTGGCCGAGACGTGGTCAGCAATCTTCTGGTCGCAACCCAGACGACGCTGATGATTGCTATCATCGGATCGATCATCTGTGCTTTGGTCGGGACCAGCCTTGGTCTGCTCGCCGCCCACTTCGGTGGCTGGGTAGATAATGCGATCATGGGGTTTTCCGACGCCATGGCGTCGATTCCCTTTATCATCGTCGCACTCGGCGTATTGGCAATCTTCGGATCCAGCCCCCTCCTGTTCGTGTTCCTGGTCGGGTTTGCAAACTGGGAGCGCTACGCTCGCCTGACACGCGGGTTGGTTTTAAGCGCCAAGGAAGAGGGCTATGCGGAGGCCGCCCGGATCGTCGGCGTTCCGCCGATGCGCATTTATCTGCGCCATATGCTCCCGAATATCGCCGGGCCGCTCATCGTGCAATTCACGGTCAATTTCCCGGAAATCATTCTGCTTGAAAGCGGCCTGAGCTTCCTCGGCCTTGGCATCCAGCCGCCGGCGACGAGCCTGGGCCTAATGGTGGCAGAAGGTCGGAATTATCTGGCGATCGCATGGTGGCTGGCTGCGTTCCCCGGCGCCTTGATCGTGCTTACGACCCTGTCGATCAGCCTGCTCGGCGACTACCTCCGCGACCGTCTCGACGCGCGCCTCCGTTAAACGAAAGGAAAAAAAATGAACCCGCTGACAATGACACCAAAGACGATGCGTGTCGCCGGCCACCGCGGCCACAGTGAAGGTGCGCCGGAAAACACGTACGCCGCATTTCGCAAGGCGCTCGAATATGCCGGACCCGGCGTGACATGCGAAACCGATCTGCGTATCACCGGCGACGGCGAGCTCGTCCTGATCCACGATGAGACCGTGGATCGCACGACCGACGGCCACGGACTTGTCAACAATATGACCTATGCCGAAATCGAGACCTTGAGTGCCGGCCGCTGGTTTGATGGGGAATTCGCGGAGGAACGGGTGCCGCGTCTAGCCGACGCCCTGCAGTTTGCTCGTGAGCATGGCATAATCTACCAGCTCGAATTGAAGACCTACGGTCAGGACGATGTCTTCTTCCCAAGGCTGAAGGCGCTGATTGAGGAGCTGGGCTGCGCCGATTTGCTGCAGTTTTCGTCGTTCGATTTCGTGCAACTGCGCGCATTAAAGAAAGCGATCCCGGACGTTCCAACGGTCGGCCTTTCTCATTCCCGTCTGATCGACCCGGCGGCGATTGCCCTTGAGGCAAACGTCGACGCGATCAACCTGGAGATCCATCATTTCCCAAGCGGCGAGGCACGCCAATTGCACGAAGGCGGCATCGCAACTTTCCTGCACGTGCCACCTCCAAGCAAGCTGAAGACCCTCAAGACCTATGGCGTCGATATCGAGGCTAACGTCGTTGAATGGATCCGCGAAGGTCAACTCGACCAGTTGATCAGCAACGATGTGTCACAGGTCGTCCGGCTAAAGGACATGGCCAATGCATGATTCGATTACGAAGGCCTCGGTCGAGACAATCATCGAAGGAATCGCTCGGGAGGCGGGAAATCTTGCCCTTGAACAGTTTCGGTCGCTGGCATGTCTGCCCGTCGAAAAGAAGGGGCACCTTGATCTTGTGACGGAGGCCGACAGGCAGGTCGAGGACTTGTTGATCGCGCGTCTCAAACAGGCCTATCCGGACGACGGTATCTACGGAGAGGAGCGCGGTGAACTCGCTGGGACGTCTGGTCGGATCTGGGTCATTGACCCAATCGACGGAACCTTCAATTTCGTTCGAGGCGGCGACAACTGGGCGATCTCAATCGGTCTGTTTGAAAACCGCCGCCCGACCTTCGGAGTGATCTACGCACCAGCTCGCGACCAGATGCTGGTGGGTGGCATGTCGGTTCCCTCACAGCTTAACGGGAAAGCGTTGTTACCGCTGCGTCCGCTCGACATGTCGCAGGCGGCCATGAGCTTTGGCATCCACCCGACAGTGGCCACGGAAGATCGCGTCGAACTGATGCGGTTCATGTCAGATGAGCTGCGCATCAGCTTCCGGTTCTGCGGGTCGGCGACGCTATCGTTCATCTCGGTCGCACTGGGTGAGACCGACGGTTACCTCTCTCTTGGCGACTCGACATGGGATGTCATGGCGGCTTTACCGATCCTGGCCAATCTTGGCGTCTCGCACACCATCGACTGGGACAATACCGACCTGTCGCAGAAGCTGCGGTTTGCATGTGGTGGCGATGAATTTGTCAGCCGGCTTCAGCCGCTCCTGCAGAACGTGGCGGCTTCCGCGTAATTGTTGGCAAATGACTGAAATCTGGTGCCGCGCACGGTCGCGGCACCCAGAAGCCACAGCATGAAAGGGTTGATCACGCCATGGCCGGTGAGCTTTCAAGGCAAACATCGCTGTCTCAGCGCGCGTGCGTTACTGACAAGCTTTCTCATGGCCACCTCAGGATGCAGTATGCGGCGATTTGCTATCGCCAAAATAGCAGCGACGGATCGATCGAAGTTCTTCTGATCACGAGCAGGGATAGCGGGCGCTGGGTCATTCCAAAGGGGTGGCCAATGCGGAAGAAGAAGCCCCACGAGGTTGCGCGTCAGGAAGCATGGGAAGAGGCAGGCGTGCGCGGGCGCGTGCGTAAAAAGGCATGGGGCCACTACACGTATATGAAGAAGCTCAATGACGGTGAACTAGTGCCCGCCATAGTCCTGGTTCACTTGCTTGATGTGGCGCAAATGGAAGACGACTTCCCGGAGCGCCATCAACGCAGACTCGCATGGTTCATGCCAAGCATCGCTGCTTCGGCTGTGGAGGAGCCAGAACTGAGCGGGCTCATCACCAAACTCGAACTACTCAATTCAGACGAGGGTCGTTCGTGCCGAGTGCCTGAACCATCGAGATGATCACCTTCCACGCCGACAATTTTACAAGGAGCATGAAATGAACATAGAGCTATTGAAGCGCAGCGCGGACCTGCGTTCGCTCGCGGACATACGCCTTGTCACTTTGGAAGATGGCCCGGGGCGCGGTCAGCGTATCTTGGTCGCCCGAAACGCAGCCGGCGTTGCGTTTGAAGTCGCCGTCGATCGCGGGTTCGACATTTCGAGCCTGTCTTTCAAAGGGACGAATATCGGCTGGCACTCACCAACGCAGATGGCATTTCCGGCCCATGATCCGGGATCCGAAGACGGATGGGGGTTCCTGCGCAATTTCGACGGCTTCATGGTCACATGCGGCCTGGACCACTACAGTCGTCCGCACCAGGCTGATGTGCGCCACTACAATCACCCGCACATCAAGACGAGGAATATGCCTCTCCATGGACGGATTTCGACAGAAAAGGCACGATTGCTCAGCTGTGGTGTGGACGCTGAGACGCTCGTCATCTCCTGCGAAGGAATCGTTAGGCAGGCGAGCGTGTTTGGCGAAACTCTCGAGTTGCGGCGCAGGATCACACTCCCGATGTTCGAGTCGGAGTTGAATGTCGAGGACACGGTAACGAACCGCGGCTTCCGTTCAACGGATCATGCCATCATGTATCACGTCAATTTCGGTTACCCTTTTCTGAACGACACCCTCACCGTCGCTGGCTTACCCGATCCGCTACTTTCGGAACTCAACTCGCAACCTCCCATCCCGTCCGATGATTTCGGCGAAAAGGTAGATGTTGTCGATAGTCGTATCTCGCCACATCAGGTCCCTGTCATTCTGCGGAACGAAAAAACCGGCGTCGCCGTGTCGTTCGCCTACAGCCAGGCGACGCTTCCCAAACTCGGTGTGTGGCGCGCCTTTCAATCGGGTATATTCGCTCTCGGAATTGAGCCCCGAACAGACCTTCGTTCCGGGAACGATAACAACCTCGAACCTGGTGAAAGCCGAAGCTACTTGCTTCGTTTTGGTCTTGCTGATTTTCAGACCGGTGATCCATGAGTGTCGGAGTCAACGCAGGCGAGGGCATCGTGACGGTCTTGATAAGTCGCGCTGGAACGATGAGACCGCACCTCATGGTGGCGTCGATCCACGCCAGGATTTGCACGTCCCGGCTGTCGCACGATCATCGCGACCGTGTTCTCAGTACCGAGAGCTTCTCGACAACCCGAAACGGGTTTCGCTAGATGCTTGCCTGGATGAGCTCTTTCAAGAACCTCCAATGCGTTGGAAGCGAATGCACCCTCAGCTACGGTGCAGGGTTACTGCGCTACATACGGACAACGACATGAATGGGGCTATCGTTACAGAACTCGCTCCAGAACTGCTTTCTAAAACCGCGATCGACCTGATCAGCGCGGCCGAGTCCCTGCTCACTGCGGGCGAAACCTCCGATCGGCTGAGATTCGAGGCGAGCTTCGCGGCATTGTGCAGCGTCAGCCCATTCCTGGTTTCTTCCGGGAAAACGGTTCGGCGCAGGTTGGGGATAGTTCGACGGACGGTGTCATCCTCATCATCGCGATGGGGAGGCTTATGCTCGATGCACGCATGCACGACTACGTGGCGCAATGAGTCGTGCACAAAAATCGAAGCTCGAGGCTGGTTGCTGCCTCAGACGCCACATCGCCCGCGTATGTTTCGCCATCATTGTGCCGCGGCACAGTAAGCCAATATACCAGTAAGCAGTTCACAAATATAGCTGTTTAAGTGCGCTTGTGGCGGCGATGCGTATATATGAGAGGTTTGTGCAACACGAATATAACAGACTACAACATATGTTGAGCGTGGGCCGAGGGCCATCAGAGCCCAGCAACTTTACGTGTAATACAGCAAATTGATGAGCGCCCTAGAGGTGTTCCTACGGGAGGATTATCAAGTGAAGCACATACTCGTCGTCGACGATGACGCAGGAGTGAGGACTTCGATTACTCAGAACTTGTCGATACATGCTATGCGAGCAACTTGCGTTTCCTGCAGCCAGCAAGTTTATCGGGTTCTTGGTTGTGAATCAGTGGATGTCATAGTCGTCGATCTGAATCTCGGACATGAGGACGGTCTCGACATTGTTCGAAGTTTGGCTGCGCGGTCAGATGTCCCAATCATAATTATCAGCGGTGACAGACTTGAAGAGGCCGACAAGGTCATCGGCCTTGAATTGGGTGCAGTAGATTATATTGCCAAGCCATTTGGCGAAAGAGAATTCTTGGCCCGAATTAAGGTCGCGCTAAGAAGCCGCACGTATATGAGCCCAAAAACGAAAGATCGAAGGACGTTCTCTTTCTCAGACTACTCGTTAAATTTGAAACAACGGCGTCTTCTTGCATCAACCGGTGATGAGATAAAACTTACCGCGAGCGAATTCAATCTCCTCGTTGCTTTTCTTGAAACGCCGAAGGACGTACTTTCACGGGAAGATCTTTTGTCTGCAAGCCGAGTTCACCAAGAAGAAGTCTTTGATAGAAGCATCGACGTGCTCATTCTTCGCCTGCGCCGTAAGCTTGAAATAGACTGCTCGAATCCTCGCCTAATCTGTACCGCTAGGGGCGCCGGATATTATTTCAACTCAGAAGTTGAGGTATCCTACGGAAGGATCGCCGCAACTGCCGTGATATGATACTGCACTCAAGAGACGAAAATTTTCGGCATTCCCCCCACACGAGACGACCTCCTAGAAAATAAGGATGTGCTTCGATTTTTCTATCAATTACCTCTCCGCTGGGGGTTAAGCTTCGTCAAAATCAAATACATTTCTAATCCTGCGTCCAAATCTCACAGTGCATAAGAGATGCGGCCGATTAGTTTTGGCCGTCATAGAACCTGAACCAAAAATATCATGCCCAAAACCATATAATTCACAACTCGATGCGCGCTCGGAAACAGAAAAAAGGCTGGCGCAAGATGTGGACCATCCATAGTAGAGATGCACCAGTCAATATGGCAAAGAGAGAGTCATAGCCAAGCTACTCCTTACGTTCATTTGCGCCACTTAGTACAGGGAATGCGCTACTCAGACTCAAATGCGTACAAATGCTGGGACGTAATCGAGTGAGATAGCCGTTACAAAAAACTAGGCGTCTCTCTACCCTAACAATTCTCTAACACAACCATAAGTAGCGCCTTGACTTTGTTCCTCTCCACCGAAATATATTGACTCAAGGTCTAACGGTCGGCCGAAGAGAAATCCCTGAAATTCGTCGAGTCCTTCGGTAAGTAGGAAGTCTCTCTGCCCTGCAGTCTCAACACCCTCCGCAAGAACCGGAACTTTGAGACTTTTGCCAAGCGCAAGGATTGCCCTAATAAACGCTTTTGCATGTCGGGTCGTATCGATACCTGCAACGAAGCTGCGATCAAGCTTGATGCGGTCGAACGGAAATGCCCTAAGTGTTTCAAAGGAAGAATAACCAGTTCCAAAGTCGTCTAAGGCAATTGATACGCCAAAGGCTTTGATCTGGCGGAGGATATGAAGTGCACGTGTTCGATCCGCCATCAATGCTGTTTCGGTGATCTCGAGCTCCAGTCGACTCGGCGCGAGTCCGCTCGTCATCAAGATTTCGCGGATGCGATCAACTATTTGGACGTCGCCCAGCTGCAGAGGGGACAAATTCACCGCAATCCGATGAGGGACGGACCATTTTGCAGCCTCGGAACAGGCTTTATCCAAAACCCAATCGCCTAGAGGAATAATAGCGCCGCACTGTTCAGCGATCTCAATAAACCTGTCTGGGGCAATCAGGCCCATAGTCGGGTGTCGCCAGCGTAAGAGTGCTTCGTACCCAGAGGTGACGTTTGTATCCGCAGTCTTCTGGATTTGGTAGTTCAAAAAGAACTGCCCCTGCTCCACACCGTCCCAGATATCTCCAGCAAGTTTCAAGCGCATCCGCTCAACTTCGTCGAGCGAAGCATCAAAATAACAAATTGTTTCCCCAATGCGGGTCTTTGCCCGATACATTGCGAGATCGGCATTTTTTATGAGAGATTCGCGATCCTGGGCATCGTTCGGGTAAACCGCAACGCCAATGCTTGCACCAGTTACAACTTTGCCATGGGGAAGAAGCATAGGTTCGGTGATGTGCCGCTGGATGCGAGCAACAAATTCCTTGAGCTGCATGTCGTCAACATACGTTTTCATTGCAGCGAACTCGTCCCCGCCGAAGCGCGCAACTACCTCGTTTGCCCCAATATCAGACACCAGTCTATCAGAAATTGTTCTTAGAACGACATCACCGGCGGAGTGCCCATAAGTATCGTTTATATACTTGAAGCGATCGAGATCGATGCCGATCACTGCGACACGCAAACCCGCCTTCGACTTCGCCGCAGAAAAAACCTCGGACTCAAGCATCTCGATAAAACATCTACGATTAGGAAGTCCGGTCAACGCATCATGATTTGCAAGATGTGCATACTGTTTCTCGTTCAAGTGTTGCTCGGTAATGTCGTTTATTGTGACAATACGCTCACCTTCTGGGGTATCTATAAACGTGCTACGCATCACTCGTCCCGACGATAGCCGCAGCAAACCAGTCCCCTCAAGAAGAGCCCGCAATGGTTTGTATCTCTCATCTGTTGCTATTGAAGCTGACGTTGCAAGGAGGGGAGGCGAACAAGCATCGGTTTCCACAACGAGCTTTTCAAATTGGCGATTATGGAAAACTGGCTCGCCACTGCTGGCGAGAACACATACAGCGCTTGGAATGTGATCCAATGCCAAGCTTTCATACCTCGAACGTTCAAAACGCTCATCTGGGTGAGATACAAAGAAAAAACCGACCAACGGGCCATCTTCCAGCTCGCCACCGACAAGTACAATACGCGCCGAGGACGAGCTACCTTCCAATGCAAGGTGACATGTTGAATATCCGCGCCGCCGTGCGGCTAAAAGGTTCCTCGCCGGAACGCCCTCTCGTTGTGAAGATGGGCTAAACAGACAAGAAAAATTCTGGCCAAGCATCTGGCTACTCATCCAGTCGTTTTGTTGCGCGACCGGCTCCCACGCTAAGAATTTACCGCTCGGTGAAATTTTAACGATCGCGTCCGTCAGCGTGCCTAAAGCGATCTGGCCTGGACCTTGACTGGCTACGGTAGATAAACATGCGTCCATGATAATAAAATCCTAGATGGTATGATTGGCTCTACGAAATCTACGGAGAACCTATCTAATAGTCGTTTCCGAAAACGGAAATATTGTTTTGCTCCAGGAAAATATTGGCTACATCAGTATTTAGTTTATTTCAAATATAATCAGAATGTTACATTGTTTTTATGATGCTCTGATCCGCAAAAACTGGACCGTTCGTAACTGGAGTTTTCCGCGGTAATTTCCCGACTGGGAAAAGGAGCGGAAGCATGAAGGCATCGAAGTTCTCGGACGCCCAGAAGGCGTTCATTTTAAAGCAGGGTGACGATGGTGTGCCTGTGGCCGAAATCTGCCGGAAGGCGGGAATCATCCAGGCGACGTATTTCAATTGGCGCAAGAAATATGCGGGTCTGTTGCCCGACGGGATGCTGGTGGATTGGGGCATATCGATCCGACGGGCCTGCAAGGTCCTGATGTTCGACACGTCGACCTACCACTACAAGTCCCACCGCACCAGACAGGGGCCACTCGAACGACGCATCAAGGAGATTTGCGAGACACGCGTGCGGTATGGCTACCGCCGTGTTCATGTGCATTTGCGCCGTGATGGCTGGAAGATCAATATGAAGAAGACACGCAGGATTTACAGCGAGTTAGGCCTTCAGCTGCGTAACAAGCATCCGAAGCGCCGCGTGAAGGCAAAGCTTAGACACGATCGACAGGAGGCTGTCGGACCGAACGATGTCTGGGCGATGGACTTCGTTCACGATCAACTCGCGACCGGCAAGAAGTTGCGCATCCTGACCGTGGTCGACACGCGCTCGCGCTACTGCCCGGCCGCCGCTTCACCTATCGCGGCGAGGATGTCGTCCAGACCCTCGAAGGCATCTGCCGTAAGACTGGCTATCCGAAGACGAACAGGGTGGACAATGGCAGCGAGTTCATCTCCCAAGACCTCGACCTGTGGGCCTATACCAACAATGTCACCCTNAACAGCTTCATCGAGGCCTTCAACAGCACGCTGCGGTCCGAATGCCTGAACGCCCATTGGTTCCTAACCCTCGCGGATTCCAGCGAAAAGTTGGATACTTGGCGTCCATACTACAATGAGGAACGTCCTCACTCGGCGATCAGATATGACGTCCCGATCGCCCTGCATAATCCCGGTGGCCCAACCAGCCAGTCATCGTGATCAGAGCCGGAAAACTCTAATATCCTGCGGTCCAATGTTGGGACTCTGTGCACTTTCAGTCGCTCGTGTAGGTCACCAGCAATTAGAGGTTGTCAAATAGACAGTGCTACTCATCTGGGCTTGTCAATACATCTCGACAACGTATCCGCTAACACTTGGGAGGATAGCGGCCTTATAAAAAGATGAGCGTGCTCCAAATCTTCAATTACGTTGAGGTGACTGACAAGAATTAGCTTACCACTCTTCTTATCTTTCATCGAATGCACAAAATGCTGCACTTCAAGGTCGGTGGTTAGATCTGCAAAAACGACGTCCTCGACGTTTCCCTTGCTAGTCCAAGACCTAAATTTCTCAACACTCTCGAAGCCTAGCACCTCATACCCTAACGCTGCTATTTTCTCTTCATACAGTTCCCTGGCATCTAGATCTTTGCACACAATAGCAACGGTTTCGCCACGTCCTGTGGGAACGTGACCTAAGTTAAAAAACGAAGATAGCACTCCGGGTTGTCGGCTCGCAATTGGCAGACTAATGTCGAAGCGCATTCCAGAGCCAGCGGTCGACGAAACATCGATGTAGCCGTTGAGAGCCCTGATCTGACGCAGCACTGTTGACAATTCGAAGCCTGTTCTCTCAGTCCGGGCTGGTTTCGTTGAGAAAGGCGTGAATATTTGCCCAATTATTATATCCGGTATTCCTGCTCCTGTATCCTCAACCGATATCTGCGCGTAGGCTCCGGGAGGGATAATTCCCGTTAGTACGGTTTTAGCTTCGCTGACGACGCTATTTTTTAGTGTAATTTTTACGCCTCCAGGTCCTGCTATAGATAGGCAAGAATTTCTGCAAAGACTCACTAATACGCTTTGTATGTCTAGTGAATTTGCCTCTACGTTTGAAGTTTCATCTAATAAATATATTTCTAGGCCAATTCGACTTGGTAATAAATTCCTGATAAAATTCTCATTTCTAATAATAAAGCTATTGAGATCGATAGGCTGTATCATGCGCGCGCTATCTCTGCTTGTTGCCAGAATATGCTCAATGATAATTGTCGCTCGCCGACCCGTCTCCATCACGAGCGCCAACTGGCCGTCGGCTGCTTTCTTACTTATGGACATCAGTCCTCGTTCCGCATAGCCGAGAATTTCAGACAACGTATTGCTAAACTCACTCGCAATAACGTCAGTCAATGTCTCTAGGCTTGATACCAGATCGACACCTTCTAGTCTTTGCTTCATGTCAACCAGCTCCATCGCTTTCCTTTCGGCCTCAACATTCTGGACGAATCGTCGCGTTGCCGTGCGCAAGAATAGGAACGCATCGGACGACTGCTGTTTTTTCTTACCTTCAAGCTCATAACTGACAACAACAGTAACTTCGTCCCATCTATAGATCAGTATACTTCTGTCACGTTCAGATGATGCCGGAAAAGATGCTGACCGGAAAGGCTCGCAGAAATTTTCTTCCTTTGTAAGCGCCAAGGCGTCCAACGCTGAAAACCCTTTGTTGCAATCCGCCGTCATAAAGTGGTCGATCACTAACTGCTTTGAAGTGTCAACAACTGTCACCGTCAAATTTTTCGCAGGCAAGACCTCCGCGATCGGAGAGAACTTCGCGGCTGGCCGATAGGTGTGATCTGTGCTCATTCGAATGGGCAGCGGTCCTGAAGAAGCAAACGCGTCATCTAACCGGTCTAAGGCTGTTTCCCAGTTTCTAAGTCTCATAATTTCAGCCGTTTTGGCGCGTGCACGGAATGCCTGAGCTAGAGTGAAGAGCAAAGTGATTCCCAAAAAAGCACCAATCATCGAACAGCTCTCCTTGCGCTGCGTTCAGGATGGGAGGAGAGTAGAATAACGCACAGCGCACAAAGAACAGATCTCAATTTTGCAGCATTAGCGCAATAAAATACAATATTAAATCAGTATTTTTATAAACAAATATCAACCTCCCCGCCAAAGACAATATGATTAATGATCATATATTTATCAATAGGCGTTAAAATATTTTTTTGACCAAAAGTGGATGCTAGTCCTTGCTTAAGACAATTTTGAAAACCGCCTTAAGGGCATCTCAATGCAATTTCCGCATTGCTCCGCGTTTAGAGCACCCTGCTAGAAAATATTCAAATAGAGATATTTCGAATGAAGCATTCCATGTTTCAATGATAAATGTAATCAAATTGCTGCTTATTTAAACGTGAAAGAAACGTTACCGAGGTAATAGACGCTCACAGCATTCTGGAGCTCAGTTCTGACCCATGCAAATGGCACTTTACACTATCGGCTTGAATATAGCCGCGCTGCATGGTGAAGACGAACATCAATTGACAAAAAAAAGTGATTTTTTTGTCTTACCCTTGAATTTCGCGCCACGCGTGAATGCAATCACACATATGAAAAATTCGTCGGTAGACAGTTCGTTAAAGGTACCGGCGGACAACGACGAGTTGGTAGGCCGCAGGGTATTATTCTTTGGCGGTGAAGAATCTGGGGAAAGTGGCAGGGGACTTGTAAAGCAGCACCGGTCGATAGACTTCGGCGTTCTCAAGATTGTTTCCAGCGAGTTTTCGAGTTTGGGTCTGACAGCTGAAACGGCAGCCTATCATTGTAGCCCGATACGCACGGTCCGGAGATAATTTGATGCAGAGTGCCAGCGACCGATCGGGCGAGATTTACCTTCCGTATGTAGGTCATTTGAGCGATCAGGTCATGCTTCTTGAGGACGGCTCAGTCATGGCTATGGCTCATTTCCCCGGGATCATTTCCGGACTAGAAGACGAAACATCTCGCAACGCGCGCTACCGTGCCTTAAACGCCCTGTTCGGCGATATTGCTGACGACAACGTCACTATCTGTGCTCACTTCGTTCGCCATGATGCCTCGGCTATCATCCATATGGTCAACTTCAGCAGCCGCTTTGCGGAACACCTGAAGAGAGCTTTTTCAAGGGCAATTCCGGAAGGGAATTTGCTACGTAACGATCAGTTTTTGACACTCATTGTTTCCCCGAGAAACTCATTCGGGAAGTTAAGTTGCACGATGGTGCAAGAGTACAATGAGGCGAACAATGATCTGAAGTCTCTTATCTGCGAGCTCGAGAATCTCTGGCATGTGATTGTCGGCGTCCTTGGGGCGTATAGCGTTCGCCGTCTTGGTGTTCGACAGAAGGACGGTGTTACCTTTACGGAGATAGGCGAGGCGTTACGACTGATTTTGACGTGCAATTGTCTCCCCGTCGCGGTTACTAGCAGCTCCATTGGTCCATGGAGGTATACGCCCCGGGTATTTCGCGGAAGGGGTGGTGTAGAAGTTCGATTGCCCAGTGGAACTCACTTTAGATCTATATTTTCCGTTCAAGAATATCCCGTCAGGAGCAAGTCTGGAACGCTCAATACGTTACATTTAAGTAATTTTCCCCTAGTGGTGAGCCAAAGCTTTGGATTTCTGGCGCGTTCGCAGATATGTGCTAAACCATGCCTCAAACTTAGCCAAAGCTTGAGGCATGGACACGAAGCTCCCATCCAATCGAACGAATGGGCGCAGCCTGAAAACGCGCTCGCCAGTAACGAGTTTGTCATGGGCTCTCACCACCTAAGCATCTGCATTTATGCTCGCGACATGAAAAGCTTGGCAAATCGGAGCGATTGGGCTCTCGCAAAGCTAATCGATGCCGGTGCTTTGGCAGTTCAGGACAGGAGCGGTATAGAGGCTGCCTATTGGTCTCAGCTTCCTAGTAACTGGCGCTGGCGTTGGCGCGAGCGACCCGGTGCCATCACCTTCAAAAATTTTGCGGATTTTATATCTTTCAATACTTGCCCGATGGGTTCGCCTGTTGAGGAGCGGGGCAGCGTGACATACGGCTCAGATCTGTCTCATATGCCCAAATTTGTCGGGGTAGTCTTGTGTCATTTAAGCAACGTCAAACTTGTTGACACGTTGGGGAAGCTGTTCGGAGAAGTCCCTGCATTCTGGCTGGATAAATTCATGACCAGATATGTTGAAGCCAAGGCCAAAGGATTAAGGTCATGAGCAGGAAGATTGTTCATCTTTTGATCGCAACGATGTGTTTTGGAGTGTCCAGTGGCAACAATGCCGGAGCAGAGATTGTCGGTTCCTATCCAACTAATCTCTCCCAGAACTTTGCTCAGGCGCTGTCCGCCGCCCCAAAGCTTGAGCAAATAATTACCATGGTGATTATGCTGACGGCGTCTCATGGCGTGAGTGGACTGCTTGGTCGGCTCAACCAGCCTAACCAGTATCCCACTACAAACCATCTGACCAACCAGCTTTTTGATAATGACAATCCTGCTTCTGCAGTGGCGCGAGCTGTCGCGCAGGATAACAATCGTCAAATCATCGGGACGGATTCCAGCGCCGATCTGCTCAAGGTCCAGATTGCTGGGTTAGCAAACTCAGCGGGGATTGCCGCTAACAATCTTGATACATTTGATGATCGCTTCCGCCAAAACACTGAGACGCTTCGCCAGCTTTCTGCTTCTTTGTGAACACTCAAGCGACTAACCACTCGGTCATGCCGGTTGCACGTGCCTCCCGACACGACGAATACGCCAGCAAACAAACTAAATGCGTCACGGCAGCTCTCTTTGTGCGCTAAGCCTGCAAAAGTCGCTAGTCTAAATTGGGAGACAAGAGGTGAACTTCACCATACCGGCGCCGTTTACGGCGATCCATCTCATTTTTGATGTTGCATTTAGCCAAGGCCTGGAGGCTATGCTTGGAAACATACAAAGTGCTTTAGCAGCGCCGATGGTAGCATGCGTTACGCTTTGGATCATTATCCAAGGCATTCTCGTCATGCGGGGTCAAATCGACACTCGAGGCGGAATTACGCGAGTAATCTTGGTAGCAATTGTCACGGCGCTTGTTGTCCGTCAGGCCGACTATCATATGTACGTAGTCTCATTGTTTGAAGAGACCATCCCAAATTTTATTCAAGAGTTCAGTGGGAGCGGACTAGCACTCGCGACCATTCCAACGCAGCTAGACACAATGTTTGCAATGACGCAGGTTGTGTTTCAGCGCATATCAGCTGAGATTGGCCCTATGAACCAGCAGGATCAGCTATCATTCCAAGGGGCTCAGTGGATATTTTACGGATCGTTATGGGCGACATTTGGTGTCTACACAACCGTAGGCATTCTTACAAAGGTCTTACTCGCTATAGGACCAATCGTCCTCTCCGGCTACTTATTCGAAAAGACACGCGAAATGGCGGCTAGATGGCTTGGCCAACTGTTGACGTATGGTTTGCTCCTTCTCTTATTGAACGTCGTCGCGACGATCGTCATCATCACGGAAGCAGCGGCGCTTGCCGCTATGTTAGCGGTTATTTCCGCTGCTAACACGACGACCGCGAAGATCATCGGTCTTTACGAACTTGACATGCTTTTTTTAACCGGAAATGCGCTCATTCTCGCCTTACCTGCTATTGCTGGAAATATAGGCGGCAGCTACTGGGCTGGCGGAAATACGCCTGCCGAGAGCCTTAAACGGCGTTTTTCTGTCACCACACGTCACTAAAGCAACCCAAGATCTCTTTTTCGTTGCCTTCTTGCTCATTCTGCAGCTTCGCCACGCGAGTCGAGTTTACCAAACTTGCCCTCAAACTTTATCCAGTTTTGAGTTTCTGAACTGCACCCCATTTCGACCGGACAGTCGGCATAAGCAGAAAGCTACAAGCACAGGCTTGAGTTAAAAAGTAAAGTTGATACTGAATTCATATATATTATTGGCAGCCTATATCCTCTGCCAGCGCGAAAGTATTATTAATACTAAATTACAATTTCTTTAACTATAATTTCGCTGAAAATTATGGAACAGGCAACTAAAATTTATTGAACAATTTCAGTTGAAACAATTCAATTCGAATATATCATAGATATATAATATTGATGGCTAAAGTTTCTGCTATTTATATCTTCTGAAGATTATTGAGCAGGGTTTGTCGGTCGTGAGTATTTTCTCCAAAATATCCTTTTTGTCTAATTATTTTTCCTTGTCATCTAGAACCAAGGACGCCGAACCCAGATCGGAGCACTCCTCCACCTTCGTCTTTAAGAAGATTTCGCCTTTGGGGATGGGAGATTTCGTAAAAGACGTGAGGGGCAATTTCGGCATCCTCACCGCCCTTTGCGCCACACCGCTCATTGTCGTAGCTGGAGGAAGCATAGACTTTTCTATGGCAACTGTTGAGCGGACAAAATTGCAAGGCTACGCTGATGCCGCGGCTCTTGCGGGAGCAGGGATTTATGACGGGACAAACGCTAAAAGTGCGATTGGAACCGCAAAAAGATTTCTTGGAAGCCTTTCTGAAAAGACAGCCTACGAGGTCTCAATGACCGCCAACAACATCCATATCACTATCAAAGGAAGCTCGCCTAATGCATTTCTTGGTTTGATTGGTATGGACTCAATGCCCGTGAGCGTTGCTGCGTCAGCGACAGCGCCCGTCTTGCCAAAATCCGTTCTCTTGAAGCCTTTAGATGCGACGGGTTTCTTTTTCAAACAAATTTCTATTTTGGTCAGGAGGCCAGGGGCTACATTAGACACGGTGGTTGGAACAGTTACATATCAGCCCACGACGCGTAGAGACGATGGTCGTGGCAAAATGACCGTGCTTCCGCAAGAAAAGTTTGATCTTGGGAAATATAGTAAGTTAATACTCCGTATGGACGTAAAATGGGACGGATGCCCTCTAGGATATACATCTGATTTGACAAAGTGGGACGTCGTGTGCACGAAACTGGAAGAGCGGGATCCGGGATACAAAAGTAGTTTAGCTTACAACGCTGTAGTTCGCACGGATGATCCGACAAAGAGTCACCATTTGTTTGTTGATAATACCCAGCTACCAAAAGGGGTGATAAGTCCACTTGATAATCTTGTCGAATGTAATCGAGTCGCAAAACATGCCTGGGAGGATGGCGGATCTTGGTTGCGCCAAGACTTCTTTTATACCGTCCAAACGACCTGTGCCCCAAATGGGCAGTTCGTTTGGTTAACCAAATGAATTGAATTGTCCTGAGTCCGCTTGACGGGTTGACGAGTTGACGAGTTAAGTTAACGTTGCTGCTGGGGTAACCGGAGAGGACAAGTATCGCCGCAAGGACGGCAAGGCCTTCTCCTGATCCGGCGCGGGGCAACAGATCTTCTCCGATCTCGGCACGATCGATGTTGAACCGACCCGTAGCTTTTCCGCCCATCGCTGGATCCGCGATGAGCTCGTCCGCCTTGGCATACCAGCATCCGAAATCGCCTTCGTGCAGGACTACAAGAAGTCGGAGGCTAAGTAGCGGCTGTTCAGCGACTTCAATGCCGGCAAGGTTAGAGTGCTGATCGGATCGTCGGAAACCATGGGCACCGGCGTCAATGTACAGGCTCGGCCCAAAGCTCTCCATCATCTTGATGTTCATTGGTTGCCATCGCAGATCGAGCAGTACGAGGGCCGCTTTATCCGCCAGGGTAACCAGCATCACGAGGTCGACGTTTTCGCCTAGGCAACGCTCGACAGCCTCGACGCCAACATTTGGCAGAAAAACGAGGGCAAGGCTCAGTTCATTGCGGCGGCCCTGTCCGGCGATACCAGCGTCCGCTGGCTAGAAAGTATGGGCGAGGGGCAGGCCAACCAGTTTGCAATCGCCAAGGCCGTAGTCTCTGGCGACGAGCGTCTGATGCAAAAGGCCGAGCTTGAGGCCGAGATTGCTCGTCTCGACCGGCTGCGGGCAGCCCATATCGACGATCAGCACGCGATCCGCCGACAGATCCGCGACGCCGAACGGGATATCGAATTTTCCAGCCGCCGGATCGAGAATGTGGGCAACATCTACCGTCTCGTCCGAACCGCGGGCGATGCGTTCACAATGCCGCTCGGAAGCGGGGAGTTCGACGAGCGCAAGCTTGCCGGCCGCGCGCTGATAAAAGAGATCCTGACGCTGGTTCAGCTTCAGCAGGAGAAAGAGGTGATCATCGCCACCATCGGCGGCTTCGATCTCGCATATCACGGCGAACGGTTCGGCAAGCACGGTTATCGCTACGACACTTTTCTTCAACGCACGGGTGGCGATTACGAGATCGACCTGGCCGTCACCACGACGCCGATCGGTGCCATCTCCCGGCTCGAACATGCACTTGGTGGGTTTGGACATGAGCGCGAGAGCTATCGCAATCGGCTCGCCGATGCGAAACGTCGCCTCGCCTCCTACACACCGCGTGTGGGTGAAAGCTTCTCATTCGAAGTCGAGCTTGAACTTAAGCTAAGCCAACTGGACGAGATCGAGCAGGATCCGGCAGCAACCGCAAACGAACCAGGGGAGGATTGCCAGGAAGCCACATAAAAAACGACAAATTCACTGTCACTTGAAACGGGGTCGACCATAAACATCTATCGGTCATCACCCGTCTCGATGGCTTGCCTCACAGTGGCGATTGCCGCGCGTTCGAAGCTGTCCGGGTTGGAAGGGCGCTCCCCAAAAGGGTCGAGCGCCCATTCGTTTTCAAGTGCGTGAGCACTTTTGCCATCTTGCCTATTTTTTATCAGCCTGTCAGGCTACGGAGCGGCGCTTTTTTGGCACGAGATGTCGCTGGGCTTTCTTTTAAGACAGGCCCGGCATCATCATCGAACAAGGAGGACAGGACGACTGGATGCCGGTCCGGAAAACGAGCCACAAGTTCCAGAGTGCCGCCCATGGCCCCGACATAACTTCGCAACGTGGACAAAAGCAGGTCGCTCCGCTTCTCCAGGCGTGAAATATTTTCCTGTTTCACACCGAGCGTTTCGGCCATACGGACCTGGGTGAGGTCGCGCGCCTTGCGCAGATCCTGCAGTGTCTGGTATTCCTCGAGCCGCTCGGTGCCCAGTTGTTCGAGCCGTTCGCGGCGTTCCGCAGGAAGGCCCTGAAGGACGTCATCCAATGATCTAGCCATTCTTTTTCTCCTTCATTGCTTCGAGGTGCTGTGTCAATCGCTGATCAGCTTTTGCGATCAGCACTTTATAGAATCTCGTCTGACTACCGCCCGATTTGTCGCCTGCCACTAGTAGGATTGCTCGGCGCTCGGGATCGAACGCATAAGCCAGTCGCCAAACGCCGTCTGCAGCTTTGAACCGTAATTCTTTCATATTCGCGTGTGCCGAACCCTTGAGCGTATCGGCGTAGGGACGACCAAGTTGCGGACCGTAAGCTTTCAGGAGCGGCAGTGCCGCAAAGATTTCGTCCTGCACCTCTTCCGGCAGTGCTGAAAACTCCGGGTCGAACTCGTCGTGGAGCAGAACTGCCCATTCCTTCTTCATAATATGATCTCGGAGTTATATGCTGTCAAGGTTATATTTTGGAGTGATTCTGTGCTGAATCCAAGCTCAACATCTTACAGACCTTGGTGCGAATGGCCAATCGGGTTCGGGCAGATTTAACACGAGGGTAAAACGGAGAGGGGAAAGAAGAGGATAGGAACCCCGTTTGCAACGACGGTCCAACGGCTGCCGGTTCCCTCAATCGCGCCGGTCGCCGAGACCCGGCCAGCTTGTCTCGCAAGGCAGGTCTGCTCCTGCGCAATTGCAGCCGGGCCCGTCTTGCGGTTCGGGAGATGAAGCCGCGCCGCTTGCGGACCTCACACAAAGCCAGAACTAAACTCGGTAAAGTCGATTGAAGGACAGGTTGCTCGTCGCGATCCGGCAGTTGGTGGCTTTAAGAAACGGTTTGCCCTGCGGAAACCATCGAGCGGCTTGAATCCCTGATTGGTTTGGGGTTTGGTCCGTCTGACCATGGGAGCGGGAGTGAGCAGGCCTCAGTCTTGGCATAGCACCACAACCAACGACGCGAGAAAGCAATGCAGCGTTACCGGCAATCTCCCACATGCTGTCGTTGGCTCCGACCATTCGATCCGGGCTGTTGGCGCTATGCACCCGTTCCCATTGGTCACCACCAGAATGATGCCATTTGCCGTAATCCTTGATCCGTCCACTGGCACGTCCACTGCGGTCTCGATGGGGCATGTCTGACCAAAGACCGCCTCGCGATGCTTGGCTCGATCGGCATCCGCAACGGCCGGCTCGTTTTCTTCCCCTGTGCGCTGAAGCGCCCATTCCTCGCGGGCCAAGAAAGCCTCTCCTTTGGCCGTCCTCCACTCCGTTTCGGCCTTTCAGGTGCGGGCCGATCGTCTCCAGTCCTATCGACTGCCATCGAGGCCGCGATGGACGCGGCCCGAACAACCGAAAAGGAATACGACAATGGCAACCATCGGCTCTTTCACCGCTTCCGGCAACGGCTTCTCCGGCACCATCAAGACCCTCAACCTCAACGTCAAGGCAACCATCCGCGCCGTCGAGCGCACTTCCGAAAAGGGCCCTGACTACCGCATCCTCGCCGGGGCTACGGAATTCGGCGCAGCCTGGAAGAAGACCTCGAACGAAGGCCGCGACTATCTCTCGGTCAAGCTCGACGACCCGAGCTTTCCGGCCCCGATCTACGCAACGCTGATCGAGGTCGAAGGCGAGGAAGGCCTCTCCCTCATCTGGTCCCGGTCGAACCGGGACTGAGACTGGATGCCCCGCCGCAACGCGGGGCTCTCCACTTTCTAAATCACTTGTTCAGTGCATCCTTGAGCGCCTTGGCAGGCGCGAAGGTCAGCTTTTTCGAAGCTGCAACAGTCATCTTTTCTCCGGTCGCAGGATTGCGGCCCTCGCGCTCAGGCGAAGCCTTCACCTTGAATTTTCCGAATCCGGGGATCGAGGTTTCGGCGTCGGAGGCTGCGGCATCGGCGATGGCCTGGAACACGGCCTCGACAATGCCTTTGGCCTGAACCTTCGTCAGGCCGTTGTCGGTGGCGATCTTGTCGGCGATTTCATTGGTGGTGGTCATGGGATTCCTCGCATCTTGTTGTCAAAGACAAAATCCGTGCCAGCTTATGATCGAATTGTCATTGGCCACGATAGGGATGATGGTGAGATCCGCTGGATGTCCACAGGTCGTTTTGGCCGATAACCCCGTTTGCGCTTCTCGCGAAGCACGTCGAGGAACAGGTTGATGGCCTGGCTCTCATTGTCAAACAGGTGTTCCATCTGTTGCCCGCGCGTTCCGATCCGCCCCCAGGCGCGCACAAGCGACACTTCGCCAAACAATGTCGGCTGAACGGCAAGTGCGTAGAACCGCGCCATGTTCTTCTCCGGCGCGATACGTTCGACATAGAGGTGGTAGGGCTGTGTGATCATAAGAGCAGAATCGCGCGTTCCGATTCCGCCGTCCAATGAGAGTTTTGAATCGAAGGGACATCATCGATTCACAACGTTGATCCGTGCGCCGGTCTCATTCGCACCAACTCCGGCGCGATCCTTGCCACTTCCGAGCCAGGCCTTCGGCGACGAGAATGTCGCCGACCGATCGTCGCTCCCGGTAGACGATTGAACGAGAGCGGACCGGAATTGAGGATGTCGAGCAGACGCTGTTTCGCCGCAAGACCTCGCTCGAGTTCGCGCTCACATCTCGGCGAGCTGAGCTCCGGCGCGTTGATGTCGGCGATCCTGATCTTGTTCCCGCGAAACCAGAACGTATCGCCGTCCACCACGCAGGTGGTCCGTTGCCCGCCTCCGCAGATAGAGAAGGCTTCGCTCGCTCTACTTGGCGACGCTGAGGCAACAGATGCGAGGAAGCCAGGCTAAGGGGGATAGCGTGGCAATTGCCGTAAAAAGTTTCACTGTCATGTCTCTTCATTGTCTATATTCGGAGCGGACTTATAGCTTTTCACACCGTCCGTGGCTTGTTTGTGAAACCGGTTCTCACCGACGGACATGCTCATGTCCTTGCGTCTGAACCAGATGGCGCGACCGCATCTGAGGGGCGGATTGCCTGATGTGAACACGATCTGCTCGTCGGCACGCATGCGCAGCACCTCATGCGGCAGGATCAGTGGCCGGCGGCTGAGCTGCCGGGAACGTGAGCGCGAAGATCCCTTCATCCCAGACGAGCGGTTTGTCTGGTCGACTTCGACCGTCGTATCGCCGCAGCGTTTCGAGATATAGTCGGCCGTATCAGGATCGTTGATCGCAGCAAACGAGATCCACGATGCGGATTCGAACCATTTGCTCGTCGCGTCCCGCCCGCCATAGGCCTCGCGCATCTGGCCGATGGACTGGAAGATCATCGTCAGCGTGATGCCATATTTGCGCCCGGCGTCGCGCGCGGTCTCTAAGATGCGCAGATAGCCGAGCCTGGCGACCTCATCGAGCAGGAAGAGAGCGCGACCTTTCACATCGCCGTTCCGATTGTAGATGGCATTGAGCAGCGATCCAATAACCACACGTGCCAGTCCCGGATGGGCTTCGAGGACTTTTAGATCGAGCGCGATGAAGATGTCTGTCTCGCCTTTGGCGAGATCGCCGGTGGAGAAACTGTCGCCAGAGACGAGCGCGGCATAGTTCGAATAGGAAAGCCAGTGCGTCTCCTTCACCGCATTGGCGTAGACCCCGGAAAACGTCTCCGGCGTCATGTTGACGAAGACCGAGACGTTCTCCTTCACGAAGTCTGACTCCGACTGTTCGTAAATTTCCGTCAAACGTCCCCGCAGCTTGGGCTCCGGCTCCGAGAGATTGGCTCTCACCCGGCGCAACGTCTGGTCTTCCTCGTTCGTGTGACCGGACAGGCAGACGTCGGCGATGAGGGCCGTCAGAAGCTGCATGGCCGACTCGCGGAAGAAGTCGTCGCGCGCAGAGGTCGAGCGGGGATTGTCTGTCATGATCCACGTTGCGACGGCGACGATGTCCTCTTCTTTCGTGCTGCCATGTCGCCCAATCCAGTCGAGCGCGTTGAAGCCGACGCCTGACGCCGAGGGATCGAGAATGATCACCTTGCGGCCAGCCTTGCGGCGATGCTCTGATACCATCGGCGCGACCTCGCTCGACGGATCGAGGACGACGAGACCGCCACCCCACTTGAGCGCGGTCGGGACCGTTACCGACGTGGTCTTGAAACCGCCGGAGCCGGCGAAGACGATGCCATGCGACGAGCCGAAGGAGCCGTCGAAGCATAGGAGCGGGCTCTTGCCTCCCGCCCCCCAGGTCGACGGATCGTCGGCGCGGAACGACACAGCCGCAACGCTATCGCGATCGACACGATACCGTTCACCGACAACGATGCCGCCGGGATCGGAGAAAAGTTCTGCAGCCTCCTGCACCTTCATCCAGTCGGCCTCGCCATGCACCGCTCGCTTTCCCCCAATCCGCCGTGGTGCGGCTTTGGCAAAAGCGGCATTCCCCTTCATCGCGACGCGCAGTGCGAAGACGCCGGCGAGGAACGTTGTCGATGCGCCCAGCATCGTTGCGGGGTCCGCATATCTGAGCACGGATTGACCTTTCGGGATGTCGCCAGCGATCCCGGCCAGGCGTACCCCCTCGCGTAGCACCGCGATCAGGATTGCCACACCATTTCCGCTGACGACGCCCCATCCTGCAGCCTTGATACCTGCTGCACCATTTGCCGCGAACAGAAAGATCGTGCCAATTGCAGCCGCAGTGGCATAGGGCAGCGCGAGGCCGATGCGCCCGAGCATCAGCTTGGCCTGCGCCGTCTTACTGAGCGCGGCCAGCCAGTGTTCGATCCCCGGCATGAAAACCACGACGACGATCATCGTCGTGGCCGGGATGACGGCGAGGAACACTTTACTCGCCGTCATGAGCGAACGCCTCCGCGCCTATCACTGTCAGGCGCGATTGCTCAGGATCATCGCCCTTGAGGCGGCGACTGGCATCGATCAGCAGGCCGAGCAGCAGTGCCCGTTTCTCATAGCGCAGTCCTGCCCTGACGATGAGGCCACCGAGCTCGATTTTTTCGCGCGTGTCTTTCTTCCGTGCGTCGGTCATTATTGTGCGGGCCATGCGTTCAAGCCTCACCAGGCCCGCCCGCAGGCGCGCCAGTTTCGATCGTCGTAACCGTCTCGCCTGCGGTCCTGCCGTCACCGGCATTTTTCTTTCCGGTCGAAGGCGCCTTACCTCCGCGAAACCGCCCAGTGATCTCTTCGAACGCGGCCTGTAGCTCGGTTTCCTCGATCTCGATCTCACCCAGGCCGGCCTTCAGCGCGATCCGGCCGATGCGCTCGGCCTCGCGTGTTTCTGCTTGTCTCAGCTGATCCTGCAATCTGGCGATTTCTTCCCTGATCTTCGATGATGGTTTCTTCATTCCGGTGGCATCTCCCTGGAAATCTTGGGCGTCTGTTCCGCTGCAAGATTTCCCTAAAAGCACTTCCGAAGGAATGTGCAGATCTGCACGTCGGCAAGGCCGACACTTTGGAGGATGATCCCGCCGTTCCGAAGGAGCGGATCCAAGGGCGCAATTATACGTCGCTGATGCGACGTGCTTGCCCACGGCCCTGGCGGGGCCGTCGTAAGGTTGCCGCTCGACCTGGCTGCTCTTTGGGAACGAGGTTCGAACCGGGAGTGTTTTACGCCGTGGCCATCGCCCATTTCTCAGCCAGCATCGTCAGCCGCGGCAGAGGCGCAAGCGTAGTGCTGTCTGCGGCCTATCGGCACTGCGCGAAGATGGAATACGAATGCGAGGCCCGTACCATCGACTACGCTCGGAAAGAGGGGCTTGTGCATGAGGAATTCATGCTTCCGGCCGACGCGCCGAAATGGGTCCGTGCGATGATCGCCGACCGCTCTGTCGCCGGAGCTTCGGAAGCCTTCTGGAATAAGGTCGAGGCTTTCGAAAAGCGTTCCGATGCGCAGCTCGCCCGGGACCTCACAATAGCTCTTCCGCTGGAGCTCACCCCGGAGCAGAACATCGCGTTAGTTCGCGACTTCGTGGAAAAACACATTCACGCCAAAGGCATGGTTGCCGATTGGGTCTACCACGACAATCCAGGCAATCCGCACATCCATCTGATGACGACATTGCGCCCGCTGACCGAGGTCGGGTTCGGATCGAAGAAGGTTGCGGTCAATGGCGAGGATGGCCAGCCGGTCCGCACGAAGTCCGGCAAAATCCTCTATGAGCTCTGGGCCGGATCGACGGATGACTTCAATTCCTTACGCGATGGATGGTTCGAGCGGCTGAACCATCACCTGGCGCTCGGCGGCATCGATCTCAAGATCGACGGCCGTTCCTATGAAAAGCAAGGCATCGAGCTGGAACCCACCATTCATCTCGGCGTCGGGGCAAAAGCCATCGAGCGCAAGGCGCAGGAGCAGGGCGTCCGGCCAGAGCTTGAGCGCATCGAATTGAACGACCAGCGGAGGTCGGAAAACACCCGCCGCATTCTGAACGATCCAGCCATCGTGCTCGATCTGATCACGCGAGAGAAGAGCGTCTTCGATGAACGCGATGTCGCCAAGGTTCTGCATCGTTATGTCGATGATCCGGCTGTCTTCCAGCAGCTGATGTTACGCATCATCCTGAGCCCGGAAGTCTTGCGTTTGCAGCGTGACACGATCGAGTTCGCGACCGGAGAAAAGGTGCCGGCCCGTTATTCGACCCGGGCGATGATCCGGCTGGAAGCGACGATGGTGCGGCAGGCAATCTGGCTGTCGAACCGGGACGGTCATGCTGTCTCTGAAGCTGCTCTGGACGCAACGTTCCGGCGGCATGAGCGGTTGTCTGGCGAGCAGAAAACCGCAATCGAGCGGATCGCCGGTCCCGCCCGGATCGCCGCCGTGGTTGGACGCGCCGGCGCAGGCAAAACCACGATGATGAAAGCTGCCCGCGAGGTGTGGGAATTGGCCGGATATCGTGTGGTCGGTGGCGCGCTGGCTGGTAAGGCAGCGGAGGGTCTGGAGAAGGAAGCCGGGATCCAGAGCCGTACGCTCGTGTCATGGGAGCTTCGCTGGAACCGTGGTCGCGACGTTCTTGATGACAAAACCGTCTTCGTCATGGACGAGGCGGGCATGGTCGCCTCAAAACAGATGGCCGGCTTTGTCGATACCGTCGTCAGGGCAGGCGCAAAGATCGTTCTGGTTGGCGATCCCCAACAGCTCCAGCCGATCGAGGCGGGTGCTGCCTTCCGCGCCATCGTCGACCGCATCGGTTATGCCGAACTCGAGACGATCTATCGCCAGCGCGAGGACTGGATGCGCAACGCGTCGCTCGATTTGGCGCGGGGCAATGTAGAAAAGGCGCTGACCGCCTATGAGGCCAATGTCAGGATCACGGGAACGCGCCTCAAGGCTGAGGCAGTCGAACGGCTGATCGGTGACTGGAACCACGAATACGATCAGGCGAAGACAACGCTGATCCTCGCGCATCTGCGCCGCGACGTTCGCATGCTGAACATTATGGCCCGCGAAAAACTCGTCGAACGCGGCATTGTCGGTGAGGGACATGTCTTCAAAACGGCTGACGGTGTCAGGCAGTTCGACGCGGGCGACCAGATCGTTTTCCTGAGGAACGAAGGTTCGCTCGGCGTCAAGAATGGTATGATTGGTCATGTCATCGAGGCCGCACCGAACAGGATCGTTGCTGTGGTCGGAGAGGGTGATCAGCACCGGCAGGTCATCGTCGAGCAACGCTTCTACAGCAATCTCGATCATGGTTACGCCACCACGATTCATAAGTCGCAAGGTGCAACCGTCGACCGTGTGAAGGTGTTGGCAAGCCTCTCCCTCGACCGGCATCTGACCTACGTGGCGATGACCCGCCATCGCGAGGATTTGCAGCTTTACTACGGCCACCGGTCCTTCGCCTTCAATGGCGGCCTGGCCAAGGTACTCTCCCGAAGACAAGCCAAGGAGACCACGCTCGATTATGAGCGCGGAAAGCTTTACCGCGAGGCGCTGCGGTTTGCGGAACGTCGCGGGTTCAACATCGTCCAGGTGGCCCGCACGCTCGTGCGCGACCGGCTCGACTGGACGCTGCGCCAGAAGACGAAACTGGTCGATCTCGGCAAGCGCCTTGCCAGCTTTGCAGAGCGTCTCGGTCTGCACCATCCCCCGAAAACCCAAACGATGAAGGAGGCCGCACCGATGGTCGCAGGCATCAAGACATTCCCCGGTTCCGTCGCCGATACGGTGGAGCATAAGCTCGACACTGATCCAGCCCTCAGGAAACAATGGGAAGAGGTCTCGACCCGTTTTGCTTACGTCTTCGCCGACCCCGAAACCGCCTTCAGGGCGATGAACTTCGATGCGGTGCTAGTGGACAAGGAAACGGCCAAACTGGCGCTTCAGACGCTGACGACCGCCCCTGCGTCGATCGGACCGCTGAAGGGCAAGACCGGCATTCTTGCCAGCAAGACTGATCGTGAGGACCGTCGCGTTGCAGACCTCAATGTTCCTGCCCTGAAGCGCGATCTTGAGCAGTATCTGAGAATGCGCGAGACCGCCTTGCAGCGGCTGCAGGCTGACGAGCAGGCATTGCGTCAGCGCGTGTCGATCGACATCCCGGCACTGTCGCCGGCAGCACATTTGGTGCTGGAGCGCGTGCGTGATGCGATCGACCGCAACGATCTGCCAGCGGCTCTTGGATATGCACTCAGCAATCGCGAAACCAAGACTGAGATCGACGGGTTCAACCAGGCGGTCTCCCAGCGGTTCGGGGAGCGCCTACTGCTCACCAATGCAGCGCGCGAACCCTCCGGAAAGCTCTTCGACCAACTCTCCGACGGGATGCAGCCGCAGCAGAAGGAGCGTCTGAGGCAAGCCTGGCCGATCATGCGCGCGTCCCAGCAACTGGCCGCTCACGAGCGCACCGTCCAGACCCTGCGGCAGGCCGAGGATTTGCGTCTCGCCCAGCGCCAGACGCCGGTGATGAAACAGTGAGGCGGCGGCTTCTCCTGTTGCTGGCCGGCTTGGGCGGGGCGATCGCCGCTCTGGCGACAATCGCCTATATGGGCGGCTTTCGATTGAACCTGACGCCGAGCGAGCCGTTTGGACTCTGGCGTATCGTGACCCTCCAGCGTCCGGCCAAAGTCGGCGATCTCGTGTTCATCTGCCCACCGGCGACCGCGTCATTCGAGGAAGCACGGCGCCGCGGCTATGTCAGGCCTGGCCTCTGCCCCAGTGGCTTTGCGCCGCTGATCAAGACAGTGGCGGCACTTCCCGGACAGCACATCGAAATCGGCGCTGATATCACCGTCGACGGTAAGCCTCTTGCCTCATCGATCGTCCGAGCCAGCGATGGCGAGGGCCGGCCGATGACGCCGTTCAAAATCGGCATCGTGCCACTGAGACATCTGTTTCTTCACTCATCCTTTGCGAGCTCCTATGATAGTCGCTATTTTGGACCGGTTCCCGACACGGGCCTTCTCGGCCTGGCGCGGCCGGTCCTCACTTTCGAACCATAACTGGCGGCGATCCTGTGTGCTCATCGCCGTATCTGTCGTTTGCGGCTGGACTGCCTGGAGCGGTCATGTGCTGGCCCTTCCTGTCGCTGTGTTGTTTCCGGCGCTATGGGCGATGTCGCCATCACGGCCGACGGCGTTGCTCGTGTCGGCCGGATATTTTCTGGCCGCCTCGCGTGGGATCCCGCAGGGTGTCGCCAACTTCTATGCCGCCGATCTTTTGCCTGGGCTTCTGCTCTGGACAGTTGCTTCGCTCTCCTTCGCCGGCGTGCATGCGGCGCTCTGGAAGGGGCAACCGAAAGGGACGTCTCCGGGAGAAGGTCGAACGGGAATGGCAATGGCGGCTCGCTATCTGGCCGCGGCGATGCTCTTAGGCCTGCCGCCCTTCGGCATAACCGGCTGGGCACATCCGCTGACTGCTGCAGGTGTGCTCTTTCCGGGATGGGGATGGTACGGACTGGTCGCGATGACAGCCGGCCTCGCGATAATGACATCGCGATATTGGCCGGCTACCGCCATCGTCCTGGGAGGATTGTGGCTCTGGTCCACTGCCACGTGGACATCACCTGAACTACCCGAGGGATGGAAGGGCGTAGACCTCGAACTGGGCGAGATCCTCGGACGAGACGGCTCGCTCGACTATCACCGTGACCTGATCGCAACGGTGCGCGCGGCGGCATCAGTGAAAGCCCGGCTCATCGTTCTTCCCGAAAGTGCACTGGGCTTCTGGACGCCGACCGTGGCAAAGCTCTGGAGTCAAAGCTTGCGAGGCTCGGAGCTCACTGTGATCGCCGGCGCGGCCGTCATTAATCCGGGCGGCTATGACAATGTCATGGTGGAGATTTCGGCTGACGAAGCACGAATTCTCTATCGCCAACGCATGCCGGTCCCGGTGTCCATGTGGCAGCCATGGCGGTCATGGACCGGGCAGGGCGGTGGAGCTCGCGCCAACCTCTTCGGCAATCCAGTTGTGCAAAGCGACGGCCAGA
Source organism: Rhizobium sp. CFBP 13644 (assembly GCF_014842165.1). Lineage (NCBI taxonomy): Bacteria > Pseudomonadati > Pseudomonadota > Alphaproteobacteria > Hyphomicrobiales > Rhizobiaceae > Rhizobium > Rhizobium sp. CFBP 13644. The sequence goes on from NZ_JACYVF010000012.1 coordinate 82,028, forward strand.
AGCTCGCCGCGCTCATCTGCTACGAACAGCTCCTCCTTTGGCCGGTCCTGCAGGCGATGCTACATTCCCCCACCGCAATCGTTGCCCCGGGCAACGGATGGTGGACCGCAGGAACGTCGATCGTCGCCATTCAAAACGTCAGCGTGACGGCCTGGGCAAAGCTGTTCGGACTGCCCGTCGTCACGGCGTTCAATATATAAGGAGATATTCGCGATGGTCGATGCCGCTCTCATCAAGGAATGCAGCGATCCCGGCCTGAAGCCGGCGATCGTCGAACAGTTCATCGAGCGGGCAGGATCTCAGGATCCATTAGAGGTCACGGTCCGCTCCGGAAACCGCGTCATACCGGTGCCCAGGCCGAAGACGGCGGAGGAGGCGTTGGCGCTTATCCGAGACAACCTCGGTCGCAATACCGTTCGAGTCGGGATCACACAATATCCTGGCGGGCTCGGCATCATGGAGACGGGCCAGTTGAAGCCAGACCTGGTCGATGCTTGCGAGAACATGCGCATGGGTACGGCACTCTTCGCCAAGGTCTATCGGATTGTGACCAAATGGTATGGCAACCCGACCGATAGGCAAGTCCTGCCGCAAGTGTTCGACGATGCGATCATCGCCTGGCAGACGGGATATTTCGAGGGAACGGCGGTGTTTCGCGCGGAAGATCCAGGTAATGTAAAGCTCCCCGAGCCGAAGCCGGTTCACCGCGATGATGCCGACACACAAGATGACCTTCCTGATAATGAAAGCCAATCCGAGGTGCCAGCCGAAGCTTCAGCATCCGATCCAAACAAAGCTGGGATCAGGATCGACCTGTCCGGCATTGGCGCAAAGCGTTGACTTCGCTGTATCTGCAGATCTGCACGGCAATTGTTTATCCATCACCCTAGCGAAAACAGCTTTTGCCTATTATAAGAACGGGCAGGGCAGTACGCGCTGCCCGGGGGTGTGGAAACCCTTCCTAGCGGTTGGCGCCGGCCGATACGGCGCCAGAATCCTCTGACCATTTGGCCGGGGGCCTGTGACGTATGTCCAGGCGCCTCGGTGCTAAAGGTCTCAGGACTGTCTAGGACGGTTTCCAACCCCCGGCTTGGGATCAGAGATTAACGTTTGCGGGGGCGCACCGCAGACAAAATCTAAGGGTTGGATCACCAATGAATCTGAAAGAGTCAGCAGTAGACACATGTGAACTGCGCCCGGTGATCGGGCTGACGTGCAGCCTCGCCAAGGCAGACGTCGAGACGCTGACGGTCAATGCCATCCGGCTGCACAGGCAGCGCGTCGAGAAGGCCGATCAACTGTTCCAGGCTTTGCCGGAAGACTACAGAACGGGCAAGGCCACGGGCGGCGTTCAGCATCTCAACTACATCGAAGCGATGATCGAGATGCATGCACAGATGAGCGCGGTCAACACGCTCTTGGGCGTTCTTGGGTACATTCCTAAGATGGCTGCGAACTGATCTGGATTTATGGGTCAAGCCTGCTGCGGCAAAGACCGAGTGGCGTCGGTCACAGGTCCTTCAGATCAGCTTTTTACGGATTGCGAGCGCGACAAGTTGGGCTTTGCTGCGGACTTCGAACCGCTTCATAGTTTCGCGGAGCTTGACACGGACGGTGTTATATTTGATGCCTTCCACGTCAGCGATTTCCTCCATCGTCATGCCGACAGCGATCCATCTGAGATAGGTCGCTTCCTTTGGATTGAGCCACGCGCTATCTTCCACGGTCGGAGTTGTCTGAAGGCAAGCGATGCGAGCATGGAGTTGTCCGACCGCAGCGGCGGCCGCGACCGCGTCAATCTCGCGGTCGAGGTCGATAGCTAGCTTTTCCGACGCTAAGGTGAACATCGACATCGAGCCGTTGGCCGTCTTAATGGGAACGGTGACACCAGAGCGGATGCCGAAATCGGCAGCGCGCGCGTAGAAGGAACGCTCTTCCTTCGATAACCTTGCACGATCCTGTTCGGCCGACCACGCAAAAACTTGCTTTCTGGACCTCGCGCGTTTGACGACCGGATCGAGCTTGTCGAAGTTCTTATCCAAATACGTCGACCGCCACTCGCGGTGATAGTTGGTAACTGCGATGCTATGCTTATGCTGGACGTGGAGATAGGCGTAGCCAGTGAAGCCGAAATGCTGGCTAAGGTCCGCGAGGCCTTGCGAGAGGATGTCTTCGTCGCCGTATATCGCGGCAAGATCAGTCAGCTTGTCCAGCCAGTGCTGCATTTGTTCACTCCGTTTTGGTGGTCAGGTGGAACAGGTCATGAGAGCCCCTCGACGTTCATATTAGAAATCAACTATTGTCAAAGCTGGTTAGAGCTGCGACGCCGCTGGCCCGTTAGAAATGCGACACTGGCACCACCGATCAGCCCCCGACCGGAC
>NZ_JACYVF010000013.1:0-84186 GCF_014842165.1 Rhizobium sp. CFBP 13644
TTCTGGAAAGAGAACCACAGCGTCATGGACAGTGGCACGATCATCCACACCAGAAGCATGACAACCGACGGCGCCATCATCAGCCGCGCCAGATTTTTAGTGTTTTGCGTCGCCATGCGGCTCCCTCCCAATTCCGAACCGCGCGGTCAAACGCGCGGAAACGCTTGGCATTTTCTTGTTATGAACGGGTAGCAAGACTCGAACGTGAAAAAGATTGTCCAGCAACAGAGCCGCCCGGCCATCACGACCGGGCGGCTGTTTTCGGGAGGATTACTTGATGTATCCCGAGCGTGTCATTTCACGCGTGGCTGTGGACTGGGCGCTGGCCAGAGCATCATCAACGCTGGACTGACCGGCAACAACCGCCGAGAACAGCTGACCAACCGTGGTGCCGAGCGACTGGAACTCAGGGATCGCTACGAACTGACCACCGGTGTAAGGCACAGGCTTGACCGTTGGCTTGGTGATATCGGCAGCATTCATGGCAGCCAATGTCGGTGCTGCAAAGCCTGCGGCCTTCTGGTAATCCGCGTTGTTGTAAAGCGAGGTGCGTGTGCCAGGAGGCACGTTGGCCCAGCCATCCTTGGAGGCGACGAGCTGCGTGTATTCCTTGCTGGTTGCCCAGGCAATGAACTTTTCGGCTGCTTCAGCCTTCTGCGAGCTCTTTGGAATGGCAAGGTTCCAGGACCAGAGCCAGTTGCCATGGTTCTTCATTTCGCCCTGCGTCGGGAAGAGTGCATAGCCAACCTTGTCGGCGACCTTGCTGTCCTTAGGGTTCGATACGAAGGATGCGGCAACCGTGGCATCAATCCACATGCCGCATTTGCCCTGCTGGAACAGCGTCAGGTTTTCGTTGAAGCCGTTGGAGGAAGCACCGGATGGACCGGCATCCTTCATCAGGTCAACATAGAACTGAAGCGCGTTCTTCCATTCAGGCTGATCGAACTGTGGCTTCCAGTTCTCATCGAACCAGCGACCGCCAAAGGAGTTGGTGAGCGCGGTGATGAGGGCCATGTTCTCACCCCAACCGGCCTTGCCGCGAAGGCACATGCCGTTCACATCGGCCTTGCGGTCGGTGATCTTGCGGGCAGCGTCGCCGATGAATTCCCAGGTCGGGTTTTCCGGCATCTTCAGGCCTGCTTTTTCAAACAGATCCTTGCGATACATGATCATGGCGGATTCACCGTAGAACGGGGCCGCATAGAGCTTGCTATCGACAGTCAGGCCACCCTTGATGGATGGCAGCATGTCGGCAACATCATAGCCTTCGCCCAGCTTTTCGAGCGGCAGAAGCCAGCCCTGCTTGGCCCAGATCGGAACTTCGTAGTTGCCGATGGTCATGATGTCGTACTGACCGCCACTTGTGGCGATATCGGTGGTGACGCGTTCGCGCAGGACGTTTTCTTCCAGCGTGACCCACTCGACCTTGATATCGGGGTTTTTGGCGGTGAATTCGGATGTCAGTCCCTGCATGCGGATCATGTCACCGTTGTTGACGGTGGCGATGGTCAGCGTTTCTGCGGAAGCGAGGCCCGAAAAGGCGAGAGCCGAGCACGCGCCCAGCAGAAGTGTCTTCAATGTCATGATCTTCCTCCCAGAAGAAAGTTGTGAGCATTCGCTTTGCTCTAGGGCAAATACTCACTCTTGAGAGAAGAAAGTCAAGCGGCTACCTGCGCTGCATTGCACAAGGATTAACTAACATACTGGTTTTGCAGTAATATTTCTGCTCAGTTCCTGAGCAAATATTCAGCGGATGCCTCGTCGGTGATGACACCGTTCAGAAGGCCGCCGCGCAGAGCCGCGAGAATGGCAGGGGATTTTTGCTTGCCCTGCGCAATTCCGATGACCGTGCTGGTCTCGCGTGGCGGCAGGGGAACGGACGCCACGCGATCATTGATGGGGGTGTCGAGAATCCGGCCATCCCGATCAAACGACCAGCCGCAAATCTCGCCCGCACCACCCTTGGCAATGAGGTCGCGCATTTCCTGAACCTCAAGGAAGCCATCGACGCAAAGCGGTGCATCCTCTGCCAGCTGACCGACGCCGACAAAGGTGACATCGGCAGCAGCGCCCAGCGCCAGCGTGGAGCGCACCATGGATTGATCGTGCAGCAGCTCCCGTTCCTCCGAAGACGAACAGAGAACCGGCAAGGGCATGGGAAAATGCCGCGCCTTGATGGCATCCGCCATGCTGAAAATGACGTTGTAATAGGCCGCGGAACCATCCGGCCCGATATTGCCGGTGAGCGAGACGATGCGGTGCTGCGGACATTCCATCGGCGGCAACTGATCGACGGCGGCTTTCAGCGTTCGGCCCGTTCCGATGGCCAGAACAATGGGGTCCGTCTTGCGCAGCCAGCGTTCGATTTCGGCAGCCCCAGCCTCTGCAATGCCAACAGTAGAGGACACGCCCGCCGGGTCGCTCGGCACGACCTCGACGTATTTCAGCGAAAACCGCTCACGCAAAGCCTCGCTTTTTTCAAGGCAGGCGGCGATGGGATGGTCCAGACGCACCTTGATGAGACGCTCGGCCACCGCAAGCGAAACAAGCCGCTGCGCCGACTGGCGGGAAATGCCCATGGCGCTTGCAATCTCGTCCTGCGTGCGGCCCGCAACATAATAGAGCCAGCCGGCTCGCGCCGCATCGTCTAGCCGTCCACCAGTTTCGGATCGTTTGGCCATCTGCCCGCCCTTAACGCCTCATGTCCCTGTGCTGACATTTTTCTAAGGCCCGTGTCAAACCATGCCAAGGGTGGCTAGCCGAAGAACGGACCCACCACGAAATAAAGCACGGCTTTGGCGATTCCGTAAATCACACCGCTGACAACAGCCACCGAGATGACCGAGAGCACGCCGCCGATAAGGGCAAAGAGCCCATCCCGTTCCAGAAGGGCGAAGGAAAAACAACCGATTGCGATGGCGGGCAGAATGTTGCCGAGCGGAATGGGCAAGGCGAGGATGATGGCCAGCAGCAGACAGACAAGGCCGATCACCCGTTCAGCCACGGGTGACAGGAGGCCTTGCATGCGCGGCCGCAACAGCTTCTGCACCCGCAGCAGGACGGGCACGATTTTTTGCAGGACACGGGCAAAATCCTCTCGCGCCAGAGACCGCTCGGCGATAACACGCGGAAGCCACGGGCGTTTACCGGCGCAAAGCTGGGCGGCCAAAAAGACGAGCGGCGTGCCTGTTATGGCGGATGTGCCGGGTGGCGTGGGCACGATATTGGGCAGCGCAAAAACCAGCATCAACGCGCCAAAGGCACGATCTCCCATGGCGGACAGGAGGTCGCCGACGGCAATGCGCTCCCGGTTTTCATCGCTGGCCAGAGCCTGCAATATGTCGACAAGGCCGACTTCAGGCGCATCGGGCTCCGTCATCACGGGCTCGGCACCTTCGCCCGGGCCGGAAATGGCAGGATCATCCGATAAACGCAGCATAGGGTTCAACTCCAGAATTGCGTTCCGCTGTAACAGAAGAATGGCGGCAGCAATACGACGGTCCGCTCACTTTATGGTTGTTAGTACTAGCGGCGTAGTCTGGGATCGAAACGATCCCGCAGGCCATCTCCCAGCAGATTGAACCCAAGCACGGCAAGCGCGATGGCGAGCCCCGGCAGAATGGCAAGCCAGGGTGCCGCAGAGAGATAGGTTTGCGATTCCCACAGCATACGCCCCCAGGTGGGTGCTGGCGGGGCCATGCCGAGGCCTAAGAAACTCAAGCCCGCCTCAGTCAGAATGGCAAGCCCCAGCTGGATGCTGACCTGAACGATGATGAGATTGGCAAGGTTTGGCAGAATGTGGGTGATGGTGATGCCGCCTCGGCTGCGCCCAAGGCTTTCCGCCGCCACGACAAAATCCCGCACCCACAATTGCAGGGCAGCAGCACAGGTCAGCCGGGCAAAGACCGGCACCATGAAAGTGGCAATCGCGATGATGGCAGTGAAGCGGCCGGAGCCGATGAAAGCGCCCAGCATCATGGCCGAGAGAATGGGCGGCAGCGCAAAGACGATATCGCAGATGCGCATCAGGATGGCTTCGACCACCCCGCGCTGCGCCGCCGCGATGATGCCCACCAGCGTGCCGATGGCGGCACCAATGGCGACAGCCACGACAGCCGTGGAGAGCGAGTTCCACGCGCCGACCATCAGCATCGAGGCGAGATCACGACCGAAATGATCCGTGCCCAGCAACCCGTGCGCAAGCGGCGGCTTGAGCTTGGCGATGATCTGCATTTTCGTCGGCACATGCGGTGTCCAGACCAGCGACAGGAGTGCGACGGCAAGCAATGCGCCTGAAATGATGGCGCCAGGCAAAAGCGTGGTTGGGCGGCGACGAGATTTTTTCATGCGGCACGCGCTCGCAACCGCGGATCAATCAGCAGATAGGCCATATCGACCAAGAAGTTCATAGTGATGACCAGCGCGCAGAAGAACAACACGACCGATTGCATGACGATGATATCGCGCTGCGTGAGTGCCTGAAAAGCGAGCCGCCCTAGCCCCGGCAGATTGAACACATTTTCCACCAGCACCGTGCCCGCGATGAGAAAGGTGAATTGCAGGCCAACCATGGTGACGACGGGAATGAGCGCGTTTGGCAGGACATGTTTCCACAAGGTCGCCGCCTCGCCAATACCCTTGGCTCTGACAGTGCGCACGAAATCCTCGTTCATGACCTCCAGCATGGTGGAGCGACAGACACGCGCGAGCACACCTGCTTGCGAGGCGGCAAGCGCCACAGCCGGAAGCACGAGCGCGTTAAGCCCCGCCCCTACCCCTGCCTGCCAACCCGGAAAACCGCCCGCCGGCATCCAGCCCAGTGTGGTGGAAAACAGCAGGATCAGGAGAAGGCCGACCCAGAAGCCGGGAACGGAAATTCCAAGATGGGAAAACAGACCGCAGACAACATCGATGACACCGCCACGATATCGTGCTGCCAACACACCCAGAGGCAAGGCGATGGCAATGGAAAGACCTATCGCCATGAAGGCAAGCGGCAGCGTGACCGCCAGTCTTTCAAAGATAAGCCCCGCCACCGGAACGCCATAGGTATAAGATTGCCCCAGATCCCCCCCGGCCATGGCCGCCAGCCAATAGAAATATCTGAGCACCAGCGGCTGATCGAGCCCCATCTGCTTTTGCAATGCCGCCAGCGTATCGGGGCTGGCTGAGGTTCCAAGCATGATGGCGGCAGGATCTCCCGGTAGCAAACCCATGACCATGTAGATGAGGAACGAGACGGCAAGAAGCGTGACGAGAAGGCCTAGGATGCGGCGGAGGATGAGGGCGATCATGACATCATCCTGCCTTTGTGCGCGGCAAACCCAACATCACTCTTCCCAATGCACGTCCGTCAGCACGTTGGAGGGGATGGGTTCGTTTTCCCACAGGCCCTGCAGCTTCTTGTCCCAAACGCCAAGCTTGGGCATGACGAAGAGGAACAGCGCCGGGACATCCTGCGCCAGAATTTTCTGCGCATCCTGATAAAGCTCTTCCTGCTGGGTGGGATCGGTGGTCAGCTCCACATTTCTGATGATCTCGTTGAAGGTGGGGTTCTTGTAGTTGAAGTAGTAGGGATCACGCGAAAAGATATCGATATCCATGGGCTCGGCATGGGCAACGATGGTCATCTCGTAATTGGCACCTTTCAGCACATCCGATACCCATTTGGCCGGAAACTCCGTGGTTTCGATGGTCATCGTCACGCCGATTTCGGCAAACATGGCCTGAAGCACTTGCGAGGTGCGCTGGGCGTAAGGCATCTGTGGTGCCTTGATGGTGAAGGAAAGGCCGTTCGGATAACCCGCTTCGGCCAGCAAGGCCTTCGCCTTTTCAGCATCATAGGGCAGAACGCCAGTCGTATCCACATAGCCGCGATCATTGGGCGTATAATGGCTGCCAATCGCTGTGCCAAAGCCCGACCATGCACCATCGATGACGGTTGCGCGGTCCACCGCCATCATCAAGGCCTGACGCACGCGCTTGTCGTTGAACGGCTTGACGGCATTGTTCATGCCAGCCACCACCTTCAATTCGGTATTGCCGATGAAGGTGCCGAGCCGCGCATGTCCCTCGAATGAACTCATCAGTTCCGGCGCACCGAATTCTGGAAAGGCGTCGACATCGCGCGATTGAAGGGCGGCGGCTTGCGCCTGCGGATCAGGAATGAAACGGAAGGTCGCCTTCTCAAGCGCAACACTCACGTCCTTGTTCCAGTAATCTGCGTTGCGGGCCAGCTCCACCCTGTCGCCTTTGGCCCAACTGACGAATTTGAACGGGCCTGTGCCGACAGGTGTCGTCTTGTTATTGTCAGCAGAACGGGTGCCGACCATGGAAGAGGCGGGCCAGCCCAGCCAGTAGAGCAGGCTGCCGGAGGGCTGCTTCAGCTTGAGGACCAGCGTCTTCGCATCTGGTGTTTCAATGCTGTCTATAGCTGCAAAGAAGCGCTTTTGCGGATTGACGGACCCTTCGCCCCGCGCGCGTTCCAGCGATGCCTTGGCGACCGAGGAATCGAAAACTTCGCCATCGTGAAACGTCACACCCTCATGCAGCGTGAAAGTATAGGTCTTGCCGTCTTCTGAAATGTCCCAGCTTTTCGCCAGCTGCGGCTGGATCTTGCCATCCTTATCGATGGTGACGAGACCTTCGAAAATATTCTGCCATGTCACCTGACCGATGAAGACAGGGGCCGCGACTGTCGGATCAAGCCCCGAAGGCTCACCGCCCATGCCGATGGTGACGGCGTTTTTCGGCGCGGCCCAGACCGGCAATGCTGGCAGGGATGCAGCCAAAATAATTCCGACGGCGAAAAGCCGCGTCAATGCCGTCCGCTGCAAGAAATTGATGCGCATCTGCATGGTCTCCTGTCGAGAGGCGCAAACATTTTGTGTTCAGCGCGTTGCGAAAATCGCTACACGAAATCGCAACCAGAAATCAACTGCTTATTTCGGCAAATTGCCCATGAAGGTCTCGATGAAGCGGGAAAGCGTTGCCGCCGCGAAGGAAAGCTCCCGGTCCGGCGCAACGCAAAGCTCGATGGTGGTGTGGACGCCCTCCGTGCCAACAAGAGGAACCGCCACCATCTTGCCCGCCTTGATGTCGCGGGCGACGGCAAGCTCAGGCAGCAGGGTGACGGCGGCGCGGTCCAGCACCAGTTCCTTTAAAAGATCCAGCGAACTGGCCGTAAAGACCGGGTCGAGTTCGATGCCCGCCTTTTCAAACAGGGCATCGAAGGCCTGCCTTGCCGCAAAGGTCTTTTCCGGCATCGCGAGCGGCATCTGCGAAAGTTCAGCAAGTGTGATGCCGCTTTTGGCCGCAAGCGCGTGGTCGGCGGGCAGGATGACATCATAGCCGATATCCCGCACTGCCAGGATTTTTACCTCAGACGTTTCGGGCGCGAACAGGGTGATCGCGATATCGGCCTGCGCCGTGACCAGCGCATCGATGGCCTGACGGGCGCTAGTGATGTGCACATCGAACCGCAACTTTGGATAGGTCGCGCTGAATTGAGCCAGCACCGGCGCCAGAAGGCTGGCGACGATGGCGCCATTTGCAAAGATGGTCGCCCGCCCCCGCTCCAGCCCCTTGAGATCATCGATCAGTTGCTGAACATTGCCGAGTTCGCGCAGGGTTTTTCCCGCCCGCTCGGCCAGAAGCTCACCCGCCGCCGTGAGCGTGACCCCACGGCTTGAACGCTCTACCAATGGCGCGCCGAAAAATTCCTCCAGATTGTCGATCTGGCGGCTGACGGCGGTGGGCGCGACATTGAGATTGTCAGCCGCAGCGCGCATGGAGCGCGTGCGCACAAGCTCATCGAAATACATCAATGCGCGTAGGTTCATGGTGATGTTCCGTCCCTGCCTATTTGCGCCATGCCTAATCCAGCATCAGCCTTTGACCGCATGAGTAACTTCCGCGCTGATCTGCAACAGCTCTTTGAATGACATGCCACGACTACTCACCGTCGTCATGTCAGGGCTTGACCCGAGGATCTAATCACGTTGCCTAACCTCAGAGGTGGATAGATCCTCGGGTCAAGCCCGAGGATGACGACGGTATGCTTGGCGAAAATAGCGGCAAAAGGCAGAACCTTCAATCGCGCCGGAAACCCTCGCTCGCCACCAGCAACTGCCGTGTGTAATCGGCCTGGAAATCCCGGCTTTCCAGCGCCGGAACATCCATCATTTCCACCACCTTGCCGCTTTTCATCACCGCGAGGCGGTCGCACATGTGGCTGATAACACCGAGATCGTGGCTGACCATGAGGAAGGTGAGGTTGCGGGCTTTGCGGACATCTTCGAGCAGGTTGAGGATTTCAGCCTGAATGGAGGCATCCAGCGCCGAGGTCGGCTCATCCAGCAGCAGGATTTTCGGCTCCAGAATGAGTGCGCGGGCAATGGCGATGCGCTGGCGCTGGCCGCCGGAAAGCTGGTGCGAATAGCGAAAGCGGAAACCCGTTCCCAGACCCACCTCATCCAGAGCGCGGGTAATGCGGCCTTCCTTGTCATCCAGCCCATGGATGACAAGCGGCTCCAGAAGCAGCGCGTCCACCGTCTGGCGCGGGTGGAGGGAACCGTAAGGGTCCTGAAACACCATCTGCACATCGCGGTAGAAGCTCTTTTCGCGGAACTTGCTTTTATAGGTCCGGCCCTCGACCATGAGGCTGCCCTCATCGAAGTGGTTGAGACCGGCAATGGAGCGCAAAAGCGTGGATTTGCCCGAACCGGATTCACCCACAAGGCCGAAAGATTGACCACGCGGCACATCGATGCTGACACCATCCAGCGCGACATGCCCATCAAAATCGACCAGCATATTGGTGACGGAAAGAACAGATGTCATAAGCGCCACTCCGCTTTGCGGTCCAGAACCGGCAATGGATGGCGATTTTCGCCAATCTTCGGCAGGCAGTTCAACAGGCCGCGGGTATAGGGGTGCTGGGCATTATCGAGATTGGCTGCCTGAAGCTCCTCCACCACCCGGCCCGCATACATGACGATGACGCGGTCGCAGAAGGATGAGACAAGCCGCAGATCATGCGAGATGAAAATGAGGCCCATGCCGCGATCCCGCACCAGCTTGTCGAGAATGCCGAGCACTTCGAGCTGCACCGTCACGTCAAGCGCCGATGTCGGCTCGTCGGCGATCAAAAGTTCCGGGCCGCAAACCAGCATCATGGCGATCATGACGCGCTGGCCCATGCCGCCGGAGACTTCATGCGGATACAGACCGAAGACGCGTTCCGGATCGCGGATCTGCACCGCCTCCAGCATGTCGAGCGCCCGCTTTTTTGCTTCCGACGAGCCGATGCGCTCATGCGTCTTCAAGGTTTCCACGATCTGCCGGCCGATGGTCATGACCGGGTTGAGGGAATATTTCGGGTCCTGGAGGATCATGGCCATGCGCTTGCCGCGAATGCTGCGGCGCTGTTTCGCCGAGGCATCCAGCAGGTTGATATCGCCAAACCGCAAGGTATCCGCTTCGATTCTAGCAGCAGATGGCGTCAGTCCCATGATGGCGCGGCCCGTCTGTGATTTGCCGGAACCGGACTCGCCAACCACACCGAGGCGCTCCCGCCCCAGCGTAAAGGAAACGCCGCGCACGGCTTCCACCAGCCCGGTGCGGGTGGGAAAGCTGACGCGCAGATTTTCGACGGTGAGAAGAGGCGCACTCATTGGCCAGCCTCCTTCGGGTCGAGCGCATCGCGCAGGCCGTCTCCAAGTAAGTTGAAGCCAAGGCTGACAATGAGGATGGCGATGCCTGGCATGGCCGCAACCCACCATTGATCCAGAATGAAGCGGCGACCGGATGCAATCATCGCGCCCCATTCCGGCAAGGGCGGCTGGGCGCCAAGGCCCAGAAAGCCGAGACCGGCGGCAGTGAGGATGATGCCTGCCATATCCAGCGTGACACGCACGATGAGCGATGACATGCAGAGCGGCATAACGTGTTTGAGCACGATGCGCCACGGCGAAGCGCCCATAAGCTGCACCGCAGCGATGAAATCCGAATGGCGAAACGTCATGGTTTCGGCACGCGCAATGCGCGCATAAGGCGGCCATGAGGTGATGGCGATGGCCAGCACCGCATTCTCGATGCCCGGTCCCAGAGCCGCAACCAGCGCCAGCGCCAGAACGAGTTTCGGGAAGGCCAGAAAGATATCGGTGATGCGCATCAACACGGCATCCACCCAGCCACCGGCATAACCGGCAACCGTGCCGACGATGAGGCCGACGGGTGCGGCAATGATGGCAACGAGCAGCACCACGAACAGTGTGAGGCGAGAGCCATGGATGAGGCGCGAGAGAATATCGCGGCCCTGATCATCCGTGCCGAGCAGATAGCCTTCGCTGCCGGGGGCCAGCAGGCGGGCGTTGCGTAGATCACCCTGCACGGCGGAATGCGGGGCCAGCACATCGGCAAAAATGGCGACCAGAATGAGCGCCATGATGATGCCGAGACCGGCCAGCGCCAGCCGGTTTTCCGAAAAGCGCCGCCAGATGACATAGGCGCGGCCAAGGCGTGCCTGTTTGCGCGATGTCGGGCGCTCCGACAGCAGCCATTCGCGGCTATAGGGTTTCAAAGGGGTCAAAGCTGTCGTCATCGGCTGCGCGTCCTTGGATCGAGCGTCCGGTAGAGCAGATCGGACAGAAGATTGATGCTGATGAACACAGCGCCAATCACGATGGTGCCGCCGAGAACGGCGTTCATATCCGCATTCTGCAGGGAATTGGTGATGTAAAGCCCAAGCCCCGGCCAGGAGAAGATGGTTTCCGTGAGAACTGAGCCTTCCAGCAGACCGGCATAGGACAGAACGATGACGGTGAGCAATGGCACGGCGGCGTTGCGCAGCGCGTGGAACCAGATGATGCGGGTTTCCGAAAGCCCCTTCGCCCGCGCCGCCACGATATATTCCTGCGCGAGTTCGTTGAGCATGAAGGATCGCGTCATGCGGCTGATATAGGCCAGCGAGAAATAGCCGAGCAGACCGGCAGGCAGAATGATGTGGCGGAAAAGATCCCACAGCACGTCCCATTGCCCCTGCATGAAGGCATCCAGCAGATAAAAGCCGGTGACCGGGGTAAAGGTGAACTCGTAGACGATATCCATGCGGCCGGGATAAGCGACCCAGTTCAGCTTTGCATAAAACACCAGAAGCGCCAGAAGCCCAAGCCAGAAGATAGGCACGGAATAACCGACGAGGCCGATGATGCGCACGATCTGGTCGATGATGCTGCCGCGCTTGACGGCGGCCAGAACGCCAAGCGGAATGCCGAAGACCGCGCCAATCAGGGTGCCGATGGTGGCAAGCTCGATGGTGGCCGGAAACACCCTGATGATATCGGTCATCACGGGATTGGTGGTCAGCACCGACGTGCCAAAATCGCCCGACAATGCCTGCTTGATATAGAGGAAAAACTGCTGCCAGAGCGGCAGGTTGAGGCCGAGTTCCTCGCGCACGCGCTCCACCACATGGGCAGGCGCACGGTCCCCCACGATGGCCAAGGCAGGATCTATGGGAATGACACGACCAATGAAAAATGTGACCGCCAAAAGCCCTAAAAAGGTGGTGATGACGGTAACGAGAAAGCCGAGGACGGCTGTCAGGCGCTTGTTGGCGCGGCTTCTGCCGCGCCTTGGCCTTGGCACTGTTTCAATGATGCTCACTGGATCAATCCCGCCGGATCATTCCTTGGAGATCGGATAGACATAGTTGGTGTCGAAGCTCGGTCCGAGCTTCAGGCCCTTGAGCTTTTTCGAATATCCGGCCACTTCCGTCTGCTGGAAGATGACCAGGAATGGACCCCTTTCCAGAACCTTCTTCTGGAGATCCTCGTAAATCTTGGCGCGCTTTGCACTGTCCTTTTCCAGAAGTGCAGATTGCGTTTCCTTCGTCAGATCAGGAACGTCCCAGGCATTGCGCCAGGCCAGCGTCTTGTTCTTTCCATCGTCGGCATTGTCGTAATTGATGGTGAAGGTTTCGGCATTCGAATTCGGGTCGAAATAGTCAGAACCCCACTGGCCGATATACATATCATGCGTACGCGCACGGTATTTTGTCAGCGTCTGCTTGCCGTCACCCGGAATGATTTCAAGCTTGATACCGGCCTGAGCCAGCGTCTGCTGAAAGTTTTCAGCAATACCGGTCACAGGCTGCGTGTTGCGCACGTCAATGGTGACGGTAAAGCCGTCCTTGAGGCCAGCTTTCGCCAGCAATTCCTTGGCCTTGGCAACATCGAGCTTGTACGGATTTTCATCCAGTGCGCCCAGTTGGCCCTTCGGCAGGAATGTCTGGTGGATCTCACCGATACCCTTGATCAACGTTTCACCGATGGCATCGTAATCAACGAGATATTTGAAGGCCTCGACGACTTCAGGCTTCTTGAGGTTCTCGTTTTTCTGGTTGAGGCTGATGTAATAGACAGTGCCTTTTGGCGCGGAGGTGACGGCCAGGCTATCCTTTTTGCTCACGGCATCCACGTCACCGGGCTCAAGGTTACGGGCAACATCGATGTCGCCATTTTCAAGAGCCAGACGCTGGCCAGAGCTTTCCTTCATGTGGCGGTAAACGACGCGCTTCAGCTTTGGCTTCTCGCCATAATAATTCGGGTTCGCTTCCAGAATAACGGCCTCATTGGCCTTCCAGCCAAGGATCTTGTACGGGCCAGAACCCGCATAACCGGTTTTCAGAAACTCGTTGCCGAAGTCACTTTCATATTTGTAGTCAGCACTTGCCGTGACGGCTTTCGCCTTTTCCATCACCAGCTTCTTGTCGACCACGGAAGCAACCGTCGATGTCAGCACGTTAAGCACAAAGCTCGGTGCGTAGGGCTTGTCGACTGTCAGCACGAAGGTGGTCGCATCCGACGCCTTGGCTTTCTCGTTGACGTTGTCGCCCTTGAGGCCGAACTGGGTCAGAAGAAACGCTGGTGATTTATCAAGCTTCACGGCGCGCTCGAAAGAAAACGCGACATCTTCGGCAGTCAGCGGATTTCCGGACGCAAACTTCAAGCCGGACTTGAGCTTGAACGTATATGTCATGCCGTCCTCAGAGATCGTCCAGCTTTCGGCGAGATCGCCGATGACCTTGGATGTGTCGGCAATATCGATGGATACGAGCTTGCTATAGGTATTGCCGGTAACTTCAGCGGCCGACAGCTCAAAGGCCTCGCCCGGATCAAGCGTGATGATGTCATCGATGGCGAAGCCTTCCACCAGCGTATCGGCAGGGGTTGCGGCAAAGGCCTGAGGCGCGGCAAGAGAGAGCATCGATAGCGCCACACTGGTGGCAAGGATGCGGGCGGCTTTGTTGAGCGATTTGTTCATCGTCTTCCCCTGTTGTTTTTTCTTTGGTTCACTTGTCTCAGGCGGGCTCGTGCCATGCCTGAGACAAAACACGCAGCCAGTTTTCCCGGCAAATCTTAGCAAGGTCTTCATTAGCGTAGCCCGCAGATTTGAGTGCGGCAACAAGATTATTGTTGCCGCTGGCATCGCGAATTTCTGCGGGGATCGTCGCGCCATCGAAGTCGGAACCCAGCGCCACGCAATCAATGCCCATGCGCTCGACCATGTAATCGATGTGCTGGACCATCAGAGACAGTGGCGTTTCGGCGTTATCGCGCGCATCCGGCCGCAGCATTGTCACGGCATAGTTGAGACCCACCAACCCCTTGCTTTCCTTGATCGCATCCATCTGCATGTCGGTCAGATTGCGCGCCACCGGCGTCAGCGCATGGGCGTTGGAGTGGCTGGCGACCAGCGGTTGATCCGTGGTTTTGGCCACGTCCCAGAAGCCTTTTTCGGTGATGTGGGCGAGATCGATGAGGATACCGAGCTGATTGCAGCGCTTGACCAGCGCAAAACCCGCATCCGTCAGGCCCGGCGCGGTGTCGGGCGACATGGGGTAGGCAAAGGGAACGCCATGGCCGAAGATATTGTGGCGGCTCCAAACGGGACCAAGCGAGCGCAGGCCCGCCGCATAAAACACATCCAGCGCATCCAGATCAGCTGCGATCGGTTCACATCCTTCCATGTGAAGCACGGCGGCGAAGACACCATCTGCCATGGCCTTGCGAATATCTGCCGTCGAGCGGCAGAGTTTCCAGCCACCAGCCTGCTCCAGTCGCAGCGCGATGGCGGCCTTTTCCATCGCGATATCAAGCGACAGCTCTCGCTCCAGTGGGGCTGCCAGCGGCGTCACATAATGACCGTTGGCATCTGGTTCCTTGAGGATAAGATCACCCGATGGAATGTAGATGGCGCAGATGCCGCCTGCCAGACCGCCAGCCTTGGCGCGCGGTGCATCGACGTGGCCTTCATGCGTGCCTTCCATGAACTCTTTGACCGGATCACCCCCGGATTTGGCAGTGCGCCAGAGCCGCAGGAGCACATCATTATGACCGTCAAAAACTGGTTGCATTCAAGAATTCCCGAGCGGAAAAGTAGCGTTTTTTCTGTTTAAATCCATGGGCTTGGCAAAGGACGATCCGCAGCCCATTGCGGCGGCATTGATCCTAGGCCTATCGATCACAGCTCCGCAAGTCAGAAATTGTGCAGGATGAAAAATTAATCAGGAAAGCCAGTCATCACCTGCCTTCGTCAGGAGTGGAGTTTTGAAAACACCCTGCACCCTATCAGGCCATTCAGCCCCGAAACCACTAAGCGCGTCGCGCCACCGCTCCGATTGCAGCATGGCCGCACCGATGACGACGGGCTCTATGTTCGAGCCTGCAAGAAGCGACAGGCCTGCCACAATGGAGGTGCCGCTGGAAATGACATCATCCACCAATGCAACGCGCTTGCCTTGCAGCAGAGGCAGCATACGGGGGTCGATATAGAGGCGTTTCTGCTGCTGAGTCGTGATCGAGGACATCGGCACGGAGAGTTCTTCGAGATACCAGAATTTTCGCGAGGTGCCGAGGGGCACATAGCGGCTGTGACCGATATGGCGCGCGACTGCCGAGGCCAGGGTCAGCCCCAGCGTGGGTAGGCCGACGACGATGTCGATATCGAAAGGCGTGAGCTTAGCAGCAAGATCCTGCGCCAAGGCTTCCAGCACCGGGAAAGACGCCTGATTGATGATCAGCGATGCAAGCGCATGTTCCCCGTCAGACAGCGGGCGGATCGGCAGCTGCAATTGCCTGCCATCAACAAGCGCCGCGGGAAAGAAGCCGGAATGTGGACCATCCGCCTTAAAACTATCAGGCGCGTGGAGGTCCTGCCAGAATTCGTGCGGTTTCATGACAATGTCCTTCAGTATTTTGGGTCGATGCAAAAGTTTCTATTAATTTTCAGGGGCTTCTGCACTAGAAAAGATCTGAGTTTTCGACATTGCAAGGATAGACCGCCCATGAAACCGCATGACCGGATTGCGCAAGACCTGCCATTTTTGACCGCGTTCCGGCAGGATCTGCACGCCCACCCGGAGCTGGGTTTCGAGGAGGTGCGCACCAGCGCGCTGGTGGCCGCGCAGCTGGAAGAGGCAGGCATTGCGGTGCATTGCGGTCTGGGCGTGACGGGTGTCGTCGGCACGCTGCAATTTGGCAATGGCACCCGCACCATTGGACTTCGGGCGGATATGGACGCGCTGGCCATGCCTGAAATCGCTGAGCGTCCCTATCAATCGACCATAGCAGGCAAAATGCACGCCTGCGGCCATGATGGCCACACCACCATGTTGCTGGGAGCTGCGCGCCATCTGGCGGCAACGCGCAATTTTTCCGGCACCGTGCATTTCATTTTCCAGCCTGCCGAAGAAGGACGCGGCGGCGCACGGAAGATGGTGGAAGACGGGCTGTTTGATCTCTTCCCCTGCGATGCGGTCTATGGGCTTCACAATATGCCGGGGCTGGACGTGGACGAAATGGCCGTGGTCGAGGGGCCGCAACTGGCGTCTTCCGATACCTGGAGGGTGACCTTCAAGGGCGTGGGAACGCATGGCGCCAAGCCGCATCTGGGCCGCGACCCGATTACGGCAGCGGGCAGTTTTCTGGCCGCGCTGCAAAGCATTGTCGGGCGCGTGGTCGATCCGCTGCAACCGGCTGTCGTCAGCGCCTGTTCGGTGCAGGCGGGTGATCCGAAAGCGCTCAATGTCATTCCTGATATCGTGGACATCGGCGGCACGGCGCGGGCCTATTCGGCGCATGTTCGCGACCAGTTGCAAGAGGAAATCGGGCGGCTGGCCAAGGGAACGGCTGCGATGTTCGGCATCGAGGCAGCTTATGAGTTCATCCGCCGCATACCGCCTGTTATCAATGATGCGGATGCCACGCAGCGCGCCTTGCAGGCAGCCCGGCATGTGTTTGGCGAAAAGGCACGAACCGCCTTCCCGCCCTCGACTGCCGGTGACGATTTCTCGTTCTTCGCGGGCAAGGCACCCGGCTGCTACGTGTGGCTTGGCAACGGTCCTGCTGTGGATGGCGCGCTGCACCACAACACGTCCTATGATTTCAACGATGATGCGATTGCCTCTGGCGTGGCCTTCTGGACGACGCTCGTGGAGCAGGAACTGGCAAGCGAATAGAGGGGCACGCGTCCTCTTTCCTCATGCCATGACCTCCAGCACTGGCGTTTCCATAACCTTGCCCGCGATCACATCGGCGATGCCCATATCGGTCTGGTGCGGGCCGATGTTGCAGGCAAGCGTGGCGCCAAAGCAGGCCTTGAACACCAGATAGGGAGGCTGCCATTCCACGATTGCGCCAACCGCATCCCGCACCGCCTCGAAAGCTGAGGCGATATCGGCCAGCGGCGCATCCGAGACGAGGCCTGAGAGCGGCAGCGGCAGCAAGGCCGTGACCTTGCCGCCAGATGCGACCGCCATGCCGCCCCCCGCCTTGATGACGGCATTGGCGGCAAGGGTCATATCCTCTGCATTGCCGCCGAAGACGGTGAGATTGTGGCTGTCATGGGCGACGGTGGTGGCGAAGGCACCCTGCCATTGGCCCCAGCCGGTCAGGAAACCGGTTTTTGTGATGGGTTCCGCCTTGCCGTGGCGGTGGGTAACGGCGATCATCGTCGTACCTTCAGGTGGCACCACGAAACCGTTCTCCACATCGGCATCCACAGTGCCCCATTGCGTGAAGCGTGGCTTGTCGATGGCCGCAAGCCGAACTCTCCGGCCCTGTGACGGGACCTTGAAATCACTAACCGAGCGGCGGGGCAGCTTCATCGAGTCTATTAATGGAGCAGCGTCCATCTGGGGCATTTCAACCAGCATCCTGCCAGTTTCGGCAACAGGCGTTCCACTGGCCAGCACATGACGGGCTTTGAACTCCGTGAGATCGTCAAACACCACGATATCGGCACGGCGACCGGCAGCGATGAGGCCGAGGTCAATGCGATGCAGGCGCATGGCCGCATTCAGCGTGGCAGCACGCAGCGCCCATTCCGGCTTCAGTCCGTATCTGACCAGACGACGCACGACATCGTCCAAGCCGCCAGTTTTGGCGAGATCATCCGGGAAGACATCGTCAGTGCAGAGCGTGACGGTTTGCGGCAGGTGACCGAGCGTGTTCAGAGCTTCCACAAATTCCGGCAGAAGATGATCGTGGGAACCGCGAAGCTCGATGGTCAGACCGGCGCGCAGCTTGGCGATCAGATCTGCAGCCGAGGTCAGCTCGTGATCGGACGTAATGCCTGCCGCCATGAAAGCGTTGAGATCCGCACCTTCAAGACCACGGGCGTGGCCGCAAATCATCTTGTCGGCAAACAGGCCTTCCTGCAGAATGGCACTCATGCGCGGGTCACGTTCGATGACGCCGCGCATATTCATGACCTCGGCAACGCCGCCCACCTCTGGCCAGAACAGCATTTCCGCCATGGCCGAAGCGTCGAAATCACCATTTGCCCGCTCCAGCCCCGGCGCAGAAGGCACGCAGGATGGGGCAAGGATAATGGCGCGAAGGGGTAGACCCTTCATGGCGCGGCTTGCCCAGCACACACCATCAATGCCGTGGACATTGCCAAACTCATGCGGGTCCCAGACTATGGTGGTCACGCCGCGTGCAACAACGGCCTGCGCATAGGCCGCAGGGGTCACCATCGAGCTTTCGACATGCATATGCGTGTCGATCAAACCCGGTGAGACATAACCACCTGTCGCATCGAGCACATGTCCCGCATCCGTGCGTGTTCCGGTCTCATGAACACTTGATATCAGCGGGCCGACAAGGCCGATATCGGCCGGGCGCAGTTCACCTGTGACCATATCGACCAGCGTACCGCCGCTGATCAGGATATCGAAAGGCTGGTCGCCTCTCGCAGCAGCGACAGCGCGGCTGCGCAGGGCATCGTCAATCATGCCATCGCGATCGACAATAATGGTCTTGTCTCTCATCGGCTGGCCTCCAGATGCAGGGCATCTAGAATGATGGTTTTAGCGCGGAAAGCATCGACCGTTGCGGCAAAGTGCGCGTTGAAACTCTTTGAATGGGCAGCGCGCATTTCCACCACGGTGCGGCCCCGGGTCAACCCGCCATTCAGCTCGACGTCGATGCGGGCCGGTTTCCAGCCGATGCTGTCTGCGGCGACCATGGCAACAGCCGCACAAGGGTCGTAAAGCGCCATTTCGGTCCGTCCACGATCAATGGCAATGGCGATGAACCCCGCCAGCATATCGGCAATCAGCCCGGCATTCTTTCCACCGGCGGCGCGAAGGGGCGCGACATCGGAGATGCGGGCGGTGACCTTGCGGCACAAATCCAGATCCACCATGCGCAATGGCAGACCGTGGGCAAGGACGATCGCAAGCGCTTCGGGATCGGCAAAAGCGTTGAACTCGGCAGAGGCGGTGTGGTTTCCGGATGTGACACCACCACCCATCCAGGTCAGCTCGGTGATGCGGGCGGCAAGATCAGGTCTTGCAACGCAGAGGGCGGCAAGATTGGTGAGTGGCCCCAAAGCAAGAATGCGCTTGGCGCCTTCGCCATCGGACAACCAGTCGCACAGCGCGAGAAACGCATCGCTGTGCGGCAGAGCGTCCGCCTTGGGCAAGCTTGCGCCGACTGTGGGGATGCCGGTTTCGCCAAGAACGGACTGGGCCGTTTCCAGCTTTCCCAGCACCGGCTTTTCGCGGCCCGTATGAATGGGAAAGTCCCAGCCGAAGGCGCGGGCAGCACCGGCGGCATTGCGACGAACCTGCGCAAGCGGCGCATTGCCGAAAACAAGCGAGAGGCCATCAATATCAAGCCCGTTCGATGTCGCCACGAGAATGGCGGCGATATCGTCAAAGCCCAGATCACTATCAATCCAGATACCCATGGTCAGCTAACCACCTTGAGGCTTGCGGCCTTCTCGACCGGAAGATCGAAGGCAAGCGGGGAGCCGATATCGCGCATTGCCAAGGCGGCATCGACTTCGGCCTTGATGGGCCCAAGCGGCGTATCCAGCAGATATTCGCGGCTGTTGCCCGCAAAGGAGGTGCCGCGCACGATTGCCTCGAAAGGTCCTGAACCAAGGGTCACCATGCGCGGCCTCCAGGCAAGTCCCGCCGTACTCGGGACTTGACCGGAAAGGGGGATGCTTCCGTTATCAGTCTTGAGCAAACCACCCTCCAGACGAAAGATGTTTTCGAAGCCGACGAAGTCAGCCACGAAGGATGAGACCGGTGCGTTGTAGATCTCTTCCGGCGTGCCGATCTGCTCAATGGCACCGCTCTTCATCACCACGATGCGGTCTGCCAGCGCCAGCGCCTCGACCTGATCATGGGTGACGAAAATCATGGTGACACCGGTGGCCTTCTGCACCCGCTGAAGCTCGGTGCGCATTTCCAGCCGCAGCCGTGCATCGAGGTTGGACAGTGGCTCATCCAGCAACAGCACCTTCGGGTCCATGACCATGGAGCGTGCCAGCGCTACGCGCTGCTGCTGACCGCCGGACAGTTCCGCTGGTTTGCGGGAGGCGAAAGTGGAGAGGCCGACGGATTTGAGGCCGGACGCCACCTTGTCATCCAGCGCAGAGCCCTTCATGCCCTTCAGCTTGAGGCCGAAGGCAACGTTTTCATAGACGGTGAGATGCGGAAACAGCGCATAGGACTGAAACACCAGACCCACCGCCCGCTTGTTGGCAGAGACGCGGGTGATATCGGCACCGTCAAGATCGATCCGACCACCCGCCACCGGCATCAGCCCGGCAATGGCGCGCATGGTCGTGGTCTTGCCGCAGCCGGAGGGGCCGAGCAGCGCCAGAAGTTCACCCTTGCGGATATCGAGGTTGAGATCCTTGACGGCAACGGAGTTGCCATAGGCGAGCGACAGGTTCTGCAGCGAGAGGTATTTTGCATCAGACATAACGGGAGAACCCCAGAAAACGTTCGGCCATGAAAACAATGCCGATGGACAGGAAGGCGAGCAGCGAAGAGAGCGCCGCAACGGATGGGTCGAACACGATTTCCATGTAGCCCAGCATATCAATGGGCAGCGTGCGCACGCCGGGACCGGAGAGGAACAGCGAGACCGGCACCTGATTGAAGCTGGTGACGAAACCCAGAATGAAGGCCGAGAGAATACCGCCTCTGATATTAGGCAGCACGACGCGGAAAAAAGCCCCTATGCGCGACGAGCCGAGCAGCACGGCTGCTTCTTCAATATCCGAGCGCAGATTGGTGAGGCTGGCCGACACCACACGAACCGCATAGGGCAGGATCAGCGCCGTGTGGGCCAGAAACAGCGCAAGCGTTATGCCGATACCGAAGGGCACGACGAAGTAGCGCAGCAATGCCAGGCCAACGATAATGCCGGGAACGATGATGGGAGCGGAAACGATGGTGCGGATGGTTTCCGAAAACGGCAGCTTGTAGCGCGACATGGCATAGGCAGCGGGAATGCCGAGGATGAGGGCCGCAAATGTGCCACCAAGCGCCAGAAACATCGACATGGCAAAGCTGTCGCGAAAGCTTTCGACGGTGAAGACCTTGGCGATCCATTTCAACGAAAAGCCCTGCGGCGGAAAGGCCAGCGTATCGCCTGCCGAAAATGAGGCGGCGACGATGATGAGGAATGGGCCAATCAGAAAGCCGATGACCAAAGCCAGCGTCAGCGGAATGAAGAGGTTCCGGGTCATGTCTTGTTCCTTGCCGTGGCGATGCGCTTGAGCAGGATGTTGGCGGCAAAGCTCATGATGATCAGGATGAAGGCGATGACGCTGGCCGCGACGAAGTTGTTGGAAACCGTGACCTGCTGGTAAAGCAGCGTTTCCAGCATCAGCACCTTGGAGCCGCCCAGAATGGCGGGGGTGATATAGGCCGTCAGCGAGCCGGTAAAGACCAGCGTTCCACCCACGACAAGACCTTCCTTGGTCAAGGGCAGAATGACCTTCCAGAACACCTGCAACCAGTTGGCACCCAGCACGCGGGATGCGGCGATAACGTCTTTGGGCATATTTTCCAGCGCGCTGATGAGCGAGATGATCATGAGCGGCAGGAAAAGTTGCAGGAGGCCGATGAAGACTGCCGTTTCGGAAAAGAGAATGCGGATGGGCGCGTCCGTCAGCCCCACCAATTTCAGCAGCTCATTGACCATGCCGGTACGACCCAGAATGACGATCCAGGCATAGGTGCGGGCGACAGGCGAAATCATCAACGGCAGAATGACCAGATTGATCATGTGGCCCTTGGAACTGGCCGGCAGATTGACGATGGCAAAGGCCGCCGCATAACCGATGATGGCCGAGACGACGGTGACGATGGCACCAAGCTTCAGCGTGCGCAGGAACACGGCGCGGTTCAGCGGATCGGCAAAGAAATCCGCGTAAGCCTGAAACGTGCAGCCATCCGAGGTGCGAAACCCTTCCGACAGAAGAATGAACACAGGCACAAGAAACACCGCCGCCGCAAAGATCGCGGCGGGCAAGGCAAGCGCCAAGGCCTCAGCCCGGTTTTGAAACATCCACTTTATCCTTTGACCGGCATATCAGCCGTTCCAAACCATCAACTTCGTCATGCTCGGGGCCCGGATTAAATCCGGGGATGTCCCGGGCATCTACCCACGTCGCAACGGCCTCGACGTGGTTGGATCCTCGGGACAAGCCCGAGGATGACGTTGGAGCAAGAAAGCGACGTCGCGGCTCAGAGCCATCAGCGTAACTTTTTACTGACCCACCTTCGCGTTCCACTCCGACAACCACTTGTCTCGGTTATCAAGCGTCACCGCAGATGGCATAAGCTGGAGGCTCTTGGCCGTCTCTTCGCCATAGGTGATGTTGTTGGCGATCTCGTCGGAGACCTTGACCTCCTTGTTGGTCGGGCTATCGACCAACTTTTCTGCCAGCGCCTTCTGCACATCCGTGGACAGCCAGAAATCCATGAATTGCAGCGCAAGATCTTCGTTTTTGCCGTTTTTCGGAACGATGAGAACGTTCATGCCGCCCGTCTGACCTTCTTTCGGGGTTGCCCATGCCAGCGGCAGGTCAAGCTTGGTAAACGGTGCCCAGGAGAAGCGGCCAATCGGGGCCGCCCAGATTTCCTCCTGCTGCATGAGCTGCACTAGCTGCGAGGACTTGACGTAGAAGGTGACGATATCATCCTTCTTTTCGCCGAGCGCTTCGATGGCACCGGAGAGATCAGGCGTATCCTTGCCGATGGCCTTGCCCAGCATGTAAAGCGCAGGCGGGCCCTGATTGGTGGTGACATTGGGGAAGGCTACGTGATCGACCACGCCGTCCTTCAACAGATCGGCCCAGCTTTCCACCTTCATCTTGTCGGTGCGGTAAACGATGGATGTGGCGTAGAAGTTGACGCCGACGCTCATGCCATCGCCATTCGGGTCCTTAGCAATGTCGTAGAGCTTTTCGACATTCGGCACTTTTGACGTATCGATCTTCTGGATCAGCTCCTTGCGGGTGGCGGACAGTGCATCGGCCATGGAAACGATGGCGAGATCGATAACCGGGCTTGCCTTGTTGGCTTCCATCTTGGCCAGACGCTCGACGCTGTTGCCGGTTTCCACCACCAGCTTGCAGCCGCATTTGGCTTCGAACGGCGCGTAGACCAGTTCCTTGAATTCGTCCTGCGCAAAGGCATAGACGGAAATGGTCAGCGTTTTGTCCTGCGCGTGTGCCGCGCCCATGGACAGCATCAGGGCTGTGCCGGATGCCAGAATGATCTTCTTCATGATGTGAGTTCTCCTGCTGTCGAGGTTTTGTTTTCTGCCTGCTTCTTATGATTGGGTCCGCTGGAGCCGCGTATGATGAGTTCCATGGCCACTTTCGATGGTTCGGCGACGACGCCTCCCGAAATCGGGCGGTCTTCGGTCTCGATGCTGCGCACCAGCGCCGTGATGGCAATATCCGCCACCCGCGCCATATCCATGCGCACGGTGGTGAGGGCGGGCGTCACAACCGGCGCCCAGATGAGATCGTCAAAGCCGGTGACACTGGCCTGTTCCGGCACGGTCACGCCATTGCGCTGCAATTCGGTGAGGACACGCAAGGCATGAAGATCGGAAACGGCGGCAAAGGCGGTGAAGCCCTGCGCGACCTTTTCAGCAACACCCAAAGGGCACCCTGCCCCAGCATGTTTTTCCAGAGATGCAATCCACATTGTTTCCGTGACCGCAGCGCTGCCAAGGCCGGAGCGGATGCCGCCGATGCGGTCATTCTGAACGTTGGAATCCGGGCTGTTGCCAATGAGGACCACCCGGTCATGGCCGAGCGCCGCAAGATGCCGACCAACCTGAAAGCCGCCATCCCAATGGTCTGCCGACACCGTATTGCCGGGGGTGGAGGGACTGTCGATGACCGCCACCGGGCAATCAACATTGCCGATGCGCGTTCCGCGACGCGGCACGACGACCATGCCTTCCACGCCGCGCTCGATCAGGCGATTGATCGCCTCCGTCTGCTTGGCAACGTCACCATGGGAATCTGCGATCAACACGCCATAACCGGCATCGTCAGCAGCTTTTTCGATGGCCTGGGCGATCTGCGGGAAAAGCGGATTGGCAATGTCAGGTAACACCAGACCCAGCACGCCGCTTCTTCCCGTGCGAAGCGCCCGCCCGGCAATGCCGGGCACATAACCCAGCTCATGCGCCTTGGCGCGGATTTTTTCGGAAAGCTCTGCGGATACGCGCCCCTTGCCGGAGAGCGCATTGGACACAGTCGCTGACGACACGCCGAGTGCCGAAGCGATTGCCGCCAGATTTGCGCCTGCACGACCAGAGGTCATGGCGTGTCCATTCGAGTGATTAAACGTTTAATCAGGGTAAGACGGATGCAGCGTTTTGTCGAGGCATCGTTAGGTGCTTTTTTGTGCGAAACTCTAAGTGCCGAAAACAAGGGCGAAATTATCGCCTGGCCTCATCTCTGAAAGACTCGACCTGCGCCAGCAGCCACTGCCTAAAGAGCACGACAGGCACATTGTTGATGCGCGAAAGCGGCGCGACCGCGTAATAGGAGCTGGGGCTTTTGACCTGATGATCGAAGGCCGGAACGAGCTGTCCCGCCTTGAGTTCGAGATCGATGAGAAACAGCGGCATGAGCGCTACGCCAAGCCCCGCGATGCAGGCCTGCGCCACGCTGGAAAACTGCTCGAACCGCATGGCCGGGGCATTTTGCGCGCCAAGCCCCAGACTTTGAAACCAGTGGTCCCACGCGCCGGGCCGGGATGCCATATGCAGCAATGGCAGGGTGGAGATATCCTGCGCACTCGCAATGGGGTGCTGCGCCAGAAAGGCCGGGCTGCACACCGGGGCCACCATCTCATCCATCAGAAACGTGCTTTCAGCCGCAGGCCAATCCGGCTGGCCGATATGGATCGCCATATCAAGGCTTTCCTTCTCGAAATCGAACTGGCCGATGCGGGTGGCAAAATTCAGCGTGATTTCCGGATGCGCCGCTACGAAATCTGGAATGCGCGGCAAAAGCCAGCGCGTGCCAAATGTCGGCAGCATGGCAAGGTTGAGCGTGTTGCCATGCGTTTTCGTCATAATCTGCAGGGACGCGGAGCGAATATCGCTGAGCGCCGTGCCGATTGCCCTGGCATAGGTTTGGCCCTCGGCGGTCAGCGAAACACCGCGCGCACCGCGCTCGAAAAGCCGAACGCCAAGCTGCTCTTCCAGCGACATAACCTGTCTGCTGATGGCCCCTTGCGTCAGCGAAAGCTCATCTGCGGCCAGCGAAAAACTGCCGAGCCTTGCAACGGAATCAAAGGCGGCAAGCGCACTGGTGGACGGCAGAAGTTTGCGGCTGAGCGAGGTCATGGCGCATTCCTAACTGTAATAGCAAAATGAGTAAACATGGCTTGCCGCAATGGCCTCAAATGCCAATAATTACCCCAGCAATTGTGGAGATTTATCGTGAGCGAACGCGCATCATTCAATTGGCAGGACCCCTTTCTGCTGGAAGACCAACTCACCGACGACGAGCGGATGATCCGCGATACGGCAGCTGCCTTTGCAAAGTCGGAGCTTCTGCCCCGCATCAACGAGGCCTATCTCAGCGAGACTTCAGAGCCCGAGCTTTTCCGCCTGATGGGCCAGACTGGCCTTCTGGGCGTCACGCTTCCTGAAAAATACGGCGCTGCCGAAGCAAGCTACGTGGCCTACGGCCTTGTGGCGCGCGAAGTCGAGCGCATCGACAGCGGCTACCGCTCGATGATGAGCGTGCAGTCCTCGCTCGTCATCTACCCGATCTTTGCCTATGGCTCGGAAGAGCAGAAGGACAAGTATCTGCCCGGTCTCGTCTCCGGCGAGCTAATCGGCTGCTTCGGCCTGACGGAACCGGATGCCGGTTCCGACCCGAACGGCATGAAGACCCGAGCCGAAAAGATTGCCGGTGGATACCGCCTGCGCGGCTCCAAGATGTGGATTTCCAACTCACCCATCGCCGATGTTTTCGTCGTTTGGGCGAAGTCCGAAGCGCATGACAACGAGATCCGTGGTTTCGTGCTGGAAAAGGGCATGAAGGGACTGTCTGCCCCCAAGATTGGCGGCAAGCTATCGCTGCGCGCTTCCATAACAGGCGAAATCGTCATGGACGGCGTGGAAGTGGGCGAAGACGCGCTGCTGCCAGGCGTTTCCGGCCTCAAGGGTCCGTTCGGCTGCCTCAACCGTGCACGCTACGGCATTTCCTGGGGCGTGCTGGGTGCGGCCGAAGATTGCTGGTTCCGCGCCCACCAATATGGCATGGACCGCAAGCAGTTCGGCAAGCCGCTGGCCGGTATGCAGCTTTACCAGAAGAAGCTGGCCGACATGCAGACGGAAATCACGCTTGGCCTTCAGGCCTCCTTGCGCGTCGGCCGTCTGTTCGATGACCACAAGATGGCACCGGAGATGATTTCCATCGTCAAGCGCAACAATTGCGGCAAGGCGCTGGATATCGCCCGTCAGGCCCGTGACATGCACGGCGGCAACGGCATCCAGATCGAATACCACGTCATGCGCCACGCGCAGAATCTGGAGACGGTGAACACCTATGAAGGCACCCATGACGTGCACGCGCTGATCCTGGGTCGCGCCCAGACCGGCATTCAGGCGTTCTTCTGAGATCACACGCTCCAGCAACCGGCGGCACCCTGCCGCCGGTTTTTGCTGCAATGCGAAATAAATAATACTTTTTAATCCGGCTGACGGTTGAAACCGCCGCTATACGAATTATTATAGAGACGTCATCATCGTCTCTGGCAATCCATTTGCCATATCCGGTTTCGCTGCCTTCGATTGTTCCACCATGGAAAACATGTCATGCAGCACCGGTAAATTCCGAGACCGCATATTAAACGAAGGCACCGGCACACCTGCCGGTCGGTCAAGTTACGAAGGTATTTCGAATGCACAGCTATCCCGATATCAAGCTTCTCATCAACGGCGAATGGCGC
Source organism: Rhizobium sp. CFBP 13644 (assembly GCF_014842165.1). Lineage (NCBI taxonomy): Bacteria > Pseudomonadati > Pseudomonadota > Alphaproteobacteria > Hyphomicrobiales > Rhizobiaceae > Rhizobium > Rhizobium sp. CFBP 13644. The sequence goes on from NZ_JACYVF010000013.1 coordinate 26,813, forward strand.
GATGCGCTCTCGGGCAAGACCATTGCCGTTTCCGATCCTGCAACAGACGAAATCATCGGCGCTATCGCCCATGCTGAAAAGGCCGATCTCGATCTAGCGCTAGACGCTGCCGAAAAGGGTTTCAAGGTCTGGCGCGAAACATCTGCCTATGATCGTTCCAAGATCATGCGCAAGGCGGCAGACCTTCTGCGTGAGCGCAAGGACACGATTGCCTGGCTGATGACCCGCGAACAGGGCAAGCCTATCGCGCAATCCGGCATGGAAGTCATGGGCGCTGCCGACACGATCGACTGGTTTGCCGAAGAAGCCCGCCGCACCTACGGTCAGGTCATCCCTGCCCGCGCAACCGGCGTTTCGCAGCTTGCCATCAAGGTACCTGTTGGCCCTGTGGCTGCCTTCACACCTTGGAACTTCCCGATCAACCAGATCGTGCGCAAGCTTTCTGCGGCACTCGCCGCTGGCTGCTCCATCATCGTCAAGGCACCGGAAGAAACACCTGCCTCTCCGGCAGAGCTCATCCGCGCCTTTGTGGATGCAGGCGTTCCCGCAGGCGTCATCAACCTTGTTTACGGCGTACCAGCGGAAATTTCCGAATACCTGATCCCGCATCCGGTCATTCGCAAGATTTCCTTCACTGGCTCCACACCCATCGGCAAGCACCTTGCAGCACTTGCTGGCAAGCACATGAAGCGCGCCACGATGGAACTGGGTGGCCACGCACCTGTCATGATTTTCGATGATGCCAACATCGAAAAGGCCGTCGAAATCATGGCCATGTCGAAGTTCCGCAATGCCGGTCAGGTCTGCGTTGCACCAACACGCTTCCTCGTACAGGAAGGCGTTGCCAGCCAGTTCATGGATGGCTTCGTGAAGGCTGCTGAGGCCATCAAGGTCGGCAACGGCCTGGAAGACGGCGTGACCATGGGCCCGCTGGCCAATGAGCGTCGCATTCCAGCGATGGAAGCCCTCATTCAGGACGCCATCACCCATGGCGCAGAACTGAAGACCGGCGGCAAGCGCATCGGCAACAAGGGTAACTTCTTCGAGCCAACCGTGCTGGCCAACGTGCCGACATCTGCCAAGATCATGAATGACGAGCCTTTTGGCCCCGTTGCCATCGTCAACACGTTCAAGTCCTTCGACGACGCGATCTCGGAAGCGAACCGCCTGCCATTCGGCCTAGCCTCCTTCGCCTTCACCGGTTCTGTCAAGACGGCACACGAGCTTGGCCGTCAGGTCGAAGCTGGCATGTTGACGATCAACCACAACGGCCTTGCCCTGCCAGAAGTCCCCTTCGGCGGCATCAAGGATTCGGGCTACGGCACGGAAGGCGGCTCGGAAGCTGTCGGTGCGTATCTCGAAACGCGCTTCGTCAGCCAGATGAACTGATAGTCAAAGAAAAGCCCGGTTTAAACGCCGGGTTTTTTGCTTATAAAACCGTCATGCTCGGGCTTGTCCCGAGCATCTAACGAATCCCAACATCAAACGTGGTTAGATCCTCGGGACAAGCCCGAGGATGACGTCAGTATGGGGTTGGTTCGTGTATCTCGGCGGCACTCAAGCCTTTTCAGACGGGAAAATTTTGGCGCGGCGGATGACGATGTGGCCGTGGTCGCCCGCTTCGACATTCGTCTCTGGCGGAACATCGAATTCCAAGAGATCGCCTTCCATGGTGGACGCGATCACGCGGCGGTCGCCTGCACGGTCCAGTACGCGGGTGACTTGCGCCGGGATGCCGCCATGCAGATCTTCCCATTCCAGATCATTCGGCCGGGCAAAAACCTCCACCGGGCCATCGGCCTGTCCATAGGCGAAGGGGACTTCGGCTGAACCGACGAAAACCTTGCCCGAACGCGCGGTGCCCTGAATGCGGTTCGCATCTCCCAGAAACCGCATGACGAAGGACGAGTTCGGTTGACGGCACACATCTTTCGGGGTGCCCTGCTGCACGATTTGACCCTGATTGAGAATGACGACACGGTCTGCGAGATCGAGCGCTTCTTCCTGGTCATGGGTCACAAAAATGGTGGTAATGCCGAGTTCGGTGTGAATTTCGCGCAGCCAGCGGCGCAGATCGCGGCGCACATTCGCGTCCAGCGCGCCGAAGGGTTCGTCCAAAAGCAGCACTTTGGGATCGACGGACAAGGCGCGGGCAAGGGCCACGCGCTGGCGCTGACCGCCGGAAATCTGCGCCGGGAACCTTTCGCCCAAACCATCGAGCTTGACCAGCGCAAGCAACTCATCGACCCTGATGTCTATAGCCGCCTTGTCGCGCTTGACCTTGGACACTTTCATGCCGAAGGCGATATTCTCATGCAGCGTCATATGCGGAAAAAGCGCGTAATGCTGGAACACGAAGCCGACGCCACGGTCCCGCACGGGAATATTGGTGGCATCCTCGTCACCGAAATAGATCTGGCCACCATCGGTATATTCCAGCCCCGCCACCATGCGCAGGATCGTGGTTTTGCCGGAACCAGATGGCCCAAGAAGCGCCAGAAGCTCCCCGCTTTCAATATCCAGCGACACATCCCGCACGGCCTTAAATGTATCGAAGGTCTTCACCACATTTTCGAGGCGGATTTTCATGGCAGTGTCTCCGTAACGGCAGCGGTTTTCTTGGCGCCACGCCCTGCCCCGCGCTTTTCCAGCGCGACCTTGGCAATGATGGTGACGACAGCCAAAGCGGCGAGAATGGATGCCGAGGCGAATGCGCCTGCGGCCTGATAATCATGGTAGAGCAGTTCGATATGCAGCGGCAGCGTGTTGGTCTGGCCGCGAATATTGCCCGAGACGACGGACACGGCACCGAATTCACCCATGACGCGGGCGTTGCACAGAACGACGCCATACAGCAGCGCCCACTTGATATTCGGCAAGGTCACCGACCAGAAGGTACGCCAGCCGGAAGCGCCAAGCGATGTCGATGCTTCCTCCAGATCACGCCCCTGCGCCTGCATCAGCGGGATCAACTCACGCGCCACGAAGGGCGCGGTGACGAACATCGAAGCGATGACGATGCCCGGCAGGGCAAACAGGATCTTCATGTCATATGCGGCAAGCAGCGGCCCGAGCAGGCCCTGCAGGCCATAGACGAAGAGATAAGCCACGCCTGCCACGATGGGCGAGACCGAAAACGGGATTTCAATGAGAACCAACAGCAGACGCCGCCCCCTGAAATCGAATTTGGTGATGGACCATGCGGCGGCAACGCCAAAGGCGGTATTGATCGGCACCGCAATCAGCGCGGTGATGACCGTTAGCATGATGGCGTGGCGCGTATCGGGGTGGGAAATGGTCGCCGAATAGGTTTTCCATCCTTGGGAAAACGCCTCGACACCGATGATGATCAACGGCGCGACGACTAGGAAGGCACCGATGATCAGGACGCAGGCGATCAGCCCACGTCGCACCCAGGGGGCATCACCCACACGCGGCGGCTTGCGATGGTTGGAATGGGCGCTCATCTCCTCAACTCCTTACCGTATAACGCAAGGCGCGCGTCTGAAGATAATTGGTGACGGCAAGCATGACGAAGGCCGTGATCAGCAGCACGGAAGCAATGGCGGCGGCGGCCTGATAATCATATTCCTCCAGCCGGATGAAGACGAGAAGGGCTGTAATTTCCGTCGAGAATGGTTGGTTTCCGGCGATGAAGATGATCGCCCCGAACTCCCCTAAGCTACGGGCAAAGGAGAGCGACAGGCCCGCCAGAATGGCAGGCGTCAGCAAGGGCAGAATGACCTTTCGGAAAATCGTGAAATCCGATCCGCCGAGCGACTGCGCCGCTTCTTCCAGCGCCGGATCCAGATCTTCCAGCACCGGCTGCACGGTGCGCACGATGAAGGGCAGGCTGGTAAAAGCCATGGCGATGATGATGCCAAGTGGCGTATAGGCAACCTTGATGCCCAGATGGGCAAGAGCAGAGCCGAACCAGCCATTGCCAGCAAAAAGCGCCGTCAGCGCTATGCCCGCCACCGCCGTTGGAAGGGCAAAGGGAAGATCGACAATAGCATCGACCAGACGCCAGCCGGGGAAACGATAGCGCGTCAGAACCCAGGCCAGTGCGAGGCCGAACACCGTGGTGAACAGCGTTGCCGCAAGCGCACAGAGAACCGTTACGCGGTAGCTGGCGACGGCGCGGGGAGAGGAGATGATGGCCCAATATTCAGCGGGGCCGAGGCTTGCAGCCTTGAACACAAGGGCCGCCAACGGCAGCACCACGATGATGCCGACATAAAGCAGGGTGACGCCAAGGGATAATCGAAGCCCCGGCAATACATTGCGTCTCAAACCCATCCCCTATCATGGAAAATCGACCCGGGCGGAGGTCCGCCGGGTCGATGCTATCTCAATTCGGAATTGCTTAGCGGTTGCCGAAAAGCCCATCAAGCTCGCCGCCGGATGCGAAGTGCTCTTTCTGGATCTTGTCCCAGCCACCGAACACATCATTGACGTTGACGAGGCGAATTTCGGGGAACTCGGTCTTGAATTCACCAGCGACTTTTTCATTGTGGACACGGTGGCCAAACTGGGCTGCAACGCGCTGGCCTTCCTCGGTGTAGAGGAAATCCAGATAGGTCTTCGCCAGTTCACGCGAACCGCGCTTGTCGACAACCTTGTCTACCACTGCGACCGGGAACTCAGAGAGAAGGCTGACGGATGGAACAACGCTTTCAACCTTGTCCTTGCCGTATTGCTTGGCAATGCCGCGGGTCTCAGCCTCAAACGTGATCAACACATCGCCCACTTCGCGCTCAACAAATGTGGTGGTCGCTGCGCGGCCGCCAGTGTCGAAGACGGGCGTATTGGCAAAGATCTTCTTCATGAAGTCCTGCACTTGTGCATTATCACCCTTGAACTTCTCCTTGGCGAAAGCGGTCGCAGCCAGATAGGTGTAGCGGGCATTGCCTGATGTTTTCGGGTTCGGGAAAACCAGCTTCACATCGTCACGGACCAGATCATCCCAATCCTTGATGTTCTTGGGGTTTCCGGCGCGAACGAGGAAGGACGGGAAGGAATAGAATGGAGATGCATCATTGGGGAAGCTCTTGGCCCAATCGGCAGAGACGAAGCCCTGCTTGACCAGAAAATCAATGTCGGTGACCTGATTGAAGGTCACGACATCCGCCTCAAGGCCTTCAACGATGGCGCGGGCCTGTTTGGATGTGCCCGCATGGGACTGGTCGATGGTAACGCCGGGATGCGCCTTCACGAAGGCTTCATTTTCCGCTGCAAAAACCTCACGGGCAACATCATAGGACGCGTTGAGAAGCGTTTTCGGCTCTTGCGCTGTCGCAGATGTCGATAGAAGCGCTGCAACAGCAGCACCGATAAGCATGATCCGTTTCATGAAATTCCCCAGAGCACCAATTTGGAGAACAGGATACGGACGCAGCCTGCATGGCGCGAGGAACCAGCCACCCGATCGTCAGGTCATCCTAGAAAGTTTTACTTCCTGAACATGAATATTCGAACGGATATTGCGCTGCCATGTCAGAGACGATGGTCGGTGAAGAGCGGTGGCTGGCTTGCGACGAAATATCGATCCAACTCGTCCTCGCTGATCTCGCCCAACGCGGCAGGACGCCACAGCGGTTTGCGGTCCTTATCGATGAGGGCGGCGCGCACGCCCTCGTAGAAATCATGGTTGCGCAACACCTCGCAGCCCGCCACGAATTCGCGCTCCAGACATTCGACAAGGCCAGAGCTTTCCCGCCCCTGCCGCAACAGGCGCAAGGTTAGCTTGAGACTGGTTGGCGAACGGGACTTGAGGGTGGCGAATGTCTCGCGCGCGAAATCATCATCGATAGATGCCAGTGCTGCAAATATCTTCTCGACCGTATCAAAGCCGAAGGCGGCATCAATATGCTCCCGGTGGCGGGCGACGATCCCATCGATCTTGGGTGCGCTGGCGAAACGCTCGATCACGGCACCGACATCTGCCGCAGAGGAGACATCGCAGAGTGCCTGCACGAGCTCGCCAAGTTGTTCGGCGGAAACATGATAGTCCGCAAGTCCCATATGGATGGCATCCGCCGCGCCGATCTCTCGCCCCGTCAAGCCAAGCCACGTGCCGCTCTCGCCCTGAGCTTTGGGGAGAAGCCATGTCGCACCGACATCGGGAAAATAGCCAATAGCCGTTTCCGGCATGGCAAGCCGGGTCCGCTCTGTCACGATGCGATATCTGCCATGGGCCGAAATCCCGACACCGCCGCCCATGACGATGCCATCCATCAACGCAATATAGGGCTTGGAGTAACGGGCTATCGTATGGTTCAGCGGAAACTCTTCACGCCAGAACCGTGCACGATCCGCCTCGCTCCCGGTCCTCGTCGCATGGATCTGGCGCACATCACCGCCAGCGCACAGGCCGCGCTCCCCCTCACCGGACAGGATGACGCAGATAATCTCGGGATTGCGCAGGAAAGCGGCCAGTCCTGCCTTCATGCCAGAGACCATCGCCTGATTGAGGCTGTTGATCGCAGCGGGCCTGTTGAGCCTGATAAGACCGGCAGTGCCCTGCCTTGCGATAATGATGTCATCCTCCAATGGCGCTGGATGCGGCATGTCGCCTCCTCAAAACAATGTGATGGGCGACAGTTTGGATGCCGTGGGAACCTTACGCAAGAATATTTGTTCCGTACTCGAGGATAGGGCCCGATGCGATCATTGAAAATGCTCGTAAAACGGGAATTACAGCTTTTTGCAGTGCACCAAATTCACTTGACGCATCTGCGAATCATGGCATGTAATGGTCAGGTAAAATACCGGCGCGCTTTCCCTGTCCAGCGTTGCGGCCGGCGCATGCAGGCAGCCACATACTGGCTGCTGACAGGACATTCTAACGGGAGATATAGATGCCAGTTTCAGAAATTGATTGGATCAGCAAGCGCGCCTATACGTTGTGGGAGCAAGAGGGGCGGCCGCATGGCCGGGATTCCGACCACTGGCAGCAGGCCAAAGGGGAATATGCGCTTCTTCAGAAATCGAAGGCGACAAAGCCAACGCACCGCAAGAAAGCAGACGTGAAACTTGCGCTTGCCGCCGAGGCAGCCGCAGAAGCCATTGCCGAAAAGCCCAAAGCCAAATCCCGCAAATCCGCAGCCAAGTAGCGCCCTCCCAAGCCATTAACAATCAATCTCAGGACAAAAAAAGCCCCGCTGTGAATGATCCCGGCCATTTGAAAGGTCCGGGATCAGTTCGCAAAGCGGGGCTTTTTGTATTCTCGAAGGATCAGAATGTCAGGGCGCGGTCGCCATTTTCATCCTTGATCCGGCTTGGAAGGCCGATCCTGTTCAGAATGTTGAGGAATGGCTGCGGAGGCAGCTCTTCCACATTGGCCATCTGCTTCACATCCCATTCGCCCGATGCAATCAACATCGCGGCAGCGACGGGCGGAACGCCAGCCGTGTAGGAAATGCCCTGGCTACCGACTTCATTGTAGGCATCCTTGTGGTCTGCCACATTGTAGATGAAGACTTCGGTTTCCTTGCCGTCCTTGATGCCTTTGACGATATCGCCGATGCAGGTCTTGCCGACGTAATCAGGCGCCAGCGACGATGGATCCGGCAGCACAGCCTTGACCACCTTGAGTGGAACGACTTCCAGGCCTTCGGCTGTCTTGACCGGCTTTTCAGACAGAAGGCCGAGGTTCTTCAGAACGTTGAAAACGTTGATGTAATGATCACCAAAGCCCATCCAGAAGCGCACATCGGCGCCATCCATGTTCTTGGACAGCGAATGCACTTCGTCATGGCCAGTCATATAGGCCTTCTGCTTGCCGACAACCGGCAGGTCGAATTCCTGGCCGACCTCGAACATCTGGTTGGTCTGCCACTGCTGGTTCTGCCAGGAGTAGACGACGCCCGTGAATTCGCGGAAATTGATCTCAGGATCAAAGTTGGTGGAGAACCAGCGACCGTGGCTACCAGCATTGATATCGACGATATCGACGGAGGTGACCTTGTCGAAATACTCATCCTTGGCCAGACGCGCATAGGCGTTGACGACGCCCGGATCAAAGCCGACGCCCAGAATGGCGGTGATGCCCTTTTCCTTGCATTCGGCAGCGCGCTGCCATTCGTAATTTCCGTACCATGGCGGATTTTCGCAAATCTTGGTCGGATCCTCATGGATCGCCGTATCCATATAGGCAACACCTGTGTCCATGCAGGCACGAAGAACGGACATGTTGACGAAAGCCGAACCGACATTGATGACGATCTGAACACCAGTCTTCACAATCAAGGCTTTCGTGGCCTCGATATCCATAGCGTCAAGCGCATGGGCCTCAATCTTTACATCGGTTTTGAGGCTCTTCTTTTCGCGTACGGACTCGACAATCTTGCGGCACTTTTCCTGTGTGCGTGACGCAATATGAATGTCTCCCAATACATCGCTGTTCTGGGCGCACTTATGCGCCACGACCTGTGCTACGCCACCGGCGCCGATGATGAGAACGTTCTTCTTCATTTCAGGTGATGCCCCCTTTTCCCCGCAGGGATTGTGTTGGAGTGATTAAGACAGGCTTTGCTCGAAATCGGCAAAGTCGAATTCACGGACGGTCGTGATGGTGCCGTCCAGTTCCTTGATGGCAATCGTCGGCATTTTCACGCCGTTGAACCAGTTTTTCTTGACCATGGTGTAACCGGCCGTGTCCTGGAAAGAGACGCGGTCGCCAACCTTCAGCTCATGTTCGAAGCGAAACTCGCCGAACACATCGCCCGCAAGGCATGATTTGCCGCACACCATGACAGAGTGATCGCCTTCATTGGGCAAAACCTTGGCGTTTTCGCGATAGATCAGCAAATCCAGCAAATGGGCTTCAATCGAGCTATCGACGATGGCGAGGTTCTTGCCGTTGTACAACGTATCGAGAACCGTGACTTCCAGCGTCGTGCTCTTGGTGATGGAAGCCTCACCGGGCTCCAGAAAGACCTGAACGCCGAACTTTTCCGAGAATTCCTTCAAGCGATCGCAGAAGCGGTCGATGGGGTAGTTATCACCGGTGAAGTGGATGCCGCCGCCAAGGCTGACCCACTCAACGCGCGCCAGAAGCGTGCCGAATTTTTCCTCGATCTGCCCCAACATCTGGTCAAACAGGTCGAAGTCACCGTTTTCGCAGTTGTTGTGGATCATGAAGCCGGAAATGCGGTCCATCACCTTTTCGACCTTCGACACGTCCCACTCGCCCAGACGGCTGAAAGGACGGGCCGGATCGGCAATATCGAATGTGGACGAGGATACCTGCGGGTTCAGGCGCAGGCCGCTTGTGATGCCGGATGCCTTGTCGGCAAAACGTTCCAGCTGGCTGATGGAGTTGAAGATGATCTTGTCGGCATTGGCGACGACTTCATCGATCTCGTAATCGGCATAGGCCACGCTATAGGCATGGGTTTCGCCACCGAATTTCTCACGGCCCAGACGCACCTCATAAAGAGACGACGACGTGGTGCCATCCATATATTGCGACATGAAATCGAACACCGACCACGTTGCGAAGCACTTCAGAGCCAACAAAGCCTTCGCGCCGGATTTTTCGCGCACATAAGCAATCTTCTCCATGTTCTTGAGGAGCTTTGCCTTGTCGATCAGGTAATAGGGTGTTTGGAGCATTTATCGGTCACATCATTGTCGTGGATGGGAAATCATGTCGTCTTGTGTGGGGCCTTATATGATGCTTGTGACAGGAAAACAAACCCGCGCAAAAGATTCTGCAATCGCTGCGTTTTTTAAACGCACATGCCCGCTGGCGGAACAAAAACCGCTCCGCTACGTTTGAAGACCAAGTGTGAGCCGTAAGCACGGCGTTTTGACTTAATTTCAGCAAAGGAAACATCATGGCAACGGTTCGCGACGTAGAAGACAACATCAACGAAGCCCGCGTAGATGCGGATGCAGCAGAAGTCTCTGCGCAGCTTGCACAGCTTCGCGAAGATCTAGCCAATCTGGCTGGCAGTGTGAAGGCACTGGGCGCTGGCGTATCGCATGAAGTCAAGGCTCGCGCCTCGCGTGCTGCAGATGACGCAATAGCTGCGGGCGAAGAAACTGTCGCGACAGTTCGCAACGAAATTCAGTCCATCAACGACAACCTGACCTATCAGGTTCAGAAGAACCCGCTTCAGTCGCTCGGTATTGCGGTTGCGGCAGGCTTCCTGATCGCCCTCGTCACCCGTCGTTAAGGCGAGCAGATGCTTCAATCGCTTCTGCTTTATCTCGGCGACACGCAGCGGGAAGGCCAGCTGGTAACACGCCGCATCAAGTCCACAATCCTGTTGTGGACGTTGGCGAGCGTTTTCTTCCTGATTGCCTTCGTCGCGGCCTTTGTGGGCGGTGCGATCTACCTTGCAGATGAAATCGGTGCTGGCCCTGCCGCACTGGTGATTGCAGGTGGCGCATTTCTTCTTGGCGTCTTGATGCTGGTTGCTCTTGTCATTAAGCGCAGACCACGCGTCTACGCTGCAGCACCTGTGATGCCACTTGCCGCTGCGCCGCTTGCGGCGCTTGCGGCGCAATCACTGGCAGGCAGTGCGCTGGCAGCAAGACCGTTCGTAACGCTGCTGACTGCAATTGCGGTTGGTTACGTGGCTACGCGGACAACGATCCTGAAGAAGAAATAAGACCATTCAATCGCAAAGCCGCCTTCCACACCGGAAGGCGGCTTTATTTTTGCACCTGCGAAAAATTCCGCTGCCCTTCTGACGACAAAATGTTAGGCAGTTTGCCAACGGTTCGTAATGGAGAAAACGCTGGATGCGGAAAAAAGTCCTTGTTGTTGGCGGTGCCGGATATATCGGTTCCCACACGTGCATGCTGCTCGCCGAACGCGGCTATGAGCCTATCGTTTTCGACAATCTTTCCAACGGCCACGAAGAATTTGTGCGCTGGGGACCTTTCGAGCAGGGTGACATCAGGGACAAGGCGCGCCTCGACGAGGTTTTCGCCAAATACAAGCCCGATGCCGTCCTGCATTTCGCAGCCCTGATCGAAGTGGGCGAATCCGTTAAGAGCCCGGTTGCCTTTTACGACAACAACGTCATCGGCGCGCTGACGCTTCTGTCTGCGACCATGGATGCGGGCGTAAAAGCCTTCGTGTTCTCCTCCACCTGCGCCACCTATGGTCTGCCTGAGCGCGTGCCATTGGATGAGACGCATCCGCAGGCGCCGATCAACCCCTATGGCCGCACGAAATGGGTGGTTGAGCAGGCGTTGAAGGATTACAGCACCTATAAGGACCTGAAATCCGTCATGCTGCGCTATTTCAACGCGGCAGGCGCGGATTTTGAAGGACGCATCGGCGAATGGCACAAGCCTGAAACCCATGCCATTCCGCTCGCCATCGAAGCGGCGCTCGGTCGCCGTGAAGGCTTCAAGGTTTTCGGCACGGATTATGACACCCGCGACGGCACCTGTGTGCGTGATTACATCCACATTCTGGATCTGGCCGACGCCCATATTCGCGCTGTCGAATATCTGTGGAATGGCGGCGAGACGGTCGAACTCAATCTCGGAACTGGGACGGGAACAACCGTCAAGGAATTGCTTGATACGATTTCGAAAGTCTCAGGCCGCCCCTTCCCGGTGGAATATGCCGAGCGTCGCGCAGGTGATTCCACGACACTCGTTGCCAATAATGACAAGGCACGCGAAGTGCTTGGCTGGGAACCGCAATACACGCTGGAAGACATTATCAGCTCGGCTTGGCGCTGGCACTCTTCCCGCAACGAAAGCATTTAGGCCCAGCGCGAGCGAGACCTATCTTGCCTCGACAACGCGGGCAGGATAGCCAGTTCTTAGAGTTTCCGCATGAGCCATCATCAAGGGGGCGACCCCCTTGATGTCATCGGCGCGAATGACCTCAGACAGGTAATATTCGACCGTACCATCGCGGTAGACGCCTTCAAAACCGCCAAGCCCCGCGACACAGCAGATTTGTTCAAGCCGCAGACGCTGGTTAGCATCCGGCTTTATGGCGTGGGCAGTCAGACCGGCGAGCGCCCGGTGTCCGGTATCAGCGTCGAAACCAGCGACCTTCAGGCGCGCGCCTTTGAGATAGAAGGTGGCGAACATGGCTGTTGCAGAGCTTTCCGCATAGTTGCCGCCAATCCCTGGCGCATCTACCACCTGCAGCCAGCGCCCGTCTTCCAGTTGCAATGACTGGACACGCCGCGCCAAAAGGCTTGCGCGTCGTTCGATTTCATCACGGGCACTGCCAGCGGGCAGGCTCTCGATCATATCCACGAAAGCCATGGCAAGCCAGCCGATGGCGCGACCCCAATGGGCGGGCGAGAGGCCCGTGGTCTTGTCTGCCCAGCCTTGCAAGCGAGACTCGTCAAAGCCGTGACGATAAAGGCCTGATGTTTCATGATAGGTCAGATCAAGGGCTGTGAGAAACTGGCTGACGGCATCATCGCGCATATGCGGAAGCTTGGCCGCCCTTGCATATTCCAGCTTGAAGGGCAGCGCCATATAGAGACCGTCGAGCCAGACCTGATGCGGGTATCGCAGCTTGTGCCAGTAAGGCCCCGCCTGGGTGCGCGGATGAAACTGCAGTTGCTCTGCCAGCGGCTTAGCGGCCTCAAGCCATTTGCTCTCGCCGGTCAGGCCATAAAGATAGGTCAGCGCCCGTCCCGCCAGCACGTTGTCGATATTGAACTCATCGATGCGATATCCAGCCAGCCGGTTGTCCGCATCCACCTGCCCGTTCACCAGCCGCAGAAGATGGTCGAGCCAGCGTTGCTCGCCGGTTGCCTCATGAAGCGCAATCAGGCCGCGGTAGAGACACCCGTCCTCGTAACACCACGAACCGCCCTTATAATAAGCATAGTCGCGGGCGTATTCATCAAAGTAGCTGTTCAGCATGAGCTCTGTCATTCTCGGTTGGATAGATGGACTGAGGGGCGAGCCCCGACAGTGTTTTGAAGATGATGTTTTCCGCAATGATGCCCGTATGTCTGAGCGCCGGAAGGTTGCTCGCCATTTCAGCAATCTGCGCCTCGGCATGCGGATCGAACGTGACCTGATAATTCTCGATCACCACACCGCGGATCGGCGCTTCCGGCAGGCCGTAAAAGACGGCGGCGGCCGTATGTGCGGCGGTCACCTCGATATTGCGGAGCGTCAGACCCGACAGGCTTGGTGTCTCAGGCGTGACGGGCAGAGGCAAGCGCGATTGAACATAATCCGATAGGCCATCGGCATCGCAGAAATAGAAAGCGTTGACCGCGACCGGGGTCACCACCTTATCCATGCGGCAATCCGTGAGGCTGATATTGGCAACAGAGCCACCGCGCCCGCGCCGCGTCTTGATGCGCAAGCCGCGATCCGTGCCGATAAAATGGCAGCGGCTGATCGAGACATCGCTGACACCGGCGCTCATTTCGCTGCCCATGACGACAGCCCCATGGCCGCGCTGCATGAGGCAATTTCGGATATCAATCCGCTCTGTCGGCCTGTCAGGCCCGCCGAGCGGATGCCGCTTTCCGGCCTTGATGGCAATACAGTCATCACCCACGGAAATGAACAGGCCGACAAGCCGGACATCCTGACAGCATTCGGGGTTGAAACCGTCCGTATTGGGCGAGCCCGGATCGTTCTCGATGCGAAGATCCGCCGCCAGCACCCGGTCACACAGGACGGGATGGACGGTCCATGATGGCGAGTTGCGCACGGTGAAGCCGGTCAATGTCAGGTCACGGCAACCGGAGAGAAACAGCGTGCGCGGACGGCGTGCGCCGCGTCTCGTATCCTTCGGCCATGTCCACCAATCCCCACGGTCGCCGCCTCCGTCAACAACGCCCAGGCCGGTTATTGTCAGGTCTTCACAGTCGACGGCATTGATGACGCTGGCGAAACTGGGTTCGGCGACCCCTTCCCAGGTGCCGAGAACCCGTCCATCGGCATGGCGGGCCGGAAAGATATCCAGATCGCTCCAGTCGGAGAGCGCGGATAGTTCAGCCCCCTCTTCCAGAAGCAAGGTCATCCGGCTCTTGAGGTAGATCGGCCCGGTTTTCCAAAGGCCACGCGGAATTCTGAGCGTACCGCCTTCGGGAACAGCCGATATGGCGCTCGCGATGGCACCGGCATTATCATCGCTTTCGGGTGATGCGCCGTGATCCCTGATATCGATGATGCCAGTTTCTGCCTTCGTGGAGAAGGGCAGCACGGCATCACCGATTTCGAGATCATAAGAACGACCGGGTTCAAGCTGCGCCACGGTGAAAACGACGGTTGATGTATGACCCTCCACAACCACACCACCGTCCTTATCCGTCACGCGCCAGCCAAGCCGCGCATCCAGTGCATGCAGATGCTTTTCGGCATCCACACTGAATGTTGCGGTTCGCGACGACGCGGTGAGAAGCAGGACAGCGGTGCTGGTCATGAGCGGGCGTCCTCAGAGACCGGAAAGTGCTTCATCCACACCCACGATGATTTCTGCGGCTGTGTCTTCGGCGGATTGCTGGCCATAGGCGAAGGCTTCAAGATTGGTGTCGAAAGCTTCCGTGATACGCGGATGCTCGATCAGCGGCGAGACCTTCGGGCCTTCGGATTCCACCACTACCTTGTAGGACTGCGCCTGCACCGGTTTGATCTTGCCCGCATCCGTCAGCGTCTTGATGGCGATCTTGCTGGACGGAATACCGCGTGTGGCACCTAGAACGGCTACGGCTTCAGGGTCGTTCAGCAGGCAGTTGATGATCTGCGCAGCCGCCTTCGGCTCCTTGCTGTTCTTGGAGATGGAAAACAGCATGGATGGCTTGCGATAAATGCCCTCGGACTTGCCACCCTCGGATTTCGGCGAATGGGCAGGTACAAGCTCCAGACCCTTTTCGAGCGGCGCGGCGATCTTGCCGTAGGTGCTGTCCCACTGATAGGTGCCCGCGTATCGGCCATTGGCCCATTTCGGGTTTTCAAACAGAGGGCGATTACCGCCGCCGGAAGAGCTCTTCCACGATTCGATGACGTGCTTGTCCACCATCGACTGGTAGAAGTTGAGGGCTTCGGCAAGTTCTGCCTCTGTCCATGCAATCTTGTTGGTTTCAGGGTCGATGAAGGTCTTGCCGGTCATCTGCGTGGCACGCAGGATAACCACGATACGGGCATTGAGGCCGTTGCCTTCAGAGGGTGCCGCTTCAAACGGGTAGTAACCTTCTCCGAGCTTTTCCTTTAGAACCGGCGCGGCTGCAAAAACCTCATCCCAGGTTGTCGGGATGGCGATGCCTGCCTTTTCGTAGATCGTCTTGTTGAACATGAAAATGCGGCCTGTGGTCGAAACCGCAACGCCATTCAGCTTGCCTTTGACGGTGGTGCTGTCGAGATCGGCCTGCGTCCACTGGCTGAGATCAATCACGTCCTTGAACTGGTTGAGATCGGCAAAGCCATCACCATTCTTCGAAAACAGTGGCAGCCATGGCCAGTTGACCTGCATGATATCAGGCTCGGTGCGGCCCGCGAGCTGCGTCGCGATCTTTTCCTGATGGCCCTGCCAGCCGGTAAACTCAGGCGCAATCGTGTGGCCGAATTTTGCGCCACACACTTTCAAGGCTTCCTGCGTGGCCAGATGACGGTCATCGCTTCCCCACCATGACATGCGCAGGTTTGCAGCGGATGCGGTGCTGGCGAGGCTTGTCGCGGCAAAAAGCACAGACAGTATCAATGCACGTTTCATTGTAGATCCTCCCGATCATTCAACGTTGAATTCAGATGCCTCTAGGCAAGGCTGATATTTTCGCCCGTCTGGCGGGAAAACACATGCGCCGAGCGGGCATCCGCCGTCAGCCACACCTGCTCATCGCGCATGGCCTTGCGCTCATAGGACTGCGCCTGAACCACAGCGATGACACGGTTCTCTCCCGCCTGGATGTGCAGATAGACCTCATGCCCCATGAACTCGACATGGCTGATACGGCCCGAAAGAGCATTGGGCGTTTCTGGCGTGGCCAGTGTGAAATGCTGCGGGCGAACCCCTAAAATGACCTCCTTCGGCGCATCTGCGCGCAGGCGGCTGGTCAGCTCAGGCCCAAGCTGGACACTCTGGCCTGCAATATTAATCGCGCCATCGCCTTCCAGCGTGGCATTGATCAGGTTCATTTCCGGGCTACCGATGAAGCCGGCGACAAAGGCGTTGGCCGGCCTGTTATAGAGCGTCACCGGATCAGCCACCTGCATGATGTGGCCTTCCTTCATCACGCAGATGCGGTCGCCCATGGTCATGGCTTCCGTCTGGTCGTGCGTGACATAAACCACGGTTGCCTGCTGCCCATCGGCTTTGAGACGCTTGTGAAGATCGGTGATGCGCACGCGCATCGAGGCACGCAGTTTCGCATCGAGATTGGACAGGGGTTCATCGAACAGGAAAACCTGCGGCTTCTTGATCAGCGCACGGCCCACCGCCACGCGCTGCGCCTGCCCGCCGGAAAGCTGCTTGGGCAGACGGTCGAGAAGCGCCTGGATTTCCAACGTCTCGGACACGTTCTGCGTTGCAGCTTCAATATCAGCCTTGGAGCGGCGCTTCAGGCGCATGCTGAAGGAGAGGTTCTTGTGCACCTTCATATGCGGGTAGAGCGCGTAGTTCTGAAACACCATGGAGATGCCGCGCTCGCCCGGCGGCTTGTCGTTGACGAGCTCGCCACCGATGCGGATTTCGCCGCCGGTGATGCGCTCCAGACCCGCGATCATGCGAAGCGTCGTGGACTTGGCGCAGCCAGACGGACCGACCAGCACCATGAACTCACCATCTTCGATATCGAGATTGATGCCATGCACGGCACGGAAGGACGCATAGTCTTTTTCGAGGTTCCTGAGTTGAAGGCTTGCCATTTCGATTATCCTTTGATGCCGCCAGCGGAGATGCCGTCGATGAAGTATTTCTGCGCCACGAAGAACACGACGAGAGCAGGCGTGATGGCGAGGACCGACATGGCGAGAATACGGTTCCAGTCGAAGGCTTCGGTGGTGTCGATCGACAGTTTCAAAGCCAGCGAAACGGGATATTTTTCGATGGATGAGAGGTAGATCAACGGCCCGAGGAAGTCGTTCATGGTCCACATGAACTGAAACAGGCAGACAGAGATCAATGCGGGTGTAAGCAGGGGAACGACGATGAAGAGCAATGTCTGCATGGTGGATGCACCATCCACCCGCGCCGCCTCTTCCATGTCGCGCGGAATGGCGCGCAGGAACTGGACCAGCATGAAGACGAAGAAGGCATCGCCCGCAAATGCCGAGGGAACCCAGAGCGGCAGATAGGTATCCAGCCAGCCGAGATCGCGAAACAGCAGATATTGCGGAATGCGGGTGACGACATTCGGCAGAAGAAGCGTCGCAATCAGCGATGCAAACAGGATTTTCTTGCCAGGAAACTCAAACCTTGCGAAGCCATAGGCCACCGCCGTGCAGGAAATGGCCGTGCCGATCATCTTCGGAAGCACGATCCACAGCGTGTTGAGGAAGAATGTTGCGAACGTATAGGGCGTCGATGTTTTCCAGCCCTGAATATAACCATCGAGCGTGGGGTTTTCGGGCCAGAAACCGGGATTGTTGAAGATTTCGGCATTGGTCTTGAAGGATGCACCAATTAGCCAGATCAGCGGATAGAGCATCAACAGACCGACCGCAGTCAGCATGAAATACCGGATGGTGGTGCTGATACGGGTGCGGATGCGCTCCCGGCTGCGGGCGCGTTCAGCATCCATGGCAGAAGCGTCGAAGGTGGAAACAGCGTGATCGATCATGGTCAGCTCCTTTTATCGCCCGCGTAGTAGACCCAATGGCGAGACGACCAGAAGGCAATGACGGTCAGCACCATGATGATGACGAACAGGACCCATGCGATGGCCGAGGCGTATCCCATGTCGAACCGCTTGAACGCTTCGTCGTAAATATAGAGGGGCAGCAGATAGGTGGATTTCAGCGGGCCGCCCTGCGTGATGATGTAGGGGCCGTTAAACTCCTGAAAGGCCTGCACCATCTGCATGATGAGATTGAAGAAGATAACCGGTGTGATCAGTGGAAGCGTGATATGGACGAAGGTCTTCCATTTGCCGGCACCATCGATGGAGGCGGCCTCGTAGAGCGAGTTATCGACGCTCTGCAACGCGGCCAGGAAGATGACCATGGCCGAACCGAACTGCCAGATGCGCAACAGCGTAATCGTAAACAGCGCGTTGGTCGGATCTCCGAACCAGTTGACACCTTCAAATCCGAGCAGGTTGAGGCCCATATTGACCAGGCCCGTATCGGCAAAGATGTAGCGCCACAAAACCGCGATCGCGATCGAGCCACCCAGAATGGAAGGAACATAATAGGCTGTGCGGAAGAAATTGATGGCCTTGAGCTTATAGTTCAGGATGACGGCTATGAAGAGCGCGAAGACCAGCTTCAGCGGCACCGTGGTGAACACATAGATCAGCGTCACCCACAGCGATTTGCGGAATGTGCGGTCATTGGTGAACAGCTTGATGTAATTGGCAAGGCCGGTGAATGTGGGCTGATCCAGCAGATTGTAATTGGTGAAGCTGAGATAGAGCGACGCCATGAATGGCAGCGTCGTGAAGATCAGCAACCCGATAATATAGGGCGACAGATAAAACAGCCCAAGGAAGCGATTGTCTCCACTCATGCGCGTGACCTTCCATGCCATGGCGTGCTGGTCAGCGAATGACTGCGCCTCCAAAGCGCGAGCGAAACCGCCGTGACAGGAGACCTGCCACGCTGATAGTGATGTTCTTTATTCTGCATCTTCGCTAAATTGAGATTTGCTGACAGTTCACCCTGTTCTCAGAGTTGAACCTCAAAAATCTCAAATCCTCCCATTTCCTCACCAGCCTGTTTCTTTTTCAGGCTCAAGAGATAATATGACTTCCAAAGTGGCATGATGGAAATCGACATTTTTGGGAAAAGAGATGGACAAAATCGAAGGGAATGTTTTCGCTGAAATACCGCCGAATGCTCTGGCTCTGACGCTGACGCGCTCCACCATCAAGATGCTGCACTCCCCCACATGGAGCATCGACAAGACCAACAGCGTGCATGATTTTCTTGTCTGCCTGACAGGCAAGGCGACCTATGAGATCGATGGCCAGACGATCACCATGGAGCCCGGAACGGCGATGCTGATACCGGCGAATACGCGCTTTGTCGGTCGCTCGGCCTCCAGAGAGCTTTACACCGGCATCGCCCAGCATTTCACGCTCGACCTTTTCGGAAGGCTCGATTTTGTCTCGCAGATCAGGCTGAAGACATGCCTTACCCTGTCGCACTGGAGCATTCTGGAGCCTATTGTCAGGCGCTTCCACGACATTGCGCCGCCATCATCCACCACGCTTATGCAGCATCATCTGTTCATGGTGATGCTGATGGAGTTCATCAACGAAGCTTTTGTGGAATGGCGCGAACAGGCGGTGGGCAATGTCGGCAATCCTGATGCGCTATCGCTGGCCATCATGGTTGCAGCAAACCAGATTGCCATGGACCCTGTGAAGGAAACGCTGGCCGAGAGCGTTGTGGAGTCGGCACCCTACAATCCCGACTATTTCAAGCGTGAGTTCAAGCGCCAGATCGGCTGGACGCCCATCAAATTTCAGGAATTCAAACGCATGGAGCGCGCCATGGGGCTTTTAGCGAGCGGTTGCCACGTCAAGCAGGCGGCGGAGCAATCAGGCTATACGGACGCCTATTATTTTTCACGCATGTTCAAGCGCTACATTGGCATAAGCCCGGCAGGCTACAAGGAAGCCGAGCGGCGGCACCGGGAAGGCGCGTTTCCCCGTGGAGAGGAGGATGGCAAAGTGGTCTATCCACTATCACGCCCGGTGCCCACGAGCGCAACTGTGTAAAACGGGTGTGAAAAGCACAAAAAAACACCGGCCCAGAGGACCGGTGTTTCCGCTACGTCATCATGTCGTAGCGCCTCTCTCCCAGGAAGAGATTATGGCTTTGGTGCCGTGGTCGTGGTGCCGTCAGCGGCTGGAGCCGGCGTCGTGCCATCGGCCTTGTCCTTCATCGTGACGAACTCAGGTGCGGCCTTCAGCGTTTCAGCAGTCTCGGTGGTGGTGAGACGGATTGTGCCGTTAGCCGTATCGCGTGTCACGGTCAGCTTGCTCATGGGAACAGCTACATCCTTGGCACCCAGGCCGAGGAAGCCACCCACGCCGACGACGGCTGCGACAATGCCGCCATTTTCTTCGAGAATGAGGTTGGTCACGCTGCCGATGCTTTCGTCAGCAGCCGTGTAAACGGCGCTACCGATATAGTCATTGGCGCTGATCTGCGTTGCGCCCTGCTCTGTCAGATAAGAGCCAGATGCAGCGGTAGTGGATGGCATGGCCGCATCAGGTGCTGCAGTGGTCGCAGGCGCGGTTGCGCTTGGTGCTGCAGGTGCTGTTGTGCCCTGTGCCATGGCAAGAGGTGCGAACGTTGTGGAACCCAAGAGAGCGGCTGTGACGATCGTGGTGAGTGTCTTTTTCATTTCGTACCTTCCTTATCGTTTCAACTAACCTGTTCGCTCCGGTCGAGCCGTTTGCGAACCTGTTGAATTGCAAACGGCGTCGGGTCAAAATTGGTTCCGCCATTTTTTTAAGCAGTCAGCACCAGTTTGTGAGGACGCCGTGATCGAAAATGCAGCAGCGCCTCACCATAATTGATGCGCCAGCACCCATTAATGAGCCCGCTCAACACCGGCGAAATCGCCTGCGCAGAAAAGTTTTAAGCTCTCGAAAAAAAATTTGAAAATCGTGGGAACCAAAAATTGAGAGCTGCGTTTTCACGGCAAGCCAAGCCACTCCCCGTCCCCGCCTGAGGCTTGGCGCAGCAGGTTTTGCCCCTGAAAACCTGCACTGAATAGCACGGCTCTACGGAGCCGTGCTTTTTTCGTTTTGGGCACTTCTATCAGAAAGCAAAATTGCCAGCCCGCCAGAACGCTCAAAGGTTCAGGCGATATGGACAGGCAAAACTCCACCACTCAGGTTGGAATAGGCGCGGGAAATCTCAGGAAATAATCAATATTGTCGGCGTGCACCTGATAGCGCGCTTCGCCACCGAGGGCTGCGGGAACAACCTTTTCCAGCACAACGCTGCCGAAATTGCTTCTCTTGTCCCCATCACCAGAGGACATGACGGCACCGCTGCCACCGAGAGGCTCAGTCCAGCGCACTTCGAAGAACTCTCCGTCCTTGCGGCAATCCAGCGTCAGAGGAAGGTGGCGGGACAGGTTTCCGCCATGGCTAACGGTGTTGACGACGAGTTCGTGGAACGCCAGCCCCACATAAAGCGCACCATTGGGATTAAGGAGAAGGTTTTCGCCTCTCATCTGTATCAAATGCGGATATTCCGGCAGATAGAGATCGGCCTGCTGCTTGAGCAGGTCAAAGATTTCTGCGCCACGCCAGTCGGAATCCGTGATCAGATCCTGCGACTGAGCAAGCGCATGCAACCTGCCCCGGAACTTGCGCAGAAAATCTTCTTTGGTGAAGCTGAACCGCGCCGTCTGTGCAGCAAGGCTCTGGATGATGGCGAGGAGATTTTTGGACCTGTGGCTGACCTCTCGCAGCAAGGAGCGGAGCAATTGCTCGCGCCTGCGCTCTGCAGTGATCTCGCGGATCGTCGTTTTCAGAACGCGCTGCCCGGACATGTTGACGGTGGAATAGACGTGAAACTGAAAGACGCGGTCCTTGCCGGCATTCACTTCCAGCATGCCCCTGCTACCGGCAGAGGTCAGGTCTTTCTTGAGATCGGCCAAGCGGGCGGCCAAATCTTCGCCGAACATGCTGATGTCTGTTGGCTCCTGAGCCGTTTCCTGTGGGAGGTTCCACACATCGGGCAGGTTCGCGATGAAGATATACTCTTTGTCACGGTCCTGCAGCATGACCGTTTCGTCGGAATCGAGAAGAGCCAACACGAGTGAATCGTGAAGGTCGCCCTCATCCCGCCCCGCATTATGCCACGCCAGCCGATGCAATATGGTCTCCTAACGGGGAACGGCGATCAAGGTCGCTTTGTTTTCAACAAACACGCAGACCTCAACGCCGAGTAACAACCCGAGTTCCAAAATCTTCTAAGTAGAGAGCTATTTAAGCAGCGACACGTGAACTTTCATTGAAGAACAACGCCTGGCTGATCAGCGCCTTCACCATATCAGGATTGAACGGCTTGGTCACAAGGAATGTCGGCTCAGGACGCTCGCCCGTCAGAAGACGCTCAGGGAAGGCAGTGATGAAGATCACGGGGAGCGTGGTCATCTGAAGGATTTCCTTCATGGCTTCCAGACCGGAGCTTCCGTCTGCCAGCTGAATATCCGCAAGGATCATCTTTGGCTGGGTACGGTGGAACAGCTCAAGCGCTTCCTTGTGAGTGCGCGCAATGCCGGTAACATTATGGCCCAGATCCGTTACCATCTGCTCGATGTCCATCGCGATCAATGGCTCGTCTTCGATGATCATGATGTCAGTGGCGACCTGACGGGCAATTTCGGATGCCGCTTCATCGATCAGCTTGCCAACATGCGCTTCAGGCACGCGAAGGATTTCTGCGACTTCGGCCATGGAGAATTCCTCGACTGTGGTCAGGAGGAACGCCTGGCGTGGAACCGCTGGCACGGCAGAGAGGTTCGCGGAGGCGCGCTTTTCCCAGCCTGTGAGGTTTTCATCGGTCTTGATGTTGATCGTGACGGAACTAAAAATCGATACGAACAATTGATAGAGCGAGACCCGGTCACTGCTGGTCTGCGGAAAAATGCTGACATCGGCAATCAATGCTTCCAGGCTGGCGGCAACGTAAGCGTCACCAGTGGATTGTGAACCGCAAACAGCACGCGCGAACCTGCGCAAATAAGGCAGGTGTGGTGCAATGCGTGTAGAAACTGACATAAAATTCTCCCCTGGAATCGTGCGGCTTGCATCGCAAACCTAAACGAAAAAACGTGGCATCTAAAAAAAAGTTCCGGTCGGCTGGAACATTTTTTTTAGATAGGCATTATGAGTCATGACACATTAGGAATACCGGAAATCATGAGCATGTTTCAATCAGATCAGGAACCGTCTGATAAGGGGAAGTCGCCGACAGTCCCGGATTCGGGGCGAACGGTGATATCCCGCAAATTACGCGAACTTTACGACACAGTTCAAGACGAGGGCATTCCAGACAAGTTCCTCGATTTGCTTGAAAAACTCGACGAAGCTGAAAACAAAGCGAAAGCGTCGGGTCTGTGATGGTAGAAGAGCCAAACAAGAACGAATACAATTTCAAGCGTGAGATGCTGGCGGCCTTGCCAAATCTGCGCGCTTTTGCCATTTCCCTCATCAGATCCCGTGACCGCGCCGACGATTTGGTGCAGGACACGATCATGAAGGCGTGGGCAAAGCAGGAAAGCTATCAGCCCGGCACCAATATGCGTGCATGGCTGGTGACGATCCTTCGCAACGAATTCTACAGCCAGATCAGAAAATCCGGCCGTGAAGTTCAGGATACCGATGGTGCTTACACCTCGCGTCTGTCTGTTCCACCAGAACAGCATGGGTCTGTCGATCTGGCAGATTTCAAGACGGCGCTTGCCAAGTTGCCTGAAGACCAGCGTGAAGCCATTCTGCTGATCGGCGCATCCGGTTTTGCCTATGAGGAAGCTGCGGAAATCTGCGGTTGCCCTGTCGGCACCATCAAAAGCCGCGTCAGCCGCGCTCGTCTGCGCCTTCAGGAACTGCTCGGCATTCAGGACGAAAACGAGTTTGGTCCCGATGCCCAGATGACAGCTGTCACGGCGGCATCAGCGGTACGCTAAGTCAAACTTCACGACATCGAAAACGGCGCGGCCTCACGGCTGCGCCTTTTTATATTCCGCCTTCCTTCACAGACTGCATCACCACAAAGGTAGAGGTATTGGCCACGCATGGAAGGCTGGAGATTTTTTCGCCCAGCACGCGCCTGTATTTACGGATATCGGTGGTGCGCACCTTCAGTAGATAGTCGAACGCACCCGCGATCATGTGGCACTCTTCCACTTCCTTGATCTTGCGAACGGCGGTGTTGAAATCCTCCAGCGCCTTTTCGCGCGTATCCGACAATTTGACCTCCGTAAATGCAATATGCTCCAGCCCCAGCTTGGCCGGGTTGAGCATGGCGCGAAAGCCCAGAATATAACCTTGATCGACCAGACGCTTCAGCCGTGTCTGGCATGGCGTTTTCGACAGGCCAACCTGCCGCGACAATTCCAGAATGGACATGCGCCCATCCTCGCTCAAAGCGCCCAATATCTTCAGATCGAAGTGATCAAGATCGCCTGTTTCAGATGGTTTTGGCATCCATATTGCCTTCAAAAGCCGATATTATAAGTTATTTTGTCCCAATATATCGCTGAAATAGGACCATAGCAACTTCACCGGCAATGGTAAGATCATATCAGAACACGAGCGTCGAGATCATAGGCGCTCATCACCGATATCAGGGACCGGACCCATGGCCGAACACAACGCCGCGCTTGCCACACCACAGACCGATGCAGCCGACGGTGTCTTTGCCCGTTTTGCGCCACCGACAAGCCCGCAGACGCCGCTTCGCCGCGCCATCACCGAGGCGACGCGCCGGTCTGAACCGGACTGCGTGGCACCCTTGCTGGAAGCCGCAACCGTGTCGCCCGAACAAGCTGCGACAATCCGCACCATCGGGCGCAAGCTCGTCACCGCCCTTCGCGCCAAGGCAAAGGGCACCGGTGTCGAAGGTCTGGTTCAGGAATATTCGCTTTCCAGCCAGGAAGGCGTGGCGCTGATGTGCCTTGCCGAGGCATTGTTGCGCATTCCCGATGCCGCCACCCGTGACGCGCTGATCCGTGACAAGATCGCAACCGGCGATTGGCGATCGCATCTGGGCGGCGGTCGTTCGCTGTTCGTCAACGCCGCCACCTGGGGTCTCGTCATCACCGGCAAGCTGACCTCCACCGTCAACGACAAGGGGCTTTCGGCAGCCCTGACGAAACTCATCTCCCGCGCAGGAGAGCCGGTCATTCGCCGGGGCGTTGATATGGCCATGCGGATGATGGGCGAGCAGTTCGTGACAGGTCAGACCATTGCCGAAGCCATCAACCGCTCCAAACCGCTTGAAGCGCAGGGCTTTCAATATTCCTACGACATGCTGGGTGAAGCAGCGACCACGGCCAAGGATGCCGAACGCTACTACCGGGATTACGAGCAGGCCATTCATGCCATCGGCAAGGCGTCCGCCGGTCGCGGCGTCTATAACGGCCCCGGCATTTCCATCAAGCTTTCTGCGCTGCACCCGCGCTATGTGAGAGCGCAGGCGAAGCGTGTGATGGATGAACTTCTGCCGCGCGTCAAATCCCTGATGCTGCTGGCCAAGGGCTATGATATCGGCCTCAACATCGATGCCGAAGAGGCTGACCGGCTGGAGCTTTCGCTCGACCTTCTGGAAACGCTTGCGCTGGATGCAGAGCTTGGCAACTGGCAGGGTCTTGGCTTTGTCGTGCAGGCCTATAGCCGCCGCTGCCCCTTCGTGCTGGATTACATTATTGATCTTGCGCGCCGGTCCAACCGCCGCATCATGGTGCGCCTCGTCAAGGGTGCCTATTGGGATGCGGAAATCAAGCGGGCGCAGCTGGATGGCCTGACAGACTTCCCCGTCTTTACCCGCAAGGTTCACACGGATGTTTCCTACATTGCCTGCGCCACCAAGCTGCTGGCTGCCCGCGATGTGGTCTTCCCGCAATTTGCCACCCACAATGCGCAATCGCTGGCAACGATCTACCATCTGGCCGGTCCCGAATTCAAAATCGGAGACTATGAGTTTCAGTGCCTGCACGGCATGGGAGAGCCGCTCTACAGTGAGGTCGTCGGCAAAAACAATCTTGACCGCCCCTGCCGCTTCTATGCACCGGTTGGAACCCATGAAACACTTCTGGCCTATCTCGTGCGCCGCTTGCTGGAAAACGGCGCAAACTCCTCCTTCGTCAACCGTATCGCCGACCCCAATGTGGCCATCGACCAGCTTCTGGACGACCCGGTTGCCGTGGTGAAAGCCATGCCCGCTCCCGGTGCGCAGCATGAAAAAATCTCAAAGCCTGCCAATCTCTTTGGCACCCGCACCAACTCGGCAGGGCTGGATCTCGCCAATGACATGGTTCTGGCAACGCTCAGCGAAGCCTTGTCCGCAAGCGTCGCCATGGAATGGAAAGCAGCCTCGCCTCTTTCGTCAGGTACAACGCGTTCTGTTCTCAACCCCGGCGGCCACACGGATGTGGTCGGCACCGTGATTGAGCCTAGCGAGGAAGATGTTGCGAAGGCGCTTGAAGCCGCGGCCTCGTCCAACTGGTCGGAGATATCAGTTGAAGAGCGCGCCGCCTGCCTCGAAAAAGCGGCTGACGTCATGCAGGAGCGATTGCCGACCCTGCTTGGCCTCATCATGCGCGAAGCTGGAAAATCAGCACCCAACGCCATTGCCGAAGTGCGCGAAGCCATCGATTTCCTGCGCTACTATGCCCATGAAGCCCGCGCGACATTCGGAGCCGAGCAGCAGGCGCTTGGCCCCATCGTCTGCATCAGCCCGTGGAATTTTCCGCTGGCGATCTTCATCGGGCAGGTTGCCGCCGCGCTTGTGGCTGGCAACCCCGTGCTGGCAAAGCCTGCCGAAGAAACACCTCTGATTGCCGCTGAAGCTATCCGCATGCTGCATGAGGCGGGCGTTCCCGCTGATGCTGTCCAGCTTCTTCCCGGCGATGGAAAAACCGGTGCCCAACTGGTGGGTGCGCGCCAGACCGCGGGCGTGATGTTTACCGGCTCCACCGAAGTTGCGCGTCTGATCCAGAAGCAACTGGCCGAGCGTGTATCGAGCGATGGTCGCCCCATTCCCCTTATCGCGGAAACCGGTGGCCAGAACGCCATGATCGTCGATTCCTCGGCCCTTGCCGAGCAGGTCGTGGCCGATGTCATTGCATCCGCCT
The DNA here is from genome assembly GCF_014842165.1 of Rhizobium sp. CFBP 13644. Taxonomy (NCBI): domain Bacteria; kingdom Pseudomonadati; phylum Pseudomonadota; class Alphaproteobacteria; order Hyphomicrobiales; family Rhizobiaceae; genus Rhizobium; species Rhizobium sp. CFBP 13644. The sequence goes on from NZ_JACYVF010000013.1 coordinate 53,757, forward strand.
TCGACAGTGCCGGTCAGCGTTGCTCGGCGCTGCGCGTGCTGTGCCTTCAGGACGATGTTGCTGACCGGACGCTGACGATGCTGAAGGGCGCCCTGCACGAGTTGCGCATTGGCAGAACCGATCAGCTCAGCGTGGATGTAGGCCCCGTGATTACGCTGGAGGCCAAGGACAACATCGAAAAACACATCGAAGCCATGCGCGCCCTTGGCAACTCCATCGAGCAGATCACACCAAGCGGCGAGACCGACAAGGGCACCTTCGTGCCACCCACCATCATCGAGCTGAAATCGCTGTCCGATCTCAAGCGCGAGGTCTTTGGCCCGGTTCTGCACGTCATCCGCTTCAAGCGCGAGAAACTGGACCGGTTGATCGACGACATCAACGCCACCGGCTATGGCCTGACCTTTGGCCTGCATACGCGCCTCGATACGACCATCGCGCATGTGCTTTCGCGGGTGAAGGCTGGCAATCTCTATGTCAACCGCAACATCATCGGTGCGGTCGTGGGTGTGCAGCCTTTCGGCGGTCGCGGTCTGTCCGGCACCGGCCCCAAGGCTGGCGGCCCGCTCTATCTGGGACGGCTCACCAAAAACCCGCCTTTGGTTGAGCGCAAGGGCCAGCAGCCGGACACGGCGATTGCCGATCTCGCCAACTGGCTGGACGCGAAAGACGACAAGGCCGCCGCGCAAGTGGTGCGGGCGTCTGGCAATCTTTCAGGCCTTGGCTTTGAGACCGAACTTGCAGGCCCTGTCGGCGAGCGCAATCTTTATGCGCTGCATCCGCGTGGCCAGGTGCTGCTTGCGCCACAGACAAGAGACGGGCTTTTCCGCCAACTGGCAGCCGCCCTTGCAGCTGGAAATACAGTCGTGATCGACCGGGATACGAAGCTGGACGCAGCGCTTGACGGCCTGCCATCCAGCGTCGCTGCCCGCATCACATGGTCCAGCGATTGGGAAGCAGCAGGGCCGTTTGCCGGTGCATTGATCGAGGGTGATGCGCAGCGGGTGCAGCAGCTCAACACCCGCATCGCTGGCCTTCCCGGCCCGCTGGTTCTGGTTCAGTCCGCAACGACAGAGCAATTGCAGGGCGCTGAGCAGCCCTACAATCTGAACTGGTTGCTGGAAGAAGTCTCCGTCAGCGTCAACACGACGGCAGCAGGCGGAAATGCCAGCCTGATGTCCATCGGCTAAAGAAAAACCGCTGGCGAGAACCCAATCTCGCCAGCGGCCATTTTTTAAAGCTTGTTCGATGTCGCCAGATTATTCGATATCGCCAAACTACTCGATATCGAACGTCACGCCCTGCGCCAGTGGCAGCGCCTTGGAATAGTTCACAGTGTTGGTCGCACGGCGCATGTAGGCCTTCCATGCGTCGGAGCCGGATTCGCGACCGCCGCCCGTTTCCTTCTCACCACCGAAGGCACCGCCAATTTCCGCACCTGATGTGCCGATATTGACGTTTGCAATGCCGCAATCGGAACCATCCGCCGCCATGAAGCGCTCTGCTTCCTGAAGGTCGCGGGTGAAGATGGAGGAGGAAAGACCGGCGGCAACAGCGTTATGATCTGCAACGGCCTGATCGAAATCGCTGTATTTCATGACGTACAGAATGGGCGCGAAGGTTTCTTCCAGAACAGGGCCAACCTGCTTCGGCATTTCGACCAGCGCGGGTTTGACGTAAAAAGCGGTGTCCTTAGCCGCTTCAGCAACACGCTCGCCACCGGTGATGACTCCGCCATGCTTGCCAGCCTCTTCCAATGCCTTCTGCATGCCATCAAACGCCGCCTTGTCGATAAGCGGACCGACGAGCGCGGATGTTTCCAGCGGGTTGCCGATGGAAACCGAACCGTAAGCCTTCTTCAGACGCGGAACGAGCTGGTCATAGACGCTGTCATGCACGAAGAGACGGCGAAGCGTGGTGCAACGCTGGCCCGCCGTGCCCATGGCACCGAAGGCGATGGCGCGCAGCGCCATGTCGAGATCGGCAGAGGGGCAGACGATACCGGCATTGTTGCCGCCAAGCTCCAGAATGGCGCGGGCGAAACGCTTGGCCAGACGTGGGGCCACATCGCGGCCCATGCGGGTGGAACCGGTGGCCGAAACCAGCGGCACTTTCGGATGATCGACCAGCGCCTCGCCAACGGTGCGATCACCGATGATGACCTGGCTCAATCCCTCAGGCGCATCGCCGAAGCGGGCAATGGCGCGCTCGAAAATGCCCTGAACGGCAAGCGCGGTCAGCGGTGTCTTTTCCGATGGCTTCCAGACGACGGCATTGCCGCAGACGATGGCCAGCGCCGCATTCCACGCCCAGACGGCGACGGGAAAGTTGAAGGCAGAGATAACGCCGACGACACCAAGGGGGTGCCATGTTTCCATCATACGGTGGCCGGGACGCTCGGTCGCAATCGTCAGGCCGTAGAGCTGACGTGAAAGACCGACCGCGAAATCGCAGATATCGATCATTTCCTGCACTTCGCCGAGACCTTCAGAGGTGATCTTGCCAGCCTCCAGCGAAACGAGCCGGCCAAGATCATCCTTCGCTGCACGCAATTCTTCACCCAAGAGCCGCACCAGCTCGCCGCGCTTGGGCGCTGGCACCAGACGCCATGTGCGGAAGGCGGCATCCGCCTTTTCGACCATGGCTGAGACGTCGCTTGGCGAAACCGTTTTCAGCCGGGCGATCTCCTCGCCGCTGACAGGGCTGAAAGATGCCATGTCCCCACCCTGATAAAGTGCCGGCGAAACGCCCATCTTTTCCAGAAGCGCACCGGCTTCCTTGACGACATCGACCCTGCTTGCGGATTGGCTCATGACAAAAGCTCCTTGGTTCCAGATAACGGGACATTGACGCGCGGCCATACCCGTTTCATTCTCTTTCCTGATCATATACGGGTTCAAGTGCCGTTTTCAAATGAGGAAACCGGTTCTGTTGATGCGAGACTGGAATGGACACACGCAGACGACTGGTTCCTGATATCGTCACCTTGCAGGCGTTCGAATGCGCGGCAAGGCACGGAAATTTCACGCGCGCGGCAGAAGAGCTAAACCTGACACAAAGCGCCGTCAGCCGCCAGATCAGCGATCTGGAAGCGCAGACCGGCATGCTGCTGTTCGAGCGTATTCGAAGACGGGTGGTGCTATCAGATGCCGGACGCAAATTCCTGCCTGATGTGCAAAGATTGCTGCATCAATCCGAGCAGCTGATGGTGCGCGCCGTCACATCAGGTGCATCCAATGCGTCGCTATCCATCGCAACGCTTCCGACATTCGGCAGCCGCTGGCTCACCCCCCGCCTCCACAAATTCCTGAGCACCCGGCCGGATACGGTGCTGACGGTGGCATCACGTTCCCAACCCTTCGATTTCGATGAGGAAGGTTTCGATATTGCCATCCATTACGGCCAGCCGGTCTGGGCGCATGGCACCTGCACCTTTCTGTGCAACGAAGTCATCGTTCCCGTCGCAAGCCCTGCTCTCCTCGCCTCCCGCCCGGTGGAGACTCGGGCGGACATGCTGGACGGCCCGCTTCTGCATGTTTCCACGCGCCCAAAATTATGGACCGAATGGTTCGAGATGGATGGATTGGCCACCGATAGCGCCTACCGCGGCAGCCGCTTCGATCAATTTTCCATGCTCATCGAGGCTGCCATCAGCGGGTTGGGTTTTGCGCTTCTACCGCGATATCTGATCGAGGCGGAACTGAATTCCGGCCTTCTGCAGGTCGTTTTCGATGTGCCGCTGCAAACGGAAAACAGTTACTTCATCGCCCTGCCGGAAGGACGGCAAGACAATGTTCTGGCGCGTGCATTTCAGAACTGGTTGCTGGAGCAGGTGGGGCAACCGCTGTAAACAGTTCAGAGCCGGTTTCGGAAAAACGGGTTCCAGCGCACCACACCGAGCCGGATTTTCTCGCGCATCATCGTCAGCAATCCGGCAGCGGCAATGACCACAAGACCCGAAATGGCAAGCGTATCCGGATATTCCGCAAAGAAGAACGCGCCGATGGCAACCGCCCATAAGATCTGCGAGTAATGCGACGGCGCGATCTGGCTGGCGGGAGCGATCTTGGTTGCGGTGAGCAGCGTCAGTTGCCCGACGGCGGTGCAGACGCCAATAATGATGAAAGCGCCGATCTGGTGCCATGTCGGCACCTGAAAATCCTGATACATCAAGACGCCGTTGAAGGTCAGGCCATAAAGAACCAGCACGCCCATGATGGATGTCCGCTTTTCCCGCCCTGCCAGTGAGCGCAGCAGAACAATCGTCAGGCCCGCGAGAAAGGCAACGCAAATAGCAGCGAAGTGCCCGAGTTCCAGCGTCTTGAAGCCGGGGCGAACAACCAGAATGACGCCGACGATGCCAGCCATGACCGCCGACCAGCGCCACAGCCCGATATCTTCCTTCAGCACCAGCGCCGACAGAATGGTGACGAAAAGCGGTGACAGAAAGATCAGCGCATAGGCTTCCGCCAGCGGCACGCTGGTAAATGCATAGATGCCGAGAATGCCGGCAAAGAGCCCTGATATGGCACGTGCATGGACCGCCCACGGTCTGCTCATGCGCCAGAAATGGCGCCAATGCTCTTCTTTAGGCTTGAAAAAGAAGATGATGGATGCGGATGAGACAATGCTGAAAAAGCCGATCTCGAAGACGCTGACCTCTGAGCCGAGCGACTTGATGGTGGCGTCTCCCCAGGAAAAGCTGGCGTAAGCGAGCAACCCCAGTAGAAAACCTTTTTGCATGGCAACCCATCCCGGACGGAGATCAGGGCGACGGGCCGTTCGACATTGTCCGAATCACAATGCACGGCAAATGCCGATCTCCGCAATTTCGCTACGCCTGCCCTCCCCACAGCACAAGGCGCAAAACAGGCGAAACCGTCCTGTTGCTAATATAAGGCGCGCGCGTTCTCAGCTCATTTCCGGGTCGATGGTGAAAAGCTCGTGCGCCCGGGCAAAGCCCCGCAGGGCATAGCGCCCGATGGAGACCATAAGGTCGCGCATATCATCAGGACACATCAACATGAACTCGCGGGACATGACCGTGTCGCGCGCCACGGAACTGCACAAGCCGCTGATACGGCTGACGACATTGACGGCGGGGCCGACGACAGTAAAATCCAACCGGTTGCGGCTGCCGATGTTCCCGTAAAAGACTTCCCCCACATGCAGGCCCAGATAGACATCCGTTATGGGCAGGCCCTCCTGCTTGCGCCGATGGTTCAGCACGGTCAGATTGGTTCGAAGGGTGATTTCCGCAGCCAGCGCGGCAGCACAGCCTGAGCGTTGATCTGCATCGCGGAAAATGGCCAGAATGCCGTCCCCGATCAATTTCAGAACGCTGCCGCCATGGGCGTGGATGGCTTCGATGACCACACCAGCATAGTCATTGAGAAACGGAATGATCTGGTCGGGCTCGGCGCGCTCGGAAATGCCGGTGAAATCCCGCAAATCGGAAAACCATAAGACAGCATCGATCTTTTCGACTTCGCCGCGCGTGATGGTTCCGCTGATGACCTTGCGGCCAGCATCCCGTCCCAGATAGACATCGCTGATGGTGCTGATGATACGCATGCAGCATGCGGTCTTGAAGGCAAGGGCAAGCGTGGGCAACAGCATGCGCAACGCGGCCAGCTCATCATCGTGAAAGCCTTCCGCATGACGTGTCAGCCAGTGGGAGTAAAAGGCATTCATCTCACCCACACTGCCACGATCGGTAAAGCGATGAATGGTCGCCAGATAATCGGTGTGTCCGGCCTCCATCATGTCGTTCAGCTTGCGGAAGGTTGAGCGCCCGCCTTCAAAGAACCGATGCCGGGCTTCATTCGAGTTTTCCTTGATGAGATGGAAGAAGACGGAGCTTTCCCAGTCCTCGCGGGCTTTGCCATCATCGGTAAAATCATAGACGCTGGATGACGCAGCCACATCGCCGCTATCCCAGCGAAAGGCATGCCCCTCAAAATCCGGGTGAAGCGTATCCATCAGGACCAAAGCCGAAGAAATCGAAATGCCGACCTCATTGCAGCGCGTGCAAAAGCCCGACAGCAACTTTTCCTCTTCAATGCCCTCGTAGCCTTGCTGCGATAGCCACAATAAAATCTCTGAAAGACTGGACTGCTGGATCATGGAGGGCGATGGTCCCGATTGAGCACACGTGAAAACATTTGCCATGCGTTGAGCCAGCAGCGTGGCCTGCTTTGGTTCTGTTTACAACATTTTCACGAAATCATCTGACGAAAAGCGGCTGCGTGCTTGGCCAGAAGGCCATCTGTAACATGCTGCCCATGCAGCAGGGTGATGTGCCGCGCACCTTTGCCTCACCCGGTCAAGCATTGAAAAACTAGCAGTTCAGCTATTGCCCTCTTCACTCTCGCTGGACTGGAGCAGCCGCGTCAACTCGGCGCAGTTCGGATCATCAGCATCCAGCAACTGCACGGGTGACGTCCAGCCGAAGCTGTAGCCCACAATCGTTGCAATGGCCCATGATGGATCCTCGCCTGCGCGCTGAAGGAGCTTAGGCCCCTGCGCGGCCACGCATTGCTGCGACTGCTGAAGGGATTGGGCTGAGGCATTTGCGCCCTGAAGGCGGTCCTGCACCTCTGCCTGAATGGGGTTCAGGACAAAAAGCGTGATGAGCCATGCGGCAATATCGGAAATCATGCGTAACCTCTGCACACTCGGCGATGATGTCGGAAAAGGTCCGACATCGTGAAAGCGCCGAGACTTTCACCAGAGGGGCCCGGACCAGCGGGTTGGTGGAGATGTGGGAGGCCGTCGCTGCAATTCAAGAGGCGCGGCAGGGGGAATTGGACAAGAAAGGCAACAGGCCTTTCTAAAGATGCCGCGCCACCCTTACTTTGGAGCCCGATAGCGAATGTGGCACGTGTCGCCATCACCCGTTTCCACATCGACTTCGACACCAAACACATCCGCGATCAGGCTAGCCGTGAAGACCGTCGATGGCTTGCCAAGCGCCACAAGCTCACCCGCCTTCATCACCGCCACCCGGTCACAAAACATGGCCGCATGGTTGAGGTCATGCAGCGCTGCGGCCACCGTCAGCCGCTGTTTGCGCACGAGGTGTAACAGCGCAATCTGGTGACCGATATCGAGATGATTGGTCGGCTCGTCCAGAAGCAGAATATCCGGCTTCTGGGCCAGGGCGCGGGCGATGTGCAGCCGCTGCCGCTCGCCCCCCGATAGCGTGTGCCACATGCGCTTTGAAAGATGCTTTGCATCCACATCCCGCAATGCCTGATCCACAATGGCATCATCCTGCGCCGACCATGGCGACAGGGCGCTTTTATGCGGCGTGCGACCAAGCTCGACGGCCTGACGGGCGTTGATGCGCTCCTGCGTCTCCGCCTGCTGCTCAACAAGGGCGATAGATCGTGCGACATCGCGACGGTTCAGGCTTTCCATGGACTTCCCGTCCAGCGTCACTTGACCGGATTTCGCCTTTCGAAGGCCGCAGAGAAGCGACATGAGACTCGTCTTGCCGGAACCGTTGGGCCCGACAATGCCCAGAAACTCGCCCGGCCTGATCTCGAGACTGACGTTCCTCACAATCTCGACACCACCGGCAGACCAGCATAGATCCTGCGCGCAAAGGGTCATACCGATCTCCGTCGCTGGCTGAGAATGAGCGCGAAGGCCGGGGCACCGAACAGCGCCGTGATGACGCCGATCGGCAAGACCTGCCCGGCGATGATGGTGCGCGAAACGATGTCTGCCGCAATCATGAACACGGCTCCGGTCAGGGCCGCAGCGGGCAACAGGCGCCCATGGCGGACGCCGACAATCATGCGTGCTGCATGGGGAATGACAAGACCGATAAAGCCGATGGAGCCGACAATACTGACCATGATGGCCGTCATCAGCGCGCAGATGCCAGTGAGTACGATGTAGACGCGCCGAACCGGTATGCCGAGCGAGGCAGCGGAGCCGGAGCCGAAGGTAAAGGCATCCAGCGCACGCGCATGCCACAGGCAGACCAACAGGCCGATAAGCGTGACCGGCAAGGCCAGCCACACATCTGGCCAGCGCACACCGGAGAGATTGCCGAGCAGCCAGAACATGATGCCCCGCGCCTGTTCGGCATTGGCAGCCTTCGTCACGATAAAGGAGGTGATGGCATTGAAAAGCTGCGAACCCGCCACACCCGCCAGAATGATGGCGCTGTTTCCGCTGCCAGCCCTCAAGGCCAGCAGGCTGACGAGGGCAAAGGCTGTGAGCGCACCGAGGAACGCGCCGAGCGGCATGGTGAGCATGCCAGCGCCAAAGCCGAGAATGGCAACGCCAACCGCGCCCGTCGATGCACCGGCTGAAATGCCCAGAATATAGGGGTCGGCCAGCGGATTGCGCAACAGCGCCTGAAGCACGACGCCCGACAACGCAAGGGCTGCACCGCAGCAGGCCGCAACCACAGCACGACTGAGGCGGTAGTTCCAGATGATGCCTTCATCGATCGCATCCAGCGGATAGCCGGCATCGAACACACGGTTTGCCACCGTCTTGGCAACGACATCCATGGAAATGGATGTCTCGCCAATGGCTGCGCCGAGCCAGAGCGCCAGACCCAGGAGCCCGGCCGCCAGCAAGACGGCACGGGTTATTGTGAAACAGGCACCCATGGCCTAGTTGGAAAGCCCAAGCTGGACGATAGCGTCGGCCAGAACTTCGATACCATCGATGGTGCGGATCGTGGGGTTCATCGCCTGTGCGTCCATGGTGACGATATGGCCCTCTTTGACTGATGGCATCAGGCTCGTAACCGGATCTTCCTTCAGGAATTTCTGCTTGAGCGCGACATCATCTGCCGGAAAGCGCCTGCGATCCATCTTGCCCGCCACGACGATTGTGGGATTAGCCTTGGCGATGGTTTCCCAACCGACCGTCGGCCACTCTTCATTGCTTTCTATGACATTTTTGATGCCGAGTGCCGACATGATATAGCCGGGTGCGCCGTTTTTGCCTGCAACGTAAGGGTCTATTGCAAGCTCTGCGCTGGAGAACCAGAAGACTGCGGAAAGCTGGCCTTTGGCGGAAACGATCTTCTTGCGAGCGGTCTCTTCGCGGGCCTTCAGTTCGGCCACCAGCTTTTCGCCCTTGTCCTGAACATTGAAGATTTGCGCGAGGTCGGCCACTTCCTGATAGATCAGGTCCATGGTGAACACGGAATGGCGCACGCCATCGCCACCACCGGAATTGTCCTTGCCGGTGCAATCGGCGGGCGATGTGTAGACCGGGATCTTCAGTTCTTCAAACTGTTCAGGCTTGGCAACCACACCTTCCGGGCCGACATGCCATTGATATTGCACCGTTACCAAGTCTGGCTTCTTGGCCAGAACGCTCTCGAAACTCGGGTCATTATCCGCAAGCCGGTCGATCTTGGCATTGGCTTCTTCATAGCCCTTGATCACAGGGCCGACCCAAACCGCCGTGCCGACAACCTTATCTGAAAGGCCCAGCAGATAGAGAATTTCCGTGGTGCTCTGTCCAACGGCGACGGTGCGCTCAGGCGCATGCGTGAAGGTGACATCCCGACCGCAATTCTTGAGTGTCAAAGGATAGGACGTCTGCGCCGCATGGGCAGAAGGCAGCGCCGCAAACGAGCTTGCAACCGCGAAGATGGCAGCGCCCATGGCGTGCCTGAAGTGTAATGTCATTTCGATAGTCCCCGATCGTCATGAGTTGCGCAAGGCGCAACTGGGTATGAACATGTTTAGACTGTCAGCCCGCAAAGACGGGACGTTGGGACGATCTGAAACCGGGACATGGCAGATGAATAAGGCGCAGGCTAGCGCTCGATGCAATCACGACGTCTCCTGTTCCGGGCATCCCCGCCCGCGAATTGGATTGAACATATGACGGCAGGTCTCCTGGCTCACGGATTTGCGCCTTCGCCCAACCTTCCCGCAAATCGCTTTGCAGTGGCATGACACTTTTAAAAAAGCGTCATAGGGCTCGACAATCCGCTCACAGTTGCGGGGGCAGCCACGGCATCGGATGTAGGTCCTCACCGTATTCCCTATTATTCCTCACGATTGCTCGCTTGGAACCGTCGCAACCAGTTAGACGCAATCGCGACATACCGTCAAGTCGAATAATTGTTATGTTATTACATATCGACTTGCAAGCGTTGATTTTCGATGTTTCACGGCTCATCCTATCGCACGAAAAAGCCGGGAATCTCTTCCCGGCTTCCATCTCGAATTATCAATCTTGTAGCTGTTATGGCAGCGTGTAGGCGATGACATAGTCACCGGGCTTTGTGCCGACGGAGCCATGGCCGCCTGCAACCATCACCACATACTGCTTTCCGTCATCCATAGCATAGGTCATCGGCGTGGCCTGTCCACCGGCTGGAAGACGACCTTCCCAAAGCTGCTTGCCCGTGGTCAGATCATAGGCGCGCAGATAATTGTCCACCGCCGCACCGAGGAAGGCAACGCCACCCTTGGTAATCATGGGTCCACCAATGCCGGGAACGCCAACCTTGAAAGGCAGGGGAAGCGGCGTCATGTCATAGACGGTGCCGTTCTTGTGCTTGTAGGCAACGTCACCGGTTCGCAGATCAGCACCCGCAACATATCCCCATGGCGGAGCCTGGCATGGAATGCCGAGCGGTCCGAGGAAGGGTCCCATCAACACACCATAGGGCGCGCCATCATTTCTGTTCAGACCCTGCTCGCTACCCTTTTCATCCTGGCCCTTGGGCGGAATCTGGTCGCGTGGCACGAGCTGAGACGTGAAGGCGAGATATGTCGGCATGCCAAACATGACCTGCCGCTCCGGATCGACAGCAACAGAACCCCAGTTGAAGGTGCCGAAATTGCCGGGATAAATCAGCGAGCCGTTAAGCGATGGCGGCGTATAGCGGCCTTCATAGTTCAACTGATGGAATTTGATCCGGCAGGCCAGCTGGTCGAACATGGAGACACCCCACATGTTCGATTCAACCAGCGGCTCTGGCTTGAACGACAAAGCGGATGTCGGCTGCGTTGGAGACGTGAAATCTTCAGGGATTGCACCACCTGGTGCTTTCTCTTCCGTTATGCCCAGCAGCGGCTCACCATTTCGTCGATCCAGCACATAGATATCGCCCTGTTTTGTGGGTCCGACCAAAGCCGGAACGGACTGGCCATCCGGTCTGGTAATATCGAGCAACACGGGCTGTGCGGGAACATCCATATCCCAGAGGTCGTGGTGCACCGTCTGGCGGACCCAGCGATCCTGTCCGGTGTTGATATCGAGCGCAACGATGGAGGACGAGTACTTTTCGACGCTCTCGCTGCGGCCCATGCCGAGCTGGTCTGGAACCTGATTGCCCAGCGGAATATAGACGAGACCCAGCGCTTCATCGACGCTGAAGATGGACCAGCTGTTGGGCGAGTTGGTCGTATAGGTTTGACCAGCCTGAAGCGGTTGTGTCTGGGTCGGGTTGCCCGAATCCCAGTTCCAGATCAGCGCACCGGTGTTAACATCGAATGCCCTGATGACGCCGGATTGCGACTGCGTTGAATAATTGTCGTTGACCGCGCCACCGATGATGATCTTGTTGCCGACGACGACAGGCGGGGATGTTGAGTAATAGTAGCCTGCTGGATTGTACTTCATGCCGTTGGCCAGTTGCAGCGTGCCCTTATCGGCAAAACCTTCACACACGAGCCCGGTCAAAGCATCAAGCGCAATCAGACGCGCATCCGATGTCGGCAGATAGACACGCTGTGCGCAGGCGGCACCTGCCTGTGCAGCCGGATCCGCGTAATATGTCACACCCCGGCATGTCTGGTGCTGGCGATCCGGGTTCAAACCTGCATTCGGATCATATTTCCACTTTTCCTTGCCGGTGGCCGCATCGATCGCGATGGCCCAGTTATGCGGTGTGCAAAGGTAAAGCGAATTGCCGACTTTTAAGGGAGTCACCTGATATGTTGTCTCACCGACATCATCAGGCAATTTGACGTCGCCGGTCTGGTAGCGCCAGGCTTCCTTCAGATCGCCGACATTCTGCGTGTTGATCTGCGCCAGCGGCGAATAGCGTTGGCCATACGAGGTTCGGCCGTATTGATGCCATTCATTATCGGGAACCGGATTTCCGAACTCAGGCGACGCGGTCACCACGTCGGTGGGCAGCGCGCCTTCCATGTCATGCGGGTCCTGCGTCATCGCAAATGCTGCTGCACCCACTGAAACCAGAACGGCAGTTAAAAGTGGGACAGCGTTTGCGCCATAGGAGATGCCCGTGGGGCTGGTAAAGCCCAGTGGCTTTCTGATCCATGGCATAAGAAGCCACATACCGACGACGATGATGAAGCCGCCGCGCGGGCCCAGTTGCCACCAGTCAAAGCCAACTTCCCACAATGCCCATAAGAGGGTGGCGATGACGAAAGCCGCGTAGAAGTGAAGCGCAAGCTTGTTTCTTTTAAACAGCAGAGCGCCGGTCACAATGAATGCGATGCCAGCCAATGCGTAATAGAGGCTGCCGCCCAGCATTGCGAGCTGTGAGCCGAAGCCAAAAATTGCTAAACCAATCAGAGTCAGGACGACTGCAGTGGATGTAATTGCCATAAAATGCCCCCGGCGTGGTCTCCCGCGCCGAAAACACAATCCACTACTAAAAGGTTCCCAAAAAAATCACGATTTGGCCACTTTTCCGAAATCGCTGAATGCAATGCGCATTTCATCAGTCGTTTTTTCCGAGGCAATCATCGCCGCCAGCAGCATCCGAGACTGACCGGCTCTCAATGTCTGCGAATGGATGGCGCCAGCCGCCCTCAGATCGTGACCACCGCCGCCGCCGCCATAACCGGCAACGAGAACGCCCGTCGGCACGCGGCTGGAAACGACGACGGGAACCTTCGCCTCCCGGCACCGGCCAACGGCTTCGACAATGCGCACATTGGCATTGCCGGAACCCAGCGCAGCCAGAACGATACCGTCAGCGCCCGCATTCAGGCTGGCATCGATATGGGTTGCATCACAGCCCGGATAGATGGCGACGATATCCACTCTGACATCTTTGACGCTTGCGGACAGGCCGGGGCTTTGCGGACAGAGAACATGGCCCGCCAGATCAAAGGCATTGCTCTCATCCGAAGAGCGCTTGTAGAGGCCCCATGCCGGAGACAGCGTTCCGCCGAAGCAGACAAGGACGCCCCTCTCGATATTGGATGGATCGACACTCGCTTCGATGGCGGCGGAAAGATTGCCCGGCCCATCCGAGTACGGATGATCTGCGGTGAACTGGGCACCGGTAAAGATGACGGGTTTGGTCAAATGGTGCTGGAGATGAACCAGAAGAGCGCTCTCCTCCATGGAATCGGTCCCATGCAGAATGACGATCCCATCCACGGCGGGATCGGCAAGCTCCTTGCCGACCGCGTCGCTGATATCCTGCATATCGGAAAGCGTCAGGCTGGAGGAATCCTTCGCCATCAACTCCACGGGCTTGACCAGCACATCTGCGGAAGACAGGCCAGACACAAGCGCCTCGCCTGACAGCGCGGGCCTTGCCGCGCCATCATCACCGCGTTTGCTGGCAATGGTGCCGCCGGTGGCGATGACGGCCACCCGCATTTTCGAAAGATCAGTGTCCACGATCTGCCCCGGAGCCAGAGCGTCTGTCTGCATCGGCTTTCGCCAGTTCATGGATGCGATTTCGCAACATATACCAACCCGCAACAAGAGCTGGCGCAATGATGACGAGCGAACCGACCGTCAATGTGCCAGCAGGATAATCCAGCGCCATCAGCACCAGCACGCTGAAAAGAAAGACAAGCGTCATTATGCCAGTATAGGGCGCGCCAAACATTCTGAAATCAGGACGATTCATTTTCCCCCGCCGCGACAGATGCCACAGCTTCAGTTGGCATAACACGATGACTCCCCACGCGCAAATAATGCCAAGCGCAGAAAGATTGAGGGCAATTTCAAAGGCTTCAGCGGGCACGAAGGCATTCATGATGACGCCGATGACGGTGACGACTGCCGTCACTGCAATGCCGCCATAGGGCACGCCAGCCTTGTTCATTTTCGCCAGTGCCGCCGGCGCTGAACCGGAAACCGCCATGGAATGAAGGATGCGGCCTGTGGAATAAAGCCCTGCATTCAGCGACGAAAGAACCGCCGTGAGCACCACAAGGTTCATGATGATATCCGCACCCTCGATGCCGATGGAGCCAAAGAAGGTCACGAACGGGCTCTCACCTGCCTTGTAGGCGGTGTAGGGCAAAAGAAGCGACAAAAGCAGAACCGAGCCGACATAAAACACCAGCAACCGGAACACCACCGTGCGGATTGCGCCGGGAATAACCTTGCGCGGGTCTTCGGTTTCGCCCGCAGTGGTGCCGATCAGCTCAATGGACGCATAGGCAAACAGCACCCCCTGTATGATGATGAAGGCGGGCAAAATGCCATTGGGGAAGAAGCCGCCATTATCGCTGATAAGGCTGAACCCCGTCACATGGCCTTCAATGGGCGTGCCGAAAATAACGAAATAGACGCCAACGACCAGGAAGGTGGCAAGAGCGACGACCTTGATAAGACTGAACCAGAATTCAAGCTCACCGAAAACCTTCACCGACAGCATGTTCATGCCCAGCACGATAATCAGCGCGCCAAGCGCAAAGACCCATTGGTCGATGCCCTGCATCCACGGCACATATTGCTTGAAGAAATTCATGTAGATCGCGACAGCCGTGACATCGGCAACTGACGTCATGGCCCAGTTCATCCAGTACATCCAGCCAACGGCAAAGGCCATTTTCTCGCCGTAGAACTCACGCGCATAGGACACGAAGGAGCCGGATGAGGGGCGGTGCATGATCAGCTCTCCCAATGCGCGCAGCACCAGAAAAGCGAAGAAGCCGCAGATGGCATAGACAAAAACCAATGCGGGACCGGCTGCGGCAAGACGGCCGCCTGCCCCAAGAAAAAGCCCCGTTCCGATGGCGCCGCCAATGGCAATCATCTGGATCTGGCGCGGCTTGAGAGCCTTGTGAAATCCAAGGTCCTCTTTGGACTGAAGGTCTCGTTCGTGATTTTGCTGATTTGACTTTACTGACAATCGCCCCTCCCTCAGAGCTTAAGTCATCCGCACATCCGTTTCATGAGGTCTGGCATCTTGGGCCAGACGCAACGGCTTTGGCGGCTTGGCGTTAAAAATTTCAAAGCGAAATATAAGTCTGTTATGCTGTAAGACAGATTTTGCAATCTCAAATACGTGTCAAATTTTCTGACGTCAAGCATCATTCCAGACGGTCTGACACGCGTGAACGACCAGAAAGCCCCAGCGTGAGGCCGCAAACTGGTTGAAAACAACTGAAGGTATGAGGCTGGCGACAAAGCGCTCTGGCGCGGGTGAGCGCCATTCGAGTTGCACGCTGGCGGGCTGTCAATCGTCGGGAACCATGCGTCGCTAAAGGTTGCGACGCAGACAAGGCCACCTTATCCTAGTGGCCGACGGTCGGTCATGATGGACGTAATGATCTGCTTGACCCGACCGAGATGGGCTTCCATGGCGCTTCTGGCCGCTTCATCCGATCCCGCCGCGATGGCTTCCGCAATCAGACGATGCTCTATATTCGAGGCAGCGCGTCGGTCAGCCATGACGTTCAGCAGTCCCGATTGCTGGCTGAGCGAGTCGCGCGCATCAGAAAGGACCTTGGCGAAAACCGAATTGCCGGACGCGTCGGCAATGGCGCCGTGAAACTCCGAGTCCAGCTTGACCCATTTCTGCGCATCTTCCTGCGCATCCATCGCATCACAAAGCTTCAGGATACCGGTGAGTTGCTCACCCGTGCGCCGAACTGCGGCCCATCCGGCAGCGGGAACTTCAATATAGGGCCGGGCCTCGATGAGGTCGCGAGCGGAGTAACCCCCATAGCTCAGCTCCGGGCTTGGCCTGTCGGTCAGCACAAATGTGCCGCTGCCTGTCCGGGTCTGGGTCATGCCAAGCGTCTGCAAGGAGCGCAGCGCCTCACGCACAATGGGTCGGCTAACGCCGTATTTGCCAGCCAGATGCGTTTCGGCAGGCAAGCGCGTGCCAATACTCAACCGCCCTGAGACGATTGCCAGACGCAAATCCTCAAAGACCGATTCCGCCGCGCTTTTACGGCTGATCGGACTTGTTTCTGATAAAAATTCCACCCCTGCACTCATGCCGCTAACCTTTTATAAACAGGAGATCATTGTCAAGGCATCCGAAGTGGACCTCAGCCGGTTTTGACGAAACAATAAAAGCGAATGCGCCTATTTTTTAAGCGCGCCGAAAAAGATTGCAAATCAATAGGCGCTGCGTCATCTATGCCCCATGACGCTGCGCGACCTGACCATATTGGTGATCGACGAAAACGCCATCCGCGCCTCCATTATCGAGGAGGGATTGCGCGAGGCGGGGCATGACCGTGTGACGGTCATTCATGAAGTGCACGGCGTGGCGCGCATCATCGAAACGCTGTGTCCCGACGTGATCGTCATCGATATCGAAAATCCCAATCGCGACATGATGGAGCATCTGTTCCAACTGACCCGCACTGTCGGGCGGCCCATCGCCATGTTTGTGGATCGATCCGACACCGCATCCATCGAGGCAGCCGTGGAGGCGGGCGTTTCGGCCTATATTGTAGATGGGCTGAAGAAAGAGCGTGTCAAACCCATTCTCGATATGGCCGTCAGCCGCTTCAATGCCTTCAGCCGCCTGAAGCGGGAGCTGGCCGACGCCAAATCCGCACTTGAGGATCGCAAGATCGTTGAGCGCGCAAAGGGCATCCTCATGAAGATGCGCGGTCTTTCCGAGGAGGAAGCCTTCGCGCTTTTGCGCCAGACGGCCATGAACGAAAAGAAAAAACTCTCCGATATCGCGCAAAGCGTGGTGACGGCAGCCGTTCTGTTGATGTGAACGGCTGACGGAGCGAAAGGAAGCAGACCATGACCAGCAACGGTCGCGTAGACAAAGCCCCGGCCCTGATCGGCAATGACAGCCAGCGCACCTTGCGCGCAGGCTTCATTCCGCTTGTCGATGCCTCGGTGCTGATCGCGGCTGCCGAATTCGGCTTTGCGGAGCGTGAAGGCCTGACGCTGGATCTGGTGAAGGACGTGTCCTGGGCCAATGTCCGTGACCGGCTGGCGTTCCGGCAGTTCGATATTGCCCATATGCTGTCGCCCATGCCCGTCGCATCCATGCTGGATCTCGGCTCAAACCCCTCCCCCACCATCACGCCCTTTTCTCTCGGACGTGGCGGTAACGCGATCACCCTGTCGACACGGCTGTTTTCACGCATGCGCGAGCTTACCGGGCTTTCCGAGACGGCAAGCGCACTGGAAAACGCAAATGCGCTGAGAACCCTTCTGCAAGACATGCGCTTGCGCGGTGAAGCCGTGCCGACCTTTGGCGTGACCTACCCCTTCTCATCCCACAATTACGAATTCCGCTATTGGCTGGCCGCTGGCGGCATTGATCCGGATCGCAACGTCAAACTCGTGGTCGTCCCGCCACCGCTTACATCGGATGCACTGGCCGCCGGTGCCATCGAAGGCTTCTGCGTCGGCGCACCATGGAACATGATCGCCAGCGCACGCGGCATTGGCCGCATCGTCGCCGCCAAGCAGGATATCTGGCCCTCCGCCCCGGAAAAGGTCGTGGGCATGCGCCCCGATTGGGCGCAAACACAGCCGGAGGCGGTTTCACGCCTGCTGGTGGCGCTGGATGCGGCGGCACGCTGGTGTGACGATATCGACAATCACGCCACCCTTTCAGAAACGCTTAGCTCCGCGAAATATATCGGAGCACCCGTGGAGATCCTGCGCCAAGCGCTGGCCGGGCGCTTCAGTGTCGATGCCCACGGCAACCAGCGGGTGATTGAACGCTACTTTACCTTCCACGACACATTCGCCAATTACCCCCGCAAAAGTCAGGCGCTGTGGATCTTCAGCCAGATGATCCGATGGGGGCAGACGCGCTTCTCAAGGCAAGCCGCTGAAGCAGCCGCATCGGCCTACCGGACCGATCTTTATCGGCACGCGCTGGGATCGAGCAACGTCCCCGTCGAGCCGGATATCCGCGTGGAAGGCGATAGGGATGGCGACCGCTTCATGGACGGCCATGTGTTCGATCCTATGGACATAGAGGCGTATGTCCGGGCCTTTCCAGTGCGCGCAGGAGACGGCAATGCGTCTGGAAACGAGGAGGTCTGAATTCAGCCTCCTGCACAAATGCTGCGCAAAAATGGATCACGTGCACTCAGCTGCGCAATTTCTAGGCCGTCACTTTTCCTCATAAAACACCCATCCACGCCTCTTCCTTCCCAGATTTAGCCTTTCCTAACAATTGCATAGCCTGACGCCACCAAAACTGGCACGGCGTTTGCTTTGTATAAAACATCCGGTCAACGGCGATCGGAGATAAAAGCGCGTAACCGCTGCTTACCAACGACACAGACGTCGCAAGGTTTTTGCTGCCAGGGGTATCCCCCGGCAAATGCAATCTCCGAGCGGCGTTTTTTTGTTTTTGCACTTTCGCTTTTGCACTTGGGAAACAGGCGCCCTGACGGCGGCTTAAAAATGGGGAACAGGAATGAAACCGACATTCACAGGCAATATAAGCCGCCGCGGCATGCTGAAGACGACGGCAACCGCCGCCCTGATCACCGCCATCCGCTCAGCCTTCCCATCCGGCGCATTCGCCGCGGCGGCAGCGCCTGAAGTGACCGGCGCAAAGCTCGGCTATATCGCGCTGACGGATGCAGCGCCGCTTGTTGTCGCCGCCGAAAAAGGGCTTTTCGCAAAATATGGCATGCCCGATGTCGAGGTGGCCAAGCAGGCGTCGTGGGGTGCCACGCGCGATAATCTGGTGCTGGGCGGCGCATCGAACGGCATTGATGGCGCGCATATTCTCACCCCCATGCCCTACCTCATGCACACCGGCAAGGTCACGCAGAACAATGTGCCCGTCCCGATGGCCATTCTCGCCCGGCTCAATCTCGACAGCCAGGGCATCTCCGTTGCCAAGGAATATGCCGATACCGGTGTTCAGCTCGATGCGTCCAAACTGAAAGCTGCTTTCGAGAAGAAGAAGGCTGAGGGCAAGGAGATCAAGGCCGCCATGACCTTCCCCGGCGGAACGCATGATCTGTGGATCCGCTATTGGCTGGCCGCAGGCGGCATCGATCCTGACAAGGATGTGTCCACCATCGTCGTTCCGCCACCGCAGATGGTTGCCAATATGAAGGTCGGCAACATGGATGTGTTCTGTGTGGGCGAACCGTGGAACGAGCAGCTCGTCAACCAGGGTATCGGCTTTACGGCCTGCACCACGGGCGAACTCTGGAAAGGCCATCCCGAAAAGGCGCTCGGCATGCGCGCCGACTGGGTGGAGAAGAACCCGAACGCCGCAAAAGCCATTCTCATGGCCGTGATGGAAGCGCAGCAATGGTGCGACAGCATGGACAACAGGCAAGAAATGTCGGCCATTCTGGGCAAGCGCCAATGGTTCAACGTGCCACCAAAGGACGTGCTCGGCCGCCTGAAGGGCGACATCAATTACGGCAACGGCCGCGTGGTAGAGGGAACCGATCTGCAGATGAAGTTCTGGAAAGACGGCGCATCGTACCCGTTCCAGAGCCATGATAGCTGGTTCCTGGCTGAAAACATTCGCTGGGGCAAGTTCGCACCCGATACCGACATCAAGGCGCTGGTCTCTGCTGTTAACCGCGAAGACCTCTGGCGCGAAGCTGCCAAGGATCTGGGCGTGGCAGCAAGCGATATCCCGACATCCAAATCTCGCGGCAAGGAAACCTTCTTCGACGGCAAGGTCTTCGATCCGGAAAACCCATCCGCCTATCTCGACAGCCTTTCGATCAAGGCCGCCTCGTAATCACGACAGGATAAAACCATGACCGCAACTGCCCGCAAGACAGACAGCATGGCAACGGCCACCCCAATCCCGAAAAGCGGCACCGTGATCGCGATTGCCCGCCGCCCCGCGAGGGGTTTCAACGCGCGAAAGATTGCCGGGGCCATTGCCCGCAACGTTCTTCCGCCGCTCGTCGTGCTGGTGCTACTGCTCGGCGTCTGGCAGGCGCTCTGTTCCGCCCCCGGCGCAACCTTGCCGCCGCCAAGCCAGGTGTTTCAGGAAAGCTACGACCTGATAGCCTATCCCTTCTTCGTCTATGGCTCGCAGGATATCGGCCTTGGCTGGCGGGTGCTGATTTCGCTGGAGCGGGTCGCTTATGGCTTCGGTCTTGCCGCCATTGCCGGAGTCATCCTCGGTGCCGTCGTCGGGCAATCCATCTGGGCCATGCGCGGCCTAGACCCCATCTTTCAGGTGCTGCGCACCGTGCCGCCGCTGGCATGGCTACCACTGTCATTGGCTGCCTTTCAGGACAGCAATCCATCGGCCATCTTCGTGATCTTCATCACTTCCATCTGGCCCGTCATCATCAACACCGCCGTTGGCGTGCGCAACATTCCGCAGGATTACCGCAACGTGGCGCAGGTGCTGCGGCTGAACCAGCTGGAATTTTTCTACAAGATCATGCTGCCATCCGCCGCTCCCTACATCTTCACGGGCTTACGCATCGGTGTTGGCCTCTCGTGGCTTGCCATCGTTGCCGCTGAAATGCTGACGGGTGGGGTCGGCATCGGCTTCTTCATCTGGGATGCGTGGAATTCCTCCCGCCTGCCCGACATCATCGTTGCACTCGCTTACATCGGCGTCGTCGGCTTTGTCCTCGATAAGCTGGTGGCAGCACTTGGCAACGTCGTCACCCGTGGCGCAGCGGCAAACTGAGAAGGAGATACCCATGAACGCCTATCTCAAGCTTGATCACATCGACAAATATTTCGACAAGGGCGGTGTCCGCGCCGAAGTGCTGAAAGGCATCAACCTCACCATCGACAAGGGAGAGTTCGTTTCCGTCATCGGCCATTCCGGCTGCGGCAAGTCCACCATGCTCAACCTCATTGCGGGCCTGACCAAGGTATCTTCCGGTGTGGTTCTGCTGGAAAATCGGGAGGTGAACGAACCCGGCCCGGAACGCGCCGTGGTGTTTCAAAACCATAGCCTGCTGCCGTGGCTGACGGTCTATGAAAACGTCAATCTCGGCGTCGAAAAGGTCTTCCGCTATTCCAAGACCAAAGCGGAGCGTCACGACTGGGTGATGCGCAATCTCGACCTCGTGCAGATGGCCCATGCCAAGGACAAGAAGCCATCGGAAATTTCCGGCGGCATGAAACAGCGCGTCGGCATTGCTCGGGCGCTGGCCATGGAGCCGAAAATCCTGTTGCTCGATGAGCCATTCGGCGCGCTCGATGCGCTCACCCGCGCCCATTTGCAGGATGCGGTTATGGAAATCCATTCCCGTCTTGGCAACACCATGGTCATGATCACCCACGATGTCGACGAGGCCGTTCTCCTGTCGGACCGCATCGTCATGATGACCAACGGACCTGCCGCCCATATCGGTGAAATTCTCGACGTGCCGCTGCCAAGGCCGCGCCATCGCATCGAGCTTGCCTCCGACCGAACCTACCTCAAATGCCGCGAAGCCGTGCTGAAGTTCCTCTACGAACGTCACCGCTTCGTCGAAGCTGCGGAGTAAACACCCATGACAAAAAAACTTGTCATCATCGGAAACGGCATGGCCCCCGGGCGGATGCTGGAAGAACTCTTCGAGAAAGCACCGGGTCATTATCAGGTCACGATTTTCAACGCCGAACCCCGCGTCAACTATGACCGGATCATGCTCTCGCCGGTGCTTTCGGGCGAGAAGACCTATGAGGACATCATCATCCATGGCGATGGATGGTATATCCAGCACGGCATCACGCTTTATAAAGGCCACCGCATCGTCAAGGTCGACCGCGCCGCCAAAACTGTGACCTCAGACCATGGCGTGACGGAAAGCTATGATAAGCTGGTCATCGCCACCGGCTCCGTACCCTTCATCATTCCCGTTCCGGGCAAGGATCTGCCCGGCGTCATCACCTATCGCGATCTCGATGATGTCGATGCCATGCTGCTGGCAGCCCAGTCACGCGCAAAGGCGGTCGTTATCGGCGGCGGTTTGCTGGGGCTGGAAGCCGCTGCCGGTCTTGCCATGCGCGGCATGGATGTGACGGTGCTGCATGTGATGCCGACGCTGATGGAGCGCCAGCTCGACCCGGCGGCGGGTTACCTCCTGCAAAAAGCCATGGAAGATCGCGGCATCAAGGTCATCACCAAGGCCAACACCAAGCAGATTATCGGCACTGATGCGGTGGAAGGCATCGAACTCGACAATGGCACCATCATCCCCGCCACGCTTGTGGTGATGGCGGTCGGCATACGCCCCAATATCGGCCTTGCGAAGGATGCGGGCCTTGCCGTCAATCGCGGTATCGTCGTGGATGCGGGTATGCGCACATCGGATGGCGATATTCTCTCCGTTGGTGAATGCGCCGAAGTGGACGGCATGGTCTACGGGCTCGTCGCCCCACTTTACGAAATGGCCAGAGTGGCGGCGGCACATCTGGCTGGCGATACAACGCCTGCCTTCGTCCATGCGGACACTCCGACCAAGCTGAAGGTCACTGGCATCAACCTCTTTTCCATCGGTGACTTCGCCGATGGTGATGACCGCGAGGAAATCGTGCTGCGCGATGCCACCGCCGGTGTCTACAAGCGCGTCATTTTGAAAGACAACCGTATCATCGGTACGGTTCTTTACGGTGAAACCTCGGATGGCGCATGGTTCAACGACCTGAAGAAAAAGGGCGTCGATATCTCGGCCATGCGCGATACTCTCATTTTCGGCCAGTCCTATCAGGGAGGGTCCCCACTGGACCCTATGGCGGCCGTTGCAGCCTTGCCGGATGATGCGGAAATCTGTGGCTGTAACGGCGTTTGCAAGAGCAAAATCACTTCGACTATCACATCGAAGGGGCTGACATCTCTCGATGATGTGCGCGCCCACACCAAGGCGTCGGCCTCCTGCGGTTCCTGCACCGGCCTTGTCGAGCAATTGATGACGCTGACGCTGGGCGACACCTACAATCCCGCCGCCGTTCAGCCGATGTGCAATTGCACGGACCTTGGCCATGACGATGTTCGCCGCCTGATCAAGGCCAAGGGGCTGAAGACCATTCCCGCCGTGATGCAGGAACTGGAATGGAAGACATCCTGTGGCTGCGCCAAATGTCGCCCCGCGCTGAACTATTACCTCGTATCCGACTGGCCGGATGAATATGCCGACGATTACCAGTCGCGCTACATTAACGAGCGTGTTCACGCCAATATCCAGAAGGATGGCACCTATTCCGTGGTGCCGCGCATGTGGGGCGGCGTGACCAATGCCAATGAATTGCGCGCGATTGCTGATGTGGTCGACAAGTTCGAGATACCCATGGTGAAAGTGACAGGCGGCCAGCGCATCGATTTGCTTGGCATCGAAAAGGAAGACCTGCCCGCCGTCTGGGCCGATCTCGGCAAGGCGGGGTTCATCTCCGGTCAGGCCTATGCCAAGGGGCTTCGCACCGTCAAAACCTGCGTCGGCTCAGACTGGTGCCGCTTCGGAACGCAGGATTCGACCGGCTTTGGCATTCGCGTGGAGAAATTCATGTGGGGCTCCTGGACACCAGCCAAGCTGAAGCTGGCCGTCTCCGGCTGCCCGCGCAATTGCGCGGAAGCCACCTGCAAGGACATTGGCGTCATCTGCGTTGATAGTGGTTACGAAATCCACTTCGCCGGTGCAGCGGGCCTCGACATCAAGGGCACGGAAATTCTCGGCCTCGTCAAAACCGAGGATGAGGCGCTGGAGCACATTGTGGCGCTGACGCAGATGTACCGCGAACAGGGCCGTTACCTCGAGCGCATCTACAAATGGGCCAAGCGCATCGGCTACGACGAAGTTCGCCGCCAGATTATGAGCGATGCCGAAAAGCGCAAGGCCTACTTCGAGCGCTTCGTCTTCAGCCAGAAATTCGCGCAGGTGGATCCATGGTCGGAGCGTGTGTCGGGCGAACACAAGCACGAGTTCAAACCCATGGCGACCATCGGCTTCAATCAAGCCGCGGAGTGACCGCCTGCCCATGAGGCAGACGGGAAACATGGGCAATCGGGTAGGGCGAAAAGAGGAGTTCGCCCCATCTGAAATTCTCACGGCAAACACGGGACGAAAATGATGAACTGGGTCGATATTGGCGATATCTCGGACATTCCCCTGCGCGGCGCGCGCTGCGTCAAGACACCCTCCGGCAAGATCGCCGTCTTCCGCACGGCGGAAAACGATGTCTATGCCATCGAGGACCATTGCCCGCACAAGGGTGGACCTCTCTCACAGGGCATCGTGCACGGCGCATCGGTCACGTGCCCGCTGCACAATTGGGTGATTTCGCTGGAAACCGGCAAGGCGCTGGGCGCGGATGAGGGTGCGGTGCGCACCATTCCCGTTCGCAATCTGGACGGCAAGCTGTCGATTGCACTTGAAAGCCTCATGATTGCGGCGGAGTGACCATGGCAACCGAGGTCAAGACCACCTGTCCCTATTGCGGCGTCGGCTGCGGCGTCATCGCAAAAATTGCCGATGATGGCGCTGTCACAGTCAAGGGTGATCCCGACCACCCGGCCAATCTCGGGCGGCTTTGCTCCAAAGGTTCGGCGCTAGCCGAAACCATCGATCTCGACGGGCGTCTTCTGCATCCGCAGGTCAATGGCAAGCGGGTGACATGGGACAGTGCGCTTGATCTTGTGGCCTCGAAGTTTTCTGAAGCCATTGCCGAACACGGACCTGACTCGGTGGCCTTCTACGTCTCGGGCCAATTGCTGACGGAAGACTATTACGTCGCCAACAAGCTGATGAAAGGCTTCATCGGCTCGGCCAATATCGATACCAATTCGCGGCTTTGCATGTCGTCTTCAGTCGCAGGCCACCGCCGCGCTTTCGGGTCTGATACGGTACCTGGTCTTTACGAAGACATTTTCGAGGCCGATCTCGTCATCCTCACCGGCTCCAATCTGGCCTGGTGCCACCCCGTCATTTACCAGCGTCTGGCTGCGGCCAAAGTTGAGCGACCGCATATGCGGATCGCCGTCGTAGATCCACGCCGCACCATGACCTGCGATATCGCAGACATGCATTTGGCCATCCGCCCGGATGGTGACGTGGCGCTGTTTAACGGACTTCTTGCGCATCTGGCCACTAGCCGCGCCATCGATCAGACCTATGTGGAAAGCTTCACCAGCGGTTTCGACGCCGCGGTCCAGTCCGCCGGAGAATACAGCCTCACCGATATTGCAGAAGCAACCGGGCTGACCGTTGCCGAACTGACCCAATTCTATGACCTGTTCGAGCGCACGCAGAAGACCGTCACATGCTACAGCCAGGGCGTCAATCAATCAGCCAGCGGCACGGACAAGGTCAATGCCATCATCAACTGCCATCTGGTAACCGGCCGCATCGGCAGGCCGGGAATGGGACCGTTCTCGCTGACAGGTCAGCCCAATGCCATGGGCGGGCGCGAAGTCGGCGGCCTTGCCAACATGCTGGCAGCCCATATGCATATTGAAAATATTGAAGATCGCAACCGCGTCCAGCGTTTCTGGGGTTCGCCCGCCATCGCAGGCAAGCCCGGCTTGAAAGCCGTGGACATGTTCAAAGCCGTGGCCGATGGCCGGATCAAGGCAATCTGGATCATGGCCACCAACCCCGTGGTTTCCATGCCGGATGCAAGTGCGGTTGAAGCCGCTTTGCGGGCATGCCCATTCGTCGTTGTATCCGATATCATGCAGACCACCGATACGACACGCTATGCCGATGTGCTTCTTCCATCTCTGGGCTGGGGAGAAAAGGATGGCACCGTGACCAACTCAGAGCGTTGCATATCGCGCCAGCGCAGCTTTCTGCCTTTGCCCGATGGTGCCATGGCAGACTGGCGACAGTTGGGAGAGGTTGCTCAACGCATGGGTTTCGGCAAGGCTTTTGACTACAAGACGCCAGCCGACATCTTTGCGGAACATGCGGCCTTGTCGGCTTTCGAGAATCATGGTGCCCGTGATTTCGATATTGGCGCATGCAGCGACATCGCCGTCGACGAGTACGAGAGCCTGCCGCCATTCACCTGGCCCAGAAGCGCAGGGCAAGAGCCACAGACCAAACGCTTCTTTGCCAACGGAAACTTCTTCCATTCCGATGGCAGGGCCCGCTTCATCACCACCGCCCTGCCCCGGACATCGCGCATCAGCGCCGCCTATCCGCTCACACTCAATACAGGCCGCATTCGCGACCAGTGGCACACCATGACGCGCACCGGAAAAAGCACCCGCCTTTCCGCGCACATGGCCGAGCCCTTTGTGGAAATTCACCCCCGTGACGCGATGGAAGCGGGCATAGAAACCGCTGATCTTGTGAAAGTCGAAAGCCCGCTTGGCGAAATCATCGTACGCGCCCTCGTCACCGAACGGCAAAGAGCGGGCAACATCTTCGTGCCCATGCACTGGAACGACCAGTTTGCGGCCAATGCGCGCGTGGACAAACTAGTTCCGCCGCTGACCGACGCTTTCTCCGGGCAGCCGGCATCGAAAAACATCGCCGTCAAAATGCAGCGCTTTGACGTGAAATCCTATGGCTTTGCTGTATCAAGCCAGATGCCGGAAACGCTTGATTGCGCCTATTGGGCGGTGGCCAAGGCGCAAGACGGTTGGCGCCTCGAACTGGGCTTTGATGAAGCGCCGGATGACTGGACCCAATGGACGCGCAATGTGTTTGCTATCGCGCCGCATATTGAACCGGTGGGATATGCCGACAGAAAGGGCGCTCAGGTCCGCCTTGCCTTCTTTGACGGAAACAAGCTGCTGGCAGCAATTTTCATCGCAGACACGCCCGTTGCCGTTGCGCGAAGCTGGGCTGTCTCGCAACTTTCCGCAAGCTATGATGATATCCGCGCCCGCTTTGGCCTTGTTGCTGGCAGGCCGGGCGCACATGGCGCAGATCCGGGTGCCACCGTTTGCTCCTGTTTCGGTGTCGGTATCAACCAGATAACGGCTGCCATCCGTGATGGCTGCCGATCCGTTGAAAGTGTGGGCGCAGCTACGTGTGCTGGAACAAATTGCGGCTCGTGTCGCGCTGAAATCCGTGGATTGATCGATGTTTGTCTGAAAACCGCCGCGCAGTGACTGCAAAGGGTTGCGATTGGCGGCGATATGGACTGTGGTGCCGCAGAACCGAATCTCAAAGAAGACATGCGTGAACACTGATCCCTTCCATATTCTGAAAACCGTCTATGGTTACGATACGTTCCGTGGCCAGCAGGCCGACATTGTCCAACACGTGATTGCAGGTAACAACGCCTTCGTGCTGATGCCAACAGGCGGCGGCAAATCGCTCTGCTACCAGATCCCGGCCCTGTGCCGCCCCGGAATGGGGCTTGTGGTTTCTCCGCTGATCGCGCTGATGGTCGATCAGGTTGCAGCCCTGCGCCAAGCGGGTGTCAGGGCTGAAGCGCTCAACTCCAATCTCTTGCCGGACGAGCGGCGCGCATTATGGGCCGATATCCGCGCCGGTAAGGTCAGCATTCTCTACGCTGCGCCCGAGACATTGCTGAAAGCGGACGTTCTCGATGCGCTGGAAAACGTATCCCTGTCGCTCATCGCCATTGATGAAGCCCACTGCCTGTCTCAATGGGGTCATGATTTTCGCCCGCCATACCGGCAGCTGGATTTGCTGACGGAACGCTTTCCGAACACGCCACGCATGGCTCTGACCGCCACGGCAGACGAGCCGACCCGTGCCGAAATTCTCGAACATATGCGGATCGACGCCAAGGATGCGTTTATTGCCGGGTTTGACCGGCCAAATATCCGCTATGCCATTATGGAAAAGGACAATCCAAGGGCGCAGGTCAAACGCTTCCTGAGAGATCATCAGGATCAAAGCGGCATCATCTATTGCCTGTCGAAACGCAAGACGGAAGAGACAGCCGAGTGGTTGCGCAGCGAAGGCTACGACGCCCTCTCCTATCACGCTGGCATGTCGCGCGAAGATCGAGAGGCAAACCAGACCCGCTTTCAGCACGGCGAGGCTATCATTATGGTGGCAACAATCGCTTTCGGAATGGGCATTGATAAGCCGGATGTCCGCTTTGTGGTCCACATCGATTTGCCAAGCAGCATCGAGGCCTATTATCAGGAAACAGGACGCGCCGGTCGCGATGGTTTAGCGTCCGATGTACTCATGCTGTACGGGTCAGACGACATCGCGCTGCGCAATCGCTTTATCGAAGAGTCTGATGCGCCCGACCAGCGCAAACATATGGAACGACAAAAGCTGGATGCCCTGCTGGGCCTGACCGAAACGGCGGGATGCCGAAGACAGGCACTGCTTTCCTATTTCGGTGACAGCTGCGAACCCTGCGGCAATTGTGATACCTGCGCCGAACCGCCAGAACTGTTCGATGGGGCCATCGCGGCTCAGAAAATCCTGTCCTGTGTCTACCGAACCGGTGAACGTTTCGGACAGGCTTATATCATCAGCGTTCTGCTGGGCGCCGAGGATGAGCGCATAACACGCTTCGGCCACGACAAGATTTCCACATATGGCATCGGCAAGGAGCACGATAACCGCACATGGCGCGCCATCCTGCGCCAACTCATCGCGGCTCGTCTGATCGAGGTCGATCTTGCCGGGCACGGCGGGCTATCGATATCTGACACGGGACGGGATTTTTTGCGCGAAAAACCAACCCTGATGCTGCGTAAACCGCAGGCCCCTCGCAAAACCAGCCGTGACCGGCAATCAAGCGGTGCTAAAACTATCGATCTGCCAGCCGAAGATGCCGCTCTCTTTCAGGCGCTGCGGGAGCGGCGGATGGAAATCGCACGCACGCAGAACCTCCCGCCCTATGTCATTTTCCACGATAAGACGCTTATCGAACTCGCGGGCGCCAGACCCACCTCCCGCAGTGAAATGGCAGAAGTGCCTGGCGTCGGTGAGGCAAAACTGGTCCGTTACGGCCCCGCTTTTCTGGAAGTCATTGCAGAGTTTCAGTCCCGATGATCAATCATGAGACGGTGGAAGCCACCGCCTCATGAGGAATTTCAGCTAGGCTCGAAACGAGTGATACCTGGCGGATTAGAGACCCTTCTCTCAGGCAGCAACAGGCTCGCTGACATCATCGAGCAAGAAATGCACGATCACGTAAGGTATCTGGAACGGCTTGCCGCTGTCCGACATCTCTTCCTCAGAACCACCATCGACGGGATGCCATTTCTGATAGTGAGGATTGTTGGCTATCAGCGTGATAGCCTTACCGGACATTGGTCCTTCGAGACGGTAACGTGCCTCCGCAAGCGGCCAGATGCGCTCATAATCGCTCTGCGTCATCCGCACCTTCAATGCCTGCCGCCGGGTCGCTTGCCCATTGGGTTGCCCAGCTGGCGCCGACGCAGGCACATCCAGCATCACCTCCTGCGCATCTTTCAAAATAGAATTGAATTCGTCCGGCCAAGTCCGTCTCATGAAATGCTCCTCCCAGGCTTTTCTTCGTCAGCACAGGAAATATAGCGCGTCTATGACAGCAAGCAATCCCGTTTTGTGTAACGACCAGTTAAAGGAGAAAAGGTGCGTTCGCCTGCGATAGGGAACTAGACTTTGCAACCGAGACGTCGGGGCGAAACTCCAAGCAGAGTGCGCTTAATTCCTTGGTCCACTCAATGACCCAAAGTTGACGTCAAGTGGAGTAGTCCAACTGTACGAGGTCAAAGCATAATACGAAATTATCCGCAAAAGTTGCATGAATTTCTTCGGATTTCTTTATTTTCCATGTGGAAAGATGAGACGCTGCGCCCGACGAAGTACTCACCGAACCGAGTACTTTCTCAGTGCTTACAGTCATAACAACTGGATCCAAGGACCATACATGAAGCTAATCCTCACTGTGCCCCTGTCACTGGTACTTATGTCCCTAAACAGCTGCACAACGTCGCCGATCAGTCCAATGGCAACCAATCAAAATCCTGATGCCTGCGGCGCGTCTCAATATCAAAAATATGTCGGCGGCCAATCCTCTGCGACATCCGCCTTGAAGATTCCCGACAACTCACGCCATTATGGACGGCATGAACGCACCGCGGCTGATACTCCGTCACGGCTGAACTTTGTGCATAGTGGTACCGCCGTCGAAAGCGTTACAAATCCCAAGTCGACCGTTGTGAGGGTTTTCTGCGGTTGAATACCGCAAACCCTCAATGCGATTTTGCGTTAAACAGTCAAGATGACATATCGCGAAGACGGAACTGCGCTTTATTCATAGATAAAACAAAAGCCCGTCGGCGATCGCTGACGGGCTTAATCATTTACGGAGTTTACCAATAAATTTGGTTGCGGGGGCAGGATTTGAACCTGCGGCCTTCAGGTTATGAGCCTGACGAGCTACCGGGCTGCTCCACCCCGCGTTA
>NZ_JACYVF010000014.1:0-68376 GCF_014842165.1 Rhizobium sp. CFBP 13644
ACGGCGCAGCCGCCAATGCTGCACCTCAGCAGCAGCAGCAGAACGTGACGCTGACGCCTGTTTGCCAGATCACGAACATCACGCCGGTTTGCTCAACGGGTATTCCCATCATCTGCAGCGGCGCAGCCGCCGCTCAGGCAGCCGTCACGCCTGCGACGTCCGTCGGATGCGGAACTCTTGCCACCGTTTGCAACCCGACGCACATGCATTGCACGGGTCCAGGCACGGCACCGCAACCTCAGAGCGTGACGCTGACGCCCATTTGCCAAGTCACCCTCACGCCGGTTTGCTCAACAGGCATTCCTATCATCTGCAATGGTGCAGCCGCCGTCCAGCAAGCTGCTGACAGGCCTGTGACTTCGATCGGATGCGGAACTCTCGCTACGATTTGCAACCCGACGCACATGCATTGCACCGGGCAATAAGCACCCGCTGAGACAGCTTTAGCTTTCACGTCAATGTAAGCCTGCCCATCGGCCGCCTGCGGCCGATGGGATCGTTTTAGGCCGGGCTTTGCGCCCGGTTTCCGTGCGTTTTCTAGATATCAACATCTGCCTTGGGGAAAACAATGTATCTGACCAGCGGCACGCTTGTGCCTTATCTCATCGATCGAAGCATACTCTCCGCAGCCGAGCTTCTCGATGATGACATCACGATTTTGGAAGCCGGGCGTCGTAACCGTAATTTCAAGGTTGCCCGCCGGGATGGTTCAGGCATTTTCGTCAAGCAGGTTCCGTTGATGGCGGCTGAGACGACACAATCCGTCAAGCGCGAGGCAGCTCTCTACGCCCTCGTTGAAAACAACGACGCGGCGGACAGCCTGAAATCCCTGATGCCAAAACTGCGGCACTATGACAAACACCGGCATTTGCTGGCCGTCGAGCTTGTTCCAAACTCCCGAAGCCTGACATTCTATCAAATGCAGGTCGCAGGCGTTGCGGGCGCAATGGAAGATATTGCCGCCCAATTGGGAAGGCTGCTTTCATCCTGCCACAAGCAATCATCCGACATCCTTGCGGAACCCTCACGACAAGGGGTTTTCCCCGCTCAACCGCCATGGATCCTGAATTTCTCGCATTATGGCGAGACCATGATGCCGAATATGAGCGGTGGTGCGAAGGCCGTGCTTGCAGCGTTACGCCAGCAGCCGGGGCTGAAAGAGCACATGTCGCTTTTGCAATCCGAATGGAGCCGGTCCTGCCTGATCCATGGCGATATGAAGTGGGAAAACCTGCTGATTTCGCAAGATCAGAACGGCGCCGCAGCAAAGCTTCAGCTGATTGACTGGGAACTGGCTGACCTTGGCGATGCCGCATGGGATGTGGCTTGCGTGCTCGCGAGCTTCATGCAGCCTGTGATCGTCGGGCGGTTTGACATGCAGGGGCGCCCCACCGGCCCTGCAACAGCTGACGAGGTTTCGCGCGCACAAGCGTGCTGCCGCACCTTCTGGCAGACGTACATGAAAGAACTAGCCCTGACTGCGGAGCAGCAGGCGCAGGCAAAGCAACGCTGCGTTCGCTTTGCCGCGGCCCGGCTTGTTCTCACAGCCTACGAGATTGCCCAATCCACTGCGGAAATCTCACCCTCAGCGCTTCTGGCGATCCAGACGGCAGCCAGCATTTTCAACGACCCCGGCAGCGCTGCCACCTCATTGTTCGGCCTTGAAGAGACAGGAGCATGACCATGCGAGCTTTCGACAGACTACTTATCGCAGAAACCGCTCGGCTACCCCTATCATTGCAGGCATCTCTGATGACCATTCTGGGTTCCATCAAGATCATCGGGGTGTCGCAATTCCAGATCGGCACACGAGACATCGTCACACTGCCGCCCATGGCGGCTGCAGAGCAGGCACGCTCCGTTACCAGCCGCCTTTCCGAGAGCCTCTGGCCAGCGCTTTATGAGGCAGCCTATTCAAGGCCTTTCAGCGCACACGCCCCTTCCCCGCTGGCCACACCCGCCGACCTTGACCTGCTATCGCAGCTTCGCGCGGCGTTTCCCGAAGGCGCGCGTTGGTCTGCGCAATGGCAGGTTTACAAGGTCGAGGCGAATGGCTCTGTCCACGTGCGCAAGGGTGATTGCTGCCGCCATGTTTTTCCCGGTGCCTTTGCGGCGGCATCGCATGGCCCTGTGCAGGCCAATTCGAATGTTTCCATTCTGTTGCCAATGGCTTCGTCACAAATGCAATCGGCTTTCTATCACATCACGGGCAACAGCCCGCATTGCGACCATGATGACGCGGCCTTGGCACGCCTCTACCTCAATACGCGTGCGACCTCGGTGGTGACATTGATGGCACGGATGGCCGGACTGCTAAACACCTATGCCGTGCCCTTTCGGGCAAAGACATTGCTGGACCCGGCGACCTATGACCGCACGGACAGCACAGTGTTCTACCTTCCACGAAGACACCTGCCATTCGCCTTGTCACTGCTCAGAGACACGCTTGTGGAAGCGGCTGCGGATCTGGACCCGGATGTTCCGCTCTTCTCGAAACGCATCGCGGATGGCGTTGGCGGTGCAGATGACCCGGGCTATGGC
Organism: Rhizobium sp. CFBP 13644; assembly: GCF_014842165.1. NCBI lineage: Bacteria > Pseudomonadati > Pseudomonadota > Alphaproteobacteria > Hyphomicrobiales > Rhizobiaceae > Rhizobium > Rhizobium sp. CFBP 13644. The sequence continues at coordinate 2,542 of NZ_JACYVF010000014.1, forward strand.
ATGAGCTTTGGCCAGACGCGCACCATGCTGCTGGCAGACGCCATCGTCAGCGCCTGGGCAAGTGGCGACCAGACCGCGCAGACGCGACTTGAGCATCTCGAGCGGCGCTTCGTGGAGGAAAGCCTTTCACCCAACGCACCGCATTTGAGCGCTGGCAACAGCGACATCTACGCCATACCGGCCTGAAAGGATTTAGCAGATGAGCTTGATGACACTCCCCACAGCACAGATTGCGCATGGCCAGAGCGGATACCTTGAGGCGGCCAGCCGCATTGGAATGCAGCTTTGCCGCGACGCGATGTGGCACGATGGCCGCTGCACATGGATGGGCTGGGCGATGACGTTAGCCGATGGCAGCGCAACGGCGGCATATCGAACAGCATCCGCTTCACTCTATGACGGTGTTGCCGGAATTGCGCTTTTCCTCGGCCGGCTTGCCGTTCATGCACCTTCTGCGCCTCTTCTCGCCACGGTCGATGGTGCCGTGCGACAGGTACAGTCACGGCTTGCGGATTTCGACGCCCTGTCACAACGGAGTTTTTATACGGGTAGCCTCGGTGCGGCCTATATGTTGTACCAGTTGGGACGCGGCCTCAATCGGCCAGAATGGACAGAACAGGGGCTGGAGCTGGCTGAACGCCACGCGGCACTCCCCTTCGGCGATGACGCGCTGGATGTGATCGCCGGATCTGGAAGCGCTATTCCTGGCCTTATCTATATGGGCAAACATTTTTCCCGCCCGGTATTGACGGCTGCGGCAGTTCGCCATGCCGAACAATTATTGGCAAAGGGCGTGGTGGATGCGCGAGGCCTCTCCTGGCCATCGCTCTTGCCAAAGCATAACAATCTTCTTGGATACGCCCATGGCGTTTCCGGCATGGCGATGGCGCTTCTGGAAGCCTATGCGGTAAGCGGCGATGATGCTTTGCTGCACGGCGCACAGGAAGCCATCCGCTATGAGCGCAATTGCTTCGACCCGGCCCAGCAGGGTTGGCCGGATTTCCGTGTTGATACGATTACCGCCGGTGCCGCAACGCTTGCCCCCACCTGCAACTGCACCTGGTGCAGCGGTTCAACCGGCATCGGGCTAACGCGCCTTCGCATGATGGAGTTGCTGCCTGCAGATTCCGGTGCCGCAGAAGAGGTCAATATTGCGCTTCAGGGTGCCTCACGCTTGCTGATGTCGACAACGACCCCGCAAGACCTTTGCCTTTGCCACGGCCTTTGTGGCACAGCGGATTTCGTTCTCAGCGCAGGTGTTCAGCTGAACAGGCCAGATATTGCGATCTTTGCCGATCAGGTGGGTGACTTCATCATCGAGCATTACCTGAATGCAGAGCAGCCCCTTCCGTGCGGTGTGCAGCAAAGAGGTGAAGCACCGGGCCTGATGATGGGCAAGGCGGGAATCGGCTATTTCTTTCTGCGGCTGATCGAGCGGCAGACATTGCAATCTGTTCTTCTTTTGAAAGGTTGATACCCTGCCGTCGCCGCATTGTGTGCCATAAAAACACGGCGGCGGCGGCACCTCTTATGGAAATTTAGTATTTCATTAAGTACTTTTTCAGCTTGCGTGTATGGCGTCGTATCTCGACACAACGTTAACGCCATCACCCATGAATTCACCTGTTAGATTCAATATTTCTAAAGAATTGTTCGCACATATTGGCGACGTCGACTTCATGATGAAGTCGCGTTGCTACAGGATGAACCATGTTTGCGAACTCGATCGTTACGCTGGCGCTGATTGCGCTGCCAATCTATGTCTTTTTTCGCTGGGTACAGTACGATTCAGAAAGACAGGATAAGCCGAAATAGGTTTCCTTACGGCTATCCCCTCCCCCCAAAGCCCGCAATTACCCGTCTGCCGGATGTCCATAAGTGGTGAACACACCGCCTTGATAGATGTGGGCTGGATCCTTTGGATCTTCTTTTCCGGCTTCGAGAAGCACCTCGGCGCGCCACTTCGCCGAGCTGTCCTGCGGCTTCCAGCCAAGGAATGCTGCGCCGCTATTATCCCACCATGTCTCGTCATTGTTGGACGCGCCGTAGACCACGGCGTGGCCTAGCCTTGGCGCTTCAAACCCACGTGCGCAAAGCTGCACAAAATCGCCAGCGCTCAGCCACGTCGCCAACATCCGGGTCGTGCTGGGTTTTTCGGTGATCGACCCGATTCGAACGGACAGGGTCTCCTGTCCGAACTTATCGAAGTAAAAGCTGGCGAGATTCTCTCCGAAGCATTTTGAGACGCCGTAGAGCGAGTCGGGCCGCATCAAGGAATTACCGTCCAGCTTCTCATCGCGCCGGTAATAGCCGATCGTGTGGTTGGAACTGGCGAAGATGATGCGCGGCATGCCGTTGTGGCGCGCTGCTTCGTAAAGATTATAGACGCCGTCAATATTGCCTTTGAGAATCAGCTCGAAGGGTTTTTCCACCGAGATACCGCCGAGATGGATGATGCCATCGACGCCCGCAACCGCCGCATCGACCTCTGCGCGGTTGGAAAGATCGCATTTCACGAAGCTCTCATGGTCGGCAAGATCACTTATTTCGACCATGTCTGAGAGTACGACCTTTTCAGCGACTTGGCTCAGCAACGGGCGAATGGCCTTGCCAACACCCCCGGCAGCGCCTGTCAGCAACAGATTTTTCAGCATTTTTCCTCCCAGTATGCTTGCGCATCACCACATGCAGATACAAGATGTGGTCATACGTAAATTCTCTTGTTATCTTATGTCTATGCCAGACATTCATGGCATATCAAGAGGAGATGCGCCCTATCTCGTCGTGAACCGCTGACCATCACGGCAGCCCTACACTCAACACATCGCGGCCCCTGCCCTGCCTATCACGACATTTCGGCAACTTGTATTATAAGTTATTGACACAGGTCATATCTCGAATATTATCCGCATCAACACATCATCGGAGACAAGACTTTTATGGCAATGGACCCACAGGAACTCAAGGTCGCCCTCGGCGCAGGCCTTCTCTCTTTCCCCGTAACGCCGTTCAGCAAGGATGGCGAATTCAACGAGAAGCCATATCGTGACCACGTCAGCTGGCTGTCGGGCTTCGATGCCACAGTTCTCTTTGCTGCGGGCGGCACGGGTGAGTTTTTCTCGCTTGCGCCTGAGGAAGTGGCAACCGTGGTCAAAGCGGCGAAATCTGCGGCAGGTTCGGTTCCTATCGTTTCCGGCTGCGGTTACGGCACAAAAATCGCTATTCAGATTGCGCAAAGCGCCGAAAAAGCCGGTGCTGACGGCCTTCTGCTGCTGCCGCACTATTTGATGGATGCCTCGCAGGCGGGCCTCTACGCACATATCAAGGCAGTGTGCGATTCCGTCTCCATCGGCGTGATGGTCTACAACCGCGACAACTCCATTCTGACGGCTGAAACTCTACAGAAACTCTGCGACAGCTGCCCCAACCTCGTTGGCTTCAAGGACGGTTCCGGCGATATCGGGCTTGTGCGCAAGATCACCGCGACCATTGGCGAGCGACTGACCTATCTTGGCGGCATGCCAACGGCTGAACTGTTTGCAGATGCCTATCTCGGCGCTGGCGTAACAACCTATTCGTCTGCCGTCTTCAACTTCGTGCCAGCACTTGCGCAGAAATTCTACAAGGCACTTCGTGCAGGCGACAGAACAACGACCGACCGCATTCTCATTGATTTCTTCTACCCCTTCATGGACATTCGCAACCGTCAGAAGGGTTACGCCGTCTCCGCCATCAAGGCCGGTGTGCGCCTGATCGGCTTTGATGCCGGCCCGGTTCGCGCGCCCCTCACAGACCTGACCGAGGAAGAAGTCGGCATGATGCAGGCGCTGATTGGACCATACAAATCATGAGGATAGAGGCGGTCCGCACCCATTTGCTGGATTACAAACTAGGACATGCCTTTGAGAGCGCATCTATGCGCTTTGATCGGCGCATCCACTGCTTGGTTGAAATCATTTGCGATGATGGCACCGTGGGCTGGGGCGAATGCCTTGGCCCGGCCAAACCGAACGCTGCGGTAGTTGCGGCCTATGCGCCGCACCTCATCGGCAAAGACCCTCTCGATATCGAGATCATCTGGCACCAGCTCTACAATCTGCTTCGGGATCAGGGGCAGCGCGGGTTGACCGTGACTGCGCTGAGCGGCATTGATATTGCGCTGTGGGATATCAAGGGCAAACGCTTCGGAACGTCCATTTCCCGCCTTTTGGGCGGTCGCTTTCGCGAAAGCGTCAAGGCCTACGCCACTGGCTCCTTCCGCAAGGATAGTGTCGACGCGGTACCCGATGTTGCAGCGGAAGTTGCCGGATACGCAGCGCAGGGTTTCCATGCGGTCAAGATCAAGATCGGTTTTGACGTGGCAGAGGACATTGCCGTCATTCGCGCTGCCCGCGAATCTGTCGGGCCGGATGTGCGCATCATGATCGACGCCAACCATGGCTATGATGCGCTTGACGCTATCGAAGTCGGCAATGCGCTTGCGCCGCTGGGGATCGACTGGTTCGAGGAGCCCGTCGTGCCCGAGCAGCTCGACGCATATCAAGCTGTTCGCAAGGGCCAGCCCATCCCGGTTGCCGGTGGCGAAACCTGGCATGGGCGCTATGGAATGCGTGCGCCGCTGGAAAGCCGGGCGATCGATATTCTACAGCCCGATCTTGCGGGAGCCGGCGGTTTTTCCGAAACCAAACGCATCGTGGACATGGCAACGCTGTACGGCGTGCGCGTCGTTCCGCACGTATGGGGAACAGGCGTCGCCATTGCTGCCGCCCTGCAATTCATGGCCTACCTGCCACCAGACCCGGCCCGCCGCAACCCGCGCCCGCCCATTCTGGAGTTCGACCGAACCGAAAACCCCTACCGCCAAGCCGTCCTCACCAGTCCGCTGGACCATGTCGACGGCGTTGTGCAGATACCCGATGGACCGGGCCTGGGGATTGAGATCAACCGGGATGCGTTGGAGCAATATGCGTTAAGAGACTGAAATCCAAGACTGAGTGAGTTATCTGGACAGGTACATCGCCAAGAAATCGGCGGCGGAGCGAAGGGCTACAACCGCGTTGCCGTTGCCGGATTTCAAGAAAAAATCATGTGGTTCGCCTTGATAAACGTTAAGGGTTGCGGGAACGCCAAGTTGCTTGGCTTTCCGCTCCAAGTCGCGACCAATCGATAGAGGAAACGTCCGGTCTGCGCTTCCCCAGATTAGATGCAAGGGCGGCAAAGAGCGGATAGGCTGTGAATAGCCGCTTGGGAGTCCTCCGTCGACCAGCACAAGTGCGTCTATTTTCGAGCTTTCAACCGAAGCAGCCGACGCTATTTGCGCACCCAGCGAAACCCCGATAATCCCAACCTGCCCTCCATGGCGCGGTTGGTCTGTCAGAAAAGCTGCGACGCGATGAACGGAAGCAATCCACTTCGGCAATCTCTGATGATAATATGCCATCCGTGAAGACGCACTTCCGGCATTAACGATTGCACTTAGGTCAGCAGGCGACAAAACATGAACGAGATAGGCGTTCAGGCCCCCCGCTTTAAGAACCCGACCGATCTCGTCATACGCAGCTGATTCAAAGCCCCGACTCCCACTTAGGATCATAACACCAGGGCATGCGGGCTTGTTACAGTCACCAAAACTCTCGATGAGAACCTGACCGTCTGAAGTCGGAACGCTGTATTGCTGTCGTGGCGAAGCGTTGCCAATCCCACACATAGACAAGACGAATACAAGAGTGCAGCAAAACAAGCGCATTTTCTGATCACCATCCTCGTGCGGCGAAGCCAAATCTAGCCAAACAAAAGCCGCCTGCAACTGTGTTGCAAGCGGCTCATATCACAAATGATCAGATCCGTAGCAACCGAACCAAAGGCGCGGCAACTGGTTAGGAGATCAGTGTGTGCCCTTCAGATCGACCGGGAAGAACAGTGTCTCGCCAGACGAATCCTCCACGCCGTCATTGTCGGTTACGGCAAATGCCTTGCCGGATTTGTCAAAAGTGAAGCCTTCGAGCTTGTCCACGACGTAGCCGTTTGTCTGGGCTTTGAGGTCAGGCAAAAAATCATGGACTTCGGTTTTCTTGACCAATGGCAACTCGCCGCCGATCTTGCCGGGCTTCAGGTCAGAGATTGCGACGCTGTAGAGCTTCTTGATCTTGGCCTTATCGCCGATCTGGTTGTCGCGCTCGACGATATAGACATTGTCGCCGTGAGCAGTGATTTCGGAAAGGCCTACCCAGCCATCCTTCGTCTCATCCAGCGGGTAGTGCACGGCGCCCCACTCCTTGGATTTCAGATTGTAGGATACCAGTTTGACCATACCCTTTTCGCTCTTGCCCCATTCACGCTGAACAGCCATCCAGAGCGTCGCGTCGTCACCCTTGCCGACCAAGGTCACGCCTTCGAAACCGAAGCGGGTTTCTCCCTGCAGAAGATCTGTTGGTAGTGCGATTTCGGATTTAATCTCGCCCTTGGCGTTGACGTTGTAAAGCGCGTGCGGAACGAGCTTTTCGCTGTTGCCTTCGGATGCGACCCAGAAGCCGCCCTTGCCATCGAGGGTGATGCCTTCCATGTCGAGCTTTTGCGCCGGTTGGCCGTCACGCTTTACGCGCAAAACGCTGGTGATGAGCGCAGGCTTCTTCGTTGCGTCGATGGTGTAGATTGATGGCTGGTTGCCATAGACCGAGTCGGAGATGGCGTAAAGAATGCCATCCTTGTCTGCATCACCCACCAGACCGGAAAGAGCACCCCAACCGATTGGCGCACCATCGACCGTTGCCGAGGTGAGCTGCGGATAGGCCGCCTGCCCTTCAGCGCGTTCAAAGATCATGACATGCGAACGTGCACCGCCATCTTCTCCCAGATCCGCCTCATTCGCTGTCACCAGCAAGTTGCGCGATGGAATAGCGACAGCGCCTTCTGGTGAAATTCCGGATGGCAGAAGCTGCGTCAGCTGTGGCTCGGCGCCGGTGTCCTTATAGACGCCGACAACAGATGCGCGTTCAGCCAGAACGAAGAAGTATTTTTCACCGCCGAAGGTGGCAGCTTCCAAACCTTCTGGTTCGATGCCCTTCGCCTTGGACCGTTTTTCGGGATAATGACCGATGGCTGCAACTGCCTGTTCCAGGCTGGAGCCCGCTTCGTAGAGCAGCTTGCCGGTCTTGTCGAAGATGGTGAAGCCGCGCGAACCGCCTTCCCAATCACCTTCATTGGCGATGACGACGCGGTCATTGTCCAGCCACTTGACGGCATCTGGCTCGCGCTTGCGGGCTTTCTGGCTGTCAGTGAACTTGAGTTGACCGTCAGATTTCGTGTCAATGCCTTCAAGATCGACGGTGCCAGCGGAGAAGTGGCTCGTGACCTTGCCGCTTTTTCCATCAACGATGGCGATGTGGTTGTTTTCCTGAAGCGTAACAACGATCTCGCCATTGGCATTGATGGCGACGAATTCTGGCTCCGGATCATCAGACGCGATCTCGGCAATGCCGGTCATCTCGATCTTCTTGAGCGTTGAGCAATCCGCAACACCCTCTTTCAAGCCGATGGTTACGAGGAAACCAGCTGGCAATTGCGGCAACGCGCCGTCATTGACCTTCTCATCGCGCTCGTTTTCAATGGCGATGGCTAGGAAGCTTTTGTCGGGAGAAATCGCAACGGAGTCAGGCTGGCCTCCGAGGTCGCAGCTGGCTTCGATTTTCTTACCAGCCATATCGACAGTGACGAGCTTGCCGGATGGCTTGACGAAACTTTCAGACGTGTTGACGCCTGCAAAGACCTTCGTACCGGAGGCCACGACCGATGTCGGCTCACCATCCATCATCAGCGCACCGAGTGCCTTCGGGGCCTTCGCATCGGTAATGTCGATAAAACCGATGCCACCAAGCGGGCTGTCCGAATAGATCAGCGTCTTGCCGTCCTGGCTCGCCGTGATGATTTCAGCTGATGTGAGCGTTTTTGCGTCCTTGTCGGACGGCAGGTTCTGCGCGACTGGAAAGGACGCGATGCGGTTGAAAACCTGTTCGGCAGCAGCCGGAAATGCGACGGATGCGCACAGAGCTGCGGTGAGTGCGGCACTCGGAAAACGAAATGTCATGGTGTCCCCTTCATGGCATTGAAAAATGCATGATGGGTTCTTGGGCTATTGAGATGACAGGCACATGACAATCTAAATTCACTCATAAACAAAAAGCCCGGCGTGGAAAGCCGGGCTTTTTGCATTTCGGTGTCACCGTCGCGCTGAACGCACAATGGGCCAAATTCATTCCTCGTAAGCCGGAGAGCTGTCAGCGCGCCGCTGGCGCCGCAGCCCCTGGAAACTCAAGAATTAACAGCGTCCTTCAGGCCCTTGCCTGCAGAGAACTTAGGAACGTTGCGAGCCGGAATATCGACTTCTGCACCCGTGGATGGGTTACGGCCCTTGGAGGCTTCGCGACGGCTTACAGTGAAGCTGCCGAAACCTGCGAGACGAATGTCGCCACCGGCCTTTAGTTCGCCCTGGACGGTTTCGAAAACTGCGTCTACCGCAGAAGCGGCATCAGCCTTCGTAAGACCAGCCTTTTCGGCAACTGCAGAAACGAGCTCATTCTTGTTCATGTTTCCACCCCTTTCAATGGTTTGAAACGACTCAAATTGGATTGGCGCAGAATACTTATCTATTTGCGTACCGCCACCCAAAAGCGCTGGAACGGCCTGAAAAACAAGGGGTCTCAGGACCTTTTCACAAAAAAGGCTGGCATAACTGCCAGCCTTTTTGCGTTTTTGTGCTTATTCAGCATCATGCCTGCCGCGCACGTTTCAATGTGCGATTGTCTGACCGGCGTCATCCACGCCCTCGACAGTCGCTATAACGGGCGTCTCAATGCTGCCATCCCATTCAATCGGCTCGGGCATACGCACAAGCGCGTGCTTGATGACTTCACCCATGCGCGACACCGGAATGATCTCCATTCCGTTTTTGACGTTGTCCGGAATATCGGCCAGATCCTTTGCGTTTTCTTCCGGGATCAAGACCTTCTTGATACCGCCACGCAGAGCCGCCAGCAGTTTTTCCTTCAATCCGCCAATCGGCAGAACGCGACCACGAAGGGTGATTTCACCCGTCATTGCAACATTCTTGTCGACCGCAATGCCCGTCATGATGGACACGATGGCTGTGGCCATAGCGACACCAGCAGATGGTCCGTCCTTTGGCGTCGCACCTTCGGGTACGTGCACATGGATATCGGACTTGTCGAACCGTGGAGGCTCGATGCCGAAATCAACCGCACGCGAGCGGACATAAGACGCCGCCGCCGAGATGGATTCCTTCATCACTTCCTTCAGGTTACCCGTCACCGTCATGCGGCCCTTGCCAGGCATCATCACGCCTTCGATGGTCAGCAACTCGCCGCCCACTTCTGTCCAAGCCAGACCGGTAACTACACCGACCTGATCTTCGCCTTCAGCTTCACCATGGCGGTAGCGCGGAACACCAAGGTAATCGTTGATGTTTGCAGCCGTTACGGCCACAGACGTCGATTTGCCCTTGATGATTTCCGTGACAGCCTTGCGCGCAAGCTTCATCAACTCACGCTCGAAGCTGCGAACGCCAGCCTCACGGGTATATTGCTGGCTGATGGCCATCAGAGCATCGTCGCTGACGGAAAACTCTTCCGGACGCAACGCATGTTCCTTGATCGCCTTCGGCAGCAGGTGACGCTTGGCGATTTCGCGCTTTTCGTCTTCCGTGTAACCGGCGATGCGGATGACTTCCATACGGTCCATCAACGGGCCGGGAATGTTCAGCGTGTTGGCTGTGGTTACGAACATAACATCCGACAGGTCATATTCCACTTCGAGATAGTGGTCCATGAATGTGGAGTTCTGTTCGGGATCCAACACTTCCAGCAATGCGGATGAAGGGTCGCCACGGAAATCCTGGCCCATCTTGTCGATTTCATCGAGCAGGAAGAGCGGGTTGGACTTCTTGGCCTTCTTCATCGACTGAACGATCTTGCCGGGCATGGAGCCGATATAGGTCCGGCGGTGACCGCGGATTTCAGCTTCATCACGGACGCCACCGAGCGCCATGCGAACATATTCGCGGCCGGTTGCCTTCGCGATCGACTTGGCCAGGGAGGTCTTGCCGACGCCCGGAGGGCCGACGAGGCACAGGATAGGACCACGAATCTTCGTCGCACGGGCCTGAACAGCCAGATACTCAACGATACGTTCCTTGACCTTATCAAGACCGAAGTGATCCAGCTCGAGTGTGGCCTCTGCTGCATTCAGATCCGTCTTGATCTTGGACTTCTTGCCCCATGGCAAGCCGACCAGCCAATCAATGTAATTGCGCACGACGGTTGCTTCAGCAGACATCGGGCTCATCTGACGCAGCTTCTTCATTTCCGCGTCGGCCTTTTCCTTAGCCTCCTTGGAAAGCTTTGTCTTGGCAATGCGCTCTTCAAGTTCAGCCATCTCGTCACGGCCATCCTCGCCGTCGCCGAGTTCCTTCTGGATCGCCTTCATCTGTTCATTCAGATAGTATTCGCGCTGGGTCTTCTCCATCTGGCGCTTGACGCGCGAGCGGATCCGCTTCTCAACCTGAAGAACCGAAATCTCGCCTTCCATAAAGCCGAGCGCCTTTTCAAGGCGCTGCTTTACGCTGACGGTTTCCAGCATTTCCTGCTTTTCGACGATCTTGATCGAAAGGTGGGACGCAACGGTATCAGCGAGCTTAGAATAATCGTCGATCTGGCCGGCGGCACCAACCACCTCAGGCGAAATCTTCTTGTTCAGCTTCACATAGCTTTCAAACTCTGAGATCACCGAACGTGACAGAGCTTCGATTTCGACGGGATCTTCCTCAGGCTCGGAAAGCTGGACCGCAGTGGCTTCGTAGAAATCCTCACGCGCCGTATAGTCTTCGATCCGCGCGCGGCCTTTGCCTTCCACGAGAACCTTGACGGTACCATCGGGCAGTTTCAGCAATTGCAGAACATTTGCGATGGTTCCGACACGGTGAATGGCAGACGTGTCAGGATCGTCATCGCTGGCGTTGATTTGAGTGACGAGCATGATCTGCTTGTCAGAACCCATGACTTCTTCCAGCGCACGGATGGATTTTTCCCGGCCGACGAACAGTGGAACAATCATGTGGGGGAAAACGACAATGTCGCGCAGGGGAAGTACAGGATATGTACCACCAGATGCAGCAGACGGAACGTTTGTCATATCATTTCCTTTCAATGGTCCCCTTGAGAGGGACGCTTGCCGGACTTTCTTGGGGAGGTTCCGGCATATTCTTTGTTGTGACTAGAAGTGGAGTTCGTCACTGTCATTTTCAAGTCACAAAAGCATATAGCCTCGCGATGAACGCAGGCCTAAATCTTACACACGCTACGCATTACAAGACGCTTCACATTCTTCCGTCTTTTCGTGCCATCTTGCAGAATCACAAATCCGGCAAGCGTCGAAAAAACGTCATATCACGCCGCAAATCACTCGAAAACTCTATCGGAGAAGCCAATCCGCTCCAAACGTTAAATCCGGTGCGGCGGCAATATCGCAACGTTTCCGGTGAATAACGAACGAAAAGACCCGCCAGTGGCGGGTCTCTGTTCAACTTTGGTATGCAACGTAACGCCTTAGGCTGAAACGTTGGCTTTCTCTTCCTGACGGTCCGCATAAATGTAGAGCGGACGGGCAGCACCGCTGACGACGTCATCAGAAATGACGACCTCACGAACGCCTTCCAGGGTCGGCAACTCAAACATCGTGTCAAGCAGGATCTTCTCCATGATCGAACGCAGTCCACGTGCACCGGTCTTGCGGGTAATCGCCTTTCTGGCGATTTCACGCAGAGCATCGCCCTGGAACGTCAACTCGACATCTTCCATTTCGAACAGGCGTTGGTACTGCTTGATGAGAGCGTTCTTCGGCTCGGACAGGATCTGGATCAAAGCATCCTCGTCCAGGTCCTCAAGCGTTGCCAAGACAGGCAGACGGCCGATGAATTCGGGGATAAGGCCGAACTTGACCAGATCTTCCGGCTCCAGTTCACGCAGCACTTCGCCAACACGACGATCGTCTTCTGCTTTCACCGTTGCGCCAAAACCGATGGAGGTTTTTTCGCCACGTGCGGAGATGATCTTGTCGAGACCTGCAAATGCGCCGCCGCAGATGAACAGGATGTTGGTCGTATCCACCTGCAGGAATTCCTGCTGTGGATGCTTGCGGCCACCCTGCGGAGGAACGGATGCAACCGTGCCTTCCATGATCTTGAGAAGTGCCTGCTGAACGCCCTCGCCCGATACGTCCCTCGTAATGGAAGGATTGTCGGACTTACGGGAGATCTTGTCCACTTCGTCGATGTAGACGATGCCGCGCTGGGCGCGTTCAACGTTGTAATCGGCAGACTGGAGCAGCTTCAGAATGATGTTTTCAACGTCTTCGCCCACGTAACCGGCTTCGGTCAGCGTCGTGGCGTCAGCCATTGTGAACGGCACGTCGATGATGCGCGCGAGTGTCTGGGCAAGATAGGTCTTGCCACAACCCGTTGGGCCCACCAGCATGATGTTCGACTTCGCCAGCTCAATGTCGCCGTTCTTGGTCGAATTTGCGAGGCGCTTGTAGTGGTTATGAACAGCCACAGACAGGATCTTCTTTGCCTGCTTCTGGCCGATAACATATTCATCGAGGATCTTGATGATATCCTGCGGGGTGGGCACACCCTCGCGAGACTTCACCATAGATGTCTTGTTTTCCTCGCGGATGATGTCCATGCACAATTCGACGCATTCATCGCAGATGAATACTGTCGGCCCGGCGATGAGTTTCCGGACCTCGTGCTGGCTCTTGCCGCAGAATGAACAATAGAGTGTATTTTTAGAGTCGCCGCCGTTGCTGCCGCTGACTTTGCTCATATCTCTTTCCTTCCAGCACGCCGCTGTTTCGCACCGCGAAACGCGGTCAACTTATCGTCTGCAGAAACGGTCGCTTCCCATAAGCATCCATATCCGCTTCGTTCCCGGGGTACTAACCGTTTTCGGACATATGATCCGGCAACGGCGGCAACGAATTCCCCTTCAAACTCCAAAGCAGTGACGCCTCAGCATTTGGTACTGCAACCCCTCTCAGCCCAAACAAGCTTATGCAGGATCACAACAAACTATGTCATAAAAATTCAACACAGCCTTAATAACTACTATTAGCGCTTTATTTTTCGGTTGAAACCCCGAAATTCACTCGGAGCTTCAAACCCGGATCACATTTAAAGCGACTTAGCTGGCGGTAACGGCTTCCATTTCCTGACGCGATGTCAGGATTTTGTCGACGACGCCCCAGCCCTTTGCCTCGTCCGCATCCATAAAGTGGTCACGGTCGAGCGTGTTTTCAACTTCTTCAAGCGTACGGCCTGTGTGCTTCACGTAAACATCGTTCAGCCTGCGCTTCATCTTGATGATGTCGCGGGCATGACGCTCGATGTCGGACGCCTGACCCTGGAAACCGCCAGATGGCTGGTGAACCATGATGCGAGCATTCGGTGTGCAGAAACGCATGCCCTTCTCACCAGCAGCCAGAAGCAGCGAACCCATGGACGCGGCCTGACCGACGCACAGCGTGGACACGGCTGGGCGGATGAACTGCATCGTATCGTAAATCGCCATGCCGGCGGTCACGACGCCACCTGGCGAATTGATGTACAGCGCGATCTCCTTCTTCGGATTTTCCGATTCAAGGAACAGCAGCTGCGCGCAAACGAGCGATGCCATGTGGTCTTCCACCGGACCGGTCAGAAAGATGATCCGCTCTTTCAGCAGACGTGAATAGATATCATAGGACCGTTCGCCGCGATTGGTCTGTTCCACAACCATCGGCACCAGAGCCATGGCGGTATCAACTGGATTTCTCATGTCCGTCCTTTGTCAACTCTAACCCGGCGGCTTTCGCATCCGGAATCAATTCTATTCGTCTACTCTCTACATAGAGTGTGATTGCCCGGTTCTTCAAGACTGAGGTAACGGATATCCTTAATCGCGTCCCGGCAAAAATCCATAGTCGGCTTACACCGCCCCGCTCCGCAACACCATCCGCCTTCTACAAAGCGAGCAACGTCTTCAACCTTCCATCGTATTTTTGGTCAATCAAAGATTAACCGGACAAAAAATTATGTTCAACAATCAGTCTCAGTAACAATCAGAAATAACTTCTTAGGGTTTAAGTGCTGATATTGCCCAAACCCGACCCGGTGTCCCTCCGGTTTCCGGTTTTTGGCGGAAAATTCAAGTAGTGCGCGTTCAAGCATGTGCACGGCAAAGACCGACACGCATATATTCGCGCAAAGCTGTATTTTAAAGTGAGATTGCACAGTGCTGGACGCCAAGACAGGCATGCTACTCTGGTCGATGGAGACTCTGACCCTGTCAGCTCTCCTGGCAGTCGTATGGCTACACAATCCGGCAAAGAAATATCATTTGTGCTTCTCGACTGGCTTTGCCTGTATTGGAATTGGCGCCATTCTTGTTGGCCTGCGCGGTGTCATTCCCAATTTCGTGTCGATCCAGATCGCGAATACCATTGCGCTTTGCGCCTTTGCTCTTTGGCTGGCAGGACTATTGAAGCTTGAAAACCGCAGGATCGATGGCTGGATCGCAATTCCAGCGCTGATCTGGGTTGCTTTCATGTTCATCAACCCTGTCCGCGAGAGCATGGTAGCGCGGATCATTTTGTATCATTTCTGTGCAGGTGTCGGATATTTGATGATCGCCGGGGTGCTTTTGACATCCAAGGAATACATATCGAACACCCGGAAGTTTCTGGCTGTTGCGCTCTCTGTCCAGGCCGTGATGGGCGGCCTCGTTGCATCGATCGTCATCCCCTACAATACAGCCACCGGCCAAGTCGTTCCCCTCACCGGCCCTGTTGCGCTGGCTGGAGCGTTCGGTTTCGTGGTGATCATCATGATTGCGGTCAAGATGTTCATGGAAGACGCCAGTCGCACGTTGCAACATCTGGCCATGACAGACCACATGACCGGCACGCTGAACCGCCGTGGCCTTTTCCATGCTTTCAACACGCTCAAAGCGCGCCTTACAGGCACGTCGAGACACATTGCCTTCATTCTGTTCGACATTGACCATTTCAAAAAGATCAATGACGAGTATGGCCACCAGTGGGGCGATGAAGTGCTGGTGAAGTTCTGTGCGCAGGCTGGAAAAATTGCTGATGGACAGGGCGTTATGGTGCGCATGGGGGGGGAGGAATTCGCCTGTCTGGCAGAGTGCGATGACCCGGCAAAAGCGGCCGTTCTGGCTGAAGCTATCAGGATTTATTTCAGCCGAATCGTCATGAGAACAGACAACAGGGAATTTATGGCGACTGTCAGCGCTGGCGTTTACACCTCACCTGCGGCGGACGCGGATCTCGACACATTGATGATCATGGCGGACCGCGCGCTTTATGGCGCCAAGAAGGAAGGCCGTAATCGCACGGTGGTCCGTGAGGGCACCATCAACATCGTCATACCGTCAGACGACCGGGACGAAGACCCCTGCGACAACAACGCGGACCGCCAGGTTGCCGCCCTCACCCGCATTGCCAGCATCGCTAATCGGTAATCCATGACTTGACCTTCATGCGCGTGCGACCCAATCTTGGGCGCAGCAACGGAGGTTCTGCCATGCCCATCAGGTTTTTCACCGGCGTCTTGCTTTCAGCCGCCTTGGCCGCAGGCTCAGTCGAGGCGCAGCAGGCATCGGACACTCTTGCCCCGGAACGGGCAACGGGTACCAAAGCGGCAAGTCGTGTCGAGGCAAAGAATTTCATGGTGGCCGCGGCCAACCCGCTGGCTGCCGAGGCTGGGCGGAAGATCGTTGCTGATGGCGGCAATGCCATCGATGCCATGGTGGCGGTCCAGACGGTTTTGGGCCTTGTCGAGCCACAGAGCTCTGGCCTGGGCGGCGGCGCCTTTCTCGTTTATTACGATGCTGCGGCCAAGAAACTGACGACGTTTGACGGACGCGAAACCGCGCCGATGGAGGCGACGCCGAAGTTGTTTCTCGACGAGACAGGCCAGCCCCTTAAGTTCATGGATGCCGTCATCGGCGGGCGTTCCGTCGGCACGCCGGGAACAGTGCGGCTGCTTTCGGACGTCCACCGCAAATATGGGAAAACGCCATGGGCCGATGTGTTGAAGCCAGCCGAAACGCTGGCGAACGATGGCTTTCAGGTCTCGCCGCGTCTTGCCTCTCTGATTGCATCGGAAGGCGAAAGGCTGAAAAAATACGATGCGCCCCGCAGCTATTTCTATGATGCCTCTGCCGCGCCGCTGAAGGCAGGCACCGTTCTGAAAAACCCAGCCTATGCCAAGACCCTTAGTGCCATTGCAGCTGGAGGTGCTGACGCTTTTTACAGCGGACCGATTGCGGAGGCTATCGTCAAGACCGTGCGGGAGGCGACCGGCAATCCGGGCGTTCTATCGCTGACTGATCTTGCAAATTATCACATCAAGGAGCGCGAGCCGGTCTGCGCCGACTATCGTGCGCTGGATGTTTGCGGCATGGGTCCGCCCTCCTCTGGTGCCGTGGCTGTGGGGCAGATGCTGGGCATGCTCGAAAACTTCGATCTCAAGTCGCTTGGGGCAGATAATGTGGAAAGCTGGCGGCTGATTGGCGATGCGCAGCGCCTCGCCTTTGCGGACCGTGAACGCTATGTTGCAGACCCCGATTTCCTGCCGCTGCCGACCAAGGGACTGCTCGCCAAGGATTATCTCGCCACACGCGCCTCGTTGCTGGATGGCGACAAGGCACTTACCGCAGATGCTGTCAAAGCCGGAGAGCCGCAATGGGACCATGCCTCATTGTTCGGGCGCGGGCCAACGCTCGAAATGCCCTCGACCAGTCACTTCGTCATTGTCGATACCAAAGGTAATGTCGTCTCCATGACGACGACCATCGAGAGCGGCTTCGGCTCGCGCCTGATGACCAATGGCTTTCTGCTGAATAACGAGCTGACGGATTTCTCCTTCAAGACCCATGACAATGGCGTGCCGGTTGCCAACCGTGTCGAGCCGGGCAAGCGACCGCGCTCCTCCATGGCACCGACAATTGTGATGAAGGATGGCAAGCCGTTACTCGCCATCGGCTCGCCCGGAGGAAGCCAGATCATCGGCTATGTTGCGCAGGCGCTTGTTGCCTATATCGACTGGGGTATGCCGGTGGAAAAGATCGTGGCGCAACCGCACCTCATCAACCGCTTCGGCACCTACGATATCGAATCCGGAACCAGCGCGGAAACATTAGCAGAACCTCTTAAAGCATTGGGTTATCAGGTTAAACCGGGAGAGATGAACTCCGGCCTCCATGCTATCGAAATCACCGGTCAGGGACTCGTCGGCAGCGCCGATCCGCGCCGTGAAGGTGTGGCTGTGGGCGAATAGAATCGCTTTCTCGCGTGATAGCTTTGAGTTAAGGATCAGGCATGAAAACCGTGCCTGAATTCCTTCACATCGACGCCGACAATCGTTCGGTTTCGCTCGACGCCCGCAACCCCGCATTCTATGGCGATCCCAATTCGGTCTATGCGGCTTTGCACGCCCAATGTCCCACCTTCTATTGGGAAGAGCAGAAGCAGTGGTTTTTCACAGGTTATGACCACGTGAACGCGTTGCTGCGCGACCGGCGCTTCGGGCGGCAGATCCTGCACGTTGCCACTCGCGAGGAATTGGGCCTCGCGCCGCCACAGGACCATGTCACCCACTTCGATGCGGCGGAGCGGCATTCGCTGCTGGAAATCGAGCCGCCGGAACATACGCGGTTAAGAACGCTGGTGAACCGTGCCTTCGTGTCTCGCCATGTTGAGAAGATGACACCGGAGATCGAGGCTCTCGCCAATGGTTTGATCGACGCGTTCGAAGCCGATGGCACTACGGAATTGCTGTCTTCATTTGCTGATATCATTCCGGTGACGATGATTGCCCGGATGATCGGCATTCCCGAAGATATGGGGCCTCAACTGCTGAAATGGTCGCATGCCTATGTTGGCATGTACATGTTCAAGCGCACCCGCGAGGATGAGTTGGCCGCCGACATCGCCGCCAAGGAATTTGCGGATTATGTGCGAACCGTGATTGCGCAACGCCGGGCAGAGCCAAAGGACGACCTGCTCAGCCACATGATCCACACCGAACACAAAGGGCAGTATCTCACCGACGAGGAACTGATCTCCACGACGATTGTGCTTTTGAATGCTGGGCATGAGGCGACGGTGCACCAAATCGGCAATTCGGTCCGCGTCATCTTGGAGAGTGGAAGCGACCCCGCTGTGCTGTTTCAGGATGAGAAGTCAACCGACAGGACGGTGGAAGAAACGCTGCGCATCGGCGCGCCGGTTCACATTTTCCAACGATGGGCACTTGAGACCGTCGAAATCGACGGCATCACGTTCCATCGAGGCGACAAGGTGAGCCTGATTCTGGCAGCGGCAAATCTCGATCCGAAGAAATTTACCGATCCGCTGACCTTCAAGCCGGATCGCGCCGAGGCCCCCAACCTCTCCTTTGGCGCTGGGATTCACTTCTGCATCGGCGCGCCTCTAGCGAGGCTGGAGCTCAACATCGTGTTGCCGCTACTCTTCAAACGCCTGCCCGCCCTGCGTATCGCGCAAAAGCCGCAGGTGAAGGACGTGTATCATTTCCACGGCCTCGAGCGGTTAGATCTGGTGTGGGGATCGTAACGCGATTCGACTCACAGCCGGATGACATAGTCCTTGCGAGTCGTTTCAATCACTTCCCAGCTTCCTTTAAAGCCGGGTCTTAAGATGAGACGATCACCCACGCGTAAATGGATGGGCTCGGCACCGTCTTCCGTCAGGACAGAATATCCTTCCAGGATGCTGAAATATTCCCATTCGTCATATTCGACGCGCCACTTGCCGGGCGTGGACTGCCATATTCCGGCGTAGATCCCACCGGAGGCTTCCTCGATGTTCCATGTTGTGAACTTCGGGTCGCCCGAGATCAGCCGGCCGGGTGCGGGTGCACCCTCTTCCGGCTGAACGGCGGAAAGATCGCCCTCTGACTTGAAGTTGAGACTATGGGTCATGGGCAACCTTTCCTGATGAGATCAGACCTTGGCGAGTGCCTGCTCAAGGTCTGCAATGATGTCCTTGACGTCTTCGATGCCGACGGACAGACGGACCACATCCGGCCCTGCACCTGCCGCTGTCTGCTGCTCCGGCGTCAACTGCGCATGCGTTGTGGATGCCGGGTGGATAACCAGAGAGCGCGTATCGCCGATATTGGCAACATGCGAGAACAACTGCAGGCCTTCAACAATCGCCTTGCCAGCCTCGTAACCGCCCTTCACGCCGAATGTAAAGACAGAGCCGGCGCCCTTTGGCGAGTAGCGCTGCTGAAGCGCATGATTGGGGCTGTCTTCCAGACCCGCATAGTTGACCCAACCCACTTTCGGATGGGCCTTGAGCCACTTGGCAACCTCAAGCGCATTGTCTGAATGGCGCTGGACACGCAGGGACAGCGTCTCGATACCCGTCAGAATGAGGAAGGCGTTGAACGGCGCAATCGATGGGCCAAGGTCGCGCAGACCAAGAACGCGGGTTGCTATGGCGAAGGCGAAATTGCCGAATGTCTGGTGCAACACCACACCGGAATATTCCGGGCGCGGCTTGGACAATGCGGGGAATTTATCGCTGGCCGACCAATCAAACGTACCGCCATCCACGATGACGCCACCCATGGAATTGCCGTGGCCACCCAGGAATTTCGTCAGTGAGTGCACGACGATATCGGCACCGTGTTCGATGGGTCTCAGCAGGTATGGGCTTGCCATCGTATTATCGACAATCAGCGGCAAGCCGTGCTTGTGCGCGACCTCAGCAATCGCGGCGATATCGACAAATGTGCCGCCCGGATTGGCGAGGCTTTCGATGAACACCGCTTTCGTGCGTCCGTCGATCTGGCTTTCGAAACTGGCGGGATCTGCGGCATCGGCCCAGCGGACATCCCAGCCGAAGTTCTTAAAGGAATGACCGAACTGGTTGATCGATCCGCCATAGAGCTGACGGGCTGCCACGAAGTTATCGCCCGACTGCAACAGCGTGTGGAAAACCAGCAACTGTGCCGCATGGCCTGATGCCACGGCCAAAGCTGCCGTGCCACCCTCAAGCGCCGCGACGCGCTCTTCCAGAACGGCCTGAGTCGGGTTCATGATGCGGGTATAGATATTGCCGAATTCCTTCAGCCCGAACAGCGCCGCCGCGTGGTCGGAGTCACGAAATTCATAGGCGGTGGTCTGGTAGATCGGCGTGGCGCGCGCGCCGGTGGTGGGGTCGGGTTCCGCTCCGGCGTGAATTGCCAAAGTCGAGAAACCGGGATTGTTTGCTGACATGTGTCCCTCCAATTATTGTTTTGCCTGCCTTGAGAGCAGAGGGATAATAACGCTCTCAAGGCAAATGATAAGTGCGAGTTGTGCTAACTATGCTGCAATATTGAGCCGCGGATACTCAATTGCGGGGCATCGGTCCATCACGACTTCTATGCCGTAGGCCTCAGCCTTCGCAGCCGCATCGTCATGGCGAACCGATAGCTGCCCCCAGATGACCTTTGGCCTTGGCGACAGGAGAATGACCTCTTCCACGACAGCAGGCAGGAATTCCGCCGCACGAAAAACATCCACCATATTGATCGCTTCAAGAATGTCGGCCAGTTTCGCGTAGACGTGCTGGCCCAGAATTTCCTTGCCTTCCTGGCCGGGATTGACCGGAAAAACGGTGTAACCCTTGCTCAGCAGAAAATTCATGACGCCATGACTCGGCCTTGCCGGATTGGGCGATGCACCCAGAAGAGCAATGGTTTTGACATCTTTCAGAATGCGCCTGATGTGATCGTCTTCGTAGCTATCGTGGTTCATCACGTCCTCCAGTTCTGCGGGTGAGTTATAGCACCAGTCTGCTCCAGCGAGTCATAAAACTGGGCTGAATGGCTGTTGCTATCAATGAGTGACGGTAAACAGCGTGTTCGATCCAACGTTCCAAACAATCCGCAATGGTTGGCTTACGCACCGGTGCAAGTTCGGGCCGGAGCGCATAAGCTGGCGATGTTCAAACAAATGTGAGTCGCACCTTGTCCCTTGATGTCTTGCTACTGGTGTTGCTGGGTGCGCTTTTGCATGCGGGTTGGAACGCGCTCGTCAAATCCGGGGCAGACAAGGCGCTGGATGCGAGTTTGATCGCCGCCGGTGCCGCCACCTGCTCTATTCCCTTCCTTCCTTTCGTGCCGATGCCCGGCTCTGCGGCCCTGCCCTTTCTGGTGCTGTCAGCTGTTTTGCAATTCACCTATTTCAGGCTGGTTGCCGCTGCTTACACGGTTGGCGATATCGGCCTCGTCTACCCCATCATGCGCGGCGTGGCCCCTCTCATCGTAGCCGCCAGCAGCAACCTTTTTCTGGGTGAAACACTGAGCGCAGCCGCCATTGCTGGCATCGCCATCATCTCCTCAGGCATCCTCACACTTGCGCTGGAGGCCCGCAGTGGCGGCAGGCGGCCTATTTTACTGGCGCTCGCCAATTCGGTTGTGATTGCGGGCTACACCTTCGTAGATGGTGTCGGCGCACGGCTTTCCACCAGCCCGCTCTCCTACACATTGTGGATGTCACTTCTGCCGCCGATGATGCTGTTTTCCTGGGCCTTCTACCAGCGCGGCTGGCAACCGGTTGCCACGCATGTGAAACGGCACTGGTGGCGTGGTCTCGCGGGAGGCGCGGGCTCCATTCTCTCATACGGCCTAGCGCTCTGGGCAATGACGAAGGCACCCGTCGCAGTCGTGGCAGCGCTGCGAGAAACATCCATTCTTTTCGCCATCGTCATCTCTGTCGTCATCCTCAACGAAAAGGCCAGCCTATGGCGATATCTGGCAGGCGGCGTCATCGCTTTGGGCGTTCTGACCATGCGATTAGGCTGATTTCAGCGATATTTCTTGTGGTATCATAAAACCACATAAATAACCTACTGATTTTACTTGTCATTTTCGGCAGGCATCAAAAACTCTGCCGTTGACGAGATTTTAGCGAGCGCCTATAAGCGGCCAGACAGGATTTCCTCGGAAATGCGGTCTTTTCGGCTGTGAAACTATGAACAGCCTCAAGCAACAAGAAACGCCTGCGTGCTCCACTGGAGCGTGACAGGTCCTAGAGAAAGTTAAAAGAATGTCTACTTTCGTTCAGAAGCCTGCCGAGGTGGAGAAGAAGTGGATCATCATCGACGCCGAAGGCCTCGTTGTTGGTCGCCTCGCCACCGTTGTTGCAACCCGCCTGCGCGGCAAGCACAAAGCAACCTACACACCGCACGTCGATGATGGCGACAATGTCATCATCATCAATGCGGAAAAGGTTGTCTTCACCGGCAAGAAGTATTCCGACAAGAAGTATTACTGGCACACTGGTTACCCAGGTGGCATCAAGGAACGTACAGTTCGCCAGATCATCGAAGGCCGCTTCCCGGAGCGCGTTCTCGAAAAGGCTATCGAGCGTATGATTCCACGTGGTCCTCTTGGCCGTCGCCAGATGAAGAACCTCCGCGTTTACGCCGGTTCCAACCACCCGCATGAAGCACAGCAGCCAGCCGTTCTCGACGTGGCAACGCTGAACAGCAAGAACGTAAGGAGCGCCTGATAATGGCCGATCTTTCCTCCCTGAAAGACCTCGCCCCTGCATCGGAAGCTTCTGCTCCCGTGCATGTTCGCAAGGTTGACACACTCGGCCGCTCCTACGCGACCGGCAAGCGCAAGAACGCCGTAGCCCGCGTATGGATCAAGGCTGGCTCTGGCAAGATCATCATCAACGGCCGTGACTACTCTGCGTATTTCGCACGTCCCGTCCTGCAGATGATCCTGCAGCAGCCACTCGTTGCAGCAGCACGCGCTGGCCAGTTCGACATCATCGCAACTGTTGCCGGTGGCGGTCTTTCCGGCCAGGCCGGTGCAGTTCGTCACGGTGTTTCCAAGGCTCTCACCTACTTCGAACCAGCCCTGCGCTCGGTTCTGAAGAAGGGTGGCTTCCTGACCCGCGACAGCCGTGTTGTTGAACGTAAGAAGTACGGTAAGGCCAAGGCTCGCCGTTCGTTCCAGTTCTCCAAGCGTTAATCTCTATCGGACTACGACATCTGGAAAGGCGGGGCTTCGGCTCCGCCTTTTTTATTGGATCAATTTCTACGGTCAGGCATTCAAAACGAGAGGGTGCGACCCCAACGAGGTTTAACGTCGTTACGGACGGAGAGCCGCGGCTTCTTTGGCCTCTGGCTCGTTTTCAAGCTCGTCCATGATACCATCGACAACCAATTCAGCACCCTTTTGCGTGTAGTGGCTCTTATCGGCTATGAAGGGTACGCTATCACGTCCGAGATAACACTGGTCGGAGCTAGCAGGTCCGCAGAAAATGGTTTCCGGTAGTACCTTTTTGATCTTGTCATCTGCGCCACCATTCAGAATGGCATAAGCCCGCGCTGTATCCTCCTTGAAACGCGCAACCGGATAGGCAAAATCCGGCGTGCTATCGCCCTTGATCATCATTGCCGCCATCAGCTCCGGCACTGGTTTGCTGAAACGCGGGGTTGGATATACGAGAACAACACGCTTTCCGGCTTGCTCGAGTTTCTCAACAGTACGTTTCAGCCTGTCTGCCAAGACCGGAACGGTAATCTCTGCGCCCTCCAATTCCACACCATCTACCGACATGTGGGATGCATTGAAGAAATTGACCCATGATGCCGCCAGGACGACGACTTCGACTTTGCTTGCCAAAAGATAATCCAGAGCGCGCCGATTGAACTCCATGCAATTGACGGCTTGATCGTTTCGCGAAGTCCAGACATCGGCAATGGGAGCGCAAAAACCGTGCGTAAGTTGGACCAATCCGACATTGCGTTTCTTCAACTCTTTTAGCAGAGCCGGTGAGATTGCAGCGGAAATCGAGTCACCCCAGATCGCATAGGTCTTGTGCGCTACGCCTGTATCGAAAGAGCATTTCTTATCGGGGAGTGATGGAAGGCCATCCTTGGACTGGAACAGGCACGCATCGCTCCAGATGGCCGTGTCCATGAAGTTGGCAACCTTGGGATCCACTCGGAACGGCAAACCCTCCTGCGCACCCCAACTGCCAAAACCGACCGCCACCGAGAGGCTGAGAGCCAACGACATTGCAATTCTGCGGCCGCTGGCCTGAGCGTGCCGAAACGGCTGCTCGACAAAGCGCCAGCTTACGGCTGCAAGGAGGAGCACGAGGACAATCAGGCCGGACATCATCAATTGGGTTGGCGGCTCAAGGCTCCAAATCCTCGCAAAGGCGAAAACGGGTTGATGCCAGAGATATGCGCTGAAACTTATGCGGCCGATCCACACAAGTGGTGCCAAGGACAGGATTCGCCCGACGACCCCTGCTTGATGGGAAAACAGGATAACAAGGACGGTTCCACCAACCGGTAGCAAGGCGGCAAGAGATGGAATGCGGGTGGAGGACTCAAACAGGAAGATCGCACAAGCAATGAGTATCAGCCCGAGCGCTGCCAGAAAACCATTTGGCCGACGCACTCTGTCCATCAGGTAAAATGCACAGAGAGAGCCAGCCAGAATTTCCCAGGCTCGCGTCGGCAACAGGTAATAGTTCGCCGAAGGGAACCACCAAGACCCAATCTCGCTTGTAATAAGGCTCGTGGCCGCCAGCACTGCTACTGTGATGAAAATAGTCCGCGTCTTCAGTCCAAAGAGAAAAAGCAATGGGAAGAGAAGGTAAAACTGCTCCTCAACTCCAAGGCTCCAAGTGTGCAGAAGCGGCACCTCTGCAGCATCGGCTGCAAAATAGTCCGTTTTTTTGAGAAAATAAAAATTCGATACGGAGAGCGCCGACAGCATCAGGCTCTTTGAAAAAGCTTCGTAAGCTCCGGGAAGCAGCAAGAACCACGCCATTGCGGCAGAACAGGCCAGCACGAAAAACAAGGCTGGCAGGATGCGCTTGACACGACGCTGATAAAATCGAGCGAGTGAAAAATCGCTTCGGCGATAGTCTTCGAGAATGATGCTGGTGATCAGATAACCGCTCAACACGAAGAACACATCGACCCCGATGAAGCCTCCGCCAAAAAGGGCGATGTTCGCGTGCGAAAAAATAACAGCAAGGACAGCGAGCGCGCGCAGCCCATCAATATCGGAGCGATAATTCATCAATAAAAACCAAAAATACAACCAATAGCGATTAAAAATACAACCATTTAAGAAGCCATCTATAATGGGTTGAATGCCGCGTAAAGGCCGCAGCGGTTTTGAAAGTGCGAATTCAGCATTAAACTCTGTCAATCGGCATGAGCAGACAAATCGTCATTCCCCAAGCTCATTGCCGGGGCAACTTGAGCCATGTATATGCTTAGGCGCGTGCCTCACAGCTGGTGAAAGCGAGTTGACAGATTGAGTCACGTGCCTGGCACATTGAATCCGCCTACAATTGTAACCTATTGAAAGTTCAGGATAAGGACATGACAGCGAAAATCTTCATCGATGGCGAACATGGCACGACAGGCTTGCAGATTCGCACACGCCTCGCTGATCGCCGCGATATCGAACTGCTGTCCATTCCGGAAGCAGAACGCCGGAATGCGGCGATGCGAGAGGATATGCTGAACAATGCAGACATCTCGATTCTCTGCCTGCCGGACGACGCCTCCAGAGAAGCCGTGCAGATGGTATCGGGCAACAACAAGGTCCGCATCATCGATACGTCGACGGCATACCGGGTTGATCCCGAATGGACCTATGGCTTTGCCGAGATGGATGGAACGCAGGCCGAAAAAGTGCGGTCCGCGCGTTTCGTTTCGAACCCCGGCTGCTACCCAACGGGTGCAATTGGCCTGATCCGCCCGCTTCGTGCCGCTGGCATTCTGCCGGATGGCTATCCCGTCAGCGTCAACGCCGTGTCGGGTTACACCGGCGGCGGCAAACAGATGATCGCGCAGATGGAAGACCAGAGCCGCGACGACGCTATCGCCGCCAACAATTTTCTCTATGGCCTGACACTCAAGCACAAGCATGTGCCCGAGATGAGAATTCACGGCCAGTTGGATCGCTCCCCGCTGTTCTCGCCCTCCGTCGGCCGCTTTGCGCAGGGCATGATTGTTCAGGTGCCCCTGTTTTTGAGCGACCTGAAAGAGGGCACGAGCAATGAGAGCATTCACGCTGCCCTCACTGCCCACTATGCCGGTCAGAACATCGTTAAGGTCGTGCCGCTTGAAGACAGCAAGTCGATCACGCGGATCGATGCCGAAGAACTCGTCAATCAGGACACGATGAAGCTTTTTGTGTTTGGAAGCTCAGAACACATCAACCTCGTCGCGGTTCTTGATAATCTTGGCAAAGGCGCATCCGGCGCAGCGGTCCAGAACATGGAACTGATGCTGTCAGCATGATCGACGCCTTGGCTTGAAATGCCATAGACCGGAATTTGGAAAGGCGGTGGAGCATCTCCACCGCCTTTTTCTATGATCACAATGAGGGGCCTACAGGCCATTCTGTCAGCGATGGCCACCCAATGACGGAAATCAGCTTTGTGACACAGCCGTTGCGTCGGCAGGATATTCCCCGACGAAACCGCGCCAATGCGCGATTGCGAAAGCGAGGACCAGAAGCGCCATGCCCTGATGGGCAAGAGCCACGTGAATGTTCACGTGCATCAGCAATGTCGTGATGCCGAGCGCCGCCTGAAGACAGATCAAGACAAAGAACAACACCGAACGACGGGCGTGGGGCGTGCTGGGGTTCGCGCGCAGCAGTGAAATCATATGCCAGAGCGTTGCCGCGAGGAGACCGTAGGCGCCGAGACGATGCACGAACTGCACGGTTTTCGGGTTTTCAAAGAGGTTGATCCACCATGGCTGTTGTAAGAAGAGATCGCCGGGAATCAGCGCGCCATCCATCAGCGGCCATGTGTTGTATGAAAGCCCGGCGTTCAAGCCTGCGACAAGGGCGCCAAGATAAATCTGGAACAGACAGAAGAAGGCCAGAAACGCGGCGAACTTCCTGCCCTGTCGCTGATGGGTGGCATCTGCCGAATGGAGCGAGAGACCACGCAAGATCCACATACAGGCTGCGAAAATCAGGCAGGCAATCGTCAAATGCGTTGCCAACCGGTACTGTGAGACGTCAGTCCGGTTGACCAGACCGGATGAAACCATCCACCAGCCGATGAAGCCCTGAAAGCCACCCAGAGCGAGCAGACCCAGCAGAGGCATTTTCAAACGCTTTTCGATGCGCCCGGTAAGCCAGAAATAGGCCAGTGGCAGCCCGAAGATCAGCCCGATTGCCCGGGCCAATAGCCGGTGCGCCCATTCCCACCAGAAGATGGTCTTGAACTCGTCCAGCGACATGCCCTTGTTGATTTCCTGATACTGGGGAATGCGCTTGTAAAGCTGGAATTCCTCTTCCCATTCAGCCACGGAAAGCGGCGGAATGGCACCGTGGATCGGCTTCCATTCAGTGATGGAAAGACCAGACTCTGTCAGTCGCGTCGCGCCACCGACCAGCACCAGACAGAAAAGCGTAAACAGCACCACACGCAGCCAGATGCGCAAAAGATGACGGTCTTTCGCCTGCTTGTTCAAAGCGTCCGAGTGCCGCTGCTCGACAGTAATTTCTGATGTGGCCACCGTGTTTGCCCGCATGTATTGACACTCCACAAGTCTTTAAGGTGGTTTGCAACAACACACCGTGCAAAACAAGCCCTCAGCCCCCTGCTCCACGGCAATAAGCTTTACGGCATTGGGTCGCGCCTGTATAAGAAACCTTAGACATTAACGCGAACGGAAGACGGCATGCCCCAGCGACTCAGGTCATTTATCGGCACCATCATCATCATCTGTCTGGTAATCGCCTATGCGGTGGTCGCAACAAGCTTCGCAACAGCCGCCCTATCCACCCAACCCTGGTGGGTGCATCTAAGCTATTTCATGGCAACAGGCCTGCTCTGGATTGTGCCAGCGATGTTCATCATCCGCTGGATGGCTGGGCCTAAGCCACAAAAGTAACTCTCACTCTGCTGCGAGATCAGCGGACTGAATTCCACCGATGACCATGACATCGGCATAGCCGTGTGATTGCAGTTCGAGCTGTATCTCTGCTTTTGCGGAAGCGTCCGATCCCGGAAGGGACAGGATGACTTCAGCATCAATGTATTTCAGCAAGGTCGCGACGCCTGCAATGTCAGCGGCACCGAACTCCAGCAACACGGTGTCGTAGCTATCCGAGAGCGCATTCAGGATCATGGTCAGCCTCTCGATGAGCCTTATGGCGCTACGCGGCTGAGCGACACCCTGCGGCACTATATGTGCGCTTGAAAGGCGGTCGTGATGGATGGCTTCGCCAAATGCCGTATCTCCGAACAAGAGATCTGAAATCCCTGAGAGATCCGGCTCCTGAGACATGAGCTTCGTTGGGCAGCCGGAGGCAGTCATATCGACCAGCACGACGGATTGACCGAGCTCGGAAATGGATCTCGCCAGCATTACGCTTGCGGTAGAGCCATCATCCCCACTGGGTGAAAGCAGGGCAACAATCGGCTTTGCACCCCGCATGGAAAGAAAATCGGCTACGTCGTTGACCGAGAGGTTGCGACGTATTTGCGGAGCGTCATCAAACTCACCTGCGTGAGGGGCATTTTCGTTCACATTCATTCTCGGTTTTTTGAGCGCAGTGTTTCAATTCGGATCATCGGGAACTCTAGTTGCATCCGGTAACACAAGCGTTAAGGCGACGCCTCAGGACTATGAAACAGGACAAAATCGAAAAGGAAATTCTTTTGTTTACTGTGTGTTAACCATAACGCCCCGATAACTGCGTCATGACATTTCCTTCGGAGCATGATTGCGGATGACATTCGCTGCCCCACCCTTGATATCGGCGCTGATCGTTGCTGTAGCAGCAACTCTCGCCGGCTGCTCGGCTTATAAGCCGGCACCGCGCGCCTTTAATGAGGCAGCGCTTGCTCCCTATCGTCTTGACAGTGGTGACCGCTTGCGTGTCAACGTTTTCGATCAGGCCGGGCTAACGAACACCTACACAGTCGACCAGGCTGGTTACGTAGCGTTCCCTCTCGTGGGGCAGGTTTCTGCTCGCGGCAAAACCGTCTCGCAGCTTGAATCCGGCATTGCGCAGAAGCTGCAGCAGGGCTTCCTGAAAAATCCTGACGTCACGATCGAGATCGACCGCTACCGCCCGGTATTCGTCATGGGTGAAGTCGGCAGGCCGGGCCAGTACTCCTATGTACCCGGCATGACAGCGCAGAATGCCATCGCCGTTGCGGGCGGCTTCACATCCAGGGCCAACCAGAGTGACGTCGATATAACTCGAAAAATCAATGCCAATGTCATGACAGGCAGAATCATCATATCTGGACCAGTCATCGCCGGAGACACCATCTACGTTCGCGAACGATTCTTTTGAGCCGTACCCCTCCATCCCACGGTACAGGCGCTCTACCTCAAGAGGAATTGAGACCAAGTTTGTAGCCAGGAACCAGCACGCCAAGCGCGTCGTTTCCAAATGGCCCACAGTTGCGGGTAAACAGGTATTGCGTATCCCGCGCCCTATATTTGCGGATGGACAGTTAAGCTGTTCATCCGCAATAAAAAATAGTCATCGAGATTACTAAGCGGCTATTTAGACATCTGAGATTGATGTAGGCATACAAAATAAAGTGTGTTTCTAAGCATTTTTTAGGAAGTTATTTTTACTCTCTTCTCCAGTCGAGAATGCGGAATGATGAAATGAGCGATTTAGGAGGCGAGAACACCCCGATTGATCTGGATGCTTTGCGCAAGAAGCTGACTGGAAACAGCCAGGAAGCGCCGGCACAGGAACGCCAGCAGGTTCAGCTCAATCCCGTTGCTCTCCAGGTTGCAAACCAGCTTCGTGCAGTGAGCCATTCCCCCAATATCGTCATCGGTCAGCTGCGGCTGTTCGATTTTGCTATTCTGACGGCTCTGGGAATCTTTATCACCGCATTCGATGCTCCAGCGACATTCGGTTTGCAGATAGCGCTCGTTTCCATTTGCATCTGGAACAGTCTGTGCTGCACCATCCTGCTACAAATTGCGGATACCTACCAGCTACCCATGCTGCGACGCTCCATCGGCACGATGCCGCGCGTTCAAATTGCCCTCCTCGCTTCATTTTTGCTGACAGCTCTGGTGATAATCGCAACATTGCCGGCGGAGGATTACAGCTGGCAGACACTATGGCTGTGGTACGGCACGAGCGTCGCCTTTCTACTGATTGAGCGGATCATCGTCGGGTTGATGATGCGCCACTGGGGCCGAAATGGCGTCATGGAACGGCGCGCTGTCATCGTTGGTGGCGGCCAGGCGGCAAAAGACCTTATCCGCTCACTCGAACAGCACGATAATGACATTCGCATCTGCGGTATCTTTGATGACCGTAAAAGCGCGCGGTCGCCAGATGTTGTCGCTGGCTATCCCAAGCTAGGCACCTTTGCCGAGCTCGTCGAATTCGCCCGCCTGACGAAGCTCGACATGCTGATCATTTCGATCCCCATGAGTGCCGAAGGGCGCATACTTGAGCTCATTCGCCAGCTTTGGGTTTTGCCGGTCGATATTCGCATAGCCGCGCATGCCAACAAGCTACGTTTCCGCCCTCGCTCCTATTCACACATCGGCAGCGTGCCGATGCTTGATGTCATGGACAAGCCGCTCCGCGACTGGGACGCGGTTGCCAAGCGGGTCTTTGACATTGTTTTCAGTCTTATCTGCATCTCCCTGCTGTGGCCTTTGATGCTAGGCGCTGCAATCGCGGTAAAAACGACATCCAAAGGTCCCGTTCTGTTCAAGCAGAAACGGCATGGCTTCAACAACGAGACGATCAATGTCTGGAAGTTTAGGTCAATGTATACCGAAATGAGCGATCCGACGGCCAAGAAGGCCGTCACGAAGAACGATCCTCGCGTAACACCGGTCGGCAGATTTCTGCGCAAGTCGTCTATGGACGAACTGCCGCAAATGTTCAACGTTCTTGCGGGCGATCTGTCTCTGGTTGGACCACGACCACACGCTGTACATGCGCAGACTGGCGACCTGAAATACACCGAAGTTGTCGAGCACTATTTTGCGCGCCACAAAGTCAAGCCGGGCGTGACGGGATGGGCGCAAATCAATGGCTGGCGCGGTGAAATCGACCACGGCGACAAGATCAAGAATCGCACAGCTCATGACCTTTACTACATCGAGAACTGGTCTCTGTGGCTTGATCTCAAGATATTAGTGCTAACGCCGATCCGCCTGCTCAAATCCGAAAACGCCTACTGATTGGCGTGGAACCTCTTGTCATTCCAGACGTTTGCACCTGGCAAATTTGTGCACAGGAAAAACACATGACAAGAACCAACAATCTTTACCTCATCATTGGCGCGCTGATCATCGCCGTTGTAGGCCTCGGAATTTACGCCTGGAATGAAGAGACAAAACCAAAGGGCATCGAGATGAACATTGGGCCCGGCGGAGTCTCCGTACAAGAAAACTGATTGACTCCAGTTTCGCGCATGTTGACGAATTTAGACCGGTTTGTGTCAGTTTTTTAAACGACAAAGCCGGTCTTTTCATGAGAAGAGCCCACGTAAATGCTCGCTTATGGGAAGCGGTGGCCAGAGCGCAGATGAATGCGCCAGCCTGAAATAGGAAAATGCCAGCAATGGTTTCGGCTCTTGGAACTCACCTGAAACTTTCTTCTACGCAACTTGCATTAAAAGTCATCGCGCAGCATGAAGCTCAGATCGACATCGGCCTGGAGTACCCCTCCTCCGCAAAAAGCCCTGAAAAGATCTTGCTGGATGCCACTGTGACCGCCAAAGCGCGGGTTGAGATCAGGGCCAATTCCACCAGATCGGATGACGATATCGCTGGCGGCGTTTTCATGACGAGCCTCAAGACATGGATTGTAGAAACCTCATGTGACGCCGCCAGCGCCGCTCAGGGCAAGGCTATGTCTGCAGCTCTCACGTCCGGGACATTGAAGGTGTGCGACCCCGTTGAGGGCATCGTCGTGACCGCGTGGGATGTGGAGGGCGAAAGGCCCGTACACGTCAAACGATCTCAAATTACGCCGGCAGGCTGGAGCCTGTTTCTGAAGCAGCACGTCAAGCGCGAAGATGGCGTTGGTTACGTGAAAGACGCAGATGGCGGGTATGTGGATGTGATGTCTGGCGAAAGTGCCTATTTTGGCGCTGTCGGCAGCAAATTCTACTACCTGACCTGGCCTCGGCTCATCAGCAATATTTAAAAAGAAAATCGGGAGACCCGTCGCTGTCCCACCCAGCAAATGACGGGTCTCAACCTTTTACCCCTCCAGTCAGGGCAAGTAGAGAGAACCACAGTCTAAGAATTATGGCAAGATCGCGGCAGTCTATTTGTCTAATAAATATTCACCCTGCCCGAATAATAGCTCAATCCGGTTTCGCGCGGCATCCGACGGCAATCTGAGCGTTTTGTCATCGGTTTCTACAGCTGTTTTTTCGACCACGGCAATTTTCCCCTTGCGCATGAAGAGGCATCTATATAAACGCCTTTCCTGTGTCGGAGCGTAGCGCAGCCCGGTAGCGCACTTGACTGGGGGTCAAGGGGTCGTGGGTTCGAATCCCGCCGCTCCGACCATTATCTTAGAGGCATCCCCCGTGCCTCAACTTCCCAAGATCCAGATATTCTAAATGCAAGGTGCACCTTGCATCTATCCCTATTGTCGAAGCGCTCAATGGCCGATCAGATGACCTGCTTCGTCGCATTTGCGATGATGGGTGCGGGTTTCATGGTCTCAATGACTTCCCAGCTGCGGTCCATGGCATAGGCCGATGAAAAATAGGGAATGCTGAGGTGACCGAAGCGAATCGAGAGTTGATGCTCTGCTGTGTCTTCGTCCAAACCGGCAACGCGGTTGACGTAGATCGCTGACGCCAGCCCCGTACGATCGGCTCCGGACTTGCAGTGGATGAGGATCGGCTTCGGCGCGTCGCGCATGATCTGGATGAGTTGCGCCACTCGCCCCGGCGTCAGCTCCTTTCGGGCAGACATTCCGAAATCCACATGCTGAACCCCAAGTTGCTCCGCCGATGCCACTTCACTGCGATACCACTCGGATCCATCATTCTGGCCGCGCAGATTGATAATGGTCTTGATGCCATTGGCCTTCACATAGGTCGCAAGCTGGTCCTGCGAAAGCTGGCTGGAGCGATAAAGCTGCCCGGGGATGACTTCATGGAAGTTTCCGGAAAGCTGGAGCGCCCCAATGTAGAGCAGAAAAGCGCATGATAGGGCAACCAGAACCAAAACACCGCGAAATACCAAACTGCGCATCATCATCATCATTCCCGTTTTTCTTTCGAGAACGTGGCCTTGAATACTGACACTAAGCTGAATGCGATGACAGGGCGCGAGCGGCCATTTAGCTCAGCCTGAACATGTCACCGGACGAGGACATAAGTCGCGTAGATGGCAATTAGCACACCGGCGGCGATAGCCGTGATGATTCCCAGGCGTTTTTCGATGAAATGGCGGATGGGTTCGCCATATCGCTGCAGCAAGCCTGCGAGAATGAAAAACCTTGCAGCGCGGGTCACGACGGCAGCGGCAATGAACACGCCGAGATTGATATTTGCGGCACCGGAGAGAATCGTCACCACCTTTATTGGTGGCAGATGGGCAAGACCAGACGTTACAAGTAGCAGCAGGATTGTCTGGTCATCGACGGAGGCCTTCAAATGCTCGAAGCTGTCCAGCTTGCCATAAAATTCCAGCACAGGCCTCGCGATGCTTTCAAACGCATAGTGCCCCAGATACCACCCGCCGATACCACCCAGAACGGAAGCGACGGTGGCCACCAGTGCATAGACCATGGCCCGCCTCGGCTTGGCCAAGACCATGGGAATGAAAAGGATATCGGCTGGCACGAGAAAGACAGAGCTTTCTACGAACGCAATAAGGGCCAGCCACCATATGGCCGTCTTGCGGGCAGCCAGCGCCATTGTCCGCGCATAAAGTTCTCTCAGCATTCCGCACCTCACCTACTGGCCCATCCAGCTTAAGGTTTAAAATGCTTCATGCGAGGCAATATTGCGGCGGCGGAATGGTTTTTCTTGCATCGCAACATTCCAATCACCCCAGAACTGCGGCCATTTCGTAACTTTATGGTGCACTGCAACTATAAATCAATTTATACTAGTAAATTTTGATGGATTCCATTATATTCGTAATGGGACAAATGGAGGAGGAAATGAGTATGGACTATGTTGGCTTCGTTACTTCGCTAAATCCGTTTATCATTGGCATTCTGTTTCTGGTTCTCGCGGCTGGCGCCTACAGTTCCTGGGTTTCTCACTGAGGTTAGACCCGGCTGTAATGTATCAGGCACATCAAGAGTTCTAGCTTACATGGGTTTGCCATAGGCACGTCGTTTTACGAGTGTTATCTATCCCGCATCAAACATGTTTCGGGATAGAGTATGACGAGCAAAACGACATTCGCAGACACATCGGAGAGCCTGAGCGCGGTTCTCCAAAAACTGATCGATAATCTGAAAGGCGCAACGATTACCTTGCGGGAGCTAATGGAGGCCATTGGCGAGCAAGGTTTGCTCCTGATGTGTGCCATCGCTTCTCTGCCATTTCTGATTCCGGTATCGATTCCCGGTGTAAGTACTGTTTTTGGTGCGGCAATTGTGATGATCAGCCTGGCGATCACGCTTAACCGGATGCCATGGCTGCCAAAACGCATTCTTGACAAGCAGATGGAAACTGAAAGGCTTCGCCCTGCCCTTCAGAAGGGGGTTGGGATCGTTTCCAAGCTGGACCGCTATATGCGCCCTCGCCTGCCCGCCTTCACCACTGGCGCAGTTATGGCGCGCGTTAATGGCCTTGCCATCATGTCTGCAGGAATCTTGCTTATGATGCCGCTGGGCTTCGTGCCGTTTTCCAACACTCTGCCCGGAGTCGCCATTTTGCTTTTCTCAGCAGGAATGATCCAGCGCGATGGCGCGACGGTGCTGGGCGGCTATCTCTTCCTCATTCTGACGACCATCTACTTCGCCATATTGGGCTATGCCGCGTTCTGGGCAGGCCAGGGCATCACCAACTCCCTCACGGGCGCGTAATGCCTTCCCGGCGCGCTTCACGGGCGCGCCGGCGACGTGCCCACCAGACAGCCAATCTTCGGCGCTGACGGCGTACAAAGGGCAGATCCTGCGAAAGGACGAGAAGCCCCAGCGGGACCATCCAGAAGCCCAGCACGGGCAGGAAGCCCAACAAGCCACAAATAATGAGCAAAACGCCAATAACGATGCGCCCGACTCGCGAGCGAGGCATCGGCATGCTCCATTTTCCCACATGAAGACGCCCCGTTTGGGGGTGAAGACCGAAAGTCATCGCGCTAAACCCCTTTCAGGAACATCCGCCAAAAACTTTTTTATTGCTAACATGCCCGGAAACGTGGGGTCTTCGGTGGATAAAACAAGATGATTTCATTTTTTTTGAAAAAACCGCTTGGCAAATCGCCAAAGCGTTTGTATTACCCCGCTCACACCGCGCCAAGCAGCGCACGTTCCCTGGTAGCTCAGCGGTAGAGCATTCGACTGTTAATCGACAGGTCGCCGGTTCGAATCCGGCCCGGGGAGCCATTTCTTCCAAGAGTGAAGAAATGGATTGGAACAGAGATACTGTTTCGTTCGCTGCACTTTATTCTCATTGAACTGAATAGCACTTTCATCACGACAGGATTGTGTAATCGAAATCGATTGGGACACCATCCAGCGCGATTGGGATTGGGCTGGCCATATTCTGGAAGCCATCGTCATGGCCGGCATTGTGGCCGCGCTGGCGCGCATTTTGATGAAATGGCGGGATGCAGTGATTGTTGGCCTCGCATTCGCTGTAGGCCACTTCCACGGGCGTGAAAAGTGTGACTTCG
This sequence comes from Rhizobium sp. CFBP 13644, assembly GCF_014842165.1. NCBI lineage: Bacteria > Pseudomonadati > Pseudomonadota > Alphaproteobacteria > Hyphomicrobiales > Rhizobiaceae > Rhizobium > Rhizobium sp. CFBP 13644. The sequence continues at coordinate 38,521 of NZ_JACYVF010000014.1, forward strand.
AAACGTCGGTGCAGATGCAGCCCCCTCACCTCGAAGGCTACTACCTCTGGAACTGGTCTTGGGACCAAGCGACAGATTTTTGGCCAGTTGCGCTTTTGTGCCTCGCCCTCCTCATCTTGTGGATCAGAAAAAAATAAAGCGCGATGCATGCGGCACCGCGCCTTAAAATATCGAATAGAGATTTTCTCGAATCAACGAGACTGGGCTTAGCTTTTTTTCTCCGAGGCTCCGCCTGTCACTGTCGAGGATGTAGCGGAAACTGGGTCGCTCGCAGGGAAGCTATCTTCCAGCCCTTCCTGAAGCTCGCTGTCGCTGCCCTTGCGCTTCGTCTCAGTGCGCTCCTGACTAAGGGATGCGACGGCTGGAGAGTTTGCAGCCTCGCTTGGGTCAACGCCGTCTGCGGTGTCAGTGTCTAGCTCGTGCTCCGCTTCAGCCCAGTGGCGCTCATGCTCGCCTTCTTTACGGCCTTCGCTCTCCCACTTCTCATGGGCTCGGGCACGGATTTTGTCTTCGCGTTCTGTCGTCATGTCATGTCTCCGATTTTAACCTGTCGGAGCTCAAACAATCCGGCGTGGGATTTGGTTCCTGCTGCTGATGCACACCAGCAGGGAACCTCAAGGCATGGCACCTCGTTAACAGGTTAACAACGGAGTAACCAAATGGACGAGAAACACACAAAACCAATGGATCAGGAAAAGCACACTGATTCCCTGGATATTGACGACAAGGACGTCGCCAACTTTCGGACAGAACGTGAGCTGAAGGGCGAGTCTGAGGAAATTGATCCCGATGAGTCGATCAATCTGCGCGCACGCAAGCAGGCGGCACGACAACACGAAGACGCATTTATCGTCGCCACAGACCTCGAAGACGATGACCAGAGAGACGGTATGCGAGAACAGCCGTAACTATCGGCGCACCGAGACTATCGACTTACGGCTGAAGTTTGAGACCTGAACCCGGCCAGACTGATTGCCGCCCAGTATCTGGGCGGTATTCTTGTCCAGGCTTTTCAGAATACCAGCATGGTAACTAGCACCGCTTCGGACAACAACGACGTCGCCGGGCTTCGCGTTGCTCTTTGTAACCGCATAACCAAAAGACGTCCACGACTTGGCGATAGCAGATGATTTCGGGGGCTGCCTGCCGGATTTTTCAGCCACGACGCTAAGGAAATGCCCGCACCAAGGCGTTTTTCTTGGATTAACGCCGAGAATGGCCTTGAGCGTCTTGTTGTTTTTTCCCTCATGAAGCCCGGAGTAACGCTCGGCTTGATTGAGCATGCCAGCAGACGCAGGTGCAGTGAGCGCCGCGCAGACAGCGACGGCTAGAATGTACGCAGATACTTTCAAATTCTTGCCCTTTAGAAGCATGTGACACGTTCCGGCCCCGTGGGAGGTCACACACATGCATATTCAGAGTGTGTCAGCGCTGAAGGGCGAGCGCCCTCTGGCTGATGGCATTTGACCTATTCCTGCAATTTAGCGAGAATTTGACGGGAAATAGGCGAAAATTAGAATGAAATTTCCAGGCCTTTATTAATGGCCCAGCATGCACAGGCGCTCCCGGGCATGCCCCGAAATAATCGCCCATATGCAAAAAGCCACCCGGCGGTTCGCGCGGGTGGCTTTTATCGATAGGTCAGACATCAGGATGCGAGTTTGCGACCTTCAACCAGGCAATGGGCGTCGCGGCTCGCTTCTATGAATGCAATGCGCGCTATCTCTCCTCCCACGCTGCCCATGAGGGAAGCCCTGCACAGTCGCAAGGCTTGCTCATAGACCTTGCCATGGCGGCTCGGCCACTCATGCTGCAAGAAATCGAAAGCTTCATAGGCGCCGGTGAAAGTTCTAGGTGCGCCATTTTCCAAGGAGATAATCACCGGGCTCTCCCATTTGACGTCATTCAGCATCATTGATTGGACTTCCATACTCAATTAACCCGCCTCTAACGTTGGACCCGGGATATGGTTCCGCGCTAATTGGTTTCAAGAGGCAGCGATTCACCTATTGCAAACCATATCAATGTGGGCGCGATATGCACGGCAATTGGGAACAAGGCCGATCAACAAACGTTCAGTCCAAAGTGAACCGGGTGACATATGACAGAAAAAAACGCTCCCGTTATTGTGTGGTTTCGCAGAGACTTAAGGCTTGCTGACAACCGTGCCTTACTTGCTGCCATCGACAATAATGGACCGGTTATTCCGGTCTATATTCACGATGATAAGGTGGCCCTGCAGGCGGCTCTCGGCAGTGCCCAGCAGTGGTGGCTACACCACTCCTTGCAGGCGCTTTCGAGTGCTCTGCTGACGCTGGGAAGCAGGCTCGTTTTGCGCAGCGGGAGCTCGCAAACGGTGCTCAAAAAACTGCTTGAAGAGACAGGGGCGCAGACTGTTTTCTGGAACAGGCGATATGATCCTGATGGACAGAAGCTCGATAGCCAGATCAAGGCAGACTTTCGTGAAGAAGGTTTGGAGGTAGAGAGCTTTGCCGGTTATCTTATCCACGAACCATCGCGACTGAAGACAAAGACCGGAGGCTCTTATCGTGTCTACACTCCGTTCTGGCGCGCCATCGAAGGTGGCGATGAACCAGCCGAGCCCGTCGCAGCACCGAAAAAACTGTTGTCTCCTTCGAGCTGGCCCAAGAGCGAAACCGTCGAAAGCTGGAACCTTTTGCCCTCCAAGCCGGACTGGGCAAGAGAGTTTTCTGACGTTTGGACGCCGGGTGAAGCCGGTGGCCAGGACAAGCTGAAAGACTTTATCGAAAACGGCCTGAAAGGCTACGAGGAAGGCCGTGACTTCCCGGCAAAGCCTGCCACCTCCATGCTCTCGCCACATTTGACTATGGGAGAAATCTCTCCTGCTCAGGTCTGGGACGCAACAAGAAGCCTGCCCAGCAACATTGCGTCAAATGACACGAGCCGGTTCCGCAAGGAAATAGTCTGGCGCGAGTTTTGTTACCATCTGCTTTTCCATTTCCCTGAGCTGGATGAGAAGAACTGGAACGGCAGCTTTGATGCGTTTGAGTGGCGCGCTGACGACAGCAAGTTCGACGCTTGGACGAAAGGAATGACGGGTTATCCAATTGTGGACGCTGGCATGCGGCAGCTGTGGCGCCATGGCGTGATGCACAACCGGGTACGCATGATCACCGCTTCTTTCCTGATCAAGCACCTGCTGGTGGATTGGCGAAAGGGTGAGAAGTGGTTTCGGGATACGCTTGTGGACGCCGACCCGGCGTCCAACCCGGGCAACTGGCAGTGGGTGGCAGGATCGGGTGCCGACGCCTCACCGTTCTTCCGAATATTCAACCCTATCCTCCAGGGCGAAAAATTCGACCCGGATGGAGACTATGTGAAAACCTTTGTGCCGGAGCTTGCCCGGCTTGAGAAGAAGTTTATTCACAAGCCTTTTGATGCACCCAAGGACGTGTTGAAGAAGGCTGGCATCGAACTGGGCAAGACATATCCTGCGCCGCTTGTTAATCACAATGAAGCCAGACAGCGTGCGTTGAGCGCGTATTCCGACATCAAGAAAAGTGAATAAAGCGTGCGCCGGGCAGGATTTTGCGCCTTGCCCGCTTTCGCCAGAAGATATTTCCTTGTCATAGAACGCGATGACAAGGAGAAACGAAGCTCAATTGCTGACCGAACCAAAAGGCCCGACCATGACCATTCACAGTTCTGTGCTGACCGCCATCGGTAACACGCCACTCATCCGTCTCAACGCTGCATCCGAGGCAACGGGCTGCGAGATATTGGGCAAGGCAGAGTTTATGAACCCGGGTCAGTCGGTCAAGGATCGCGCGGCTCTCTACATCATCCGCGATGCCGAACGCCGTGGACATCTTCGCCCCGGCGGCACCATTGTGGAGGGCACGGCGGGCAACACCGGCATCGGCCTTTCGCTGGTGGCCAATGCACTGGGCTACAAGACGGTTATCGTCATTCCTGAGACACAGAGCCAGGAAAAGAAGGACGCGCTCAAGCTTCTGGGTGCGACATTGGTCGAGGTGCCTGCAGCGCCCTACTCCAACCCGAACAATTACGTGAAGGTTTCCGGCAGGCTGGCCCAGCAACTGGCCGCGACAGATCCGAATGGCGCGATCTGGGCCAACCAGTTTGATAATATCGCAAATCGGCAGGCGCATATCGAAACGACGGCTCCCGAAATCTGGGACCAGACCGATGGAAAGGTGGATGGCTTTATCTGCGCCGTTGGCTCTGGTGGCACATTGGCGGGCGTGGCGGATGGTCTTCGCGATTTCAATCCCGATATCAAAATCGGCCTTGCCGATCCGGATGGTGCCGCCCTTTATGAGTATTATCAGAATGGGGCGCTGAAGTCCGAGGGTTCCTCCATTACCGAGGGCATTGGGCAGGGTCGCATCACGGCCAACCTGGAAGGTTTCAAGCCTGATTTCTCATTCAAGATTGCAGATGCAGAGGCGATCCCGCTGGTGTTCGATCTCATCGAGAAGGAAGGTCTGTGCCTCGGCGGCTCGAGCGGAATCAACATTGCCGGTGCAATTCGGCTTGCCCGTGAGCTCGGTCCGGGCCATACAATTGTGACAATACTTTGCGACTACGGCAGCCGCTATCAGTCGAAGCTCTTCAACCCTGATTTCCTGCGGTCAAAGGGTCTTCCCGTTCCTGCATGGCTGACGGAAAAAACGCAGATTTCGGTGCCTTACGAAACTGCATAGAGGTCAATGCCCCATGCCTGTGAATGCCCTGTTTCGTGACGATTTCTATCTTTCCACATGCGACGCGGTTGTCACAGCTGTTCATGAAGATGGTGGCGTAGAGCTGGATCAGACCTGCTTCTATGCCACTTCGGGCGGCCAACCCGGCGACACGGGCTTTCTGCAGAGAGCGGATGGCTCCAAGATCGAGCTGGGCTTGACCCGGCATGGCGCGGATAAAAGCGTCATCATCCATTCGCCTCTTGAAGGTCAGGCATTGCCTGACATTGGCGAAAAGCTGACACTGCATGTTGACTGGCCGCGTCGCCTCAAGCTCATGCGCATGCACACGGCCTGCCATTTGCTGTCCGTCGTCTGCCCTTGGCCGATTACGGGCGCTGCCGTTGGTGAAGATGAGTCCCGCGTCGATTTCGACATGTCAGAGACAATCGACAAGGACGAGGTCACGGCAAAGCTGATGGCGCTTGTCGAAGCCAATCATCCGGTCTTTCTCAAATGGATCACCGACGAAGAGCTTGCCGCAAATCCCGATATCGTCAAATCCAAGAATGTCCGCCCGCCTGTTGGATTAGGGCGCGTTAGCCTTGTTTGCATCGGAGAAAACTCTGCGGTTGACAGCCAGCCCTGCGGTGGCACTCATGTAGCCAGCACGCAAGAAGTTGGCGAAATTCATATCGCCAAGATTGAAAAGAAGGGCAAGGAGAACCGCCGCTTCCGAATTCGTTTTGGCAAGCCCGGTGAAACCGCCTGACATCTGGGAGACACACAGTGAGCACGGACAAAAGCCGTTTCGTCGTTTCGGCGGATTGGGTCGAGCAGCAGCTTGGAACCCCGCATTTTCGTTTGGTGGATGCCTCGTGGTATTTGCCTGCGCACAAGCGCAATGGCAAAGAGGAATATGCAGCCGGACACATACCCGGCGCCGTGTTTTTCGATCAGGACAAGATTGCCGATCACGATACCGGCCTGCCCCACTCTCTCCCCTCACCGCAATTCTTTGCTGATCAGGTGGGTGCGCTGGGCATTGGCGAGAGCGACACGATCGTCGTTTATGATGGCCCCGGCTTCTTTTCCGCGCCTCGCGTGTGGTGGATGTTGCGGGTCATGGGCGCTGACAAGGTTTATGTTCTGGATGGCGGCCTGGACGGCTGGAAATCTGCGGGCAAGCCACTCGAAGCAGGCGTGACGGAAGTTGAGCCTGTCATTTTCGACGCACACTTCAAACCCAAGCGCGTGACGTCCTTCGCAGCCATGCGCTCCATTGTTGATGCCGGCGAAGAGCAGGTTGCCGACGCCCGTGGGGCCGGACGCTTCACCGGCGAAGAGGCTGAGCCTCGCGCAGGCATGCGTTCTGGACATATGCCGGGTGCGCGCAACCTGCCCGCAACCGCCTTTTCAGAAAACGGCCACTTCAAGGATCTGCCGACCATCCGCAAGATGATTACGGATGCGGGCATCGATCTGTCCCAACCCGTCATCACAAGCTGTGGCTCTGGCGTAACGGCGGCCGTCATTACACTTGCGCTGGAATCACTTGGGCATACCGACAACTCGCTTTATGATGGCTCGTGGTCCGAGTGGGGCAGCAAGCCGGATACAGCAATCGTGACCGGGCCCGCCGAGCCCATGGAAACTGCGCCCTACGGCCCGATCAAGGCGCATGTTACGCAACTGGAAATGACCTCGGCGCCGAAGATGAGCCTGCCGGTGCCGGTCAACATACAGACTGCCATTATGCGCACCACGGAAATCCCGCTGCATTTCTATCGCTATCTGTTCTGGCGGGTTGGAAAACGCTGGCATTGGCAGAAGCGGATGCGCATGAGCGATGCCGAACTGACGGCAACATTGCGCGACCCCGCCAACTCCGTGACAGTTCTCTATATGAACGGCGCACCCGCTGGCTTCTTCGAGCTGCACAAGGTCGATTCGGACGTGACCGAACTGTCCTATTTTGGTTTGATGGAAGAGGCCATCGGCGCTGGTGTGGGCAAGTGGTTTCTGCTGCAGGCGCTTTATTCGGCATGGCAGGACAGCCCCAAGAAGGTCACAGTTTCCACCAACACGCTCGATCACCCGCGCGCGCTCCAGCTTTACCAGATGATGGGTTTCTCGCCCGTCAGCACCTATGAGACATGGGTAGAGCCGCTGACGGACAGCGAATATCTGGAAATTTCAGGTCGGGGATAATCTGAATTTCTCCGCCATCCTCGGCTCAACCCGAGGATGGTCAGGCGCAACTCGTCAGAGCTCCAGCCCGAGGTTTACCGCTGTCGGTATTTCCTGAGCTGGGGCGCTTTCTTTTTCGCCGCCTCCGGCAGATAGATGCGCCGCGATCAATTCACCGTGGAATTTGCCTGTCTCGTAGCAATACGTGATCTCACGCTTTTCGGCTGACCAGTAAACGTCGGGCCGTCCGCATGTGCGCGCCGTCAACTTCACTTCACCCTTGAGATCGTATCCATCGAAACTGCGGGCGATCAGATCGAGGACCTTCGATTCCTTCAGAATGGTCGCGTAGATATCCAGAAAAGGATCACGCGCAGGCTCATATCGGGCCACGAACTTCGTGGCGCCAGGCTTGGCCACGTGAGGCTGCAAAGCCTCGTTCCAATGCGCGACGGTTTGCGGATAGGCTATTTCGCAGGCTTTCCATTCCGTCTTCGCAAGGCCCATCATATCGGCAAGATCGCCATAGCCACCAGCATCCTTGCCCACCATCATGCAGGCCATCTGCTTGTCGCGAGAGGTGTTGGGCACCAGTGAGGAGAACAGTGGCGCACTGTGATCAGGCAGAACCTGCACTGAGCGCGCAAGATACCAGCTGTCTGTGGCATTGACGATGGCTGTATCCAGCCACTCTTCATTTGCCTCCAGCATGATGGTTGCCGCCAGCTGATCAGCGCTATCTTTCCCGCCGCCCAGTTCCGGCAAGGCAAGGTCAGAAATCAGCATGCGCGATGCTTCATGGTACAGGCTGAAAATCGCGTTTCCGATGACGAAGTTGACCGTCTGCTGCAGTTGCTCCTCGGAAAGATCATCCAGCGCGGGCGCTGTTTGCGCGTGGGCTGCAGGTGAAAGAAGAGAAAAAACGGTGACCAGAGATGTGGCCATCAACCTGCGCAGCATGGATATGAACTTTCCAAAAAGAGGATGTTCGATTGATTGCCACACTCAACAGCACAAGCAATGGGGTTGTCGCATTCTGACGCAAGAAACGGGTGGATACACGCATGTTTGAAGAGCATAGCGGCAAACCAGCAACGCAAGGAGCCGCTATGACCAAGATCAATTTTACTGCAATGGCTGCCGATGAGGCAGACGCTTTCCGAAACGGCAAACCGGATGCAAACGGCCAAGTGCCGGAACGCCATCACACGACAGGTACCCTGCCCTGCCGGGTCTGCCTCGGGCACATAAAGGATGGAGAAAGCGTACTTTTGCTGGCCTATCGCCCTTTTCCGGCGCTGCAACCTTTTGCGGAAACCGGCCCGATCTTCATTCACGCCGAATCATGCGCCCCTGACGAATCGCATGGAATTCTGCCCGCCATGTTGGACAGCCCCGATTACATCATACGCGGCTATAGCCATGACAATCGCATCGTCTATGGGACCGGTGCCGTTACCCAGACAGAGCTGATCACCCAGCGAGCGGAACAACTTCTTGCAAGGGATGACATCGCCTATGTTCATGTCCGCTCAGCCCGCAACAATTGCTATCAATGCCGCATAGACCGCGCCTGAAACGCCACTGCGTGTAATTTTATCCAATATTCTAAAGGGGTCTCAAACCTTCCATGCGAGTTTTGGACAAAAGCAAATGTGGACCCCATGGAATGACCAGCAGTTTAAACATGCAAAATCGCAATGCCGGACGCAGCAAGACACGCATTTACGGAACCGTCCATTATCTAAACCAGACGGCAAGCGGCCGCGTGGTCGATCTTTCGGCCACCGGCATGGCGCTTGAGCTTGAGGGGCCGTTTGCTGCGGCGAAGGGAAGCCGGGTGAAGGTGGAGAGCGAGGATCTCGGTTATATCGAGGGAATCGTGCAGTGGCAGCGCGGAAGCCGCCTGGGGCTTAAACTGGAGCTTTCCACCAACACACTCGCGCAGCTTTCATCCTACTTCCGCTTCTTCCATGATGAGGTGAAGCCGACGCTAGCAGGATAAGCCGGTTTTACCGGATGGTTTAAAATCCGGGACAAGTCATAAGCCTGTCATTTTGATGATGGACTCCTCTTGAATTCATCTTACGCTGCCCTCACCCCACGCAGCCAGGATTTCATCGAGGAGTTTCCATGTCTTCGTTTACAGGCCTTCACCCCATCACGCGACGTTCCCTGCTGGGAGGCATTGCCGCCTCATCAGCCCTTGTGATGCTGCATCCCTTCGCGGCACGCGCACAGGGCAACCAGGCGCATCTGCGCATTATGGAAACGACTGACATCCATGTGCACGTCTTCCCTTATGATTATTACGCCGATAAGCCGAACGACACGCTGGGGCTGGCGCGCACGGCCTCCATCATTGATTCCATTCGTGCAGAAGCTGGTAATTCCATGCTGGTGGATAATGGTGATTTCCTTCAGGGCAACCCGCTCGGCGATTATATTGCCTATGAGCGGGGCATGAAGGCTGGCGACAAGCATCCCGTCATCAACGCCATGAACGTGCTGGGCTATGATTGCGGAACGCTTGGCAATCACGAGTTCAACTACGGCCTCGACTTCATGTTCAACACGCTGGGCGGCGCGGGCTTCCCTTATGTCTGCGCCAATCTCACCAAGGGCCAGCTTGCCTCCGACCCCAAGCAGGACGACCTTTTCTTCAAGCCGTATGTCATCCTCGAAAAGCAGATCAAGGACGGCTCTGGCGCCACAAGCCCGGTCAAGGTCGGCATTATCGGCTTCGTGCCACCGCAAATCATGATGTGGGATGCCAAGAACCTTGAGGGCAAGGCGCAGACCCGCGATATCGTCGATGCTGCCAAGGCCTGGGTGCCTGTCATGAAAGAACAGGGTGCCGATATCATCATCGCGCTGTCGCATTCCGGCATCGATGGCAAGGGTCAGAGCGAGCGCATGGAAAACGCTTCGCTTTATCTCGCGGGGGTCAAAGACATCGATGCCGTCTTCACCGGCCACCAGCATCTCGTCTTTCCCGGCCCCAAGACCTGGGACGGCATTGAGGGTGTTGATCCCGTCAAAGGCACGCTGATGGGCAAGCCCGCCGTCATGGGCGGTTTCTGGGGCTCGCATATGGGCCTCATCGACCTGCTGCTGGAAAAGGACGGCAAGAGCTGGAAGATCGTGGATTTCACCACCGAAGCACGCCCGATCTATCACCGCGATGACAACCGCAAGATCGTCGCAGACGTGAAGGACAAGGCGGAGGTTATCGCTGCCGTGAAGGCCGATCACGAAGCGACGCTGGCCTATGTCCGCCGCGCCGTGGGCAAGAGCACCGCGCCGCTCTATTCCTATTTCGCGCTGGTGGCGGATGATCCATCCGTGCAGATCGTTTCCAATGCCCAGACCTGGTACATCAAGGACATGTTGAAAGACGGGCAGTACAAGGATCTGCCGGTTCTCTCGGCCGCCGCCCCTTTCAAGTCTGGTGGCCGTGGTGGAGCCGACTATTATACGGATGTCCCCGCCGGTGACATCGCCATTAAGAACGTTGCCGACCTCTACCTCTATCCCAACACGGTTCAGGCCGTCCTCATCACCGGCGCGCAGGTTAAGGACTGGCTGGAAATGTCTGCCGGCATGTTTCAGACGGTCAAGGCGGGTGCCAAGGATGCGCCGCTGCTCAACAGTGATTTCCCCTCCTACAACTTCGATATCATCGATGGGGTGACGTATCAGATCGATGTTTCCAAGCCTCCGAAGTTCGATAAGGATGGCAAGGCGATCAACCCGGACAGCAACCGCATCATAGGCTTGCAATTTGCTGGAAAGCCCATCGACCCCGAGCAGAAATTCGTTGTTGCGACAAACAACTACCGCGCCAGCGGTGGCGGCAAATTCCCCAATATCGGCTCAGACAAGATCATCTTCGTTGCGCCGGACACCAACCGCGACGTCATCGTGCGCTACATCATAGCCCAAGGCACCATCAACCCCTCGGCAGATGACAACTGGTCGTTTGCGCCGGTTGCCAACACAACGGCGATCTTCGAGACCGGCCCTAAGGCCCGGCAATATGTCGGCGATGTAAAAAGCGCAAAGATTGAGGAAGCAGGCGATGGCGCAGAAGGCTTCGCCAAGTTCCGCCTGACGCTTTAAAAGCGGGCCCGCGAGGCACATTTTCTGGTGCGCCTCGCGGGCGTCGATATTTCAACGGGACCGGATCTCGATTTTTCTCCTGATCTCGTAAAATTGTTTTCTCCCCCTGCTCCAATTCCTTTTTTTCCTCGTAATATGAAACATATCTAACGAGGCCAACTCCTGGGTATTGGATAGCAATACCGTTGATTGGCTTTTTCAGGAGGTTTTCATGCCCGCCTACCGCCCGCCCCGCATTTCATCTTCAGAAATCACGCCGCGCGATATCTATCTTTCCAGACGAAACTTCCTCGGAACGGCGGCAGGTTTGGCGACAGTTGGGCTGACGGCACAGGGCGCAATGGCTGCGCCACTTTCTGCCAAGCCCGGCCCCTACAAGCTGGATGATAAACTGACACCGCTCGATGCCGTTACCAGCTATAACAACTTTTACGAATTCGGGACGGGCAAGGCGGACCCGAAAGAAAATGCCGGCAGCTTCAAGCCCACGCCATGGACCGTGAAGGTTGATGGTCTTGTTGGCAAGCCGCAGGAGTTCGGCATTGAGGAGCTGCTAAAAAACCCGCTTGAGGAGCGCACCTACCGCATGCGCTGCGTTGAGGGATGGTCGATGGTCATTCCGTGGATCGGTTTTCCGCTCTCCACCATTCTCGACAAGGTCGAGCCGTTGGGCAGCGCCAAATTCGTAAAATTTGAAACCGTGTTACGCCCGGAAGAAATGCCGGGTCAGAGCGGTCTGTTCCAGCCGCTGGATTGGCCATACGTCGAAGGCCTGCGTCTGGATGAGGCCCGTCACCCGCTGACAATTCTGGCTGTTGGTCTCTATGGAGAAACCTTGCCCAACCAGAATGGCGCGCCGATTCGCCTCGTCGTTCCATGGAAATATGGCTTCAAGGGAATCAAGTCCATCGTCCGTATTTCGCTGGTAGAAAAGCAGCCTGAGACGACGTGGAAGAACTCCAATGCCCGGGAATATGGCTTCTATTCCAACGTCAATCCACAAGTGGACCATCCGCGCTGGAGCCAGGCAACAGAGCAGCGCATTGGCGAAGGCGGCTTCTTCAGCACCCAGCGCCGCCCGACCTTGATGTTCAACGGCTATGACGAAGTTGCAAGCCTCTACAGCGATCTTGATCTCAAGGCGAATTACTGATCATGGCATTGGCCCTTTCGCTTCCATCTTTGCCCAAGCGGTACCAACCAGCGGCCATCTGGGCGCTGTACGGCTTGGGCCTCTGTCCCGGCATATGGTACTTCTACCTCGCAGCAACCGGCGGGCTTGGGTTCAATCCCGTCAAGGAATTCGAACACCTTCTAGGAACGTGGGCACTACGTTTCCTCTGCATCGGCCTTCTCGTCACGCCGCTGCGCGATCTCTTCAACATCAATCTGATAGCCTACCGGCGTGCATTGGGCCTCATCGCCTTCTACTACGTACTTGCCCATTTCGCGGTCTATATCGTTCTCGACCGCGGACTCGTCTTGAGTTCCATCCTGTCAGATGTGCTCAAGCGGCCTTACATCATGTTCGGCATGGCGGCACTCGTCATGCTCATTCCGCTGGCGCTGACGTCCAACCGTTGGTCGATTCGCAAGCTGGGCTCGCGATGGAACACGCTCCACAAGCTCTCATACCTCGTCTTGATCGGTGCCGTCCTCCACTTCGTGCTCGCACGCAAATCGCTGACGCTGGAGCCCGTATTCTATCTGTCGGTGATGTTTATCCTGCTGGGGTACCGTTCCATCCGACCCGCAATCATGGCGCGAAAACGAGCCCGTAAAGCGGCTATGTCTCCGAGACCCTTGACGCGATAACGGCGGCCAAGCCAATGCCAGCCAGATAGCAGGCAATATTCCACAGCGAGAAAACACGCCCGAGCAGCAACGCACCTGCCGTTGTTGCCCGGAATGCGTCCAGCGCAGGAAAATGCACTAGGCGTATAAGCTCCACCACAACGGCAACACTGCACGCTACGACAATTGCAGTGCCCCGGTTCCGACAAGGCAGCAAGCTGGCGACCAGCAAGAAGACCATCGATCCCCACAGGATCGAACCACCATACTTCACAACAACAAACGGCAGGCCGATGTCGTAGCCGAAACGCCGCAATACCAGCCCTGCAAGAATCACTCCGCATGTCGCGGCCAGAAGGCACGCGCGACGGTTAAATAGGCGGTGTCGATATTCGATCATGATGTTGCTTTAATCTGGATTGCTATAGATATCCAATCTAACCGCGCAAGAGGATATCGGATTGAGTACGGAAAACACATACCCACCAAGCCGTCTTTCCTCACTCGATGCGCTTCTCTGCGATGCCAAACCTTGGGATGAATTGACGGGAATAAAGCGTTTCATCGTCGAATTTCTGTACTTCGGAGTGAAGGAAGCGCGTGCCTGCATGTTCGCAGGTCTGTTCTTCTTTTCAATTTTCCTCGTGCCGCGCGAAGGTGTTTTAGGGCTACCCCGTTACGACGTCCTACTCGTTATCACGCTCGCCATACAGTTCTTCATGATCTGGAGCAAACTGGAAACGATGGATGAGGCCAAGGCGATCCTCATGTTCCACGTCGTCGGCTTCGCTCTTGAGGTCTTCAAAACCTCTGGCACTATCCAATCCTGGTCCTACCCGGATTTCGCCTATACCAAAGTACTGGGCGTGCCGCTATTTTCAGGCTTCATGTATGCTGCTGTCGGGAGTTACGTTATTCAGGCGTGGCGCTTGCTAGATGTCCGCATCCGGCACCATCCGCCCTACTGGATGGCAACCCTGATCGGCATTGCCATCTACCTCAACTTTTTCACCCACCACTATATTGGCGACTACCGCTAGTACATCGCAGCTTGCGCCATAGGCCTCTATGCCCGTGCGACCGTCATCTACCGCCCCTATGACCGGGATCGAAAAATGCCGCTGTTGCTATCCTTCATTCTCATCGGCTTTGTCGTATGGCTGGCCGAAAACATCTCCACCTTCTTCGGCATATGGAAATATCCAAATCAGTTGGGAGCATGGTCCGTGGTCCACATCGGCAAATGGAGTTCGTGGTCTCTCCTTGTGATCATGACCTTCTCCATCGTGTCTCACCTCAAGCACATCAAGACCCGGATCTCGGTGCCTGACTGATGGGGCAACTCAAGTGAAAATTGCCACTGCGCAGAGCGTCGTGAGCAAGGATATCGCCGAAAACCGACGGACTATTAGGGATTCGACATTTCACTGAGCAAGGCTCGTTCATGGCGAAGGCAAGCGAGGTGTGGCGAGATTCCCAGGAGAACGCAAAGCTAGAACTGATAGGGCTGATGTGGAATTTTCAAATACAGTGCTCGAACGGAAAAATACAAAAAGCCGGATGATCGCTCACCCGGCTTTTTGTTGTCTGCGCTTAAAAGCGCCGAACCTTATGCAGCTTCTGCAGAAGCGTTCTCAGCAGCAACGCGAGCCTTGTCGGCTGCGCCCTTGGCATCAACGTCACGCTCTACGAACTCGACAACAGCCATGGCAGCGTTGTCGCCCTGACGGTAGCCAGCCTTCATGATGCGAAGGTAGCCGCCGTTACGGGTTGCGTAGCGCTCAGCGATGGCATCGAACAGCTTGCGAACTGCGTCCTGATCCTTGATCTGGGATACAGCCTGACGACGAGCGTGCAGATCGCCGCGCTTGCCGAGAGTTACGAGCTTCTCTACGATTGGGCGAATTTCTTTCGCCTTTGGCAGAGTTGTGACGATCTGCTCATGCGTGATGAGCGAAGCAGCCATGTTGGCAAACATTGCCTTGCGGTGGCTGGCGGTTCTATTGAGCTTGCGGCCTGAATTTCCGTGGCGCATTGCTATTCTCCTTTAATGCAGGTTCCCTATCCGGGCCTGCCGTTTCCTGGCACATGCAGGCGCTGGGCCTGCTGTTTGACGGGGAAAGGCAGTCTGTAATGGGTCTGCCTTCTTATCTGGTTTATTGTTGATCAGCCTGCGAGGGGAAGCCGCTAGCGCGGCACCCCAAGCTGCTTAGTACTGGTCTTCGTAACGCTTAGCGAGATCTTCGATGTTCTCTGGTGGCCATGCTGGCACTTCCATGCCGAGATGCAGCCCCATGGAAGCAAGAACTTCCTTGATTTCGTTTAGCGACTTGCGGCCAAAGTTCGGAGTGCGAAGCATTTCGGCTTCGGTCTTCTGAATGAGGTCGCCGATATAAACGATGTTGTCGTTCTTCAGGCAGTTCGCAGAACGAACAGACAATTCCAACTCGTCGACCTTCTTGAGAAGCGCAGGGTTGAATGCCAGTTCGGTCACCGACTCTTCTTCAGCTTCCTTCTGCGGCTCGTCGAAGTTGACGAAGACGCCAAGCTGGTCCTGAAGAATGCGAGCGGCAAATGCAACGGCGTCTTCGCCGGTTACAGAGCCGTTGGTCTCGATCGTCATGATCAACTTGTCATAGTCCAGAACCTGACCTTCACGGGTGTTTTCCACCTTGTAGGACACTTTCTTGACCGGAGAATAAAGGCTGTCGACCGGAATGAGACCGATTGGAGCGTCTTCCGCACGGTTGCGTTCAGCCGGTACATAACCCTTGCCGTTGTTGACAGTGAATTCCATGCGGATTTCAGCGCCATCATCGAGCGTGCAGATCACGTGGTCAGGATTGAGGATCTCGATATCGCCAACGGTCTGGATATCACCAGCTGTTACCGAACCTGGACCCTGCTTACGCACGACCATGCGCTTGGAATCATCACCATCCATCTTGATGGCGATTTCCTTGATGTTGAGAACGATATCGGTCACATCTTCCCGAACGCCGGGAATGGACGAGAATTCGTGCAGAACACCATCAATCTGCACCGCAGTCACAGCAGCACCACGCAGAGACGACAAGAGCACGCGACGAAGAGCGTTACCGAGCGTCAAACCAAAACCGCGTTCAAGCGGCTCTGCAACCAGCGTCACCTTGGTGCGGCTGGAAGACGTGAACTCGACCTTGTTCGGCTTGATCAGTTCCTGCCAATTCTTTTGAATCATCTTTAAACCTTCCGTTCGCCGCCACCATTCAATCGTGGCGGACCGAGCATGATCACCGAGAGGAACCAAAGGTTCATCGGAGGGTTCTTAAAGCGTAAGGAAGGCCGGGTTACCGGCAGGCCACACGCCACATACGCGAAAATTCCGCCAGCCAGAAGGCAAGGCGGAATTCTCAGGATACGGTCGCGTCAAACGCGGCGCTTCTTGCGCGGACGGCAACCGTTATGCGGGATTGGCGTAACATCACGGATAGAAGTGATCATGAAACCAGCAGCCTGCAAAGCGCGAAGCGCAGATTCGCGACCGGAACCCGGACCGCAAACTTCAACTTCCAGCGTCTTCATGCCGTGTTCCTGTGCCTTCTTGGCAGCATCTTCAGCAGCGATCTGAGCAGCAAACGGCGTCGACTTACGCGAACCCTTGAAGCCCTTTGCACCAGCAGACGACCAGGCAATTGCGTTGCCCTGTGCGTCGGTGATGGTGATCATCGTGTTGTTGAAGGTCGAGTTGACGTGCGCTACGCCCGTCGTGATGTTCTTACGTTCGCGACGTTTAACGCGAGTGGCTTCCTTGGCCATGGTCTACCTTTCTTGGATCTCTGCACCGCCGTAACACCAGCGGCTACACCGGCGAAAACCTCTTACGACGCTCCCGCCAAACTCAGAAAGGCTGGTGCGGCTTGCACCAGCCCTCCACTCCGAACAATCGGAAATTACTTCTTCTTACCGGCAATCGCCTTCGCTGGACCCTTGCGAGTACGAGCGTTGGTGTGCGTGCGCTGACCGCGGACCGGAAGGCCACGACGGTGACGCAGACCACGGTAGCAACCGAGGTCCATAAGGCGCTTGATGTTCATCGATGTTTCACGACGAAGATCACCCTCAACGCGATAGTCGCGGTCGATTGCTTCACGGATCTGCAGAACTTCTGCGTCCGTCAGCTGATGAACGCGCTTCTCAGCCGGAATACCGACTTTTTCAACGATTTCCTGCGCGAATTTCGTGCCAATCCCGTGAATATAGGTCAAGGCGATAACAACGCGCTTAGCCGTCGGGATGTTGACGCCAGCGATACGTGCCACGTCTATTCTCCTTGCGTTCCAGATGCCATCCGGCAAGTGGTGCTTTCATTTGAGCGGCTCTCGTAGCCGCCAGTTCAAAATTCGTGTTCGTCACAAGTCAAAACGACCGAACCCGGACTTTCCTTCCCTTGAGGAAAATCCGCGCCAGTCGCTTGGGATGTCGCGAGTTGGCGCGGTGTTTAACGGAATCAGTTCAAAAAAGCAACCGGCCCCGCCAAGATTCTTTACAGATGAGCAACAGTAGCCTGTGTAGACCCATCTTTTTGCAGCACAGCCTCAATAGCGGCCGAAACAGTGTCGAGATCAGCCATGCCATCCAGAACCACCAGCTCGCCCTGCTCCTCATAATAATGAGAGAGCGGCGCTGTCTTTTCGCGGTACTCGGAAAGACGCTTGCGGAACGACTCGGGATTGTCATCCGAGCGAACTACGCCGCCAGCCGCGATAGTCTCTGCAACACGGTTTTCGATTCGGCGAACAAGCGCGTCCTCGTCGACTCTCAACTCGATAACAGCATCGAGCTGAATGTTCTTCTGGCGCATATTATCCGCGAGTGTCTTCGCCTGCGGAACCGTGCGAGGGTAACCGTCGAGAATGAAACCCTTGGCACAGTCAGGCTGCTCTATCCGTTCAGACACGATCTGATTGACGATATCGTCCGATACAAGACCACCGGCATCCATCACTTCCTTCGCGCGCCGCCCGATCTCCGAGCCGTCATTGACGGCTGCACGGAGCATGTCGCCTGTCGATAGCTGCGGTATGGCATATTTGTCGGTCAGGCGCTTAGCCTGTGTCCCTTTGCCAGCTCCCGGCGGTCCCAAAAATATCAGTCTCATCGTCCCCTCTTTCCTCCACGCAGTTTCGATTTCTTGATCAGCCCCTCATATTGCTGGGCGATCAGGTGACCCTGAATCTGTGCCACGGTATCAAGAGTTACACTGACTACGATCAAAAGCGAAGTGCCACCAAGGGCTAATGGTATGCCCGTACGCGCAATCAACGTTTCTGGCAGGATACACACGAAAACGAGGTAGATAGCGCCCAGCACGGTGATGCGCGTCAAAACGTAATCAATGTATTCCGCCGTGCGATCGCCCGGACGAATGCCTGGAATGAACCCGCCATGCTTCTTCAGGTTATCTGCGGTATCCTTCGGATTGAACACGATTGCCGTATAGAAGAAGGCAAAGAATGCGATCAGAAGACCATAGAAGAGCATGAACAAAGGCTGGCCATGCTGAAGCGACGCAATGATCGTCGTCGCCCACGGTGGCAGATTCGTACTGTTGGTGAAGCCTGCGGCTGTTGCAGGCAAGAGCAATAGCGAAGAAGCAAAAATTGCAGGAATAACGCCGGCCGTGTTGAGCTTCAACGGCAGGTGCGATGTATCGCCTTGGAACATGCGGTTGCCGACCTGGCGCTTCGGATACTGGATAAGAAGACGACGCTGTGCGCGTTCTACGAAAACGATCAGCGCGATAACGCCAATTGCGACCAGAACAACGGCCAGAATCAAAGGCGTCGAAAGAGCGCCGGTACGACCAAGTTCCAAAGTGCCAGCAAGAGCCTTAGGAAGGCCAGCTGCGATGCCTGCGAAAATGATCAACGAAATGCCGTTGCCGATACCACGCGACGTGATTTGCTCACCGAGCCACATCAGGAACATCGTGCCGCCGAGCAGCGTGATAACCGTTGAGATACGGAAGAACACGCCTGGATCGACTACCAGCCCTGCCCCGCTCTCAAGACCAACGGCAATACCATAGGCCTGAAGCGTACCAAGCAGCACTGTGCCGTAACGCGTGTACTGATTGATGATCTTGCGGCCAGCCTCGCCTTCCTTTTTCAAAGCTTCGAGCGAAGGCACGACAGACGTCATCAATTGCACGATAATCGATGCGGAAATGTAAGGCATGATGCCGAGCGCGAAGATCGCCATGCGCTCTACAGCGCCGCCCGCAAACATGTTGAAGAGACCGAGAATACCGTTAGCCTGTCCCTGGAACGCTTGCGCGTAGGCTTCCGGGTTCAAACCAGGAAGCGGGATATGAGTGCCGAGACGATAAACGAGAAGTGCGGCAAGGGTGAACCAGAGTCGTTTTTTCAGATCTTCAGCTTTCGCGAAGGTCGAAAAATTCAGGTTCGAGGCCAGTTGTTCCGCTGCTGAAGCCATAAATTTCTCCGCATGACCCTTGTCCAGCGGCACGGAAACCGGCAATTCCGGAAAAGGTCTTAAAAGATACTGGTGCAAAAACCGGGCTCTGGACGGATAACAGCTCTCAAGCCGAAATCATGCCTCACCCTTGTTTTCGTTAGTTCGTCCGAAGCTCCTGCGAGCAACCTGGAACTGTGAGGCTCTCCCCGCGTCGCATAGGCGCCGCCTGAGAGTTTCCGCGCAAACTTTAAATCGATTAAGAATCAAAGCAGTGTGCGACTATGGGTGCGAACGCCCGGAGTGAAACACACCGGGCGTTCAAAGTCTTATATTACTCTGCAGCTTCCGCTGCAACAACCAGAAGCTTGATAGAGCTGCCGGCCTTTTCGATCTTTTCAACAGCAGACTTGGAAGCGCCTGCGACTTCGATCGAAACCTTCGAGGTCAATTCGCCGTCGGCGAGAATGCGAACGCCATCCTTCAGACGACGGATCACGCCCGCTGCCTTCAGAGCAGCAGCATCGATCGTTACGTTGGCATCGAGCTTGCCCGCGTCGATAGCTGTCTGGATCCGGCCAACGGAAACTTCAGCATATTCCGAAGCGAAGATGTTGTTGAAGCCGCGCTTAGGAAGGCGACGGTAGATTGGCATCTGACCGCCTTCGAAACCGTTGACTGCCACGCCGGAACGAGCCTTCTGACCCTTGACGCCGCGACCACCCGTCTTGCCCTTGCCAGAACCGATACCGCGACCTACGCGGATACGATCCTTGGTGGAACCTTCGTTGTCTTTAATTTCATTGAGTTTCATGATGACTTCCTCCGTCTCACTTCTCGTCTACGACGCGAACGAGATGCTGGACAGCACGGATCATGCCGCGAACAGATGGGGTATCTTCCAGTGTGCGCTGACGGTGCATCTTGTTGAGACCCAGACCGATCAGCGTCTGACGCTGAACTGCAGGGCGGCGATTTGGGCTTGCGATCTGTTCAACAGTAACAGTCGTCTTGGCTTCAGTAGTAGTCTTGGCCATGATACTGCTCCTTATTCTTCAGACGCGTTGCCGGAAGCGGCGCGGCGAGACTGAAGGGTCGCATACTTAAGACCGCGCTGTGCAGCAACGTCCTTAGGATGAACCTGGTGCTTCAAAGCGTCGAAGGTTGCGCGAACCATGTTGTATGGGTTCGAAGAACCAGTCGACTTGGCGACAACGTCGTGCACGCCGAGCGTTTCGAAAACAGCGCGCATTGGACCACCGGCGATGATACCAGTACCAGCCTTTGCAGAGCGAAGGAGAACCTTGCCAGCGCCGTGACGACCGTTAACATCGTGATGCAACGTACGGCCATCGCGCAGAGGAACGAAAATCAGATCGCGCTTTGCGCTTTCTGTTGCCTTGCGGATTGCTTCTGGAACTTCACGAGCCTTGCCATGACCAAAGCCAACGCGGCCCTTCTGGTCACCAACAACGACGAGCGCGGCAAAACCGAAACGACGGCCGCCCTTAACAACTTTGGCAACGCGGTTGATAGCAACCAGCTTGTCAACAAATTCGCTATCGCGCTCTTCGCGGTTCTGGCGGTCGTCGCGAGAACCTCTTTTTTCTTGTGCCATTGTCCTTTTCCTTTTTCTTTTGCGGGTGGAACGGCAAACAATAATGGACCACCGGCTTCATTGCTGAAGTCCATGTGATCCGGTGAAATCCGCCCGGACATGCCGGGCGGAAAAGTCTTAGAAGTTCAGACCGCCTTCGCGGGCAGCTTCAGCCAAAGCCTTGATACGGCCGTGGTAAATGAAGGCGCCGCGGTCGAATACGACATCCTTGATACCAGCCTTGCTGGCGCGTTCAGCAACGAGCTTACCAATTGCGGCAGCTGCTGCAACATCCGCACCCGTCTTCAAAGACGAGCGCAGATCAGCCTCGAGTGTGGAGGCAGACGCAAGCGTCTTACCAGCAACATCATCGATGACCTGAACGTAGATGTTCTTCGACGAGCGATGAACCGACAGGCGCGGGCGACCGTTGGCAACCGCCTTGATCTGGCGGCGCACACGGCTCGCGCGACGTGCAAGTGCTTCTTTCCTGCTAGCCATTTCGCGTGATCCTTACTTCTTCTTGCCTTCTTTGCGGATGATCCGTTCTTCAGCGTACTTGACGCCTTTGCCCTTGTAGGGCTCGGGACCACGGTATTCGCGGATTTCCGCGGCAACCTGACCGACCTGCTGCTTGTTAATGCCGGAAACGATGATTTCCGTAGGCTTCGGAACGGCAATCGTAATGCCGACCGGAGGCTCGTAAACTACATCGTGAGAGAAACCGAGAGCCAGCTGCAGGTTCTTGCCCTGCAGAGACGCACGATAACCGACGCCGTTGATTTCGAGCTTGCGCTCGTAGCCGTCCTTGACACCCTTGAAGATGTTCTCGACCATCGTGCGGGACATGCCCCACTTCGAACGAGCTTCCTTGGAGTTGTTGGCTGGCTGTACCGAAACAGCGTTATCTTCCAGCTTGAGCTGAATTTCGTCATTTGCGACGAAGAACAGTTCGCCCTTAGGACCCTTGGCAGTAATCTTCTGGCCGTCGACATTGGCCGTCACACCTGCAGGAACCTGAACGGGCTTTTTACCGATACGAGACATATTTCTATCCTGTCTGTCCGTTAAGGAGATCCTTGCCCAGTCTTAGAAGACGGAGCAAAGAACCTCACCACCAACGTTCTGTTCGCGAGCCTGGTGATCAGCCATCACACCCTTCGGAGTCGAAAGGATAGTGATGCCGAGGCCATTCGCAACCTGCGGGATGGACTTGACCGAGACATAAACCCGGCGGCCCGGCTTGGACACGCGGCCGATCTCACGGATCACCGACGCGCCTTCGTAGTACTTCAGTTCGATCGTGAGCTCGGACTTGCCGTTCTCAAAATCAACCTTGGAATAACCGCGAATGTAGCCTTCAGCCTGAAGCACGTCGAGAACGCGCGCACGCAGGCTGGATGCTGGTGTGTTGACCGAAGACTTGCGACGGGCTGCACCATTGCGGATTCGGGTAAGCATATCACCCAAAGGATCAGTCATTGTCATGTGCCCGTCTCCTTACCAGCTCGACTTGACAATACCCGGCACCTTGCCGGAATTGCCCAACTCGCGAAGCGCAATACGCGACATCCCAAGTTTACGATAGAACGCGCGCGGACGGCCCGTTACTTCGCAGCGGTTGCGGATACGCGTCTTCGAGCCATCACGTGGCAGCGAAGCGAGCTTGAGAGTTGCCTGGAACCGTTCTTCAATCGGAAGGGACTGGTTCATGACAATTGCCTTCAGAGCTGCACGCTTGCCAGCCTGAGAGGCGACCGTCTTGCGGCGGCGCTTGTTCTTTTCAACTGCGCTTGTTTTCGCCATATCGGAGTTCCTTTTCTACGCTCGTCGTTACGGTTACTGACGGAACGGGAAGTTGAACTCTGTCAAAAGAGCCCGTGCTTCGTCGTCCGAAGTCGCCGTCGTGCAAACGATGATGTCCATGCCCCACATCTGATCAACCTTATCGTAGTTGATCTCTGGGAACACAATGTGCTCCTTGATGCCCATGGCGAAGTTGCCACGGCCGTCAAAGCTCTTGGGGTTCAGACCCCGGAAGTCGCGAACGCGTGGAAGCGCGATGTTGACCAGACGATCTAGGAATTCATACATGCGCGCGCCACGAAGGGTAACCTTCGCACCGATTGGCATGTGTTCGCGGACCTTGAAGCCAGCGATCGAATTGCGAGCCTTGGTAATGACAGGCTTCTGACCAGCAATAGCAGCCAGATCGGCAGCTGCAACTGTTGGCTTCTTGGAGTCAGCAGTTGCTTCACCCACGCCCATGTTAATGACGATCTTGTCCAGACGGGGGATCATCATAACGTTTGAGTAGGAGAACTTCTCCTGCATCGCGCCGCGAATACGGGATACGTATTCTGCCTTAAGGCGCGGCTCGTACTTGGACTCAGCCATCGATCACTTCTCCCGAACGCTTGGCAACACGGACTTTCTTGCCGTCTACAACCGAGAAACCAACGCGAGTTGGCTTGCCATCCTTATCAGCGATGGCGAGGTTGGAAATGTGCAAGGAAGCTTCCTTGTTGATGATGCCGCCTTCCTGGCCCTGGGTCTGGCGCTGGTGACGTTTCACCATGTTTACGCCACTCACGAAAGCCCGGTCTTCCTTCGGCAAGACCTGTGTTACTTCGCCGGTACGGCCCTTGTCCTTACCGGTCAATACGACAACCTTGTCGCCTTTACGAATTTTCTGCATCGCTATCGCTCCTTACAGTACTTCTGGAGCCAGCGAGATGATCTTCATGTGGTTCTTAGCGCGAAGTTCGCGTGGAACCGGTCCGAAGATACGGGTGCCGATCGGCTCTTTCTTGTTATCGATAAGAACAGCTGCGTTGTTATCGAAACGGATGACGCTGCCGTCTGCGCGACGAATGTCCTTGGCTGTACGAACGACAACCGCCTTCATCACATCGCCCTTCTTGACGCGGCCGCGCGGAATGGCTTCCTTGATAGAAACGACGATAATGTCGCCAACGGAAGCATACTTGCGCTTCGAGCCGCCCAGCACCTTGATGCACATGACACGACGTGCGCCGGAATTATCCGCCACGTCGAGGTTTGTTTGCATCTGAATCATGTCAGGTCGCCTTCTTGTTGTGACCGGACCGGTTGGGCAAGTTCATAGAAACAGCCCCCTGTTCCAGCTTATGAATATCTCTGTTTTCGCGCGGAATAATCGTGACAGGGTGGTTTCCTAACGGACCTTCCGTGCGCATCAAAGCAAAAGAACGCCCGTGAACGAGCGTTCTTGTGCTGCTTCATACAGACTTTCGCGCATATAGCAAGAGCCACGCGAAATTCTGTCGAAATTATGCCTGGGCGGAAATGACCGTCCAGCGCTTATCCTTGGAAATCGGTGCGCATTCCTCAATGGAAACGACATCGCCGATCTTATACTGGTTGTTTTCGTCGTGCGCCTTGTACTTCTTCGAACGACGAACGGTCTTCTGAAGCAGCGGGTGAGCGAATCGGCGCTCAACACGGACTACTACAGTCTTCTCGTTCTTGTCGGACACAACGACGCCCTGCAGAATGCGTTTAGGCATATTATTCTTCCTTTAGGCCTTGGCTTCTGCCGCCTTCTGGCGGGCAATGGTTTTCACGCGGGCGATGTCCTTGCGGACTTCGTCGATGCGCGAGGACTTTTCCAGCTGGCCGGTTGCCTTCTGAAAGCGCAGGTTAAACTGCTCTTTCTTCAGGTCGGCTAGCTTGTCCTTGAGCTGATCGGCGCTGAGGCCGCGAACGTCTTCGGCTTTCATGGTGCCTGCTCCTTACTCTGCGATGCGCTGAACGAAGCGCGTCTTAACCGAGAGCTTGGCAGCGCCGAGACGAAGCGCCTCGCGGGCGATCTCCTCGGAAACACCGTCGATCTCGAACATCATACGACCGGGCTTGACCTTGCATGCCCAGTATTCAACAGAACCCTTGCCCTTACCCATACGAACTTCGGTCGGCTTCGCCGTAACCGGAGTGTCTGGGAATACGCGGATCCACACACGACCAGCGCGCTTCATGTAACGCGTGATCGCGCGGCGGGCCGCCTCGATCTCGCGCGCGTTCACGCGGTTCGGTTCCTGCGACTTCAAGCCGAATTCACCGAATGCCAGGTCAAAGCCGCCCTTGGCCACACCTTTAATGCGACCCTTAAACTGCTTACGGTACTTAGTACGCTTTGGCTGCAACATTTTCTAACTTCTCCGAGCTTATCTTTCGCCAGCGTCAATCAAGCGTTTTCGCGGCGACGGTCGCCACGATCGCCACGCTCACGGCTTGCCGGACCCTGCGCATCGCCTTCGAGCCCACGACGCTCGGAAGCCATTGGATCGTGCTCAAGGATTTCGCCCTTGAAGATCCAAACCTTGATGCCGCAGATGCCGAATGCCGTTGTGGCTTCTGCCACACCGTAATCGATGTCCGCACGCAGCGTGTGCAAAGGAACGCGACCTTCGCGGTACCATTCGGTACGAGCGATTTCAGCGCCGCCAAGACGACCACCGCAAGTGATCTTGATGCCTTCGGCACCAAGACGCAGTGCGGACTGAACAGCGCGCTTCATGGCGCGGCGGAAAGCCACGCGACGCTCGAGCTGCTGAGCGATCGACTGCGCAACGAGCGTTGCGTCGATTTCTGGCTTACGCACTTCAACAATGTTGAGGTGCGTTTCAGAAGCAGTCATCTCAGAGATCTTCTTGCGAAGCTTCTCGATGTCTGCACCCTTCTTGCCGATGATCAGACCCGGACGAGCCGAGTGAATGGTCACGCGGCACTTCTTGTGCGGACGCTCGATGACAACCTTGGCGATACCAGCCTGCTTCAATTCCTTGATCAGGTAAGCACGGATCTTGAGGTCTTCGTGCAGAAGCTTGCTGTACTCAGCAGTGTCTGCATACCAGCGGCTATCCCAAGTGCGGTTGATACCGAGGCGGAAGCCGATTGGATTGATTTTCTGACCCATTATGCGGCCTCCCCTTTTTCTTCCACTTCACGAACAACAATCGTCAAGTGAGAGAACGGCTTTTCAATGCGCGATGCACGACCACGGCCACGAGCGTGGAAACGCTTCATGGTGATGGACTTGCCAACATAGGCCTCGGCGACGACGAGAGCGTCGACGTCGAGATCATGGTTGTTTTCCGCATTGGCAATTGCAGATTCGAGCGTCTTCTTGACGGTCGAAGCAATACGCTTGCGGGAGAATTCGAGCTCGGCGAGAGCGCGATCAACCTTTTTGCCCCGGATAAGAGCGGCAACCAGGTTCAGTTTCTGGGGGCTGACGCGAAGCGTGCGGGCAATGGCCTGAGCCTCATTGTCCTTCAGCCGGCGTTCGGTCTTAGCCTTCGCCATGATTACTTCCTCTTTGCCTTCTTGTCCGCACCATGACCGTAATAGGTCCGGGTCGGAGAGAATTCACCGAACTTGTGTCCGACCATGTCTTCGTTGACCGAGACGGGCACATGCTTGCTGCCATTGTAGACGCCGAATGTCAGACCGACGAACTGCGGCAAGATCGTGGAGCGACGGCTCCAGATCTTGATCACTTCGTTGCGTCCGCTTTCACGTACCTTCTCAGCCTTAGTGAGAAGATAGCCGTCAACAAACGGACCTTTCCATACTGAACGAGCCATTTGAGAGTTCCTCTCTTACTTCTTGCGCTGATGGCGCGAACGCATGATGAACTTATCGGTCGACTTGTTGGAGCGAGTGCGCTTGCCCTTTGTGGGTTTACCCCACGGAGTCACCGGATGGCGACCACCAGACGTACGACCTTCACCACCACCATGAGGGTGATCGACAGGGTTCATCACGACACCGCGAACGTGAGGCTTCTTGCCGCGCCAGCGTGAACGACCGGCTTTGCCGTCGTTGATGTTGCCATGATCGGCATTCGAGACAGCGCCGATGGATGCAAGGCAAGTGCCATGCACGAGACGCTGCTCACCGGAGTTCAAGCGAAGGATCGCCATCCCTGCATCGCGACCAACGAGCTGGACATACGTACCGGCGGAACGAGCGATTTGACCGCCCTTGCCTGGCTTCATCTCGACGTTGTGGATGATCGAACCGACTGGAATGTACTGAAGAGGCATAGTGTTGCCTGGCTTCACGTCCACTGCCTTTTCGGAGGCGATCACCTTGTCACCGGCAGCAAGACGCTGTGGCGCGAGAATGTAAGCCTGTTGGCCGTCCGTGTATGTCACGAGCGCGATGAATGCGGTGCGGTTAGGGTCATATTCCAGACGCTCGACCGTACCTTCAACGTCGAACTTGCGACGCTTGAAGTCTACCAGACGGTAGGTCCGCTTGTGACCGCCGCCCTGAAAACGAACGGTGATCCGGCCCTGATTGTTACGGCCACCCTTCGAGCTGAGGCCCTCTGTAAGAGCCTTTACCGGCTTGCCCTTGTAGAGCGAAGAACGGTCCACGATAACCAGCTGACGCTGGCTAGGCGTGGTCGGATTGAAACTTTTCAATGCCATTTTATTTGTTCCCTTTTGGGTCTTTGCCCGCTTGGGCCTAACCTTTTAGAGTCCGGTGGACACGTCGATGGATTGACCTTCGGCGAGCGTGATGATGGCTTTTTTGACATCCTTACGCTTACCGGCGAATCCACGGAAACGACGAGTCTTACCCTTGCGGATAAGCGTGTTCACTGCCGTGACCTTGACTCCGAAGAGTGCTTCAACTGCAGCCTTGATTTCAGGCTTAGAAGCATCTTTGGCGACGTTGAATACGACCTGGTTCTGTTCAGAGACCAGCGTCGACTTTTCCGTGATCGAAGGAGATACGATCACATCGTAGTGGCGAAGATCCGTCATTTGAACCGCTCCTCAAGGGCTTCAACTGCAGCCTTGGACAGCACGAGCTTGCCGCGGCGCAGAATGTCGTAAACATTGATGCCCTGAATCGGCAGAACGTCCACGTTAGGGATGTTCTGAGCTGCGAGCTTGAAGTTGCCATCAAGTTCTGCGCCGCCGATAACGAGAGCGTTTGTAAGGCCAAGCGTAGCAAAGTGGCCAAGGAGACCCTTTGTCTTTGCGTCGGACGCAACGAGCTGATCGACGATGATCAGTTCTTCGGACTTCAGCTTTGCAGACAAAGCGTGACGCAGTGCAAGCGCACGAACCTTCTTTGGAAGGTCATGAGCATGGCTACGAACGACTGGGCCATGGGCCTTGCCGCCGCCGCGGAACTGCGGTGCACGAGCAGAGTGGTGACGAGCGCGGCCCGTACCCTTTTGCTTGTACATCTTGGCACCCGTGCGGGAAACTTCTGCGCGGGTCTTGGTCTTGTGCGTTCCCTGCTGCTTCTTAGCAAGCTGGTAACGAACCATGCGGGCCAGGATATCCTGGCGTGGGTCGAGGCCGAAAATTTCGTCCGACAGGGATACCGTGCCGGCGTCTTTTCCCTCGAGGGTTTTGACGTTCAATTCCATGATGAGGCTCCCTTACTTCGCTGCCGACTTAACGGCGTCGCGGACGATGATCCAGGAACCCTTGGAACCGGGAACGGCGCCCTTAACGAGGATCAAACCGCGACCCTCATCGGTCGAAACCACTTCCAGATTCTGGGTGGTAACGCGTGTGCTGCCCATGTGACCAGCCATGCGCTTGCCCTTCCAGACCTTGCCTGGATCCTGGTTCGAACCAGTAGAACCGTGAGCACGGTGAGAAACGGAGTTACCGTGAGAAGCGCGACCACCACCGAAGTTGTGACGCTTCATGGAACCCGCGAAGCCCTTACCGATTGTCGTGCCGGTAACGTCTACCAGCTGGCCTGTCTGGAAATGATCTGCGGTCAGTGTTGCACCGACGTCGATGAGGTTTTCGGGAGAAACCCGGAACTCAACGAGCTTTGCCTTCGGCTCGACGCTGGCAGCGGCAAAGTGACCGCGGAGTGCCTTTGTCGTATTCTTGACCTTGGACTGGCCTGCACCGAGCTGAACTGCGGTGTAGCCATTCTTGTCTTCTGTGCGCTGGGAAACAACTTGTACGTTGTCCAAACGCAGTACCGTTACTGGGATATGCTCGCCGGCGTCGTTGTAGACCCGGGTCATACCCACTTTCTGTGCAATCACACCTGAACGCATTGGTTCAATCCTCTTGCGAGCCTTGAAGGGAGAACCCTCTGTGGCCTTTGTTAAGGAGTTCCCTTCGACATCTCACGACGTTTCCGGTCTCCGGATTGGAAGACGTTGGATTACTCCACGTACCTTCCTTGTTATATCGGCCCTTACTTTCGCAAGGTCAGGCCGAGGTCTTAGAGCTTGATTTCGACGTCAACGCCAGCAGCCAGGTCGAGCTTCATCAAAGCATCAACCGTCTGCGGTGTTGGGTCTACGATATCGAGAAGGCGCTTGTGCGTCCGCATTTCGAACTGCTCACGGCTCTTCTTGTCAACGTGAGGAGAGCGGTTAACGGTAAACTTTTCGATGCGGGTAGGAAGTGGAACCGGGCCGCGAACGCTTGCGCCGGTGCGCTTGGCGGTCGACACGATTTCACGGGTGGAGGCATCGAGGATCCGGTGATCAAACGCCTTGAGGCGGATACGGATATTCTGGCCGTTCATACGTCTTGTCCTTGTTCTTTGTCTTTGGATTTCCGCACGCGGAAATACATGAACCTGTTGATCGTGGCGCCGCAGATTTTCAAAAATCAAGAGGAATGCAAATTCGCATCCCAATCATTTCGGTAGTCTGTAATTTTGAAATCACCAGGCTCCGCAATTCAGCGCGAATCCAACTGGTGAGTGTGAGTGCGCGTTTACGCGCTTTCACGGGAATTTTCAAGCCATAAAAATGCAACGCCATGACGCTTTTTATAAAACGTCCGATGGCGGTGCTTTTAACACCGCCATCGTCCACTATTACGTCGCCGGAAAATGCTCCGACGTCATTGCTAGGGTGTCTAACACACCCACAGCATTATTTACTCGACGATCGAAGCAACGATGCCAGCGCCGACGGTACGGCCGCCTTCGCGGATAGCGAAGCGCAGCTTTTCTTCCATC
>NZ_JACYVF010000015.1:0-42515 GCF_014842165.1 Rhizobium sp. CFBP 13644
AAAACGGTTGCGCTTCATTCTCTGGTCCTCTCAATGGGCCAGAGCTTACTTCAAAATGGATTATTTCAACGGGGCAAGGTCAGTGTAGGCGACCTATCTGAACAGCTTGGTTTTGCCGAAGGTTCACCGGTTAAGGTGGCGCTGCATGCAGCGGTGGGTGCCGCAGTTGCCGCCATGGCGGGCACGGACGTTGGCGCAGGTGCCCTCGCGGGCGCGTTGAGCGAAATCGCCAATGCAGCCTTGCAGGAGGTTCTGAAGGCCGATCCGAACCTGACGGATGAGCAGAAGAACGCGATCACCCAGTGGATCGCCGTTGCTGTCGGCGCGGCTGCCGGTGGACAGGGAGGCGCTGCGGCTGCGCTCGATAACGTCAATCATAATTATCTCTATCATCAGGAGCAAATGCTTCGTGAAAAAGCGAAGAAGGAGCTTGCCCGGTGTGAGGCAGGAGATAATTGCACAAACCAAGAGAAGCAGTCCCTGAAAGAGCAGGTCGCATACTGGGATGATCTCGATGCACAACGCAATCTGGCGCTTACAACGGCGTGCGATGCAGACGCCTCGGGACCTGCATGCGTTTCCGCCTTGCAAGACGCGCTGATGTCGATCGGATATATTCCAAAGGTCGGGGGACCGCTGGGAATATTTGGAGGAACTGAGTACAACGGGTATCAGGAGCTGCAGCAGCGGCTTAGTAACGGTGGCTTTGCCAATCCAGAAACTCAGAAACTCGCCGAGGCCGTTCTAGCGGGGCGGCTACAAACGATAGAGTTGCTGGAGAAGTATTCTGAGGCTGCCAGCCACGCACTTACAGATTTCGCCAAGCGAGCAATGATCGACGCTGCGATTATGATTGTATCGCTAGGTATCGAAGCGAAAATGGGTCAACCGGGTCTTGGAAACACGAAGCCCAAGCCCAACGATCAGCAGAATCCGCCGAATGGAAATGGAACTAGTGGTGGCGGTGGTTCAAATAGTGCGTATCCAGTCATCGTTGTCGATGGAGCCGGAAACGCGAATGTTGTGATCAATGGGGTTAAAATGAGCGACCATGCGAGGATTCGAGCGACAGAGCGTAACATAAGTATCGAGAATATTAAAACTGCGATGGACAGCAAGCCGTTCCAGTACTTGGAAAAAGGGAAGTGGCACGACGGCTACTACGATGCGAAGACGAACACGTTCGTTGGTGTTGGCGACGATATTACTACCGTGATAAAACCGAAAAATCCCACCAAATATATTGCTAACTTGAAGGCAAGGCAGTGAAGATTAATTATGATGTTAATGTAGACGCGGCGTATATAAAGTTAAAGAGCGAAGATGACGTACACAGCTTCGGTTTCACGTATTGCTGCGACCCGATTGAGGTCGATGGTCAGATAAATCTCGACTTTGACATTGAAGGTCGGCTGATTGGCATCGAGGTTTTGAGCGCCAGCAAGAAGCTTCCGAGATATCTATTGGACGCTGGATCGGGAATG
Organism: Rhizobium sp. CFBP 13644; assembly: GCF_014842165.1. Lineage (NCBI taxonomy): Bacteria > Pseudomonadati > Pseudomonadota > Alphaproteobacteria > Hyphomicrobiales > Rhizobiaceae > Rhizobium > Rhizobium sp. CFBP 13644. The sequence continues at coordinate 1,485 of NZ_JACYVF010000015.1, forward strand.
GTTGAGGGGACAGGTAAGACTGAGAAAGAATAAATTCGCGAAATGGAGACTTTGAAATTGGGCGAAGCTTGGGTCGGTAGTGGATATCGAATTAACTCTAACGGAATTATGATAAGTGCAGACGGATTGCGGCAATTCAGACCGCCAAGCTTCAAAGAAAAGCTTGATATGTACCAGGCGAATTTCGAACAGAGACTTCCCGGTGCATCGAAATGGGGCGCAAATGGACATGTGGATATTTTCGAATCAAAGCTGAGGTTAAGGAATTCATAATGGTCGGGGAAGAACTATCTGAATACTTCCCAGAGGACATTAAATGTTTGTGTCCGAAGCACAGCAGCAACGAAGACATCGGCGCCAACCTGCGTGTTGCGCTCGGCCGCTGCTTAGGTTGACAATCCCAAGCTGAACTCGTGCTACTGAAAGCGCGTTAAGCCGCGGGGACCAAATTTCGATGGACATGCGGACTTTGCGCTTACGCCCAGCCAGGCAGCGTAAACTTGAAGCGTCACGTTGCCCAATGTTTTATCCAGTTTTGAGTTCGCTCCAGCGGCTTTGGGTTGCTGTATTCGGGACGGTGGCGGCGGGTTGCGGTGCAGAGCCATTTTGGCTGCGCAGCACCGCATCATGTCGCGGGTTGAAGGTTTGAGCGAACTCGGCAAGTGTCATTCAGCCAAGTCCAGATTGGTCGATGCTCGTTGTAATCGCCTCTCCAGTTTAGAAGCGCTGATCGAGTACGGGTCAGTGACGAGAAGAGCGTTTCTTCAGGAACTCTTCTCGTAGCCGTCCATCGAATCTTTCGATAAAAGCTTTCTGGACCGGTTTGCCAAGCGATATATAGTGCGATTCCACTTTGGACCGATCCGCCCATTGTAGGATTGCATTACTTGTGAACTCACTGGCGTTGTCACTGACAATCATCTTCGGCTTGCCACATCTCTCGATGATCCTGTCCAACTCATGGGCAACCCGCAGGCAGGAATAGAACGTATAGGCGACAAGAGCCAGGCATTCCCTTTTGCAGTCATCCACGACCGTAAACACCCGGAACCTACTGCCATCAGGGAGTTGATATAACACGAAGTCCAGCGACCAGCGATTATTGGCAGCTGTCGGGATCAAGATCGGCGCCCGGGCGCCTATCGTCCGGTAACGCCCGCCACGCTTGCGCACCGTAAGCTTCTCCTACCGATAGCCATGGCTTTACACGCCCGCCGTTCGCTCATCTGGTGGTGATCCATAAGATGAGCGACAGCTTTCCGGCTTGCAGCGGCCGTCAGCACTAATGGGATGGTCCGCCTCGTCCTCCCGTAGCATTATGAGGCTGTCAAACTGAAGGAGGTCGCAATGCCACAACGCAATGTGCCGCGTTCAGCGGCTGTCTGCAGAATTGATATTGGTAAGAACATCTTCCACGTTGTCGGAGTTTGAATCCACGGCGTGCCAATCCAGAAGGTTCGTTTCCGACGCGACACGCTGCTGCTATTCTTTGAGCGAGCAGCGCCAGCGATGGTAGGGATGGAATCCTGCGCTGGCTCTCAATTGGATTACCAGGAAGATACAGGCGCTCGGAGATAAGGTGCGCTTGACCCCCGCGCAATTTGTAAAGCCCTACGTAAAATCGAACAACAAGCCGATCTTCAGGCATTGCAAAGGCGCGAGACCAGATGATCGGAACGAGAACGCGGCTGATTAATCAGATGCGAGCCTTCTGCCTGGAATATGGGATTGGTCCGCGCAGCGCGCGGGTCTGTTCAAGCTCGACCTGCCACGGGTTCTCGAAGACCAAACGAACGATCTTTCGTCGGCGATGCGGAAGCTGCTCGCGGATCTGTTTGCCGATCTACGGCAATTGGAGCAACGCATTGGCGACGTCACACGTGAGGTGGAAGCTGTAGCTAGTTGAGAGGATGTGGCTCGACGACTCATGACGTTCCCCAGAATCGGAGCATTGTGAGTCACCGCACTTGTTGCAGCGGTCGGCGGTTGACGGCAGTTCCACAAAGCCCGCGACCTAACGGCATGGCTCGGCCTTGTGCCGCGGGAATACTTCACGGGTGGGAAGCAATAGCTTCTCGGTATCAGCAAGAGGGGAACCGCTGTGTTCGCAAACTCCGTGTGCATGGTGCTCGATCGTGCATTCGGAGTCTCGACCGAACAAAGGATCGACTGGGGAGTTGGCTGGATAGGCTCCAAGCCCGGATGCACCCCAACAAAGCTGTTGTCGCACTTGCCGCTAAGATGGCCCGGATTGTCTGGATTGTCCTGACCGAGCCTGGAGCACTCTACAGCAGAGACCCTGCATTCATCTGACGTTCTTGGCTCGATTGCAAGGCTCGGCAATAGTGATGACGAAACAGTGGAGCAACATGCCGTAAGTCCTGTGCAAAAAAAAGCGCGCTTAGGGCCCGAACCATTTATTTGGAACGGCTTGTGCGGATCTCATCATGGCCTGGCTGCAACGCCCGCGCAGTGTTCAATTATTTTATCGGCTATAACCTTGGCCCAAGGGGCAATGCGGTATACTTTCATTTGACCGCTGCACGAAGTTTAATCGTAGGCGGGACGCCAAGCAGTATACGGAGTGCTATTCCGAGGGCCGCTGCCGTTGCCGCGCGCAAGCCGTTCAGACTCAGTTTACAAATGTGACGCCCAAAATCGATTCCTTATAATCGAATTGGGGATCTTAGCCTTTCTGGTTATCTCGATCAATAAAGCATGGGCAACGCCATGTTGTCGCTTCGGTCGTCTCCCCGAGTTCGCAAGAGATGTGACATCTCCCTCAACGTATGATGCATGAACACGGACGCAATTTTTTCTGCATTGCTTTGCTCCAGCATTTCTTCATGAGAGCAGTTAAGCTCATATAGATCAACGTCACCGGTTGTGTGTGCATGCCATGCTTCCACCCTGTAATTCAGAATTTTGTGAAGCGTCTCCGACGGTGTTGCGGTTGCGCTGAAGAAACGTATATCGGCATCGATCCTGCCGGGCACGAAACGTTGCGCGAGGTCCAGGTGGTGAAGAATGACGCTGTGCAGACGCTCCAGAAATGCCGGGTCCTGGCGTAACACTTCCTTGAAAAACACGTTTTCGCGCAGCCCGTATTGCTGCGTTAAAAACTCGCTCAGAGCAGCGAATGCAGGTGTCTCTCCAATGATGTTCTCATCGAAACCAAGAAAGCCCAGGGCAGCTTTCGCAAGCACGCTTTCGTCGTTAAACACGGCACCCGAAGGTGGCATGAACGGGTAGGAATCCAGAAGAGCGAGAAAAGCGACTTCACTCCCATTTTTCTCCAATTGCCTGGAAATCTCGTGTGCAACCAGTCCACCAAAAGACCAGCCAATCATATTGTAAGGCCCTTCAGGTTGAATCTCGCGAATTCGGCTGAGATAGAGCCGGGCCATATCTTCGATTGATGCTGGCATCTCAACGTTGTTGTTAAGCCCATCCGCCTGCAAGGCAAAAATGGGTATGTCCTCATGAATATACTGGCTCATTGACGTGAAAGCCAAACCGAGCCCCATGACGGGATGGATGCAAAACAAGGGTGAGTGCTCTCCCTTAGCCCGAATGGGCAGAACGGGGGGCATGGACGCCTTTTGCTGACGCGGGCCATCAATATGCTTTGCAAAAGTGGCAATGGTCGGCGTATCCACAAAGCTTGTCCACGCGATATCTCCATCGAACCTTCGGGCTAAAGCCGACAGCATCGACGCTGCCGCGAGGGAGTCTCCTCCCAATTGGAAGAAATCATCATGGATGCTCACGGTCTCCAGTTCGAGCACGTCGCACCAAAGTTTAGCCAGCAATGCTTCGGTGGGGGTGCTGGGCGCAACATGGTTGTGTGAAACCCGTGCCTTGGGTGGTGGCGGAAGGGCGTTGCGATCAATCTTTCCATTGGTATTCATCGGAAGTTCTTTCAGGACGACATAGATCGCAGGCACCATATGCGGCGAGAGGACTCCGGCGAGACGATTGGCGAGGTGCTCGGTGTCGACCGTCTCGCCAGGCAAGGGCGCGAGATATGCCACCAGCTGTTTGTTTTTGCCCGATGTCTCTCGCAAAACGACCACAGTCTGGAGCACCGTACCCTCCGACATGATCGCAGCCTCGATCTCGCCAGGTTCGACACGAAAACCACGGATTTTGATTTGGTTGTCGTTTCGCCCGAGATACTCGATTACCCCATCGCTGCGCCACTGTGCCAGGTCGCCGGTGCGATAGATGCGTTCCGCCCCTGTCTTGAATGGGTTCGGCAGAAAACGTTCGGCCGTCAGCTCGGGGTTGTTGAGATAGCCCTTCGCAACGCCAGCGCCTCCAATATATAACTCTCCCACACTGCCAGGAGGAACAGGTCGGCCCATCTTGTCCAGCACATAAAACTGGGTATTTCGGATCGGCCTGCCGATTGGAACGCTGTCCAGATCAGCGCCAGTCAGTGGCATGCAAGCAGACCAGACCGTCGTTTCTGTGGGACCATAGAGATTAACTACCGGGTGTCCCAGTTTCTCCATCAAACGCGCCAGATCACGCGGCAAAGCTTCGCCGCCAACAAGCGGACGCAGGCCTCTCAATTGTGTGGGGAATTCGCTCAACAGCATGCGCCACAATGATGGCGTTGCCTGCATGAGCGTGACTGCGTTGCTTTTTATCAGGCGGCAGAGCGCAGTAGGATCTTTTACCACGCAGCGTGTGGCAATGACCGTGGCCGCACCCGTTGTCAGTGGCAGGAAGAGTTCGAGGACCGCAATGTCGAAAGCAATCGTCGTGACGGCGGCGATACGATCTTCCGGTTTCAGGGCAAGCAACTCCTGCATGGCCTGTAAAAAGTTGAGTTTGGATGCGTGGGAGATCTCAACGCCCTTTGGGCGCCCTGTCGAGCCGGAGGTGAAAATCACATAGGCGGTGTCTTGCGGTCCGGGGCGTGCAGCAATCCTCTCACCCGAAACGGCTTCAGGCATCTCGTCGAAAAGCATGATGGGGGCGGCGGTCGCAGGCAGCGAAACACGAGCGGATGATGTTGACAAAACGAGGCTCGGCGTTGCGTCTTCAAGGATTTTCGATAGGCGATCGCCCGGATCGGAAGGATCAAGCGGCAGATAGGCAGCACCCGTCTTCGCAACCGCCATGAGCGCTACAAGCATCTGCTCGTTTCGGGGCGTGGCTATCGCCACAAGGTGCCCACGTTCGATACCGTGTTCCCTTAATATAACCGCCAAGTCATCTGAAGCTTTGTCCAGCTCCTTGTAGGTGAGCTCTCGGCCCTCCAAGATAACCGCTGCTGCATCTGGCTGCCGCTGAACCTGCCTGTCGAACAAGTCAAGCCAAGTGATATCCTCAGTTGGCGCCTCGGTTTCATTCCAATCATATAAAATACGTTGATGTTCGCTTGCTGAAAGCAGTGAAATGTCGCAGACGGGCCGGTCCGGTTTGGCAAGTATAGTGGAAATCAAGTGGAGGAACCGGTCTTTGTGCTCCTCCAGTTCCCCGAGAGTATAAAGCGCTGGATTTGCATCGAAATCGATGTGCAGATCGCCACCATCGCCACGATCATAAGCGAAAATCGTGAAATCCGTCATTGTGCCGTTCGACAGATTGTTCGCAGTCACAGCATGTCCATCAAACCGAAGATCGTAGTCAAAAGGCTCGATGTTGACACCCAGACGTGCAATCTGCTGATCCTGGCTGGCGAAATCGAGATCGCGCCGCATGTCTTCATAGCGATATCTCTGGTAACGCAGAGCGCGCATCATCTGACCGGACGATTGTTTGACCATGTCCTGCCATGAAAGTTCCGGGGTGATCTTGAAACGGAGCGGAACTGCATTAGCCACCATGCCGGGTATTCGGCGCACTGCTCCACTGATGCGGCCCGTGACCATTGTGACCATCGTGAGATCATAGCAATCGGTCGCACGGGCGTAATAGGCTGCAACAGTTGCGATCAACGCTTGCGGTAGGCTCGCACCGAGCTCTTTCGCCTTGTTTTGCAAACGTTTGACATCATCGTGACCAATTGTGGTTCGCAATCGCAACAGGCCGCCGGAGGGAGCCTCGGCTCGCCTGGCCAGCGTCACTGGCGGCGAAATTCCCTTCAATTGCTCAAGCCAGTAGCTTCGGTCACGTTCGAAATGGACAGAGCGGCGATAATTGTCTTCACTTTCCAAAAGTTCGACAATTGATCCGAAGTCGCATGCCTCAATGTCCTCGCCACGGACCATCGATGTGTAGATCTGAGCCTGGCGGCGCGCGAGCAATCCACCGGAAAAGCCGTCGAACAGAATATGGTGAACCCTGTGATACCAAATCCAGTGATCGTCCTGAATTTTGATAAGCGCACTTGACCAAAGATCGTCTTGTTCCAGCTCAAGCGAGCCTGCCAACTCGGAACGCATCCAGGCATAGGCACTTTCCAGTGGTGCACCATCATGGCTAAAATCAACGACTTCGAACTCTCGCCCTACATATGGGGTGATGACCTGTCGAGGCTTTCCGTCGATTTCCACAATCTGGAGACGCGTCGCTTCAATCTCGTCACTCAACCGCCCAAGAGCCTCACAAAAGATGTCTGGTGAAACGGGTCCATGGATTTCGAGGGCCTCAGCCAGCACAAAACTTAGATCCGGTGGCGACAATTTCTCTTTCACCCACATGCCTGTTTGCGCAACCGATAGTGGATGAGATTTAAAATGCATATCCATCAATTAACCCTTAAAAACGCGAGTAGGCGAAAGAACTGGTTTACGCTCGCACGGGCGCAAAACGGCATTGAGCTCGCGCCAATGCTGCTGTGCAGGTGCTTTGATTTTCGTAATTTGCAGAGTTGAGGGGAGGACGGCCCAACTCACTTTGCTGCGATGCAACCTACAGAGGGCAAATTAAATTACAAGTCAACGGTGTATTAAAATTATATGCCATTCAGAGTTTACTATTGACATGTAAGGCTTGAATTAAACTTAAACCTGAGTAAGCGAGTGAAGATTTAAGTTCGAGATAAACGTCAATGATTCATGGATTTTCTATCTGTCCACAAGAAATGATTTTCATATAAATGCAATCAAGGGTGATATAAAATGCCGACTCGAATATTGCGGGTAATTTTTTGTGCGGCGACCTGTGCAACGCAAAATGGCTGAATAGGCAGCGCGCTTGTGTTGGCCTGTTTGGGCTACTGGAAAGCCCAATGGTGCAGTGCATCCCATGGGCCCGAAGCGTCCAGATGCCTAGCGTTTGTGCTTTACCCTCATTGAGTTTCAGATGGGTGTTTGAAAGGCCACTTCTTCTGACGGAGAAGCAAGTTTCGCAAAGACGTCTACGGCATGCCTATAACCGCGCAAATGATGGATGGCGCCACACAGGCTTTGCGACGGCCGGCGTGACAGGGATGGGTTACGGACTGTCTGCTTTTGGGCAGCAATGGCCGAAATCTGGCCTACCGCATGCGACCGGTTCCGAGCCTGATCGCTTCTTCATCCACCTCTATTGAACCCATGCTTTGAGCGCATGGCCGACCTGAGAGCTTGTGCCTTATCGGTGGATTGGCAAAGGCCTATATTCCAATCATCGAAACGACGTTGGAACCGAAGCAAGGTTGCTGGCGTCAAGAGACCTCACGAAAGGGGATCATCATGAACGTAGCACGCTCTTTTAACAACTGGCGCAAGTACCGTCAGACCGTTTCCGAACTTGGCCGCATGAGCTCACGCGAACTGCAGGACCTCGGCATCAACCGCGTCGATATTCAAAGCGTTGCCCGCCAATCGGTCGGTCGCTAAGCGCCCGCTTCTCTGCCAAACTGAATGACACTACGCCCGCTGCTGACGCGGGCGTTTCTGCGTCTGGAATGCAACGAATGTCAGAGGTGCAGTTTTTTCCATGAGGGTGCCGTGCATTTCTCGCATGTCTGCACTGCAGTAAAGTTTATTTAATGTGCGGATAGAACAGGTATCTTGTTGTCATCGAAGCGATGCACCTCCTCCCGCAGAGCTTCGAATTCAGACGGCCCACTCCTCCTCCCAGGGCACGTCTGTCGGAACAGCGGCACTCCTCCTCCCAGCCGTTGTTCGGTTCTTTTCGAAAAGCCTGCCGCACCTCCTCCCGCGGCAGGCTTTTTCGTTTTGGGGCTGACCATAGCGCGGGAATTAGCGGCTGTTTTCACCTGGGAATAACCAAAAGTTGACCGGCCATGGTGCGCTGCGGAAGCCTTATATTTCAGAAGCCTTGAATTCGCCGAATTTTAAATCAGTGTTAAGGAATACATTCCTTTTCCGGAGATCGCCCATGGCGCTTGGCGCATCGCATCGCTTGCAGGAAAGCCTGGCGGCGGTCGAAACGATGACACGTTTCGCCCTTGCCGTTCTTGCACTCGCTTCCGGCGTCTACACCTATCTGGGTGTGCGCAGCATTCTGGACGGCTCGCCGACGGCGGTGTTTTTTGCCGCCATCATCTACTCTGCCTCTGTCTCCGTCGGCATCTATGCCTTCTGGTCCTACATGGCGCGATTTTATCCGCACGTCACCAGCCGTTCCAGCCGCACCGCCATGCTGGCGGTGATGGCCGTTGGCTGCGTGATGATCCTTGCCATGTCGAGCTGGTTGAACGCTGCCGCGCTTGCAGGATCGGCGGCACTTGAACAGCATCTTGCTGAAACGGTTGAGGATTATACGGAAGATCTGGATCAGGCGCACCAGAATGCGCTGGCAGCACAGAGCCTGTTGCCGGACATTCAGCGCGCCAAGGAGCGTTTCACCCAGCTTGCGGCATCCGAACGACAGTCGGGCGCGCTGACCGGTACCACCGGTTCCGGCAGCGTCGTCTCGCTGTTGTCGCAGATGTCGTCGCAACTTAACGAACTGGAAAACGGCATCAATGCCTCGCGTGAGCAGGTCACCAGCCTGTTCAACGATGGGCAGAAACGCCTCGAGACCATGCGTGGTCTCGTATCGGCACCCGGCGTCATCGAACCACGCGCCGACAAGTTCTCCTCGGAAGTCGTGGCCCTGACCGGCGTCATTACTTCGTTGGGGCAAACCTCCATCGCTCCGTCCATCCGCCGTGCGGCCGACGATCTTTCGCTTGGCTTCATCGCGCCTATCCCCGACGGCGGCGAACAGGATCTGATCACCCGTCAGGACCGCGTGATGGAAACCATCCGCACCTCGGTTGCGGCGCAATCCAAGGTGTTGTCCGACGCTGCCGACGAAATTCTTGCGCGCCCTCCCGTGGCCGAGCGGCGTTTCGTGCCGCTCTCGTCGGCGGAAGCCGTTCTGCGTTATGCTTCCGACTTCATTCCCGCATGGGCAGGGGCTATTTCCATTGACCTGTTGCCGGGTGTCATGGTGTTCATTCTGGCCGTGGTGAATGGTGCAATCCGCCGGCAGGAAGAGACGATGCCGTTCGCCGAACGGATCACCGTGGCAGAACTGATGCAGACGCTGGCGATGCAGAAGGCCATTGCCGCCGAAGCGGTGACTGCCACCCAGGTGCAGGCCACGGAAAATGCCATTGCTGAGGCGGAAGACAGCAAGGACGACACGGAGGCCAGCAACATCACCAGTCTCGGTCTCAACAAACCGCCGCGCAAAGGTCCGGCGACATGAAACCGGCATCTGCGCTCAAGGCTTTGATCAGCGTTGACGACGGCGTGCTGATGCGCGGTGCGTTCTACGTGCTGCTCGCGGCAGCAGCCGCCTTTCTGGTGATCGATGTCAGGGAGATCAGCACGGCCGAAGCGGCACGACCGGGTCTTGACACATTGCCGGACCTGCCAACCTTTCTCCCGCCGAAGACCGCACCGGGAGCGCCTGGCGCGCCGCCAGTCCAACCCTCGAGCCCGGACGAAGTCTTGCGCAAACCGATGATATTCAATCTTGTCTCGGGTGGCGTGCTCGTTGCCGAAGGCACCATCGACCCAGGCGCAGCCGCCCGTTTTGCCAGCGAGGTTGAGGCCCGTGGCGAGTATATCAGAATGATCGCTTTGAATTCACCGGGAGGGTCGGTCGATGACGCCATTGCGATGTCCAAGCTGATCCGGGAGAAGAATATCGCCACGAAGGTCGCGGAAAAGGCGCTCTGCGCTTCCTCATGCCCAATCGTCTTTGCCGGTGGCGTGACACGATCGGCGGAAAAAGATGCCGTGGTGGGCGTCCATCAGGTGTTCAATGCCGGCATCGACCGCCCATCACCGGATCAGGCAATGTCCAGTGCGCAAACAACCACCGCGCTCGTCGCGCGACATCTCGACGAAATGGGGATCGGCGCCGGTTTGTGGCTCCACGCGCTGGAGACCCCGCCCGACCAGCTCTATTATCTCACGCCCTCAGAAATGTCGGAATACCGGCTGACGACCGACGCAACCCCTGTGGCTGGACCACGCGCTGGCTGATGCTGATCAGACATATCGAGACCCGGTGACCATACCCGCGAAGCCTCGAAGAGGTGACCCGCACAACAGGCAATGCAAGGCTCTTTGACGGTTTCAGCAAAAGTGATTGCTAGGCAAATAGCACTGTCGACTTGGCAAATTCTGTCGAGCAACACGTGGGGGGTAACCTTTGGAGGCCGGATGACATTCAGACTTATCTGCCGGTGAGCCGGATCGGATAGAATGCCGAGGATGAAATCGGCGCGGCGCTGTGCGAAATCAACAATAACGGTGTCGTCGTCACCGCGCACACCGTAAAATTTGTCGGGACCGTCGGTTCAGATATCAGGATATCTCGGTAGCAATCGCTCGGCAGACAATGCGGTTGAAGGCTTCCGATTAGATGCGTCAGTTCGGCGAGATCTTAGTCGAGCGAGACCTCGTTGGGCAGTTCGAAGAGATTTATCTGGCCTGACTTGCGGTCTATGATCTCGAACTATTCGCAGCCTTCGAAATGAATGCCAGCTTCCGACAGAGCAGCCATGATGCATTTTGGCTGTATATGATCGTTATTATAGCCTTCAACGACGCTTGGCGATAGCCATAATGGTAAACGGCATGGCCAAAGATCTCGCGGGTCTGCAGCGCGGGTGTGCCGTCAGCGCCACTTTTATGGCGTTGAAATCGTCGAGGTTCTGGCGATAGGTTGACTTGTAGTCATCGAGATTGCGGAAGCTGATGTCGCTTTCACGCACTTCGGCATCCAGCTTGTATAACCGCGATGGGCCTCGTCAACGATGATGCAATCGAAGGTGCCGGGTGTGGGGCGCTTGGTTGGGTCCGGCTCGTTGATAATGGGGGGCAGCGATTAGACAGTCGCGACTTGTACGTGATCTTCGCGCCCCGGCAGCTTTTGTTCCAGTCCCGCGACTTTGTAAATCTGGGCAAAGTTCAGCATGCCCTCGATTTCGGTGGTCTCCAAAGCGTCGCTTGTCTGCCGACCCAGCACCTTGCGGTCGAATAGAAAGAGGATGCGACGGCTCCAGCGAGCTTCGGCACATGGAATGGCAAGAGATTGACTTCTCCCAAGCTATCTGGACCGTGCCTGCACCTAGGATAAAGGCTAAGGTTGCTCATCGCGTACCACTTGGGCCGCTAGCGGTCGAAATCCTTGAAGGATGGCTTGAGCGGTCGGAACACGGAGTAGGACTGGTGTTTCAGTCACGGAGGAAGAAACCAATTGCCGACGTGGCTTTGACAAAGGTCCTGCATGGTCATGATGTCGAAAGCGATACCCCTGGATGAAATGCAACCGCACACGGGTTTAGATCAAGCTTCCGCGACTGGGCATCCGAGAACGGCTACCCGCGTGACATGGCCGAAAGGGCGCTTGCCCACACAGTGAAAAATTCGGTCGAAGCTGCCTGCCAACGAGCCGATCTTCTCGACCAGCGCCAACCAATGATGCTGGATTGGGCGAGGTACTGTCTTAACAGATAAAGCACCGTCTCTCGCAGCACGTCCGTCTGCCCACCGTCGCAGATAGAATGAGGAATGTAATGGTAATAGATCGTTTCGTTACCCAACATCACACCTTGCACTTTACAGCAATCATTTGCTGTTGCCAGTTTTCGAGGCGCGCTTTCTTGCCATCTACCAGATCTTGCAGAACGCGCTCTAGAACCTCGAAGCAGTTCAGAAGGTTATCTCGTTTCTCCTCTCCAGAATGGCTGCCTTCATTTCCTACCCGACGAAGAGCATCGAAAGTCTGCTTGTGGCCCGGATGGAGCTTTTCCAGTTCATTAACCTGAGTGCTCCACAGTATTCGTCACTTAAACCGAACTCAGGCAGAAATTCCACTTAACCTACCTGTAAAGATTTCCCGAGCCACCTCTCGTAAGCTTTTTGGAATCTAGAGAGTTAACATTATTGAAGATTCTTTGAGTTGTAAAAATTTGCGTCCTTGAAGTGTTCAATCTCTTTGTTTGTTAGGTTCCGATTTCCGGTCGTATACAGTCATGTCGTTGACCGATACAAAGCTTCTCATCATTGCGTGGAGAACGATGACGGCGGATGCCGCTCCCGGGTCCATGTGCCCCAGAGATCGTTCGCCAAGCCTTGACGCGCGCCCACGAGTGGCAACCATTGAACGTGTAGCATTGGCGCCAACCCGTGCCGCTTGGGTCAGGCGGCCCCACATTTCAGGGATAGCTGCACCGCAAGAATGAGCTTCTATTGCTGCTTCTGTCGCTGGAATCCAAGCATCCAACATGGTCTTGTCACCACGGTGCCCCTTGCCTCGTTCCTGAATGCCTGTCGTCATTGCTTCAATTATTGCTACCTGAGAGGCGATCGAGAGCGTGTCATCGTTTTTAAGAACCTGTGCGGCCTTTAGGAAAGCGCTTGCGTAAAGCGGACCGGTGGATGCACCGACAGCGTTTAAAAAAGCGGTTGCCGCCGTCGTGAATACGTCGCAGGCCGCGGTACGATCAAGGTCCATGCTGGCGAGTTCGGTCGTCACGGCGTTAAAGCCCAAAGACATGGTGATGCCGTGATCACCGTCGCCAATCGCTCCGTCGAGGGCAGTCAGGTAGTCTTTTTCAGCGTTGATTGCCGTTGAAATGTCACTTAACATACAACCAAAAAATCGAGCGGTAGTTACAGACATCATATCCTCCTTCGATCGGCCGAGCGCGCTGCCGATCATAGAAATCAGGTAATTTTCAACAACGGGCTGTCGCAAGGGTGCGCTAGAAGCGAGCTTAGTTCATCGTCCAGATGCAAAATCGATATGGATGCACCAACCATGTCGAGAGACGTGCAGTAATGCCCGACCCAGTTTGCCTCGATGGTCACCTTTTTTGCCGACAGGCGCTGCTCCACGCGCCTGTAGAGAATATACAACTCCATCAGCGGCGTGCCGCCGAAGGAATTGACCAGGACGGCGACACGCTCCCCTGGTGCGGGGTTCGTTTCCGAAAAAATGCGGTCGAGGACCTTGTCTGCAATCGTATCGGCCGTGCTCATCTTCTCGCTTGCAACGCCGGGTTCTCCGTGAATGCCCATTCCGAACTCAATATCTTCGGGCCCTATATCGAAATTGTAACGGCGGGTTTGCGGCATTGAGCATGGTTCGAGTGCGACCCCTACGGTGTAGGTGCGATCATTGGCCTTACGGGTAATCGCCTCGCATCGTGCAAGTGGAAGACCCATGTCGCATGCTGCCCCTGCAATTTTAAAGATGAAGAGGTTGCCCGCCACACCACGTCGGCCTTCACGGTCTTCGATCGGTGACGAAGCAACATCATCTGTCGTCAACACCGTCCTCACGGGAATTCCATTTGCTTCCGCCATCTCGGCCGCCATTTCGAAATTCATCACGTCACCGGCGTAGTTACCATACACGAATAGCACGCCTTCTCCACCAGATGCCGCTTCAGTACATCTCAAAATAGGGCCTGGCGGCGGTGACGAAAAGACGTTTCCTATTGCAACGGCGTCGGCGAGACCCTTGCCAACATAGCCGTAGAAGCCGGGTTCATGGCCTGCCCCACCTCCGATGACGAGGCCGACTTTGCCGGGTCTTGGCCCATGGCAGGCGACAAGGGCTCGTCGTGATTTGTCAATCGGTCGAAGGTAGTGTGCGTGCGCCTTGGTTATACCGTCCAGCATTTCGTCCACGGCGCTATCAGGATTGTTGAGAAACTTTTTGGTATGTATCCGCTGGTTTGCTGGCGTTGGTGGCGGGTTGCTATCTGTCCTGCCGCGATGCGACACCCTCTGTTCAACGTCGGGGGCGCCATCAGCTTTAAGAATCCCGCGCGCCGTCGCCGCGTCTGTCACGAGCACGTTGACATAGCTGCCACGAAGGGCGGCAAGGATTGCGGGAACCTTGTCGAAGCCACCCGCAACAGCAATACGCAAGCCGATGTTTTTCAGGATCTCAAGCGAAATTCCGATTGTCCGGTCGTCGAGCGGACCGGAAATGGGACGACCATGCCCGTCAATGAAACGGCCAGCAACGACACCGACCGCGTTTCTAGTCAGATAGTCCTTCAGAGATACGGACTCGAAAAATCCACTGGTGTGGATGGTCGAGTTCGGGCGCAGCGAAGAGATGCCGAAAAGAGCTTTCGTTGCCCGCGACAACGTCTGAAACTGCCTCTCGATCAACTTTTCCTGCATTAGGATATCTCGAACCTCTGACGTAGACACGATGGCAGGTGCGGAAATGTTAACCAACTTTCCGCTGACAGCCTCCGCGATCGATGATGCGCAGAGTTCAGGTGTGTAAGGAAAACTTGCCTGTGTTCCGCCTGTTGCCTGCACCACCGTCACGTCCTGAAGCCCGGGAGCAAATGCGTGCTCGCCCACAGCAAGCACCGTTCTTCCCCAGGCTACGGCCAGCGTATCGCCGGATTTCAACAGTCGTTGGAGAGCCTGAGCACCCGCTAAGCCCAACCTCTCGATCAATGGACGGGAGCCGTCTTCGCTTGGCACCACAAGGCAGTCGACAAGGCCGAAATGGTGCTTCAACTCCTGCGCGACCGTGAGCGATGCAAGGCGGGCGGGCTCTATCGAAATGTTGACGATGCCTCTGTCACGCGCTTCGGCGAGATAGCTGTTGACGGTTGCGCGGGAGATGCCCATCGCATCCGCGATCTCCCCTTGTGTCATCCCGTCTTCATAATACAACCAACAAGCCCATACATAGGGATCGTCGCCGTAACGCAACGGCATTGCGTCCAACGTTTCCGATGCGTTGCCTTTGCCCGCTCCATTTTTACGTTGCTGAGATGCTTTGGCTGTCATTTATTCGCAATGTCTCCCTTTTCAGGCGCGACCATGGACGCAATCTCAGCGTTCTGCAACGACCCGCAGGCAGTGCGTTTACTCTTGAAGGCGAGCCTTTGCTGCGATGGAAAGCTCCTTGAGAATGATGGCACATGATGTTGCACCAGCGTCGAGAACACCCAGGGAGCGTTCACCGAGACGGCTGGATCGACCGATCTTGGCGACCAGATTAAGCGTCGAATCCCGACCCTTTTCAGCGGCAAGCACGAGCGTGTCGAGCGCGCGTGCAAAGGTCTCTCCCGCTGCAATCGTTGCGTCGAATGCTTCGATAGCGGGTACAAGGGCGTCTATGAGCGTTTTGTCACCGATCTTTGCTGAACCAATGGACTGAATGCCTTCCAGACCTGCATGCAGCATCGCGCTGAAGATGGCCGGGTCTATATCGTCGCAACCGTCGAGTTTTTCGGAAAACTCCATAAACATGACGCCATAAAGTGGGCCCATCGAGCCGCCGATTTCGGTCATGAGTGCCGAGCCAAGTACGTCAAAGGCTTCACCTAGCGTCTTGTCGGTTCCCTTCAGGCGCTCTGCCGCCATGCCGAAACCCTTCGCCATATTGACCCCGTGGTCGCCATCACCGATCTTGCCATCGATTTCGCTGAGATAGGCACGATTTTCAATGATGCGTTCGGCGATGGATACAACGATCGGAGCTGCGGACGCATTTTTGAACGTTTGCATGACTGGCCCCCCTTAAAGCTTCATGGTGCAGTTGGCTTCGACATCGAGAAGCGTTTTCATTTCGGCATCGAGCGCGAAAACGGTCAATGTCGCGCCAACCATTTCCAGCGATGTGAAGTAGTTGCCGACATAGGTTTTGTGAATGACCAGTCCCCGTGCCGTAATTTCCGACTCGATAGTGTCGTTGAGAATGTAGAGTTCGTTCAAAGGTGTCGCGCCAAGGCCGGATACCAGGACGGCGACTTCGGTTCCTGCCGGAAGATTATGGTCGTCGAGGACGATCTTGCACATATCTTTGGCGATTGCTTCAGCGGTCTTGAGGGGTTCGACACGGACGCCGGGTTCGCCGTGATGGCCGATCCCGACTTCCATCGTGCCAGGTTCGATCTGAAAGTTTGGATGGCCGACTGCGGGTAGAGTGCAGGGGCCAAGACCAATGCCGACGGAGCGGCAATTGTCGATTGCCTTCTGGGCTACGGCTCTGACCTCTTCGAGGCTGCCGCCTGCGGATGCCTTGGCGCTACCGATTTTCCACATGAAGATTTCGCCAGCGACGCCGCGCCGTTTTTCCCGCTCATGCGGTGGTGCAGAGCAGACGTCATCATTGGCAACCACAGTGGCTATCTCGATGCCGTCCTTGGCGGCAAGCTTGACGGCCATTTTGACGTTCATGTTATCGCCAGCGTAATTGCCGTAGAGGCAGATGACGCCCGCGCCGCCATTGGCTTCGCGCATGGCATCGTAAAAGCTCTTGGCCGTTGGAGAGGAGAAAAGCTCGCCAACAGCAACCGCGTCCAGCATGTTGCGTCCGGTATAGCCCATAAATCCCGGTTCATGGCCCGAGCCACCGCCCGTGATGACGCCGACCTTGCCTGCAACTGGCGCCTGCCTGGCAACGACGACGCGCGGGTTTTCTCCCAATCGGAGAATATCCTGATGTGCTTTGACAAAGCCTTTGACGGTGTCTTCGACGACCTGATCGGGATCATTGATAAATCGCTGCATAATATCTCCTTGAAACTCCTGATATCGTCGCTCAGAGGATGGTGTAGCCACCATCGATGAGCAAATCGGCACCATTGATCATGTTTGCGCCTGCGGATGCCAGAAATACGGCGGCGGCGGCGATCTCTTCGGGATAGGCAAATCGCCCGGTCGGTATTCTTTTCTTGGCGGCCTCACCCTTTTCCCCGGCCCAGGCTTTCTTGCCGAGTTCGGTCAGAACGATGGTCGGCGATAGTGTGTTGACGCAAATCCCATGCTTTCCCCACTCGGCGGCAAATGTTTTCGACATGCCGATCACGCCGAACTTCGATGCGCAGTAGGCGACGTGCTCCTCGATTGCCACCGTGCCAGCCTGAGACGCCATGTTGATGATCTTTCCGCCCTGACCGGCAGCGATCATTGCGCGTCCCACAGCCTGCGTCACAAGGAAGCTGCCCTTCAGATTGATATTGATCGTTTTGTCCCAGTCATCGAGCGAAATATCCTCTGCCGGTGCCAGATAGACGACACCCGCGGAGTTGACGGCAATATCGATGCCTCCGAACGCAGCCATCACGTCGGCCACAGCCGCGTTGACCGAGGTGACATTCGAGACATCGCAGACGAAGGGTTTGGCGCCGTTGCCGAGCGCATCGGCCTTCCGTTTCGCAACATCAATGTTGATATCCAGGACGGCAACGGTGGCACCCTTTGTCGAGAAGGCATCGGCAATGGCTGCGCCAATACCAGAGGCACCGCCTGTCACCAGTGCGATCTTGCCAGTCAACGGAAAGTTCAGATCAATCTGTGGGGCTGTATCGGTCATAATTTCCACTCTGTGTGCGGGGACGGTGGGGCGGCAGGGCCGCCCCTCCCATGCCTCTTTATTTGCGCGATTCCAGCAGCTTGTCGGCGTTTTCAGTCGTCACGACAGTCCATGGAACGAGGTAGGTCTTTTCAGTCCCTTCGTTCCACTTCATTTCGGGATACTGCGTCCAGATGCTGGATTGAGGCTTGTAGTCCGGCTTTACCGCCTTGATGGCGATGTCCATCGCACCTTGCGCCTGGGCACTGCCATCTTGCAGAATGGATGCCATCTGCCCGGCCTTGACGGCGTTGATCGCATCGGTCACGCCATCCACACCCGCGATGGCGAAATCGGAGACATTGAGCTTCGCCGCCTTGATGGCTTCAATGGCACCGAGCGCCATCTCGTCGTTCTGGCCAATGACGCCATTGATCTGGCCTGGATGAGATGTCAGCCAGTTCTCCATCAGCGTCTGCGCTTCGGCCCGAGACCAGTTTGCCGTCTGGGTTTCTAGAACCTTGACATCCGGGCAAGCCTTCAAGGCTTTTTGGTTGCCTTCGAGACGCTGAATCTGGCCGGACTGGCCGATAGGTCCTTCGAGAATGACGAGATTGCCCTTGCAGCCCATCTTGTCGAGGACGGCCTTGGCTTCCATCTCGCCAGCCTGCACGTCGTTCGAGCCGACATAGGATGTCAGCAGGTCTGAATTGACGCGGGCGTTCGAACCCACGACAGGGATGCCCGCATCATGTGCCGCCTGCACAGCGGCGGCACCGGCCTCGATATCCATCGGCACGAAGATGATCGCATCGAATTTCTGCGTGATCATCGTGTTGAACTGCTCCTGCTGGACAAGAGCGTCGTAACGTCCATCGAATACGGTCAGTTCGACTTCCCCGCTCTTGACGGCCGGGTGCTGTTTCAGGGCAGCAGACCAGAGCTGCATGAACTCGGCATTGAGGCCGTAGGTCGTTGCACCGATCTTGAGCTTTTTGTCCTGTGCCATTGCCGGGGCGGCGAGGATTGCAACGCTTGCTATCAGGGTAAGCAGCAGTTTCTTCATCTCTTTCTCCTCCATAGAGATCGGCCACCATGATAGTGCGCCGTTTTATTGCAGGCAGCGGTCTGCGGCCCGAATTGTCTGGTCATTGACCGTGATTGCGTTTTTGGTCGAGCATGACGGCGCCGACGATCAGCGCGCCTTTGATCACCTGCTGGTAGTAGGATTGGATGCCGAGCAGATCGAGACCGTTGTTCATGACGCCGATGATCAGGGCGCCGATCAACGTGCCGGTGACGCGACCGACACCACCCGAAAGGCTGGTGCCGCCGATAACGACAGCTGCAATCGCATCGAGTTCGTAGGCAACGCCTGCCTGGGGCAGAGCCGAGCCGGTACGAGCCGAGAGCATCATGCCAGCCAGGCCCGAAAGCCCGCCTGAAATCGTGTAGACGACAAAGCGAATGCGGGTGACGTTGATGCCGGAGGTCTTTGCTGCATGTGGATTGCCGCCAACAGCGTAGATGTAACGACCGAAGCGCGTGCGGTTCAGCACCCACCACGAAACGATGAAGACGCAAGCCAGAATGACGACGGGCATGGGTATGCCAAACACATCGCCGGTGCCGATCCAGCGGAATGCTGGCGTAAGGCCCGGCACGGGCTTTCCGCCGCCGTAGATGAGGGTCATGCCACGCGCCGCCGATAGCATGCCGAGTGTTGCGACGAAGGCGGGCACTGCAAAACGGGAAACGATGATGCCTACGATGGTTCCGCAGGCCAGACCAACGAGAATGCCCGCGGTCATGGCAACATAGGGAGGGTAGGGCGCGCCGATCACGCCGGCTGTTGCCGACGTTGTTGCGAGGCTGCCGCTGACAATCCCTGCCAGTGCTACAACAGAGCCAACGGACAGGTCGATGCCGCGTGTCAGGATGACAAAGGTCATACCAATCGCCAGTACGCCGTTGATCGATGTCTGAAGCAGAATGTTCGATATATTTCCAGAGGTTAGAAAATACTGGTTCGAGAAGGACAGAATGATCGAAAGCAGGAGGAAGGCGAGAAAGATGCCATATTCCTGGATGATCAATCTGCGGCGGTCTGAACTGAACCAGCCCGGCGTCGTTTTATTATCTGTGAGAGACACTTTTCTAAACCTCTTAAAGTGCTGGGCTGGCTTTTGATTGAGCCTCGGAAGATATATTACGTCGATAGATGAACGAGTGTTTCGGCGGTGGCTTCACTGCGCGGATACGTGCCCACGGAACGGCCATCCCGCATGACGAGAATGCGATCCGACATTCCCAGCACCTCGTCGATTTCGGACGAAATCATGATCACCGTGCCACCGGATGCCGCGAAATCGCAGATGATCCGATAGATTTCGCGTTTGGCTCCCACATCGACGCCACGTGTCGGCTCGTCGAGCAGCAGAATTTTGGGATTACGCAAAAACCATTTGCCCAGCACCACTTTCTGCTGGTTGCCCCCTGACAGGCTCGAGACGGGGAGGGTGTCGCGTGCGGTTTTGATGCCGAAATGCGAGATCATCCGTGCACTCGCTGCCTGCTCCTCACGTCGGCGCATGACCATGTTCGGGCTCATTTCTGGCAGGCTCGCCATGGCGATGTTGCCACGCACGCTGTCATCCAGATTGAGGCCCGTCACTTTGCGGTCTTCGGTGACGAAGGCGATGCCATGCCCCATCGCGTCCAATGGCTTGGAAACGGTTATCGGCTGGCCATGGAGTTTGATGGAGCCGGTGTCAGATTTGTCGAGACCGAACAGGCAGTTGAAAATCTCCGTTCGCCCTGAACCCATCAATCCGTAGATGCCAAAAATCTCCCCCTTCTTCACTGAGAATGAGATGTTATCTATCTTGCCGGCGGCCGTCAGGTCCGACACTTCGAAACCGATTTCGTTGGTCGGTGTATTTGTTTTTATATATTCTTCACCGAGGTCGCGACCGACGATCATGCGGATCAGGCTCTGGCGATCAATCTGGTCAAGCTCACCACTGCCGATGTAGCTTCCGTCGCGGAAGACCGTGTAGGCATCCGCAATCTGAAAAATTTCCGATAGCCGATGGGAAACATAGACTATGCCTTTTCCGGCTGCCTTGAGACGAATGATTGTCTTGAAAAGCTGCTGAGCCTCTTTTTCCCCAATCGCCGACGTGGGTTCATCCATGAAGATGACTTCGGCATCGTGGCTGAGTGCCTTGGCGATCTCGACCAGTTGCATTTGTGCGACCGAGAGATTCATCATGTACTGGTTGGCCCGGATGTGGAATTCAAGGCTGTCCAGCAGCACCTGGGCATTCTGATTCATGGTTTTGAAGTCGATACCGCCAAATCGACCGGCAGGTTCACGACCCAGATATATGTTTTCGGCAACCGTCATATGCGGGACAGGGCTAAGTTCCTGTTCGATGATGGCAATACCGGATGCCAGCGCATCGCCAGGGCCGTAAAACTCGACTTCAGCGCCGTCGCGACGGATCGCACCAGCGTCGCGCTTGTAGATTCCCATGAGGATTTTCAAAAAGGTGGATTTTCCGGCACCATTGCCGCCGCACAGCGCATGGACAGAACCGGCGGCCAGACGGAAGCGCCCATCCTTCAAAGCTGCGACACCGCCGAACGACTTCTTCAGCCCTTCGACATCGAGAAGATATTGCACTCTGGTTTCCTCCCATCGGTCGTATCCTGCCTCTCAGGCTCCGACTGTCACAGCAGGCAATCTCCATCCCGCCTGCTGATGTTTACAATATTCAGATTGTAGGCGACATTTGTCAAGCAATGAAATTGCGTAGAGAAGCTTATGCGCAGGTCCGGTTCAAAAACGGCGGTTCTGATAGGAAGGGGCTGCGTCGGGTGGCAGCTATGGAGCGCGCATGGCAGGCTGATGACTCGACATTCTGACTGGGGATATAAGCCCGAAAAACGGATCAAGACGGTCTTGTCGCCGGGTTCCGGCATGGTCAAATGGTCCGAGGGAAGCAGCCTGCAGAAGGCAGACTGCTTCCGTTTTACGTCAACGCTGATTGTATTTCGCGTCGATGTCGTTGATCGCCGTGACATTCCCCGCTGACCGACCGTTTTGGTCAAAGGTCTGTGCGAGGAATGCGTCGGCAATCGCCTTTGCCAGTTCGGTTCCGATCACACGCGCGCCCATGGTGATGATCTGTGCGTTGTTTGAAAGCGCAGCACGCTCTGCCGAATATGTGTCGTGGGTCAGTGCGGCGCGGATGCCTGGCACCTTGTTGGCGGCAATGCTGACGCCTATACCGGTGCCACAAACGAGGATTGCCTTATCATAGGTCCCGTCGATGACACCTGAAGCAACGCGATCCGCAAGGCTGGCGTAGAAAGCGTCGGGTCCCTCACTGGTGCGTGAGACTTCGGAAACGTCAAAGCGGTCCTTAAGATGGGAGGCGAGAATCTTGGCCAGCTCTTCGCCAGCGCTGTCTCCTGCAATTGCTAGTTTCATCATTTTTTTCCTTCAGGTTTCGTTTCAAGTTTGGAAGCGCATCTGGAGAGTATGTCGAGGTAACCTTCGACATTCCAAGCCGAACGGCCGATGAAGAGCCCGTCTATATGTGGGCTCGAAATGAGTTCCTCGCAATTTTCAGGATTAACCGATCCACCATAGAGGCAAGGAATGCGACGACCGAGCACATCCTCTGCCACAGCGATGATTTCGGCCTGGCGAGCTTCGGCATAATCAGATGTTGCAGGAATGCCGTTCACACCGATTGCCCAAACCGGTTCGTAGGCAAGCAAAATTTCCGCATCCTTCTGCGAGCCTTCCAGTTTGGAAAGTGCACCTCGAACTTCCCTTGCCAGCACGTCCGTTGCGCGACCACTTTCCCGGTCAGCCAGTGTTTCTCCGATGCAGATCAGGGGGATAAGGCCATGGCGAACGGCAGCTTCCGTCTTCAGTCCGACTGTTTCATCGGTTTCACCGAAATGCTCGCGTCGCTCGGAATGGCCAAGCTCAACAATATCAAGCCCGCAGTCTTTCAGCATCAGCGGAGAGATTTCGCCAGTCCATGCTCCGTCATTGGCCCAGTGCATGTTCTGCGCACCGACCTTGACGGAGGTTCCTGCGAGGGCTGCCTTAACTTCGCGAACGGCGGTGAAGGAAGGAATGACGAAACGTTGAATCCGCTGATCCCTGTTTGCATCCGCTTGTCTGAGGGACTTTGCGAAATCTATGGCTTCTGCCAGGGTCTTGTTCATCTTCCAGCTCGTGCCGATCCAGAAGCGGGGTGATGATGTCATTGTTGCTGATCTCCAGGGATACGAAGAAGGGTTTTCCGTCTCGTCGTGTTTCTTTACGCTGCAAGCAGGGCTTTTGCGGTCCGCTCATCGGTGATCAATCCAAAAAGGCGGCGGCTCTTCAGGATCGCGCTGATGGCGGCAACTTTGTTTGCACCTCCCGCCAACGCCACGAGGCGCTCGCTTTTGCTCATGGGGAAGGACGCCGAAAGCATTCGGGTGCTCAAGTCGGTTTCGATGATGTGCCCATCCGCATCGAAAAAATGCCCGAGAATTTCCCCGACGCCGCCGGACGCCGCGATATCGGCGATCTCCTCCGGTTCGATCATGCTTGAGGAGACGAGTTGTGCATCTGAGTCGACATTGCCGATGCCAACGAGTTTCAGATCGGCCTTGTTGGCGAGTTCAAACACTTCCTTGACCGCGCGCTGGGCCAGCAGCACCTTGCGATCCTCGGTCGTATTGGCGAAGAAGGGCACAGGCATGACATAGGCCTGGCTTCCGGTTTTCTCGGCGATCCGGTGCATGACGTCATAGGGGTTTGCACAGTAATTGCGGGTAAGGCCGCCCAGCAGCGATACGAATCGGAGATCCTTGGTGTTGACCCTCGGCATATATTGCACGGCGGCGGACAATGTCCGGCCATGGCCGAGGCCGATGACCCTGTTTTCGCCACGTTCGATCTCCCGCTTGAGATAATTGGCACCGGCATGGCCGAGCGCGCGCAAGGGCAATCCCTCCTCGCCAAGATCAGGGGCAACCTCGCAATGCTGGAGGTCGAAGCGCTCACATAGCTGCATTTCCAGCTCGACACATTCAACGATATCGCCGTCGATCGTTACCTTGACCACGCCTTCTGCGACGGCCTTAGCAATCAAGCGATGCGCTTTGACAGACGGCACGCCGAGGCGTCTGGCGACCTCCGACTGTGTCAGGCCACCAGCATAGTGCAGCCACGCAGCGCGCACGGCAAGGGTTTCATCGGCATCCGTCATGCGGCTTCCTTTCGATGTGTCTGCGACGGTTGCCGCATTCGATTGCCTGGCCCTTGGACGGCCTGTGGCGTCAAATGTTCAAGTCGGCAATGCCGGCATCGATATGTGGCGCCCAGAAGGCGACGCTTTGAGCTATCTGGGATACGACCTGCCGGTCATTCGGTTCCCGTTCCTTGAACGAGAGCTCGAGGCAAATCTCATTATCTTTAGCTCCACCTGCAGCAAAAGCCTCAAGCAGTGGTGCGGGCTGGATGCGCCCCTTTGCATTGAATTCTGCCGTGAATGGCCGGTGGCCGCCCTTGTCCATCAGGCTTTGCTTGATGTGGATGATCGGCGAAACGGACGCTACAGCGCGTGCCCAGGCATAGGGGTCGAAATCGTCGGGATTGGTAGACGTCACGTCGCCGTGGTCGATATCTGCCATCATCCACATCGGCACTGCCATGTCTGCGGCAGTCAGGCGCTTTTGCAGCGACATGCAGGCGTCTATCGTCTCACCGAACTCGCGACCGACGCTCATCGGCTCCCAGAAAACATAGGAAAGGCCAGCCGCGCGGGCATGCTCAGCGACATCGGCCCAACAGTCGATGGCGATGCTGATGAGTTCCTCACGGCGGGCTGGATCGTCAAAATCCTTATAGGTGAAGATCGCGAATTGTGTGCCAACGGACGTGCCACCAAGATCGGCGGTGATATCGGCAAAGGTCTTGAACCAGTCAATATAATATCGGCGCACATCTGCATCAGGATGGCCGAAATGGTTGAGACGACCATAGGGACCGGTCATCCCGGAGGTGACGCGAACGCCTGTCCGCTTGAGAGCTGCATCCATCTGCCGGGTAAGCCGACGGATGACAGCTGCTGGCCAGCTCGGATTGATGAATTCATGGGTGAGCTGCAAATCGCGGATTTTCAGGTCACGCGCCACGGTGTCGATCAGATCATCGGGATCGGCAAAGCGATTAACGAGCGGATTGGTGTTGAGCGAAAGCGTAAGCGGCATCTTGGTCCTCCTTCAGGCAACGACTGGACGGGTGGCGCAAAACCATTCGCTAAAGGCGTCACGCTCGGCTTCGGTCATGTGAAGATAATGCTTGGTGCGGCGGTAAAGAATGTCATCCGCCGTCTGGGCCCACTCGTTTTCGATCAAATAACGGACTTCCGCTTCATAAAGATGTCCGCCAAAATGGCGCCCGAGGTCTACCATGCCTGTTGCCCCGCCAATCACCTTGCAGGTCAAGGTGCCATAGAGCCTGCCATAATGGTGCACCAACGCGCGCGACATCAACGGATATGTTTCACGTAGACCGTCAACGAAGGTCTCAAAATCGGCATTCGGCATGTCGCCACCCGGCAGAGGAGCCTTTTCGGTCCAGTCCTCACCCATGGTGGGGAAAATATTCTTCAACTGATGCATGCCGCGCTCGGCAAGTTCCCTGAAGGTGGTGATCTTGCCGCCGAATATGTTGAGCAGCGGCGCGCCGCCTGTCTCCTCGAGGTCGAACACATAATCGCGGGTGACGGCGGATGGGTTGCCCTTGCCGTCGTCGAACAACGGGCGAACACCGGAAAAGGAGTGGAGCACGTCCTGACGACGCAGTTTCTCCTTGAAGTAGCGGTTGACCGCCTTCAGCAGATAATCGATTTCGCCCTCGTCGGCTGAAACATCTTCGGCTCGACCTTCATAAGCGATATCCGTCGTGCCGATCAGCGCCTTGTCACCCTCATAAGGGTTGATGAAGATCACACGCTTGTCGTGGTTCTGCACGAGATAGGCGTTGGAACCGGCCCAGAATTTCGGCACGATGATGTGACTACCCTTGACGAGGCGCACGTTGCGGCTGGAGTTCGATCCGGCCACGCGGTTGATGATATCGCTTACCCAAGGTCCGGCACAGTTCACGATACATCGGGCACGGAACTTCCTCTCCTCGCCGGTCACGCTGTTTTGGGTGATGATTTTCCAGATGCCGTCTTCCCGCCGTGCTGAAACAGCCGATGTCCGTGTCAATATCGTTGCGCCCTTTTCCGCCGCGCCAACGGCGTTGAGGATGACCAGACGTGCGTCGTCGACCCAGCAATCGGAGTATTCGAAGCCCCGTGGGTATTGATCGAGGATCGGAGCGCCTTCTGGATCGCGCAGGAGGTTCAGGGTGCGTGTGCCCGGCAGCTTCTTGCGGCCACCCAAATGGTCGTAGAGGAAGAGGCCAAGGCGTACGAGCCATGCTGGCCGGTCCTGCGGGCTGTGTGGAAGCACAAAACGAAGCGGCCAGATGATGTGTGGCGCAGCGTTCAGCAAGACTTCACGTTCGATGAGTGCTTCGCGCACCAGCCGAAATTCGTAATATTCCAGATATCGCAAGCCGCCATGAACAAGCTTTCCAGAGCGTGAAGAGGTTCCCTGTGCCAGATCGTCCTTCTCGCACAGGGCAACTTTCAGTCCACGACCGGCCGCATCGCGCGCGATTCCTGCACCGTTTATACCGCCGCCGATAACGAAAATATCGAGAGTTTCTGGTTCGCTCATGTCTTGCTCCTTCGATGCTTGGCATCAAAAAGTGATTTATGCGCCGGGGGGCAAACTCGTCGTCCCGGTAGCAAGCTTGTCCCAAGCAGGGGGCATCGCCGTGCGAATATCGACATAGGCTGCAAACAGGCGGTCAAACCGCGCAGTTTCTGCGGGATCTGGTTCTTCCACCTCGGCGAGGAGAGGCGTGACCCAGTCTGCAATGCAGTCATCCATCGATGAATAGACGCCGATCGCGACAGCGGCCATCATAGCCACACCGGCTGCGCCGGTTTCTTCGCGTCGAGATTGGCGGATCGGCGCACCGATTGCGGCAGACAGGGATCGACGCAGCGCGTTAGAGCGTGTCGCCCCGCCGGTGACGCGAAGTTCATCCGGCATGGCGCTCATCGCCGCATAGCAATCTCGCGCCGCAAGCCCCAAACCTTCGACGACACTGCGAATGAGATCGGGAAACCCGTGACGGGTCGAAAGGCCGGTAAAACCCGCACGCGCATTGGCGTTGACGAAGGGGCCACGCTCGCCAGCCTCTGAAATGTAAGGATGGTAGAGAACCGACCCTGGCTGGCTTTCGGCAAACCAGTCGTCAATGCGTGCGATCAGTTCGGCATGGGAGACGGACTTGCCAGCATCCGCCATCAAAGACGATGCTATGCCGAGAATCCAGTCTATATTGATCGTCGAGCCCATATTGGTCTGGACCTGGGTCACGATTCCCGGAATTGGCAGGGCAATAACGTAGCCTGTGCCCTCATGATTGAGATGGACATCGGCAACGGATTTTGCGCGCATATGGACGCCGGTGGAGCCGATCGTTGAGCACGCGGCATTCAGTCCGCCGCTTCTGACGCCAGCACCAAGAGCGGTCATGACCATGTCTACATATCCCAAGCAGACGGGTGTTCCAGCCAGAAAGCCGCACGCCTTTGCCGCTTCCGCCGTCAGTGCATGGCTGATTTCGGTTCCGTCGATGATCTCGGGCAATAGCTTTCGTCTCTGGCCAAGGCCGAGTGCATCAATCACGACGTCATCATACTGGCGCGTGCGAAAATTGCCGAAGGTGAAGCTTGCTTCGGAAGGATCCGTGGCGCGCACGCCAGTTAGCTTGACATAGAGCCAGTCCTTGCAATGCAATGCGACTTCGGTGTTGTCGAGGAGTTCGGGCATAAACCTGTCCATATGCGCAAGCTGGACGCCTTGCTGGCAGGTGTTAAGGCCGGTTCCCGTCGCTTCGAAACGTGCTCTGTTCAAGGGTCTCGAAGCAAGCGATGTGACGGTCGGTGCCGCGCGGGCATCCAGCCAGAGCCACGCATCTGCCACAGGGCTGTTGTCGGATCCGACAAGCCAGGTCCCGTCTCCCTGTCCGGTGACAGCAATCGCGGCGGTGCGTGCGGCAAGATGGTCAACTTTTTCACTGAGCCCTCGCAACGCGCTGGCACAGTCGATCCAGGTTTGAGACAGAGATTGGGTGGCAGAGCCATCGGCGCCGGTGGAATATCTGTTTCGCACGGACGCGGAGGCGAGTTGTTGTCCGGACAGATCGAAGGCGACCGCCTTGATGATGGAGGTTCCTGCATCGATGCCGACAATGATGTTGCGGATTGATGTCATTGCGTCGCTATCTCGCCAACGACACATGTTCCGCAGCGGGCAGGGCGCGCTCGAAATTCATATCCATTCCTCCCAATCGGCAGGCAAGCGCCTTCCGCTTTCACTCCAAATGGCCCGTCACCTTAAGAAATCATCAAGTCCCGAGTTAAACCCGACGATTTCGGCACCTCGCGTCATGTTAAAATCTAACATAAAGATATCATTAGTCTAGAAATAAATTTCTAACAATGAAATATTTTTCAATCATGATGCCGGGGGCTCAGGCGTCGGCGCACCTTCAGTCGAGATCATTTCACGGAGTTTTCGATAAAGCTCCAACAAGGCCGAAATTCAACTTTCTAATAACAAAACCAAGAATTTAAGATATCAATTTCGCAATTGATAATCCCTAGGATATCATTTGCAACTGCAAAAAATTGGTGCGCCGCACAAGAGGGGTCACTGCTCACAGGCAGGGCTTTGCTTAAGATTTGATAAAAACATCCGTTGACAAGAATGAGAACTTATAACAGTCTTTTGCCAGTAAATAACATAGATATATCATAGGATGCACCTTTGGGAGGTGTTGCACGTTCTGGCGGTTGGAGGAGACAGGCGCTGGAACCTGATTGGAGGAGGTCACGCGATGATCGTTAACGGCAGCGTTGAAGCGGTCGCAAAGCAGGGCAGGCTGCAACAGCCATGATGCACGCCCGTGCTCTGCATATGCCGCTCACTTTCGCATGACATCAGTTTTAATTCGGGAGGCCGTATCGATATGAGTTCACAGCCCGCCTATGCAGCTCGCAAGCCCGCAAACGGCATGACCACCAAGTTCGCGGTTTGCGCCGTGGCTGTTCTCGGTGCCATTGCGCTTGATACAACAGTCGTCAAGATTGGTTCGGAAGGTGATATTCGCAAGCAGGCGTTCTCACCCGAAGCCTATGGTGCCGAGCAATTTCCTAAAATTCAGGCGGATGTTGAAAAGCGCGCCGTCGGTGCCGTTGAGCTTGCGACCGCCATCGCGGCAGACAAGAAAGGGGCTGGCGAGAGATATGGCATTGCCACAAGCACCGGCCCGGTCGTTCCGGTGAAGTTGACGGGTACGTTTTCAACCCGCAAGTCCAGCATAAACGAAATGAAGATCGACGGACTTCCTCCCGAGACGGTGGTCCGTGTCCAGACCGGCCCTGCGGTCAACGGCACGGACCTCCGCGACGCGACAGGGACCATCGAGTTCGGCCAGTTCACCAACCAGATCCAATATCAGGATGCTGGCTCTGGCATCAACAACGAGATGAAGAAGGCGGTGTTGAGCGGTATCGATGTGGATGCGCTCGATGGAAAATCTGCGACCGTGGTGGGTGTTTTCAAGCTCATCAATCCAAAGAGCTGGCTGGTCACGCCGGTGAAGGTCGACGTCAAATGAGTGAGCTGCACCCAGTCCAAAACGATCAGCGCGAAGTTGTCCTCGCCGCCCGTGACGTCGCAAAATCCTATGGCAGCGTCCATGCCCTCAAGGGCGTCAATTTCGATATTCATCGGGGGCAAGTGACGACACTGTTTGGTGAAAACGGTGCCGGTAAATCGACATTGATGAAGATCCTGTCCGGGGTGGTCAGGCCGACGTCCGGGGACATCATTCTTGATGGCGCACCGATCAGTTTCAACTCATCCACCCATGCGCGTGACTGCGGCATCTCCATCATCCATCAGGAACTCAGCCTCGCACCCAATCTCAGCGTGCGTGATAATATCTTTATGGGGCGTGAGATCACCAAAAGCGGGGCGGTTGATTTTGCCGAGGAGGAGCGACAGGCGCGGATCCTCCTGGAGGAACTGGAAGAGGACATCGATCCTCTCACGCTGGTCGAGGATCTGCGCCTTGGTCAGCAGCAGATTGTTGAGATTGCACGGGCGCTTTCGGTCAATTCGCGCATATTGATCATGGACGAACCGACCTCCGCTCTGAGCGCGACCGAAGTCGAGGTGTTGTTCAAGGTCATTCACGATCTGACCGATCGTGGCGTCTCGATTGTCTATATTTCGCATCATCTGGAGGAAGCACTCCAGATCACAGATCATGCCGTTGTGCTGCGCGACGGGAGAATGACGGCCTATGCCAAACGCAACGAGATCGACCTCGAATGGATCGTTCGCAACATGGTCGGTGACAATTTCGATCTTGGCAGCCCGCCGGATAGCCAGTTCGGCGACGTGGCTCTGTCAATCGAGAGCCTGTCGGTTCCCGGTCCTTCGAGCGCTGCTTACAATGCGGTCGACAAGCTTTCCCTTGATGTCCGTGCTGGTGAGATCGTTTGCATTTACGGGCTCATGGGGGCCGGTCGCACGGAACTGCTGGAATGCGTGGCCGGACGACTAGGCTCCAGTGCCGGTCGCGTTATGCTGGAAGGGCGCGACATCGGGTCACTGAGCATTGCCGGGCGTATCGCGGATGGCCTGGTTTTGGTCCCCGAAGACCGCCAACGCGACGGTCTCGTGCAGACCATGTCGGTAGGTTCGAACCTGTCGCTTGCCAGCATCGGCGCCTTCACAAAAGGTCTGTTCACATCGGCAAGTCGCGAACGCAGTCTGGTTGAGGATTCGATCCGCAGTGTCCATGTGAAAACCGATGGTGGGGATGCCCCTATTGGTTCTCTGTCAGGCGGCAATCAGCAGAAGGTTGTCATCGGCAAGATGCTGGCTACCCACCCCAAGGTCATCCTGCTCGACGAACCGAGCCGCGGCATCGACATAGGGGCCAAGGCAGAAGTCTTCAAGCTTCTGGCCGAACGGGCAAAGCAGGGGCTTGCGGTCATCTATTCAACGTCTGAAGTCAATGAGTGCCTCAGCATCGCTCACCGCATCATCGTAATGCGTCGTGGTCGGGTTTCAGCCGAGTTCACTTCCGACGTCACCAAGGAAAAGATCATGGCCGCCTCTGGCGAAGCCGTGGTCGCGCACTAGCCCGGAATATGGAGAGCTGATTATGTCAGTCACGAATGCCACCGATAACACGTCAGTTGCGAACGGGCAGAAACGCAAGATCAACATCGTGCACTTACTTCTGGAAGGGCGCGCATTCTTCGCGCTGATCGTCATCATCGCGGTTTTTTCCTTTCTGTCACCATACTACTTCTCGGTGAACAACTTTTTGACCATGGCTTCGCATGTGGCAATCTTCGGTATTCTGGCAATCGGAATGCTGCTGGTGATCCTGAATGGCGGCATCGATTTGTCGGTCGGTTCGACGCTAGGCTTGGCTGGATGCATTGCCGGTTTCCTGATGCAAGGTGTGATGCTGCCGCAGTTCGGCGTGATCCTGTATCTACCGGTCTGGGCCGTCGTAGTCGTGACCTGCGCGGTTGGCGCGCTCGTCGGTGCGGTCAACGGCGTGTTGATTGCTTACCTGCGCGTGCCAGCATTCGTGGCGTCACTTGGCGTGCTTTACGTCGCCCGAGGTATCGCTTTGCTCATGACCAACGGCCTGACCTACAACAATCTCGGCGGTCGCCCCGAACTCGGCAATACCGGCTTCGACTGGCTCGGCTTTAACCGCCTCGCCGGTATTCCGATCGGTGTCATCGTTCTGGCTGTGCTAGCGATTATTTGCGGCATCGTTTTGAGCCGCACCGCCTTCGGTCGCTGGCTCTATGCTTCCGGCGGCAACGAGCGGGCTGCGGAACTGTCCGGCGTTCCAGTCGTCCGCGTCAAGGTGCTCGTCTATGTCTTGTCGGGCATCTGCGCTGCCATTGCCGGCCTCGTGCTGTCGTCGCAGCTGACGTCTGCAGGTCCGACTGCCGGTACGACATACGAATTGACAGCGATTGCTGCCGTCGTCATCGGCGGCGCTGCCCTGACGGGTGGCCGTGGTACGATCCGCGGCACAATGCTCGGCGCCTTCGTCATCGGCTTCCTGTCAGACGGCTTGGTGATCATCGGCGTATCCGCATACTGGCAGACGGTCTTTACCGGGGCGGTTATCGTCCTCGCCGTCTTGATGAACAGCATCCAATATGGCCGCCGCGTCCGGTCATCCTGATCGGCGGTCAACCGAACTTATCCACGACGGCAGGCTCAATTCGCGCAAAGCCGATTGCGGAAAGCAAGGCCGGGAGACCGGCAAAACCAAGTCACTCAATGGGAGAGAGATCATGTTTAAAAAGGGCATGCGCGTTATTCTGGCAGCTGCAACTGTCGCACCTCTGTTGGTCAGCTCCGCCTGGGCGGCCGGTATGATGACGGTTATCGTCAACGATCCGTCCAACCCCTACTGGTTGACCGAAGGCAACGTTGCCAAGGCGGCGGCAGAAAAACTGGGCTATACGGCAACCGTTGGTGCCCACAAGGGTGACACTAACACCGAAAGTAACCTGATCGACACAGCCATCACAAACAAGTCCGTGGCGATCATTCTCGATCCGGCCAATGCCGACGGTTCCGTTGGCGCAGTGAAGAAGGCCGTTGCCGCCGGCATTCCCGTTATTCTCGTCAATGCTGAAATCAACCAGGAAGGTCTCGCCAAGGCGCAGCTCGTTTCCAACAACGCTCAGGGTGCCGCCATCGGTGCGCAGCAATGGGTCGAAGCGGTTGGCGACAAGGGCAAATATGTCGAACTTTTCGGCGCCCCCTCCGATAACAATGCCGCGACTCGCTCCAACGGTTACGAAACCGTGCTGACACAATATCCGGATCTCCAGAAGGCTGGCCGCGAAGTTGCAAACTGGGATCGCACCCAGGGGCACAACAAGATGCAGTCCCTGCTGCAAGCCAATCCCGATATTGTCGGCGTTATCTCCGGCAACGATGAAATGGCGCTGGGGGCGATTGCTGCGCTGAAGGAAGCCGGTAAGCTGAAGGACATCAAGGTCGGCGGCTTTGATGGTTCACCGGATGCTGTTGCTGCGATCAAGGCGGGTGAACTGCAATACACCGTTCTCCAGCCGGTCGCCGTTTTCTCGGCAGAAGCGGTCAAGCAGGCCGACAATGTCATCAAGACCGGCAAGACTGGCGTCGATAGTGAAAAGCAGCTGTTCGATTGCCTATTGATCACCAAGGACAACGTCGACAAGTACACGGCACCCTTCGTTCTCTCGCAATAATCGAGAGCGGGCGCCTTTCCAGAAAGCCATGGTGTCGAACCCGACGCCATGGCTTCACCAACCTGCTTTTGGGCGAAAACGCTCATCTCGCTTCTCCGTTTTTGCCTCCGTCGGGCAATCACTGTACGAAGCTGGGGCATTGAACTCAGCGATAGGGGTGATCCGTGAAAGAGAAAACGAACCAGAGCGACGATCTGCTGGAGCAATTGACGAGCGACAGCCGTCAGACGCGCCAGATCGCACGCCGTCGCATGATCGCGGAAGCCGTCATGAACGAAGGGTCGATGCGGATCGAGGATTTGACCGATCGTTTCGGCATCAGCCTGATGACCGCCCATCGTGATGTCGATGAACTGGTGAGCCGTGGTCTCTTCCGCAAGACGCGCGGTATCGTGACAGCTGCCGCCACCAATCTGATCGAATCCAGCGACGTCTATCGCTCCAATCGGCAGGCGGCCGAGAAACGGCTGATAGCGGCTGCTGCCATGCAATTCGTCGAGCCGGGTCAGGCGATCTTCTTCGACGACTCGACCACCGTGTTGCAGATGGTGCCGCATCTTTCCTCCAGGGCGCCGATTACTGCCATCACAAATTCGCTGACCCTGATGAATGCTTTGACGGGTGCCCACGATGTGACGCTTCTTGCGTTGGGAGGGCATTATTATAACTGGTGCAACGCCTTTATGGGACGGATGACAATCAGTGAGATCAAGGCGCTCAGAGCCGATATCGCGTTCATTTCCATGTCGGCGATCAGCGATGGTGTCGTGTTGCACCAGTCGCCCGAGACCATCGACACCAAACGCGCCATGTTCGACTGTTCGCTCAAGCGGATCTTGCTTGCGGATCATACAAAGTTCGAGCGGCGCGCACTTCACAGTTTTGCAGCGCTTGAGGACTTCGACGTCGTCATCGTCGATGACAAGCTGCCTGCGGAGCAGATCGATCGCATGCGATCAAAAAATATCAATGTTGTTGTCGCCAGAAGCAGCCCAACCCGACGATAATCCGATGTGATCGGGACAGGGTGGAGCAGGCGCAGCGCAAGATTTGAGGGGCATCCATGCCGAGTTTGCTTGGGATCGATAGCGGTCTGACAGTCACCAAAGCCGTCATCTTCGATAGCGACGGAACGCAGCTTGCCGTTGCCAGGCGCCGGGTCACGCAGTTCATGCCGAAGCCACATTATGTCGAGCGTGACATTGACGAACTCTGGAGCGCGACCGCCGATGCGATCCGCGAGGCTGTCGCCCTGAGTGGCCGCCCGGCCGATGACATCAAGGCGGTGTCTGTCACCGCTCACGGTGATGGCATCTATCTCTCTGACCGTCAGAACCGCCCGCTGGGTCGCGCCATTATATCGCTTGATAGCCGGGCAGGGCAGGTCATCAACCGGTGGGAGGCGGATGGTGTATCGGAGCGATCACTGGCACTGACGGGGCAAGTGCCGCATGTATCGGCGCCCTCTGCATTGCTCGCCTTCATTCGTGACAATGAGCCGGAGCGGTTCGAGCGCATCGGTCATATCATGAGCTGCAAGGACTGGTTGACCTTCTGCTTGAGCGGGATTGTCGGAGCCGACCGCACGGAAGCCAGTACGTCCTTCACCGATGTTTCCACTCAGGATTACAGCGACGCTGCGCTTCGTCTTTTCGGGCTGGAGGGCATTGCCCACGCGCTACCTCCGGTTTCCAGATCCGATTGCATTGTCGGACACGTGACGTCGCAGGCGGCGCAGCGCACCGGCCTGTCGGATAAAACGGCTGTGGTTGCTGGTCTGCACGACGTCATGGCGTCTGCCCTTGGCGCGGGGCATTATTTGGAAGGCACGGTGGCGCTGATTGCGGGAACATACTCGATCAACGAAACACTGTCGCGTGAGCCGAAAGTTGATCGGCGCTGGTTCTGCCGCAACGGTATTGCGCCCGGCAGTTGGAACAATATGTCGATCTCACCGGCGTCTTCGGCCAATTACGAATGGTTTCTGGAAACCCTGTGCCGCGCCGAGCTGGTCGATTGTGCCGCGGCCGGAACGTCGATCCATGCACATCTGGCCCCGGAACTGGATTCGGCAATGGCCCGGCCTTCGACCGTGCTGTTTCATCCTTTTCTGTTCGGCTCTCCTCATGGGGCCGCCGCCAGCGCCAGCTTTTTCGGCCTTGGCGGCTGGCATGATCGGGGAGACCTGTTGCGCGCGGTGCTAGAGGGGATCGCTTTCAACCACCGCATCCATGTCGACTCGCTTCGGGAAGGTTTTGTCTTCGACAAGGCTAGTCTGGCGGGTGGCGTTTCCCGCAATCGCGCTGTCGCACAGATGTTTGCCGATGTGCTGGGCATGCCGGTAACGGTTACGCAAACCGATGAGGCCGCGGCCTGGGGTGCTGCCCTTTGCGCAGGGTCGGGCGTCGGCATCTATGCAGATCCTCAGAGCGACCCGCGCGATATTGCCAGCATTGCGAAAACCTATCGGCCGGATCCACAACGCAGCGCCGACATGGAAAAGCGTTATCGACTCTTCTGCGAGATCGCCACGACCATGGCGCCCTTGTGGCCCAAAATCGGGGCCCTCACGCAGGAGCGAGAGTCGAACTGACACTACGGCAATTATCGACATAGAATTCAGGATGACAGACAATGACACCCGATCCAGAGACGCGCTTTGACACCCTTCAGGAAACTGATATCGACGTTCTGATCATTGGCGCCGGCATCAATGGGGCAGGTCTCTTCCGTGACCTGTCGGTTCAAGGTGTTAATTGCGCGATTGTAGACAAGGTCGATTTCGGCTCGGGCACCAGTGCCGCGCCATCCCGTCTGATCCATGGCGGCCTGAAATATCTGGAGACCGGCGAGTTCGGGCTTGTCGCGCAGTCCACGCTGGAGCGCAATCTTCTTTTGAAGAATGCACCCCACTGCGTCGAGCCGCTGCCGACCTTCATTCCCGTGTTTTCTTGGACGCGCGGGATCGGGGCCGCTTTGCGAACACTGTTCGGTTCCAAAACCGCACCCCGCAGCAGGGGTGCCATTCTGGTCAAGATAGGGCTTTGGCTCTACGATTTCTTTGGCTCTCGTGACCGGATGATGCCGCGTCACCGTCTCATTCTGAAAGGCAGGGCGCGCCGGGAAATGCCGCATGTCACGTCTGCCATCGTTGCGGGTGGAATTTACTATGACGCCAAAGTGAGCAGGCCTGAGCGGCTGGTCTATGAACTCGTGCGTGACGGGCTTGACGGAAACGGAAAAAGTCTGGCTGCCAACTTCACGACGCTGGTGGAAAGTCGTGATGGTCGGTTAACCTACAAACGAGCCGATAGCAGCGTCTTTACCATTGCGCCCAAGCTCGTCGTCAACGCTGCTGGTCCCTGGATCGATCACGTCAATGCCGCGCTTGGCAGCCCATCGAAGCTGATCGGCGGTACAAAGGGCTCTCACATCCTCCTCGACCATCCCGAATTGGTGAAAAGCCTCAACGGCCACATGATCTATTTCGAGGCGGATGATGGACGCATCTGCCTTGTTTACAGCTATCTTGGGCTGGCATTGGTCGGCTCGACGGATATTCCAGCAAACGACCCAGACAATGTGCGCTGCGATGAGGAGGAGACGGATTATTTCCTCGAGAGCGTGCGTATATTGCTGCCGACGCTGACATTTGATCGTCGTCAGGTCGTCTACAGCTATAGCGGCATTCGCCCGCTTCCGGCCTCGGATGCAACAGCGCCTGGGCTCATTAGCCGGGATCATTCTGCACCCGTCATAGAGCCTGAGGATAGGCGGCCATTTCCGATCATCTCGCTAGTTGGCGGCAAGTGGACGACATTTCGTGGTTTCGCCGAGGAGGTGGCCGATACCATCTTGTGGCGCCTGGAATGTCAACGAAGCCAATCGACCCGTTATCTTGCAATTGGCGGAGGCAAGGATTTCCCGGCAAGCGGGCAGGCACGCCAGAGTTGGGCAACCGATGTCGCGAGCCGAAACGCAGTCACGATAGAACGCGCCGAAGAGCTGCTCTGCCGCTACGGGACAACGGCCACCTCGATTCTTTCCTCCTATTTAGCCAGTTCTGACGATAAGCGGCTCCCGGATGCGCACGACTATAGTGCCCGTGAGATCGACTGGATCGCGCGAAATGAAATGGTCGTCCACCTGTCGGATATCGTGATGCGACGAACGACCTTGGCCATTGAAGGTCGGTTGACGCTGGAGGGATTGCGAGAAATCGCCGCCATCGCCGGTGCGGTATTGTCCTGGAATGATGGACGCATTACGGCAGAAATTGACGATGTCTTGACAATTCTTGAGCGCTTCCACAGCCAGAAGGTTTCGCAAGAAACTGTCCGTTCCCAGATGCCAAGCGTTTCTGGATTGGCTCAATCGATGAACGCGGGTCAATCGATTTCGGCGCGCGAGGGGTGATTTCGGGATCTCTCCCCTGTGCAGGGCTATGGCTCTGCTGCGGTCCACGCAACTGACGTCGCCCGTCACTCTTCAGCCAGTTTCATTTTGTCGCTCCCTTCGCCTTCGCACTAGTGTCCGGTTTCGATTCAGCATGCCTCGTGTTATCCCGAAACGATTGCTCGGATCCGTGCGCGTAAGATTTTGATGGTTGACTGGTATTATCTTGGGCATGACTTGTCCTCATATAAATCGGGAGGGACTGCGCCGCGCAATTTCGTCATTTACCTAACCGGGATCGCTGATACTACAGCGTCACCACTCTCAAGTACTCAACAGCCCATGTGCCAAGTTTTTTAACGGCGTATGACACCTCTAACAAGCCGTCGGCAACCGTCCTCCCAGCATTATCATAGCATAGCCTGTTTCTACCGCGCACATGCGGACCAAAGTCCGTGATTGAACCGAACCCGGTTTGCCGGAGGCCCTACTTTTAAGAGAGTGGGTGCACTATGAGCAAGACAACAAGCAAATTGTCTACCGGAATTTTCACTTCTCATGGGTCGCTGGTGAGCAGAGGCTTCACAAAGAAATTCAATGATTTGCAGGTAATCTGGCGGAGAGTGATTACAACTTGGCGGAGAGGGTGGCCGCTTTTTGAAACGACCCATCCAAACTCATTAAATCCCATATCGTATTGTAATTGCTTTTTATTTAATCTTCTTTTTGCTTGTCCACATGCCATCCAGTACCATCCCGTAACACCAAATCTCGGCTCTTGTGGCGGGCTGAGTGGCGGGCTAGGAAACCTTCATGAGGTGCATGAAGGAGAGTGAAACATGCTCAGCGACGCCAAGGCCCGGAAGCTGAAACCGGACGACAAACCCGTTTCGGACGGCACCATCACCGGGCTTTATCTCGTACCGGGCGGTAGCCCCGGCAATGGTAAATGGATCTTACGCTTTCTGTCTCCCACGACCGGTAAACGTCGTGAAATGGGGCTTGGAAGTTATCCGACCACATCAATCAGGGAGGCAAGAACGAAGGCCTTCGAGGCGCGGGGCGCTATTGATGGCGGCAACGACCCCCTGGAGGTTCGCCGAAAGCAGGAGCGCGAGGCTGTGCGGCTTGCGACGGTTCCCACCTTCGCCGAAGCTGCACACCAGCACCACGCTGACAAGGCGGAAGGCTTTGGTAACAAGAAGCATAGGGATCAATGGATCAGCACACTTGAAAGGTTCATTTTCCCGAGGATTGGAAAGACACGCGTCAACGAGCTCGGCCCTGCCGACTTTGCAGCCTGCCTCAAGTCTATCTGGCTGGAAAAGCCGGAGACTGCATCGCGAGTGAAGCAGCGTTGTGATGCCGTCATGAACTGGGCAGCTGCAAACGGCTTTATCGTTGCAAGCCCCGTCGGCGTCGTTGACAAGATACTGCCCAAGCAGCCGGGCAAGCGCGAACGGGTCCAGCACCAACCTGCGCTGCCATGGAAATCGCTGCCGACTTTCTTCAAAGAGGTCCTGCAAGCTGGCGAAACTAATATCACGCGTCAGATGCTGGAGCTCGTCATCCTGACCGCCTGCCGCTCCGGCGAGCTTCGGCACATGGAATGGCAAGAGATTGACTTCTCCCAAGCTATCTGGACGGTGCCTGCGGCTAGGATGAAGGCTAAGGCTGCTCATCGCGTACCACTCGGGCCGCGAGCAATCGAAATTCTTGAAGGACGGCTTGAGCAATCGAAACACGAGCTTAAGCAGTCGGACCACGGAGTAGGACTGGTGTTCCAGTCACGGACGAAGAAACCAGTTACCGACGTGGCTTTGACAAAATTTCTGCACGATCATGATATCGAAAGCGATACCCCTGGACGAAATGCGACCGCACACGGGTTCAGATCAAGCTTTCGCGACTGGGCATCCGAGAACGGCTACCCGCGTGACCTGGCCGAAAGGGCGCTGGCCCACACAGTGAAGAATGCGGTCGAAGCTGCCTACCATCGAACCGATCTTCTCGAGCAGCGCCGACCGATGATGCTGGAGTGGGAGCGGTACTGCATTCACGGATAATAGCAGCAGCTCTCGCAGCATCGCCAAACTAGGCATTGCCTGAACCTTACACCATGGAACTGTATCTCGATCGGCGCGCTGGCTAGGTTCAGGCCTCGTTAAATCATAGCCAGAAAATGACGGTCGCTGCGATGCATATGCTTGAAAAAAAGATATGAGCGCAGCGATCGTATCTGGTGTGAATTCTGCGCCAGTCCTTAAGTCTGCCAAACACGTTTTCGATCTTGTGACGTTTTTTATAGAGCGTCGGATCGTGTGGGATTGGCACCTTGCGGTTTGCCCGCAATGGAATGCATCCTGTTACTTTGCGTTGCGCCAACGCGTCTCGAAACCAGTCAGCGTCATAACGCTTTTCGGCCAGAAGCGTCTTTGCTTTCGGGAAAGCATGTAGCATCTGCGCTACCGTTGTAGTCGCTCATCTGCCCTTCGCTCAGAAGCAGGATCAATGGCCGACCGTGACCATCGCGGACGGAATGCAACTTAGCGTTCAGCCCGCCTTTTGTGCGTCTGATACGTCGGGGAACATCCCCTTTTTTAGCAGACTGGCTGCGGTGCGGTGATCCGATTACACCAGAACCTTTTCCTTTGGCTCTCGCCTACAGACAGCCATCAGCAACGCCTGCAACACGACATCCGTTGTCTGAAGGCTTTGCATCGACCAGCCAATGACGCGGCGGGAATAGAGATCGATGACGACGGTCAGATAGGCAAAACCTTCATTGGTTCGGATGTCGGTAGCGGCTTGAGCCACGACGAGAAGCTAGCAAACGGCTTCACCTTCAATCAGGAAGTGATGCTCTGCTGGCCAGATCGTCTGGCCCGTACCGCGAGCTCGAAAGCTCGCCGGTCGCTCCGCAAGTCTGCCGGCGATCGGTGCATGACCGCATACTACCTCAAGCAGGGTCGCACGTGTTCCACCGAGTGAACCCCATCTGCGAGCTCACCTTGGACTTCTACGGCAACACCATCATCAAGCCAACGGCCGGCGATCAAGAGAAAGGACCACCCACCTGTCCGACGCCCATGGCGTAGATCGTGAGCTACTCCGCGCCTCCATCGAGCCAATTGAACGCCTCGAATAGGAAAAAAAGACGATCGCTGATGACATCAAGGATGTCTGCGGCGAGGCCAAGGGGATGGGCTTCTTAAACCCCTGAATACGAATGTTATCGTAACGTTATCAAATAGATAAGCACAACATATTTGGTATTGGCGCCATGGGCAAGGCTGCCGAACCGATTGTCAAACAAGGAGACAGAGATGGAAGAAGTAGCAACGACAGGAGACGTAAACGGTAAGCGCCGTTTTGATGGCACGTGGTTTTACGCTTGACGGAATGGAATGACGTTGTTGCCGCGCATGAACGCGAGGGCACC
>NZ_JACYVF010000016.1:0-39204 GCF_014842165.1 Rhizobium sp. CFBP 13644
TGGATTTGACCAGTGCGTCGAGAGGCGAGACTGTCGCATCTCTAACTGGCCCAACTGTCGCATTACTATATAGCCGTTACAACTATAAGTCGCATAATCTATCTTATGGAACCTATCGGTCCATGCTCATCTACCGCCTCAGGTAGGTAGACAACCCTCCTTCGAGGAGCTGTCTCCACCTCCGCCTAACGCCCGCCCAACTTCCGTTAAGCTAGTCGAGGACAATAATGTTGCGAAGAGAGTAATGCGCAATCGGCTATTTGACCTTAGTCCACTTATGCCTGTGGCTGCACTTGATTAGGATCAAGAGCCTTGCGGCGTGCCCCTGATAGCATTGTCCTGTTTTGGTGACCTATCCGGTCATCCCTCTGATATCGTCGACTTCGATATCAGGTAGTAAATCATTCTCTGAAGCGAAATCCCGACCGTAGGAAGCACTGAGAATATTGATCCCACTACTATGCAACGGGACCTCGATTCCAGCCAACTGTGCTAAGCGCAGGATGGGGATCAAACCAAACGGCACGTCTTCAAGAACATAGCGGCTATCGATAGTCGTTGGACCGGGCACATCTAAACCTCGCTCAACCTGCTGGGCCGACATTTCGGCGACGCTCGCCCCATAAAGCCCGAATGAATTGCTGTAGTGATCGAACACAGTGCCGACAGTTTTGCCGAATGCAGCCGCTAACGCCAACCGCTCTTGATCTAACGCTTCGATCAACCGGCCTACCGCGCCGGTGATATTCTCGCGTTGACCCCACGTCTCACCACGCTCAAGCCTCGTCAGATTGCAAAGAGCGATGGCCAGATGACTTTGCGGGTTCAGATTGCTCAATGTGATCGTCAGCATATCGTCCTGCAACGAAAACCGTTCGCCGAACAGGTCTGTGCAAATGTCTCGTCCCTGCTCTGCCTCTTCGGACGGAGTGACCGCAATCGATACTATCTTGCGAAGCGCGCCAATCCGGACTTCGTTATAGGCCTGCGCCTTGCAGGTCAGCGCCGTCGTGTTCCAGACAACAATCGGAATTTCAATTCCGCACTTTACGAGAGATTTTGAAAGGTAGAGCGCGGCAAACGAAAGATGGCCACTGAAGATGACGGTATGCCGAGGCTCTAAATGCGGGACCAGGGCATCGATAACGGACCGATGGCCGTTGGCGGGCAGCGCAACGACGATCACATCTGCGCACGCGAGCTCTGCGGCATCGCGACAAACTTCAGGATGGAATACACCCTCTATCGCGCCGGTGACTGTTAACGCCTTACCCGCAAGCAAATCGGCCGATCTTGTACCGGATGGTGACCAGACACCGGCCTTGTGTCCTCGGCTCAGGAGAAAAGCCGCATATCCCATCGCGATGGCACCCGCGCCCGCTATACCAACCTTCATTCAGCCTATCCTCGCCATTACAGAATTTAGTTTGCGCTGTTTTGCATCACGCGATCTGCACCAGATGACCTTCGGATACCTCGCGGTACTGCCGTGCCGGCGGTGTATAATCCACCGCGCGGATAGGGCTCCTGATCTCATCTGTCGACGTATTACGCCTGATCGTACGACGAGAGGGATCGGGTACAGGCACTGCTGCAATCAGCTTTTGAGTGTATGGATGCTGCGGGTTCTCGAACACTGAAGCGCGTGGCCCGATTTCGACGATCTCGCCGAGATACATCACGGCCACCCGGTGACTGACTCTTTCCACCACTGCCATGTCATGGCTGATAAACAGAAACGCCAGTTTCAGACTCTGCTGCAAATCCAGCAATAGATTGCAGACCTGCGCCTTGATCGAAACATCGAGCGCCGAGACCGCTTCGTCCGCGACGATCACCTTAGGATCAAGCATCAAGGCTCGGGCGATGGCGACGCGCTGGCGTTGACCACCGGAAAATTCGTGCGGAAAACGCCGCATCATTTCCGGTAAGAGGCCGACTTTCTCCATCAGGTCCGCAGCCTTGTCGCGAGCCTGCTCTTTTGTGCCCAGATTATGCTCGATGAATGGCTCCATAACGGCATCGCCCACGTTCATGCGCGGGTTGAGAGAGGCGAACGGGTCCTGAAAGATCATCTGGATCGAGCGCCGCATGGTGCGCAGCGCTGACCGGTCAAGCTGCATGACCTTATGACCGTCTAGCGTAACTGCGCCACTGGTCGGCTCCACAAGACGGGTGATGGAACGTCCGGTCGTCGACTTACCGCAACCGGATTCTCCGACAAGTGAGAGGGTTTCGCCGGGGAACAGTTGGAACGAGACTTTTTCGACAGCATGGACCGCGCCGGATTTGCGTGCGAACAAGCCTGATCGGATATCGAAACGCGTCGTGAGGTCCTTCACTTCCAAGATAGGTGGCGTTCCCTTGGCGACAGTGTCAAGCACATCGGCCATAGGTATCTTATCGCCAGTCTTGGCGTCGATGATAGGAAACCGTAGCGGCAGGTTTCGCTTGCCCATCGAACCCAGTTTCGGCACTGCCGACAATAGCGCGCGCGTATACGGGTGTTGCCCACGGTGAAAGATGTCAGCAGTTGCGCCGGTTTCCACCTGCTCGCCTCGGAACATCACAATGGTGCGATCCGCGACTTCAGCCACGACGCCCATGTCGTGGGTGATGAAGAGCACCGACATGCCCTCCTCTTCCTGAAGAACCTTGATCAAGTCTAGAATCTGCCCCTGGATCGTTACGTCCAGAGCTGTGGTCGGCTCGTCGGCGATCAAAAGCTTCGGCTTGGTCGCCAGCGCCATTGCGATCATCACACGCTGGCGCATGCCCCCCGAGAACTGGTGAGGATACTCGTCGAACCGGCTCTTGGCGTTCGGGATGCGCACCTTTTCCAGAAGGCGGGTAACCTCGGCTCTGGCCTCACCGCTGGAAATATCGCGATGTACCATCAAAGCCTCGGCAATCTGCCTCCCAATTGGGAAGATCGGGTTCAGCGAAGTCATGGGCTCCTGAAAGATCATCGAGACATCGTTACCGCGTACGCGCCGCATCTGCTCTTCCGATAGAGACAGAAGCTCTTTGCCGCCGAGCGTCACCT
This sequence comes from Rhizobium sp. CFBP 13644, assembly GCF_014842165.1. Classification (NCBI taxonomy): domain Bacteria; kingdom Pseudomonadati; phylum Pseudomonadota; class Alphaproteobacteria; order Hyphomicrobiales; family Rhizobiaceae; genus Rhizobium; species Rhizobium sp. CFBP 13644. The sequence continues at coordinate 3,047 of NZ_JACYVF010000016.1, forward strand.
TGCCCTCAATTTTGCTGGTAGCCATGGGCAAAAGCCGCATGATCGATAGCGAAGTGACCGATTTTCCTGAGCCGCTCTCACCGACAATTGCCACGGTTTCTCGCGGCGCAACGTCGAAGGAGATATTGCGGATGACCGATTTCCACTCGCCGTTCACACGGAAAGATGCGGTGAGGTTTTCAACCGATAGAACGGGCGAAGTGCCGATATCGGTCGCTGATTTGGGTGACGCGTTTTCAGAAGCCATAATCTGGTTCCCCGTATTCTTGATGGCTGTCGGGATCATGCTTCACCCCTCGTTTTTGGGTCGATCGCGTCACGCAGCGCATCTCCAAGGATGTTCAATGCGAGGACCGTCAGCAGGATCGCCAGAGAGGGAAAGACAACCAGCCACCAGGCGCTGAGAATATTTTCAAATCCTTCGCGGATCATGCCACCCCATGTGGCCGTCGGAGGCAGTACGCCAAGCCCTATAAAGGCAAGCGAGGCCTCGGTGCGGATGGCGGATGCCATCCAAAGCGACGTCACCACTACGATATCCGACGAGATATTAGGTAGGATATGCTTTGTCATGATGCGGCGTGGCCGAAAGCCCATGGAGCGCCCCGCTTCGATGAACTCACGATGCTTCATCGCAATTGTCGGAGCTCTGGCCACACGCACGAAAGGTGCTGTCTCGGTAATGGCAATCGCGATGATGAGGTTTTCGTAGCTAGCTCCCAGCATGGCGGCAACCATGAGGCCCAGCAAGAGTGTGGGGAACGAGAGCATGACATCGACGAGACCCATAACGATCTGGTCAAAAATTCCGCCGACATAACCGGCGATGATGCCGAGCGCTGAGCCGACGACCATGGCGATCATGACTGCGAAGAAACCGATGGAAAGCGAAATTTGCGCTCCATAAAGAAGCCGCGAGAGCACGTCGCGACCGTAGCTGTCTGTTCCAAGCCAGAATTGCGCGGATGGAGCGCTCAAGCGATGGATGATGTTTTGTTTAAGGGGATCATATGGCGCGATGACCGGCGCGAGTGCAGCCGCCAGCACGATCACGACGAGCAGGCCTGCGCCAAGCCAAAACAGGCGATTGCGACGCAAAGCCTCCCATATCGGATTGGTTTGTTTGTCTGCCATGGTTAAAGGTACGGTTGCGTTCGTCATTTTGCGTAGCTCACTCTAGGGTCGACAAGGCCATAAATCAGGTCTGTCACCGTGTTGACGATGATGACGAAGGTGGCGAACACCACCATTAGCCCCTGCAGCATGGTGTAATCTCGCGATTGCAGAGCCCCTAGAATGAGCTTGCCCAGACCCGGCCGCGTGAACACGATCTCCGTCAGCACCGAGTTTCCGATAAGCGTTCCGAAATAGAGGCCAATCACGGTGACGATCGGGATTAGCGCATTGCTCAGTGCATGCCGCGTGATGAGCGCCATTGGTTTGACACCCTTGGCACGAGCCGTGCGAATATAATCCTCGCCAAGCACTTCCAGCATGGAAGACCGGGTGACACGTGCGATGTAGGCGGTCATGATTAGGCCGAGATTCAGTGCCGGCAGTGCAAGACTGCGGATATGATCGATGGGGTCCGTGCTGGCGCGGCTCATGACCGGCAGCCAGCGCAACCAGATTGCGAAGGCCAGCAGGAGTAGGATTGCGGAGACGAAACCCGGAAATGACAAGCCGATGAGTGAAAGAAGACGGCTTGCATAATCCGGCCACTGATTGCGGCGAACTGCTGCGAGAACCCCTAGCGGTATGCCAAAAGCGGCGCCGATCAAAACGGCTGCGAAAGCCAGTTCGAGAGTATAAGGAAGGACAACCGCCACTTCATGCAGGACAGGGTTACCCGTTACCGAAGAACGACCGAAATCACCTGTAAGGATATCCGCAATGAAGCGAAAATATTGAACTGTGAGCGGCTGATCGATGCCCAGTTCTGCACGCAGGGAAGCGAGTGCCTCGCTGCTAGCCCTGTCCCCGAGCATGGCGATCGCAGCATCACCCGGCACGAGCCGAACGAGAATGAAGACGACGGTCAGCATGGCTAGCAGTGTCGGTATCGCCAATAGCAGCCTTCGGATAGCATAGTTGATCATGCCGCAACCCCTCTTGTAGCGGTGCGCAGCGGTTCGAACGCACCGAGATCTTTTGTTGTTTTGCCCTCGCAAACCAGATCGGCCAGCACTCTTCCGACCGACGGAACGAGCTGGAAACCATGTCCGGAAAACCCGAAGGCATGAATAAGTCCTTCAACCCTTCCAGAAAAGCCAATAACCGGGAGATGGTCTGAGGTCATCGCCTCCATGCCTGCCCATGCGCGCACGATACGAAGACCTTGCGTCGCCGGGAAGAGGCGTAGCGCCGCTTTGACCGACGCCGCGAGCGCGACGACATCGACGCTCGCAGACTGTCGGTCTGCAGACAGCTTGCCTTGGGAGCCGCCGCCAATCAGAAGCGTGCCTTCGCCCGTCTGTTTGAACGACAGCTTGCGGCCCAGCGAACTGACGACAGGCCCAATATGCGTAGACGTTCGCTCGGTAACGACCATCATGGATGTGCGGATTGCGTGGCGCACCGGATCTCCGGCCAGTTCGCATATCCGTTCAGCCCATGCTCCGGCTGCGTTCACCAGCGTTTTAGTCTCGAAAATACCTTTCGAGGTCTCGGCACGCCAAGTGCCAGAACCACGTTGGAGCGCGGTGACTTCGCATTGTTCATAAATGATGACGCCAGCGCTCTCTGCTGCAGATCGAAACGCCCCGATGGTTCGATGGGGATCCGCCGAGCCATCGGTGGGAACCCATGCGCCGCCCAGACAGTGATGGGAAACAGCAGGGAGAAGTTCGCGCAACGCGTCCCGACCAATGACCTCCTCATGTGTATGGCCCATATCCCTTAATCTGGATACGCGCGCTTTCACGGAAGCGAGCGACGCCTCGTCTTCTGCCAGCTGCAATTGACCACAGCCTGTAAATCCGCAATCGTCGCCGACGAGTGTCTCCATCTCGTGCCAGAGCGCTGCCGCTTCCAGGCTCAGCGGAAGCTCCGCGATGTCGCGGCCCAGAGTGCGCACGCCGGCTGCCGTGGAGCCGGATGCATGCCGACCGACGAAATGCCTTTCCACTAGCGAAACTTTCGCACCGCGCCGCGCGCAATTCAGCGCGGCAGACAGTCCATGCAGACCACCGCCAATGATAAGTACATCCGGCGTCATGGTTCTTCCTCCAGAGACGCAATCTCGCCGAGCGTGACTGGTTTGAACGGAGGTCGAATGTTGAAGAAGCTGACATCAGCGATAGGGACATCGTGCTCCTCGGCAAGGATCGCCTGCACCGAATACCCGCATTGACGTCCTTGGCACGGTCCCATGCCGCAACGCGTCGCAGCTTTGACCGCATTCGGATCAGCAACGCCGCCGCGCGTTATTTTGCGGACTGTCCCGGCCGTGATTTCTTCGCAGCGACAGACGATAACGTCGTCGTCCAATCGTCCTCGCGGCACCGGGTAAGCCGCGTCGAGGAATGGGCGAAGCGCCAGTGCCCGGCGTCGGCGCTCATCGAGTTTTTCGTCGCGCCGCATCGCTTCTACGTTTGTTTTGAAGCCGAGCGCCTTCGCTATACCCAGCGCAACTATCTCGCCGGAAGTCGCCGCAGCCATCCATCCGCCGACGCCGCCAGCATCGCCCGCGACGAACAGCGTCTTTCGAGTGGTCTCGCCCCAATTGTCCAGTTTTGGTCGGAAATAGCCTTGGGCTTCATGCCACTCGTGTTCGCATCCGAGGGCTAGAGTTTCGTGGATACGAGGTATCACACCCTCATGAACTAGAAGAACATCTGCGCTCTCGCGCACGGTCTTGCCGCCGTTGCTCCATTCCACGTATTCGAGCCGTCCCTCGCCTCCGGCTTTGAGGTCGGTAAAATTTTTCACGACACGCGTTTCGCGACCCAGTTGCCTCAGCCATTTCAGGCCTTTCAACAGGCTTCGCAGATCACGCCAACCGCCAGCGAGCTTGGAAATTGCCGACAATGATGGCCGTGTTGACGTGTCGAGGTAGCCTGCAATGGATGCACCCAGGTGAAGGTTCTGGGTTGCGTACAGCAGAGGCAGCGGGCCTGCCCCTGCAATAAAGACGCGTCCCTGTGGCAGCATGCCACCGGATTTGAGCAATATCTGCGCGGCCCCAACCGTCATGACACCCGGAAGCGTCCAGCCCGGGAAGGGGACCGGTCGCTCTTGCGCACCATTGGCAAGCAAAACCACGCGAGCACTGATGCAGCGGGCTTTGCCACGGGAGGTCAGAAATACCTTCCATCCGTCTTCGATCTGCCACACCTGCGTCTCCGGAATGTACTCGGCACCGCATGCCCGAAAGCGCTCGACGAGCGGTTCACCCTTGCGATAGTCCTCACCCAGCGCGCCAAGCAAAAGTTCAGAACGATTACGTTCGATACCACGCCAGATCTGTCCGCCCGGAGAAGGCTGTTCATCGATCACCGCCACGGAATACCCGAATTGTTGTAACCGGATTGCGGCCGACATACCGGCAGGGCCGGAGCCAACAATCACTACATCGCAGGGGGTCATAGCCGTATCCCTCGCGCACCGCGTTGACTGTCGATACTCATGCCCGGTTTAACCGGCACGAGACAGCCCTGCACCGAGGCCTCACCATCGACGATAGCGAGACATTCGAAACAGACTCCCATTTGACAGTAAGGAAGTCGGGGCGTGCCACTGACTGGCGTCGAGCGTCCCGCTTCGGGAACTCGCAGCAAAACACTCCCTACGGTTTCGCCCTCCCATGCAGGCGTCTCGATTCCGTTAACGATAACGGTCATGCAGCTAACACCACCTTCCGTCTCAAGCACACTTCTGAACATCGAATCTTCCATTTGAAAACGGCGCCAAGGTCGACGGTAGATGTCCTTCGGCCATGGCGGGCCCTACGATCTCGGCGTGAATGGCAGCCAGCGTCACTCCCGAATGGCAGACCGCTGCAAACAGACCCGGATGATGCTCGCACTCTGCGTAAATCGGCGCCTTGTCTGGTGAGAGCACCCGCAGCCCACCCCATTGGCGAACCAAGCGCGCCGACGCAAGCGCCGGGATAATCCTCTGTGCGCGTCGGGCAAGTGTCACCGTTGCATCCACCGAGACCGCAGTATCCCCGATGTTCTCGTTCGTCGCCCCGATCATAACCGTTCCATCGGCCGTCTGGCGCATTCCGCTTGCGGGAAATGGCAGGATCGGAGACACCCTTTCGGTCACCAGAATTTGGCCCCGTTCGGAGTGCAGGGGTATATTGAAACCAAGTGGCGCTGTAATTGCTTGTGTCTGCAGACCAGCCGCTACGATCACACGGGGCGCGGAGATGCTTTCTCCACCAGCGCGCACAAGATAGCCGCCGGCAGTGGGACAAATCTCTTCGACAGCGTGGCGAAATCGTAGCTGGCCGCCGAGGGGTCGAAGCGCTCGCTGTAGGGCAGAATAGAGGTGGAGCGGATTAACGTGTCCATCCAGCTTGCAGTAGCTCGCGCCGACGACATCAGGACCAAGCGTGACTGCGGGCATCATCCGCTCAAGCGCCGGACGCTCAATCATCTCGGAATGCGCCTCCGATTGCTGATTGTGCGAACGCCCAATCAGATCAGTCCTTGCGACGAAGTCTTTCTCGCTGAGACAGAATACCAGGCCGCCGGGGCGGGCATAGTCGATACTGCTTTCGCAGACATCCATCAGTTCGTTTCTAAAGCGTGGCCACAGATCGGCACTATCCATGCTCAATTCAGCATAGGCCGGATTGTCGCTACCTTTTCCCTGAACCCATACCAAGCCGAAGTTCGCGCGCGCTGCCCGGAAATCGCGATCGTTCCCATCCAGCACAATAACGCGACTGCCGCGACGCGCAATTCCATAGGCCAACGCCGCTCCGACTACCCCTGCTCCTATTACGATGACGTCTGCGTCCACCTGCATCTCCTATGTCACTTGTCATCTTTCAGGTATAGGGGTAGATAGTCAAAGTCGAATTCTTTGCGACATTATACGAAAAGGTTATACCATGCGAGACCCGAGCCTCAGACAACTTGAAGCATTGATCGCGGTCGTCGAAGCGGGAACGGTCAGCCGAGCGGCCGATATTCTGCGGATTTCGCAACCCGCAGCGAGCAAGCTCATCCAGGATCTGGAAGCAGATACCGGCCTGCAACTGTTTGAGCGGGAGAGCGGAAGGCTTGTGCCGACCGGTCGAGGAATGCGTCTCTATGAAGAGGTCGAGCGTATTTTTGGCGGTGTCCGCCAGATGGCCCGCGCGGTCGAGGCAATCCGCCGTGAGGAGCATGGCCATTTGGTCGTCGGAACGCTTCCAGCCCTTTCCGGACCATTCATGGGGCGCGTTCTATCCGGTTTCCGAGCGCGGCATCCTGACGTGTTCGTGTCCGTGGAATCGCGGAGCTCGCAGTATCTGGCCGAAGCGGTCTTGCTGCGCAGGATCGATGTCGCCCTTGTCATAAGCGGACTGGAACACAGCTCTCTCCTTGTCGAAGTGCTGAAAGGACCACGCGCCGTAGTCGTGATGCCGCGCGGTCATAGGCTTGCGGAGAAGGCGACGCTAACGCCACAGGATCTCGCCGACGAACCCTTTGTTGGCTTTGGCCCGTCCGGCATCACGCGTCGCAAGGTAGACGCGACCTTCGAAGAGCATGGTTTGCGGCCGAATATCGTGGTAGAGGCGACAACCGCACCCAATGTCGCAGAATTTGTTGCTGCGGGCCTCGGCGTAACGATCGCAGACCCGCTGTCCATGGAATTTGTTGCCGATCGTGTTGTGACGCGACCATTTGAGCCCGCAATCCTGATCGACAACCAGGTACTCAGGCCGGTCAGGGCGCGAAACAGCAAGCTGGCCGAGGCATTCGTGGAAGAGTTGCATGCTGCTGCTGAAAGCAGCGTCATGCTGCCAAGCGCTACAGAGGGCGTTTACAAGGATGCTAAGGCATCAGGCCGCAAGAGTACGTGACAGGCATGTGAGCAGGGGGGCGAGTTCGCCATTGCGCATCAAAGCGATCGCATCAACGACCATGCCTCCGTTTGCAGGCGACATCGTCAACCGTGTTGCCACTTTGAACTTGGCATCAAGTTCCTCCCAAGTCATGAGAGGCTCACCCTGAGGGGGCGTCGGATCGGAGACAAACCGCCTCCCTTTGGCGGTAATGGTGACGCGCGCGAGAATCTGCTCCGGGTAGACCGCATCGAGTTCTCCGCTAAGCGAGAGTTCCACCTTGCTCGCAAGATCGACGACCTCGGCACGTTCGATAAAATCGGATGTTATAGGTATTAGGCTCTGTGCGCCGAAAAGGCTGAAAAGAGCCAGGCAAAACGGGATACTGTACTGCACGTCAATCAGATTTGCGGGATCGGGCCGGTTCGAGATACGAAGCCCAGCAGAGTGAATCTCCACCTCCATTCGATCGATCTCTACACCGGCGATGGAATGCCTTGCCATGAGAGTCTCGAGTGCGGCGAGAGGTGCGTGTATATGGCGGCAGCAGGCATAGGGTTTAAAATATGTCCCGCAAATATGCTGAGCAGTGCCGGGCGCGTAATCCTCGGGAAAACTGTAATGCCTGACGCTGTCAAGAATATTGCGCGGGCCGGTATGTCCTGCTTCAGCGAGAAGAACTGCAGTAATTCCAGTCACCACAGACCAAGGAATACCTTCTTTGACCGCCGCGCCTTCCGGAGCCGGAACACGCGGCGCGGGGCCACCGGCAAAAGCTTGGCTAGGGGCGCTTTCACCGGCAATTGCCAGTGCATGCTCGATCGCCTGCCATGGTGTCCGACGCAAGGCAGACACAGCGGCCACGACACCGAACGGCGTCCACGTTCCTGAACTGCCGTAAGTGGTGCGGGCAGCTCCTACCGCAACGCCGACTTCATAACCGATGACAATTGCTGTGAGGATTTCTTCCAGCGATGAGCCTAGCTCGTGAGCCACGGCCAATACCGCCGGAATGATCGCAGCGCCGGGGTGGCCACGCGCAAAGCGGTTGCCATCATCAAGGTCAAGTGCAGCAGAGGCTGAACTGTTTGCCCATGCAGCACCAAGGACCGAACTTGTCTTGCCCGTGAACCAGATCGGCACAGCGCCCATACCAAAGACGGAGCTTGCGATGGATCTGATCGCCTTGGGACCGACATCCTCGACACCAACCGCGGTCGCACCGACGAGGTCGAAAATGCATTTGAGCGCTGCATCGCGGGCGGGCAGGCTGGACACCTGATCCCGGTTCTGGACAATGTAGGCACTGATCTTGCCGACGATCCCGCCTTGGTAGTCCGCAACATGATCATTCGTCATGGGTCGAGTGCTTCCTGCTCTTTGGCCGACATCGTCCGCCTTCAACGTCTAGCGACGTCGTCATTCAATCTATGCGGATTACCCGAACGATGGCGGCTATGCCGTCGTTCGGGTCAAAGATGAGCGTTGGCTCAGTTGTTGACAGTCGTCAGTTCGGTGATCGGTGGGGCAAGGTTTAGCGATCCTTTGAGCTCATAGCCATAGTTGACCGAATTGCTCCGGACCCAGACTTGCATGAGACTGAATAGCGGAACACCGCAGACTTGGGCCTGGATCTTTTTCTGGGCATCAGACCAGAACTTCAAACGCTCTGTATCTGTTGCGGCTTTTCGGGCGGCAGTGATGTCCGCATCACCAGCGTCGCAATGAGCGAAATTCGTGACCGCCGTCGGTTTGCCGATCGCGGCATCAGAGTGGTAAAACTGGCTGAGGTAGCTGTCTGCCACCGGGTAGCGGGCTGCTCCATAAAAGACCAGATCGCTCAAGTCTTTGCGGATTTGCTCGTGATAGGTCGGATGGTCCACGACCTTCAGCTCAAGGGTGATACCTGCTTCTGCCAGCTGTGCCTGCAGTACTTCCATGATGGGAAGCTGCGCCGAGTTAGAGGACGAGATGGCGGTCAGCTTGAGGCCACTGGCGACACCCGCTTCTTTCAGCAGCTTTTTGGCAAGATCGAGATCGTACTTATAGGGTGAAGTGCATTCTTCACCGAGATATCCCGTCGGTACGACGGAACACCCTTTCAGACCGACGCTCGAGCCGACCAGCTGAATGATCTGGTCGACATTGATCGCATGGGAGACCGCTTGACGGACCTTTACGTTATCAAGCGGCTTGTGATTGAGATTGATGAAGATCGTGCGGTATTCACCGGGCGCAAAGATATCGACTGTGGCATTGTCCCATGCCTTCGCCTGATCGACCCAGCGCTGCTCGCGCTTGCCATAGATGAGATCAAGTTCTCCCGAACGAAACGCAAGTTCGCGGCTCGAATCAGAAGGTATCAGGTCGACACGAATATCGTTGATCTTGGGCGCTCCACGAAAATAGCCGGGAAATGACTTCAGGAAGACCGATTGCTGCGTGACGGACTTTTCGAACATAAATGGTCCGGTACCGATGGGATTGCTCTTGAAGTCGGCGCCGAGCTTCTCGGCAGCCTTCTTGCTGACGATGTTGCCACCATGATAATTTGCAACTAGGCCGAGGAAGCCCGGTACCGGCTCGCTCAGCGAAATGCGGACGGTTTCCGGGTCGATCGCTTCGATCGATTTGAAGGCAGCATAGTCGCTCGCGTAGGAGGATGTCTTCGCGTTCTTGGCGCGTTCTAGCGAATAGACGACATCATCGGCGGTGAGGGTACCGTAGTCACCGTGGAATTTTACGCCCGTGCGCAGCTTGAATGTCCAGACAAGGCCATCGGCAGAACTGGTCCAGCTCTCCGCGATATCGGGCTCGATATTCGATGGATCCGCACTTCCCGGTGCGAAGCGAACGAGGCCGTTGAACATCCAGGAAACGACCGTCAAATCCTGGGTCGTTGTCGCTCGAGCGGGATCCATGTTCGAAATGTCAGGTGCGCCGACACCGACCCGCAAGGTACTAGCGTATGATGTTCCGGACGATATGGCACTACCGGCGACGCACAATGTCAGCGCAGCAAGTCTGGCAAATTTCAGGGCTTTCGTCATGTTCCACTCCATTTTTATTATCGGAAATCTAACGGCTTGCATTTCCATATGTCAAAGTCGATATTTTGAGCTTGGTATTTGAATAAGTTATAGTGATATTTTCGCGTTCAGCGTTAGTTTATCGGCGCAGTCGATTTCCCTTTCTCTTTATCAGCAGCGAGCTGGCAGAGTTCCGTTGCTCATCCCGGCGAATGTCGATGTATTTGCTGGGTGGCTCTAAGCCTGCTTTCGATCAGGAGACCACTCTTGTCCATGATAGGATGGGCAACCGAGACAATGTGGGCGTTAATGCGCTTCAGATCGCGCAGAATATAGAGATGCAGCGAGCTGGTTTGAAGGCTGTCGGCGGGACCGTCGCGGAGGCGTTCTAGATGACGCTCAGCCGACTGTTTTTCCATCCGCCGCACTTCGACCTTCACTTCCATCAGCTGCCTGGCGAGCTTGAAGTCGCCGGTAACGAAGATTGTCTGAGCGATCCCCAAGTTGTCGATGGTCAGATCGAAGAGGCGATTACGGACGGGAAGAAGTTGAAGTGCAGCTTTACGAAGGTGAACAGCCGCAGCTTTTTACATGGTTGGAGGCCAGTTCGGTGGACGTGATTGTTACCTATGAATTGGAACCGGTCTACCCGAAGATGCCGCAGTGCTTGCACGAGTACCGGCACACGCGCTCATGCACGTTTCTCACCCTCTGGCGGCCAAGCCGACTTTAAGCCTTGCAGAACGTACCCGACTACCCTTTGTTCTGCTGGAGCTACCTCAAACCGCAGCTTATCTCCTGACTTTGTTCGACCTTGCCGGCCAGCGGCCAAAAGTCGCCTTCCGCACGCGCAGCAATGATTCAGTACGCGCAGCGTAGCCTGTGGTTTCGGCTTCTCGATACTCAATATGAGGCCGATCGGTCGAGGTAGCCCCGATAGTGAGGAACTAGTCCGAAGTTCACTAGTAGACGATCTGCCCGCACCGCAGTTGATGATCCCCGACCGATACGGGCATTCGAAGCCTGCTTTCTTGAGACGGTTCACGAAAATCGCTTATGAGTTCTTCGATGGTGTGGGACCAAAACATTTCACAGTGACGTTGCCCGCTAAGTCCAAGTAGTTTCAGCCTGTTACGGCCCTGACGCTCTACCAACCTGAACAACGACCGCCCGGATGGTGAAGCCGGTGGAAGTAACCTGGTTAGCTAACTTAACCTTCATCCGCTGAGCAAGTTCGGGGAACATCGTGCGATAAACAATGTCGATACCCCCGAAAGGACAGCCCATCGATATAGTGAAACTGTCAAGGCATTATAGCGCAAAGCAATGACCCTCAACTGGCTCGAGCAGCATGTTGTTGTCATCGTCCAAAGCCATCGCGTGAAAGAGCGCCCCGCTCCTGAACCATTTCGTTGCGGCGACGGGAAGCTTCGTACTCCTCGCTCGACTTCCCTGTACCAAAGGATCGTTGTCTGTCCACTTCGTTACGCCATTTCCGCACCGCCTCATTAGAATCGTGTTCCCCGGAACGTTCTTCCTGCCGACGCGTCCGCGAAGAGTTCAATGCGGCAGATGTGTCGGAAGTATTGGCAATGGCACTAGTGTCTGAAATGACAGAACCGCTCAGAGGCACGCGTTTCATCGCCGCCGTCAGTTTCAACATCCGTTCCTCGTTCACATCAAAAGACGACTTCGGCAGCTGCGTATTGTTCGGGCGAGAAAGTCCCCGCGCGAGTGCAACCGTGTCTGCAAATTCTTCACGGGACCCGTATATCTGAACGCTGTGACGATGCCGGCTCATCGCGACATAGCTTAAATGACTGTCCATCTTCCCAGAAGCAACCACATAGGACCGATCCCATGTGCCGCCCTGAGACTTGTGGATGGTTATCGCATATCCGTGGTCGAAGTGCCGATAACTCGCCGGTATCGCTACCACCTTAGCCGATTGACCATTTTCGGCCGCCAGCTTCACCCTCATGCTGTTTTGGGTGACAGTTTCGATAGTGCCGCTCATGCCGTTAAGAACACCCAAACGACCATTATTTTTCAGGAAGACGAGCTTGTCTCCGGATGCGAAGTTCCGCGTTTCCTTGCGCGAAGCGGCATCACCTTGGGGAACTTCCACCTGCCACACATGGTCTGCTCCCACCGGCCCAGTAATACGGTCGCCGGCAGAGCGTAAGGCAGCGCGAATTCCCTGGTTGAGCGCCGTGACGTCTTCGTGGGTATAGGCCAGCGCGATGACCGTTGGTTCAGGAGAACCGGCCGCAAGGGCCTTCCGGCTTTCGGCGACATCCGCGACATAGTCTTGCACAGCACTGCTGATCGCAGCGTTGCGATTATCGGTCAACCTGACGACACCGTGATCGACGTATTCCGAAATCGCCTCGGTTGTCAGCCTCTGACCGAATTTCTCCGAGGCGCGCTGCTGCCAGACCGCATTCTGCCGGCGCACGCCCGTCAAAGCCGCATAACCGGCCTGCTTACCGATCGCCTTAAACGGTGCACCTGTGTCGATCGGCTGCAATTGCTCAGCATCGCCGACGAGCACCAACTTCGCATTCTTCTCATGCGCCATCTTGACGAACCGTGCCATCTGTTGACTGCCGATCATGCCCGCTTCGTCAATTACCATGATATCACGATTGCCGATCCCCAGCTCACCTTTTTGCCAACCATAGTCCCAAGCCGCCAGGGTCCGGGACGGAATCTGCGATGAGGCGACGAGCCCTTGCGCCGCTTTTCCAGAAAGGGCTGCGCCGTTGACAGTGTAACCCGCGGCCTCCCAGGCCTGCCTGGCTGAGGCAAGCATGGTTGATTTTCCCGCCCCAGCATACCCAACAATCACGGCGACCTGTTCCGGCCCCGTAGCATGCCTAACGGCTCGTGCCTGTTCCTCACTTAGACTAAATCTGCCAGGGTCCAATTGCTGGCTCGTCGGCAGTGGGCCGTGGCCAACGGCCACATCGACCAATTCCGAGGAAACCCCATGGTCCCTGTTTCGCTTCATGGCGTCAACTGACGACAGCATCGCCCTTTCTGTCTTCAGCATGGTCGTCGTAGTGTAGAAAGAAGAGGCGCCCTCGCTTTCGGCAATGCGCGTTACACGGTACGACCTCAGAACCGCTTCGACGGCTTCATTCAAGGCGACACCGCTAAAATGGTGTTTGGCAGCATCTTCGACATCCTGACGGGTAAAAGGCGTCCGGCGCGCCACTTCGTTCAAGAGCTTTTCTGGCTCTCTGGCGAAGGCACTTGCCTTCACAGGATGAAGATATGGACTCCGGGACTTGGGGGGTAACTCATGATGGTCGGTGCCATCGATCGAACGCGTCGGTGGCGCCTCGACAATGTCACTGACAAGACGCCTTACCTCGGGCGAAAGAGAGGCGAGCTTATATTCTGCCACGATATTAGACAGACTATCATATGCCCCGTCCTGGTTTTTGATGAACACCCGCTCGGCGGCGATAGTTTTGGGGATGATTCCACCATTACGCGCCGCTATTCTCTCACCGGCAGCAAAGGTGGTACGCCGTCCCATGTCGACCAATGAGTCCGGCGCAGTGTTCGCATGCCCATTGCCTCCATCCGTGCTGAGGACAAGCCGAGATATGCTGGGGCGAGAAGACCCTACGGCATCGTCAGTCGGATGGACACCAATGCTCTGATAAATCCCGGCTGCATTCCTAGTGAGTTTAAGTTGCACGCTCGGCGGCTCTTCCAAGGTCGGTGTGTCACGCGCAAACTGCGTTGCTAAACGCTGCCGATCGCCATCGTTCTGCATGTTTTCACCCCTTAGTGGCCGTCAGCGCTGCTCCCTCAGGGGGCGGCACTATTGTGAATATCAGTATTGGTTCAGGAGGTTTGCCACGGTTTCGCCTCGACGTCGCGCGTCGGCCGCGAGCCAGATTTCTCCCACTTCATATATCTCACCACTCGTTCGAAACGGCACGATCACATCGATAGCGGCGGCCAGCATGTCGATCAGCGTCCTGTCTTCAAGTGCGGCTCCCTGTGGGCTGCCCTTCACTAGTGAGAACAGCTTCTTGAAACCCTGAACGGGATTGGCACCGTGGATGGTTGATATTGAGCCGGGATGTCCCGACACTACTTCGTTGAGATAAGCCCAGGCGGCGTCGTCGCGCATTTCTCCAAGTAAAATCCGGTCCGGTCGCATTCGAAGGCTGGCCTGGAGTAGATGTTCGGCATTAACTCCTCCCATCGCCGCACCACCCTTTGAATAAAGTAATCGGACATGGTTCTCATGAGGGATGACAAGTTCGAGCGTATCCTCTATGGTTATCAGCCGCTCATGGGCGGGAATGGCGCTTATAAGCGTCTTGCTCATAGTCGTCTTGCCGCTGCCCGTCGGGCCGCAGAGTAGCATAGTCAGCCGCCCCTCTACACTAGCGCGAAGGAACGTTTCTAGATTGCCTTGATCGTAATGCGCAAGAATTTCCTTGTCGCCATCTTCTTGTGCCTTCTTGCGCTCCTGCCAAAGGTTCCATTTCGACGAATCGTACCGCGACGATACCTCGCTTAGCGATGAAACACGTGATCCAGGGCGGCGGATTGTCAGACTGATCGTACCTTGTGGCACCGTTGGCGGCAGGCAGATCTGAAGCCGCTCGCCATTGGGCAGCTCGGTCGCGCAGAGCGGGCTGCGTGGTCCCACGTCCTGCTTTCTCAAGGCCCCCGCCAGGATTGCGATGTCCTCGAGATCATCATAGGACATAGGCAGGTCATGACGGATAAAGGTACCGCCCTGTCGCACAAAAACCTCTCCGGGCCTGTTGATCGCAACCTCTTCCGTTCTCGGGTCACTCAACCAGTCAAGAACCGGCTGGAGAAGAAATCGCAGCTGAAAATCCGCCTCAGATCGCATCGCTTAATCCCACCATCATCCTATTTGTAAACCGGGCTTTGGGGCGCGAGTTTGCGTATCCTCAGCTGGTAGACATCTGAAAAATCGAGATCGCGCGCCACGAAGATGGAAACGGTCTCGCCTTGGTTCTTGGTCAGCGTCGGGGGAATGTCGATGGTGGCCTTCAATGCGGTTTCGGCCAGCGGCTCGCCGTTGTTCTGGATGCTGTTGAACGTTGTGCCGTTCTCCGATTTCCCAGCATAGTTCGCACCGGCCTGAAACGCGCCTTGCACAATGCTCAGCATCATGGCGCCACCAAAACGTTTCCAGAAGTGATTATCGATCTTGCCAGAAAAACCCGCGCGCCCAACTTCGTCAGCACCCGGAGAGCTGAGCGAGATGACCGCATTGCTGGGCGTTTGTGCCCGCGTCCACAATACGAAGACACGCGCCTGCCCTTGCTGGAGTCCGCTCTGGATTTCGCCAACAACCGTCGTGCCCTTGTCCATAAGGATCACATGGCCGGTCGCGCCCCTGATGTTTTCAGGGATGACGCATTTAATGAAGCCGGCAAGGCTGGTGTCGATCGCAGTCTGTAGAATGCATGGAATGATGGTGCCCTGCGTGATTGTGTAATCGGGATTTTTAAGAAGGGATGCTTTGCTGGCTTCCGACTGGGTGGCGCGCAACCGCCCGGAAAGACTAGTCTCTCCGTTGACACTATCGAGAGGGCCGGACGAGCCTTGCAGTAGGCTGTCGCCCAAAGATTTCTGGACAGCAGGCTTGGGAGCCGCGCCATCGCCGCTGCTATAGGCGAAAATCGGCGTTTCCTCGGGCAAAATTTCGTTTTTCTTTTTTTCCGGCGGCACGGCTACCTGCTCAGCAGGCGGGGGTTCGGGCGGCAACGTAATTGGCGCAGGCCGAAACGGCCGTGTGTTGGCGGGCACAGCAACCTGCTTTTGCGAGGTCGTATCTTCATCCTTGGAGCGCCCGCCGATCCAGATCAGCGCCATCGCCATAGTCAAAACGACCACGGCGACGACCAACTTTTGAGAACTGGATAACGTACGCCTTGCCGGATCGGAAACCATAGAGCCAGCTTGATCAACGGCATGGCCGCGCTGTTGGTCGATGTCGCTCAATGGGATGATCCTTTCACCACGCGCTCGATATCCGCCCGCACAGTTCCGGTTCCGGGATTGCGCCCGACCGGATCGAAATTGGTGTTCCAGACACACAGAAGCGTCCTGCCGTCGCGAAGCTTCCAACCCTTAGCAACGGATGGAACTTCGACGTAGTCTCCCTTGACCGTATAGTTGGCTGTCGCTTCCCGGCCATCCGGGTTCACCCGGTAGATAGACGGAATGCGCATATTGCCCGGGAACCGGAACCTTGTGGTGTGGCCATCGTCAAACACCTCGATCGGCAACAAGGAATGATCGCCCTGCCCGACATAATTCCAGTTGGTCGAAGGCGGTTCATTATTGGCCATCGGGTAGTTCAGCATTTCCTGCGCGCGCCGCTGGTAACCTGCAGCCGCACGGCCGTTCGCCTCATTCGCTTTCTGCTCCGCCAGCCGACGGCGTGCCGCCGCCTCGTCTTGCGGATAACCGAATTGGACGCTGTAATAGAGATCCGGCTGGCCCTTCTCCAGATTGGCCATCGACCGGCTGGAAATGCTGAAGACATAACGGCGCATTCCCGCTTCGCTTGAGGTCAACACGATGACGGGTTGGGCAGGTAGTTGCTGGCTCGCCTTAAAAAAGAGATAATTGCCGCGCGGGAGTGCTGAAAGATCCCTACTATTCGAGACGGCTACGGCAGTCACAGTTTCAGTCGGCCCGAATGTCACAACAAGGGTCGAGCCGACTGCCGTTGACAGTTTGACAACCTCGTCGGGATTGTATGACAGATATCTCATTCGCGGATCGTGACGGCCGGCCGCCGGTGTATCCTCGGCGAAAGCCGCGCCCGCGGTAACAAGTGATGCAACGGCCAGTACGAAACGTCTCACTTTTGCACCCGCACGGGGGCAACCGAGTCCTCTGATGCTTGATAGGCAGTAATTACCAATCCAGCAGGATTCGCCAGCCGTTGCTTGGCCGGCAAGCTGGTCATTTTCTCGAAGCGGATCGTCGCCGTCCAGGTGGTCATAAGCGGCATTTGTCCATCAATCGAAAGCGTACGCTTGTATCGAACTTGCTGTACGCCGGGGGTAATCTCGTTCGAAGAGATATGTTCGGCTTCCAATCTGCCCTTGCGGCCAATCACGACCTGCGGCGAGCCAGGATTGGGATAATTGAAATACTGCTGATATTCTTGCCGGACATTTTCAGCACTCAGGCTTGACACGAGGTCATAGGCATATTGGGCGGTGTCGTATGTATATCCTTCACGCATGCGTACATATTCCCAGAGAGCCGAGCTGATGACGGCCTTTTCCTGGGTTGCGGGCAACTGCGATATGGCAACCTCGCTATCGATCGTGCCATCAGGTTGCACCCACAGGAAAACAGGTACGACCTTCGACAGCGGAAACAGGCTGGCGATTACAAATGCCTGCGCGACATTGCCAAGAACGGCAATGATGGCAATCAACACCGCCAGTCGCGAAAAACGTTGTGCGGTTTTAGCCCGCTCCGTCTGAAAGGAGTGAACTTCCTTGTAATGGTCCGCCAGCGCATCCCGGCTCACAAGTAATGCGTTCGTCTGTTTGTTCATCGCTGTGCACTCGGAGGCCGAAACTCAAGATCGACAGGCGTCGGCTGCCAGCGGCCCACATTCAATGGAAAAACGGGGCCGCTGCACGAGGGCAGCTTTGTCGCTGTCTGGCAGCTGCTCAGAACAAGCAGGGAAAAAAGAAAAAGCGACTTCATTATCGGACTGCTGCCGCGCCGAAGAGTAGTGCTGTATCTTGCCGCATCTTTCTTTGCCGGGCTGCTTCCTCTTCTTCATGCAGGGACGCCTGCGCCACCGTCATGATCAAATGGTTCGTTGCCTGCGTATTCATGATCACCGCATCGTGTACCTGCTTCATCACCAGACCGTTAGTCACTGTCGCCTGCATGATGTTTCGCGAGGTCGAAAGCTGGCGAAGGGTTTCAGCGTTCTCGCGCAAGCGATCGTCCAGCGCTTCGAGGTTTTTGGCGGCGATGCCAGCAGAATTCGCCAGACCAGCAATCTGCACCTTCAACAAGTCCGCGCTTGAATCGGTTCCGACGATCTGCCGATCCGCATCCTGCGCAATACTACCAGCGACGGCGGAGGCCGGCATACTCGTATCGAACAGCTGGTTAGTTAACTGATTGGTGTTGGGATACTGATTTGCTTGGTTCAGGCCGCCCAGCAAGCCGTTTACCCCATAGGACGCGGTAAGCATCACCACCATCGTGATCATCTGTTCGAGCGTTGCCGCAGCAGACACAGCCTGAGCAACGTTCTGGGCAAGATTGGTTGGATCGCTAACCACAAACTGCGCCCTGGCATTATTTCCATTGGAAACACCGAAACATGTCGTTGCGATCAATAGATATAGCGTTTTTTTGTTCATGCTCTTGTCTCCCTTAGTCTCTGGCTTCGGTGTATCGGGTCATGAATTCATCGAGCCAAAATGCGGGATCTTCGCCATGGCGCTCCCTCAGCTCGTCGACAAACCTGACTGTATTCGCGCGACCGGAGAGCACTGCTACATATTCCCGCATCGCAGAAAGATCGAACTCGCAGATGACACTGCCGCTTTCACGCTTGAGAAGGAATTTTCGGCTTCCAATCGCCATATCTTCCCGTATTGCCCGAAACTCATTTTCTGTGCATTTCATCCCGTCCAAGTAAGCTGCCCTGTCAGCGGTCGGAGAGGGGTAAAAAATCTTCGTCATACACTGGGCGACAAGGCTCGCCCCCAGCTTAGATTCTAGTACATGTTCCGGCTGCTGCGTCGCCAGGATTAGCAGGCCGTTGTTCTTGCGCACTGTCAGAAGGAACTTGTCGACCACGGCGGCAAACTGCGGATTGAGAAGATAAGCCCGGAACTCATCACAGCTCATGACGAAACGTCGGCCATCGACCACGGCGCCGACACGGTGGAGCAGATATGCCGCAGCTGGTGCACAAACCTCCTCGTAATCGAGTAGATGAGTCATGTCGAAACCAGTAATCCTGTCACTCAGTTTGACCTCATCGACGTCGCCATCAAAAGCCCAGCCGAGCGCGTTACCCCGGCACCACCGCTCAAGCCTGGCACCCGCTCCGTCCGACGGGCCATGTAGCAAAAATTCGCGAAGACCGGCAATGGAGCGCATTTCTGGCGCATAAGAAAGCTGACGGCGAATGCCTCTTTCAAGCCGACGGTTTTCCTCTGGTAGGATCGAGCCACGCCCGTCGCTTTGGATAAGAGCGGCGATCCATTCGCGCAGAAAATCGCGGGCGGCCGGTGTGTTCTCAAGGCCTCGCAGAGGAGCCAGACCGCTCGGCACGCCACGGCGCAGTGCCAGGTAGGTGCCACCAGTGGCGCGTACCAGAAGCTCCCCGCCACGATCCTTGTCAAAGAAGACGATGGTACCGTTCTTCTCGATCATGCTCTGCTCGAGCATGGCGAGGATATACATCATCAACGTCGTCTTGCCGCGGCCGACAGGGCCGAAGATCGCCGTCATGCCGACGTCGTTTTCGTGAGGAATGTAGTCGAATGGTGTCCCGCCATTCGTCCTGAAGCGGGCAACTGCATTGCCCCAATGACCCGTTTTCGATCCCATCGGGAAATTGTCGAACGAGACAAAGCCTGCAAAATTCTTAGAGGTGATAGCGCCGGGCCGCGTGCGCCAACGCCAGTTGCCCGGCAATTGCGACCAGTAGGCCGCTTCCATGCCTATACCTTCCTGGACTACCACGGCGCCAGCATCGGTTAATCTAGCCCTGGCACGGGCACTACGGTCGGCCAAACTCTTCATGTCGTGTGCATAGACACAGACGCTCAAGTGGTGTGACCCCATAACAAATTCGTTGCTTGCCAGTGCATCTTCGGCATGTGCCAACTCATCAAGCTGGGTGAGCGCCTTGTCGCCCGAACTCATCATCTGGCTAGATTTCAGGGACAGTTTTGCGTGCGCTTGCGCACGCGTGAGAAAACCGAACGTCTGGCTCATCACCAGTGGAAAATCGGTTGATAGCAGCGTGTTAAGCATGCCAGGGCGGGTCTTTGCTGGATATTCGCGAAAGGAGAAGATCGAGCCGACCTGACTGCCGCCGGGAGATCGGATCTCTATTCCGCGCTTCCCACAGATCACGCGATCGGTGTAAAGCGACGCGCCCAGCGATCCGGTGGTGACTGGCACGCGAAGAAATCGGCATGTCATGATGAGGCGTAGCGCTTCACCAATCTCGGTGAAGGCAACGCCATCATGTTCGCGAATGCCGAGGCGACGAACGCCATATGCTTCAAGTGCGCCGGCAATTACATGCCAGAGGTCATCGAGAACGCGGACAAGGGAAGCCAGATCATTGTCCGCCTTCTTGTATTTGCGCACCATCTTGCCGCTTAGTTTGCCTAAAGAATTTCGCGGCGACACAACTAGCGTCAGATATTGATCATTGCGGAACAAGTTACCTTCTAGGACGCGATCCTCGAATGCGTTCTTGAGATTTTCCGCAAAGCTGCTGCGGAATTTTCCCGTAGGTCTCGGCGGCACGTCGTCATGGCGCACGAGATGGGCACAAACTGTGACGTTGTCGTCAGCAATATTGCGGAACAGCGTGTTGAAAGCACGGCAGCGCGCATTGCGGGAGGCCTCGTCTTCCAGTTCGAACACGATACCCGCCACATGCGCCATCGCCATCACTGAACCGTCTTCGAGAAGCACGACCTGGTCACTCAGATGACCGACATATGGCAGATAGATCTCGCCCGATCGCTCGGTTGCTCCGGTTGCTCCCAACATTACAGCATTCCCCGGCCGCGCGGTGGCACCTTGATCGGATAGGGGCTGACCGATGCGCCACCCCAAACGGGGCCATCGACGCTTCGTGCAGCACTCTGGAGAAAAAGCAGAAGCACGCTAGCGGCGTTGTAGTCGCGTTCCACGACCAATTTTGCCGCCAGCCACAAGGGTATAAGCACGAGTTCGTACAGTGGGTTTTGCAAGATGATGATTATGAAGCCCGCCAGCATCAGGAAGGCGCCGGCTAACGAAAGCGGCACCCCAAGAAACAGTGCCGGGCGCGTAGCCGCCAGATACAAGGTCGTTTCTTCGAGCTTCTCGGACATCAGCCACCCGTCAGCGTTTGGCCGAGAAAGCTTGCGCCGAACATGATGACGATGCCACCAACAACACCCGCAACAAGACCGAGCGAAGCGCGACCAAACATCCAGGAAAGGCCGATGGCAACAATGCCGAGAACCGCTAGCGACTGACCGAACGGGCCAAGGATAAAGTCGCAGATATTGTTCAGCATGGCTGCTGGATCTGCACCTTGCGCAGAGGCCGTACGAGTGGAAGCACCCATCCACAGGGCGGTCAGCACCATAGTTAGAGCCTTGATGCGGCGTGGCCCACCCTTCGGCTTAACTTCCGCGCCTGAGACGGCAACAAATTTTGACATTATTCTCTCCATTTACTCAAAAAGGACATGATCGTTTTGCCGGTATGGCGCGCGATCGTCATCACCCGCGGCAGCGTGTCTTTCGGCTTGCCGGCGTGCATAGGATTTCCAGACATCCCAGGTTTCGAGCTCTATCCCCTGCGCCCCGCCAGCCGCCACCGGAACGAGAGAACCAGGGTTAACCGGCCCCATCGGCGTTTCGCCGGCGGTAGGCATCAGCGCCGGAACACTGGCAGCGGAAAAGAACCCGGGCGCGATTTGGGCGGAGCCGAGCGTGCGGATACTGGTCGCGCTGAGCGAGACGATGCCCGCCGCGGCCTCCACCTTATGGACATAACCGTTTTCGAAACCGCGGCGGAGGCTCCCGGTATTATAGGCCGAAATTGCACCGCGAAGGGACCATTGACGCTCCTCAGCCGTTTCCCCGCCATGATAGCGGCTCCCCAGGATGAGGCTGGCGGCTCGCACAGACCGACAAGGATCAAATGCTGTTTCGGCTGTCAGGCCAAGTTTTGAGAAGTTTGCCGAATTGATCTGCATGAGACCGACATCGACCGAATGCTTTTCCTGGAGCAGCGCGTCTACTGTGCCCACCGCCTCTTCGATCGATGAAAAGGATGTGCTTTTTCCGGTCGAGTTGTCATTGATGACCAATGTATGGAGTGAGCTTTCGACCGTCGCGATCGCCATCAGGGTAAACGCATCAACTCCTGGCGCGCATCGTCCAGCCAACGCTAGAAAATCGCTTTTGGACATTTCTCGTGGCGTCGCTCCAAGCGGCATGGCCAATGTCAGTCCGACAATGTAAAGCGCCATGCGCATGGATGATCACTAGCTCCAAAGAAATGATTGCGGACCTTTCTTAATGGGGCAGCGTTACATTAACGTTTTAATAACTAATCGTTTTGATTTCATCTGAAACAATCGACGGCGACAAATGATCTGAAGTTTTGGCTTGCGGGTTTACCATTGGCGAGTCTTGCAAACCATTGTTGGGATCTGGCGAGGCAAACGGCTACTGCTGGCAAGATGAAGGATAAAATCCCTTAAAATTTTACAGATGTAACAATTTGCGGTTTTTGCCCACGCTTTGCGCATGTTAAGATTTTCATGATATTCGCCAAGTTCATCTAGTCGTGAAAGGTAAGCTAGAACATTGTTATTTAATGACTTATTTAAATCACTAGGAATGAGCGCCGGTGCTTTTAAAGGCCTTGTTTCGCTAGTCGCGGCGGCAATGATCACTCTGCTTGCGATCAAGTGCTGGCCATCCGGCTTCGAAAAGCCTGGCATGAGCATGGCTGTTCCTGCAGTCATTTTGTTCATAATAATTATCATGATCTTCTGGGTTCGCCGCAAAGCAGCAGAACTGTCCTCCAGACTCCGGCTTCAAGAAGATGCGCTTGAGAGGTTAGATGCGGCATTTTACTCGCCGGAGGTTGACCGCACTCACGGCAGCAGTATCCCGAACTATAGACCAGCTGCCGCATTTGCTCCGATCGCAACTGTAATGCGGGTTCGACATCTGACACTTACTGTCATCGACAACTCGCAGCAGGCCATCATCGATCATTTCTCTACCAACCCGGCAGACATGTCGTTCTCAGCCGTAGATGCCCTAGAACTCGCAACACGCCAAAATTCAGCGGGCCCCTTCAAGGCCGCTCCAGACCGGCTCGTCTCCCCACGGCAGCGTCAGGTCGAACGGATTAGTTTTGACAACCTCGTTGCGGTCATCACCTACAGGCCGCTCAGCAATTGGATCATGCGCGCACATGATCACGATTTTCTGTTCATGCGCGGAGCAGTCCGGCGGTTCCTGCACAATATTCACGCTGAAAGACAAGACCTTGAGCTCAGGACGACGGTGCATAAGCTCGAACATTCCGAGCGGCTTGCCATCCTAGGGACGGTCACGGCAGGGCTTGCGCACGAGTTCAACAATATTCTGACAGCTATTCAGGGTTTTGCGGATCGAGGTTTGATTTCATTGAGCAAGAAGGCGACCGACATTCAGTTAGAAAACATCCTGGAGTCGACCCAGCGGGCCACAATCATCATTGACCAGATATTGACAATGAGCAGGAAAAGAAACTGTACAACCAAGCCGATCAGTTTGGCCGAGGTAATGAGGGCAAGCGAGGCACTGATCAGAATTTCCGTTCCAAGCCGCATTATGTTGGATATCAGTGTTCTCGACAAAGTAAATATCGATAGCAATCCGGTAGCGATCCAGCAGATGCTAATGAACCTGTGCCGGAACTCCTGGCAGTCCATTGCAAGCTCCGGCAAGATCGAGATCGTCGTTGCCCAGGACGAGGTGAGTGAGTGCAGACGCGTATCGACGGGCGTCATGCCTCCCGGCCGCTATGCCAAAATCTCGGTCGTGGATACCGGTGCTGGCATACCAGAAACCGCCGTCGATAACATCTTCTCGCCATTTTTCACGACAAAAGCCCCGACGGGCGGGACAGGCCTCGGATTGTCGACAGTGCTGCGTCAGGTGACTGCTCTTGGTGGTTTTATTAATGTGTCATCGGTGGTCGGTGCAGGTACGCGCTTCGACATCGCTATACCGCTCAGCACGCGACCGCCAGTCGAGCTTGCTTCATTTTTCAGCGCCGACCACGTCCCCTTAGGCAAGGGTGAAATTGTGGCCATCCTTTGCAGGGATAGAGATGCAAGGGAGATGTACGAGGACAAGATCGCCGCCTTAGGGTATGAGCCTTTCGGTTTCGAAAGCAACGAAAAATACCAATGCTGGTCCGGCGATGGCAATCGTGAGGATGTCGTCCTTGCGGATATTGGCCCCGATTTGGAGATGCAACATTTTCTACGATGCCTGCATCCTGAGAGTGTCGGTCGGCTTATCCTGATCGGCAGTACCGGCTTGAGCGAGCATTTGGGACACGCAGATTATCTGGAAAAACCATTGTCTTCACAGGCTTTGGCTGATGCCTTGTCAAGACGCGTAAATCCGGCCAGCTTTCCAGCACCAGATCCTCTTTGACCGATGCCCGACGAGTCACAATCTTTGATTGCCCGCCAACCTGCGGTTCTTCCATATGATTTGTTCATTTCAAACGTATCAATCAACGTAATCATAATTAAAATCGTGGGTAATCAATCAAAGTGTCCATCAAAGGAGTAAGAACTGCGTTGCGGGTCGTCAAGATTCTCCCCACCTGAGAAGCTGGTGCAGGTTTATCAAGTACTTTGGCCCGCCCGATCTTGTTATGGATCAGGCGGCTGCAGCGTTTAACAGTTGCGAGATAATGAGGCGGCGCTAGCGCGAATCCCGTTGCCGCTCTTCAATGCCCCGCGGGATGGAAGAAGGCTTCTGCTGAGTGTTGACCCATTCCGCGGTTCTCTTGGCGGATAGCTCGTCCACTTTCTCGATGATCTTTGCCGTTGTGTCTTCACTCCAATCGGAGCCATAACGTGTGCTGCCATTCGCGTTCGAGGTATTCGCCCTGCCGTCTAACTGGGCAATTTCGCTAGGGCTGAAATCTGATCCGTAATTGCTGGATGTGTCGCTGCCAGATACGGAGCGAGTTTGCGACGCAATACGGGGGGAACCGGCATCCGACACACTGAGCCCGCTGACGCTGACCATATCCGCATGGTTGGTAGTGCTCTTCGCCTGCACGCCAGGAATGGACGAGACTTGATTGCTGTCTGCGGACAGGCCGTCGTTGGATAGACGGACGCGTTTACCCTCGGCATTGGCGCCATTTTCAACTGCCGTCTCGCCGGCCGTGAATTGTTGCCATTTTCTTTTGTTGTCAGAAGTAGCAGATGCAGTGACGTTTTCGCCCGTTTCCGAGGCGGCGATCCCAGCGCCAATCCGCGGACGTTTGTTGTCACGATCAAGGCTAGCAGCTGTATTATTACCCTTCGATAACTCGCTCGCCGCAAAGGTTTGCCAGTCTCGCTTTTTGCTCTGCCCCGAAGACGGTATCGTCTCAGCCCCTGGCCCAGCGGCGGCGGTGACCGGCGCTGCCTTGCTGCGAACCGGTAAAACCAACCGAGACGTGGAGGATGATACGTCTTTTTCCTGTGGAGAAGCGGCACCATCACGTTGGTCCCTTTTTCTCTTCTTGCTCTCTACCATTTGAAACACCTATTTTTACATGATCCCATCGCCCAAAAAGCGCCGCCCTCCGACATTTTCGGTTGGCGAATTATGCGGTTAAGGCCTTTGCACATTAACGAACCGGCGTTGCGGCGCGAATTCGATTTCTCTCAGTCGGGTTTCATCTGCAATAGACGTGCTCCTTCAGAAACGGCTGCTGCGTTTCTTCTGCAGAGCGATGATCTGATCCAGTAGTGCCCTTTGGGCGATCGCGGCCGGATTGTCATTTTCAACTTCATCGTCGGGTTCAGGAGCAGACAAATCCTGTCCGTTCCCTATGTCGGATGTCTCGTAGTCGGACTGATGAGCAACTGGCGCTGACAATACCTCCTCGCTTTCCGCCCTCATCGGTCTCGTTACGCTCGGAGAAGCGGTGGCAGATGTCGGCAGCGAGACGACGACATCTGTCGCATCAGCCGACGGACTGGAAGGGATAGGCTCCGGCAATGGTCCAGCCTGGCTCAGGAAAATCCTTTTCAGCCTCCGGTCGGCATAATATTTTACTTTCGGCATCAGGACCGGAGGCTGACCCTTGATCAGCACGACCTGCGTATCGTCGTCGAGCAGCCTGACCTGCTCCGGGCGCAATAGAGGCGCTCCCTGTTCGGAATGCTGGACGTTGGTGTCGAACAACTTGCTTTGCTGATAGGAGGTCGAACGGGCGCGATATGTGTAGTCGCCGATTGCTTTCGAGATATAATTCGGAGTCTCGTCATCGCCCGTCGCCATGAACACCTGAATGCCCGCATTGCCGAGAAAATTCTGCTTACCTGTCTCCTCATAGGCACCGGTGAGGGCGGAAAGGCTCTGTACGATGATCATGAATCGTCCACGGTAGCCCGCTATCGTGGTGATCGCCGTGCTGATCGTTTCCAGCTTGCCCAGATGTTTGAATTCATCCATCAGGAAGAGCACGTCGTTTACCTCGTCGCGTACAGGCAGCGATCGCTGCAACACCGACACGATCTGCTGAAAAATCAGCCGCATCAGAGGCGACAGGATTTCAAGATCGTTCGGGTTGACGCACAGATAAATGCAGGACGGGCTTCGTCTTAAAGTGTAGATCGAGAAATCGGACCGGCTCGTTGCGTAACGCACAAGCGGATCGGCCCAAAGATTGAGCCCTCCGTCTCCCAAAACGGAAGTGTAGGAGGTGAGTATCTTTGTGTCGTTTCCGGCCATGTTATCGAAGATCCGTTGCGCCTCGATGTTCTTGGTTTCCTCGGCTAGGCGAGCAAACAGCTTGTACTTCTCGCCCGGCTGCGAAAACAGCTGATAGACGGCACCGATTGTCGGTGTTCCTTGCTCTATACAGGCAAGCACGCCTGCCACGAAAAGATCGCGTGCGCCAGCCAAAAAGCTCTCCGCGCTTTTGCTCTTTGCGGAAATAAGGTTGGCTGCCAACCGGCGCGCTTCCGTGAAATGCCGGTCCGGCGGCATTGCGATAATATCGAGCACCGGATTGTAGCAATGAGTGCGTCTATCCGGATCGAGCGGCGCAAACTTGAAGATAGCGTTGCCTCGGTCGCGGCGCGCGCGCGACGTAAGCTCGAACAGTTCTCCCTTCACGTCCAGCGCGATGACCGACCCCTTGAAAGTCAGAAGCGTGGGAATGACGATACCTACACCCTTCCCCGCGCGCGTAGGTGCAACGACAAGGGAATGCGGCTGCGGGCCATTGGTGAGATACCGCCCGTACCAGAAGGGTGATGTGGTCTTTCCGAAGATCGGACCGGTGATCTGGCTAAACCGCCGGATATAACCTGCACGAGCCAAACTCTCAAATGAGGACCAGCGGGCGGTGCCATGATGTTCGCGATTGCGCAACTTTAAGCTCAGTTGTATCAGCATGACGAGCGCGACAGTGCTTGTCACCACAATGAGGCAGATCACGAACTCTCGAGCGACGTAACCAAGATGCATTGGGGTCACATACCAGAAGGCAAAAACGTTAAAATTGACGAGGTCGTCGCCGCTAAACCCATGGCGAAAGGTCACATAGGCACTTGCGGCCAAAAGTCCAGTCACGAAAGCGACGATCAGACTAGCACCTAGTCCCGGCTTACCGTTGTTCGACATGGCCAAAATACCTCATTTTTATCCTCAGCCAGCCGTATTCGCTCATCAATTACATCTCTCGCCCATCGCGATCACCGCGTTTTCCCGTCTTTTCCGGTCGGTCATGCTGGCGCAAGCTCCGCTCGACAAGCTGTTGCCGGCGACGTTTTCGCCTCTCGCGTTCCTCGCGGTCCTCGCGGTCTATCTGCTGGGGACTAACGGGGGGCAGCTTTTCGCGTGTAGGCGGAGGTTCTATAATTGCCGAAGTCTCGCGGGAGGCAGTTGGTGGCGGATTGGGGGACAACACCCGCGACGCAACTCCGACCGATGCCTCTCGCCCGGAGAGAGCGGAAGAAGATGGCGTAAGCGATCGACTCTGGCTGAAATCACTTGCTTCCGGGGAGGACGAGCCCGCGTGGTGGAGATCGGGAACAACGGAGACATTGCGCATCCTGCGGCGATGTTCCGCGAAGGTGATAGGACGCTCGATGATGTTGCGTTCAGCACGCGACGAAGCGTTGAGCGGGAAGTTAAAGTCATAGGAGATTTCCGCCATCACCTTGCGAAGCGTTTCCCATTTGATCGCTTCACGAGAGCCGGATATCTTCAATCGCCTACCCGACATTGGCTGCCTGTTGACGACGATATGCACATGGGGGTGCTTCTTGTTCAGATGCAGGACGGTGAAATAATTGTATTCCCCTCCATGTTTTTGCTGCATTCCGAACATTTCCTCCGCCCAGGCCCGCCCGGCATCCTCGGCGAGACGACGGTCGAATTTTTCCGGAAAACTGACGACGATGTGGGTAGTTAGGTCCTGATCGCGTCTGGGGTTATTATCGTCTCCAAGATCGAGCCCACTTTCGGCAATCCATCTCTTTGACTCCGCCAGAAGTTCTGATCGCTTGATTTCGTCTTTCTGGTGGCGCTCAGAACGGTATATCTTTGGATACTCGGTGTGCGTTTCCACGAACTGACCATTGATATTCTCAAGAACTGACCGTTTCTTCGTAAGGTATTTCAATTGATCATAAAGAGCCCCGGAGGTCTTGCAGCCGCCGCCAGGGATGACCCTCACAATGACTTGATAATTCGATGTCATGAGATTGTATTCACAGGCCGGCGACTTCCTTGAGCAGAGTGCGGCCATCGATTCTTCGGCGTGAGACGTTGAGAATGGTGCGCAAAAGACTGTCCAACTCTGCAAAGGACCGGCCGAAGTGTGCTCGCTCAGTTTTAAGCGCCTCTAGATCCGCTCCACCGGCACTAAATGTGCGGGACAGTTCAGACAGCTTCGTTGCCGTTGCTACGATGGCAGCATTAGTTTCCTCGAGCTTTACCCGCGTTTCCGCTTCAATTTCTAGAAAACCGGCTGCGCGCCGGATCATTGCGCGCATCGCCATGCTGTTTGAGAGGCCTAGACTGGAAGCCTGGCGCGAAAATTCCTCGAACTCCGACAGCCGAAGCCGTACGCTCACGACCGTGAAGCGTTCTTGATCTCCATGGCACTTCTGGTCTTTCACCGCTCCCCAAGGAAGATGTGGCTGCGCGCCCTCATCCATAAATCATCTCCAACTGCGACCCGGGGATCCGAGCAAAAACGATGTTAAAATAGACATGCAGTCAAGTACATCAATATATCTTTTGTTAATGCAATGTATAAATCATTTCATCTGACATAAAACCGACAAAAAATCGAAACCATTTAATTTTTTTTTCGCTTCAATTTAAAAACGTACAAATATACATTCATGCTAACTTCAAACTATCCAAAGCGAATATTGCATATGAAATTGATAACGTGCTGCTCTTTCAAAGGAGGCGCCGGCAAGACTACGGCACTGATGGGATTATGTGCGGCCTTTGCCAGGTCTGGCCGGCGGGTTGCACTTTTCGAAGCCGACGAAAACCGACCTCTCTCCCGTTGGCGCGATAACTCTGAGCAAAAAGGCAGTTGGGATCCGCTCTGCGAAGTGTTCGAGGCGGACGAGATGGCACTGCTAGAAGAGGCTTATGAGGTCGCGGAGCGCGAGGGGTTCGATTTCGCACTCGCCGACACCCATGGCGGCTCGAGCGAGCTGAATAACACAATCATTGCCAGCTCGAACTTTCTTTTGATCCCGACCATGCTGACTCCACTCGATGTCGACGAAGCATTGGCAACCTATCGCTACGTCATCGAATTGCTGATGAACGAAAATCTGTCGATCCCCACGGCGATCCTACGCCAGCGCGTGCCTGTAGGTCGCCTGACCTCCTCGCAGCGCGCCATGGCCGAGATGCTGGAGGCACTCCCGCTGATCGAGCCTCCAATGCACGAGCGGGACGCCTTCGCTGCCATGAAAGAAAGAGGCATGCTACACCTCACGCTCGACAATATCGGGCAGGACCCCATGATGCGCCTCATAGCGCGCAATCTCCAGACGGCGATGGATGAACTAAGCTTGCTCGCCGAAACGGTCGAACGCGCTGTGGTGGTCTGAATGGTTATCCGCAAGCCAAGCATATCCGTCAACGAAGCACGTCTTCGGTCCTCGATACATAATAATGGATCTTCCGATTGTCCGCGGCACGCAGACGCGATCCGGTCAGACACGGCCAAATCGGAACTAGCAGCAAAGCCTATGATGCAGGCTCGTCAGCATTCTCAGCCCCAAAACGAAGCGCCCTCGTATGAAAAACGGCCTCGTCGTCCTGTTTCGCCTGGTCTAGATGCAGACAGAACGGTCGATGCACTGACACCGCAATCATCGACGATCAAAACCCAGATATTCTTGCTCGCATATCCGCCGGCACCGGGCGTATCCTCCATTTTCGATTCGTTGCGCAGGCAATATCCGCCTTCCAAATCGCTGCAGATGATCCTTCGCCGGGCTTTTGATGATTACGAAACCATGATCGAATGCGGTACGTTCCGAACTGCACCGTCAAGCTACGAGATCCTAAGAGACTCCCGAAGATCGCCGCCGGTGCAGACATCCCGCATGGTCGCAACCGAGATTGTTTCCCTAGCTCGCTCGCATTTCGACCCGATGGCGATGGAAACTTCGCGCGCATTCGGCTTGAAATTGGCAACCGCCGCACTTGCTACGTTTTTTGCGGTAGAGCCGTGAAAGTCGAGAATCTGCATCGCACTATAAACGTACGTCGTTTCGACCGCCGTACGAACTGTCGTGGACTTTAGCCTTAGTCGATCCGACTGATCTATTTCAACGCCCCGGATACCTCGATCTATCCCTTGATCGTGATATCTCCTCGCGTTCCGACGAGCCGGTTCGCTCGGAGGCGCGCGTCTCCCCACTTCGGTTTGACGTCCGAGCAAGCTCCGTTAGCTTGGTCTCATCCCTCACTGCATCAGCAAGCGCCATGGATCCAGCAGGCAATAACCCTAGTTGGTATTTCTCCTGTGGCGCTAAGCCTTGCGTCCAGCTTGGTTCGAAACCAAGGCGATACAATTCGCGCTCAGATAACTTGCCAGACTGGTAAGTATTCAGTCGAATGTAGGCTGGCCTCTTTTCGATATCGGTCAGTAGGCATAGATTTGACGGCCTTGGCACCGATATCCTTCCAATACTGGCAAGCCGCACCGCCTCATTCTCATTGAGGAGCAAGGGCGCACCAAGCCGCGCGTTAGACACGAGGTCCGCCGAGAGTCTCGCCTTTTGGGCGAGATTTTGAGCGAGATTCGTGAACCCAGTGGGTTTTTGAGAGAGCTCTATATGCTTGCTGGTCAGCTCTTCCTTTTCTTCGGGATTCATGAGCGCATAATTTCTAGAAAACAAAGGCCGAGGGCTGTCCGGCTGGTTTTGTCCGGTGCTAAATCGCTCAGGAACCACGGTACCAAAGCCAAGGAATTTGAGCTCCAAAGAGCTGAGCCGCGAAAAATTATCTTTCGTGAGTCCAGCATAAACTGGCTTCCCCCCTTCTTTCCCCAACAGAACAAAAGCCTTGCTCATCGGGACCATTTGGTATTCGCCGTGTCTCATGTCGTAGTGGTCAGCCGCAATAACGAAGGGTCGGCGATCGGGCGATGCGACAGACCCGTAGATGTTGCTTTCCCTCCCGCCCTGACGCCTTATGTTGTACGCGAGCACTTTTGAAAGACCAACTCTTTCAAGGACACGCCCGTGAAAATCCAGATCCACCTTAAGGTTGTGGCTGTAAACGCCGAGGTCGTGCCTCGGCGGAACCTGCGACCAATGAGCCGGAGGATCCTTCTCCTTTTTTCCATAGGCAGATACTGGCGGAAACGATGGCCTCGGGGGAAGCGGGGTTTTTTCTAGTATCTGTCTGCCACCAATCTTCCGACTATTGACCCGAAAGCTTTCTGACGGGGCCGCTTGCGGCATGAAGAGCTCCAACTCGCTCTCTTGCGATCCGGAGCTAGCATGTCCTTCAATTCTGGGAATATCGGCTTGCAGGTCCATTAATCGCCGCCGCTTCGCGTGCACCGGGCTCGCATCATCTTCCAGGCCCCGCTTTGCCGACCGCACTACTCCATTGCCACTGAACTCTCTTCGCATTTCATCCGGCATATTCCGTCTCCGCACTTCAGCCTCTCGCTTGCTGCGAATGGAAGATGGAAAGCCAGGCTGTGACAATTGAAATCGGCCTGCAAGTGAAGCATTGTTCGGCTAGTTGATGGCAACTGACATATTGAGCCCTAGAAAGCATGTCGCAGTCTCGTCTTTCCTGTCTCAACGTCCTTACCTGATCTGAATATACGGTAACCAAGTTTCCAATCATGGCTGTACGGTTACAGTTGTAACGGCAAAGCGCCTGCAGGGTGGTTTTATGTCATACAAATATAACTGGCTACAAATTATATTAAATTTGGGCGAGCGCCCGATCTAAACCTCAGCAGTATTAAGTCTCGCGATAACGAAGTGGCAAGCGCCGTAAGCTGCATGCCACTGGAAGGATTATTAAGTGAAGCACGTACTCGTTATTGATGATGATCCAGCAATTCGAAACCTTATCAGCCATAACTTATCGATACATGCGATGAGAGTAACATCTGTATGCGACAGTAAACAGATGCATAGGGTTCTTAGCGCCGAGTCAATCGACGTGGTTGTTGTCGATTTGAATCTAGGACATGAAGACGGCCTCGATATTGTCAGAAACCTCTCGGCCCGCACAGATGTTCCTGTAATTATCATCAGCGGCGACAGGCTGGAAGAAGCGGACAAAGTAATCGGTCTCGAACTTGGAGCAGTCGATTACATCGCGAAGCCTTTTGGCGCGCGCGAATTTCTAGCCCGCATCAAAGTTGCCCTGCGGGGACGAGCGCGCATGAGCCCGAAAACTAAAGACCGAAGGTTTTTCTCATTCGCGGATTATTCGTTGAACCTGAAACAGCGGCGATTGCTTGCGTCCAGTGGTGCGGAAATAAAACTTACGGCAAGCGAGTTCAATCTGCTGGTCGCCTTCTTGGAAAAGCCCAAGGATGTCCTGTCACGCGAGGATCTGCTGTCGGCCAGCCGGGTCCATGAAGAAGAAGTCTACGACAGGAGCATTGATGTCCTGATCCTTCGGCTGCGCCGGAAGCTTGAACTCGATCCCTCCAACCCGCGTCTTATCTGTACCGCAAGAGGAGCTGGATATTATTTCGACGTCGATGTCGAAGTCTCCTACGGACGGATAGCGGCGTAATCAGCGGGGTGGAACGAGTCCGAGGCTGGAAATGCGCGCCTCTTTGGAAATCTTTAGCTTGGACGCGGTTCCAGCGTTTAACTCTAGAACGTATTGAATGTCATCGCCGTAGGAAATTAATTCCTCGGAGTAGGGCTGAGTGTCACGTTGTATGAACTTCACATTGCCGTCGACGTCGGCAAAGATCATATCCAGCGCCAAAGGAGTGTTTTTCATCCACATGCTGACTTTTTGAGGTTTTGCCAGAACGAAGAGCATTCCTGAGCGATCGTCCATGCTTTCTCGAAACATCAGGCCTCGGGCAATCTGCTCCGCGGAAGTTGCGACTTCCACCGAAAACGTCGTATGCACTTCCCTCTGCGTCACCACGAGTGAAGCCGTCGGGAAATGCACCGTATCGTCTGCCGTAACGTATCCGAACATCCGCAGCATGCACAGTACGGACACTCCGGCAGCTATGACGAGTGAAAATAGGCTCCCTTTTGCCGGCCTACGCAACCGCATATTTTGCGCTCCAAGTTGGTGTTGGAAAGACCTATAGGATTTGGCAATGATGATACTATTTCAGTCGGTCAGATTGCGGTTACAAACTTCATCGGCCGGCCTAGGCTCAAATGTGCTATCTGGTTTGCTCAATAGCGTCCCGTATCTCGACTTATCGATGAAGGACAGTAACTCCCTGAACCGCCCCGGCTTGGCCGGAGACCGTTTGGTTTAAGTTACGCGGCCATGGCTGGTGCGTCCAGCATGGCATAGTATTGTTCTTAGGCCTCGGCAGGCGGAATGTTTCCTATGGGCTCCAGAAGGCGGCGGTTGTTGAACCAGTCGACCCATTCGAGCGTGGCGAACTCCACGGCTTCAAAGCTTCGCCACGGTCCCCGTCGATGGATGACCTCGGCCTTGTAAAGACCGTTTATCGTTTCGGCGAGAGCGTTGTCGTAACTGTCGCCAACGCTTCCGACAGAAGGCTCGATGCCTGCTTCCGCCAGCCGTTCGGAATAGCGAATGGACACGTATTGCGAGCCTCGGTCGGAGTGATGAACCAGACCGCCACGTTTGACGGGCCGCCGATCATGAAGCGCCTGGTCGAGGGCATCGAGCACAAAGCCCGCATGGGCCGTTCGGCTTGCCCGCCAACCGACGATGCGACGAGCGAAGGCATCAATGACAAAGGCCACGTAAACGAAGCCTTGCCAGGTCGCGACATAGGTGAAATCGGATAACCACAGCATGTTCGGCGCAGGAGCCTTGAAGTGGCGGTTGACGCGGTCGAGCGGACACGGGGCAGACTTGTCCGATATAGTGGTTTTGATCGGCTTGCCACGAATGATGCCTTCAAGCCCCATCATTCTCATGAGCCTTGCGACGGTGCAGCGGGCGATGTCGAAGCCTTCTCGCTGCAACTGTCGCCACACTTTCCGCACGCCATAGACCTGGAAGTTCCCATTAAACACCCGGCGTATCTCGACTTTCATGGCAATATCATTCCGTTCGCGGGCCGATAGGCGACCCACGTCCGTTCGCTTGGCGACGACCTCATAATAAGTGGACGGGGCGATCGGCAGCAGCCTGCAGATCGGCTCGACCGCGAGCACCGAGCGGTGTTCGTCGATGAAGGAAATCATCGCTTCAGTGGGCGGTCGAGCTCCGCCTCCCTGCCCGACAGGCGAATGCTTGCATTCGCCGAAAGCGGGCAAAATAAGCAGACGCCTTGCGCAGAATCTCATTTGCCTGACGAAGCTCGCGGTTCTCCCGCTCCAGAGCCTTCATCTTCTCGGCAAACCTGCACGCCTGCCGCTGTCGACCTCGGCCTTCTTAACCCATTCATGGAGGGTGTGTGCCGAGCAGCCGATTTTGGCCGCTATCGATGATACCGCCGCCCAACGGGAAGGATGTTCAGCTTCATGTTCCGCCACCATCCGAACGGCGCGGGCGCGGACTTCAGGAGAAATTTGTTCGTCGTTTTGCTTGGCCGGAGACCCCTACTTCTCACAAGTTGGGGTCTCCGGCCAAGCCGGGGCGGTTCACAGCTTTCCTTCACCAGACGCTTAACTTCTTCAGTATTGCATTCCATCGCCTTGCGGTTTGCNCGCTTTATTCCTCCAGTGCGCCTACACCATCAATGGACGATTGACTGAGAGAGCAAGAGCAAAGCGTAGCGCTTTATTCTGAAAGATCGGTTGGTTCAATCTGAAGGTAAAAATGTGCACGTTTTCGACCAGCGTTCGCGCGTTTCGAGATCAGCAAACCAGTCGGTGAGCGCCGTGACCAAAATAGTTGCGACGGATTAGTGTGTCGAAAACATGATTGACCATCCTGGGCGGTATTGTGGTTAAATCGAGCGCAGCAATGCCAGCCCCGACCAAGCGATAAGGATTCACCATCGGTCCTCTTCTAGACTTGAGCAAATTTTTCGAACCATCGTAAGGGGATTGAGAGACAGACCTTCTCAGCAGTTTTTCCGGGACCTGATCAATATCGATCTAGTGCCAACGTCGCTAATTTTCGCCGTGAACGACATCCTTGACTCGGCGAATTTCGTGTCCCTGCGACCAGACAGTTACCCAGCTCGAAACGTCGATCATTCCTTCCAGCCGCTGGAACTAAGTATAAGCTTGTCCCCGTTGAACTTCATCAACGCCCAACTCTTTAATAGAATGCACAAACCCACAAACATACGATTTTTCGATCATAGACTTGAACGACGTACCAAACGAACCCATGACCTTGTGAACGAATATTTTTTACAGCACTATATATCCTGACAAGCGCTTGGCGGGCTTGGCGGGCTTGGCGGGCTTGGCGGGCTTGGCG
>NZ_JACYVF010000017.1:0-20807 GCF_014842165.1 Rhizobium sp. CFBP 13644
TACTCCGTCTTAAGACGCGGGAGAGTAGGTCGCTGCCAGGTCTGCAAAACGCAACAAATCATAAAACAGTCTTCTCAACACACTCCTTCGGCCCAGCCGATACCAAGGGTCGCGCAAGCGGCCTTTCGTCGTTAAAGGCATATGCCAAAGGCGTCCTTTGATAGGGACAGATAAGAAGCCATTTGGCTCGTCAGGTGGATCTAGTCACCTCGAGTTCTAACAACGGTATTTTGCCAAGGCAAAAACCGGACCGAGACGACATTTTGCCTTCGGCAAAAGTCGGGTGGAGACGCAAACTCTTCGAGTTTGCTCTGTCGCGAAAATCCCATCGGGATTTACGCTGGTAACGCGGGGTGGAGCAGCCCGGTAGCTCGTCAGGCTCATAACCTGAAGGCCGCAGGTTCAAATCCTGCCCCCGCAACCAAATAAGTGGTTGATAATCTTGATGATTAGCGGCTAATGCATTTTTGGTTCCCATAAGAATCGGGAACCAAATTTCCTGGAACTGCCCGTCAAAGCCCAAATCTCCCTAAAAAATCCCGAACGTAACTTACCGATTCTTGTCAACATTCATCAGCTAGGATGTCCGAACGTCCGGTGCAGAGCACGAGCGAGAGCCGCCCCCCCCAGAGACTGAACGACCTGAGTGAAGATGTGCAACGCCGCATCTCGTGAAATCGTTCTGGCCGCATCGGCCTGTTAGAGCCGTGGCAGAAACTGCTAGCCTGAGCAGTAACGCCCTTGACTTCAGAAACAGCTCGTTAAACGTACATTAATTCGTCATTACAGCTTAGAAACTACCAGCGGAGCAATTTTCATAGCCTATCAAGCGCTGATTAACGACGCACTCGAAGGAGAACTGGCCGTGAATGGCTTGCGTACAATTCTATGATGGAGGCAGGCTTCAGCCAACGCAAACAACGCCATATACTTCTTAATTGTGCTGCATTTCCTGTTTTTTATCAAAAACTACAATACGACAAGAATCAGCCGGCTGCAGAGCAATAGAGTATAGGTGATCGCGTGGAGACAGGTTGCTCAAACAGAGAATTCTATCGCGCCCGCTCCCGAACAACATCTCTGGACAAAGCCTAACGTGAAGATACTAGCCGATTGCCCTTACTTGGTGGTGTCAGCAGGTAAACATCCAACATTTTGCATTCTTGGAGCGATATGATCATATGATCTACTTCCTGATAATCGCCTTGGTTTATGGGCTAGGATTTTTCTTTCCTATGCTGCGCATACATTCGAGGCGTGATTGGTGGATCAGTCTGCTTGCTCACATTGTTTTTGTGTGCGCAATGATAGCGCTCGCAGGCACTGGTGATTTCTTTGTTTTCATGGCGCTTAGCGTCCCGATCATTATCTACGTAGTCGGTGCTGTCGCTGCTCATATCACTCGGTTCGTGCTCTTACTCGCCGACCAAAGAGTTCTTTCACGCGGCGGGCTTTTCGCAGCTTGCGTCGGGCTCGCAATTCCAGCGGCCGCGCTGGTTGCCCACTGGTCTTACAAAAGTTGGCAATCAGAGAAAGCGTATGCGAGATTGCCAGACGCATCAACTTTGCCCGACATCGCCGCCTGCAGCGGCTTCCGGAATATAGGAAAACTTCTAGATAGAACTTTGATCTTACCACACCAAGGGGAGCAATCAGGTATACCGGCCAGCTCGGTTTCCATCCGGTATCCTATCCAATTTGAGTCGCTCCCGTCAAAACATCCAAAGCCAGGTATGAAGGTTTAGGTAGCTCGGTTTCAGATGCACAGCGATGACGCCAGTCACAGAACAAGATAAGCGCGATTCACAAGGCAAAGAGATACCTCTCATGGAGCGCCGACTTTTGACCACCTTCAATGTCTCCATTGGATGGCCCATCGCCCGCACCGCCAACAGGTTGCTAAACTCTTTGCAAGGTCATTTTTCCAGTCTGAATGCCCCGCCTGATTTAAAGCTTGTGCCATCGACGGTTCCAGGACTT
The DNA here is from genome assembly GCF_014842165.1 of Rhizobium sp. CFBP 13644. Lineage (NCBI taxonomy): Bacteria > Pseudomonadati > Pseudomonadota > Alphaproteobacteria > Hyphomicrobiales > Rhizobiaceae > Rhizobium > Rhizobium sp. CFBP 13644. The sequence goes on from NZ_JACYVF010000017.1 coordinate 1,981, forward strand.
CAGAGGTTTATTAACCAGAACCGGATGGACCGTTCCCCTTCGTCAACATCGTACATCGCAATGAAGAACGGTGAAATTACCGAACTCATCCAGTGCGCGAGCAAGGACCGTTATCCCAATCCCGGCTGCAGTTTCCTGTTTGACGTCGCGACGGTATCTATTGAGGGCATTTTTAGACCCCCGATATCGCGAACTGGCCCCAAACCCGGTCCCAGATAAAAGCTTTCGCAGAATGCAGTGTTGCTGCTGCTCAACCTCAATAGACAGTCCCCTATTGTTTGCCACGCGGCTGCCGGTGAACGACGCGATCAGCCGTCTGGTTTCTTCCTCAGTTACTTCCGGATACTGTTACACGAAACGAGCATCTTTTCATTTTCTATGAAATGGGTGCCGTCACCGCGCCGCGAGATGGTCTGCAACCAAAACTATGCGTGTCGGAAATCAAGTCGTTCCGAATTAGGATGGCCGGTGCGGGGTCAACAGAGGTGTAGGTTTCTGCAAATTGCCTAGTGGAATCCAAGTCGGGAAGTTCCAATGCGACCTGCTCATCTCCATCATCACCCGCCAGGTGATACCTCTTCGCTTCGTCCGATATCTGAGAAAGGCCGAATTTCATCCGTCGACCTGACGAGTCTACACATGTGTCGGCTGAGGTGCATGTGGACCAGACAGAGCATGTCCATGGTGGTTGACCGGGCTGCATAACAGCGATTGCCGCAGACGCAGGCACAATGAACATGAGCGAAACATTAAACCTGAGCCCAATGAGTCCCAGCATTGGTGCTAAAGCTCGCGCGTAATTTAAGTCAAACACCAAAGGGCCTTTTGACTTAGCCTGAAGCTTGAACGAACAAAACCTTCGAATTTTCAGGAATACCTGAGTCTGGCAACAGTCGCGAATTTGCACGTTCTCGGAAGGTCCAAGGTTAACATAAGGGGGTATGGCCTCCTGTGGCATCAAGGCTTCCGAATTCGATCAATCACCCAGTCATTTACTCTGTCAATCACCGGATTAAAAAGTTCGAATAAAAGGATCAGTCCCGAAATACATGCGCCGAGTACAAGCGCGATAAACGCGATAACCCAATAGAGTAAGTAGCGCGAAAAAAGGGAAGGGTAGCGTTCTCCATAGTGATAGAGCGCACAAAGCGATGTGAGAAGTACAAGCGTCCAAATGGAAGATTGTATCAGTCGAGAAGGTAGCCGAAACGGCTTACTCAGGGAATAGGTCCCACACTATCGGGGGTAGCGAGATATCCCAAATTCCATTAGATAAGTAAGCGAAATACAACCAACAGGAAAATGGAACGATGGATGTCAGTTCTTGCGAGAAAGCCATCGCAAAGCATCGCGAAGACGTATTCGGACAACGCCCGAAAATTTTCATCCATCGAGAGACCAACGACGACCCGTTCTTTATCGGAATTGCCAGAGTAGCGGACTATCCAGCGCCGGGTATGGTAACGATGAGTACAATCGGGACATCAAGCTACCCTCTTTTCCAAGACGACGGCGCAGAATATCCGGACACAAGAGTTGAATTCATTGCCTCTGCACAAACAGGTCAAGACGCCGATATGGAGCAAGCGCTGTTTCGAACTGCTGTCTTTGTAGGGAAGGTTAACGGGTTTGCGCGGCCCGGCATCTTCTTGCACAACTTGATCGGGCAGTTTCGAAACTCAGCCCATGTGCCGCACGCATTTCTTACAACCCCTTTTGCTTATGATGGCCTGGAAGACATGAAGGTCTTTTCTGGTCAGCGTGTGTCATGGCTACAAGTGCTACCGGTATCAGAAGCGGAGATTTCGCAAGCGCAAGAAAATTCTACTGATGTGTTAGAGGACCTGTTTGAAAGAGAAGACATCGAATGGGAAAATCTTGATCGTCTATCCGCCGTTTAGCTATCAGGGTGCGTTCCATCTGATTTTTTGAAGCAATAGCAACTATCGATGCATCGGCTATCCGAACCTTCGCACCGGCTGAGCCGGATACGGACCCTAATCCATCAACTGCATCTCATGTGCTTGGGCTAGAATGGCTATATGCGGTTTGGTATTGATCGACAGGCTGAATAGAGCCCTACTGCGGCATTCTGCACACTGGAGCGCCTTTGTGGTGAATATGATATTCTTCGGACCTCCATACGCGGGCAAGGCAACCCAAGCTACCCTGCTGGAAAATGCCAGCGGAGCAATTTACATACCCTACCAAGCGCTTATCAACGACGCACTCGCCGCAAATACTGAACTCGGACGGCAGGCTCGGCAAGCCATCGATTCCGGGCGAGCTATTCCCGACAACGTAGTTATTGGGCTTGTCCAACAGCGGCTAACCCTTCAACCAAATAGCAAAGAATACATTCTAGCCGGAATTCCGAGGACAGTTACCCAGGCCAAAGCACTGCAAAATATGCTCGCTATGATCGGCAAATGTCTTGATCTCGCGGTTTTTTTCGATCTCGAATTCGAAGTCATGATTAGTCGGGCTGCGCAGCACGATGCAGCCGATAGAGTTCCCATAGGCGCGAGACTATCGACGCTGAAAACCAATTTCAATCATTTCAAGTTAGCGATGGGTCCGCTTATGGATTTTTACGTTAACCTCGGAAAAAGTCTCCGTGTGAACGCCAATCTCTCTCGTACGGATATCGCTGCAGAGATCGCAGCGGGCGTCACTATGAAGGTTCCGTGATGGGTCGAATCCCGTGAAAAGGCTGATGACCCAATAGCAACTTTGACAGTCCTAGAAACCCAGTGAAAGTTTAGAATAGTGTGAGGGCGGGTTTATGACAAAGGCGCATGGTGTTGATGTTTATATTTCGAAAGACATCAATTTCGCTGACGCAAAGCTAGCAATATGTGAGGTTTTGAGCATACACGCGACTATATCTGGGACGGCGATGCTGTAGCTGTCGGCGAAATGCTTGATGACGGTGTCCCTGATTCATGGGCTGTTTTCTGGAGAACGGGAAATAACGATTTCCCGATCAAGTTTGACATTGAAGCCATCGATAGAAGGTACTTAAAACTCGAAGTTGGTAATCTACGAAGGGCGTTGAATGGCGATATCGCGATTCCCGACGATTCCAGCGAAAATTCCTATGCAATGATCTTATTTAAGGAAAACGGGACAACTGAGAAGACTTTCATTGGAGAAATCTAACCTCATGTTGATATCGCCCAGGTCTGCGACGCGCTCTGCAACGGAAATAGGCCGCCATAATGAGGGCATTCACACGAGCGCTGTTGCCGCGACAACAGGACATGCCCATGATCAATTTTCTGTGAGCGTTTTAGGTGTGGGGTGATTGAACGAATATCTGACGGCCCTGTCGAAGCCTGAGTTATTAGAGCTACAGGATCGAAGGCCGCTCTCTACACCGGGCGTACTGTGGACAGATAAACCTCCAGGCCTACCAATACTGATCCAACTTTGCCTGATTTAGACAAACCTAGCCGCTCCGACGCAACAGTATCATAAGGAACAGATATGACGTTAGAAATCCACCCCGGTCAGGGACTCGGAAATCTGAAGTTTGGAATGACTATGAGCGAAGTTGGGAGCATTCTTGGTCAGGAAAAGGACCGCTCAATTCGTGACGAAGTTACGGAACTCTACTTTGAAAATTACCTAAACTTAGCCTTCCGCGACGGCGCATTATTTCAAATAGGGGCGACCCGTTATACCGAAGGCATCACTTACGAGAATATCGACATCTTCTTAGCCGAACCTTTGTCAGTCTTGAAAGCGATGGAGACTGATGCCGGTGGAGCATTCGAAATGTACGGGTTTATAGTTTTTCTCAAGCTGGGCGTTTCCCTAACCGGCTTTCATGACGATGACCTCGAAAACAAAGCCCTGACGGTAGCCGTGCTTGAGGAGTGGCAAGCGCTGCGGAACGAATTGACGCCTATAAGCTTTTTGAGCTGAAGCTGATTTAACAGCCAAGCGGGACGGCATAGGTCGAAGCTGTTTCCAACCGGGCGGGCAGAGCGTCGGCGGCTTCTGCACTGCACTGCTCCGCCCGCTTATGGGGAAGGACCCGGTGACGATAGGCTCCCGGCTCCCGGCTCACGGGCGTAGCTCTCACCTCACCATCGATCAAAATATGCTATGAAACTTAGGGGCTTTGTGAGGCATCAGCCGCTCTCAAAGCCATCCCTAGATGAGCCGTTGGGTACAATATGGTTAAACATAAGGACAAGAGAGGTAGAGCAGAACGTAAAGGTTCAACAACTATGGATACGAAGATACCATAGGGAAGAAGAACCAACGGAAACAACGCGCAATAGACACCACGCCGGTATCTCTGCCACGCTCGTAATGGCGCAGTTCGTTTTCCTCGTACATAATATAACGATAGCCTGAGAAATAGCCGAAGGGCTGATATGCTGATAACGGCAAAGCTGACACCCATTGCGCTGCCCACTATGCGCTGCGTATTCTCTACGCCGCCGTACCGAAACGCAGACCAAACGCTAATAACGAAATATTGGCTACTCGCTACTAAGGCGAGTCCAGCGACGTAGCCTAGAATGATCATCGCGGGAGAAGCGAAGATAATCAATTCGGCAATGTAGAGCCCTCGCACTCGTGGAGACCACATTGCCGCTGCGCTGACCCAATTTCCATGGCGCTTGCATTGATCTTTTTTATTCATTCGGCATTCTCACCTTTCTTTGAGGTGAGGACACTACCTCGGGCCACTTACACATGCCTCAGGTTGGGCCTTTTGAATGGCGTTATTTGTCCGACTTTGCAGGTTGGAAACTGACTAGAATCTATAGATGGCGTGACGAGGAACAACGCGGGAGTCCTAAAACGATAATTGCTAGACCTATCCTAAAAAACCTAGCAAAATCAGTGACTACCTGTCCTTTCGTTCATTAGACCGGCATCAAGTTGCCCGTCGTGTACAATCGCTCTTCCAGTAACGGCATCAACTCCTCTTCGTTCAAGCGGCCACGCCCCAAACCCAGTTTCAGTGTTAACTCACGCCAACTGGCGGTCGGCTCTATCTGCGGAGCGCCGTACGCATCGGCAAACCATTTTAGAGCTACCGCGTACCCATAGCCATAATCCATTTCGACGGAGCCACCCACAGATACCCATATGTCAGCTCCGATAAAGATAGGCGTCTTAAAGTTGCCACCGACTACCATTGAAGAGTCTTCTCTCGCTGCGAAGACCCATTCGGTGGCTGTGGCATCGCCAGTTACGAATATTATGCTTGCCCAGTCGTTTTCAAGCTGAGCGCACTTGAGGTTGCCGAATACGACAAGGGTAACATTACCATCGCCGCCATCAATTCGCGTCGAAACCCTGCCGGTAACGGTGAGGTCGCCGTCGATTACTGTTAGCCCCGAAGAAGGTATGAAGTCGCCTTCAATTTCGATGTCCCCGGTGTAGACCCAAGCGTCTGCTACCTCGGACTGGGCACCCCCTGGAACCAACTGAAACCTTGCTAGCGCATCGGCTAACACGGGGTCGGCAAGCTTCTTTGCTCTTTGGCTTACAAATTCCTGCCATTCTGCTGACGTTGTGACCCGCGAATCCATTTGGAAACCTTTCTCCACAAATTTCATAACGTTATGATTTAACTTGGTCCGACATTTATGCTTCTGGCGGAGCCTACTTGTCCAAGTCTGTATACCAGTTGCTCTCGCGTCCAATACGCCGACTGAAATTGGATCGTATCGTCTGTTTCAGATGTTTCCGGAGGCCCAAGGCGTTGCACCAATTTGTCTAGTAGCCCTTCAGGAGAGCTGGTTGAGTAGGCGCACGCTTTATGCCCATTCGGGCCTACCGCCACCCAGAAAGACAGCGTGTCTGCTTTATCACCCTCTCCCTTACGCTACGCCATTTTGCCTGCTGCCGGTTTATCGGACACAAGGTTAAGCTAATCCCACCTTGGTTTCAAAGTCATTGGGGCTGAGATAGCCCAGTGTCGAGCGGCGTCGTTTCGGATTGTAGAAGCGCTCAATGTAATCGAAGACAAGCGCTCTGGCGTCGTTTCTCGTGCGATAAAACCTTCCGTGCTTTTCTCTCCGTTTTCAATGATGAGAACAAGCTCTCCATCGCGGCGTTGTCCCAGACATTTCCAGAGCGGCTCATCGAGCAGGTGATGCCGTGGTCGCCCATGAGGCGCTAGAACTGCTCGCTCGTATATTGGCTTCCCTGATCGGAATGATGCAGGAGCGCATCTGGTGTTCCTCGACGCCAGATCGCCATGATCAACGCATCTGTGACGAGCTGGGCCGTCATGTTGGCATTGATAGACCAGCCGACGACACGGCGTGAGAACAGTTCAATGACGGCAGCGACATACAGCCAACCTTCTGCGGTCCAGATATAGGTGAAGTCGACCACCCATTTCTGGTTCGGCTGCTATGCCACGAACTGACGGTCCAGCACGTTCGGCATGATGACGCCACGGTCACCGGCATCCTTTGGCAATCCACGCCGTCTTGGTCTGGCCCTGAGCGCGTTCAAACGCATCAGCCGCTCAATACGATGGAGGCTACATGATAACCCTTCTTCCAACACGTCGTGCCATAGGCAGCGAGCACCGTAAGTGCGGTCGCTGGATTTGAAGCTCTGCGTGATCTTGTCCAGCAGAACCTCATCATAACAGGCGTGTTCGCTCGGAGAACGATTGAGCCAGGCATGGAAACCTGAACGAGAAACTCCCAGCGCTTCGCAGGGCCATGCCACCCTTTGCCCGGCAGTCTTTGCAAAGCAACGACGAGAGGGGCCAGATCGAACGGTGCTTTGCAATGAACGCGAACTTCATATCGCGTCCCTGGCAAAGTATGCTGCGGGCTTTTTTAGGATATCGCGCTCCGCCTTCAGCTTGACGACTTCACGGCGGAGCCGCTCGATCTCAACTTGCTCCGGCTTCATCTGGCCTTTTCCAGGAAAAGACTGGCTGGGATCGTCGCCGTATTCCCGAACCCATTTGCGCAACAGATTCTCGTGGACATCAAGGTCACGGGCCGCCTGGGCAACAGTGACCCCTCGTTCCCTGACCAGCTTCACTGCTTCAAGCTTGTATTCGCGGCTGAAAATCCGTCTTTGCATTCATGCTCTCCGGTTTCAGGAGGAACACTTTAACTCGATGTCCATGAAACCGGCAGCAGGCCAAGGACCGCAAGATCCGAGAGTTGGCAATATCGATTTAGCTCAACGGTAAGTGGTTCTATTCATTCTGTAGCACTTGTAGGAGGGCGTCCTGAAGTTTTTGCCCGAAAGGCAATTTTTCGATGAGTGCGATCGCTTGCGTTGCTTCGACAGAGAGGACGATATAAGACGCCTATCCGGGCGATGCGAGGCTTTTGAGGCACAAAGGTGGAAAATGCAGACGACAACATTGCTCGATGTTTCACCGGCACTCGGCTTCCAGATAATTAAGGACCGGGCCTTGGAGCGCTCGCTCCGGTTCGAAGAGAGCGCTGGTGGCCTCATCCTAGATCTTCCGTTTGGCCAGATTTGCGCGACCGAGGAAAAGAGCGGCCTGCGGCTTACACTGTACGCAGACGACCAAATGAAACTTCATCTCTTGCAGGAGGCGGTGGACCATCGGCTAGACGAAGCTGCGATGGCTCCGCAACGTCAGTGGTCGTTGTCTCGGCCCGGCATCGCTCCGCCCAATTTGACCTTCACTACAGTGGAATCATGTGACCGAATCTATCCGTCCTACTACCGCCTAAGGCTCTCGGGGCCGTCACTGGAGCGCTTCTCTCGTGATGGTCTTCATTTCCGGTTGCTCTTCCCACCGGAAAGCCACCTTGGCCAATGGCCATTTCTGGCAGAAAGCGGACGCGTGGAATGGCCAGGCGGTATAAGTCACTGGCACCGGCCGGTCTATACGACTCGTACCGTCGATCTTGAGAGAGGGACGCTCGATTTCGACGTCTTTGCACATGACGGAGGGCGCGTAACTCGTTGGTGTAGCACCCTAAGCGCGGGTGCAGAGGTTGCTATCATGGGGCCGGGAGGAGAGTGGCTTACAAGCGAGCGATGGATTGCATTTTTTGGTGACGAGACCGCGTTGCCTGCAATCGCGCGCATATTGCAAGACCTTGCGCCGGAAACTGAAGGTATTGCGACTATTCTCACATCGGACGCAGGTGACAAGCAGGACCTCCACACGAAGAGTAACGTATCTATACGATGGTTGGTCCGCGGAGATGGCATATGCCTCATCCATGAACTTAAACGTCTCCAAATCCCAGACAATGATCGCCTTGTATGGTTCGCTGGCGAGCGATCTGAAGTCAATCAAGCTCGCGAGATTTTAGGTTCACTTGGGCTCAGAAAGGATGAAATACGAGCAGCTTCCTACTGGACTCGATAACGGTGTGCCGCAATTTTGGGGACACTCGCGTGGTGCAAATCCGCAACGGTTGTGGGTCGTCATATCAAGTTGCAATAAGTGGATTGCGCCACTCAACTTTATTGCCTAACTGTTTTTCTCACAGGGGTATACCGGTGAGAGGGACCATGACACTTTCAAGAAAAATGCAACCATTTCTGGCTTGCACAGCAATCGCGATCGTCGCAACAGCAGCATCGGTGGGATCGGGTGCGCGGGAAGCGAAAGCTCAGGAGCCGCCGGCAAATGATGAGGGTTCGGCAACGGTGCTGGAAACCATCGTCATTTCTGGCGAGAAATTCGGACGTGATCAGTTTACCACTTTCACCAGCGTTGAGGTTTTCACAGGCGGGGAACTGCACGATCTCGTTCGACCGACACTCAACGATGCGTTGAACAGCGCGCCCAACATCCGCTCATTTTTAAGCGGCGAAGGTAATTCTGACATTGTAATTCGCGGACTAAGCTCAGAGGGTGTAACCGCTCCGAGCCGCTCGAACCCGGTCATTTCCGTGGTCGTGGACGGTGCGGAACAGGGTGTGGAGGCAACGCGACGTGGAACACGAGGCGTCTGGGATGTCGAGCAAGTCGAGGTTCTGCGTGGCCCGCAATCCACTATACAGGGGCGCAATGCCCTCGCGGGCTCGGTCGTCATCAAGACGAAAGACCCGACCTATACTCCGGAAGCAAGTTTTGAAGGCGTGGCTGGCACTGACAAGTACAGATCGGGCGCCTTTGCCGTTTCGGCACCGATCGTCAAGGACGAATTGGCATTTCGTATCTCGGGACAAATCTTCCGTGGAGAAAACGGTATCGACTATGTCGATCCGTCTATTTCAGACGTAGGCGAAAATGAATTCGAGGAAATTCGCGGCAAGCTGCTATGGGAACCAGCCGAATGGGCCGGATTTAAGGGCCTTTTCACTGTCAGCCGCACACATGACAAACCGGCATGGGGGGCTGTGAGCGGTCCTGACTTCTTCGCCAGACGTTTTGATGCGACGAATGCAGAACGGCGGGATACATACGTCAATCGTTACATCGCCGACTTGAGTTATGAATTTAACGAAGACTGGAAAATACAATCGATTACCTCGTTCGTAGACACGGATGTGGATATCAACTCTCCCCGGACTTCGACGCTTACCCAAGGGCAGTTCATTCGTGACGACACACGCGAGGGGGGAGACTTTTCCCAGGATATTCGTCTGACCTACGGAACTGAGGAGTCGCAATTCTCAGGGGTCTTCGGTATTTTCGCGGGCCGTTCTACCTTTGATCTTAACTCGAACATCCAAGCAGTTGCCGAGGAAACCACCCCAATCATCGTGCCGTTCCAGTTACTGGATGCAAAGAATAAGAGTGAAACTGTAGCGCTCTATGCGGACACCCGATACGAGTTTGTTGATCGTTGGACGCTCTTGACGGGCGGACGGTTGGTTCATGACAAAGTCTCGGCCAATTACGCGGGTAGCTTGCTGGATGTATCAACCCTTTTCGCCCCTCCTTTTATTCCTGGTTACACGCCGCTTACCGAAAATAATTCGGTTTCGAACACCGAGTTCCTGCCAAAGATCGGTCTAGCCTTCGAATTGGACCAGAATCAAAATCTGGCTGCGACCGCGACTAAAGGCTACAGACCGGGCTTCTCGGAGCTCGTGATTGGCACAACGACAGTCAACAAAGTCGACCCTGAAACTCTCTGGGCCTATGAACTTGCCTACCGTTCCAAGTGGCTGGAAGACAGGCTGCAAGTAAACGGTAATATCTTCTACTACGATTATAAGAACCAACAGGTTCCGCTTGAATTCGACCCGCGGTTCCCTGGCCAGACAATCAGCCTCAATGCTGCGGAATCGCATTCCTACGGTGCGGAACTCGACATTCGCTACAGTTTCGATAATGGCCTGGAGCTGTTTGGTGGCTTGGGTCTGATGAAGACAAAATTCGATAAGGGCGACTTCGCAGGCAACGAGTTTCCCGAAGCACCGTCTCTCACCGCCTCTTTCGGGGGCATTTACAAGCATGAGAGCGGTCTCTTCGCAGGCGGCGACGTGTCCTTCACCGATGGCTACTACAGCAAAGGCGACGTCAACAATCTGCGGTCACTTGATTCATTTACTGTCTTGAACACAAACGTTGGCTACGAGAAAGACAACTTCAAGATCACTGCCTTTGCGCAAAACCTTCTGGATGAAGAGTATCTGACCTCGATTGCGACCAATGGACAAACCGCTACGGTCGGCGAAGGTCGATCATTCGGCATACGCGTAAACGCGACCTTCTGATCAGTCCGATCAGCAGTTATGCATCTCTGAACCCGTCAGGTTTTCACATGGCGGGTTTTTCTTTACAGGGTGACTTCCACCGGAACGCAGATCGGCGCCTGGGAGTGCGGCTCGACCATGATCGTCACGTCGACATCGAAGACGCGCTTGACGATGTCTGGCGTCAAGATATCGCTCGGGGAGCCTTCGGAGACGATCACACCATTTTTCAGGAGAACGAGATTGTCAGCATATCGCGCTGCCTGATTGATGTCATGCAAGACCGCGACGACGGTCACACCCCTTTCGCGAACCAGCTTTCGCGCAAGTCGCAGGGTATCGATCTGATGTGAGAGGTCGAGGAAGGTTGTAGGCTCGTCAAGGAGAAGAACGTCGGTTCGCTGCGCCAGGGTCATCGCAATCCATGCGCGCTGTCGCTGGCCTCCGGAAAGCGTGTCAAACTTCTCGTCTTTGAGATCTACCGTATCAGTGACAGCCAAGGCCTCGTTACAGGCTTCGTCGTCTTCCTTCGTCCATCGACCAAACAAGGTGCGATGGGGATAGCGGCCCTGCTTCACCAGATCAATCACCGTCATACCCTCAGGCGCCGACTGATTTTGGGAAAGGAGCCCGATTTGTTGGGCCAGTCGCTTTCTCGAAAACCCCGAAACTTCACCTCCGTTGAGCAACACGGAGCCCTGTTGTGGTCGGATCAGGCCAGCGAGCGCTCGAAGCAGTGTTGATTTTCCGCAGCCATTGGGACCAAGAAGTACTGTGAAGCGAGCCTTGGGAATAGAAATATCTAGATTGCGCAGGATAAGCTTGGCGCCATATCCAATCGAGGCGTCTCTCGTCCCTAGTATCGGCGGAGTAGACTTGTCAGGCATTTTTCTTCCGCCACATGAGGTAAGCAAAAAAAGGCGCGCCAAGAATAGCCGTCATCAATCCGACTGGCAGCTGCGCCGGTGTAAACAGGGTTCGGGCTGCAAGGTCTGCCGCAACCACCAAAATCCCGCCGATAAGTGCTGTGACCGGTAGCAACAGGCCATGAGAATAGCCTACGAGCAAGCGAGCGATGTGCGGCGCGATCAAGCCCACGAACGCGACCAGACCTGACGCAGCGACGGCAGCACCGGACAAAGCGGCGCAAAGGCCGAACATCACTGCACGTATAACTTCTACTGGTTGTCCCCGGGCTTTTGCCGTTTCATCCCCGAGCGAAAGCATGTCCATTTCACGCGCAATCAGACAACTGCCTGCCACCCCGATCATAAGCCAGACTGCAAGCGTCCGGCTCTTTTCCCAGGTGCTGTTGTATACGCTGCCGGATAACCAGACCATCGCGCGTTGAACGGCTTGGGGATCTCCGAAGGCGGAAATAAAATTTGCACCGGCCCACGCCAGCGAGCTCAGGCCTACACCTATGAGTATGATACGCAACGACGAGGTTCCGTTATTCCAGGACAGGCCGTAAATTAAAAATGACATGATAAATGCGCCTGAAAATGCCAGCAAAGACAGAAGATGTGTCGGAGGCACCTCGAACCTGACAATGACGATAACCGCAGCAAGTGCGGCGCCAGCATTGATCCCTATCAACCCCGGCTCTGCCAATGGATTGCGAAGCACCGACTGGGCAATCAGGCCAGCAATTGCAAGTGACGCGCCCACAAGAAACCCCAGAACGACCCTTGGAAGTCGTACATCGCGGATGATCTGTATCGACTGCGCATCCGCTGCGGGGCCATCTGTGAGAACAGCAAAAATCTGCCCCATTGCAACCGGGTGGTCGCCTATCGCCAGAGCCAGGAACAGCATGACGGCCGTCATGACGACTAATGCAAACACGCTGCGCATCAAGCAATCCCACCAGCGCGCGATCGCGCCAGCCAAATGAAGAAAGGTGCGCCGATCAGTGCAAGTGTCACACCCACCGGAACATCTATCCCCGTCAGGTTTCGTTGCACGCCGTCTGCCACCACAACCAGTAGCGCGCCCGACAACGCACAAAAGGGTAAAATCCAACGGTAATCGAGGCCGACACTCAAGCGTATGATGTGCGGCACCACTAGTCCGACAAAGCCGATAGGGCCAGCAAGCGCGACTGAGCTTCCTGCCATCAGAACGACCAAGGCTCCCGAAACAACTCTCCATAACAAAACATTCTGTCCGACAGCCTGCGCAACCTCCGAACCAAGGCTGAGTGTTGTCACTTCCCGCGCAAGCAGCAAAGTCGCCGCAATTCCCGCCAGAGCAAAGGGTGCGACGGCTGAGACCGAGGCCATATCCTTTCCTGTCAACGAACCAACCGACCACATTCTTATCGTGTCGATGGCTTTCATATCGAAAATCAGAAGTGAGGCTGAAACTGAACCGAGAAAAACACTCAAAACGGCGCCAGACAAGGCAAGCTTGACAGGGGTAACACCAGACACGCCGGTCGACGAAATCATATAGACCAAGAGCCCTGCGACCGTGGCCCCACCGAAGGCGAACCATAAGAACGCCAACGGAGATTGTGTGTTGAAGAAAACGATGGATATGACGACGGCAAATGCTGCACCAGCACTGATGCCCAAGAGATCAGGCGAGGCGAGCGGATTGTTTGTCACGGCCTGCATCAAAGCCCCGGCAACCCCCAATGTCGAACCGACGATGATGGCCGTAAGGACGCGCGGCAGCCGGATGGTCGAAATGACAACATCCTGATAGGTAGTTCCTTCTGACATCACCGCGCGCAAGGCATCACTGAGCGGTATAGCAGTGGTTCCGATCGTCAGCGACCAAAGGCTTACGAGACTAAGCAGCATGGCAATCAGGCAAAAGACTAGTATCCGCATCGCAGTGTAAGTGATGCCCGTCAACCTCATGGCACCCATCTCATGGCCTCGAAATGGTGTAGGTCTCTATATCATCGAGAACCTTGTTGGCCGAGGCCAGACCGTTAAACTCCATCCAGGTGGCTTCGTTGACGCGATAAACACGTCCTGCCTTGACGGCAGGCAACATTTTCCACAACGGGTTCGCCAGCACCGCTTCGTGTCTCCCGCTCGTGGCTGAATCGTTGGAACCTCCGACGATGTAGAGCAGAATATCGCCGTTGAGCCCCGCCAATCCCTCGAAATCGAGGCGTTTCGTTCCAACCTTTGTTTCGGATGTTTCAAAATCCGTGCGTCTTACGCCTGCTTCCCGAAGCACGTCGAATGGTGCCCATGCTTCGGGTTCATCCATATAGACCTGGAACTCCCAGGGTGTGATGCGCACGACGGATACCCGCACATCATTCGGAACCCGCTCCCGAATTGCCGCGACCCGCTTTTTGTATTCAGCGAAGCGACCGTTGATATCATCGTCGATGCCGGTAATATCTGCCAGCGTCCGATAAAAATCCTTCCAGTTCGCTGCAGTAATCAGGGCAGTGGGAGCCAGTTTTGACGCCATCTGGTAGGCTTCTTCACCAAGGAACTCGCTACCGATAATAAGATCGGGACGGAGCGCGATGATCTTTTCGATGCTGGGCTCCATGAAGGAACCGAGATCCACTACACCTGCAGCCTGGGCTTTTGATTTCAGATCCTCGTCGCTCATTCCAAATAGCGGTGCGCCCACCACAGGCAAGCCAAGCTCTAGCGCGACGGCAAGACTAAACGTAGGGACGAGAGAGATGATGCGTTTGGGCTCTTTGGGAGCGCATAAAGGCGGATGGAGAAAGGCGCCTTTTTCGATAAGCCTGCCGTTACACTGAGCGAATACGGGGGAAGACAGCATGATACCCAGTAGAGCCAAGACAGCAAAGCGCATGAAGAATCCAAACATGAAAGTTTTGTTCATGTTAAACTAGCTTGGCAAGTCGGTCAGCGCAATGGCGCGAAATCCTCGTTGCGCGCCAATTGTCACAGCTAACCATTACGGCGCGGCGCAATTTGCTAGGTTTGTCGCGGCTTATTGGCAGCGCCACAGGGTGAGCACCCTGTCCAGCATCGCATCCAACGCTTGGCGCTCCAGCATATGAAGTCCAGGAACCGTGTGCACCGTCACGTCTCCGCTTACGAAATTTTGCCAGCTTGCTGCCGTCTCCTTGTCGACCAGCGTATCGTTCTCGGCAACGAAGACATGCGCCGGGCACGCAAGAGGAACTCCCGGCACATGCTCATAGGTTTCACAAATCCGGAAATCATTGCGCACCACGGGTTCGAAAAACTCGAGTGCTTCCGGCATATCGAGCAGCTCCCTTCGTGTCCCTCCCAGATCAGCAATCGCTTTCCAGAATTTCTCGCTTTCCAGAGGGTGGAACTGATCGCGGTTTTCCAAGATCCGGTCAGGCGGGTTGCAGCCAAGAATAAACAGCACGTCTGGGACCGGGTAGGCCTAGGTCATGCCAATCACGCCGGGCGAAGGTATGGCGCGATGCAAATGGTAATAGCTCTCACCGAAGCGGTCGATATGAAATAGGAGATCTGCCTGAAAAGACACCGGTTCCTCATAAGTATCGAAAAACGGCTCTGGGAATTCTTCAATAGGTTTGGCCTTCGGACCAGGTCTCGGGCGGTGGCTGATTTTTGCCGTCGTAGGGATGCGTTTGCTTGCGAGACTTTTTGCGCAGCTGCGTGTCTTTGTTGACTTGCGGGAGACCGAGCGCATTATATGGCCTAGCCCCGTTTCAGCGAGCCACCGTGATATGGCGTCAAAACCATACTGGGCGACCCTCCTGAGTGCTGCTGATGTTTGCCCAAGACCGCTTGCAAGCGAGATTTCTTCCCAGTTGACGTGCCTGCCCAGCATTGGAGGAGGCATCCGGTCGTCAATAAGACCGGTCATGTACTCCGAAAGTGCGCGAAATTGTCTTGCGTCTGTGAGCGGTGCCAACTTCATTTCGCAGACGCTGGATATCTTGCGCCGAAAGACGATTGCCGATTGATCTATGCTCATTCAGGTTTCCCTTGCAGATTACAGTCAGGCCGGGGGCGGCTTGCTAAGGGAATGAGGTTAACGAGATCTCAACGGTCAAAAAGCCTTCCAGAACATGCATGAGGCAGATAAGGCCGTTCAAAGGCACTTCTGGCTCAGTGGATTCTCAGATACCGAGAATTCAAATTCGTAAAAGGGAAAAGCGAGTTCATAGAAGACTGAGTGCTGGATTTTGTAATTCAATTGCATTACTAAAACATATCAATCTGGAGATAGCGATGGCTGCAAATGCGCTCGTTCAAACTCGTATCGATGCTGACGTTCGTGACCGGGCGTCGCTAGTTCTTGAAGGTATGGGACTGACGGTGTCAGACGCGGTCCGGCATATTGCTTACGAGAACCGCCAACGAGGGCGTGTTGCCGCTTGAACTTTTTTCAGGCAGCGAGGCTCACGATACTTGGTTTCGTGCCAAGGTGCTTGAGGCGCTTAATGATACAAGACCGGATATTTCCAACGATGAAGTCGAGGCTCATTTCGAAAAGCGGCGGCAGGCTGCGCGCAATAAGGCGGCGGGTATAACGTCTTGAACCTAACTTGGTCTGCGTTTGCTTTATCAGATCACGACGCCATTTTCACCTTTATCGAGATGGAGAACCCTGCAGCTGCCATCCTGGTTGATGAACGGATCGTCGCTGCAGTGCGTCGCCTGATCGATTTCCAGCAAGTGGCCGGGTTGGCAGAATTGCCGGGACACGCGAGCTCGTAATTGGCGGAACGCCTTACCTCGCAGCGTACCCAATAATAGAAGCTAGGGTTCGAGTACTGCGTGTCTTGAACGGGGCTCAATAATGGCCTGAAGATATTCCAAATCAGTTAGCCTAGTCCTAGTCTTCCGGACCAAGGTGTTTGCGGCTCGTACCCAAGACCTGCAAGGCAGTGGATTACGTGTATCTGTCCCGCCAGCAGCGCTGAATACATTTACGATGAGCGTCGGCGACCTATAGTCGACTGGCAGGCATTCTATGCGCATACTAGGTTCCCAGAGGTTCGAAACCGCGTCTGAATCATTCGTTCCTTAAAATGTGGCTGACGGACGTAGCGAGCAGTGCAGTGCAGAGCCGCGCGAATAACCGGTGAAAAATTAGGTAATAGCGGACCTTCTCGCCGGCCGATGTGTCTCCCCTGACTACGTAAAAGCGACGCTGGCCAAAATCGGTGAAAGGCAACAGTGACTCGATCGAATATGCTGCCGGACTGAAGGTTGGGTATTGGGGGCTCGCTGTGCATGCGCCTTTTGCGTTCAACGCTTAAGCTGGGCAGAACGCTTCGTTTTGTTTGGCCTAGTCAAAGACGATATAACCCAAGAAAATAGATAAACAACGTCATCGTTTTCACTTCCGGACGTTTTTGTCCGGCCGAGGTGAATGGAGAGCGAGGGGAGGGGCGTTGTCGACCGCAATCGGCACGTCGACCGTCAACTGCTCTTTGCGCAGTCCAGCGATTTCGCTGCGCCGACGGCCACCGGAGGCAAAGGCCACCATCAAAATTGCCCGGTCACGGCCTTGGCGCTTTTGCGTTTCGCGGACGCGGCGTGGCTCGGACCGCTAGCCGGATCGCCTGCTTGAGGGCAGGTGAGGTGCGAGAATTGACCCATGTTTGAATCTTGCCCTACGTGTTTTCAGCGAGGGTTATGGAGTGATCGACATGGCGTTATTGAGCGTGATCCGACGCGGGCATTTTCGAGAGCATTTATCGATCCGGGAGATCGGTCGCAGGACCAGTCTGCCTTGGAATTCCGTGCGCAGATATCTTCGTCTGGAGAGTGTAAAACCGAAGTTCAAAGTTCCCGAGCGGCCGGTACGCTTGAACTTTTTGCTGATTGATTAACGGCCTGCCTGAGGACGGAAACGAAGAAGAACCGCAAGCAGACGGGGACCATGAAGCAGTTGCATGTGCTGAGCCTTCGCCATGATGGGTCGTATAGGCGTGTCGCTTCAGTTGCTTGAGAAGGCCGATTTTTAGAGAGAATTGCAAACCTCGGGAGATGGGACATACGTTTCGCTGGCCTTTGATCCGGGTGAAGCCTTTTAGTTCGACTGGTCGGAAGACTGGGCAATCATCGGCCATGAATGCACTAAACTGCAGGTGGCCAATACGAAGCTGAGCTAGAGCCGCGCGTTCATCCTTCGGACATCCCTCATCCAAACACACAAGATGCTGATTGATGCCCATAATCATGCATTCCGTGTCTTTGGCGACGTCCCCGACGTGGCATTTATGACAACATGCGCACATCAATCGACAAAATAGGTTCGTGCGAAGAACGCGACGTTAATGTCCGCTTCATGGCAATGGCCAGCCACTACCTCTATGAGCCGGAATTCTGCAATCCCGCAGGGCAGATCGCCAGCCGACTTGTCCATTCCGACATGGTGATCCTCGATGAGCGCAGCTACCTCCCGTTCAGTGCGTTAGGTGGCCAGTTGCTCTTCCATCTGAGGTAGCTCTACGAGCGCGCCAATGTCGTTATAACCACAAACTTCAACTTCAGCGAATAGGCCACGTGTTCGGCGACGCCAAGATGACGACCGCGCTGCTCGACCGGGTCACTCAGCATTGCCACATCCTCGAAACCGGAAACGACGGATTCCGCTTCGAGAACAGCTGAGCCCATGGACAGAAAAACACATCGGAGAAAAACAGCGACGTGACCAAATCATCGTAGCCGAAACATATCTAAAAGAAGGGTCAAATCTCGGTAGAAATACCGGGTCAGTGCTCAATTAAGATCAACACCCGACGGTTCATCGATTCAGTGTGCTGGCGGTTGTCGATGACCTCGCCAGTCAATCCCTGCGCATGATCGCCGATACATCCGTGCCGGGGGGGAATAGCTCGCGAACTGGATAGTCGCATTGCCAGACAGGGAAGCCGAACGGCACCGTCTCAAACAACGCCCCAAATATGACCTTCATCGCCATTCTCATATAGTGCCAAGATACAAAGGTAGAATGGCACCACATTGGTACAGGTGAGTCCTCAATGAAAGCGGTTATGCAAAAACAGGCCGCATAAGGCCACTTTAGAAACCCGAGACCTTATCCAAAAACTGGATGAAAGTTGGGCATTCTAAAAACAAGAGCCTCCCCATCGCCGAAAACTGAAAATACCGCATTAAAACCAGTGACTTACTGTTTTTCTGTATTTTCTGTCTGACCTGCTGTTGACTTGTTTCGGGTGTGTCCTCTATAAGTCCGCTCACTGACGAGGGCGGCGG
>NZ_JACYVF010000018.1:0-19158 GCF_014842165.1 Rhizobium sp. CFBP 13644
ACCGCCAGCCGAAATTCATCCTGCCGTCTACGGCAGATCGTCTGGAAAAGGGCGATGATATCGTCGGTCTCTCGCTGGTCTCCGCGCTCTGGTGCCGTTACTTCCATGGCGCATCCGATAGCGGCGCGCAGATCGTCTTCAATGATGCCAGCGCTGAGCGCCTGCAGGCCGCAGCCATCAAGGCTAAGGATGATCCGATGGCGTTTCTGGCGCTCGATGATATCTTCGGGGACGTCGCCAAATCAGACCTGTTCCAGAAACGCTTCGCCAATGCCTTGAAGACAGTGTGGGAGAAGGGTACGGCTGAGACGCTTGAACGTTACCTGCAAAACAAGCTGGTCGGATAGCGAGCACAGGTTTTACAACACATAAAGACGCTCCAGCTTTCGCTATCCTTGAAATGTGTCTGTCGACAATAGGTTTTCTCGGATGGCGGCAGATCGCAACGCTGCTACCGTCTTTACCTAGCGCCCGAAGCTCTTTGTAAAGCTGCATCAGTGTCAGCCGGTCGCGAGAGGGTTTGGGTCCTTATGAAGCGAGGCAATGCTCTATCTCGGCTTTCGACAGACCCGTCTTCTATAACGTTTGTTAGTCAGGTTTTTTCAGAACCCGCAGACGGCTAGGATACTTGTGGTGCAGCCGACGGGTGCCTTTAAGTCAATCAACCAAAGACCGCTAGCGATGCTTTCAGATCGCTTTATTAAATGTGTCTGCCTCACCTTCGATCGTGAAGGTGAATGTTACCAGTTCACTGTCATCTTCCTGCCGGATGCCAACTGCAGTCACAATCAACCGAGCGATCTCATCCTGTGCGTCACTGCCTGATCGAAACGAGTTCACCGTTTTCTCGATGGCGGGTGCGAATACTTCGCTGATAACACCCAGACGCATATTGTGTTTTATGATGATATCTCGGTCCTCAATGATCGCTACCTGTTCTGCTTTCGGGATGCCGGCATTGTCCATCGCGGTTATTGTCGCATTCGTCGCGAGCCTGAGCGGACCCTCGTTAAGCCAGCGATCAACCATTTGATGGAACTGGCGCATACGCGCCGCGGGAATAATTTTCTCTACAGTGATTGACATCTGCGTTCCTTTGTCAGCTTCCATTCAGGCTCATAAAAGACCTAAAAAGAGGACCTTCTATAGCGAACATTAAAAATTTGATCGAGCGGGGTTTATGAGTTCGAGCAACATCCCTCAATGCAATTGCTTTGAATCTCAGCGCCGCTGAGGATTATGGTAGGAAGCAAAACGATGATATCGGTTGGCCAGATGCGTGTTGACTACCACAACAAAGGGTGCGCGCCGCAGACAGACTTCAGTCACGCTGCCAGTTTCGGTTTTCCGTGTTGTCATAGCGTAGCGTCGGAAACCTTAACCTTGTCACTTTTGGGGACTGCCTGCTCATACCGTGCGTCCAAAGGCTCTTAAAGTCAGGCCTCTGTTTCTACTTTCACGATGTGACCCGATACAGAGCTTCCAGCATCTATATCGGGGAAGGGTACTGTCGCAATCTCTCGGTGCGGTGGACGCGAACTATCCATCATCGCCCCCCAATCGATTTCCTAGCCCTTCAAAACCGACATCAACGCCAGACCCATTGCCCGCGCCATCGCAGGCACGACCGCGTTTCCAATCTGGTCGGCTACAGGGCCTAGCCCGCCGACGAAATCCCACAAGTCCGGAAATCCCTGCAACCTCGCGCGCATGCGGTTCGTCAGGCCAGGCACGAAACCTTCCCGCGCACCTTCATCTTCCGTCGGCGCTGCTTTGGCCGGAGGCGCGCCGCGAAGCTGCTTCCCGTCGGCTCGGATCACCTCTCCATAACGCGCGCTGCCCTAATATCCGCGGATGGTATCCGCACAATAGTCGCAATCCTCCATGGACTGCAGCCAGGCTTTCGCGCCGGACCAGCCGTTTTCGCCCATAAGGTCGGCGAGGGCGTTTGCCACGTTAGCGGCGAGTCCTCGAAATTTCCTCGGCATCCGGAAGGCACCCGCTAGATCCCTACACATCCCCACCAACATGATGCGGGAGCGGTTCTGCGCGACGCCGGAGTCCTTGGTGTTGATCCGGTGGATTTCCGTCGAGTATCCTGCCTATGAGAATCCGCGTAGTAGAAATGCAACGTAGCCCGCGTGGCGCGAATGCTAGAGAGGCCTTCGACGTTCTCAAACAGGAATGCTGAACTGCACCCCATTTCGACCTGACAGTCGGCATAAGCAGAAAGGCTCAATCACAGGCTTGAGGACAGGCTTATGCCTAACGAGTATCGACACCTTGAATTGCTGAAGGAGATGTGCGCCGCAGGCAGTGGAGAACCGAGCAGAATCTGACAATTATTGAGCAGAGTTTTGAATCAGGCGAGACGGTATCACCGACCGCTCGCCGACATGGCGTTGCGAGCGATCTGCTTTATCTATGGCGAAGGCTTTTGAGTGAGGTAGGTGCCGCAGCCGTGGATTCTGAAGAGCCGGTTGTCGGGAATTCTGAAGTGAAGAAACTGGAGGATCGCGTTCGGGAACTGGAGCGCATGCGCGGTCGCAAGACGATGGAGGTCGAAATCCTCCGCGAAGCCCTTTCCAAAGCGGATTCAAAAAAACGGATATCGCGGCCGATCTTGTTGCCGAAGGACGGTTCCCGATGAAGACCGTCGCAGACAGGCTGTGCATCAATCGCTCGAACCTTGTCGAGCGGTTGAAAGGCAGATCAAAGCTACGCGGAGCCCACCTCAAGTCCAGTGAGCTCTGCCCTCCATTCGCAGGCGGGTGGGTCAAAAGCCAACCTATGCTATCGGTAGATCGTCGCGCTCCTAAATCGCGAAAGGTGAGCCGCCGATCACCCCAATACTAAATGCTACCCAGTTAAACCAACGGAGGCTACATAGCGCCAAATCAAATAAACCATACTTCATCATGTATTAATGATTTCAGATAGTATCCATAAGCACTTTTACCAAGCTTTTCAGCTAGTTTGGTCAATTCGTCGGAGCTGATATATCCCATCCGCCATGCAATTTCCTCGGGGCAGGCGATCTTGAAGCCTTGGCGCTTTTCGAGTGTCGCCACGAAAGCTGCTGCATCGAGCAAGCTATCCGGGGTTCCTGTGTCGAGCCACGCATAGCCACGTCCCATGCGCTCAACAAACAGTTCCCCGCGTTCAAGATACGTGCGGTTGACGTCTGTTATCTCTAGTTCCCCGCGTGCTGACGGTTTCAAGTTGGCTGCGATGTCTACTACCTTTTGATCGTAGAAATATAGACCGGTGACCGCCCAGTTCGATTTCGGCCGCTGTGGTTTTTCTTCGATCGAAGTCGCGTTCATGTTTGCATCGAAATCAATCACGCCATAACGTTCGGGGTCCGCGACATGATATGCAAATACCGTTGCGCCAGACATCCGGCTAGTCCCTGATTTCATGATCTCAGGGAGGCCATGGCCAAAGTATATATTATCTCCCAGAACGAGAGCGGATTGGTGCCCATATACAAAGTCTGCACCGATAATGAAAGCTTGCGCAAGCCCATCCGGAGTCGCCTGAACTTTATAACTAAGCGAGATTCCCCAGTTTGAGCCATCTCCAAGAAGTCGTTGGAAGGCCTCTAGGTCGTTCGGAGTCGTGATAATAAGAATGTCATTTATACCTGCCAGCATGAGTGTGGTCAGGGGGTAGTAAATCATAGGCTTGTCATAGACAGGCATCAATTGCTTTGAAACAGCCTGCGTTATTGGATACAGTCGGCTTCCTGTGCCCCCCGCAAGGATAATGCCTTTCATTTAAATCTCCTCAAATACATTCACGCAAGATCGCCTCAACGGTAACCTCTGTCGAATTTTGCCAAGTTGGCAATTGAATTCCATAAATTTCCGCGATTTTTCCACAATCTAGGCGTGAATCTGGTGGGCGCCTGGCCGGCGTGGGGTATTGTGTCGTGGCAATCCGCTCAACTGAAACAGATTTGAATCCCATCCTCCGAGACTGACTGAAGATCATCTCGGCAAAATCTGCCCAAGTTATCGAGCCAGATCCGCATAAGTGGAATGTCCCCCGTAGATCTCCGTCGGCATCTGAATGTAATCGGCTAGCGATCTCCAAAATTGCTGCGGCAAGATCAAGCGCCGAGGTGGGGCAGCCGCGCTGATCATCGACAACCCGCACAACTTCGTTTGTTTCCGAGAGGCGTAGCATCGTCTTTACAAAATTGTAGCCAAATGGCGAATAAATCCATGATGTCCGAAGGATGATGTGGTTAGGGTTTTCGACCGCAACGCGCTTTTCCCCTTCGAGTTTCGTCAACCCATAAACGCAGGATGGACTACAGATATCGGTTTCCAAATACGGTGCCTGTTTGCTGCCGTCAAAAACATAGTCCGTGGAAAGATGTATAATTGGAATTCCAAGATCACGCGCAGCGGCAGCAACGGCGCCTGCACCAACTGCATTAATTGCGAGGGCAAGCCCATGTTCATTTTCCGCCTTGTCGACAGCGGTGTAAGCTGCAGCGGATATGATCACGTGAGGGCGTGCGCCCTCAATCGCCTTCTTCACCGAAAATGGATCAGCAAGATCCAGTTCCGGTCTGCCTATTAGGATGACCTCTGCGGTGCCTAATGCACTCAAATGGAGAAGTGATTGGGCAACTTGGCCCTTTTTCCCTGTAACGGCTACCCGCAATACCATGCTAAGCCCGCACGCCGAGACGTTCGCCGGCATAGACCCTGGTGCGCAGCGGTCTCCACCATGCTTCGTTCTCGAGATACCAAGCGACTGTTTTTTCTATTCCTGTTTCGAAGGTTTCTCGTGCTTTCCAGCCCAGTTCGGTTTCTAGCTTCGTCGCATCAATCGCGTAGCGAGCATCGTGACCAGGACGATCAGTGACGTTTTTTATAAGGTTTTCGTGAGGCCTTTTATCAGTGAACGCATTGTCGAGAATTGCGCAAATCTTCTTAACAACTTCCATATTTGTTCGCTCGTTCCGCCCACCTACATTGTATTTCTCCCCAATGCGTCCTCGCGTCGCTATCGTGAACAGTGCTCGCACGTGGTCGTCGACATATAACCAGTCACGGATGTTCGAGCCGTTGCCATAAACTGGCAATGATTTCCCTTCGAGCGCGTTCAGAATTGTGAGGGGGATCAATTTTTCTGGGAAGTGGTATGGACCATAATTATTGGAACAATTGGAAATGACGACAGGCAGACCATAAGTTCTATGCCAAGCTGTTGCCAAGTGGTCGCTTGCAGCTTTCGAAGCTGAGTAGGGTGACGATGGATCGTAGCGAGTACCTTCTTCGAATAATCCCTCAGCCGTCAACGAGCCGTACACTTCATCAGTAGAAACGTGAAGGAAGCGAAAGTCATCCTTGGCTCTCCCCTGTAAGTTTTCCCAATAATCTTTGGCGGCTTGGAGCATTGTAAACGTACCGACAATGTTCGTTTGGATAAAATTCCCGGCGCTTGAGATAGAACGATCGACATGGCTCTCAGCAGCAAGATGCATCACGACATCAGGACGAAAGTCGGAGAAAACCTGTCGCATTTTGATTTCATCACATATGTCCGCATGTAGAAATCGGTAATTCGTCGAATTTTCGACACTTGAAAGCGATGCGAGGTTCCCCGCATATGTCAAACTGTCAATATTGAACACATCTGCCCCGATTTCGCTGACGAGGTAGCGGACAAGTGCTGACCCAATAAAACCCGCACCGCCGGTAACAATTATCCGCATAGTTTGTGCATCCTTTTGGCGTATGAAGATCAAAAATAGACCGGTAGATCAACGATTTTCGGGTGAGCGCAGTCCTTGTCAGAAAGGACCACATCTTTTTCCTGGACAGGCCACGCAATACCAATAGTCGGATCGTTCCAAGCGATACCAAAATCATGTTCGGGACTGTATGGCGCAGTGACCTTATAGTTAATGACGCTGTTGTCTTTCAGGGTCACGAAGCCATGTGCGAATCCGGCTGGGACCCACAGCTGAATGCCGTTCTCAGGAGTCAGTTCTTCACCGATCCAGTGACCAAACGACTTGGAACGACGTCTGATGTCTACGACAACATCAAAAATAGCGCCCTGCGAACACCGAACCAGTTTCCCTTGTGCAAATGGTGAGGCTTGAAAATGAAGCCCCCTAACGGTTCCGGCTTTGACAGATAGTGATTCGTTGTCTTGTGAAAAAACGACGTCCGCAACCTCATTTCGGAACCAGCTTTCTTTGAATGTTTCAGAAAAATAGCCTCGTTGGTCACTGTATCGTGGCGGCATTATTTTAACGACGCCTTCCATTGTAGTCATCTCGATGTTCATGCTGTCACTCCCAGCCCTAGCTTTTTTCCATGACCTGCAAATCATCGCAGAGAAGCATCTCTTCGCGAACCGTCGCCAACAGGGCCGTATCCAAACTTTCTTTAAATATCTCGCGCCGCTGAACCTGATAAACGAATTGCCGGTCTTTTTTTATGGCGGGGCAGTTCAATTTCCTGAGGAGGATAATTGGATGAGCGATAAGGAAATATTTTCCGAGATGACGATTACGGATCAGATGCTCGTCAGCTCCCTCTTGTTTCACGATGCGGCAATCCTTGATGATCCCTTCTTTTTTTGGATCAACGATCATTTGGTAGTTAATGACCGTGTCCAGCTCTTCGGTGGCAAGGTCCGGTAAAATTCTGTAAATATCATCAACCGTATATTTTGAGCCAATCGAAAATCCACGCGATCTGAAGTATTCTGTCATCTTTATTTCACACTGACGAATAACCGCATTCTTATTGTTGCTCAAAAATAGATCTCTCCAGTATTGAAGAAATGCTTCGCTCTGTATGATTTTCTTGTTAAAGTTAAATAGATATGACTGAATATGGTGGCGCTTCTCAATTTTGTATTGGTTGTTTAACACAAGGCCGTACATGTCAAAATTTTGATTCTTTATTTCCGAAAGGAAGCCGCAATTTCTTTTAAGTGGAAACCAGATGCTATCATTTATAACGAGGATATTCTCTAGTGGAACAGCTTGCTTAAGCAAATGCATTATTCCCTGCCGATAGCCACCGAAATCGTAACCAAAATTCGGTCGTTGGATGATAACATTTGTGACGACCTTTAATTTATTCAAGTCGCTATCTGATAGCTTGGAATTAGATACCAAAACAGGGCTGAACCCATTGTCAACGAGGTGTTGTAGCGTATCGAATGTCGAACGCTGAATGCCGTGCGGTTGAAAAATAAGCAATATTGCAGCGCTATCCATAATCGGACAGTCACCTTCAGTAATTTCGACGTATTTACTAGTATATTTGTCAGAAATTCGCCGAATAGCGCTTGCGAAAAGCAGCCAAGGAATTTGACTAAGCTGAGAGCCTAATCGTTTCATTTCTCTTTTGAATTTCCAGGCTGGAACTCGCATCTATTGGTGACCTTACTAGCTCGTCAGATATCGAATATGTTTGAACGAGCTGCTCGTTCAGGATCGCGAATTATTGTTGCGCATAGCTATACAGAGCAACCATAGCCGCGGCATTGGCAACCACTGGTCATTTCTTTGTCGCATTTCCAGTCATTGCAATGCCTCTGCCGATGGAAGCAGCTGCAGTTCATACAGGCGTCTGAACGCACCTTCTTTCGAAAGAAGCTCGGTTTGAGAGCCCTGCTGGACGACCTTACCTTCTTCCATGACAAGAATATTGTGAGCGGACGATACAGTCGAGAGTCTGTGGGCAATGATGATTGTCGTCTTGCCCTCTGTCAGACGTGAAAGAGCCTGTTGGATGAGAGCTTCCGACTCCGAGTCTAGTGCGCTGGTTGCTTCATCCAAAATGAGAATGTCGGCGTTCCGCAACATGGCACGGGCCACAGTTATGCGTTGTTTTTGACCACCAGAAAGATTGGTGCCGTTTTCTCCCACCGGCGTGTCGTATCCCTGTGGGAGGCGAACGATAAAATCGTGAGCGTTGGCAGCTTTGGCTGCCTGGATGATTTCTTCTTCGCTTGCTCCCTCACGCCCAAGGCCAATGTTGTGCTTTACGCTCCCGCTAAACAAAAATGTGTCCTGACCTACGTAAGCCATGCGAGATCGAAGTGATTTGAAACGAGCTTTGCGAATATCAATCCCATCGATGGAAACAACTCCGCCTTCTGGGTCATAAAGGCGCATGATCAGGTTGATAATCGTCGACTTCCCGCCGCCAGACGCACCTATGAGGGCCGTTGTCTTTCCTGCAGGAAACGAAAGGTTTAGACCGTCGAACAATTTGTGGCCTGATGTGTAGGAGAATGTGACGTCCGTGAACGCAACCTCCCCGGGACCATCTGGCAGATCGACGGCGTTCTTGTCCTCAGAGAGATCAACAGGATGATCGATCAAGTCATACATCATCCGTACGCCAATGATGCCCGACTCCAAGCTGACTCGCATTCTGGCTAGGCGCTTTGCGGGCTCGTAAGCAAGCAGTAGCGCGGTGATGAACGACATCAATTCGCCCGGCGTATTGCCCTGCTGCAATACCCAAATGCCGCTTATGGCGACAACACCCGCGATCGCAAAGCCTGACAGGGTTTCCATGACTGGGCTTGATGCTGCTTCGAGGCGTGCGATGCTGTTAGCGCGCGTCTCAACATCACTGACATATTTGTCCATTCGCTGCTGCATGAACGTCTCAAGCCCAAAAGCCTTCACAACTTTGATGCCAGTTGCTGTCTCCTGGACGTTTTGAATAATCATGCCGAGTGAGGCTAACTCCTGCTCCATGATTTTACGAACCTGTTTCGTAAGAAAACGGATACCATAGATGGCTGCTGGGCCAATAACGGCAGCCATAATCGATAGCAGAGGTTGTTGAATAACCATCACCGCCACTAGACCTATCAAGGACAGGAGATCACGTACGAACGATGTAACAATGAGGTCAATGACCGCACGAGCAGCCTGCGCGTTACTGGTGATGCGCATCAACAGTTCGGACGATGGAAACTTGGAATGGAACGCTACGCCCTGTTTTAGGACGTGATTAAAAAGTCGCGATTGGGTTCTGGCGATAATATTGTTGCCAGCCTTACTCAGAAATACAGACTGTATGTAAGTTGCTACACCTTTTATAGCGAAGATCACCGCGACCGCGATGGCGACAGAGAATACCTTATCAATATCTTTTGAAACAACCGAAGCGTTTACAATGTCTCTCATGATCCAGGCGCTGGCTGAAGTCATAGCAGCCACCACAACCATAGCGGCAATAGCAATTCCGTACCAAGGCGCCTGGCTTTTGAAATTTTCAGAGAGCAGTCGCCCTAAGAGACTTCTTTGGTGCCGGGTTATGAATTTCGAAAACATCTACAGAGGCTCTTTTTGCTAAAAAATGACGTGACTTTAGAGCGGTGCCAACCAAGCCTGCTTTTGAACGTCTATGGGGGGAAAATCAAGGCACCTTCGTTCACTACGTGCAACATAACGCATAATGGTTTGTGAAGCCATTTATGTCCCATTTCAGCGTCGTCTTTCTTTCCCCACCCGAAGCTGCGGGCTTTAATACACCTCCATTACCAAGTCCGCCTTGAACGGTGGATTGCGTGCACAATAACTTGACTACCACAATTGTTGGTGCCATCGGATACGCGTGGTGGTTGGATTTTTGTCATTTTTCCATCCGGTAAAAAAACCAATCGGAGAGTGTGGTATGCACGTACTTCTAATCGGTAGTAGCTTTAGTGCCATGCCGATGCTTATGTCCCTTAAGGAGCGAGGCTTTCAAGTCACAACGATGGGCCGGCACACAGGGGACCCCTGCCATGCTTATTCGGATTCCGCGATTTATGAGGATTACTCCGATCAGGAGGCGCTCCTTAAGGCATGCCGCGAGCATGCTTTCGACTTCATCGTTCCAACGTGTAACGACTATTCCTACCTCGCTGCCTCTCACGTCGCAGGAATTATGGACTATTGTGGTTACGATACGGCTGAAGTTACCCAAACCCTTCACGTGAAGAGCCTTTTCCGCAAATTTTGCGATGATATCGGCATTCCTGTTCCACGCACCTACGGACATTTCAATGCTGGGGAGGCATTCTCAATTGGTGATTTCGCCGGGCGTGCGCTGGTCAAGCCCGTGGATAGCTTCAGTGGTAGAGGTGTAACGCTGGTCGATAGCGTCGATCAGGCGATAGCTGCGGCAGAGCGCGCATTCGAGATGTCGCGTGCAAGATCGGCAGTTGTCGAGGAATTCGTCGATGGTTCACTGCACAGCCATACCGCCTTCATTGCTGGTGGACAGGTTGTATGGCATGATTTCGTTGACGAATTTTGTGAAGTCTATCCCTATCAGGTTGACCGGTCGTCATATCCGTCAAGGCTTGGGCATAATCAGCGCGAAGCTGTTCATAAGGCGATGGAAAAGCTGATTCAGACACTGAAGCTGGAAGATGGATTGTTGCATACACAGTTCATTGCATCAGAGACGGATTTCTGGATCATTGAATGCATGCGTCGGTGCCCCGGTGATCTCTATGGCCACCAATTCAAGTATGCATGTGGCTTTGATTACGAAGACGCGTATGTGTCAACTTTCCTTGGCAAAGCGCCATCGGTGCCATCTTCACCAAGCACCAGTATTGATGTTGAGCGTCGGATCATTTCTGTCGACGCCAATGTGCCATTTTTTGCCGCAGGACTTCGTGCAGGCGGACGAGAAGTTATCTATGTACCATTGAAGGAAAGCGGCCAATTGCTGGAGCCTGCTCCTTTTGATAAGGCTGGTATTGTCTTCTTTAGAGGGACGAAAGAAGTCGCTCGCGGTGATGAAGAAACTGATCCGACCTTCCTTCCCGGGTATTTCGCGCTGTGAGGCCAGCTTATCGTTGGTAAACAATATTGATTATGAGGGGTAATTTCACACGTGACTGATTTGGATGGAAATTGGAGCGACGACGAAAGTCAGCGTGCGATCGAGTTTTGCAAAGCATATCTTGATGCCCCGCAGTCGCAGCGTTATATTTTCGGTCGGAATGTCTATGCAAAAGCCGTTGCCGCTCAGTTGGAAATTGCGGCTTACATTGATGATTTCACCGACTTGACAATTAGTGAAGGCAGGCAGGTCGTTCGCTCTTCAGATATTCCGCATGACGCGTTGGTTCTAGCCGCCTCGGGCGGCATGCCTCTGAGCGTAGCTGCACTCTTGAACGAAAAATCTATCCGCAATCTGGACTATTTTGCCTTTTACAAATGGAGCGGATTGGATTTACCAGAAGCGGTCTTCAACGAGGGCTTTAATGAGCTCTATAAAGACAACAAAGACGCGGTGGTTTCGCTTTATGAGAAATTGGAAGACGACGAATCACGTTCGACACTCGAGCATTTGTTCGCGTTCCGCAATACGTATAATTTGCGCCATCTAGAGGGTTTTAAGGACCGACAGAAGGAACAGTATTTCGAAGATTTCTTGCAGCTGAAAACAGATGAAGCGGTTTTTGTAGACGTTGGGTGCTTTGATGGATACACGACCCAAGAGTTCGTAAAGCGGGTACCAACTTACGAGCATATCTATATTTTTGAACCAGATCGCGCCAATCGCGAGGTTTGTGCCACCAATCTCAAGAACCTCGATCGTCTTAGCCTTTTGCCCTATGGCGCCGGCAAAGCAGATGAGACTTTGCGCTTTTCACAGGCCGGATCTGCTTCTTCTATCAATCCGGATGGAACACTCGAGATTGAAGTGCGCAGAATTGACGGACTTGTCGATAAAAATCCATCATTCATAAAAATGGATATCGAGGGGGCAGAGATGGATGCTATAGTCGGGGCCCGCGAAACAATTCGAAAATCGAAGCCTGCGCTGGCGATCTGTGTATACCACCGACCGTCCGATTTTTGGGAAATTCCGAAGGCCGTTTTGGAACTTGTGCCTGGCTATAAAGTGTACCTTAGGCACTATACTGAATCGATTTACGAGACCGTTATGTATTTTGTCCACCCAAACGAGGGCAATTGATGTCTATTGCCGATTGTGATTTTATTCAGTTGCCGAGATTTGCGGATGTTCGCGGCGATCTCGTCGTGGCAGAAGGCAACATCCACGTACCGTTTGACATAAAGCGCGTCTATTATCTGTGCGGTGTTCCCCAAGGTGCTGCGCGGGGAGGGCATGGCCACAAGGAGTTGCGGCAGTTGCTCATTGCCGTTTCTGGTAGCTTTGATGCTGTGTTGGATGATGGTTTTGAGCGTAAAAGGGTCATGCTTTCAGATCCCGGCCGTGGCCTTCTTATTTGCCCAATGATCTGGCGAGAACTTGAAAACTTCTCCTCTGGCGCCGTCTGCCTTGTCTTGGCATCCATGGCTTATGACGAGCGAGATTATTACCGTGATTATGATTCATTTTTGACGGCTGCGAAGGAAAATATACCATGATTCCGTTTCTTGACCTGGGAGCCGGCTACCGAGAGCTTGAGCATGAGATCGATTCCGCAATAAAACGCGTTCTCACCAGCGGCTGGTATATTCTGGGCGAAGAGGTTGAGCATTTCGAAGCCGAGTATGCGGCATACTGCGACGCAAGTGAGACGGTAAGTGTCGCGAATGGCCTGGATGCTCTCATACTTTCGCTACGGGCGCTGGGCATTGGTCCTGGCGACGAAGTAATTGTTCCCTCCAACACCTTCATCGCCACGTGGTTGGCGGTTTCTGCCGTTGGC
Organism: Rhizobium sp. CFBP 13644; assembly: GCF_014842165.1. Classification (NCBI taxonomy): domain Bacteria; kingdom Pseudomonadati; phylum Pseudomonadota; class Alphaproteobacteria; order Hyphomicrobiales; family Rhizobiaceae; genus Rhizobium; species Rhizobium sp. CFBP 13644. The sequence goes on from NZ_JACYVF010000018.1 coordinate 12,688, forward strand.
GCAAAGGCGGTGCCAGTTGAGCCCGATCCGCGGTACCACAATATTGATGCCGAATTGATTGTTGCAGCGATAACAACGCGGACAAAAGCTGTTATTGTCGTGCACCTCTACGGTCAGCCGGTTGATCTTGACAGCATTAAGAAAATTACAGCTAGTCACGGCCTTGCTCTTATTGAAGACGCAGCGCAGGCTCATGGAGCCCTCTATCGCGGTAAACGCATCGGCGCTCACGGGGATTTAGTCTGTTGGAGTTTTTACCCAGCCAAAAATCTGGGCGCGTATGGCGACGGTGGGGCAGTCACGACGCGCAACCAAGCGCTCGCAGCCAATATCAGGCTACTGCGTAATTATGGTTCCAAGGAAAAATATCGTAATGAAGTCCAGGGCGTGAACAGTCGGCTCGATCCAGTTCAGGCGGCAGTTCTTCGCGTTAAGCTAAAATATCTTGATGAGTGGAATGGCCGCCGCAAAACCATCGCTGCTGAGTATTTGAGTGCACTGGGTAATCTCGATTTAGCGCTACCGGAGGTTCCAGACTGGGCAGATCCAGTATGGCACCTGTTTGTTATCAAATCCCACGACCGTGAAGCCTTGCAGAAGCGACTATCGGACCAAGGTGTTTCGACACAGATCCATTATCCTTTGGCCCCGTTCCAACAGCAGGCCTATGCGTCAGCGGCCGAAAGTTATGGTGCGCTTCCCATTGCAGAAAAAATCTCGTCTGAAGTGTTGAGTTTACCAATTGGGCCGCACCAGTCTGAAGATCACACTGCGAAGATAATCGCAGCGGTTCGTGTTGCTGCAAGGCGTGATTAATGTTGCCAGCATTCGCTAAAGTATCTCAATTAATCAAAACTGTAGGGCGATTAGCGCGATGGCGAATACTCGGTCAAACTTATGATTTGCAGCCGATTGAGTGTCTGACTGCCGGAAATAATACGGAATGCATTGAACAGGCAGAATCGCATCTCATTGAGAATTGCTTTTTTTTCTCAACCGATGAAATCCGCCCACATACCGATTTCTCCGCACGAGTATGAAAAGATCAGGGCACTTCTAATCTAGCCGATGCCAAATTTGCGTGGCATGTCGGAACCGTAGCCTTTGCTGCGTTAGTAAGACACTCGCCCGGCCTGTGCCGTTAGAGTTCGACAAAAATCAGGGGTTTCAATGACAACGAAAATTCTTCTTTCCGGACCAGGTCTAATTGGCAGGCAGCACGTCCGCCTTGTGCAGGAGCGGCATGACTGCGAGCTGGTCGGTATCGTCGCGCCTGATACCGACGAGAATAGCATTTTTGCCAAGTCAGTTTTGACGCCACTCTTTTCGGACTTTGTGAACGCGCTGACGTCAACCTCGCCGGATGGCGTCATCATAAGCTCGCCTAATCACTTTCATTATGAGCAAGCGGCTCTATGTCTGAATGCGGGCGTGCCCGCTCTGGTGGAGAAGCCGATAACCGATAGTCTTGAAGATGCGGCACGGTTGACTGAGCTGGTAGAGCAGACCAGCATTCCCCTCCTGATTGGCCATCACCGAACTTACAGTCCACTTGTTGATATTGTCCTGGAATTTCTCCGCTCAGAACGCTTTGGACGTCTGGTGGCTATCAATGGGTCAGCTCTTTTTCTCAAGCCTGACCATTACTTTGAGGACGGTCCATGGCGTAAAGTGAAAGGAGGGGGCCCCATTCTCATCAACCTCATTCATGAAATTGGTCTCATGCGTACGTTTGCTGGAGAAATCCATGCAGTCCAAGCGGTTGCGAGCAGCAGTTTAAGAGGCTTTGAGGTCGAGGATACAGTCGCGATTAATCTGGAGTTTAGCAACGGCGCTCTGGGGACGTTTATCTTGTCTGATGCAGCAGCAAGCAGTAAAAGTTGGGAAATGACGGCTGGCGAAAACCCGTCCTATCCGTTTTTTCCGCAGGACAGTTGCTATCACATGGCGGGAACTATGGGGTCCATCGACTTTCCAAGTATGAGTTTCCGGACTTATCCAAACGAGGATGGCCGCTCTTGGTGGAAACCATTCGAGCTTGGTCAACTCACTGTCCATCGTGCCGACCCTCTGGTGCGCCAACTCGATCATTTTTTGGATGTCATCAGGAATGGTACGCCTCCGAAAGTGTCTGCTTTCGACGGCTACAAAAATATGCGAGTATTGGTTGCGGTTAATGAAGCGATCGCTTCTGGGGCGCGCACTTACGTTTCGGAGTAGCGGTGTGGGCGACTTTAAGTTGGTTTCAAATGGCAATAAACAAGCTTGAACGTCGCCCTCAGCCTCAGGTGAGGAATATTATTCTTATCGCCAATGAAACGTCGCAGAAACAATTGATCTCCGCGCCTTCCTGCTGCGGAGATGGCCCTTCTGGACACTTCGCGCACTAGCTTACGGGCTGCGGAAGTGCCGAGACTTTGTTTTGCAGATCGGATGGAAATCTCTAGGTCTTCGTAGTTTGTGAAGACGACGCTGTCCCACCTAAAATGGTGCCAGTGCTCTTGTGGGACGAAACGGGAAACGACCTCTAGTATTGATGTAAACTGACGAACCGCGTTTCGATGAATGTTGCTCGCGTGGATGCGATAGAGCCATTCACTTTTCTCGTCGAAAAAGAACTTTTGACCTGAGTTTTGAAGATGTTCGAAAAGACGCATAAAAAATGCGTAGTCGTCTGAAATCGTTCCGGACGCAAAACCACCCATCTCTTCGATCACGCTGCGCCGCAAGACGACACCCTGAAGGAATATCCTTGAAACGCGTTTGAAAAGATGTTGGCGCAATATTTCCTCCGGCTCGGAACTTCTAAGCGCAGAGAGCAGCGCAGAATCATAAATTTCTGCTACTTTTGACTCGATGTTTTCGTTCAAAAATCTTAGCCGGGGAATGACAATGCCAATGTTGTCGTCCCTTTCCATAAGGTCAATTGCTGAACGCAGATCGTACGTTGAGCCAAGTTGGTCATCGCCCGCCATGAACAAAATATATGGGCTAGACGAAGCGTCGACTAGTTTTTGCGTATTTAAGGCAATGTTTCCTGTATTACTTTCATTAAGCAATAGATGTATTTTTTTATGCTGGCTTGCCAACTCTTTGACGATGTCAGCTGAGTTATCCATTGAATAATCGTCGAGCACGATGATTTCAGTGTCAGCGGTCCGCTGCTTGATAAGGCTAACAAGACAGTCCCGAATATACGGTCCATGGTTGTAACTTAGCACAATTGCAGATACTCTAGTCGACGAAAATTCTGAGTTAGGACTGTTCAAATTTTGCTTCCTGGATTGCCGCGGCCGACACTGATAACTGGTATACAATTTCATAAATTGCAACCATTCTCATTTCATTTTCTTCGCGGTTCGTTTTGGATCGAGCACTTGTGAGTCTTCATGACTAGTAAGGTTGAGCTGTAGGTAGCTAGGCTCAACCCGCCATAGATTGGGAGGATATCTTAGTGAATACCTTTTTGCACTTGGACAGGCTCGAAGCGGAAACGATTCATGTGCTTCGGGAGGTCGTTGCCACGTGCAAAAAGCCTGTGATGCTATATTCCATTGGCAAAGATTCCTCAGTTCTGATGCATATTGCCTTCAAAGCTTTTTATCCAGCCAAACCGCCATTTCCCTTTCTTCACGTCGATACAACGTGGAAGTTTCGAGAAATGATAGATTTCCGGGACAAAACAGCCAATCAACTCGGGCTCGATCTCATTGTCCATAAAAATCCCGATGGGGTGCGAGACGGCATAAACCCTTTCGATCATGGTCCAAGCCACCACACCTACGTTTGGAAAACAGCAGGGCTTAGGCAAGCTCTTGATCAGTATGGCTTCGACACGGCATTCGGCGGAGCGCGCCGTGATGAAGAAAAATCTCGCGCGAAGGAGAGGATGTTTTCGTTCCGCAATCGAGACCATTCCTGGGATCCCAAAAACCAGCGTCCAGAAATGTGGAAGACCTATAATACGAGGATCAACCAGGGCGAGTCGATGCGGGTGTTCCCAATATCGAATTGGACAGAAAATGATATCTGGCAATACATAAAAAGAGAAAATATACCAATCGTTCCTTTGTATCTTGCCTCCCCACGCTCAGTCGTGGAAACCGATGGCGGCCTCATTCTGGCAGATGATAATCGTATGCCTGATGCCATGCGCTCCAAAGCCATGACGAAGATGGTGAGATTTCGCTCGCTTGGCTGCTATCCACTCACCGCGGCAATTGAGTCCAACGCGGATGACTTGGATGCCATACTCACGGAAATGTCGGAAACCCGTTTATCCGAACGCCAGGGGCGGTTGATAGAAAGGGGTGGTGCGGATTCCATGGAGTCTAAAAAGCGTGAAGGATATTTTTAATGAGCGCCAAATTTCTCGGCAACACTGTCGGAACAAAAGTAGTTTCTGGCTCCGACGCTCCTACTGAAATTTCACTTCTGCGTTTTATGGCATGTGGCTCAGTTGACGATGGCAAATCGACTCTGATTGGAAGGCTCTTGCAGGGAACAAATTCACTCTACGACGATGAACTCCTGACACTTGAACAAGACAGCCAACGATATGGTGGGGCTGATAGCGCAGTTGATTATGCGTTGTTACTTGATGGCCTGCAAGCAGAGCGCGAGCAAGGTATTACCATAGATGTCGCTTACCGGTTTATGTCAACCCCACGCCGAAAGTTCATTGTCGCAGACTGTCCCGGGCACGAAGAATACACGAGAAACATGGCAACGGGAGCATCCACTGCAGATTTGGCCGTATTGCTGGTGGATGCCCGTCATGGGATTCTCGCGCAGACGCGGCGGCACGCATATATAGCGGCCTTGCTTGGAATTCGACACATAATCTTCGCTGTAAACAAAATGGATTTGGTGGAGTTCGATGAGCTTAGATTCTTGTCTATTTCGTCATCTTGTCGGGATTTCGCAGAGAATCTAGGTGTTAAATCTGTGTTTGTCATTCCAGTTTCTGCAAAATTTGGCGATAATATTGTAGCTAAATCTCTTCGTACGCCGTGGTATGTTGGTAAAACCGTCCTTGAGCAGCTTGAGTCCGTTCCGGTTGACGTTATAGACGAAACTCGGCCGTTCCGATTGCCCGTTCAATTGGTCATCCGTCCAGATTCGACCTTTAGAGGTTTTGCCGGGCAAATTGCCTCAGGTAGAGTGGCGGTAGGGGATGAAGTCATTGTCGCAGTCTCTGGCGCAAGATCACGCGTCAAAGAGATCGTCACAAAAGATTTATCACTTCAAGAGGCCAAAGAAGGAGATGCTATCACGCTCGTCTTGGAAGATGAGATTGATGTCTCACGCGGTTCGCTTCTCATGTCACCTGCACAGCCAGCGCATGTTGCAGATCAACTGCAGGCTCACATAATTTGGTTTGGTCACACTGCATTGATTCCTGGCCGTAACTACCTGTTGCAGACCGAGAACGACACAGTGAGTGCAACAGTGAGCAGTTTACGGCATGAAATAAACGTGCACACCTTCGCTCATGAGGCGGCAAAGTCGCTTTCGATGAACAGCATCGGCGTGTGCAATCTATCGCTGCAGCGTGCAATTGCATTCGACGCCTATAAAGAGAACCGGGTCACTGGTAACTTTGTTCTGCTCGACCGCTTCACGAACGCCACCGTCGGAGCGGGAATGATTGATTTCCCACTTCGACGGTCTCTCAATCTGAAGTGGCAGGTCACGAATATTACAAACAGGGAGAGGTCAGAGATAAAGTCTCAAATCCCAGTGGTAGTTTGGTTCACCGGCTTGTCTGGCTCTGGAAAATCAACTATTGCGAATGCCGTTGAAACTCTTCTCTACGCCGAGGGAAAACACACATATTTGTTAGATGGAGATAATCTCCGGCATGGTTTGAATCGAGACCTTGGTTTTACCTCTGCCGACCGAGTAGAAAATATTCGGCGTGTTGCGGAAACAGCTAAGTTGATGGCCGATGCAGGGTTGATAGTACTTGTCGCCTCGATATCTCCCTTCGCGGCAGAACGGCGTTTTGCTCGTGAACTTCTGGACGATGGGGCGTTTATTGAAGTATTTGTTGATACACCAATTGAGGAGTGTTCCCGTCGTGATCCAAAAGGTTTGTATAAAAAAGCGGCTGCGGGAGAGATAGTGAATTTTACAGGGATTACTTCGCCGTATGAAGTTCCAGAGCGCCCAGATATTCACATTCGTACAATCGAAAAAAAAGTAGACGAAATAGCCTTGGACATCGTCAATCATTTGTCTATCGCACGGTAGTGCTCCCCAAACCTGAGAGTTCCGACTGCTGGCGCTACGCCTTCAGCGCTCTGCCCTAAGGCAGGTGTGCGCCTCGTTGATGTTGCATTTATAATAGCACTGAATATTACAGGTTGCGGGGTAAGGATTGCAGTGTAAGCGCCGTTTTGATGGCACGTGGTTTTACGCTTGACGGAATGGAATGACGTTGTTGCCGCGCATGAACGCGAGGGCACC
>NZ_JACYVF010000019.1:0-18186 GCF_014842165.1 Rhizobium sp. CFBP 13644
GGAACACAACGATGGCAGGAACGCCAACCTGACGAGCAAGCAGGATGTGCTCGCGGGTCTGTGGCATTGGGCCGTCAGCTGCGGAGCAGACCAGGATCGCGCCGTCCATCTGGGCAGCACCGGTGATCATGTTCTTGACGTAGTCGGCGTGGCCGGGGCAATCAACGTGTGCGTAGTGACGGTTTGGCGTCTCATATTCAACGTGAGCCGTCGAAATCGTGATACCGCGTGCCTTTTCTTCCGGCGCTGCGTCGATCTGATCGTACGCCTTGTATTCGCCGAAGTACTTCGTGATCGCAGCAGTCAACGACGTCTTGCCGTGGTCAACGTGACCAATCGTGCCAATGTTGACGTGCGGCTTGTTGCGCTCAAACTTGCTCTTTGCCATTCGTGGCTCTCCATTCCTGTCCCTTGAAGGGAATAAACTCTAAATTTCGTTAGGGGCGTACCCCGGTCACTTCTGACCGGAATACTTTGCCTGGATTTCCTGAGCAACGTTGCTTGGAACCGGCGAATAGTGATCGAAGGTCATCGAATACTGCGCGCGGCCCTGGGACATGGAGCGCAAGTTGTCGACGTACTTGAACATGTTGGCCAATGGAACATGCGCGTTGATAACAACGGCAATACCACGGCTTTCCTGACCCTGGATCTGACCGCGACGCGAGTTCAGATCGCCGATCACGTCACCGACGTAATCTTCAGGAGTCACAACTTCGACCTTCATCATCGGCTCGAGAAGCTGTGCACCAGCCTTCTTCGCTGCTTCACGGAAGCAGGCACGCGATGCGATTTCGAATGCCAGAACCGAGGAGTCAACGTCGTGGTATGCGCCGTCGATCAAGGTTGCCTTAACGCCGAGCATCGGGAAGCCAGCCAGAGGACCGGAAGACAGAACGCTTTCGATACCCTTCTGAACGCCTGGGATGTATTCCTTTGGAACTGCACCACCAACGATCTTGGACTCGAACTTGAAGTCTTCGCCTTCTGGGTTCGGTTCAAAGATGATCTTGACGCGCGCGAACTGACCGGTACCACCGGACTGCTTCTTGTGCGTGTAGTCTTCTTCGTGCTGACGCGTGATCGTTTCACGGTAAGCAACCTGAGGAGCACCAACGGTAGCTTCAACCTTGAACTCGCGACGCATACGGTCAACGAGAATGTCGAGGTGAAGTTCGCCCATGCCGGCGATGATCGTCTGACCAGACTCTTCATCCGTCTTGACGCGGAACGATGGATCTTCAGCAGCCAGGCGGTTGAGCGCGAGGCCCATCTTTTCCTGGTCGCCCTTGGTCTTTGGTTCAATCGCGATCTGGATAACAGGCTCAGGGAATTCCATACGCTCAAGAATAACAGGCTTCAGAGGATCGCAAAGCGTATCGCCTGTCGTTGTTTCCTTAAGACCAGCCAGAGCAACGATGTCACCAGCAAAGGCTTCTTCGATGTCTTCACGGCTGTTGGAGTGCATCTGAAGCATACGGCCGACGCGCTCGCGCTTGTCCTTGACCGTGTTGATAACAGATGTGCCCTTTTCGAGCTTGCCCGAGTAGATACGTGCGAAGGTGAGCGAACCAACGAATGGGTCGTTCATGATCTTGAACGCGAGCATGGAAAGCGGCTCAGAGTCGTCTGGATGACGTTCGATTTCGGCTTCGGTCTTGAAGTCGATGCCCTTGATCGCAGGAATATCCAGCGGCGAAGGCAGGTAATCGCAAACGGCGTCGAGAAGTGGCTGAACGCCCTTGTTCTTGAACGCAGTACCGCAGAACATTGGGTGGAACTTCACGTCGATGGTGCCACGACGAACAAGCTCACGGATCTTGTCGTTGTCTGGCAATTCGCCGTTCAGGTAGGCTTCCATTGCTTCTTCATCGATATCGACGACCTGTTCGATCATCTTTTCACGATATTCAGCAGCCTTTTCCTTCATGTCTTCCGGAATCTCAACGACGTCCCACTGAGCGCCGAGCGATTCGTCGCGCCAGATAAGAGCATTCATCTCGATAAGGTCGATTACGCCCTTGAATTCGGTTTCTGCACCGATTGGGAGCTGCATGACAACTGCGATAGCGCCGAGACGGGTCTTGATCATTTCTACCGAGCGGTAGAAGTCAGCACCGGTCTTGTCCATCTTGTTGCAGAAGATCATACGCGGAACGTTGTACTTCTCAGCCTGACGCCAGACAGTTTCTGTCTGCGGCTCTACACCGGCGTTGGCGTCGAGAAGCGCAATAGCACCATCGAGAACGCGCAGCGAACGTTCAACTTCAATCGTGAAGTCAACGTGGCCGGGGGTGTCGATGATGTTGAAACGGCGCATCTTGCCATCGCGACCCTTCCAGAAGGTCGTCGTAGCAGCAGACGTGATGGTGATACCACGTTCCTGCTCCTGCTCCATCCAGTCCATTGTGGCTGCGCCATCATGAACTTCGCCGATCTTGTGCGACTTACCGGTGTAGTAAAGAATACGCTCGGTTGTTGTCGTCTTACCGGCGTCGATGTGCGCCATGATACCGAAATTGCGGTAGTCTTCGATTTTATATTCGCGAGCCATAACGGACTGCCTTTCGGATCGGTTAGATTACCAGCGGTAATGCGAGAATGCGCGGTTGGCGTCTGCCATCTTGTGCGTGTCTTCGCGCTTCTTGACAGCGGAACCACGGTTGTTCGCAGCATCCATGAGTTCGCCAGACAGGCGATCAACCATGGTTGTTTCGTTGCGCTTGCGCGCAGCAGCGATCAGCCAACGGATCGCGAGTGCCTGACGGCGCTCTGGGCGAACATCGACTGGAACCTGGTAGGTTGCACCACCAACGCGGCGCGAACGCACTTCAACGTGCGGCGCAACGTTTTCGAGGGCCGAATGGAAGATGCCGAGTGGCTCTGCCTTTGCCTTGCCCTGAACGACGTCAAACGCGCCGTAAACGATGCTTTCTGCAACCGACTTCTTGCCGTGAAGCATGATGGCATTCATGAATTTGGTAACGATCAGATCGCCGAACTTCGGGTCCGGGTTGATCTCACGCTTTTCTGCACTATGGCGACGGGACATACTACTTGTCTCTCAACTTTGAATGACGCTTTACCACGCGGAGAACCTCGCGCAGCGCCGGAATTTGTTAAACCGAATTACTTCGGACGCTTGGCACCGTACTTCGAACGACGCTGCTTGCGGTTCTTGACGCCCTGGGTATCGAGAACACCACGGATGACGTGGTAACGAACGCCCGGCAAGTCCTTTACGCGGCCGCCACGGATCATGACAACGGAGTGTTCCTGAAGGTTGTGACCTTCGCCAGGAATGTAGCCGATGACTTCAAAGCCGTTGGTCAGGCGGATCTTGGCAACCTTACGAAGAGCCGAGTTAGGCTTCTTAGGGGTTGTTGTATAAACGCGTGTGCAAACGCCGCGCTTCTGTGGGTTTTCCTGCAGGGCAGGAACCTTATTGCGCTTTACCTGTGCCTGGCGTGGCTTGCGGATCAGCTGGTTTACGGTAGGCATATAACCATCCCTTGTAAAAACTACTTTAGCCACCCTCGCGGGTGGCGGCTATACCGTCTCCGGCAACGACGCACTCATATCGTCATGCGCAAATTGTGGCCCGATCCGGTTTCCACGGATGGGACCACCAAGAGCATAGGACGTCCTGAGACGTCTTGCGTGCAACATTCGTGTCTCGTACGTGTTTTTGGACCCTTGTTTGAGGTGAACTCCAGAGCGAGTCGCTCCAGATGGCCATGCCTCACATTGGCTCCGATGGCGGGCGTACTACTGTTTTAACCCAGTTTCGTCAAGGGTGAATCCGCATTTAGTGCCTGTGCATGCCCTGGTGACACCCTATGACGTAGCCTTTCGGAACGCTTTTAACATAAACCCACTCCCCATGCACGCTTTTACCAATCCGGCCTTTGGCTTTTCACAAAATCCGTCTATTGATTCCCTGAAGATGCTGAAGGCCGGTCTCGTTGTCCGGGCTCGTCTGCCATCTCCACACATCACAGCCAGAAAAGGGATCGCGTCATGATTACGGAACCAGATAACGACAACGGACGCGACGATGCCATGGTCTTTATCGTCATCGGCAAGGCCTATGAGCGTGAAGGCCAGGAAGGCATCGACATTCACATCATCCTGCGCGCACCAGACGATGACAGCGCTGTACGCGAGGCTCTCAACGCGCTCTCAGAGGAAGGCTTCCTTGAGGCTGATCTTGACCAGATCGGCATGCTGACGGAAGTCCCTGACGAAGAGCCACACGCCTCTGCCTACCAGGGTGCGCTTGAGGGTGAAGTCGCGATCATACGCTTCGCCTGAGGCATTCGAGCCCTCCGGGCTCGCTGACGCCTCACACAGACCCACTGAACACTCTTGCAATAAAAAACGCCCGGATCACTCCGGGCGTTTCTGTTTGTACCAGACGGGGCCCCTTGCGAGGCCCCTGCCCTGGCTGCCGTTATTCGGCAGCTGGAGCCTTGTCTGTCATGTCTTGCAGCATCTGGTTTGCGGAAGCCGAGCCTGTGCTCTTCTTGCGCTCTTCGATGATGAGCTCGTCGCGGCCCGTCGCGATGCGGCGGATCTGGGTCATGGTGCCACCGGTACCGGCTGGGATCAGACGGCCAACGATGACGTTTTCCTTCAGACCCTGCAACGTATCGGTCTTGCCGGCGATTGCAGCTTCCGTGAGAACCTTTGTGGTTTCCTGGAACGAAGCAGCCGAGATGAACGAAGGTGTCTGCAGCGAAGCCTTGGTGATACCCAGAAGAACCGGGTCGCCGTAAGATGGCTTCTTGCCTTCTTCGATCAGACGATCGTTGTTGTCTTCCATCTCGATGCGATCAACGCTGTCGCCCACGATGTACTGCGAGTCACCTGCATCGGTGATTTCCACCTTCTGCAGCATCTGACGCACGATCACTTCGATGTGCTTGTCGTTGATGACAACGCCCTGCAAGCGATAGACTTCCTGAATTTCGTTCACGAGGTAGGAAGCCAGAGCCTCCACGCCCTTGATCGCCAGGATGTCGTGCGGTGCGGGGTTGCCGTCGAGAATGTATTCGCCCTTCTCGATGTAGTCGCCTTCCTGAAGGTGGAACGGCTTGCTCTTCGGGATCAGGTATTCGACTGGCTCGACACCATCTTCCGCAGGCTCGATCTGAACGCGGCGCTTGTTCTTGTAGTCGCGGCCCAGACGGATCGTACCATCGATTTCGGCGATGATAGCGTGATCCTTTGGACGACGCGCTTCAAAGAGTTCGGCAACACGCGGCAGACCACCGGTGATATCCTTCGTCTTGGCGCTTTCCAGTGGCGAACGTGCAAGCACATCACCCTGGAAGACCTTCATGCCAGGCTCAACCGACAGGATCGCGTCAACCGACAGGTGGAAGCGGGCTTCGCTACCACGTGCAAGCTTTGCAACATTGCCGGATGCGTCCTTGATGACGATCGCAGGCTTGAGATCCGAACCGCGCGGTGTCGAACGCCAGTCAATAACCTGACGCTTGGTGATACCGGTGGATTCGTCGGTTGCTTCCAGAACGGAGAGGCCATCGACCAGATCTTCGAAGTGAACAGTACCTTCCACTTCCGTCATCATTGGACGTGTGTATGGGTCCCACTCAGCCAGACGCTGACCGCGCTTCACCTTGTCGCCATCGTCCACAAACAGCTTGGAGCCATAGGCTACACGCTGCGAGGAACGCTCGACGCCACGCTCATCGAGAATGGTGACGGACATGTTACGGCCCATCGCGATGAGAATGTTGTCAGAGTTGCGCAAGCTGTTGCGGTTCTTGATCTGAATCGTACCTTCGTAAGACGCTTCCAGGAACGATTGGTCGACCACGTTAGCCGTACCACCAAGGTGGAACGTACGCATGGTAAGCTGCGTGCCTGGTTCACCGATAGACTGAGCGGCAATAACACCAACCGCCTCGCCCATGTTAACTGGCGTACCACGCGCAAGGTCACGACCGTAGCAGACGCCGCAAACACCAACCTGAATTTCGCAGGTCAGAGCAGAGCGGATACGAACGGACTGGATGCCAGACGCTTCAATCGTCGCGATATCGGCTTCGTCCATCAACTTGCCAGCCTTGACGATGTTTTCGCCCGTGACCGGATTGTCGATATCATCGAGAGCCGTACGACCAAGGATACGTGCGCCGAGCGAAGCAACGACCTGACCGGCATCAACGATGGCAGTCATGGTGAGGCCCTTGTCGGTGCCGCAATCCGTGGAGTTGACGATGCAGTCCTGCGCCACGTCAACGAGACGACGTGTGAGGTAACCGGAGTTCGCCGTCTTCAAGGCCGTGTCCGCAAGACCCTTACGGGCACCGTGCGTCGAGTTGAAGTACTCGTTAACGGTCAGACCTTCCTTAAAGTTGGAAATGATCGGCGTTTCGATGATTTCGCCCGATGGCTTGGCCATGAGGCCGCGCATACCACCCAGCTGACGCATCTGGTTCGGAGAACCACGCGCACCGGAGTGGGACATCATGTAAATGGCGTTCATCGGCTTCTGACGACCGGTCTCTGGATCGAACTCGACAGCCTTAATACGGGCCATCATGTCTTCCGCGACTTTTTCCGTTGCCTTACCCCAGGCGTCAACGACCTTGTTGTACTTTTCACCCTGCGTGATCAGGCCGTCATTGTACTGCTGTTCGTATTCCTTGACGAGGGTTTCCGTGTCACCAACGATCTTCACCTTGGTTTCAGGAATGATCATGTCGTCCTTGCCGAACGAAATGCCGGCGCGGCAAGCATGGGTAAAGCCGAGCTGCATGATGCGGTCGCAGAAGATGACCGTGTCTTTCTGGCCGCAGTGACGGTAGACCGTGTCGATCATCTTCGAGATGTTCTTCTTGGTCATTTCCTGGTTGCAGGTCTCGAAAGGCACATTCACGTTCTTCGGCAGAAGTTCGCCAATGAGCATGCGGCCAGGTGTTGTTTCGTGGATCTTCGAAACGGGCTTGCCTTCGGCATCCACAGTCTTGAAGCGACCACGGATCTTGGCATGCAGCGTCACGACTTTGTTTTCCAAAGCGTGGTGCAACTCGCCCAGATCAGAGAAGGCCATGCCTTCGCCTGGCTCGTTTTGGTTCATGATCGAGAGGTAGTAAAGACCGAGAACCATGTCCTGCGAAGGAACGATGATCGGCTGGCCGTTTGCAGGGTGCAGGATGTTGTTTGTGGACATCATCAACACGCGTGCTTCCAACTGCGCTTCAAGCGACAGCGGAACGTGGACAGCCATCTGGTCACCGTCGAAGTCGGCGTTGAAGGCCGTGCAGACGAGTGGGTGCAGCTGGATAGCCTTGCCTTCAACCAGCATAGGTTCGAAGGCCTGGATGCCCAGACGGTGAAGCGTCGGTGCGCGGTTCAACAAAACCGGGTGCTCGCGAATGACCTCGTCGAGGATATCCCAAACTTCCGGCTTTTCCTTTTCGACCAGCTTCTTGGCCTGCTTGACGGTGGAGGAGTAACCCTTCGCATCAAGGCGAGCATAGATGAACGGCTTGAACAGCTCGAGAGCCATCTTCTTTGGAAGACCGCACTGGTGCAGTTTCAGCTCAGGACCAGTCACGATAACCGAACGACCGGAATAGTCGACGCGCTTGCCGAGAAGGTTCTGACGGAAGCGGCCCTGCTTGCCCTTGAGCATATCGGACAGCGACTTCAGCGGACGCTTGTTTGCACCCGTGATGACGCGACCGCGACGGCCGTTATCAAACAGCGCATCGACGGATTCCTGCAACATACGCTTTTCGTTGCGGATGATGATGCCAGGCGCACGAAGCTCGATCAGGCGCTTCAAGCGGTTGTTACGGTTGATCACGCGGCGATAAAGATCGTTCAGGTCAGACGTGGCGAAACGGCCACCATCCAGCGGAACCAGCGGACGCAGGTCCGGTGGAATGACTGGAACAACCTTCATGATCATCCACTCGGGACGATTGCCGGATTCCATGAAGTTCTCAACGATCTTGAGACGCTTCATGTATTTCTTCTGCTTGAGCTCAGACGTGGTTTCGGCCAGCTCAGTGCGAAGGTCGCCCGCGATCTTCTCGAGGTTCATCGAAGCCAGCATCTCATAGATGGCTTCAGCGCCGATCATGGCTGTGAACTGGTCTTCGCCGAACTCGTCAACGGCGATCATGTACTCTTCTTCGTTGAGAAGCTGGTTCTGCTTCATCGAAGTGAGGCCAGGCTCGGTCACGATGTAGTTTTCAAAATACAGAACGCGCTCAACATCTTTCAGCGTCATGTCGAGCAATGTCGAGATACGCGAAGGAAGAGACTTCAGGAACCAGATGTGCGCAACAGGTGCTGCAAGCTCGATATGGCCCATGCGCTCACGGCGAACGCGCGACAGCGTAACTTCAACGCCGCACTTTTCGCAGATGATGCCCTTGTACTTCATACGCTTGTACTTGCCGCACAAGCACTCATAGTCCTTGATCGGTCCGAAAATACGCGCGCAGAACAGACCGTCGCGTTCAGGCTTGAACGTACGATAGTTGATGGTTTCTGGCTTCTTGATCTCGCCATAGGACCACGAAAGAATCTTTTCCGGGCTGGCAATCGAAATCCGAATGGAATCGAAGTGCTGCGCCGGTACCGACGGGTTGAAAAGGTTCATGACCTCTTGGTTCATGCCTGTCTCCTTAGGGGTTTGGCCCCTTGCTTGCATCTGGCACGGTGAGTCCGCATCACCGGCCAATGCCTAAAACACGATTAACCGCAAATTGCGGCGGAAGTTTCTACCGTCAGGCCGTAACCATCGGGCGAAACAGGCAGGCACCCTGTAAGGTGCCTGCCCTTTTATTTTTATTCCGCCGCGTCAGGCAGTTGGTTCGCTGCATTGGCTTCGTCGAGCTTCGAATTTTCGAGTTCGACGCTGAGACCCAGCGAGCGCATTTCCTTGACGAGCACGTTGAAGCTTTCAGGAATACCGGCTTCGAATGTATCGTCACCACGGACGATAGCTTCGTAAACCTTCGTGCGGCCCGCCACGTCGTCAGACTTGACGGTGAGCATTTCCTGCAGCGTGTAGGCCGCGCCGTAAGCTTCCAGAGCCCAGACTTCCATTTCTCCGAAGCGCTGACCGCCGAACTGCGCCTTGCCGCCCAGCGGCTGCTGGGTAACGAGCGAGTAAGGACCGATCGAGCGAGCGTGGATCTTGTCGTCAACAAGGTGGTTCAGCTTGATCATGTACATGTAACCGACAGTCACCTTACGGTCGAAGGTTTCACCGGTACGACCATCGTACAGAACAGACTGACCCGAGTCGTGAAGACCGGCTCTCGTCAGCATTTCAGCAACGTCAGGCTCATGCGCGCCGTCGAAGACCGGCGTTGCAATCGAAACGCCCTTTCTTGACTGCTCGGCGAGACGCAACAGGGACTCGTCGTCGAAGTGTGCGACTTCGTCCTTGGCCTCACTGGCATACACTTCCGTCAGCTCGCGCTTCAGTTCAGTGATATCAAGCGACTTGTGATACTCGTCCAGCATCGCCCCGATCTTCTTGCCCATACCGGCGCAAGCCCACGCGAGGTGCGTTTCGAGAATCTGACCGACGTTCATGCGCGAAGGCACGCCCAGCGGGTTCAAGCAGATGTCGACATGCGTGCCATCTTCCAGGAACGGCATATCTTCAACAGGCACGATACGAGAGACAACGCCCTTGTTACCGTGACGGCCAGCCATCTTGTCGCCTGGCTGGATCTTGCGCTTCACAGCAACGAAGACCTTGACCATTTTCATGACGCCCGGAGGCATTTCATCGCCTCGCTGAACCTTCTCGACCTTGTCCATGAAGCGCTGTTCAAGGCGCGACTTGGATTCGTCGTACTGACCGCGAAGCGCTTCCAGCTCGGACTGAGCCTTTTCGTCTTCGACAGCGAACATCCACCACTGCGAGCGGGGATATTCGGATACGACCGCGTTCGAAAGCTCGACGCCCTTCTTGAAGCCCTTTGGACCGGCAATGGATACCTGTCCGCGCAGCATCTCGATCAGACGGCCGTAGACGTTACGATCCAGGATAGCCTGTTCGTCATCACGGTCCTTGGCAAGACGTTCGATTTCTTCGCGCTCGATGGCCATCGCACGCTCGTCTTTTTCAACGCCGTGACGGTTGAACACGCGAACTTCAACGACAGTACCAAACGTGCCAGGAGGCATGCGCATGGAGGTGTCGCGAACGTCGGAAGCCTTTTCACCGAAGATGGCGCGCAGAAGCTTTTCTTCCGGCGTCATCGGGCTTTCACCCTTTGGCGTGATCTTGCCGACGAGAATATCGCCAGGCTGAACTTCAGCGCCGATGTACACGATGCCGGCTTCGTCGAGGTTCTTCAGCGCTTCTTCCGAAACGTTCGGAATATCACGCGTGATTTCTTCAGGACCAAGCTTGGTGTCGCGGGCCATCACTTCGAATTCTTCGATGTGAATGGACGTGAACACGTCGTCAGAGACGATGCGTTCAGACATCAGGATGGAGTCTTCGTAGTTGTAACCATTCCACGGCATGAACGCGACGAGCGCGTTGCGGCCAAGTGCAAGGTCGCCGAGATCGGTCGAAGGACCGTCGGCGATGATATCGCCCTTGTTCAGAATATCGCCTACAGCGACAAGCGGACGCTGGTTGACGCAGGTGTTCTGGTTGGAACGCTGGAACTTCTGGAGACGATAGATATCAACACCGGACTTGCCGGCATCAAGATCTTCCGTCGCACGGATAACGATACGGGTCGCATCCACCTGATCGACCACGCCACCACGACGTGCGGCAATAGCAGCACCGGAGTCACGCGCAACGATCGGCTCCATGCCGGTTCCGACGAACGGAGCCTCGGCACGCAGAAGTGGAACGGCCTGACGCTGCATGTTCGAGCCCATGAGAGCGCGGTTGGCGTCGTCGTTTTCCAGGAACGGGATGAGAGCCGCAGCAACCGAAACCAGCTGCTTTGGCGAAACGTCCATCAGGTTGATGTTGTCACGTGGAGCCAACATAACTTCGCCGGAGTGACGGCAAACAACGAACTCTTCCGTGAACGCGCCTTCGCTATCCAACCCGGCATTGGCCTGTGCAACATAGTATTTCGCCTCTTCCATAGCGGAGAGGTAAATAACTTCCTTGGTCACCTTGCCGTCGATGATCTTGCGGTACGGGCTTTCGATGAAGCCGTACTTGTTGACGCGGGCAAAGGTTGCAAGCGAGTTGATCAGACCGATGTTCGGGCCTTCAGGCGTTTCAATCGGGCAAATACGGCCGTAGTGGGTCGGGTGAACGTCGCGGACTTCAAAGCCTGCGCGCTCACGGGTCAGACCGCCAGGTCCAAGAGCCGAAAGACGGCGCTTGTGGGTGATTTCCGAAAGCGGGTTCACCTGGTCCATGAACTGCGACAGCTGCGAGGAGCCGAAGAATTCGCGAACAGCAGCAGCTGCTGGCTTGGCGTTGATCAGATCCTGCGGCATCACCGTGTCGATTTCGATCGAGGACATACGTTCCTTGATCGCACGTTCCATGCGCAGCAGACCCAGACGATACTGGTTCTCCATCAACTCACCAACGGAGCGAACGCGACGGTTGCCGAGGTTGTCGATATCGTCGATTTCGCCCTTGCCGTCGCGCAGTTCGACCAACATCCGGACGACTGCCAGAATGTCTTCCTTGCGCAGCGTGCGCACGGTGTCTTCTGCATCCAGGTCCAGACGCATGTTCATCTTCACGCGGCCAACAGCCGAAAGATCGTAACGTTCGCTGTCGAAGAACAGTGACTTGAACATGGCTTCGGCCGAATCCATGGTAGGCGGCTCACCCGGACGCATAACGCGGTAGATGTCGAACAGAGCTTCCTGACGGTTCTCGTTCTTGTCTGCTGCCAGCGTATTGCGGATGTAGGCACCAACATTGACGTGGTCGATGTTGAGGATTGGAATCGTGTCGAAACCTGTCTCGAGAATGAGCTTCAGCGTTTTCTCGTCGATTTCATCGCCAGCTTCGAGATAGATTTCACCCGTCTCGTAGTTGACCATGTCTTCGGCGAGGTAGTTGCCGTAAAGCTCTTCATCGGTCGCCTTCAGCGACTTCAGGCCCTTGTCCGACAGCTGACGGATCAAACGCGGTGTCAGCTTCTTGCCGGCCTCGACAACAACTTCACCCGTGTCGGCATCGACCAGCTCGGTGATCGCCTTGGCACCCTTCAGCACGTCTGGCTGATATGGGTAACGCCAGCCATCGCCGTCACGCTCGTAGTTTGCCTTGGTGTAGAAGGTCGACAGAATTTCTTCGCCATCCATGCCCAGCGCCATGAGAAGCGATGTAGCAGGCAGCTTACGGCGACGGTCGATACGTGCGTAGACAACGTCCTTGGCGTCGAATTCGATATCGAGCCACGAACCACGGTAAGGGATGACGCGCGCAGCAAACAGAAGCTTGCCGGACGAGTGGCTCTTGCCCTTGTCATGGTCGAAGAAAACGCCTGGCGAACGGTGCATCTGCGAAACGATGACGCGCTCCGTGCCGTTCACGATGAACGTACCGTTATTGGTCATGAGCGGCATGTCGCCCATGTAAACGGACTGTTCCTTGATGTCCTTGATGGACTTCGCGCCTGTATCCTCGTCAATATCGAACACGATCAGACGCAGCGTCACCTTGAGCGGCGCTGCGTAGGTCAGATCGCGCTGACGGCACTCTTCCACGTCGAACTTCGGCTGTTCGAATTCATAGGATACGAATTCGAGCATCGAAGCACCGGAAAAGTCGGTGATCGGGAATACGGACCTGAATACAGCATTCAATCCCTCGTCGGGACGACCGCCCTCGGGCTCGTCAACCATGAGAAACTGGTCATACGAAGCCTTCTGAACCTCAATGAGGTTCGGCATTTCCGCTACTTCTGGAATTTTGCCGAAAAACTTGCGTACGCGCCTGCGACCGTTAAACGAAAGGGTCTGAGCCATCGTCGCTCCTTTAAAATTGCATCCGGGCCTGCAACGGACGGGAACCGCTGGCCAGTCGATCCCGTCAATCCAATGAGTGTCTTCAATCTCGTTTCACGTCCCGAACGATAAGGCCGGAGTGCCTGTAGCGCGCGGTTCGAAACCATTCTTTTGAAGAACCCATTACCCAAAAGCCATTTTCACGCGGCTTTTGGGTAAAAAGTTCGGTAGAAATGCAAACAGGAGACGGCGCGAACGCCGCCTCCCGAACATTCCAAGATTACTTAACGTCAACCTTGGCGCCAGCGTCTTCAAGCTTCTTCTTAAGGTCGGCAGCTTCAGCCTTGGAAACAGCTTCCTTAACAGCCTTAGGAGCGCCTTCAACGAGGTCCTTAGCTTCCTTCAGGCCGAGACCTGTGATTGCGCGGACTTCCTTGATGACGTTGATCTTGTTTGCACCAGCATCAACCAGAATTACGTCGAATTCTGTCTTTTCTTCTTCAGCGGCAGCAGCAGGACCAGCAGCAGCAGCAACTGCTACAGGAGCAGCAGCAGAAACGCCCCACTTTTCTTCGAGCATCTTGGAAAGCTCAGCAGCTTCCAGAACTGTCAGAGCGGAGAGGTCGTCAACGATCTTTGCGAGATCAGCCATGTTATAGTTCCTTTAATTCGGTTCGAACCGGTTTGAATAATTACAGCGAAAAACCGCCTTAAGCGGCTTCGTCCTTCTTTGAGTAAGCCGAGAACACGCGAGCAAGCTGGCTTGCTGGTGCTGAGACAACCGTTGCGATGCGCGTTGCAGGAGCCGCAAAGAGGCCCAGCAGTTTCGCACGCAGCTCGTCCAACGAAGGCAGGGTCGCGAGCGACTTGACTGCTTCTGCGGAGAGCGTGGTTGCGCCCATGGCGCCGCCCAGAACAACGACCTTGTCGTTAGTCTTGGCGAAGTCCATGACGACTTTCGGAGCAATCATAGGGTCAGTGCTGTATGCAATCAGCGTCTGTCCCTTGAAGAGATCGATGATCCCTTCCGACTCCGTACCCTGAAGAGCGATCTTGGCCAGGCGGTTCTTCGCGACCTTGACGGTGCCGCCAGCAGCACGCATTTTCGAACGAAAATCGTTCATCTGCGCAACTGTGACACCAGCATAGTGGGCCACGACAACTGAACCAGAAGCCTTGAAGACTTCATTCAGCTCCGTGACGAATTCGCGTTTTTCCGCTCTTTCCACTGTCTGTCTCCAGTAGATGAGAACACATTGAACTGTGAACTCATCGGGTTTGCCTTTGCCTCAAGAGACTTTGCTACCAAAATCTCAAGCGACGCTTGAGGATCCTGTCCCCCGCTCTGTCGCCGCAAACGGCTTCAGGCACAGGCACATCAGGTTCGAACCGGATTATTAAGCATCTCTTCGATGCGAAAATCCGGGCCTTACCCGTCTCATGCAGGCTAGGTGATTAAGGCCAATTCCCTGCGGAATATGAACCACCTGCAATCTCGGACAGGAGTTCCAGGTTGCCCTGGAAATTCCCGACCCTTGCGAGCCGGAAATCTTGAATGCCGCGCCTCCGTAAAGACGCGGCGAATATATTAGGCCGTAACCGACGAAGGCTCGATGCGAACGCCTGGACCCATGGTCGAGGAAATCGCTACGCGCTTGACGTAGTTGCCCTTGGCGCCAGCTGGCTTTGCCTTGATGACGGCGTCAGCGAAAGCCTTGATGTTTTCTTCGAGCGCCTTGGCGTCGAAGGAAGCCTTGCCAATACCAGCATGAACAATACCGGCCTTTTCGACGCGGAATTCAACGGCGCCGCCCTTGGAAGCCTTAACAGCTCCAGCAACGTCCATCGTAACCGTGCCAACCTTAGGGTTTGGCATCATGCCGCGTGGGCCGAGAACCTTACCAAGGCGACCGACGAGCGGCATCATGTCAGGTGTCGCGATAACGCGGTCAAAGTCGATCTTGCCGCCCTGAACGATTTCGAGCAGGTCTTCCGCACCGACGATGTCTGCACCAGCAGCCTTGGCTTCATCAGCCTTGGCACCGCGTGCGAACACGGCAACGCGAACGTCACGGCCCGTACCGTTTGGAAGGTTGACAACGCCGCGAACCATCTGGTCTGCGTGACGTGGATCAACGCCGAGGTTCATGGAAACTTCAACAGTTTCGTCGAACTTGGCAATCGCCCGTTCCTTAACCATCGAGATGGCGTCGGTCAGAACGTAAAGTGTCTTTGGATCAACGCCTTCGCGGATCTTCTGTACGCGCTTTGCAAGCTTTGCCATGATCAACCTACCACTTCCAGGCCCATGGCGCGGGCAGAACCCTCAACCATTGCCATTGCGCCTTCGATATCGGCTGCGTTCAGATCCTTCATCTTGGCTTCTGCGATCGTCTTGACCTGAGCCTTGGTGATGGAGCCGACCTTGGCGCCCTTACCAGGCGTCTTGGAACCGGATGTGATCTTTGCTTCCTTCTTCAGCCAATAGGTCATTGGCGGCTGCTTCATGACGAAGGTGAAGGACTTGTCCTGGTAATAGGTGATGACGACCGGAATCGGCATACCCTTTTCCATTTCCTGCGTAGCAGCGTTGAACGCCTTGCAGAATTCCATAATGTTAACGCCACGCTGACCAAGCGCCGGGCCGATTGGCGGGGACGGGTTAGCCGATCCTGCCTTGACCTGAAGCTTGAGCTGGCCTGCAACTTTCTTAGCCATATCTCTCTGCCTTTCAATACGAACCGGTTGCCCGGCTCTGATGCCGGAAAATCCGGCGGCTGCGGTTGCGTGGTGCGATCCCTGCCCCGGCTACGAGCCAGATGATCTTCCACGCGTTATGCGGACTTGCCGCACCACATCAGAAACAGAAACAATCGCTTGCAAGCCGTCCCTGATGTATTGATTGAAGGGCGAAACGCCCTTCGAATTCTTGTCAGACCTTTTCGACCTGCGCATATTCCAGCTCGACTGGTGTCGCGCGGCCGAAGATGGAAACTTCGACCTTAAGGCGCGACCGCTCTTCGTCGACATCCTGAACAACACCGTTGAACGATGCGAATGGACCGTCGGAGACGCGAACCTGTTCGCCGATCTCGAACGAAACCGAAGACTTCGGACGCTCGACTCCTTCCTGGACCTGACCGAGGATACGCTCGGCTTCAGAATCTGGAATCGGAACAGGCTTGTTGTCAGAGCCCAGAAAACCCGTAACCTTGGGTGTATTCTTGATGAGGTGATAGGCCTCATCCGTCAGGTTGGCGCGAACCAGCACGTAACCCGGAAAAAACTTGCGCTCGCTGTCGACCTTACGGCCGCGACGAACCTCAACGACCTTTTCGGTCGGAACCAGAATACGCTCGAACAGATGATCGAGACCCTTCTGACGAACCTTTTCTTCAATCGACTCAGCGACCTTCTTTTCGAAGTTCGAATATGCCTGAACGATATACCAACGCGCTGCCATCTCTACTCTCCGCTCAATTCGTTACCGGCCGACGCTCAGTACGAGACTGAGCAACCAGCCGATGAGCTGGTCAGCCGCAAAGAAGAACAGTGCCGCGAAGATGACCATAACCAGCACCATAGCCGTGGAAATCATCGTTTCGCGGCGCGACGGCCAAGTGATCTTCGACGCTTCGGCGCGAACCTGCTGCAGAAACGTAAACGGATTGGTTTTGGATGCCATTGACTGCCCACGCAATTACGGCACGTAAAGCCGAAATAAACGGCCCCACGCACCGCGTGTCTGTTTTGTCTTACATAAACGCCGATTCCCTCTTTAACAAGAGAAAAAAGACATTTGGCGAATTTCGCCGGTAAACCGGCACCTCACCTGCCATGCAGCGATGTACAGCGCTTGCGGATGAGGAATGGCAGGGGCAGTAAGGCTCGAACTTACGACCTGCGGTTTTGGAGACCGCCGCTCTACCAACTGAGCTATACCCCTTCAACAGCAACTGCAGAAACGAAAGCCGCTTCGGCAATTGCTATGGCGCTCCTTTAAAACGCCACGAAACGAATGGCAAGGGTGTTTTTTATTTTTTCCCCTTTGCCACCCATCAGTTTGCCGTTTCAATCAAAGTTCGACGTATTGCCGCCAGTTGTGCTCTTCCTTGAACCCCAACACATCGCGGATCTTGCGGTTGGAATACAGGCTTTCATACTCCCCGATCTCGCGAGTCCATGGAACGTTGGGGAAAAAGCGCTGAGCGAGTTCCTTCGTCGGCACATTGGCCGTTGCGGTATCGTTGGCGGCGTTGAAGACCTGATATCCAAGGCCATCCTTTTCCACGCACAGATGACATATCTGCCCAAGGTCCCGAGCATCAATGTAATTCCAGGCATTGCGCTTGCGAGTCTCCAGATCTGCGAAGAAGCCGGGAAACTTATCATATTCATGCGGCTCGATGACATTACCGATTCGCAGCGCGTATATGTCGGCGCCGTAGCGTTCCGCAAATGCCCGCGCCGTCTTCTCGTTGACCACCTTGGACAAACCATAGCTGTCCATCGGATCGACATCATAGTCCTCTTCCAGTGGGAACTGGTAAAAGTCGCGATGCCCTTCGGCGAAGCAAATGCCGTAGGTCGTCTCGCTCGATGCGACGACAATCTTCTTGATCCCGAGCTTCACCGCCGCCTCGATGACGTTATAAGTGCCCATGGTGTTAACGCGGAAGGTCTCGTTATCCGGCTTGATGAGAATGCGGGGAATCGCAGCAAAATGTATCACCGCGTCATAAGGCTTCACGCCCTGCCCCGACTCAAGATCGGGAAAATCACGGTGCATCGATAGCGAGTTGAACACTTGTCCACTGTCGGTGACATCGACCGTCAGGTTCGTCACGCCGGGGCAATCAAGCGGCGTAAGGTCGATATTATGAACCTCGTACCCCTTCGCAATCAGCCAAGGCACAACGTGCTTGCCAGCCTTGCCAGACCCACCGGTGAATAGAATACGCTTAGCCATGGAATCCTCCAGTTTCGTTAGGCAAACGCACGTGGTTCCGTACAGGCCCACGTCACGGCCATCATATCAACTCTAACTCTTCGGCCCACAATCCGTTCAGATACAAGGATCAGCCGCTGCGCGACAAACAAAAAGCCCCGCTGCTGCCAGCGGGGCTTCATGAATTTCGTAACCGAACAGATTACTCGACGATCGAAGCAACGATGCCAGCGCCGACGGTACGGCCGCCTTCGCGGATAGCGAAGCGCAGCTTTTCTTCCATC
>NZ_JACYVF010000020.1:0-8284 GCF_014842165.1 Rhizobium sp. CFBP 13644
TTCTGGAAAGAGAACCACAGCGTCATGGACAGTGGCACGATCATCCACACCAGAAGCATGACAACCGACGGCGCCATCATCAACCGCGCCAGATTTTTAGTGTTTTGCGTCGCCATGCGGCTCCCTCCCATGATGCTGCCAGCGCTCCTTTGTAGGAGACGCTGATTGATGGAGAATAATACGAGCCGTGGGTGCTAAGCACGGCCCGCTGCCGTCGCGCGGTCGTAGACAGCGAGTACGCCATCGACTGCCGCGATGAGGATATCATGCGCGGAAGCCGTAGAAAGCGAAGTATGCTCTGGTAAGAACTGACGCAGAAGCGGTTCCGGAATCACCCGGTCATGCAGCGCCGTCAGGAGCTTCTCGACCGAAGACAACGCTTCCGGCCTGTTCCAGTAGTACCGAATTCGATCGCTGTAGCTGTAGTGCCGCTGAATACGGAGAGCCGTCTCATCACCATGATAATGGCCCTTCCAGTCATCTGGATGGGTCACCATAAGCTCTTCCATCACGGACGCCAGAGGACGTATTCCATAGCCGGGAACGATCTCCGAAGCGATCATGTCGAGAGCGTAGAGCGCTTCACGAAATTCGAATGTCACCCCAGGACCGACCTTCAGGATCGCAAACCCATCGCGGACCAGCGCGGTGAGCGCCTCTTCAGTCTGATAGTCAGTCGAATGCGCCTCGAAAACGAGTCCATGGTGATCTTCTAGCACTTTCACCAGCTCAATGGCCTTCGGCTGGTCGTAGACAATCACGTTTTCACTTCCGAATTCCACACCAGGCTGTACGACGAATGCGATGACGCGGCCGAACGCGTCGGCAAGACCTGCCTTCTCGAAGATATCTCTATGAACCTCTATCGTTCTGCGAGCGGCTTCCGGCGACGTCGGCTCCAAACTGTCAAGAACATGGTCGGCGCCGCCTGGTACCGGCACTTCCGTACCAAGGATGTAGACGGGTGGGGCTACCCCAGCCTTTGATGCCGCGTCTTCAGCGGTTTTGCAGATGTCGGCTGCACGATTGGCAATCGTCACGTCGTCCAGTGCTGCAGGCTCACCTGCGCAGCCCATGGACGTGTCGATGTGAATCTTGGTGAAACCAGCCGCGACGTAGGCCTCAACCATGGTACGAGCCTTTTGAAGGGCTGTTTCGGCGGGCTCTTTCCTCCAAGGGTTTGGCCCTAGATGATCACCGCCGAAAATTATCGAATTCTGATCAAGCCCCTCGTCATTGGCGATGCCCAACACCAATGCGACGAAATCAGATGGGGTAAGCCCAGTGTAGCCGCCAAGATGATTTACCTGATTGCACGTCGCCTCGATCAACACCTTTCGCCCGGTGATCTTCGCACGTCGAATTGCAGCGCGAAGGACGATGGGGTGTGCGGTACAGACCGACGTTATGCCGACGGGATGACCGGCCACACGCGCAGCCGCAAGCTCCAGAAGAATTCCGCCCATCTCACTTCTCCGTCTTGTTCTTCGTGATGAAATCGTCGAGCTGCTCGAATGTGGATGCGCCTTCCATTGGACCGCGCACAGTGACAGTTCGAGCGCCAGCGGCGTTGGCATACCGTAAGGAATCGGCAATCGAGAGGCCCCGACGCCTGCATGAAACATATGCCGCTCCAAAGCAGTCACCTGCTCCGGTAGGATCTACTTCCTCAACGACAAACGCCGGGCTGTCGATGCGACCACCACGGTGGAAACAGGAGGACCCCTTTGCACCGCGCTTAAGAACGATCTCAGAAACACCCCGTGACAAGAGCGCCGCTACAGCACCCTCTTCATCTTCGACGCCCGAAGCGACGAAGAGTTCCTCCCCCGAAGGCAGGAGAAGGTCGGTAACGGCTAGAATGTCATCAAGCTGCGTTCTGGCGTCTTCTCCCGTGGCGAGCAGTTCTTTGCGAATGTTCGGATCAAATGAGACGGATCCGCCGCGTGCCTTCACGAGAGCGACGGCTCGCATGATGATTTCAGCAATACCAGGGATGGAAAATGCAGAACCCATGACATGGACGTGCCCTGCCCTATCCATCAACTCTTCAGCAGCCGTGGTCAAACTGATCTGCCCCGCAGCAGATCTGGTAATATTGAATACGAAATCACGCTCACCGTCAGCCCTGTAGCGAACGAACGCGCTGCCGGTCGGGTAGTCGGACAGCATTTTAATAGCAGACACATCGGCACCGTCTCGCTTAAGACGATCAATATTAAGACGGCCAAAATCGTCCTGGCCCACGGCCGATATGATCCCAGCAGCACTTCCCATACGCGCAACCTGGTCGATAAAAATCGCTGGAGCGCCGCTCGGAAAAGGACCCTCAAGAGACAGAGGCTCACTGAATCCTTCCCCGATGGATGTCGCCATGATCTCTACGAGTATCTCGCCCACAGTAATGGTCGGCCCCATAGATTCCGAAGCTATTGCATGTGCGATTTCCATGGCTCCTCCCAATGGTCGCTAGCCTGAGTTTCTTGACTCTCGATGCCGCACTAGTAGGAGCGAGCTATAAAGCTGTCAATACAAATTTTACGCACGTAAAATTAAAGGTTTTTTTCGCGTCGCACAAAAAATCAATCAATTTCCCATTAATTTCAACACGACGCGGCGCAATAAAACCTTAAAAATCAATTGATTTGGTAATAGTTCTTCAATTTTTTGCTCTTACGTGCAGATTCTTCGATTGACTTCCAAACTTCTTGGCTTGATAAAAAGTTTACGCATGTAATGTATGCGCAAACACTCGTCTTGGAGGAGATTTTCATGGGTGTGAAGTCCAGCATTCTTTTATCGTCCGTCGCCGGCCTCGGCCTTCTTGCAGGCGTCGCGCATGCTGAAGAGATCACTGTCGCTACTGTTAATAACGGCGATATGATCATCATGCAGAAGCTGTCAAAAGCCTGGGAGCAGAAGACCGGGAACAAAATCAACTGGGTCGTGCTTGAAGAAAATGTCCTGCGCGAACGTGTCACAACGGACATAGCGACCGGAAGCGGCCAGTTCGACATCATGACGATCGGCGGCTACGAAGCGCCTATCTGGGGCAAGTCGGGATGGCTTTCGGCCGTAGACGACCTCGGCGACGACTATGACTACGCGGACCTTCTTGATCCGATCAAGAAGGGTCTAACTGTCGATGGGAAACTCTACGCAGTGCCCTTCTATACCGAGAGCTCGTTCACTCTCTATCGCAAGGATCTTTTCGATGCCGCAGGGCTGAAGATGCCAGAACAGCCGACCTATAATCAGATCAAGGAGTATGCGGCTAAGCTCACGGACAAGTCTAAGGGTGTTTACGGAATATGCCTGCGCGGCAAGCCCGGTTGGGGTGAGAACATGGCGTTCCTTGGAACGATGATAAACACCTACGGTGGCCGCTGGTTTGACATGGACTGGAAGCCTCAACTCACCAGCGAGCCGTGGAAGAAGGCCGTGACGGACTACGTCGACCTGATGACGAAGTACGGTCCTTCCGGAGCGACAGCGAACGGCTTTAACGAAAATCAGACCCTCTTCGCGTCGGGCAAATGCGCCATGTGGATCGACGCCACATCGGCTGCCGGTCGCGTCTACGACCCGAAACAAAGCCAGGTTGCAGACAAGGTGGCATTCACGCGTTCGCCGGTTGAGGCAACGCCGGCTGGATCGAGCTGGTCGTGGTCCTGGAACCTCGCGATCCCTGCAACGACTAAGAAGGGCGACACTGCGCGCTCATTCGTTAAGTGGGCGACGTCCAAGGACTACGTGGAGATGGTCGGCGAGTCCGAGGGCTGGGTTGCAGTTCCTCCGGGTACGCGCAAGTCGACCTATGCACTTCCTGAATATCAGAAGGCCGCCCCCTTCGCCGACACGGTATTGAAGGCGATTATGTCGGCTGATCCATCGAAGCCCACCAAGGACCCGGTTCCCTACACCGGCGTACAGTTCGTTGCCATTCCTGAGTTCCAGGCAATCGGAACGTTCGTAGGTCAGCAGATCAGCGCTGCGCTGGCAGGTCAGCAGTCGGTCGAAGCCTCTCTTGAGGCTGCACAGGCCCAGGTTACCCGCGATATGACCCGCGCAGGTTACATCAAGTAGTCGAGCGCCCGCCAGAAATGGCGAGCCCTCCCTGGAGCCCGGTGTTCGCTTCACCGGGCTCCACCCATACGCCGTCATCGAAACTGGACGCCATTCGCCGTCGGGCGAGGTCGTCGGAGGAAGCAAATGAGACTTAAAGACAAGGTTGCCTTCATCACGGGTGGGGCAAGAGGCATCGGACTAGGATTTGCCGAAGCATTCGTCGCCGAAGGTGCGAAAGTCGTAATCGCAGACATCAATATCGACCGAGCCACCGAGGCAGCCGCCCAGATTGGTCCGGCTGCAAAGGCGTTGAAGTTGGACGTGACGGACGTTGCGGATATCGACCGTGTCGTCAAACAGGTCGACTCCGAATTCGGCGGCATCGATATCCTTGTCAACAATGCCGCGATCTTCGACATGGGCCCAATCAACGATATCTCCGAGGAAAGCTACCAGAAGGTCATGGACGTGAACCTCAAAGGGCCGCTTTTCGTCATGCGTGCTGTTTCCAACGTCATGATCGACCGCAAGAAGGGCGGCAAGATCATCAACATGGCCAGCCAGGCAGGCCGCCGTGGAGAAGCGCTTGTCACGCTCTACTGCGCATCCAAGGCCGCCATCATTTCCGCAACTCAGTCGGCTGCGCTGGCTCTGGTCAAGCATGGCATCAACGTGAACGCGATCGCTCCCGGTGTCGTTGATGGCGAGCATTGGGACATCGTTGATGCCAAGTTCGCGCAGTGGGAGGGCCTTAAGCCTGGAGAGAAGAAGGCTCAGGTCGCCAAGTCCGTCCCGATTGGCCGCTTCGCCACGCCTGACGACATCAAGGGACTGGCTGTCTTCCTCGCGTCAGCAGACAGCAACTACATCCTTGCCCAGACGTACAATGTCGACGGCGGAAACTGGATGAACTGACAGGGAGCGCCAGCATGAAGGCCATCCAATTCATCGGAAAGGGTCAGCCCGTGCTGGCTGACATTCCACAGCCATCGGATTTGCCATCGGGACACGTCTTGATCCAGATCCGAGCCTCGGGCCTTTGCCATACAGATATAGACGTCCTTCATGGCCGCTACGGGTCAGGCGCATTCCCAGTGGTTCCGGGACATGAATTTGCTGGCGAGATCAAAGCAATCGCCAGCGGAGTTGCAAACCTCAAGGTTGGCGATCGAGTCGTTGTCGATCCAAATCTTCCGTGCGGCACATGCGCTGCTTGCAGGAAGGGCTTGACCAATCTTTGCACTGACCTCAAAGCATACGGAGTGACGCAGGACGGTGGCTTTGGCGAATGTTGTGCCGTCCATTGCGATCAGGTCCACCCCGTCGGAAACCTTTCCTATGATGTCGCGGCACTCGCAGAACCGCTGGCATGTGCCTTGAATGGAATCGGTGCGGCGGGCTTCGGTTCAGGGGCAACACCGCCTTCTGAGGCAATCATATTCGGCGCCGGACCAATAGGGCTTCTTCTTGCCCTGTCTCTCAAATCGCGGGGCGCGCAGAGCGTCACTATGGCTGACGTGAACGACAGTAGGCTTGAATTCGCGGCTGGGCTCGGCCTTCAGGTCGTGAGAGCTGAACCCAAGCTTCTGGTCTCGCGTCGTCATGACTTCGACTTCGTCGCCGATGCGACAGGTGTGCCGTCAGTGGTTCAGGAAATGATCCAGCTCGTTGCTGATGGTGGCACGGCGTTGTTATTTGGGG
Organism: Rhizobium sp. CFBP 13644; assembly: GCF_014842165.1. Classification (NCBI taxonomy): domain Bacteria; kingdom Pseudomonadati; phylum Pseudomonadota; class Alphaproteobacteria; order Hyphomicrobiales; family Rhizobiaceae; genus Rhizobium; species Rhizobium sp. CFBP 13644. The sequence goes on from NZ_JACYVF010000020.1 coordinate 5,770, forward strand.
TATGCCCACCAGACGCGACTGTATCGATTCATCCTTTCGAGGTTTTTCGGCGCCAGCTCAAGATTGTCGGGTCTCATTCCCTAAACAGGAACATTCCGGAGGCAATCGCGATGCTGGAGGGTGACGATGGTTCGATGGCAAAGCTGGTCAGTCACCGCCTCCCATTGGAGGAGATGCTCCGGTTTTTCCTTGCGAAGCCATCCGATCCTGCGACGATGAAGATACAGTTCGTTTCGGACTGAGATTCGCATGAGCCCTGGAGCGTTTCTGCGGACCTAGCGTCCGCAGCCTGTGGCTGCCACGACTGTAAGGGAGCTTGATGTGCCAAAACCGATCAAGACTATGGAGGACTTCTCCGAGTTCGTCGGGCTCTCGCGTCCAACCGTTTCGAAGTACTTCAACGACCCTACCTCGGTGCGAAAGAAGACACGCGACACCATCGAGCAAGCCCTCAGGAAGTCAGGCTTCAAGCCCAACATGTTCGCGGTGAACCTGAACCGCCGACGCAGCAACATCATCGGCATAATTATTCCCAACGCTCTCGACCCATTCTACATGGCGTTGACAAGGCGGATCGAAGTGATTGCTGCCGAGGCGGGCTTCCTCGCCTTCGTGCTTTCTTCCGACGGCAGAGCCGAGGTGGAAGACGACGCCGTCAGTACACTTCAGTCACTGAATGTGGCGGGCGCTATCATCGCCCCGATAGGGTCAACTCCGCGGAATTCGCCCCTGACGAAGCTCGGACAAAGCATTCCCCTCGTATATGTTGACTCGCCAGCGGATGAGGAAGCAGCCTTTGTCGGAAGTGACAACCGCCAGAGCTTCGGCCTCATAGTCGACTATCTCTGCCGCTCCGGAGAGCCGCCGTGCTTTCTGGGCATGCCGAAAGTCAATAGAAATGCGGACGACAGGCGGGAAATCTATATCGCAGCGATGGAGGGCGCTGGACATAAAGCCGAGGTTCTCAACATATCTGGAATGACGACCTGGGATTTCGAGCGGTTCGGCTTCGATGAGGCTACACGTTTGTTCGACAGGTTGGATTTGCTTCCCACCCGAACGATCGTCTGCGCTAATGACCGCTTAGCTTTTGGTGTCATCGCAGCGGCATGGAAAAAGGGAATCAAGGTTGGCCACGGTTCAGCGTTCGACCTCAGGGTCGCTGGTCACGACGATCACCCCCTGTCGCAATATGCGTGTCCGCCCATCACGACTGTCGCACAAAATTACTATGAGATTGGCAGGCTGGCGATCGGCCTCCTGCTTCGTAAGCTTGGCGAAGCTGACGTCTCGGACGATCCGTTGATCAGCCGTGATCAAATCCTGCTGAAGTCCGAACTGATTCTCAGAGCATCCGCCTAAGTACGGTTGAAAGCCGATTGATCAACGTAAGAACCTCGACGGGAGTCATTCAATGGGCGAACCATCGATCTTGCTAAGGCTTGATTATCGGACATCTCTCGCCATTCACAAGCGAGAGCAATCAGGTTGTAAGTCTGCCGGCGGGGTGGCGCCCAAAGTTCACTTTGACAACCTTCAAACGGTGGATGATTGTCGGCAAAATCACATATAGGCTTGGACGCCCTGAAAGCACTCGCTTTCAAAAATATTGCAATGACCGCAATCGGCCCATTGAGGACATTGCATAGCGCTCGTCAGCCGAGATACTCCGGGTCATGTTGCACGAATGACGACAAACATATTCAGCGGGAAAGCGCTCCATGGAAAGGGTTTTCATCGTAGGTAATAGCGGAAGCGGCAAGTCGTGGCTGGCGAGAGAGTTGGCGCCCAAGTTCGGGTTTCCGGTCACGCATCTGGATGATTTGCACTGGTTACCCGGTTTCTCAGGAAAGCGTCCACGCAATGAGCGTGATCAACTCGTTGCTGAAGCAGCAGGCAGCGGCTCATGGGTTATGGGTTATGGAAGGAATATACGGGTCAATTCTCAAGCAGGTCTTTCCCCGCGTAACAACATTTATCTGGCTCGATCTAGCCGACGACGACTGCATCGCAAATTTGATGACGCGGGGGCAAACCGATGGAGGATCATCGGAGCAATTCGAAGAACTGCTGGAGTATACTCGAGGCTACCGTTTCCGAAAGAACCACCTGAACTCCTTTGAGGCGCACCACTTGTTCTACGAGCAACATCCCGAGCAAAAATATAGGCTAACGAGCCGATCTGAGGTCGCCAATTTTCTGGTCGGCCTCTGATATGCACTTTACATTCACCGATGACCGATTGTGGCCCTAGGGGGACCATCGGCGAACGCCGATGGCCAGAAGTCTACATCTCGATTTGCTCAGCGATTCTCAGAGAGTTATCCACCTCGACGCCAATGTAGCGAACTGTGCTTTCGAGCTTTGTGTGACCGAGGAGAATTTGGACCGCTCGCAGGTTACCTGTATTTTTGTAAATCTGCGCTGCCTTGCGTAACCGGTGTTCCGCTCCCACGTTGCCCTTCGGCGTTTGATCTGTGATCGAGTTTTCATGGATAAAGAGCGGGAGTTTCTC
>NZ_JACYVF010000021.1:0-7996 GCF_014842165.1 Rhizobium sp. CFBP 13644
GAACGACCTGCTGTTCTGCCTCTGTGGCGATGTGTCTGTTAAGAAGACCTTGGGACACGATAAGGATAGCCAGAACTGCAAAAGCCGAGACCAGTCTTATCGTGAAGTCAAACCGCCTCAAAGTTACTACTTCCGCGCACACAAAGATTAAAACGTTACCCCTTCACGCCAGACGAAATCATTACCGCTTCTGTCACTTTCTTCTGAAAGATCAAGTAGGCGACTGCCACCGGCATTGCACCAAGCAGCGCAACCGACATTAGGCGAGCATAGAACACGCCGAAAGCATCATTGACTTGGGTGATCCCCACGGGGATTGTCATCATATCCTCACTCGTCACAGCCAGGAACGGCCAGAGAAACTGGTTCCAGGCCATTATGAATGTGATGATGGCCAGTGCAGTGGTAATGCCCCAGTTAAGCGGCAGATAGATCTTGAAAAGCAGAGTGTAGTCGCCGCCGCCATCCAGCACAACCGCTTCGCGCATCTCTTTCGGCACCGCATCGAAGAACTGCTTGTAAACGATGATCACCACTGGCACGACGAGTTGTGGCAAAATGATGCCAGCCCACGTGTTTATGAGGCCAAGATCGTTCATCAGGATAAATTGCGTTACCACGAGCGCCTGTGACGGGACCATGAAGCTGGCGAGGACCACACCATAGAGAATTCGTCGTCCGGGAAAGCGCAACTGAGAAATGGCATAAGCGCACATCATGCCGGAGACGATCACCGTCATCGTGATGATCACAGCCGTCCCAATCGAGTTTATGTACCAGGTGACGATATTGGTATTCCACAGGATGTCGATATAGGAGGCAAGATTGAATTCGTCGGGAATGATGCCAGCTTCGCTCGAAACCACCCGTTCCTCAGAGCGGATGGAGGTTATGAATGCCCAGTAGAGCGGAAATATCCAAAGAGAGGCCGCTAGAAATGTGCCGAGTGTGAGAACCCAGTTTTCGACTCGTCTTAAAGATCTCATCGACGTCCTCCTATACGCACGAGTTGATACTGCAGCACTGAAAAAGTCGCGATGAGCGCAAATAGAACCAGTGCAATGGCGGAAGCGTAGCCACCATGATTGAGCTGAAATGCTTCACGGTAAACCATCAAGAGCAAAACATAGGACGAGTTGAATGGCCCGCCACTGCTGAGAAGATAGATCTGGTCGAATATCTTTAGCTGCAGGATCAACTGAAGCGTCAAAACCAATCCGGTTACAGGCCATAAAAGCGGCCATGTGATTTTGGTAAATAACTGCATACGCGTTGCACCATCCAGTGACGCCGCCTCATAATAATCCCTGGGAATGTTGCGCAGTCCGGCAATGAAAAGAAGGACATTGAAACCGTTGGTCCACCAGATCGTGACAGCGGCGACCGTCGGCATGACCCAATAGGGATTTTTAAAAACCGGAACGGGCTTGCCCGTGAAAAAGGTGAAGACTGGCTGAAGAACCCCGAACTGGAAGTCGAGCATCCACATCCATATCTGTGTTACCACGGACACCGGCAGGATATAGGGCAGGAAGAAGATCGCCAACGCAAGAGACTGGAGGGGGCCCTTCAAACGTGTCACAAGCAGGGCTATGGTCATGGCAAGCGCTGTGGTTGGCACAACCGTCAGCAAAATGAAGTAGCCATTGTTCTTCAGTGACGTCAGAAAAAGCTTGTCTGAGAGTAGCCGTTTGAAGTTTTCGAACCCGACCCATTGTCCGGGACCGATCAGCGGCGCATCCGTCAAGCTCAGCATCACGAGCCTTATCGTCGGGTAAAGAAAAACCAATACGAAAGTTAAAACGAATGGCGCAACCAGCGAGGCGGCTACCACCATCTCCTTGCGCCTGTTTGTCAGCATAGCCAAGACGAAACCCTCACCATTTCAGGAACAGCCGCGCGCGAACGCGCGGCTTGCGTTTGTTACTTCAAGCGATCCTGTAGATCCTGTTTCACTTGCTCAGCGGCCTGCATGGGTTCCGCATATCCGTGGATTGCTGGCGCGATGACGTTGACCGACGCATCATAGACAGGCGATGCAACACCAGCGATCGGCGAACGCGGATCATACGACGCTGAATTTGCGAGGGAGGAATAGGTAGCGTTCGGCTCCATCTTCTTGAAGTCGTCGCTCTCGATCACATTCTTGAAGGCGGGGATATGGCCTGCACTTGCCCATGAGAGCGAATTCTTCTCCATCCAGCCGATCACAGTCATGACAGCTTTGCGCTTTTTCGGCGACATCGTGTTGTTGGCGGGAATTGCGAAGGCATGCGAGTCCGCCCACGTTGTCTGCGTCCCCATAAGGTTGGGAACCTGCACTGCACCCCACGAATATCCCAGCGAACCCTTCTTCTCGAGATCGATCATTGTCGGCACTTCCCAGACGCCGCCCAGCATGAAGGCGGATTTCCCGGAAGTGAACAAGGCGACTGCGGCCTTGGACTCAGCCTGTTCAGGTTGCCAACCCTTGTTTCGCCAATTGGTCATGACTTCAATCGCCTTGGCGGCTTTCTCAAGGTTGTCACCTGCCAGAACTTCTTTTCCGGAGATCAACTCGCCACCCTGTTGACGCAGCAATGTGTAGAAGACGCGATAGGTACCTGCGGCGGTGGCCGTCGGGTAGGTGACTGGAGCCGTAGCGCCCTTTTCCTTTGCGTAGGCGAGAGCTTCCTCGAAATCCGAAAGGTTGTTGATTGCGGTCAGCTTACCGTCAGCGCCAAGAAACCTCGATCCTTCAAGAAAGGACTTGTTGTAGTAAAGCACAATAGAATGAATATCGAATGGTACGGCGAAGAGCTTGCCATCCTCCGAGCTTGCAGCCTTTATCGATGCCGGGAAAAAGCTTTCCTTCGTGACGTCGGCGTTTTTCAGATCTTCATCTGTAATCTCGCCAAGCACACCTTCGGTCAGGCCCAGCGGAAGGCGTGACAAGGCATACGTCATCACGTCAGGCCCCTGCCCTACCGCCACTGCAGTACGCACCTTGGTATAGAACGGAATACCCCATTCGAGCGTCGTGCTCGTAATCTTGATATCGGGATGTTCCTCATTGAACCGTGCGATCAATGCCTTCATTCGAGCGCCATCGCCACCGGCGAGAAAGTCCCACCAGGTGATATTCTCTTGAGCCAGTGCGGGGATCGCCATCAGCGACATAGCTGCGGCTGCCAATAGTCTTTTAATGCGCATGAAAATTCCTCCATCCAGATAAGCCACACATCTCCCGTCGGTGGCGGTTTATAACAAAGTCCAAAATGGGTCAGCGCATGCGCTGACCGTCTTCCGTAAACACAAGGACATCACCCGGATCCGCGCCAAGCGTCAGCGACAGGTCACCATCAAGCCGTTCCGCCCGTCCTCGCGTTTCCACAACGACTGCGCGTCCATCGCTCAAACGAGTATGCAGATAGGATACGCCGCCGAGGTCTTCTTCCATCTCGACCGTCACCGCAAAACCGCCTTCAATAGGCCGAAGATGTTCGGGACGTAGCCCGATCTTGACGGCGGTACCATCAGCGATGTTGCTGGACACCTTCGCCAGAACCTCGTTGCTGATCCCTTCCAGACCGATGCGTATCGTCTCACCCTGTCTGCCAAGAACCCGGCCCGGGAGAAAATTCATCGCGGGTGATCCGATAAAACCTCCAACGAAATGGTTATTGGGATTATCATAAAGTTCCAGAGGTTTGCCGGTCTGCTGGACGACACCGCCCTTGAGCACGAAAATACGATCCGCAAGCGTCATCGCTTCCACCTGATCATGGGTGACGTATATCATCGTCGCACCGATCTGCTTATGAAGCTTGGCGAGTTCCAGTCGCATTTGTACACGTAGTTCCGCATCAAGGTTCGAGAGCGGCTCATCAAACAGGAAGACTTTGGGCTTGCGGACGATTGCACGGCCAATAGCCACACGCTGACGCTGGCCACCCGAAAGTTCCGACGGCCGCTTTTTCAGATGGTCTTCGAGATGAAGGATACGTGCCGCCTCATTGACCATCTCGTCGATTTCCGACTTCGAGGTCTTTTTGAGTTTCAGCGAGAAAGCCATATTCTCGTATACCGTGAGGTGCGGATACAATGCGTAGGACTGGAACACCATAGCGACTTCTCGCTTGGCAGGTTCAACATCCGTGACGTCGCGACCCTCTATGGAGATCGAGCCAGACGTCGTGTCCTCCAGTCCAGCAATCATCCGCAGCAGTGTCGACTTTCCGCAACCGGACGGTCCAACGAAAACCGCGAAAGCCCCGGTGGGTATCTCCATACTCACATCATTGATGATTCCAACTGTGCCAAACCGCTTACTGACATTTTGAAGACTGATACCCATTGCCGCCTCCTCAAGCGATGTTAAGACGGAACACGTGATAGGAAAGTGGCGCGATCGAGCCCTTCAGATTTCCATCTTCGACGCCAACCCCGGACCCGGACTTCGGTGCCACGTGATCAGGACGATCAGGACCATTCGTGTCGTTCAGGTCATGGCCCTCCATCGCATGGTGCTCCACCAAGGTGGCAGCCGCAAACCCTGTAAGGCTGACGTCAAGGTCTGCATGCTCTGTCAGGTGCCTGTTGACAACGAAAAGCGTCAACATGCCTTCATCGCGGTTACGCACGGCTGCAACGTCAATATAGGGCACGTCGTCGGCGACATGGCAGTCATAGGTAGGCGCATCGACCGCAACGTTGAGAGCCTCTCCCCTTCCAAAGATTGATGCAAAACGGTAGGGATGATAGATGGTCTGACGCCAGGCGGGACCATTACGCTCGGCCCTGATTGGTGCGATCACGTTGACGAGTTGGGCAATGCAGGCGATGCGCACGCGGTCGGAGCGGCGGATGAACTCGTTCAAAAGGCCAGCGACGAACAGAGCATCCTCGAAATTATAAGTCTCCTCGAGCAACTCCGGCGCCTCTGGCCAGTCCCAGCTCTTCCAACGGCGTCTGTCGTCTTCCCGGATGTGATACCAGACATTCCATTCGTCAAAGCATATATGAACGTCGTTCTTGGCGCGCTTTTTCGCTTTAACATAGTCAATCGTACCTGCGATCGTCTGGATGTATCGCCCCGTCTCGACGACCTTACCGAAGTAGTTGAGTGTGTCTTTGCTGGAATTGCCAAAATATTTATGCAGCGAGATGTAATCGACGTTCTCGTAGCACTCCTCGAGAACCTCGCGCTCCCATTCGGGATAAGTCGCCATCTCGTCGTTTGAACTGCCGCAGACAATCGCCTCGATGGTAGGATCGAAGCCCTTGAACGCTTTGGCCGTTTCATTGGCAAGGCGACCGTATTCGGTCGCGACCTTGTGACCGATCTGCCAAGGGCCATCCATCTCGTTGCCGAGACACCACATCTTGACATCGTATCCCTCGTTTCGTCCGTGCGATCGGCGCAGGTCGCTCCATGCTGTATCGCTTGGGAAGTTCACATATTCCAGAAAATTTCGCGCATCCTCAAGGCCACGCGAGCCGAGATTGACCGCCAACATCATCTCGATGCCAGCCTTCTCGGACCAGTCAGCGAATTCATTGATGCCGATCTGGTTTGATTCCTTCGAACGCCAAGCGAGATCAAGGCGAACAGGGCGATCTTCACGCGGACCAATACCGTCCTCCCAGCGATACGCGGATACGAAATTTCCGCCGGGGTAGCGAATTGCAGGAATCTTCAAATCCTGGACGAATTTCAAAACATCTTTTCGAAAACCCTGAGCATCGGCTTCTGGGTGACCCGGTTCGTAGATGCCACTATAGATCGCGCGACCCATGTGTTCGATGAACGCCGAGTAAAGCCTCTCATCGATGTCACTGATCTTGAAGTCGCGATGGACCGCGATACGAGCCTTCATGGATACCTCCTCCAAAGCAATCACATTATACGATATAGATCGTAATTTCAGATATACATCGGCTGAGGCGATCGAATTGTCAATGGGGCTTGTGTGCTGCGGCGCACGCTCAGCCTAAATCGGCCATAGGTCCCGTTAGCTTTTCTTCGTTCGCAAACGCAACAGGATGTCCTGATCATAGTTTCCGAAGCCCCGGCCAAAAATGTTGATCCCGCCTGGATGTTTGCCGTCGGCCTTGACTTCGACGCGCAGTCGTATCGACCGCCGTTCATCTAAGCCGAGATCGCTTGCCTTTATTCCGGAGATCTTGTGGCCATCGACGAATGTCCCACCCGGACCCACGGACCAGGTCTTTAGCATTCCATACTGGGAGCCCTTCAGTTTCCACCAGGCTGGCGTGTAAGTGCCACGACGGTCACCAAAATCTCCTGGAGACGTCCAGACACCAAGCTCAATTCCGTTGATTGACAGCACTATATCCGAAGGCCAGTCGGCCATGGTCCCGGGCACTTCCGAACTCACTTCCATGACGACATCAATGGATTCTACCTGTTCCCCGCGCAGCATGGCGTTATTGGGGAACTGGTATTCAACGAATCCGCTAGTAAACCATAGCAGACTGGTTTTCATTCGCTCTGGATCAACATAGGTGTCCGGCACGTCCAACAACCCAATGATACCGTCTGTCGAGCAGATTCCACATGGCGCGGTCACGGCATTGTTCGTATAAAGTCCCAGAGGCATCGATACTTCGATAAAGTCGTCGGTTATAGCTTCAGGAGTTGGATGAAGCGTGACAATCAGCTCATCATAGACCGCGTAGCAAACTTTTTGATTGCCTCTCTTTGCGCGGCGCGACTCAGTTTTGACAAGACCCGCGTTTTCCAACACCTTGAGGTGTGAAGAGACTGAGGACTGAGGAAGTTTCGCAGTCTCCGCCAGATCATTTACATTTATGCCTGGGCGGTCCGAAATAGCTTGGAGCAACTGGATACGGTGTATCGAAAAAATCCCTTTGAGGGCTGCGAGATCCTTCCGAGGATCGATTACCAAAAATTTTGAACTCATTGCACCATCCCAATCGGTTTAGTGATCTATATCCGAATTTTGGATGGTTTTACAAATGCATTGTGTTGGTTTCACCACGCCTTGGCTGCGCCCTGCAACCCGAAATTACGTGTCCGTAAATTGCTGATAAAGCCTTGTGAGAAATTGCTGCGATGGCCTTGAGTTTGTGGGCGGGAGGCGGCCCTGATCGCCGCAATGCCGGTCTCGATCTCCTAAAAGACAAAAGTACGCTGAGAACTGGTTCGGGAAATTAAACAGCGGGGATAAGTAGAATTTCTGCCTGACTTCGGCTTAGATGCCGGGAACAGGAGATACCATGACGAGACGACCGCGCCGGAACCACAGCCCGGCTTTCAAGGCAAAAGTGGCGCTCGCCGCCATCCGGGGCGAGCAGACGCTGGTGGAATTGTCCCAGCAGTTCGACGTGCATGCCAACCAGATCAAACAGTGGAAAGGTCAGCTCCTTGAGGGGGCGACAGGCGTTTCCGGCGATGAAGCGAAGACGGAGCCGGCGGGCCCAACTGTGGACATCAAAACGCTTCACGCCAAGATTGGCGAACTGACACTGGAGAACGATTATTTATCCGGTGCGCTCGGCAAGGCGGGATTGCTGGGCGGAAAGAAATGATCGACCGCCAGCATAAACTATCCGTCGTACGCCAGGCCAAGCTTCTCGGCTTCAGCCGTGGCAGTGTCTATTATCTGCCTCGTCCAGTATCAACGAGGCGGGCACATCGTACAGCCGGCAAGTCTGCTAACCGGGTTATCGTCGAGCAGTGCCAAGGTCACCAACAACAAGCTTTCGTTCGTGACGATGCGTTTGGCGGACGCGGCAAGCTTGACCGGGCGACCGACTGCGTCGACCATTATGATTTCCGCGTACGCTCGGTCCGTTTTGGCAAGCCACGATGCAAGGGCCGGAATTAATAACATCCCGAGATAGACCAACGCTGTGCGCATCCGCGGTCTCATACTCACCACGTGTATTTAACCCCATGTATGCTCGCTATCACCGGCATACTGCCAGCAGTATGTTGACATACTCCCCCCAGTATGAGAGTTCAGCTCAA
>NZ_JACYVF010000022.1:2500-6126 GCF_014842165.1 Rhizobium sp. CFBP 13644
AGATTGTGCCTGTTCTGTATGCATTGTGAAGAGAAGATATGTCTGGAGGCTTCCAGGTGTTTTGAACCATTGGTTCAAGGCGTCCGAGCCCGATCCCAGCGAAACCTTGTGATGGCTTAGTCGGCCGGAATTGGTGGAGGGATTGGAGGTAGGTAGGAAGTCCTGTCCTGAGGCATTTTTGTTGTTTGATAGTTTAGGCTATCATCTGATGGAAATGCTGGATTGATGTTGCCTGACCGCGCATCACCGGATGATATCTCGAGAAGCTGGTCTTAATGATACGGCCTCGAAGTGCACCGGCGTGCCTTCATATGAGGACTGTATCGACACGTCGGTGTCATCATGAAGTGGCTTGATTGTAAAAGGTAATCAGGTCGTTGCTTTCTTTGGAAGCAACTATGGATGAGCATAGACAATGAGAACGAAGAAGTGAATTAAGGGCATTTGGTGGATGCCTTGGCATGCACAGGCGAAGAAGGACGTGATACGCTGCGATAAGCCGTGGGGAGCTGCGAATAAGCTTTGATCCATGGATTTCCGAATGGGGGAACCCACCTTAAATGCTTGGAGAATCCAAGCCGTGCTTTTGTACGGTTTGGGTTTCCAAGCATTATGATAAGGTATCTGCATCTGAATACATAGGGTGTAAGAAGCGAACTCAGGGAACTGAAACATCTAAGTACCTGAAGGAAAGGACATCAACCGAGACTCCGTAAGTAGTGGCGAGCGAACGCGGACCAGGCCAGTGGCAATAAGGAATAAAGTGGAACACTTTGGAAAAGGTGGCCATAGCGGGTGATAGCCCCGTACACGTAGAACACTTATTGTCCTTGAGTAGGGCGGGACACGTGAAATCCTGTCTGAACATGGGGAGACCACTCTCCAAGCCTAAGTACTCGTGCATGACCGATAGCGAACAAGTACCGTGAGGGAAAGGTGAAAAGCACCCCGACGAGGGGAGTGAAATAGAACCTGAAACCGGATGCCTACAAGCAGTCGGAGCTCGAAAGAGTGACGGCGTACCTTTTGTATAATGGGTCAACGACTTAGTGTAGCAAGCAAGCTTAAGCCGGTAGGTGTAGGCGTAGCGAAAGCGAGTCTGAATAGGGCGTTTAGTTTGTTGCATTAGACCCGAAACCGAGTGATCTAGCCATGAGCAGGCTGAAGGTTGGGTAACACCAACTGGAGGGCCGAACCCATATCTGTTGCAATAGATTGGGATGACTTGTGGCTAGGGGTGAAAGGCCAATCAAACTCGGAAATAGCTGGTTCTCCGCGAAAACTATTTAGGTAGTGCGTCGATCGAATACCCTCGGGGGTAGAGCACTGGATGGGCTATGGGGACTCACCGTCTTACTGATCCTAACCAAACTCCGAATACCGAGGAGTACTAATCGGCAGACACACGGCGGGTGCTAACGTCCGTCGTGAAGAGGGCAACAACCCTGACCTCCAGCTAAGGTCCCCAAGTCATGGCTAAGTGGGAAAGGATGTGAGGATCCCAAAACAACCAGGATGTTGGCTTAGAAGCAGCCATCATTTAAAGAAAGCGTAACAGCTCACTGGTCTAAATAAGGGTCTTTGCGCCGAAAATGTAACGGGGCTAAAGCCATGCACCGAAGCTGAGGATAGTACAGTTATAGTGACTGTGCTGTGGTAGCGGAGCGTTCCGTAAGTCTGTGAAGGGGGACCCGTGAGGGCCCCTGGAGATATCGGAAGTGCGAATGTTGACATGAGTAACGATAAAGGGAGTGAGAGACTCCCTCGCCGAAAGACCAAGGGTTCCTGCTTAAAGTTAATCTGAGCAGGGTTAGCCGGCCCCTAAGACGAGGCGGACACGCGTAGTCGATGGGAACCACGTTAATATTCGTGGGCCTGGTGGTAGTGACGGATCTCGTGTGTTGTACATTCTTACTGGATTGAATGTGCGGCGAAGAGGTTCCAGGAAATAGCTCCACCGTATAGACCGTACCCGAAACCGACACAGGTGGTCAGGTAGAGTATACCAAGGCGCTTGAGAGAACTATGTTGAAGGAACTCGGCAAATTGCACGCGTAACTTCGGAAGAAGCGTGACCCTGTTGTACGCAAGTATGTCAGGGTGGCACAGACCAGGGGGTAGCGACTGTTTATCAAAAACACAGGGCTCTGCGAAGTAGCAATACGACGTATAGGGTCTGACGCCTGCCCGGTGCTGGAAGGTTAAAGGGAGGGGTGCAAGCTCTGAACTGAAGCCCCAGTAAACGGCGGCCGTAACTATAACGGTCCTAAGGTAGCGAAATTCCTTGTCGGGTAAGTTCCGACCTGCACGAATGGCGTAACGACTTCCCCGCTGTCTCCAACATAGACTCAGTGAAATTGAATTCCCCGTGAAGATGCGGGGTTCCTGCGGTCAGACGGAAAGACCCCGTGCACCTTTACTATAGCTTTACACTGGCATTCGCCAAGGCATGTGTAGGATAGGTGGTAGGCTTTGAAGCGGGGACGCCAGTTCCCGTGGAGCCATCCTTGAAATACCACCCTTATCTTCGTGGATGTCTAACCGCGGTCCGTTATCCGGATCCGGGACAGTGTATGGTGGGTAGTTTGACTGGGGCGGTCGCCTCCGAAAGAGTAACGGAGGCGCGCGATGGTGGGCTCAGACCGGTCGGAAATCGGTCGTCGAGTGCAATGGCATAAGCCCGCCTGACTGCGAGACTGACAAGTCGAGCAGAGACGAAAGTCGGTCATAGTGATCCGGTGGTCCCGTGTGGAAGGGCCATCGCTCAACGGATAAAAGGTACGCCGGGGATAACAGGCTGATGACCCCCAAGAGTCCATATCGACGGGGTTGTTTGGCACCTCGATGTCGACTCATCGCATCCTGGGGCTGGAGCAGGTCCCAAGGGTATGGCTGTTCGCCATTTAAAGCGGTACGTGAGTTGGGTTCAGAACGTCGTGAGACAGTTCGGTCCCTATCTGCCGTGGGTGTAGGAATATTGACAGGATCTGTCCCTAGTACGAGAGGACCGGGATGGACGTATCTCTGGTGGATCTGTTGTCCTGCCAAGGGCATAGCAGAGTAGCTATATACGGAATGGATAACCGCTGAAGGCATCTAAGCGGGAAACCAACCTGAAAACGAGTGTTCCCTATCAGAGCCGTGGAAGACGACCACGTTGATAGGACGGGTGTGGAAGTGCAGTAATGCATGAAGCTTACCGTTACTAATAGCTCGATCGACTTCTTCGTTCCCATTGATTATGTTCATCGAACGCAGTTCGATGATGACTTCTGTTCTGTCTTCACGGGCTAAAAGCCCTGCAGACGGCGCGCGCCACAAGGCGCGACGGACTAACGTCCTGTATGGGAAACATACGGACAGGTCACAGAAAGACGTGTTTAAATTAAATAGAGTGAGACGAATGTCTCCTCTCCAGCTTCTCGAAACAACAGTTTCCATGTGAAAACATGGTCATTCGTTGCGTTTTGCCGACCTGGTGGTTATTGCGGGGCGGCTGCACCCGTTCCCATTCCGAACACGGCCGTGAAACGCCCCAGCGCCAATGGTACTCCGTCTTAAGACGCGGGAGAGTAGGTCGCTGCCAGGTCTGCAAAACGCAACAAATCATAAAACAGTCTTCTCAA
>NZ_JACYVF010000023.1:0-5635 GCF_014842165.1 Rhizobium sp. CFBP 13644
ACCTTGTCGGGTACGCCGACAGTGGCTGGCAATGCCAGCTTCACGATCACGGCAAGAGATGCAAACAGTGCCTCAAGTTCTGCGACATATACGCTCACAATTGCGCCGCCGGCAGTGACCTTCGGCTTTTCACCTTCGGGTGGAGCATTGGCGCCAGCCATGGCCGGGGAAGAATACAGCCAGAGCATTGTCGCTAAAGGCGGCGCAGGTTCACTGATTTACAGTCTTGCTTCGGGAACGATGCCGGCGGGTATGGTGCTTAATGTATCGACCGGTGAGTTAAGCGGCCCTCTGGATGCCAATACCGAAGGCGATTACAGCTTCGCCATTGGGGTCAGAGATAGTTTGGGAAGCACCGGTGCAGCCAAGTTTACACTGAAGGTCGAGGCACGCGCGGTTACGGTAAAAGACAAGGTCGTTACCGTGGTAGCCGGTGCCACACCGGCCAACGTTAACCTCGTTCGCGATGCGACCGGTGGTCCATTTTCCTCGGCTGACCTGTTGTTTGTCGATCCGCCAAATGCCGGAACTGTGTCAATTGTTCGGGGTGAATTTGCGCAGGCATCAACACCAACGCCATCGGGCTGGTATCTCAAGTTCACGCCAAACCCGAGCTATTCTGGCAGCGTTCGTGTCGGATATCGCCTCACAAGCGCACTTGGTGTCTCCAATACGGGCTTCGTCATCTATAATGTCGGTCCTAATTCTGATCAGGTCGTTGGTGATATCGATGCCCTCGTAAATGGCTTCGTCAGCAGGCGGCAAAGTCTGATTGCGTCATCCATCAAAGTCCCCGGACTGATGGAGCGTCGCCGCGTCCAGGAGGGAACTGATCCGATCACGACGAGAATGTCGCCGTCGGTCGATGGTGTGACCTTCGGGTTTTCCACCAGCCTCGCGCAGCTCGGTGTTGATGGATACGGGGCAGACTCCCCCTTTAACATATGGGTTGATGGCACGTTCATGTTGCACAATCGGGAGGAAAACGGAGATAAATGGGGCAATTTCGGTATGATATCCACCGGGGCTGATTACCTTGTCTCAGATAAATTCCTGGTTGGTCTGTCTTTTCACTACGACCATATGACAGATCCGACAGACGAAGACGCAGAGCTTACCGGCAATGGCTGGCTGGCAGGTCCATATTCGTCCGTCGAGATCGGGAAAAACACCTTCTGGGATACGCACCTGCTTTATGGAGGCTCGTCTAATACGATTGATACGACCTTCTGGGATGGCGATTTCGACACAAACCGCTGGATGTTTGACACGTCGCTCAAGGGACAGTTAATGCTGCCCAACGATATCCTTCTGCTACCAAAGCTGCGAACGGTCTATCTGTCTGAAAGCATTGATGACTACGCTGTCACCAACAGTGATGGTGACATGATTGAGTTGGAAGGCCACGCCGAGGAGCAGTTCCGGGTTAACCTCGGCGCAGAAATTGCGCGGGAATTCACGCTTGAGAACAAATCGATCCTGACACCGAAACTCGGTGTGACCGCCGGTTACTCCGGGATTGATGGCTCGGGCGCGTTCGGCTCGCTCTCGGCCGGATTATCGCTCAAAGGTGAGACCGCCTATATCTTTAATCTCGGCCTGCTGTTCAGCGCAGAAGGCGATGGAGAAATGTCCGCTGGCATGAAAGCGGGTCTGAACGGGCGGTTTTGATTAGTCAGTTGTGAGTGGGCGGTCTTCTACGGTCAATTCATCTATATTGACCGCCCACATTTATCATTCCAGAAGCGCCTGCAATAGAGGGGGCCACAGAATTGGTGTTTAGGGGTGTCACTCCTCTCGTAGACAGCAATTCTGCTTTTGTAGTTGGTACGGAAAATCGGATCAGGTCTTCAGATGGGTCGGCATACAATCGTCCGCTTCGCGCCAAGAGCGGTCATTCCTATGCTCAGACGCTAAGGACGATAATCGCCTGATGCCTGCTTCCCAAGATCAGCTTCACAGTCGAATAGGTCGGCTAGGATGTGATTGCCAGTTGAGCTCAGTCCGAGTTAGGCTAGCCGAATGGATCAACTTATAGAAGAAAAGTTGCGTGAATTGAGAGACGCTCTGGAGGGCCGGCTGCGGCCGAAGCAGCACCTCGTTTTCGATCCCGCGAATAGCGCGGTTTATGGCGGCGTCGCTGGTGGATCCTTGGCAGTGGAGCAGTTTGAGGTGGCAGAGGGCCTCACGATTCGACAGACTTTTGCTCATGTGATGTCTCCATACTTGATAGCTTTTGCCAAGCCAGATGCTGCATCAAAGCCGCATCCGGGTCCGTGGCGTCCAGCGTCGGGTGGAATCGGGTTTGATGTGTGTATCGAGGTCGCTCTCGCGGAGCGCGCATCTCCAACCAATTTCGACCGTATGAACTCGGTTTGGTGGACACTTTCCTTGCTGCGATTGATAACAGGAATGCCGTTGGTGCTTCCAGTGCTTTCGGATACGGCATTTGCCGACGCACGAAACTGTGAGCACGACCCGCAGTTTTGGCCGATTGAGATATCGCGTCCGCGCATGGGGCCACGAGTGACCAATGAGGTTATTGGTATCGACCATCTGGAGGCGGTCAGAGAACTCTTCGCTCCGGGCGCTGCGCTAATGAACATTGAGCACTTCAACCGTGCGTATCAGACAATGGACTCTGCGCCGTTCGCTCACTCAAGCGGAGCAGCGATGGTAATGATATGGGCCGCTCTTGAGACCCTCTTTCGTCCAGGGCAAAATCAACTGACAAAGCGGTTGTCCAAGGCCATTGCGACGTACCTTGAAGAGCCCGGCGGCAGACGCGAAGCGCTGCAGCAGCGCATCACGCAGCTTTACGAACTAAGAGGTAGCAGCGTTCACAACTCCCAAGAGGCAACTGGTGCTGCTCTTGCAGAGAGCGCTCGCTTGGCTCGACTTGCCTTCATTACTTGCATTTCGCAGGGCGCGGTGCCCGACTGTGACACGCTCCTGCATCATTGGCTTTCCGAGCACATTAGGAACCAGACATCGACGTGATAATGGGGAAAGTGCTCGTGGCTGGACTCAACCAACTCAGCGGGTGCCAATTGCAGTCCGGCAACGACCGCTTCGGGCCAATGACAGACTTCGGCCCTCCGGCGGGAGCGGATATTGCGCCAATCACCGCATAAGTCTAGCAAGACAGTGATATTTGTCCAAGAACCGTCGGGGGCGCTGGTGGAAAACTTAATCGCTGTCGCTGCTAATGCCACAATCGGTCCAATACGTTTAGGTCAGACATTTAGCGAGACCGTGCGCCTGCTTGGAAATCCGCATCGTCTCGGCTTTCATTACGATGATATGTTTGATGGCACGCTGGTATATGGCCCCGCCGAAATCTTCGTCCAGATCATCGATAACAACGTCTCCTCTTATCTGGTTCAGCTACACCTTTTCAAACGGTCCCGTGGTCGTCACTTGCGGGTAGGCAATCATGTTTCGTTCGATAGACCAAAGCGATCTGAGCTCGGATATGAGCGAGTGCAAAAGACAATGCTCGACGCGGGCATCAGCTTTAAACTGAACTCACCTGAAAAAATAAAGAATGGGATGCATCCGCTGATGCAGTTCAATGATAACGTTCGCTTCTATTTCTTACCTTTTGGCCCCCGAGGAAGCCTACAGTTGGGCTACATAGAGCTGGCCGATTACACGAAAGATTTATGACTTCCATTACCACTCAGGGCCAACAGCAGCCAATTCGGGTAAGCCAGACCATACCTTATACGGCGTCGGAATTGACCCAGCCAAAGCAGGGCTTATCTCTCGCAATCACATCAAGGCAGTTGCCGCCTGTGACGAACAGGTAATGGGTCGATCCAGGTAGTGATTTGTCGAATACTTCGCATTGTGCCGCACAGAAAGGGCTTCCTTGAACCCTGTAAGCAAAGTGGTTGGGTACGTGTCCCACCTTTTCGATTCCTTGCTCTTCCAGCGGGCGATGCAATTCGTCGATGACCCGGAAGATGTCTACGTGCGGGAAGAAAACTTTGAGAAAGTTATCCTGCCCGCTTACTGAAAAGTACGCCCTCAGTTCGTTCGCACCTAAGTCAGGTTGGTAACTCATCTCAATACGGACAAGGTCGGCTCCCGTCGCTCTCGCCCCGAGATCGAACTCCATTGCTTCGTACTTAATCATCGAGTCGCCGACCTACCGAAAGCGTCTTCTTCTTATGGTCCGTGGTTGTATATGTCGTGCATTATGACCGCAATGGGCCAACAACCGTCATGACGCCGATGCGCAAGAAGCAGGCGTTCAAAAATGCGCTAGCTCGACAAAACCTGGCGCGTTGGGCGGATCGGTCACCTTAGCCTTGAAGCAGTCAGCGTGAGCAGACCTGCCATTTGCGGTCTCGGCGGTAGCCCGAAGAGGGTCTGCAGATTTCGCTTCAATGCCCTTTCCACAAAAGCAGCAAAAGCCTCATTCGACGTTCTAAATGTCACATGTCATCAAGCTCGTTGATCTCGAGGCCAATTCAGCGAAACGGCCCTGTTTTTCGTCATATCTACAGCCTTGGAGGCATTCTCATCGATGAACCGATGTGCCTCCTTCAGGGTTGCTGGGTACTGTACGCCAAGTCGATAGTACGGGAAGCCGTTTGCGATCAGGAGTGATGCTACCGCCCAACCCTTCTTGTCACCTGCTGACGGTGGTCGGAAATCTGAGCCAGTCCTGTAGGTGACACCAGAGCATCGCGGACACGTTTTCTGCGTCGCATCGGCGGGCCGTTTGAAAACCCGCCGGCAGTCAAGACAAGCATATTTGGTAAGCGAGACTTTCATATGGATACCGTTAAGACGTGGGCGGTCGATAATTGCTCAACGGTCGCTATTGTGCAACTTCGAAACTGCTGCTTTGGGCCAATAGCAGCCTTAGGCCGAAAGCCGGTTGTATCATTTGGTCGTGACGCACAGGACACCCCTTTTATCGCTCACAACCAAAATAGGAAAATAATCATATAATCCTTTACCGCGAGACATTATTCCGCTATGGTCTTTTTTGATCAATTCCACGCTGGTACTCCAGGTGGGAGTTGAAGCAGGATCGTGATGGAAAGACGCAAACCATGACGATTGTTTTCTGGTTCGATCAGGTGAGAGCGAGATGGCAGGTGAATGAGGTTGAGTTGGCACTAAGGGGAATGTGAGCAAAAGGCACTAGCAGCAGGCGATATTTAAACCGACGCACAGGGCCCGTGTGTCGGCAAGCGGATGATGGAATGATCGGGGCGCTGAAAGGTGCCATATAGAATACAATTTTCGAGGCAGCTTCCAGCGCCCCGTTGAAATGGCTCGTCGGCTTTTTGGCTTGATGGGCAAAGAATGGTCATAACGTGGACTCTCTGAGTTCCGCGAACGCGAATTTATATCCTCGAAGAGAAGGGTGGTTTATCACGCGAATCGAACCAATAAATATATACAAAAGCTAAATTCGGTTGCTGCATATATAAACATATATTTGCAGAACGATTTCGCGTGGAAAGATATATTATTGACCGGGAATTCGTTTTCCGGCCAGCCCGCAGCCATGCGCGATTTTATACGAATTAACTCAAACAAGTGTAGAAACCGCCTGAAAACCGCTAAAATTGAGGGAAATTGGCAGATGAATAAGAACTGGAGCGAGAAAATG
>NZ_JACYVF010000024.1:0-4996 GCF_014842165.1 Rhizobium sp. CFBP 13644
GGTGCCCTCGCGTTCATGCGCGGCAACAACGTCATTCCATTCCGTCAAGCGTAAAACCACGTGCCATCAAAACGGCGCTTACGGTGATGGGTATCTTCGGCTTTAGCTTTGAGAACGGCTTTTGAAGCGCCAGGATTCATTTCCAGTCTCGACGATTTCGCAATGGTGGGTCAGGCGGTCGAGGAGTGCTGTCGTCATTTTGGCATCACCGAATACCGACGGCCATTCACCGAAGGCCAGGTTCGTCGTGACGATGATTGAGGTGCGCTCATAGAGCCTGCTGATCAAGTGGAATAGAAGCTGACCACCAGCCTGCGCAAACGGCAGATAGCCGAGTTCATCGAGAATGATGAAGTCGAGGCGTGTGAGATAGTCCGCCGTTCTGCCCTGCTTGCCACTGCGTGTCTCCGTTTCCAGGCGGTTGACCAGGTCAACGACATTGTAGAAGCGCCCACGCGTGCCGTTACGGATGAGCGCACGCGCAATTGCAATGGCGAGATGGCTCTTGCCCGTTCCTGTGCCGCCGACAAGGACGACATTACGCTGGTCGGCGACGAATGTGCCCGTCGCCAGCTCCCGCACCAAGGATTCATTCACAGGTGTATCGGCGAAGGCAATTACTATCACAATGCCATGGTGGAAACTGTCTTCAAGCCAATCAAATCAGAGTTGATTTGGCGAACGGTGTTTGAAATCAGGGTGCAAGCCGAAATCGCCATTGGACAATATATCGACGCCTTATAATCCAAAAAGAAGACATTCATCCTTGGGCTTTAAGAGCCAAATTCAGTTCGAGAGCATACCTCTCAAGCTGAACGCATGAACAAACCTTCGCTGTCCACTTTTTCCGGGAAAATCCAGTTTTGCCAAGTGGCCTAGCTACAAATACCCGCAAGAGGTCAGTCCTCCTCCTCGCTCTCGAAGATATCGGTCAGGTATCCGTCCTTGCCCTTGCCCTTGCCCTTGCCCTTGCCCTCGCCCTCGCTCTCTTCTTCGAATTCGCCAATGTTCAGGACGCTATTGTCATCACGTTTGTCATCGAGATAGTAGGTATCGTAGTGAGGGCAACGGAAATGAACAGAAGGGTTGACGCCTCTCTCCCTCCATTCCACGATCGAAATATCGTCTTCCCAGCGGTCCGAGATTACCCAGTCGGCTTTTTTTGCTGCATTGCCGGGCAGTGCATATCCCTCGCGAATGTGCCGGCGATCGTCATTCTCCCAGATGCGAGGCTGGCTAGAGTGGAGATTGATCCCGTAGAAGTTTCTCTTTCCTGTGTCCTTGATCTTTGTCGAATAGACATAAGCTCTCGTGCCAGTGGAAATCTTGATGTGGGGGTAGATCCTTCTGATGATAGGGTCCGTCTTGATGTAGTCAACGAGATCCATGATGGCCTCTTCGGAGCGGAAGGCGCGAAGGACGGTCTCGGAGACGGACGCGGGCAACTGTTCGCATTTGACGTTCGACATCATTGATTGCATAGCGATGACGCGCATGCGCGCGTCGGGCTCGTTCAGCTTGAGAAAGCCGTTGATCCAAGCCTTACCCCCTTCGAGAAGGTCGGATTTTTCGAGGCTGCTTCGGCCGATTTGCGTGGCGAGCTTGCCCATTTCCTCGGGAAAGACGCACGGTATCAACGCCACTGTCTTACGCCAATCCGGAGCGGGATCCGAGGCCTCCACCAGTTTGATGAATTCCTCAACATTCTGGATTTGGAAGGAGTAGAACAGTAGTGCGACGTTCTGGTGAAACTTTGGGCGATGGCTGAGCCATGCGACAGCAAGACCGGCTTCAGCGTCCCGAGCGTCGGCAAGAATGGTCACCCCGGGGTTTTCGGCAATCGCACCGTCAAAATACTCTTCGCAGGTAGGTATATTTTCACCTGTTTTGCGAAACATCGTCTTGGAGTGGCGCCGGCCTCTGGTCTCGCGCACGAGGAGTTCGTATTTCTTGACTTCGTCGGAATGCATGTGCTGGATCTGCTGATCGATCTCGCAGGTGCGATAGAGGTTGAATTCGTGCAGCACAAATGGAACCTTGTCGAACGAGAAAGACATGTCCGCCTCCATGAAGTTGGAGTGATATTCGGACGTCTTGGCGACAGCGTTTCTCATGCCCGGCATGGAGCATTCTTGTTCACCTTTCCCAAGGTTGAACCTGCCGCGATGTTCGGCGACCTGAAGCGGCAAGTCTAGATGCAGCTTTTCCAAAAGGTTAGGAACCGAATGTTTGGCAATTGCCTCTTCAGGGGTGATGTCCGAAGGCAGCATCCATTTCTGTTTCCAAGACGGCCAACTGGTGCCGTCCACGCGGACAGGTATGCGTTGATAGAAGTGCTTGAGGGGTGTCAGTTGATGTTTCCGCGTCGGTGGAAAGCGTATTTACCTTTTTCGAGCCCATGAGGCGCTGGAGCTGCTGTGGGTAAGGCATGATTGTTGGTTACGAGGGGGTAATCGATTTCTAGTTGATGGTCGTGGTAGTTGGGTCGAGATGAAGAAGAATTCTGAGAGGAAGGACAAGGAAATTTATAGGCTTCCAGCGCCTGTTGTCTTCTCCCGTTGCGCCAGTCATTCAGCCAATGAGAGGCGCGATTTATGAACGTGCTGAAGCTGCAGCAGGGAAATATTTCCAAGCCTTGGCATGGACGAATACGAGATGAACTGGGTCAGGGTGCGCTATCGGATTTCACTTGAACAAATCAGCGACGTGTTTAGCGAAACGTGGCCCCGGTTTTTCCTGAAATATTGGTGGCATGATTGCTGCCTGACGAAATTGGACCACTAGCGCAGCCGCGTGCTTTAATGTCGCGATAAGATTTGCTGAAATCTGCTGCGGGGAATATTGCCAAGCCGTGATGTGTACAAATACGAGATATAGCGTACCACGTTCCAACTGCGTTCTACCGAAATTCAATTGGGCCTATCAGCGCTCTGTGTCGCGAGTTTTAGCGCCGGTTTTTCCTGAAATGTTGGTGGCGTGACTGCTGCCTGATGATAGCGGAGCACCTCTGCAGATACGCGCCCAACAGCTTGTCACTGCTAGGGGCGTTGGATATCAGCCAAGTGGCAGAGGCGATGGTTTCGGCCAAATGGAAGAAGTGATTTAAGAAGGACGGCCTTTTTCTAGATATAACCGGAAGGCGCATCCTTTGATCGCAAGAATCCTACTTTTTCTAAATACGGGAAAATTCTAAAAATCAGTCGTGAGCTTTAAGAAAACTTCAAAGAATACGCATTTTTGCGGGCTGACAATGTCTGCACTCCGGGTCGAAGAAGCCCCAATGGCAACGAACCGCCCGGGCTTTTTCCGGCGCTCCCTAGAGCTATTCTGGCGAGCTGGCAACTTTCGCAAAGATCACTTCCTCACCAGCGACGAGGCTTTTATTCCGCAGACCGACACGCTGAGGACCCAAGCTGGTATGCATCTTGTCGACTGCCGTGGCGCGGAGAGTTGCATTCTTGCGCTTCCTGAGAAGGCGCAGGCAATTATTGTCGAGGAAAGCCGACGCGCAGAGGCGCATTACCTCCTTAGGCCTGGATTTCCCATCAGCATTAAACTGCTCATCGGAATTCTCTTTGGTCTCTGCTTCGCTTTTCCAGTCGCGATTGCATTCCGTCAGTCGCAATGGTCCTTCGCTCTCGGCTCCATTACTTCGGCACCTCGATCCGCGGGATTGATTATTCTTTATTTGCGATATGCCAACAGCGGCCTTGAGCTTGACCTCAGTTTTTTTGAGAACCGGCTCTGGATCAACATGCCGCCCGGCATCATTTTCGCCGCCGCAGAGAGCAGTGCGGTTGCGGCGGTCAGAAGAGAGATTTGGTTTCTCGCCATCGCGGCCATATTCAGCGCAGCCCTGCTTTTAACCGGCGTCCTGATGAGGTCATGGCTGTGGCGACGCAAACTGCAGCATTTGAAAAGGCTCCAAATTGATCTGAGCGACAGCCAGAAAGCTGCATTGAGGCAATATTCTCTATTGCTTGATGGCGACGCGCGGGAGCTTTTATCTTCAAAAGAGGAGCGCAGGTCCGACGATCCGCGCGGATATCAAAATGGCGCCAGTATCCCGACAAGCGAGATGATCGACATCGGCGTTCTTCACTCGCGCAGAATGCGTCAGGTCATTGCGATTTTCGTCCCCGCTACCGAGACGGCTGTCCTGTATCCGGCCCGCGACAAATACAAATTCTACAGCGTGATCATCGTCGCCTTCATCCTGACTGTGGGACTGAATTACGATCAGTTTATGGTGATCATCGATGCGATCGGGAAATACATCTGGACCTGGATTAAGATACGGCGGGGCGTTCGTAACCCGGACATTTCTCCTGAATCCCTCGCTCGGACTGTCTCAATCATCTTCATCGAGACCATCCCCTCCCTCATCCTCATCGGCCTTCTTCTACGAGCGAGCGGCGGAACGATCCTCGATACATGGGAGGCTCGCATGGCAATCGGAATCGTCCTCGGCATTACAAAGACTTTCCTGTCCGACCACGTGCTTGAGTTCTTTTTCTGGGTGGGGGTAAACCTTGCTCAACTTTGGCAACTACTCGGTCTCGGTCCTTTGATGCGCAGAATAAAGATGCGACTGGATCAGGTTGCAGGTCTGCTCGGCTTTCCTTTGCTGAAGGATTTTTTTTTGCCTTATCTCGCGCCCGTTTTCCACTGGTTGTCAAAGGGGGTTTCGACCATTCTGGGCTAACGAACGTGATTCGAAACAAGCGCGCTCTAACCAAAGCATCGCGCGAAAAACTTCCAGCGCCGGTCGAACTGTCTATAGAAAAATCTAAAAAGCAAAAAACTGACCTAATTCCCTCCTTAATAAATCCCGTTCAACATACATTCCTGTGATGAGTGCGGCCTTTTGCCAAGCCCGCCAAGCCCGCCAAGCCCGCCAAGCCTGCCAAGCCCGCCAAGCCCGCCAAGCCTGCCAAGCCCGCCAAGCCTGCCAAGCCCGCCAAGCCTGCCAAGCCCGCCAAGCCTGCCAAGCCCG
>NZ_JACYVF010000025.1:0-3898 GCF_014842165.1 Rhizobium sp. CFBP 13644
GAGACCAGCGAGAGACCGACGATATCATCGCCCTTTTCCAGACGATCTGCCGTAGACGGCAGGATGAATTTCGGCTGGCGGTTGGAGCCATCCTGCGCGAGACGCGGAATGGTGTCGCCAATCTTGGGGTTGAGGAAACGCCGCTCGATCAGGTCGAAATACTCGTTGAGGTCGGTATTGGGCACCGGCGGAATGATCGGGATGATCTCTTCCTTTTCCAGCTTGGCGAGGAAGGCGCGGATGAGCGGATGCTCCATCGCCTCATGCACGAAGTGGATATCGAGAAGAGCTGCGGGATAGGCAATCGCCGCATGGCCGCCATTCAGGATGCGGATCTTCATATGCTCGTAGGGCGCGACTTCGGGCACGAACTGCACGCCGACCTTTTCCAGCGCCGGACGGCCCGCCGGGAAATTGTCTTCCATGACCCATTGCTTGAATTCTTCGCAGAAGACAGGCCAGTTGTCATCGATGCCGAAATCATCGCGGGCGATATCGCGTTCGCGCTGACCGGTGGCAGGCGTGATACGGTCCACCATGGAATTGGGGAAGGCAACCGTTTCACTGATCCATGTGGCAAAGGCCGGATCAGACAGCGCTGCCACGCCGACAACGGCGTTCTTGGTGACCTTTCCGTTATGCGGAATGTTATCGCAGGACATGACAGTGAAGGGCTGGATGCCCTTGTCCTTGCGGGCTTTGAGCCCAACGACGATAAGGCCGAAGACGGTCTTCGGCGCGGTCGGGTTGCGGCCATCCTCGGCAATGGCCGGATGCTGCGGATTGAATTTGCCGGATGCGTCGATGAAGTAGCCACCTTCGGTGATCGTCATCGAGACAATGCGGATTTTCGGGTCGGCAAGGGTCTCGATGATGGCGTTGGTATCGCCAATCGGCAGGATATCGACCATCGGGCCTGTGACGCGCGCGCCGGTGCGGTTGTTATCCTGCTCCACCACGGTGGTCAGGAAATCCTGTGCCGCAAGCTTCTCACGCATGACAGCATCGGACGGCAGAACGCCCGCGCCGATGATCGCCCACTCATGGTCGGCACCGGTGTTGAACAGGTCATCCAGATAGATGGCCTGATGGGCGCGGTGGAAATTGCCGACGCCGAAATGCACGATGCCAGCGGACAGATCGCTGCGGGAATAGGCCGGGACGGCAGCCGTCGCCTTTGCCTGTTCAAGCGTTGCGAGCGAGAGTTTGCATGTCATATGGCCAGGCCCTTGCTATCGAATTTGTGGATCTTGGTCTCGTCAGGTGTGAGGAAAACCGTGTCGCCGTGCTGGCAGGCAAACTCGCCGCCTGCGCGCGCGGTGATCATGCCGATCTCATCGACCTTGATGTGGATGAAGGTGTCAGAACCCAGATGTTCGGCAACTGTCACGGTGCCCTTCCACAGGCCGCTTTCCTTTGACAGCAGCAGATGTTCGGGCCGAACGCCAACCGTATCGGCGGCCTTGGCTTGGGCATAAGAGCCCGTGACGAAGTTCATGCGCGGCGAGCCGATGAAGCCCGCGACGAAGAGGTTGCGCGGTGTCTTGTAAAGCTCCATGGGAGAGCCGACCTGCTCGATATTGCCGCGATTGAGCACGACGATCTTGTCGGCCATGGTCATGGCTTCCACCTGATCGTGGGTCACGTAGATCATTGTGGTCTTCAGCGTATTGTGCAGCTCGGAGATTTCCAGCCGCATCGTGCCGCGAAGCGAGGCATCGAGGTTGGATAGCGGTTCATCGAACAAAAACGCAGAAGGCTCACGCACGATGGCGCGGCCGATGGCAACGCGCTGGCGCTGGCCGCCGGAGAGTTGCGATGGGCGACGGTCCAGATAATCGGTGAGGTTCAGGACGGCTGCTGCATCATTGACCTTCTTGTCGATGACGGCCTTGTCGAGCTTGGCCATTTTGAGCGGAAAGCCGATATTGTTGCGCACGCTCATATGCGGATAAAGCGCATAGGACTGAAACACCATGGCAAGGCCGCGTTCCGCCGGTGCCTTCTCGCTCACATCCTTGCCATCGATGATGATCTGGCCGCCGGTGACATCTTCAAGCCCCGCGATCAGGCGCAGCAGCGTGGACTTGCCGCAACCCGATGGGCCGACGAAAACAACAAACTCGCCATCCTTGATATCAAGATCGATTGACGGAATGACCTTGGCTTCGCCGAAGACCTTAGAGACGTTCTTAAGGGAAATGCTGCCCATTTTCTTATTCCTTATTTCACCGCGCCAAAGGTGAGGCCGCGAACGAGTTGTTTCTGGGAGAACCAGCCAAGCACGAGGATCGGCGCAATCGCCATCATCGAGGCTGCAGACAGCTTTGCCCAGAACAGGCCCTGCGGGCTGGAGAAGGAGGCGATGAAGGCTGTGAGCGGCGCGGCATTGGTGGTGGTGAGGCGAATGGTCCAGAAGGACTCGTTCCACGCCAGAATGATGTTGAGGAGAAGCGTCGAGGCAATGCCGGGAATGGCCATCGGCGTCAGCACATAGACGATCTCGTTCCACAAGGATGCACCATCCATGCGCGATGCTTCGAGGATCTCACCCGGAATTTCCCGGAAATATGTGTAGAGCATCCACACCACAATCGGCAGGTTGATGAAGGTGAGCATGATGGTGAGACCAATGCGCGTATCCAAGAGACCCGCATTGCGGAAGAGAAGATAGATCGGCACCAGCACGGCAACGGCCGGCATCATCTTGGTGGAAAGCATCCACATCAAGATATCCTTGGTGCGCTTTGTCGGAGAAAACGCCATGGCCCAGGCAGCCGGAATGGCGATGATGAGGGCGACGATGGTGGAGCCGACAGACAGGATGACCGAGTTCATGAAGGGTTTGAAGTAATCACGCTGGGTGTTGACCGTGATGTAGTTTTCAAACGTACCCGATGGCCACAGGCTGAAGCCCGCAATGGCTTCCGGCTCCGTCTTCAAGGACGTGAGAAACGCGTAGAGAATCGGGAAGAACAGCAGAAGCGCGATAGCCCAGGCGACAATGGTGAAGCCGATTTTGGAGCGCGTCGAGACATTACGAGCCATGATCCGTACTCCTATCGATCGAGGTTTTTGCCGACGGCGCGCATCAGGAAGATGGCGACAATATTGGCAAGGATAACGGCGATGATACCGCCTGCGGACGCACCACCCACATCATAGCCAAGCAGCGCCGTGCGGTAGATGAGGAAGGCGAGATTGGTCGAGGCATAGCCCGGTCCACCATTGGTGGTGACGAGGATTTCTGCGTAAACGCCGAGCAGGAAGATCGTCTGGATGAGAATGACCACGGTGATGGCGCGGGCCAGATGCGGCAGCGTCAGATAGATGAACCGGCTGAAGAAGCTTGCGCCATCCATTTCGGCGGCTTCCTTCTGCTCTCCGTCAAGCGATTGAAGCGCGGTGAGCAAAATGAGCGTTGCGAAGGGCAGCCATTGCCAGGCCACGATGATGACGATGGACAGAAGCGGAAACTGCGAAAACCAGTCGATCGGCTGCGCCCCGAAGAACCGGCTGAGGTCTGCCAGCACGCCGTAACCGGGATGCATGATCATGTTCTTCCACACGAGTGCGGCAACCGGGGGCATGACGAAAAACGGTGAGATGACGAGGATGCGCACGATGCCCTGCCCGAAAATGGGCTGGTCCAGCAACAGCGCAAGGCCGATGCCGCCAATAATCGTGATCAGCAGCACGCCGCCGACGATGACGAGCGTATTCCAGATGGACTGGAAGAAGGCCGGGTCGGTGTAGAAATACTGGTAATTGAACAGGCCAGCAAAGCTGACATTGGCCGGGTTCAGCAGATTGTAGTTCTGGAAAGAGAACCACAGCGTCATGGACAGTGGCACGATCATCCACACCAGAAGCATGACAACCGACGGCGCCATCATCA
>NZ_JACYVF010000026.1:0-2537 GCF_014842165.1 Rhizobium sp. CFBP 13644
TGTCAAAGCTGGTTAGAGCTGCGACGCCGCTGGCCCGTTAGAAATGCGACACTGGCACCACCGATCAGCCCCCGACCGGACCGGCTGGGCCGGGTTGCAAGGGTAGGGAGGGGGCGGGTGATGGAACACCTCTTCGGCTTTAGCTTCCTCAGTAGCAATTATCTCATCGCCAGTTGATAATCGTTTAGCACCTGCATCGGGCGGGTAGGGATCAAAGCGGCATGATGCTTCCGGAAATCAAGTTGCACGGCAACGTCGACGTGGCCGCGCTTTCACCACTTCTTCGCGGCATGCTTTTGTCCGTCGCCTATGCTGACGGCGAAGGTGGCATAGGATTGACAGCGACCGGCGCCATGAACCGCAAGTTCGTGCATTGGGCCGCCGTGCACTTCCTCTGGCCAGGGTTTACGGCCGAAGACCTATACAGCATGAACAAAGTGCTGAACGAAAGCGACATGCCGCCGCTCTGGGTCGTGCGCGACATGACCCGTCATCTAAAATTCCTTCGCCGGAAAAAGAATGTGCTGCTGCCAACCAAACGCGGCCGGGAGTTTCTGCTGGACCCGAACGCCTTCTTTGATCTGATTGCCACGGATTATCTCTATTCCTATGTCCACGACACCGAACGGGAAGAGGAGGTCCGAGCACGGTTACGCTGGTGGCGCATGCTCCTCAATCTTCTCAATATCAAGGCCAGAGAAGGGTGCACGCCATTGCAGGTTGTGAAGATCCTCAAGCCAGACTTCGCGCCCCTGTCTGAGACCGAAATGACCCTGGAAGCCTGGGAACTGAAATCCGATCTTCAGTATGGTGTCTTTCGACGCTTGTGCTGGCTGGGCCTGCTCTACGAGGCACGAGAGGGGCTCACGTTCCTCCAGGACGGATCCTTCCACAAGACGCCACTTTGGCCAGCGTGCCTGCAACTGGAGTCGGATACGCAGAGCGACATCGGCGTCCATTGAGATCGTTATTTTGCCGCTGGCTGCCTCATCAACGCCTTCTCTCGCTTCGCAATCACCTTCGGATCATTCATGAAATCCGTCCGGGGGCCCGGTTTGCGGCCACGCTTCTGGTAGCCGTTGCCGGTGCTGCCGTCGCGAATGCCGAACATATGATCCTTCTGTCCAGTGCGTCGGGGGCCACTCTTGCTGCGTTGCTGTTCTCTGCCTGCCTGCAACTCGGCGACGATCGACAGCATATCGTCCAGCCGCTTGTTGTCGACGACCTCCGAACGATGCACCGAGCGTAACGTATCGAAGGTCCTGTAGGGTAGGGCAAAGCTCTCGTGCATGATCTCAAGCCGGCCGTCCGGATAATCGCAGACAATCACCTTCTGCCCTGCCAATGGCTTGGAAATCTCGGTCGGATCGAGAATGAACAGCACCTTGTCGTAACGCAGCGTAAGGGATTGCGACAGGGTGCGGACTTCCTTGCGGCACATGGCGCCATCGAGGTTCTCATGCGAGGCCAAAGGTCGGTGCATGTCCTTCGGATTGCGTGGTTGCTTGCCGAAACGCGTGTTGAAATCCTCCATGAACTCAGGCGCATAGGCATTGGCAGCTTCAATTGTATCGATGCCGCGAAGCCGCATTTCTTTCACCAACCGATCCTGCAGCGTCTGATTGGCACGCTCCACCCGGCCTTTGGCCTGCGGGGTGTTGGCACAAATGATGTCGATGTTTAGCTCATAAAGCGCCCGGCCGAATTGTGTCAGGCCGCTCGTCCGGTCCTTCTCCGACGCATGGGTCGAACGAAAAACGCCGTGCTTGTCGCTGTAGAAAGCCAGCGGTTTGCCCCATTGCTGCAGATAGGCCTTCGTCGCATGTAGATAGTCGAACGTATTCTCCGATCCTGCAAACCGTAGATGCAGCAGCTTGCCGGTCGCGTCATCTATATAGACGAGCAGGGCGCATTTGGGCCCACGGTTCTCGAACCACCAGTGATGCGAGCCATCGATCTGCACCAGTTCGCCAAAGCAATCACGTCGGCCGCGTGGCTGGAAAACCCGTTTCTTGCGTTCTTTGCGTGAGACCCAGATACCAGCCTCGGTCATCCATTGTCGCAGCGTCTCCTTGGCGACCGAGATCCGGTGCAGCTCGATCAGCTTCTCACGTGCCAGCGTTGGACCGAAATCCAAATAGCGTTCACGAACCAGATCCAGCGCCGCATTACGAAACTCCTCGCTGTGGCGCCGGTTGCTAGGACGCGATCGTTTCTTCGAAACGAGCCCGGCTGGGCCATCCCGGTCATAGGCCTGCAGCAGCCGATGCACCTGGCTTCGACTGAGGTCGAGCCGTTCGGCCGCCTGCACAACGCTCAGGCGTTCGTCACGGATCTTCTGGATAAGTTCAAGGCGATGCAACTCTTTCTGCGACATGGTGATCAAACAGGACATGACGACTCCGACCGCTCATGGTCTCGACCAAGTTGAATGTCGTCATCCTTGCTCCCAACGTTGGATTTGACCAGTGCGTCGAGAGGCGAGACTGTCGCATCTCTAACTGGCCCAACTGTCGCATTACTATATAGCCGTTACA
>NZ_JACYVF010000027.1:0-2015 GCF_014842165.1 Rhizobium sp. CFBP 13644
CTGTCGGAACCAGAGTAACCAGCAGTCGGCGTGTAGGTGATGCTCGTGCCAGACGCCGTCGCCGTACCATGGCTGGCCTGGGAATCGATGGCGACCGATGCCGCCGCCCCGCCGGTAATGTTGAGCGTGATGACATTGGCCGAGGAATTGGCCGGGACCGTCGCTGGCACGGCATTGGCGCGAAGGGTGTCGGCAACAGCCATGGTATAGGCCACCGCGGTGGCAGCATAATTATGATCCGTCGCAGTGATACTAAAGCTGAAGTTGCCACCAGCTGTAGGTGTGCCGGAAAGCACGCCCGATGCGGAGTCTAACGAAAGGCCGGCGGGCAATGCTCCGGCGCTCACCGTATAAATATAAGGCTCCACGCCCTTCGCTGCGGCAATGGTCTTGCTGAAGACTTGGCCAACCTTAGCGGCGAATGAACTCGCTGGTGGTGTCATACCTATTGTATAGTTGCTCACGCACCTCGCACGTAAATACAGGGAATTGCCTTCATGAGCTGCGGAGTTACTAACACCGTAATTAATTACAAATCCGTCCCCCGCAGCAATTGTATGCGACCCACTTAAATCAAAATTCCCTTCTTGAGTGTCGTTCTGCCCTTGCGATCCTTTGGAGCGTTGCCCTGGAATACCGTTGATTACGATTTCAAAAGAAGAGCTGTAACCAGCTATCTTAGCCACTCCCGTGGATATCGCACGCCACCGAATGACTTCATCGGCAGCGAATGCCTTGTGTATGGCAACATAATCCAAGGAGTCCTGCCCAGAATCACTTCCCTCGTCCGGAAATGTGCGGCCGTCACCAAAATCGTCCGTTATGGCCTGGCACGCAGCAGACACAGCGAGGGCCTGTCCCGGCAGAAATACGGTTGCAGCAACCAAAAGAGCTCGTGAAATTATGGGGAGAGATTTTTGAAACGTTCCTGCCAGTCCAGAAAACACAATCTTGGTGCGCGCCGACATTATCACAAACCTCTGCAATTTTCGCCCGTCGGCCATCCTCCACGTAACCACTCATCTGAAATCGTGATGACGACAAAGTATGCGGCAGAATATTAATTTTTAAGGTTAACTAATTACTAAATTTAGCGGCAAGAAATCACATTGAGTAATCTTAGGTTGACATCTTTCGCTAAAAGCAGGGAAACTCTGAATATATTTCTACTTATGATTATGTTTTTATATTCGTTGATATTAACTGGTGACCGCTGCAATGCCCGACGGATCCTCCACAACGCTGCGATTGTGCGTCAGATCATTTATATTTTATGGAGTTGTTGTGTCTGAATACTATTATCTAGGTACCATTTTGCCTGTTGCCTTCGAGTATCCACCTGCAGACTGGATGACGGTTATCCCCGCTGAAAACCCAGTATCTCTATGTGATCGAAAACAAGCCGTACAAAGCGGGCACGGACTTCAGGTCAAATTTGCTCGTTGTGTTGATTACTACAGACCCTACCTGTCAAGAGTGACGTCTCCGGCGAAGCCGGGGTCGTTCACAAAGACCTGGGCGGAAATACGATGCTCTTCAAGCCTACACGTTGGCCAATTGCTCTAATTGATACGCGGAAATGGGGAGGGCCAACCAAGCGTAAGCTTCCTTGAGAGTTCGATGGCAGGCCTCTCACAGATTGGGAACAAGATCCAGGCTACAAAAACCGAACCCGCGACCTCAGCAGCAATAACGGTCGCTAAAATGAAACCATAACTCATACCGACAGCATCCAAGCTCAATGCAAGCCCCGCAACGAGTGTAACAAGAATTGGCAAATGGATAAGATACAGCGGAAACGAAATTCGACCCAGGAATTGCACAGCTGGTGAAATTAACATTCTCTGAAGCGGGCTAAATGATAACGCGGCATAAAAGATAAGTAGCGCGCCCAACGCAGAATAGAACTCGATAATGCTAGACATTGGAAGTGTGACCTTGCCCCGTTGAAATAATCCATTTTGAAGTAAGCTCTGGCCCATTGAGAGGACCAGAGAATGAAGCGCAACCGTTTT
>NZ_JACYVF010000028.1:0-1480 GCF_014842165.1 Rhizobium sp. CFBP 13644
TCCGTTTGACGCCGTCCTCAGCAATGGGTGCTGTTCCGTTGCGGGTAATGTCCACCAGTTTGCGCCGCGCGTGCGCCCAACAATAGGCGAGCTGAATGTTCCGGCCTATGCGGTCGGGTCCGATCAGCCTGTTGTATCCGGCATAGCCATCGACCTGCAGGATGCCTTCGAACCCCTGCAATATCCGTTCGGCATGAATGCCCCCGCGACCGCGAGCATAGGTAAAGGCCACACCCGGCGGAGCTCCGCCATTCCAAGGACGATCATCCCGCGCCAACGCCCAGAAGTATCCGGTCTTGGTTTTGCGCGATCCGGGATCGAGCACAGGCGCACGGGTCTCGTCCATGAACAGCTTGGTCGAGCGCTTCAGGTCCACAATCAGGGCATCGAAGACGGGGCGCAGTTCGAACGCTGCGCGGCCGACCCAGTCGGCCAGTGTTGAGCGGTCGAGGTCCAAGCCCTGGCGGCTCATGATCTGTGCCTGACGGTAAAGCGGCAGATGATCGGCATATTTAGAAACCAGAACATGAGCGACGGTCGCTTCCGTCGGCAGTCCTGCCTGTATCAGCCGTGCCGGAGCGGGGGCCTGAACGACACCATCGGTGCAGGCGCGGCATGCATATTTGGGACGACGCGTGACGACGACATGGAACTGCGCAGGGACCACATCCAGACGCTCGGAGACATCCTCGCCGATGCAATGCAGGCAACCGCCGCAGGTGCACACCAGGCTTTCCGGCTCGATCACCTCTTCGATACGCGGAAGATGTTTTGGAAGGGAGCCGCGATTGGTCGCGCGTGGCTTGGTGGTCTTGGTTCCTGCAGGAGCGTCTGCCTCATCCTCGGCATGGATGGCGGCCATGGCCGTTTCCAGGTCTTCCAATGCCAGATCAAACTGATCGGGATCCGTCTTCTCGGATTTGCGCCCGAAGGCTGCCTGCTTGAAGGCCGCGACCAGCTTCTCAAGCCGTTCGATCCGCTCGTCTTTGCGGGCGATATGCTCGTCCTTACTGGCTATCTGGGCGTTCTGTCTGGCTATCGCGGCGTCTTTGCCCGCCTCGCGTGACTGCGCCGCAATCAGCATCGCCTTCAGGGTGGCAATATCATCGGGAAGATCGGTGGTATCCAGCATGACCGGAATATACCAAGTACCGCGCCGATTTGCCTTCAAAATTTGCCGTCCTGAGTCATCATGCCGCAGCTATTCGACGGTCTCTGGCGGTCTCGTCTGCACGGCATGAACCCGCCGCCAATCCAGGCCCGCAAACAGGGCTTCAAACTGGGCGTGGCTCAGCGTCATCAGGCCATCCTTGATACCAGGCCAAGTGAAAGTGTGCTCTTCCAACCTCTTGTACGCTAGCACGATGCCGCTCCCATCCCAGTAGATCAACTTCAGCCGGTCTGCCTTGCGAGACCTGAACACGAAGACTGTTCCGGTGAACGGGTCCTTGTGAAGCTCGTTCTTCACCAGCGCTGCCAA
>NZ_JACYVF010000029.1:0-1272 GCF_014842165.1 Rhizobium sp. CFBP 13644
TGACCTTGCCCCGTTGAAATAATCCATTTTGAAGTAAGCTCTGGCCCATTGAGAGGACCAGAGAATGAAGCGCAACCGTTTTACAGACGAACAGATCATCGGCATTCTGAAGGAGCACGAGGCGGGCACGCCGGTCTCGGAGCTTTGCCGCAAGCACGGTGTCAGTGATGCGAGCATCTACAAGTGGAAGGCCAAGTTCGGCGGCATGGACGTATCCGAAGCCAAGCGGCTGAGGACGCTGGAGGACGAGAACGCGAAGCTGAAGCGGCTTCTTGCGGATGCCATGCTCGACAATGCAGCTTTGAAAGACCTTTTGGGAAAGAAGTGGTGACGCCCGCGGCAAAGCGGCGAGCTGTCGCTCATCTGATGGATCATCACCAGATGAGCGAACGGCGGGCGTGTAAAGCCATGGGCTTTTGCCGTATGACGATCCGTTACGAAACCAGGCGCAGCGATGGCCATGACCTTCGCGAGCGGATGAAGGCGCTGGCGCATGAACGCCGCCGCTTTGGATATAGACGCCTTCATGTGCTGCTTAGACGCGAGGGGCATCTTGTGAACCACAAGAAACTCTTCCGGCTCTATCGGGAAGAGAAGCTGACGGTACGCAAGCGTGGCGGGCGTAAGCGGGCGATAGGCACTCGAGCGCCGATGTTGATCCCGACGGCTGCCAATGATCGCTGGTCGCTGGACTTCGTGTCAGATCAGCTCACCGATGGCCGCAGGTTCCGGGTGCTTACGGTCGTCGATGATTGCACCAGGGAGTGCCTGGCTCTCGTCACCGATACGTCCCTTTCCGGCCTGCGGGTTGCCCGTGAGCTGGACCGGATCATTGAGGGACGAGGTAAGCCGAAGATGATTGTCAGCGACAATGGCAGTGAGTTCACCAGCAACGCGATCCTGCAATGGGCCGACCGGATGACAGTCGAATGGCACTACATCGCACCCGGCAAGCCGATCCAGAACGCCTTTATCGAAAGCTTCAATGGACGGCTGCGAGATGAGTTCCTGAATGAAACGCTCTTCTCGTCACTGACCCATGCACGATCAGCGCTTTTAAACTGGCGCAGCGATTACAACGATCATCGACCACACTCTGGACTCGGCTGGATGACGCCTGCCGAGTTCGCTCAGACAATCAACCCGCGACGTGATGCGGTGCTGCGCAGCCGGAATGGCTCCGCACCGCAACCCGCCGCTACCGCCCCGAATACAGCAACCCAAAACCGCTGGAGCGAACTCAAAACTGGATAAAACTTGGGGGCAAGGTCA
>NZ_JACYVF010000030.1:0-921 GCF_014842165.1 Rhizobium sp. CFBP 13644
TGTTGGGCGCACGCGCGGCGCAAACTGGTGGACATTACCCGCAACGGAACAGCACCCATTGCTGAGGACGGCGTCAAACGGATCGGTGAACTGTATCGGATCGAAGCCGAGTTGCGTGGCCTTGATCCGCAGACTCGTCTTGCTGGACGGCAGGAACGGTCTGCACCGCTCGTCGCCGATATGTGGGCCTGGCTTGTCCATCACCGTGCCCGTATTGCGACCAAGTCGCCGCTCGGCGAAGCCCTGGCCTACATCGCCAAATACTGGGATGGCCTAAAACTCTTCCTGACCGACGGTCGCATCGAAATTGATAACAACAGTGTCGAGCGAACCATCAGGCCGATAGCGCTTAATCGCAAGAACGCACTCTTTGCAGGCCATGATACGGGAGCTGAGAACTGGGCGACCATCGCCTCGCTTATCGAGAGCTGCAAGCTCAATGCCGTTGATCCGTTGGCCTATCTGAGCAGCACGCTCACCGCCATCGTCAACGGCCACAAACAGAGCAAGATTGATGAGTTGCTGCCTTGGGCCTTCAAAAAGATCGTCAAGCCCGCCGCTTGACGGGTTCAGCTCCACTGGCATACTCGTCGTCGTTATACAGAAGCTGGAAGTGCGACATGATCGAAGACGACGAACCCAATCTGGTGACCTCTGGCAAAAGTAAGAGGATCGTCGTCGATGGCTATCCCTTCTCCATCGACATCTTCCGACTGGAAGCCGATAAGACATGGACGCTTGAGGTAATTGACCACCAAAACACCAGTTACGTCTGGGACGAGCAATTTGAGTCCGACGCAGAGGCCCACGACGTCGCGGTGAAAACCATCGAGGCAGAGGGTGCCCTCGCGTTCATGCGCGGCAACAACGTCATTCCATTCCGTCAAGCGTAAAACCACGTGCCATCAAAACGGCGCTTAC
>NZ_JACYVF010000031.1:0-827 GCF_014842165.1 Rhizobium sp. CFBP 13644
ACCTTGTCGGGTACGCCGACAGTGGCTGGCAATGCCAGCTTCACGATCACGGCAAGAGATGCAAACAGTGCCTCAAGTTCTGTTGCCTACACGCTTGCCATTGCTGAGCAGGCCGCGCTTGCCAATGCCGTGCCAGCGACGGTTCCTGCCAATTCCTCGGCCAATGTCATCAAACTCAACATTACCGGCGGGGCGGCGGCATCGGTCGCCATCAATGCCCAGGCCAGCCACGGTACGGCGACGGCGTCTGGCACGAGCATCACCTACACGCCGACTGCTGGTTACTCTGGTTCCGACAGCTTCACCTATACCGCCACAAATACGTTTGGCACATCAGCGGCTGCCACCGTCTCCGTCATTGTGTTGGCTCCCACCTTCAGCTTCTCGCCATCGGCGGGGTCGCTGTCAGGTGGTGTGGTTGGCACCGTATATAATCAGACCATCTCGGCCTCAGGCGGCACGGCACCCTATGGCTTCAGCGTCACCGGCGGCACCTTGCCCGCAGGCCTGTCGTTAACCTCGGCTGGCACCTTGTCGGGTACGCCGACAGTGGCTGGCAATGCCAGCTTCACGATCACGGCAAGAGATGCAAACAGTGCCTCAAGTTCTGTGACATATACGCTTGCCATTGCTGAGCAGGCCGCGCTTGCCAATGCCGTGCCAGCGACGGTTCCTGCCAATTCCTCGGCCAATGTCATCACGCTCAACATTACCGGCGGGGCGGCGGCATCGGTCGCCATCAATGCCCAGGCCAGCCATGGTACGGCGACGGCGTCTGGCACGAGCATCACCTACACGCCGACTGCTGGTTACTCTGGTTCCGACAG
>NZ_JACYVF010000032.1:0-655 GCF_014842165.1 Rhizobium sp. CFBP 13644
GAAACTCCCGCTCTTTATCCATGAAAACTCGATCACAGATCAAACGCCGAAGGGCAACGTGGGAGCGGAACACCGGTTACATTGCAGTGACTTTCATCAACATATAGATATGACATAATCGGTAAACAGAGTGATTTCATGTCTCAAGACCTAATTTCGGGTAGAGAAATCCATCTTGATGGATTACGTGGTCTTGCAGCTCTCAACGTCGTTATTTTTCACACTATACTTTGCTTTGATTGAGCCTTTTCTTCAGGTGCAGGTGTCGAGGTTCATTTCGGTTGGGAGATGATATTTGCTGGTGCGCCATTTGTTTTGCTCACGCACGTCACACTCCCAGTTATGATATTCTTTTGTGCTGAGCGGCTATGTACTGGCAAAATTTCTGGAACGGAGCGATCTTGGCCTAGTCGCACTTGTAATCCGGAGATATATTCGCTTTTCAATACCCATCATGTTTACGACGATTATATCGTATGTACTCGTGGCAAATTACTTTCAGCCAAGCCTATTCAACCTCACAAAGTCTACGTGGCTGACTAAAGTGTATCAGCAGGCCATCTCGTTTCCCGCTGACCTTGCCCCCAAGTTTTATCCAGTTTTGAGTTCGCTCCAGCGGTTTTGGGTTGCTGTATTCGGGGCGGTAGCGGCGGGT
>NZ_JACYVF010000033.1:0-623 GCF_014842165.1 Rhizobium sp. CFBP 13644
GGTCTGCCTTGCGAGACCTGAACACGAAGACTGTTCCGGTGAACGGGTCCTTGTGAAGCTCGTTCTTCACCAGCGCTGCCAAGCCGTCATGCCCTTTGCGGAAATCTACAGGTTTGGTGGCCACCATGATCCGAACGCGGTTCGACGGAAAGATCATGTCGTCGCCATCAATGCGCGAGTGATGGCAGCAATCCGTGTGGCGGACGCTCCTTCCTCAAGACGGATCGTGACGGGACCGAGGACGATCTCGGGGCGACTAACCGTGTTCGGCGGCGGTTCAGAAACTGGCGGATCAACGATCAAAGCTGCGAACTCTACCGTATCTTCCGGTTCCGGCAGGAGCAGCTTGCCCTGCCGCGCCATCGTCCGCCAGGTGGAAAGGCTGTTGGCTCTCAATCCATAGCGCTGCGCAACTTCATTGACCTTCGTGCCGGGCCTCAAACTTTCCGAAACAATCTTCGCCTTGATCTCATCCGGCCAATGTCGCTGAACCCCACGTCCAACCTTATCAGTTGTGAGAAACTCAAATGAGGTCTCCATCGAGAAACTCCCGCTCTTTATCCATGAAAACTCGATCACAGATCAAACGCCGAAGGGCAACGTGGGAGCGGAACACCGGTTAC
>NZ_JACYVF010000034.1:0-414 GCF_014842165.1 Rhizobium sp. CFBP 13644
GGCGTTGAAATGTTCCGCAAGCTGCTCGATCAGGGCCAGGCTGGCGACAACATCGGTGCACTGGTTCGTGGCGTACAGCGCGATGGCGTTGAGCGTGGTCAGATCCTTTGCAAGCCAGGCTCTGTTAAGCCGCACAAGAAGTTCATGGCTGAAGCCTACATCCTGACGAAGGAAGAAGGCGGTCGTCATACACCGTTCTTCACGAACTACCGTCCACAGTTCTACTTCCGTACAACTGACGTGACCGGTATCGTTTCGCTTCCAGAAGGCACGGAAATGGTTATGCCAGGCGACAACGTTACTGTTGAAGTCGAACTGATCGTTCCAATCGCGATGGAAGAAAAGCTGCGCTTCGCTATCCGCGAAGGCGGCCGTACCGTCGGCGCTGGCATCGTTGCTTCGATCGTCGAGTAA
>NZ_JACYVF010000035.1:0-393 GCF_014842165.1 Rhizobium sp. CFBP 13644
CCCAGGCCAGCCATGGTACGGCGACGGCGTCTGGCACGAGCATCACCTACACGCCGACTGCTGGTTACTCTGGTTCCGACAGCTTCACCTATACCGCCACAAATACGTTTGGCACATCAGCGGCTGCCACCGTCTCCGTCATTGTGTTGGCTCCCACCTTCAGCTTCTCGCCATCGGCGGGGTCGCTGTCAGGTGGTGTGGTTGGCACCGTATATAATCAGACCATCTCGGCCTCAGGCGGCACGGCACCCTATGGCTTCAGCGTCACCAGCGGCACCTTGCCCGCAGGTCTGTCGTTAACCTCGGCTGGCACCTTGTCGGGTACGCCGACAGTGGCTGGCAATGCCAGCTTCACGATCACGGCAAGAGATGCAAACAGTGCCTCAAGTTCTG
>NZ_JACYVF010000036.1:0-386 GCF_014842165.1 Rhizobium sp. CFBP 13644
GCAGCTGACGGCCCAATGCCACAGACCCGCGAGCACATCCTGCTTGCTCGTCAGGTTGGCGTTCCTGCCATCGTTGTGTTCCTCAACAAGGTTGATCAGGTTGACGACGCAGAACTGCTGGAACTGGTAGAACTGGAAGTTCGCGAACTTCTGTCGTCCTACGACTTCCCAGGCGATGATATTCCAATCGTCAAGGGTTCGGCTCTTGCTGCTCTTGAAGATTCTGACAAGAAGATCGGTGAAGACGCAATCCGCGAGCTGATGGCTCAGGTTGACGCCTACATCCCAACGCCAGAGCGTCCAATCGACCTGCCGTTCCTGATGCCAATCGAAGACGTGTTCTCGATCTCTGGCCGTGGTACGGTTGTTACGGGTCGCGTTGAGCG
>NZ_JACYVF010000037.1:0-337 GCF_014842165.1 Rhizobium sp. CFBP 13644
TACTCCGTCTTAAGACGCGGGAGAGTAGGTCGCTGCCAGGTCTGCAAAACGCAACAAATCATAAAACAGTCTTCTCAACACATTCCTTCGGCCCAGCCGATACAAAGGGTCGCGAAAGCGGCCTTTATGCGTTTAAGCGCACAACTCATAGGCGGATGTCGTTCCCCTCGAGTTCTAACAACGGTATTTTGGCTAATGCCAAAAACCGGACCGGAAACGCAAACTCTTCGAGTTTGCTCTGTCGCGAAAATCCCTTCGGGATTTACGCTGGTAACGCGGGGTGGAGCAGCCCGGTAGCTCGTCAGGCTCATAACCTGAAGGCCGCAGGTTCAAATCC
>NZ_JACYVF010000038.1:0-332 GCF_014842165.1 Rhizobium sp. CFBP 13644
GCGCCACTTGCTACTTATGAGTACAATTGTGCTTTGCCACTTGAACAAAAAATTCATTGATTCATCGACACTCGGGTATGTTTTGTCGTGTCGTTCTGCGCACTCAGTTAAATTTTTTGTCTTACTCTCTTGCTCTCAGCACATCAAGTGTTGTTACTTGTTGTTACTCAGTCGCCTGCCTTATGCTTTTGGAGAGCGAAAGCACAACGATCCCAGAGAACAACAACAAGTGGCTTATTTTGATACTTATGCGCCACTTGCTACTTATGAGTACAATTGTGCTTTGCCACTTGAACAAAAAATTCATTGATTCATCGACACTCGGGTATGTT
>NZ_JACYVF010000039.1:0-272 GCF_014842165.1 Rhizobium sp. CFBP 13644
CACCTGCCTTCGCCTGACATCCGCGCCGATTGATCGAGGCGCGGGCACAAGCGATCCGTTTTCCACGAGGTGGGCATAGGCTTTTGGCCGATGCGTCCCTCACGATCCGTCCGCATCCTTTACGATGCGGGGCAGATGCAGCGTGTTCCTGTGTACCGCCTGACTTTCGCCGTTCCGCCATCCGGTCGCGTTCGACCATAGGCGAAGGGCTGTCGGTACGCCCGGTGGCTGACGAGCCGGACTGACGCAGACGCGAAACGAACCCGTAAGGC